>JADQBJ010000005.1:0-93528 GCA_016278675.1 Desulfobulbaceae bacterium | reverse complement strand
TTTCTGAAAACAACGCCAAGATGGGGGAAAAGTGCTTTCTCCGACAGGCTCCTAGGCCACTTATACCCCTCAGGGGGTACTTTGAAGTCCGAACCAGCTGGGTTAGTACTCTTCCCTTTCCCACCCCAGCGGTTCATCCGATTGCAAATCCGACGAAGATTCGCTACGCCCACCAGAGGCATCGACAACCATGACGGATGAAGCCTGCAGCCCTTCATCGCCAAGTTCTGCTGTGAAATTAACTCCATCACCGGGTTTTAACTTATCGAAATCATAATTGAGGACACTATTACGGTGAAAATAGACTTCCTCACCATCGGTTGAACGTAAAAATCCATATCCTTCTTCGGAAAATATTTTGGTGATCAGGGCGATAGTCTCCTGTTGGGGATGAACCTTCCGCACCCCCTGTTGCTTTTCAATTTGCTGCTTCAACCGGCGTTGCGCCGACTTGAAACCGTTTTTGATTACAGTCGGCAGGTCTTCCGTGTCTTCCTTTAAGCCCGATTTATGGTTGACGACAAGATCATGCCCCGGTGGAAAACGCATTTCAATGCGTACTCGATAGGGGTTGGATGTTTTGCGGCTTTTCTGCTCCAGCACAATTCCAACCCGGCAGCTGATGAGGTTATCGCTCAATTTTTCGAGTTTGGCTATATCGTTGTAAATCAGATTTTCAAGATACTCACTTCGATTCAATCCATGAAAGGAAATTTCAGGGGGTATACGCATATTCGGTCCACCTCCATAGTGCTTATTTGACGGTTTATTTTCCGTTGGTACATCATAAACTGTATATCATCTTCCGGCTAAATCAACATATTAGAGATGCTGTCCTATTTGTATGAGATCCTTCTCAGACTTGATTGGGTATAGTCTTGAAAAGACATATAGCAGATATTAAAATGTATCTATGTGAATTAAACTAAGCCATAGATTTTCTTTTTGACAATGGTTCAGGAATACTAGAAAATGTAATATCCAGCACACACTAAACCCGCCCTGAATGACGGTAAAGCAGGCTTTTTCATCCCGGCAACTTCGATGATTATTTTTTCGAGATCATCATTGGCAATAAGTGATCCCTCTCATGAATGCTCAAGCAGCAAGGGCCGAAAGCGCCCTGTCCCGGAATCAGACCGAGGATAAATGGGACCCTGAAACCATATTGGACCCCAGGAAAATAAGGAAGGGGCACACCAGGTGGAACCAGTTTCATGCCGCCCTGCTTCAAATGAACCCCAAGGACCTTGCCGGTCCGATTCTCGATTTCGGTTTTGGAATCGGCTATTTTGTTCTTGAAGGCCTGCGTCGCCAAAAGAATATCTGGGGTGTCGATCTCCTCCCGGGCAAAATCGAGCGTTACCAAAGGCTTATTGATTGTACTGAAAGTCCTGAAGAATGGAAAAAACGCTGTGTAATTGCCGACGGTGAGGAACTGCCTTTTCGCTCCGAGTCGTTCTCGGCAATCAGCTCCTGGTATGTCTTTGAGCATATCCCCTTTCCATCCCTGGTACTTCGGGAGTTGGTGCGCGTTACCAAAAAAGACGGGGTTATCGCCATCCGCGCCCAAGATGCCCGTAACGGCTGGGAAGGCCACTGCAAGATTCCCTGGGTGCCATTCCTGTCCGGAAGAATGGCTGAAGCCTGGATTGAAGAGTTTGGAAAATCTCCGACATTACGCCAGGGCGTATACGACATAACCCAGCCCCAGGTAATTTCGATACTTGAGGAACTTGGCTGCACAATCGTAAAACAGGCTCCCAGTCCTCTTCTCTTAATAAAGGATCACTGGAAACTCTCCACGGAAAAGGAGGTACGCAGCCGGGCGCGCCAGGTAAGGCAGGAATTCGAAAAAGGAGAATGGCAGCCGCAACCGGAAAATCTCTACATTTATGCCTGCAAGAGATAGCCGCATTTCAAATCAATCCGACAGGAGAGCCCCTAACCCTGCTGAACTGGACAAAGTGGTTTGGCGGCCGTTAAAAGCTATTGGCCTTAACGTATTTTCCGTTTTCCTGCTCTTTATGGCAGACTATCAAGAGTAAGACACTCAAGATTCATTGGGTGATGAGCAAAAAATAAAATCAGATTACCTCTGAAACTCAGTAACTCCTGGCCCAGACGTGACTGAAGATGAGTACCTTACAGATTGTTTTCTTGTTTTTTTTTGCAATAAAATAATCTCTCTAAAGGTTCTTTCCAGCTCAGCTGGATTAGGGGTAATTAGGAAATAAAATTCCCAATCGACATTTTCTTCTTTTAACGCCTTTCTATTTGAAATGTTGACAGATGTCCTCAAACTGAGGACGCCGCCACAGCACGGATAAGATTTTTTTCAATGACTACTCCATTTTTTTAAGGAGATGATTTCAATTTTTGTTATACTCATAGGGATTGAGCTTAGTTGCAAGCCTTTCATGTGTAAGGGTTTGCGGCGTTTCAGGGTGTCCTGAATTAGAGGATAATTTTGGTGCAACGATCTCGACATACCATCTGTACAGTCGGGAGCTCACCAAGAATACCAGGAATGGTACCCTGACCTCTCGGCACATCGGTCTTTTTACCTTACTATCTGTAAAGTTGTTGTTTCTTGCTGTTAAGCTTTTAACATTTTTGCAAATTTCTATATTGAAGAATAACAAAATTATGATTCGATTCCTTACCATACTGCTCTTTTTCGTCATTGTCCCCTGCACCGTTTTCGCCCAGAACGATCAATATGATATAGCGTATATCTGGGACAGCAGTCTGGAGAATGTTCTTGATTACCGGCAGCAATTAGAAAAGGTTTTGGATCCGCAGGAAATAGATCGCCTGAACATTGTCGGCCGTGATCCCGGAGATTACGGACTAATCTATAATCTTGGCGGCACCGCCCTGACTTCCGCGCAATTGATGATTCAGCATAGTGAAGCACTTCGCCAGGCTGGTCTTTCCGAATGCTCTGCAATGAAGAATGATGGCTATTATCAACTCTATAATGTCAGCTATGGGCTGGGGCCAAACATTGAGGCACTGAAGAAGGTCCATGGAAAAATCAGCCATTATCTCGGTGAGGAGGTGGAGAAAAATCTCTTTATTGTACAGACGGATTCTGAGAATTACGCCCTTATCTATCGACGCATGGGAGATCGTGCCTCAACTTACGCTGTAGCCCAAAAACACCGAAACCTGCTCAAAGCACAACGTATCTCAACAGCAATTATACCGGAATCCAACAACCCTGTGGTCTTTGGCACAACGGTCGAGGGTGCTATAACAGAACCAATATCGACTCCGGTGGCTGAAGTGGTCACTGTCATACCGGATGCCTCCCCCGCCCTGCCCAAGGAAGAGCAACCTGTAATTACCTTGACGCCAGATATGGTTAAACGGATCGTCAGAGAGGCTCCTTCCGGCAACCCGCAATTTGAAAAACATATTGAGGAATTCATAGGCGAACTGCGCCGCAAAGGAGAGCTAAGAAGCAATGAGAGAACCAGCTGGATGGTATATGATCTGACCAAGAACGAGCCCCTTGTCAATATCAATCCAGATCAGATTTTCCAAGCTGCCAGTATGATCAAACCCTTCATATCGTTGGCCTTCTTTCATCAGGTAAAAGAAGGTGGCCTGGTATATGGCCCCAAAAGCAGAAGAAACATGGAAGCTATGATCCAGCGCAGCAACAATGCTTCCACCAATTGGATAATGCGTATGGCAGGCGGGCCTGCGCACGTCGAAGGTTTACTGCGAAAGCACTATGGTCATATATTCAAAAACACCCTGATCAAAGAATATATACCGGCCGGAGGCAGAACCTATAAGAACAGTGCTCTACCTTCCGATTATGTCAGGTTTCTCCTGGCACTGTGGAATGATGAACTGCCGTACAGCAAAGAGATCCGCCGCCTGATGTCCCTTCCCGGACGTGACCGCCTCTATGACGGCACCCCAATTCCCCGAGGCACCAAAGTCTACAACAAAACCGGTTCGACCGCCTACCTCTGCGGTGACATGGGTATCCTTGTCCTGCACGATAAAACTGGTCAGCCTTATCCCTATGTCATCGTCGGTATTATTGAACAAAACAGCCGTCCCAATAATTACGGGCATTGGATGCGCACCCGTGGTGATGTGATCAGAAAAGTTTCTACTCTGGTTTACGAACAGATTAAAGACCAGTATAAGCTTTAATGAAAAAAGTTTTTTTTAATTGCCTGAGCCGCTGTCCTTAAAATCAAAGCCCGTGAAAAAGCTTATATTTCGAGCTTAATGCGAGTCTCCCCGAGCTGATCACCAATGAACCGAGCTGGATTCATGCTGCCGGTCTCAAAGATATCGTATATCCAAATACAATATTGTTTTCTTGACAGAAAACTGCAAGCCAACTATATTCCAACATATGAATATGGAGGTTTTATGCAAGAGTTCCTTGCGGTGATGAAGGCATTGTCTGACCCGAACAGAGTCAAAATTATTAAAATGCTGCAACATAGAGTACTCTGTGTCTGCGAAATCCATGAGGCACTTGGACTGGCGCAATCGAGTGCAAGCAAGCATCTCAGGATTCTCGAGGAAGCAGGATGGGTTACCAGGATAAAAGAGGGATTGTGGGTTAATTATCAGCTGTCCGATGGACAACGAAGTCCATATGCTGCCAACCTGCTTGGTAATCTGCGGCACTGGCTGGAAAACGATGCCGAAGTGAATACATTGCTTAAGCGGCTGCCGAATATCCATCGGGAGAATATCTATGGAAGCTTATTTGCCATCCACCATATCGCCCAATAACGAAATAGACCAATTTAAAATTGAGGATTTACAAGGAGCATTATGGAAATTAAGGTTCTGGGCCCGGGTTGTCCGAATTGCACAAAAACGGAACAGGTAGTCAGAGAAGCAGTAGCCGAAACCGGAATCGACGCCACAGTTGAAAAAGTGAGTGATGCCATGAAAATAGCGGGGTATGGTGTGTTTGGCACTCCCGCAGTGGTTATCAACGGTGAGGTGAAATCCGTTGGCAAGATTCCCACCAAAGAGGATGTTGTCGGTTGGCTTAAAAAATAACAGAGGATGCCGACAGCTGCCCCAAAATGATGAGATGCACCGGTGCCTATTGTCCTGGAGCTGAGACTCCAACCACCCGATCCCGGAGTAAAATTGATGAAAATACAACCTAGATGGACACTGATTATCGCTGCCATTCTCATTGCAGTCGCAGGAACATACAGCCTGCTGTCGGCACGATCTTCACCAAATGAGGGCAAGGATAATTTGCAGGCAGCCGCAGTGCCTGCCCCCGGCCTGGTCACAATGATCGACCTGGGTGCTTCCGAATGTATTCCGTGCAAGATGATGGCACCTATCCTCGAAGAGCTCAAAGAGGAATATCAAGGCAAGGCGGATATTATCTTTATCGATGTGTGGCAAAAACCGGATCAGGCAAAAAAGTATGGCATCAGGGCAATCCCAACACAGATTTTCTTTGATGCCGACGGCAGGGAAGTGCAACGCCACGTTGGTTTTCTTGATAAAAAGCAGATCATTAAAATTTTGAGCGAACTCGGAGTCTCCTGATGTTTGCAACAGGAGTTGCTGTAATTATGAGTCTGAGGTGAACATGTTCGATCACTTCCTGCTTGCCGTGAACCAGTGGATGGACAGCGGGTTGGCTCTGGCCGCCACAGGAGCTTTTCTCTGGGGCCTGATCAGTGTCTTGTTCAGTCCCTGTCACCTGGCTTCCATCCCTCTCATCGTCGCCTATGTGGGCGGTCAGGAAACCGCAGTTCAACCACGCAAAGCCGGATGGTATGCCTGCTCCTTCACACTGGGGCTGTTTATCACCATTGCCGGGCTGGGTATTGTCTGCTCCCTGTTGGGTCGCATGCTTGGTGATGTGGGCATCTGGTGGCAAGTTCCGGTCGGCGCTGTTCTGATCTGGGTAGCCCTGGGTATGCTTGGCGTGCAGGCCTGTTCCATGAACGGTTCGCTGCTGTATCGTCTCAGGCTGAAGGGCATATCCGGAGCATTCGGTCTTGGGTTGGCTTATGGAATACTCTCCGGCACCTGCACCTTCGGTTTCATCGCTCCCATACTAGCCATTGTAACGGTGCAGCAAAAAGTTATTACAGGCTCGGTGATGATGCTCCTTTTTGCCCTTGGCCATTGTCTGCCGATAGTCATCGCCGGCAGCTCCACTGCGTTGATTCGTAAGCTTATGGAAAATAGCGCCTACCAGGGTGCAGGGTTATGGTTCCGGCGCGCCGCCGGGACGGTGATTGCCGGACTCGGCTGCTATTTTATTGCAGGTCCCTTTATCGGCGGCGCCTGAACCTTGCTCCCGGGAAATTGTTAATCTTCTCACCCAGCTGGGCTGAGAACCTTTAGACGGATTGTTTTCTTGCAAAAAAAACACGAACACTCAAAAACGGGAGGCCTGTTTTATGAACTTGCAGAAAATCTATGAGTATGCACTTCAGAGAGAAGAGGAAGGATATCAGTTTTTCAAACGTAATGCCGAAGAGGCAAGCCATGGAGCAGCGGCAGAGATCTTTGAGAATCTTGCAAATGAAGAACTGAAACATATCCAATACATAAAGGAGCTTATCAATACTCCAGAAGAAGAAGAAGCAGGTCCCACCAACACTCCTCTTGAAAAAGATAGCTGGTTTGAAGATCGTGCAGGCCGGGAGCTGTTGGATCAGAGCTTGATTGAGTCGATGATTCCCGACATCGCTGTCTTAAGGACAGCGTATTTGATTGAACACGACCTTTCTGAGTTTTATGAGATGGCCGCCAAAAATTCCTCAGGTGTTGCCCAGCTGGCCTTCTCTCAACTGGCCGCATGGGAACGTGGGCATGAAGCCTTCTTCAAGGAACTACACGACAGAATTTTTCAGGAGTATACTGAAATGCCATGGGGCGGCTGAAATAGCATCCCGGCCCTCAAAATGGCCGGGATGTGTAGATCTGACAAACTGAGCTGGAGATTAGTTGGTTAAGCGGCTTTTTTGACAATATTGACGGCACAGACCTTCAGTTCCGGGATCTTACAGATCGGATCGTAGGCCGAGTTAGTCAGTATATTGGCACAGCTTTCTATAAAATGGAAGGGCATAAAGGCGGATCCTTTTTCGATACGTTTGGTCACCAGGGCCTTGGTATCGACGCTGCCCCGTCTCGATGAGACGGTGACGACTTCCCCATTGATGACCCCCAATCTTTCGGCATCGGCAATACTCAGCTCAATGAAACCTTCTTTGATTTCAGCATCGAGAGTGGGTGAATTCCTGGTCATTGTGCCGGTATGGTAATGGGCAAAGACTCTTCCTGTGGAGAACCAGAAAGGATACTCCTCATCCACATTTTCCGCGGGGGCCTGAAAGCCAATACCGTGGAACAGCCCTTTGCCGCGGGCAATCTTGCCCTTGTGAAGATAACGGGTTCCGGGATGATCCGGAGTTGGACAAGGCCACTGCAGGCCGTCGCCCTCCAGCCGTTCATAGGATATTCCGGCATAGGAAGGAGTTAACTTAGCCATCTCGTCGAAGATTTCCTCGGGTGAGGAATAGCTCATCGGGTAGCCGAAGCGGCTGGAGATATCCTGAATTATCTGCCAGTCCTGCCGCGCCCCGCCGCGCGGTTCAATAGCCTGACGTACCCTGCTGACCCGCCTTTCGGTATTGGAAAAAGTACCGTCCTTTTCGGCAAAAGAGACGCCCGGTAAAACGACATCAGCCATTTCCGCGGTAGCTGTGAGGAAAATATCCTGCACCACCAGAAACTCCGCCTTCTCTAGAGCTTTTTTTACATGGGTGACATCCGGGTCACTGACAACGGGATTCTCCCCCATGATATAGAGTGCCTTTACACTGTCATTCTCCAGACCTTCGAGCATTGCGGGAATGGTAAGCCCAACCTTGTCGGAGAGAGAATCAACCTGCCAGGCCTTGGCGAACTTCTCGATCACACCTGCAGAGGTTACCGGCTGATAGGCCGTAAGGACGTTAGGAAGGCCACCCATATCACAGGCTCCCTGCACATTATTCTGGCCGCGTAACGGATTCACACCTGAAGATTCCTTGCCCAGACTGCCGGTAAGCATAGCCAGATTGGCAAGCGATTTGACATTGTCCACTCCGGTGGTATGCTGGGTAATTCCCATGCAGTATATGATCGAAGCCTTATCGGCAGTCCCGTAACATTCGGCGATCCGCTCGATATCTTCAGCCGGTACGCCGCATATTGCCGAGGCCTTATCCGGAGTAAAGCCCTCGATTACCTTCCGGCAGGCCTCGAAGTCCTCGGTCTGTTCCTCAATAAAGGCTTGATCCTGCCAGCCTTTTGCCAGGATCACATTCATAATGCCGTTGATCAGAGCGACATCGGTTCCCATTGTATGGTTGACGTGAATATCGGCAATTTCGGAGATATGGACCTTGCGCGGATCGGCGACAATGATCTTGGCACCGTTCTTTTTAGCGCGGTAAATGCGGGTGGCTACCAGGGGATGAGCAACCGTGGTGTTTGAACCGATGATGAAAATGCAGTCGGCGTCTTCAAACTCTTCGATGGAATTTGTCATCGCGCCACTTCCAAAAGCTGCGGCAAGACCTGCCACGGTGGAAGAGTGTCAGAGACGGGCGCAATGATCTATGTTGTTGGTCTTCACCGCCGCACGGGCAAACTTCTGCAGCAGGTAGTTTTCCTCGTTAGTAACCTTAGCGGAAGTTAAAAAACCAATGCTGTCCGGTCCGCTCTCTGCCGCAATCTCCTTCAGTCTCGAAGCCGTGTAATCAAGAGCCTCATCCCAGGAGACCTCTTCAAGCTTATCGTTTTTACGGATAAGCGGCTGGGTCAAACGATGTTTATTGCAGATGAATTCATGGACATTCCAGCCTTTAATGCAGAGTTTTCCTTCATTAACCGGGCTTGTTTTGCAGGGTATGGTGCCAATCGGGTCGCCATCCAGCACTTCCAGAAAAAAGTTGCAGCCACAACCACAGTATGTACATGTTGTCAGTACTGTCCTGTAATCCATAATAGTACCTTTCCTATTCTTTACCCTGTACAGGCTCTATAGTATTTAGCGGAGATCTCCGGCGGTTCATGCCTGTCTTAAAATCAAATTGCTCATCCATGACGGCATTGACTTTCTTATACAGGGTCCGCAGAGGGATATGTGAAGGACAGGCTTCCTCACATAGCCCGCAGTCTATACAGCGCCCAACCATATGCATTGCCCTGGTGTGATGGAACGCAGGAATTTCGGGAGGAAGTTCACCTTTCTTTATCAGGTCGTCGCACTTGAGGCTGCATTCACTGCAGAAACACATGGGACAGATATTGGAGCAGCCGTAGCATTTGATGCATTTGACAAACTCCTCCATCCAGTAGGAGAACCGCTCGGTCAATCCCAGTGCATCGATTTCAGCAACCGACTTTGAGGCCCCCGCCTGGACGGCTTCACCCGCCATGATCTCCTTTGGATAGGGCTGCGAACACTCGCAGGCATCAGCCAGTTCCTGAGGACAGGCAATACCAACCGGCACAACCTTCTTGGGATCAAGCTGGTTCCAGGTATAGAGCGTTTGCAGTCCCCTGTCGTCACATCCCCTGACCAGCACACCGAAAACTTCCTCGGGGTAAGCTCGGTACAGATTTATCAGATATTTGTTGAGAGGATATCTGGAATCACCCGCTTTTTTGGTATCGCCCAAAACCATGTTTCCCATATCGTCGCCCTTCCGGTACAAATGAGGAGCGACGTGGCCATGTTTCAGGGCAAGTCCCATGAATCCTGCAATCTCATCTGATTCCAGGAGGTCTTTTACTTTTTTCTTGATAGTGTCAATCATAAAAACACCCTGCCTGTCTTAGGCCAATTCTTTTCTGTAATCATTCTTCAAAGGGGACGGCCCCAGCCTGCGCAGCTCGTCGATGAACGTATTAAACTCATGAACCAGCTCCGGTGCTTCAGCTGAAGAAACCCAGCTCGCCTTGAGACGCTCCTCTTCGATTCCGCTGAACTTGAGCATCTCCCTGAGAACGGTTACACGCTTCTTGGTGGAATAATTACCATACAGGTAATTGCATTCGCCAAGGTGTCAGCCGCCGACAAATACACCATCCACCCCATGTTGAAACGCTAAAAGAATATGGTGCGGTGACACACTCCCACTACACATTACCCGGACCGTGCGAACATTCGCCGGGTATTGCAAACGACTGACCCCAGCCAGGTCAGCAGCGGCGTATGCTCACCAGGTACACAGAAAACAGACGATCTTGGGTTCGAAAATGTCGTCACTCATTATCAGTTCCTTTTTAAATTATTAAAACTACAAAACGTATATCGCTTTTTGTACTGGATAGTGCCTGTCATTAGATTGCCCGTATCTGCGCCAACAACTGCTCCGGTTTATACCCTCTCAGAATGGCGCTGTGAGAGGGACATGTCGCGGCACAGCTGCCGCAGCCCTTGCAGAGAATCTCCTTGACCTCACACACTCTCGTTTCCCTGTTGTAGCTGATGGCATCATAGGGACAGACATTGAGACATCCCATACAGCCTACACAGGATTCTGCATCAATCTGTGCGACAATCGCACTTTTCACCAACATATCCTTGAAAAGGATGGCGCCGATTCGTGAAGCGACGCCCATGCCCTGGGTCCGCGCTTCAACCGAAGTACTCGGATAGCGGGCGCTGCCGCAGACGAATATGCCATCCGCTGCAAAGTCAAGGGGGCGAAGTTTGGCGTGGGCCTCCAGAAAGAAACCGTTCTTATCGGTGGGAACCCGCATCAGTCCGGCGATCTCAGAGGCGTCTGCCCTGGCGACAAGAGGTGTGGAAAGCACAACAAGATCGGTATCGATCTCCTTGGTCACTCCCAGCACGGACTGATAAAAAACCACTTTGCCATCATTAACCTGCGGCTCTCTCTCCGGATCATAGACATCGAAGCTTATTCCCATTCCTCTGGCATCCCAGAGCATTTGCTCCTTTTCATCACCGTACATCTGCATGTCGCGGTAGAGAATATGGACATTTGCCAGCGGATATTTACGCTTGATGATCATAGCGTTTTTTACCGCAGTGGCACAGCAGATTCGTGAACAGTATTCCCGTTCCGCATTGCGTGCTCCGGCGCACTGGATCATCACTATCTTAGAACCCTTGAACGATCCATCCTTGAGCCTTTTTTCGAGTTCCATCTGGGTAATGACCGTTTCGCCGTTGTAGCCGAATAAACCTTCACCGGTTAGAGGGACACCACCGGAAGCCACCACGATGCAACCCACGGTTTCTTCTTTTTTCTCTCCCCCTGCTGTCTTATAAGCGACCTTGTAGTTGCCGATATAACCGGTGATCTCGGTCACCCGGGTGTCTGCCAGTGCGGTGATGTTAGAGGTGGCGCCGACCTTTGCGGCCAGCCCGGCAATCCGCTCTGCCGCGGAAGTGCCGTTTTCGAGAAGATGAAGATCCCGCATCACGCCACCGAATTCTTTTTCTTTCTCAACCAGAAGGACTTCAAGTCCCATGCCGGCCAGAGCTTCAGCCGCGGAGAGTCCGGCGATGCCGCCGCCGATCACAAGAATTTTGCGAATCAGGGAAGATTCAATATCCAACTGAGGTTCGAGCATCGTACTTTTGGCGACCCCCATGCGCACCAGATCCATAGCCTTTGCGGTGGCGATATCCCGTTTGCCCATATGCACCCATGAACACTGATCCCGGATATTCACCATTTCAAAAAGATAGGGATTGAGCCCGGCCTGGGCGCAGGAACTGGCGAAGAGCGGTGCATGTGTCCGGGGGGAACATGAGGCGACTACAACCCGATTGAGATTGTTTTGCCTGATGGCGTTCTGGATCTCGCCGATTCCGGATTCCGAACAGGTATAGAGATTTTCCTTGGCATAGACAACACCAGGCAGACTCGCGGCGTATTCCGTGACTGATTTGCAGTCGAGATGACCGGCAATATTGGATCCACAGTCGCAAATAAATACGCCAACCCTTAATTCCTCAGTATTTTCATTACCCTTTTTTTTCATTTCTCAAAAACCTTTTAAGATACCTTGAGTAATTCTTGGGGAGAGACGGTGACTGTCTGCACTGCCCGCGAAGCCGCACTGCTTGCCTGGGCAACCGATTCCGGGATGTCCATTGGGCTGTGGGCGCAACCGCACACGAAAATGCCCTCTTTTGTCGTATCAAGCGGGTTTTCCGGGCTGGTTTTAAAAAAGCCGAACCTGTTGATTTCGATTCCCAGGATTTCCGCTAAATCCTTGACACCGTCTGCAGGAGCGCAGGCCGTCGCCAGAATGACCAGATCAAACTCCTCGCGCTGCACCACCTGCTTCTGCGTATCCTCATAAACCAGAACAGGCCTGTCATCCGGTCCGCTCTGAATCTCCGCCACTCTGCTGCGTCTGTAGGTAATATTCGAATTATTATTACCCCTGACCTTGTATTCATCAAAGCCTTTGCCGACGGCACGGATATCCATGCCAAAGATCACCGAGGTGGTCTCATTGTCGTGCTCATGGGCAATGATGGCCTCTTTTATCGAATGCATGCAGCAGAAACCGGAGCAGAATGGATAAAAGCGAAGATCTCTGGAACCGACACACTGGATAAAGGCCAGTTTCTTGGCGGTGGTAAAACTTTCAGCTTTTTGCTTCAACTCTTCTAGCCTTGACCGCAGCGGCAGATATTCCTCGTACTTTGCTGCCCACTGTTTTTGGCTATCATCCACCTCGGCTTCTCCGGAGGAATATCTCTTGTAGAACTCGTCGCTTTTCACCCCATATTTCTCTTCGAGCCGGGCCAGTCCCTTGGCCGCTTTGTTTTCCTGCTTTTCCAGCGTCTCGATCTCATGCAGAACGGCGACATCGGAAGGACGGTCTATGTGCCCATGGGTGGGGCCGCTGGCACTGAGAAAGCGTTCAAACTCCATGGCCGTAACAACATTGGGCAATTCGTTGTATCTGTACTCGTGAATCTTTCCGGGATTGAAGACAGTGTAGCCGCTGGCAGCTATAATTGAACCGATTTCCAGTTCGACAACTTCATCTTTCTGTTCAAAATCGACGGCATTTGCCTCGCATTTTTTCTGGCAGATACCACACTTCTTGCCCTGAAAAACCCGGCAATGTGCTGTATCAATGGCGTGGGTGGAAGGAATACCCTGGGCAAACCAGCTGTAAATGGCCTTTCGCTTGCTGTGACCTTCATTGTACAGGTCCGTCACCAGCGTTGGGCAGGATTCCGCACAGGCTCCACAACCAGTGCATCTGGCCTGATCGACATAACGGGCCTTTTTACGCACCTGTACCTTGAAACAACCGGCACTTCCCTCAACTTTCTCAACTTCGCTGTATGCCATCAATTCAATATTGGGATGTCGACCGACATCCAGCATTTTCGGCGAGAGTATTCAGATGGCACAATCATTGGTGGGAAAGGTCTTGTCGAGCTGGGCCATCTTCCCGCCTATGCTGGGCAAGCGTTCCACCAGATAGACCTTGAATCCCATCTCCGCAAGATCCAGAGATGACTGAATCCCTGCAATACCACCACCAATAACAAGCATGTCCCTATTCACAATTACCTCCCGTTAAGGCAGTTAACATAATCAAGCTCAAGCGGCTTCTTTGATTTTCAGAGGCCCTAAAGATTGTATTTCTTCTGTAAACTCTGTAGCAACCTCAGCAAACTTGGTTCCTTCCGCCGAAGATATCCATTCAAGCCGCACTCTGCCCGGTTCAATACCCAGAATCTGCACCAGCTCTTTTGTAGTCTGAAAAACTTTTTCACACTTTACATTACCATCCAGGTAATGACAGTCGCCAATGTGTCAGCCGGCGACAAGGACACCGTCTGCCCCGTTTTCAAACCCTTTGAGAATAAAATTAGGATTGATGCGGCCAGAGCACATGACCCGGATAATACGCAGATTCGGAGGATACTGAAATCTGCTGACACCGGCCAGATCCGCCGCCGAATACGCACACCAGTTGCAGGCAAACGCTACTATTTTTGGCTTGAATTCCCCGGACATTTTTTCTTCCTTAGTAATAGGTATTTTACCTGAAATATTTCACTCAAAAGTAATGATTTTATCTCGTTTATCAGACTAAAACATTTTTCCTGTACAGCTCTTTCCAACAGTCAATGAACTTGAGTACTATCAAAGCTCTGAAGGAAAACCTGAACAATCCGTTTCGCTTCCCCTGCTCTACATCCCAGGAAAGACCAGAAGACCACCGAATCACTATCGTACCAATAAACTGGTGTGCAGTGCATCATCTGTGTGCAAGCGGATTGGTCAGCTATATTCAACATATGCTGGACAATCCGCTTGCACACTGATGATGCGCTGCCGCCAGTTTCAGGCTTTTTCGAAGGCGGATTCCACCATAGTCAACACTTCTTCATTACTATAATGGTGCACCGAAGCCGCCCCTGTGGGGCAGGCAACCGCGCACATTCCGCAGCCCTTGCAGAGGGCCTCCTGCACGGTGGCAATCTTCACTCCCCCTTCCCTCACTTCCACGGCAATGGCATTGAACGGGCACACCTTTTCACATTCGCCGCATCCTCTGCACATAAAATCCTGAACATTAGAAACAACACCCTCTACGGTGATATTCTCTTTGGAAAGGGTCACTGCGGCACGCGAAGCTGCCGCGGCAGCCTGGGCAATGCTTTCCTCGATGGGTTTGGGATAGTGGGCCATGCCTGCCAGAAAAATTCCTCCGGTAGCGAATTCCACGGGCCGCAGCTTGGCGTGAGCCTCATTGAAAAAATTATCGCCATTGCGTGACAGCTTGTACATCTGGGCCAGCGCTTCATTGTCCCGGGGGACAATGGCCGAGGCCAGAACCAGCAAGTCGGCATGGATATCGATATCCATATCGAGCACATGGTCCCGTACCGAAATCCACAGCCCGTCTGTCTCCTTCCTGACGACCGGTTTCCTTTCACTGTCGTAGCGGATGAAAACAACGCCCTTTTCGCGGGCTTCTTTGTACAGGGATTCCCGTTGTCCATAGGTACGGATATCCCGATAAATCACAAAGACATTGATATCCGGATTATTTTTTTTGAAATTGACGGCCGACTTGATGGAATGGGTACAGCAGACCTTGGAGCAGTATGGTCTGTCCTGCTCACGCGAACCCACACATTGAATGAAAACAACCGATTCGGCAGTTGCAACTCGCTTGTCCTCTGCGGCAATGGCCTTGTCCAACTCCAGATGGGTAAGTACCCTGTCATCCTGACCATAAAGATATTCCGTGGGAACATGCTCTTTGGCTCCGGTAGCCACAATCACGGCACCATGCTTGAGCAGAGTTTCACCTTTCTTCCCGGAAACAATGGTTTCAAAATTGCCGATGAACCCATTAGCATTTTTAACCTCCGATTCCGAATAGACATCGATAAGAGAATGGCTTGACACCCTCTCTGTCATCTCAGCAAGTTTTTCACCGATATTCTGTCCCTGCCAGGTAGCGAGAAGGGAGCGGGCGTTACCGCCGAGCTGCGCCTCTTTTTCCACCAGATGAACGGCAAATCCCTGATCGGCAAGACCCAGCGCCGTAGTCATACCGGCAATGCCACCACCAATCACCAGGGCACTGCTGTCCACGGAAATGCTGGGCTGCGCCAGCGACTGGATGAGTCTGGTTCTGGAAACCGCCATGCGCACCAGGTCCTTGGCCTTGGCCGTGGCCGCTTCTTTTTCCTTGCTATGCACCCAGGAACACTGGTTGCGGATATTGGCCATCTCGAACAGGTATTTGTTCAGGCCGGCATCTTTCAGGGTTTCCTGAAAAAGTTCCTCGTGGGTCCGGGGAGTACAGGCTGCAACCACCACCCTGTTCAATCTTTCCTTTATGACAATTTCCTTGATCTTCTCCTGACTGTCCTGACTGCAGGTGAAAAGGTTTTCCTCTACATAGACGACACCGGGTAATGACCGGGCCATTTCCGCCACCGCGGGAACATCGACAATGGAGCCGATATTGGTGCCGCAGTTACAGACAAATACACCTATCCGCGGCTCTTCCGCAGAGACCTGCCGCTCATCGGGAAAAATCTTGGTCCTGGTGAGGCTGCCGCGGGCTTCGGCGAGATCGCCTTCAGCCGAACAGGCTGCGGCACTGGCCTCCATCACTGAATAGGGTATATCCTTTGGTTCCTGAAAAGCACCGCAGACATAGATTCCATCCCGGGTGGTCTTTACCGGAGAAAAATTTTCCGTTTTGGCAAAATTATCGGAATTGAGTTCGATCCCCAGGGTTCCTGCAAGCTCCACCAGATTTTTGGGTGTTTCCATGCCGACGGAGAGCACAACCATATCGAAGGTTTCTTCCATGGCCTTACCGGATTCATCGACATATCTGAGCTGAAGATCTCCGGAATTGCGGTCCTCGACTATGGAATGCACACGGGTGCGGACAAAGCGAACACCCTGCTCATTCCTGGCGCGCTGGTAATAGCTTTCAAATTCCTTGCCGTAGGTACGCATGTCCATGTAGAAAATGGCGGCGTCAAGATCGGAACCGGCATGTTCCTTGGCAATAACCGCCTCCTTCACCGCGTACATACAGCAGACCGAGGAGCAGTAACTGTGCCCGCATTTATTTATATCCCGGGAACCGATGCACTGCAGCCAGGCGATTTTTTTGGGCTCCCTGTGGTCTGAGGGACGCACCAGGTGTCCCTGAAACGGGCCGGTCGCACTGAGAATCCGCTCCATTTCCAAGGAGGTGATGACATTGGGATAGTGGCTGTATTGGTAGGTATCAAAATCGGATGGGTCGAAGGCAGAGAATCCCGGAGCAACTATGACGGATCCCACCTGAAGGGAGATTTTCTCTTCCTTCTGGTCAAAATCGATGGCGTCCGCCGGACAGACCTTCTTACAGAATCCGCATTTACCGTTTTTGAGGTAGATGCAGTTGTCCGCATCGATGGCGTACTTGAGCGGTACGGCTTGAGGATAATCGACATAGATCGCCTTCCTTTTCTCAAGCCCGGCATTGAAGGTATCTGTTACCTTCTTGGGACACTTGGCGGCACATTCTCCGCAGGCGATACACTTCTCCATATCCACGTAGCGGGGATGCTGGAGCAGTTCAACCTCGAAATTACCGGCGGAGCCGCCGATCGACTGTACTTCACAAAGGGTTTTGAGTTCAATATTCAGGTGCCGGCCGACCTCGACCAGTTTCGGTGAGATTACTCACATCGCACAGTCGTTGGTCGGGAAGGTCTTATCCAGCTGGGCCATCACCCCTCCAATGGAGGGAGATTTTTCCACCAGGTAGACATAAAACCCCGAGTCTGCAAGATCAAGAGCTGTCTGCATTCCCGCAATGCCGCTGCCGACAACCATGACCGAACCCTGAATTTTCTGAGAATTTTCTGATTTCATCAACGTTCTCCGATACTCAAAAATGATATATAAGCTAATACATTACACAGTATTCAAAAAGCCTGACGCCGGTAAACGGCAAGTAAGTACCTTGGATATAGAGGGCAATTCACAGTTATCAAATACATTATTCGTTTTCTTGTTTTTTATGACAGTTTTTTAGGAGTAAGGTACTAAAGTCTTTCCGACAAGTAGGTATAGAGATCCTTCACCTCGACATCCAGGTCGGTATTCGATGTGGCGCAGGTCAGATGTATCCTGCATTTCGGGCAGGCGGTGATGATGGTCAGGGCTCCGGCTTCCTTGGCCTCCATCAGTCTTTTTATCTGCATGGTCTTGGAGCAGGATGAGCATTCCATCCAGGCCGTTGTACCGCAGCAGACCGCATTTTCCCTGTTATTCTGCATCTCTTTCAGCTCTGCATCGGGCACCATGCCGATCAATTGCCTGGGCTGCTCATACATTCCCGACCTTCTGCCGAGCCGGCAGGGATCATGGAAAGTCACAGCACCATCGGCAGTTCCGCTGAATGTCGTTTCGGTTTCTTTCAATTTTTCGACCAGAAATTCCGAAATATGGACAACCTCGAAGGGAAGCTCTCCGACAATCGCCGGATAGTTTTCCTTGAAGTTGGAATACCCCTCGGGGCAACCGAAGATGACGGTCTTGGCTCCGGAGGCTTTAATGGTCTCAACATTTTTTCTGGCCAATCGGGCAAAGAGCTCTTCGTCGCCGCTCCAGAAGGCATCATGCCCGCAACATCTTTCCTCATTGCTCACCACCGGCTCAATGCCCACCTTGTTGAGCAGCGTGAGAATGCTTTTCGCTGTGTCAATCATATTGAGATCAAGATATTGAAAGACCACGTTATGAAAGGGGGCACAGCCGACAAAATAGAAATAGTCGCCCTTTTCCCTGATTTTCCCCGAAGCTTTAGCCCAGTCGATGCGGTTCTGCTGCAGAGCACCCGACTGCAGAGTGTTAATAGTCTGGAAGATGCCGTGATGGCTTTTCCGGGGAAGGTTGCCGACGGCGATGGCCTTTTCACGGTAGGAGCGAATAAACTCGGGAAAGTCGATGCCCACGGGGCAGCGGTCACTGCACCGGGAACAGCTCAGGCAGGCCCAGACGTCATCGGACTCAACGACGCTGTTATCAGCTTCGACCAAGGTACGCTTTATCATCTGTCTGGGAGAAAAACCGGGACGCTCATGGCTGATGGGGCAACTTCCGGTGCATACCCCACACTCCATGCAATAATCAATTTGCTGTTTTGTAAGCTGCATAGTCAGACCTGGTTCAGTTATAAAATATCGAAGCACATCAGAATGCCGTTTCCGGATGGAAAACATTGACATCCCTGAGATCATCACCTAAATACGTCCGCTCATTCGGTCCCAGCACGCCAAGAGCAAGAGCGAGGATAGTCCAGAAATGGACAACCTGGTAGTTCCCTCCATAGTGGTGGGAGAGCTCGTGGATCTGAGCGTGGCAGTTATGGCACCCGGCAATACAGTAGGTCGCACCGCTGGCTTTGATTTGATCATCTTTAATTTTGCCATAGGCCAGGCGCTGCTCTTTAAACCCGGACTGGAGAAAGCCACCGCCGCCGCCGCAGCAGTAGTTGTTGGACTTATTGGGCGACATCTCGGCAATATTTTCTTCGCCTACCGCCTGAGCAATGGCGTATCTGAAATCATCGGCAATCTTGTCGCCATAACTCTTGCGTACTATCTGGCAGGGATCCTGGACGGTGAACTTAATCTTCAAATCCTTATTCCAGTCGGAGTTGGGCTTCAGCCTTCCTTCCCTGATCCATTTGGCATAGTATTCGTAAATGTTCTTGACTTCGAAGCTGTGCTGTATATTGAATTTTTTCAGCCCGGCCCGGACTGCAAAGGTGACGTGGCCTCACTCCGTATTGAGGTATGTCTTGCATTTCAGCTCCTCGGTCATTCTGGCTTTGGCCCGGACGAGGTGCTCCCAGTTTTCATTGTCGGCCAGGAAAAGGCAGTAATTCTCAGCGGCCCATGCCTTGCTGCCGTAGGTCCAGTCGACACCAGCAAGGTGCAGAATTTTCCAGAGGGGAACCATCTCGTCGGGTTCCGTCATCGGCTCACGGGAGTTCTGGTTGATGAAAAACTCGGCTCCAACCTTGTCTATCGGCGCCTCCATCTCGGCAAATTCAGGCTGCGACTCCCGGTATTCCTCTAAAACATCGTTGACGACGAACTTAAAGTCTTCAACCGGTGTCCCCATGGCGCTGCAGGTCTCACTCTGAACCGCCATATCGCAGGAACCGCGAATCCCCGAGGGTCTTTCGTCCCGCGGCCGGGCAGCCCGAACATTAAAAACGAGCTGAGGAATATCGATTTTCATGGGACAGACATAGACGCAGCGCTGGCACATGGTGCACATCCAGGGCCAGTCGGACTTGAGCACCTCCTCATCCAGACCCAGGACGAGCATGCGCAAAAACTTCCTGGGATCCATATTTTCAAGACCGGTCGCAGGGCATCCCGAAGAGCAAAGACCGCAGGTAAGACAAAGACTGAGATTGCCGTCAGGCAAAATTTCTTTGATATCATCCAGAAAGGAGTGTCTGGCTTTTCCTTCAAGCTTTATTGCCACTTCAGCCATAATCATTCTTCCTTCTCAAAATATTTATAAGGTGATATGCCGGCCGATTTCAGCGATATCTCTTTTAGGCTTGGCTAACAAAACAGCCGCAGTCAACAAAAAGGTACCCCGGCAGACTGGTCAGACAATCTCACATCAAACACTCTTAAACTAGCCCATATTATCGCACTTATCAAGAGATATCACTCAAAACTATTCTCCCAAGCAAAAGTGAGCCGATGCGCCGCATTATCGGCAGGATCTATTCAAAACAAACCAGTAGCTTACCAGCGTCTAAAAAGAACCGCAAGCGTCGGAAAAATAGTTCATCTCCTGACAGGCACTCGCTCGAGATCGCACACGAACCTTCTCCTCTGTCGAGCTCTCCGGGAAACCAGAACTCAAGGCTATAGTCATCGAGTAAATCCCTGGAAAACAGGAAAATGCGTCTTTATCTAAAAAAGAAAATATTGCCGGACCGATCGAGCGGCTATGAGAATTCGCTCAGCGAAGCTATATTACGTTATATAGCACCACGGCAACAGTTACAGCGGTAAGCACAAAGGCGAGAAGAGCCAACAGGCCGTCGCGGGCGATCAGCGAAAGCCCGAAGGCGGTAAGGACCATACCTGCTGCGTTGGCGCTGAAGGGTACCACCTCCATCAGCGGCATCATGAGGGCGATGAAAATACACACCAGAGCTATAACATAAACAGCAGCGCCTTCGATGAAGATTGACAGGCGCGGCTGCAACAGACTATCAATAAAATGCGCCGGCCGCCGGGTCCACTTTATACTCTTATCCAGCTTTTCAGTTGCCACTGATCGCTTCAACAGCCAGTGCGGCAGCCAGAGGTGCTTGCGCCCGAATAGCAGCTGGAAGGCAATCAAGAGGATGATTATTCCCATAATTGTCGGTACTCCGGGGATATCGCCAACAATAGGCGCAAGAGTGACAAGACCAGCGACAAGCAGCAGGGGACCAAAGGAGGTGTGCCCTAACTCTTCAAAAATTGCTCCCCAGGAGAGTTGATTGTTGTCCCGTGCCGCCCTGCTGATCCGGTCGAGCAGCTGTTCCAGGTTTTTTAGTTCTTTTTTCTTACTCATGGTCAGAATATAATCATAGTAGACGATGGTGCTGTTGGAATTTCCATCAGAAAGAAGGAGTCTTCGGGCAAAACAGTATTCAAATACAATCAGGTAAATACGCTTGTTGAAATTATCAAAAAAACTTGCCTAAACCGGAACAATAAAATATTGACATGATCAGAAAAGCTTACATACTGGCGATCTTCACGCTCATGGTGGTGGGACTGCCATTGATTGGTATATACCAGTCAGGCGGTCCTGTTGAGCTCTTCGCTTCTTTCCCGCCGCTAACCGTACCCAGCGAACACTCTCCCTTTTCATGGCCGGTGTTCCTGCTGTATCTTTTGCCCATGTTCGGAATTTTGGGCTTGATTGTCATCGGCTTCCGTCGGAAACCGGAAAAATCCGCACCAGAGTCAGCTGAAACACAAAGGAGAATCCCTTGGTGGGGCTGGATTTCCCTGATAATATTGATTATCTCCTGGTTTTTCGCCTGGACCCGATTTTCCTGGTTTGCACCATATCAGCGCCTTACTTTCATTCCTCTGTGGTTTTCATACATCGGCTTTGCCAATGCTTTATGCCTTCGTCAATCCGGCAGATGTCCACTACTGCATGAATCAATGTTTTTTGCCGGTTTATTCCCGCTCAGCGCTGTTTTCTGGTGGTTTTTCGAATATCTTAATCAATTTGTCCTGAATTGGTTCTATACCGGGGTGGATTATGGTCCCCTGGGATACAGCATCCACGCAACCATCTCTTTTTCTACTGTTTTGCCGGCGGTATATACAACCAGAGAATTGCTCCGCAATATGAGATGGTTCAGAAATAGATTCCACTCTTTCCCCTCATTTGGAAAATCTATTCCCGGATTTTTAAACTGGCTGGTACTGCTGATCACCGCTGCAGGATTGGCAGGTATAGGGCTATGGTCTGAAGAGCTATTCTCTCTTCTATGGGTATCGCCCCTGCTCATTCTGACAGCCCTGCGGCATATTGCCGGACAGCCCACCCTCTTATCCGTCATGGCGGACGGGGACTGGCGTCCGGCTATCTCGGCCGCATTGGCAGCCCTCGTTTGCGGCGTATTCTGGGAAATGTGGAATTATTACAGCCTTGCCAAATGGACATACAGTATTCCTTATGTCCATCGCTTCCAGATATTCGAGATGCCGATTCTAGGCTATATGGGGTATCTGCCGTTTGGCCTGTTGTGCATTGAATTAATTGATTTTTTTAAGCAGGACGGAAAAAGACACTAGTGGTTTGGAAGAAAAGTCCGTGCGGAAATGACAGCAAGGAGTCTTCAGATATATTCCTTGCTATGAAGGCTGCTTGGTTGTTATCTGAGAAGTAATAAGAAAGTAACCCCCTGCACGCACCGAAAGAGAGTAATCGGTGCGCAGCAGTGGATTTGAGCGTCGACCTATTTGGTGATGATCTCAGGTCCCATCAATGCATACGGCAGAAATGTCGAAAACCAGGGTACGTAGGTGACGATTATCAGGAAAAGCATCAGTACCAGAACGAAAGGCATAGCGGCTCGGACAACATTCGCAAGACTCATTCCGGTGATACCGGATGTGACGAAGAGGTTTAAGCCGATGGGGGGTGTAATCATGCCGATTTCCATGTTGACTACCATAATGATGCCAAGATGAATGGGGTCCACACCGAGTTCCATGGCAATCGGAAAAACGACGGGGGCTACGATGACGAGCAAACCGGACGGTTCCATAAACTGACCACCGATAAGCAGGAGGATATTCACCGCAATCAAAAAGGTGAACCAGTTAAAGCCTACGCTAAGCATCCACTCGGTTACTTCCTGCGGTATTCTCTCCGCCGAAAGGGTATGGGCAAACAACAATGCATTGGCGATGATAAACATCAGCATGATGGTGGTCTTGGTGCCCTCAAGCATGGTCCGTCTGACATCTGTTCCGAAAAGCGCGGGGAAAAACATTTTGATCAGCAGCAGCAGGTTTCTTCCCCAGACCTTCAGGCCTCCCAGCAAACAGCGACCGATGCTGGTTTTCTGTTGCCGCGACTGGGATATGAGGTAAGAGATCGAGAAGATGACGGCGATCAGCAGCCCGATGAGATTCGGAGTGCTGTTGCTGATTTCATCTGAATTGGCAGTGGCGAAAAAGGCAAGCACTATCCAGAACAGAAGAAATGATACACCGTACGCCGTTCCGCGAAAACCGATCTTCGCCTCGGGCGAATCGTTTTCGTACAGCCATGGTGTTTCCTGCAGCGGTCCCATGTCGCGATAGACGAAAAGGGCAACAAGGATAGAATACACGGCGGCGACAACGGCTGCCTCAGTTGGCGTAAAGACGCCGCCGTAAATGCCGCCCATGATAATGATGATGAGAAACAAGCCCCAGCTGGCCTCCTTGGCTCCGTCGAAAACAGCACCGAACCCTTGCCATTCTTCAGCCGGCAGGTTTTTTACCCTGGCCACGATATAGATAGCCACCATCAGCATTGTCCCGGCAAGCAGTCCGGGAATAACACCGGCAAGGAACATGCGGCCGACCGAAACATCTGTCGAAGCGGCGTAAACAACCATGACGATTGACGGTGGAATGAGAATGCCGAGGGTACCGGCGTTGGCGATGATGCCGGCGGCGAATTCCTTCGAGTAGCCAACCTGGCGCATACCGGCAATGGCTATGGTGCCAATGGCGACAACGGTTGCCGGAGACGAACCGGAAAGAGCGGCAAACATCATGCACGCCATGACGGAGGCGATGGCGAGGCCGCCCTGAAAATGGCCGACGCTGGCAATGGCAAAATTAATCAGGCGCTTCGCCACGCCTCCCGTGGACATGAACGATGATGCAAGAACGAAGAAAGGAATGGCCAGCAAGGTATAATGTTGTCCGGCTCCAAAAAGCGAGATTGCAATGGAGGTAAGAGAATCATGCGAGAAAAAGGCGACGTAAATAATTGATGAAAGGCCTAGCGATATGCCAACGGGAACGCCGATAAAGAGCAGACCAAGCACCAGAGCGAAGAGTATTAAAGATTCCATGTTTTTCCTTTGGTTAGCTTAGTCTTTGAGGATGTCTTTATGCTTGGCGACCAGATCCTCACCTTCATGACCGCTTATCAGCGTGGCCCGCCTATCCCATAAAATATCCCAGAATGCCTGCAGGGAACGGTAGACGAGCATAGCGAGACTCATTGGCAGCACAAGGAGTACTATCCATCGGTGGATGCGCGGCTGCAGGCCGAACATCTCCTGCAAGAACAGGGGATAGCGCATTTCTTCGGAGCCGATCCCGACTTTGTACATTTTGGCCCAGTATTCTATGGCGCCGCCCCTTACATTTTCGCCGAGACCAAGCGCGCCGACCCAGACGGAATCAAGCAAGATCAGTCCATATATCATGGCTGCCAGGGCACCAAAAAGAGAGAATGCCTTGCTCAATTTTCGTGGCATCAGGTTAAGCAGAACATCGACTCCAAGATGCAGACCCGTTTTAATGCCATATCCCATTCCGAGAAGTATCAGCCAGGAAAAAGCAACTGTGTTAAATTCGAGTGCGGCATGCCATCCGGTGTTGAAGCCGTAGCGCGCTATGACCTGTCCAAAAGAAACGAGCATGATAGACGTGATGACGAAGACGAGCAGATTCTCTTCGGCCCGTGCCATGAATCGGGGAAACAGCTTTTCAGCTCCCCAGATAATCAAAACAAACAACAAAAGGTAAAGATGCGGCCAGTACGCCATTTTGCGGCCTCCATGAATCGTGATAAATAAAGAAAAAGGGCCAACATTTCAAACGTTGACCCTTTTTTTTCCTGCGATAATTCTTAGGAATTATCTGCGGCTTGAATCAGGTCGGCTCCTATTTCACCTTCAAACTTCTTCCAGACGGGCTTCATTGCCTCGACCCATGCTTTCCGCTGTTCTGGGGTCAGGACATTGATTTTCCCGCCGGAGTCCAGGATATTCTGGCGGTTTTTCGCCTCGGCGGCTTTGACCGCTTCGTTGGCCTCCGTTGTGACCTCGTCGGCGATTTTCATCAGTTGCTCACGTGCTTCGGGCTTGAGGCTCTCGAGAAAATCGGTGGAGGTCATGAACAGGTAGGCCAGGAGCTGATGGTTGGTTTCGGTGGTGCTATGCTGCACCTCGAAGAATTTCTTGGTGTAGATGTTCGACCATGTGTTTTCCTGACCATCGACAACACCGGTTTGCAAGGCGCCGTAAACTTCGGCAAAAGCCATGGGTTGCGGAGATGCGCCCATGGCCTCGATCATCGCTTTGGCCACGTCAGATGCCTGAACCCGAAATTTAAGTCCATTGGCGTCACTAGGCAGTATCAAGGGCTTGTTGGCGGAGAAGTATTTCATGCCGGACATCCAGTACCCGAGACCGACAAATCCGATGTCCTCCATTTCATTAAGGAGACCCTTGCCCTCTTTCGTCTTGGTGAAACGAATGGCGGCATCCATATTTTCAAAGACGAAGGGTAGATCAAATACACCGTATTTGCGGGTATACGAGCCGAATTTCGACAGGGACGGGGCGAGGAACTGGACGTTGCCGGTCAGTAGCGCTTCAAGTTCCTTGCTGTCGCCGTAAAGCGTTGAATTGGGAAAAACCTCAACGCACATAACGCCGTTCATTTCTTTGTTGACGCGTTCGGCAAAATTGTTCGCGGCCACAACTTTCGGATGTGTTGTGCCGCCGGTGACATGACTGAATTTTGCGACGATTTCACCTTCATCGCATTCTGATGAAAATGCAGTAGCAGCAAAGAAGGTTAGAGATAGAGCGGAAATTGCCAGAAAACCCACTTTGACGACAGATTTTTTCATAATTTTCATAACACAGTCTCCAGTTCTTTTTTCAGCTTTAGTTTCGTTTTTGTGTGTCTCCAGAAAAACAAAACTACCTCGTATCTTACTAGCAAAATTGACGCCAAAGTAAAAGAAGAAATCGACGTCTTTAAAAGCTCTATAATAACAATCTGATAACTGCGAAGCAGCAGTCTTTTCTCAATTGGGGATTGGCGGATATCCGCCAATAAAGGCATGAGACGGGTGGATATCCGCCATTTGGTGATAGGGGCATCGTTTTGAGAGCCTGTCCGAACTTTTGCGCACATTCCTCTTTCAATCAGCCATCGACTTCCAATATCCTACCCTTTTTCAGCCGCTCTTTCAAGCAATTTTTAGTTACTCAAGGTGTTATGTAGCTGTTCCAAGGGAAAAACCTCTACCTTTTTCCCCGTTCAGTTAATTATAAAAGTGTTTCGTATCAAATAACGGTCTTTGAGCTTTTTAAAAATCCAAAACCGGCTCATCATATCCGGGCCGTCCATCTTCAGAGGGAACAATTTCAATCAGCTTCGGTGTCTTCTGCAATTTCAATCAGCTTCGGTGTCTTCTGGTGTGGCCATCGATGGTGATCGCTGGTCCGGCATTCGTGCACACCCCAGGTGGGTGAGTATTTTCTTTATCATCTTCTTCTTGCAGATGAAACTGATGATCCCCATCCCACCGGGTATACTTGGGACAGGTAAGCGGAAAATATCCTTGACGCACTCACGCCACATCAATTGCGCTATTCGCTTTGGCTTGTAATTCCGGATATCATTAGTATACTGGGAATTTATGCTAATGGTGGTGGGGCTGCCGTTGATTGGTAATACTTATCGGGTAGTCCTGTTGAACTCTTCGCATCTTTCCCGCCGTTAACCGTACCCGCCGAGCACTTTCCCTTTTCATGGCACTGTCCAAGGTACCTTTTCATATTGGGACGAATTCTCCGGGAATGTTCGATTAAATCAAAAGCAGAAATTTTGGAATGCTGTAGTTGCTACAGAAAAGATCTCTTGTTGCAACCTTCAAACCGCATACTCCAAGAGGAAAATGCCACAATATGAAGATCTGGATCGATGCCGATGCCTGTCCCGCGGTCATTAAGGAGATATTGTACAAAGCCTCACTTCGCAAAAAATTGCAGCTCATTCTGGTTGCCAACACTCCCCTGCGCATTCCTCATTCACCATATATACACAAGATGTTAGTCGGCGCCGGTCCCGATGTCGCCGATAAAAAGATAGTGGAAAATATAGCAGCCGGCGATCTGGTGATTACCGCTGATATTCCCCTGGCGGCCGAGGTTATTGATAAAGGCGGCCATGCCCTGAGCCCGCGTGGTGAGATGTTCTCCGCAGAAAGCATCGGCGGCAGACTCAGTATGAGAGATTTTCTTGATGATCTACGTTCCAATGGCATTAACACAGGCGGTCCCTCACCGCTGAGCAACAGTGACCGGCAGAAGTTTGCAGGCCAGCTGGATAAATTGCTGACCGAAAAGACATGAAGCACCGCTGGAAATCAGGACCAGTGAAACAATCCACCCTCACGTTTACGCCTCCTCAGCAATGCCGTCATCTCTTCTTTTGATAAGGGATGACTGTAGATATTTCCCTGGATAATATCGCAGCCGAAACCGCGCAACAACTTCACATGCTCCTCCCTATCGACTCCTTCGGCTATCACCTCCAAATTAAGCGAATGCGCCAGGTTAATGATGGTTGAGACGATAGCCCGGCTACTGGAACGTTCAGTCATGTCCAGGATGAAGGAGCGGTCGATCTTCAGGGCTGTTACCGGCAGCCGGCTGAGATAACTGAGAGAGGAGTAGCCGGTACCGAAATCATCGATGGCGATGCCGAAACCTGATTCCCTTATCGCCCGGAGCTTGGAGACATTTTCCTCTGCGTCCTCCATGAGAGCACCTTCAGTGATTTCGATATCCAGACCATGATCCTTCGTATCGGCGGACACCATCTGCATCAAAGAGCGGACAAAGTTTGGCTGCCGTAACTGGTAGGGTGAAACATTGACCGCAATTCTCGGCGGGTCAAGTTGCAACTGGCGCCACCGCAGCAGATCATCGACAGCATGCCGTATCACCCAGTTTCCAATCTCTATTATCATATCGGTCCCCTCCATCAGGGGTATGAAACGACCAGGGAAAACCAGCCCCTCTTCAGGATCATCATAACGCACCAGAACCTCCATGCCGGCAATGCCCTCATCGGCAATGAAGATTTTTGGTTGATAGCTCAAAACCAGCCTGCCTCTGACGATGGCGTTACGCAGTTTGGCCTCCATAGTAACTGATTGAACTATCCGATCATTCATGGCCGGATTGTAGAGCCGGTATGTTACTCCTTTACTATGCGCCCTTTTTAGCGCCATTTCTCCATATTTATATAGTGCATCCGGGTCGGTGCCATCGGAGGGGAACAATGAGATGCCGACACGAACTCTGACATGGATCTCCTTCTCATGGATTTTGAACGGTTCATTAAAATTATTCAGCACCTCCTGTTCCAGCCTGTGGGCAACCTGGTCGGTGTTAATCAGACCGGCCAGTAAAACCGCAAAACCATGGGCCCCAACCCTGGCGACAGTCTCTTGGTTACCGGTAGCGTCGCAGAGACGCCGTCCAACCTGTTTCAACAGCTGATCACCCACATGCCGGCCATAGGTGTTATTGATATCGGAGAAATGCAGGAGATCAATTATCAGCAGGGCCACCATGTTGTCGGCCCGTGTGGCCACCCTGAACTGCAGCGGCAGGTGTTCCATGAGAAAGTTGCGGTTAAAGAGCCCGGTCAAGGCATCGTGATAGGCGAGATAGTTAAGTTGCTTCTCTTTACTGATATGATCGAGGGCGAAAGAGAGATCTCCCGCCAGTTCCACAAGCAGCTGCATTTCTGCATCATTGAAATCCTCGGGGTTGCGGGAAAAAAAGGCAAACACACCGACGGTCTTTTCTTCAAGCTGCAAAGGCAGCAGAGCATAGGCGGCGTACTCGACGGCGGCGCCGGCTTTGGCGATGATACTCTCCTGCCGGCGATGACGAACCACCGGTTCGCCATCGCGATACAGCTTATCAAGATCCTCATCGACTTCATTCGAGATAGTTTTGATGGGTGTAACCTGACAGGCCGACCCATCATCGGTCATGCGGCAACAAGTATTGGCGGCAGACTGCTCATCCTCTCCCTCCACACTGATCCAGGCCATCTGATAGCCTCCGTCCTCGACCGCTATCCTGCATGCTCCCCTAAACAGTTCTCCACGGTCCTGCCGCCGGACAATGGTTGAGTTGATACTGCTGAGAATACGATAGAGCCGGGCAAGATCTGCTGTCTTGCTTTCACTCTCCCGGAGATCACGAGTCCTTTTCTCCACCCGCTGCTCCAGAGTGGCATTTATCTCCTGGAGCTGGCTGATGGTCTCATTGAAGCCGCGATGCATCATTTCAAACGGTGCCATTACCTCTGCCAGAAACTCCTGGCCCCGGGTGAGGAATTCTCTAAGATGTGATGCGGCACCGTCTGTCGGCACCGTTTCCCGGAGGACCTCCTGGTGCATGGCTAGCAGTTCAAGAATATTAATATTTTTATCGACGGCACTCCTGCCAAGATCATAGGCCTGCATTAATGATTCTTCACTGGTTTCACCAGTGACGTACGTCATCAAGGTCTGCCGATATACGGCGGCAAATGCTGCTGGGAGATCGCCCTGGGGAAGATTATTCACTTGAAATTATCCTCCTGTCGTCCAGCCTGAGGACGCCAGCATGCCACCAGCACCAGGGCGTCATCAGTGGATTTGGCATAATTGTTAAGAATCGAGGAAGAGAGCCGCTCCGGATCCCGACCGGCGATCATCTGAACGAAATCACTGTTTATTCCATCGGTTGCCATAACCAGAAGGTCCCCGTCGGCAAGATTGACAAACGTCGGCTGCAGATTGGGCAGACGGTAGCCCACGATGCCGCCGCGCATGGTGATATATTCGGCAAAAAGCCGCTCCCCTTGAATCCGATGCACCACTCCCTCCACGTTACCGATGCCGATCCAACTCAGCAGACACTGCCGGCTGTTGATGGCAGCCAGGGCACAGGCGCAGCCGCGAGTACCCTTAAGTGCCTCGTGACCGAACCGGACAAGTTGGACCAATTCCACTTCCGCGTGGTCGACAAAGGTAGAGATCAAGGCGCTGCCGGCAGCAGCCGCTTCAGGGCCGTGACCCAGTCCATCCACCACCGCCAAAAGCCAGCCTGTCGGTGTACGGACAACAAGATAATTATCCCCGGACAGTTCTTCACCAGGTATCGGTCGCCCGGCAACACTCCACTGCAGCTCTCCGAAATCAGAAGTCATTGCTTCGTTCCCATTTAACCATCCGGACGATGGTTCCCTTACCCGTTTCGGAGATGATCTCGAAGTCGTCCATGAGCCTCTTCGCTCCGGGAAGTCCCATTCCCATGCCCCTTGAAGTAGTGAAGCCATCCTGCATCGCCTGTTCGATATCGGTTATGCCGGGTCCTTGATCACGCGCAATGACAGCCAAACCACGCCTGCCGCTCACAACCACACTGCTGAACTCTATCTCGCCGGAGCCCGCGTACTGCACGATGTTGCGGGCAACTTCGGAAATTGCGGTGGCCAAAAGAGTCAGATCACTGCCAGAGATGCCGATCTCACCAGCCAGCTGGCGCGCCTTGAGACGAGCGGACATAACGTCCACATCGGCGGAGATATTTATAATTTCAGGGTCCATGACCGCTTGTTCCATTTTTTCTTTCGGCTTTCCTGAGCATGGCAAGGCCATCTTCCAAATCAAGGCTGGTCATACTTCCCTTCAGAGTCAATCCCAGTTGAACCATGGAAAAAGCGATTTCCGGCTGGATGCCGGCAATCACCACTTTGGCACCTAAAAGACGGACCATTGCAGCTACGGAACGCAGAATCCGGACCGCAAACGAATCCATGATGTCAAGTGCCGTCACATCGATAACTACGCCCCTGGACCGGTGGCGGCGAACCTCTCGAACAAGTTTTTCCTGTAGACTACTGAGATCGGCATCGGTCAATGCGCCCTGTATCGAGGCAATCAGAAAATGTCCCTGTTTTAAGATCGGAACCTCCATGACTTCTCATCCTCATCGTAATTGTCATCACTCTCGGTATATTTTTTGACCTGATATCCAAGCAGCCGCTCCGCATGTTCTATGCCATTTTGCAGATCGCCGACGGTATGGACCGCACCCAGATCGATACCTATGGTCACCATGGTCAAAGCAATCTCAGGAGAAATACCGGAGATCACCACTTCGGCACCCATCAGGCGTGCCGCTTCAACCGTCTGCAGCAGATGATTGGCCACCCGGGAATCGACGCTGGCCACACCGGTAATATCGATGACAATCACCTTGGCCCGATTGGCACGGATTGATTCCAACAGGTCTTCGGTCAGCTGCCTGGCGCGCTGAGAATCAATCTGGCCGATAATGGGCAAGAGCAGCATGCCTTCACGAAAAGGTAAAACCGGAGTCGACAACTCCCGTATAGTTTCGCGCTGCAGTGACTTAATGGTACGCTCGCGCGAGTTAATATAGGTATCAATTGCCAAAGAGATATCCAGGAAGGTGAGCTTTACCAGCGAGAAGAAAGCTGCAGTCGAACTTTCCGATTCACTGCTTTTGCTTGCAAAAATAAGTTTTCCGGCAGTTCGCAAATAGAAATTGTACATGGCCAGGTAGTGATTGACTGGTAGGTCTATCTGCTCGTGAATAGCGCCTATCCGGAGTCGGTCTTCGGCATAAGTCAGGTCGTAATCTCCCTGCATCAGACGGACGAAGTAGGCTTTCTGTTTGGCCTTCACCCTGTCAAGAGTGGCTGAATCAGGGAAAAACGCCTTCATCTCATCGAACTGCAAAAGGTGTTTGTAGAAGGCCTCGATGATCTGATCGGCTTTGTTTTCGGCAAGAGAGGCAAGCTCTCTCAATCGCTGTTCGTCTTCCTGTCCGAACTCGAGGAATTTTTTGCGCTGCTCCAGATCCTGTTCGGTGATACCCATCATCTCGGCAAGGCTCAGGAATTTTTCCGTAAGCTGGCTTGAGAGCCGGGACATAACAAACCTCCATCTCTATAAAAGACAATCACCCTGTTCCCAGTCCCAGGGCAGCGAGTGACTGCTGTTGTGCGGAATCGCTTCCGGGGTGCAGGCCTGCAGCAGGAGCCGTCATTTCTCACAATATGTTCCCACGGCCCGCGTTTTAGAAATGCTCTGCAACCTCTACAATAGTAATAATAATAGTTCTCAAGCCGCCGTCAAGATGGGTCACACCGGGAACGGAATGCAATCCTGAGTTGCGAATGAAGCAATGGCAGCCAATGAAAGACCAACATGATTTTCTCTATGGTACGTTGCGAAAAAAGTTTCACCATTGCACTTGGTTTCTATGCTGGTTCTATATATGTTAGGTTAAAGTTTGTTTGAAACACGTGGTGGTAACGAGAAGTCTCCGTTTCTCCTTGACTATACGTATGACGGATGCCTCGATTTATTATCCCCATTATGAAAATGAAATCAGCGATAATGATAATTTTTTTACCTGAACCTGTCGATAGACAAGGAACGGACTGGTGTTTCTGGTACATTTTGCTAAAGTGTTGTGGTATTGCCCGACCCAAAGAAAGGCAATAAATAATCAGAATCAGTGAGCACGCTGTTTCCCCTCTATCCAACAGGAGGAACAGGATAGCCGGGTACAACAATGAAAGTATGGATCTTCGGCATGCTTTACATCCGGAAAACAACACTTTCCGATAAAAATGCTAAATGAGAATGTGTTACCATGAACATGTTGAAAAGATTTCAGATATCTCTGTTGGTGTCGGTTCTCCTTGTTGCTTTTGTCTCCGCAGCGCAGGCTCAAGGCCCGTCACTTGCCGAAGAAATGACCCGGTTTCTGGAGTGTTATCCGGTTGAGCTGGTCGTCCGGGACCAGCAGAATCACGCCATCCGCCAAAAAGATGTTTGCCTGGCAACGATTTACCATGAAACCGGGGCTCAGCCCCTCTGGGTAACAGCCGACGGACCAGGTGCGCGTGCCGCCGTTATCCTGAAATACCTGAAAAATGCCGCTGAGGAAGGGCTGGATGCCGGCAGTTATGAGGTAGAAGAAATCGAGGCCCTCTGGCATGATCCTTCTCTGTCATCCCTGGCACGGCTTGATACGCTGCTCACCTTCAATGCTGTAAAGTATATCCATAATGTCAACCGAGGAGAGCTTGAACCCTATGTCGTCGACCCTGAACTCTTCGCAGAGGCTGGAAAACAACAATTTACCCCAGTTGACATTGTTGAGAGGATGATCGCCGCTACGGATCTTGATCGATTCTTTCGGCAAATGCCGCCGCAAAATATGCACTATCGCGCTTTGAAAGCCGGGCTTGCCGTCTACCGAAACATGGAGCAGACGACTGCCCTGGAAGAGATTGAGCGGAATACTACCATTCACCCTGGAGATAACGATGACAGAATCCCCCTGATCAGGGGACGTCTGGCTCTCTTTGCCGGCCGAGTTCCTGATGAGGATGAAAGGACACTCTACGACGACCACCTTGAAGAGCAAATACTGCTCTTTCAGGAATTGCATGGACTGCAAAGAGATGGACTTATCGGGCCCCAAACCATTGCCGCGCTCAACATCTCTCCCGCGGAGCGGGTTGAACAGATTCGGGTCAACATGGCACGCTGGCGCTGGCAGGATCACGATTTCGGTGAGGAATATGTCCTTGTCAATATAGCGAATTTTAGACTGTACGCCTATCGTGGGGGAGAGCTTCAGCTCAATATCCCGGTAATCGTGGGGCAGTTTCAGCATCAGACCCCTGTTTTTTCGGATCAGATAAAATATCTCGAAATCAATCCTTTCTGGAATATCCCACCTAGCATTGCGGTTCATGAGAAACTTTCAGAATTACGCGAGAATCCCCGGTCTCTGGTCGAGAAAAATATACGCCTTTTTTCAAACTGGCAGGAAGACGGGATCGAACTCGACTCCACAGCAATCGATTGGGCCCAGGTAACACCGGGGCAGATGGCCCGCTACAAACTCCGTCAAGACCCTGGACCAGGTAACGCTCTAGGCCAACTCAAGTTTGTTTTCCCTAATCACTATGCCGTTTATCTCCATGATACCCCAACAAAAAATCTATTTACCAAAGAGAGGCGATCCTTCAGCCATGGCTGCATACGGGTTTCCGCCCCTGTTCAGCTGGCGGCATTCATGCTGGAGGGGAATGAACAGAGCTGGAATGAGGCCAAGATAAGAGAACTGATTGCTTCTCAGAAGAGAAAGGTGCTGCGCATACGGTCGCCCTTGCCGGTGCATCTGACCTACCAGACAGCATGGGTAGACAAAAATGACAGAATCCATTTTAATGAGGACATTTATGCCCGTGACAAAAAGCTGCTTAAGGCATTAAATATACAATAAATATAGAAAAATACACCAGAGGAGGACAAACATAGTGGATATTCAAAGATCCATGAGCAGGCGTTCCTTTCTTTCCGCTTCGCTATGCACTGCCGCCGGTCTGCTCCTGCCTGACGCCGTGCTGGCGATGAAAAAGGAATCGAAAAGGCTGCGATTTTATCACACCCACACCGGTCGGAACATGGAAATCAAATACAGTCCGGGAGGCTATCGCGGTTCGGTGCGCCAAGCTTTGGAAGACTTTCTTTGCGATTTTCGCACCGGTGAAAAACATGCCCTCGATCCCCGTCTCTTTGATAGCCTCTATGCCATCCAGAACCGGTGCGCTCAGCAGGCCTCCTTTGAGATAATTTCCGGATATCGTTCACCGAAGACCAATGCCTATTTGCGCAAGAACAGTTCCGGAGTGGCTCGGAAAAGCTTACATATGCAGGGAAGAGCCCTTGATATCCGGATCCCCGAGCTGCCCACCAGCACACTTCGCGATCTGGCGATGCAGCTCCATGACGGCGGTGTCGGCTACTATCCCGCATCGGATTTTATCCATATAGACACGGGTCATAAAAGAAGCTGGTAGCACGCTGCCTTCGCCTTAACAGGTTTGATATGGTCTAAGATTGTCTAAGATCTGTTGAAAACATAAGATTCATCAAGGCCATGGATCACCTTTGACATCGTCTGCAACGACGAGAACTCATCCTGGCCTGGGAACCGCGAACACCAAACCTGCGAAATCTGGTTCCCTCTGCGCGTCGCAACATACGTGTGGAAGAACTTCTTTTCCATGACCGACGCCGAAACTGGAGCAGATACTTCCTCCTAACGCCTTGTTCTTCTGTATTTTCGGCCTCCTGCTGTTTTTCTTTTTTGGTGCGAATGGAGCCGTGACGGGGAGTGGCTCTAAGTATCGGGGATAAGATATTGCGAAGACTCCTCTCTTTTCCGGTGCGAAGAATCATTTGCATAAACGGGCCGCTTATCATTGATGTCAGCATAGCCATGATTATCAAAGCTACAAACAGCCGCTCATGAATAATCCCCGCATTCAAAGCGATAATTCCCACAACAATTCCCATAGCGCCAACTGAAACCATTCCAAAACCAACAGCCCAGGCCTCCCGGGGCAACATGCCACCCCATCGGGCTCCTATGGCACCACCCATCAGTTTGCATATACAAGCAATTGATAATACCATTAAAACCAATGGGAAGTCGAAATGAGTCAGGAAGTTCACCTTCAGGCCGATACTCGCAAAAAACACTGGAGCGAAAATGAACGAAATAAATTTATCTATGATAACACGGCTTCGCTCGCGCAGGTGCGATGAGTCACCAATGGCAACACCAACAATAAAAGCTCCAAAGATAGCATGAATTCCGATCCACTGGGTAAATGCAGCTCCGAGTAATCCCAGAATCAGCGCAAAACTCAACTCGCCGGCCGGCCACCTGGTGTAGGCTTTCACTAAAGGTAATGCTTTGTGGATTAGCCAACGGCCGATTGTCAGAGTTGTTACGACAAAAACCATCGTCAAGGTGATGGTCAGCACTATACTATTAGCATTTCCGGAATGGTTCCCGATAAGCCCTAAAATCACGGCGAAAACAATCCAACCCACAAGATCGTTGAAAACAGCCGCGCTAATGACCACCATTCCCAGATCACTGCGATAAAGACCCATATCCATGAGTGTTTTGGCAATAATGGGTAAGGCGGAGATAGATATCGCAATGGCAAAAAACAATGCGAATATCAGCGGGTCGACGTTTAAATGCCGACCAAGAAACTCGGGTATTACCAATGCTGCAATAAAGGCGATAGAAAAGGGAAAGACAATACTGGTAATGCCAACCTTGACGCCGATCTTGCTTTGTTTCCAAATAGTAGACAGATCGACTTCCATTCCCGCCACCAACAAAAAGAGCACAATAGCCAGGGTTGCGATGGCCTCCAGGGCTATGGCATTCACTCCCTGCAAGGGGAAGAGGAGCCTGCTCAACTCCGGCACCAGACTGCCCATGATCGTCGGACCGAGCAGAACTCCCGCAAGCAGTTCTCCAAGCACAGCAGGTTGCTTTAACCACTGTGCCATCTCTCCCAGCAGTCGGGCGACACAAAGCAGAACTCCTAAAGAGAGAAACAGTACAGTTATGTTATCTGATGTTAATGAATCCAACTTTTGAAGGTATCGGCTATTCCTAGATGAATTATGGGGTCACGATTAAGAAGATAAGGAGTCGGATCTTTGCTTGACTCATTTGAATGAAAAACTCTTGCTTATCGCAAGGCTATAAAATTTGGACTAAGCCAGTAAGGAATATTCAGGAAGCATTTTCCGCATCAATTTGGCATGCAGTTCCCCACATCTCACCTTTCACAGATTCAAATTTACAACCATATCCTGAGGCCGGCGACGAAAGACAGCGTATCGGTATCCTCTCCCTCTGCCTCCGCCAGGTCCTCCGCTTCAAACAGCTTGCGGTTCCATGATACGCCGATATAGGGAGCGAATTCCCTGGTGAAGTGATATCGCAGCCGCAGTCCCATCTCAATGAAGTTGATTCCCTGACCGACACCGTATTCTTCGACCTCCTGCAAGGCCACCAGGGTTTCGAAGCGCGGCTGGAGGATCAGACGCTGGGAGAGAAGCATGTCATACTCAACTTCGACAACAGCGGAAAGATCGCCGTCTTCACTGAGGTAAGCGGTGGCCTCGCTCTCGAACCAGTACGGCGCAAGTCCCTGGATACCGAAGGCGGCAAAGGTCCTGTCTGGATCAGGCTTGAAGTCGTGGCGAATACCCAATTGCAAATCCCAGAATGACGAGATGTTACGGCTGTAGAGCAACTCCGCCTCGGCCTCCTCCACCTTTTCCTCATCCACCAGCCAGGAACCCTCACTCTTGAACCAGAGCTTATTGTAGTCGAAACCGGCCCAGGCCTGCACATCCCACAACAGCGCCGCATCGCCCTCCCTGCTCTGGTATTCGATACGGTCACCGATAAAACGGGTAAAAAGCTCGTTGTCATGCACGAACTGCACGTCGAAATTCTGCTGCGCCCCTTGCTGGGCATCCTGCACATGCTTTTGCACAGGCTGCCCGACCTCGGGATCGGTCTCGACCTCGCGATAATCAGCGGGAAAGTCACGTTCTTCCGGATCGGCATTCGATCCTTCGGCGCAAAATGCCATTGCCGGCAGAGATATGACAGCACATATCATCACAGTGAATAGGTGTCGCATCAGCAAATCCTCCTTTTCAGGCTACGCGGACCACCTGGGCCATCCCTGCTTCCATGTGGTAGAGCAGGTGACAGTGAAAGGCCCAGTCTCCTTTTTCGATGGGCGTGATTAATACCGACAGCACCTCCCCGGGTTTGGTGAGTATGGTGTGTTTATACGGCAGCTTTTCCGCACCATTTTCCAGCTGCATCCACATTCCGTGCAAATGGATGGGATGTTCCATCATGGTGTGGTTGACGAGAAAGAGGCGCAGCCGTTCATTGTGCCGGAAGAGATAGGGACCGGGATGTTCGCTGAACTTTTTGCCGTCGAAGCTGAACATGTAGCGTTCCATATTGGCGGTGATGTTGACGGTCATTTCCCTGTCGACGATATCGGAATACTGCTGGGGCTCTGTGGAGATGAGGTCGTCGTAGGTCAGCACCCGCCAGCCGTCGTTTCCAAGGCCGATGCCCGGCTGGTCAAGCCGGTACTTGGGATTCATGATCACCATGACCACGTTGGTATTGGACTTCTCCGGCTTAAACGGAGTCGGTCCATTCGGTCCGGGTATGCGCGGGTCGTGGCTTGGATATTGATCTTTATTGCTATGCTGCATCTTGCCGTGCGGCATCTTCTCTTCCCTGCTCATACCGAAAAAGGTTTTGTCCATGCCGCCCATGCCGATATCCTCCAGACGTCGGGCCGGCCTCGGCCGCAGCTGCGGAACCGGCGCCGCAAGGCCCGGCTCGGGAGAGAGAGTGCCGCGCGTGTAGCCGCTGCGGTCGAGCGACTCGGCAAAAATGGTGAAGGGTTTGTCCTGCTTCGGCCTGACCAGCACGTCGTAGGTTTCGGCCACGCCGATGCGGAACTCATGTACTGGAACCGGCCGCACGGTCTTGCCGTCTGCCATGACCACCTCCATGTCCATGCCCGGGATGCGAACGTCGAAATTGGTCATGGTGGAAGCATTGATGAAGCGGAGGCGGATAGTCTCTCCGGGATTGAACAGCGCAGTCCAGTTCATGTCGGGGGAGTGGCCGTTCATCAGATAGGTATAGGTGTAGGCGGTGACATCGAGCAGGTCGACGGGACTCATGCGCATTCTGCCCCAGGCCATGCGGTCCTTGACTGTCTCGGCCAGGCCTCGCTCCCGGGCGTCTTCGAAAAACTCCCAAATGGTACGCCTCTGAAAATTATAGTAGTGGCCCACGAGGTTGATATGCCGGAAGATTGTTTCCGGATCCTCGAAGGACCAGTCGGAAAGGACGATGGGATAATCCCGGTCGTACTCGAACGGCTCGCCGTCCTTGGGATCAATTATCAGCGGTCCGTAGGTGCCCGTCTGCTCCTGAAACCTCGAGTGGCTGTGGTACCAGTAGGTGCCTGCCTGCTTCACCCGGTAATGGTACTCATAGGTCTCGCCAGGTTGGATACCGTCAAAATTGACACCAGGGACTCCATCCATGCGAAAGGGCACCAGGATGCCGTGCCAGTGGATGGAGGAATGTTCGGTATCCATGAGCATGTTGGTGACGTTGAGCCTGATCTCATCGCCTTCCCGCAGGTGGATCAACGGCCCCGGAACGGTGCCGTTGATGACGGTGGCGCGTCCCTCGCGGCCGTTGACGAAGAAAGGCGCATATTTGATGGCCAGATCATAGCGACTCTGCGGTCCGGTCGGAATGAGATCCGGCCTTCCGGAGGCGGCCCATGCCGGCAACGGCACGGAAAACGGCAGTCCTGCAAGGAAAATGGCGGCACCGCCCGCCTTGAGGATCTCTCGCCGACTGAAGCCTTGGGCGTGGTCCATGAAATTTCCTCCATCTCAGTATTCACGGGATTCAGACAAAATTATCCTCATAATAGAAATATTCACTCCCTTGGGGAGGTCGATTGCCACTGGAAAGAACAATATATTTTGATTGCGTCAGATTCCTCCCCGGCCGCTCCCTCGCCAGTTGGATATCAGTCTTAGCTTTTCAGGAAAAATATTGCAACTTGTATGCCATCTATGTTTCGTTTTCTGAAAGTATTGAAAGTTTCATAGCCTGCGCCTAACGCTCACACTTAGCTTTCCAAATTGACTGGACAGCATGGCATATCTATCCGGTATGGCAAGACAGCATGGCGTGCACGCCATAGACTCGCGGTACCGAAAAATCCGTTCTTTCTTGCCGAGAAGAGCGGTGTTTTCCAGAATGATTACATTGGGAGGTACCACACCTCCCAATATGGAGTCGGTGCTGAACTGTCTGATGCTGGATGGATGGTACACACTACCCCTGAAAATATTGTGAATCGAATACAAATTAGAAACACGAGGATATTGCTGTTAAAAAGAAGATATTCGCAATCGGCAGCGTTCGGCCGAAGCCTTGAGCCGATATTGCCGGTCTGAGCTGGCCGGTATCCTGGGTATTGGGTGCTATTCTGGTGGTCACCGGACCGACGGTGATTCTGCCTCTGCTGCGCCAGGCACGCCTGAACAAGCAATCTGCCTCACTGCTGAAATGGGAAGCTATTGTCAATGACCCGATAGGCGTTTTGCTGGCGGTACTGACTTTTCAGTATTTCACTTACGCCGGTAGCAGCTGGCAACAGGCCTTCTCTGGTTTGGGAATGGCGATCCTTGCAGCCGCAGTATTCGGCGGCCTGGGGGCTGGATCACCGGTCTTCTCTATCGCCGTGGTTCAGTACCCGTGCACCTTAAACCCCCGGCACTGAGGGTCCACGTCCTTGCGGCTTATTGGGTCAGCAACCTTGTGCAGCATGAGGCCGGATTACTGACCGTCACCTGTGACGGGCCTGGTCATCGGCAACATGAGACTTGTCGAGCGCGAGCCGCTTCGCCATTTCAAGGAAAATCTCACCATCGTACTGTTAGCGGTGCTGTTCATTGTCATTCCTTCTCAGCTCAATGTCAGTCAGCTGGAATTGCTGAACTGGCGGGTGGCAGCCTTAGTGCTGGCCGTTCTGCTGCTGGTGCGTCCGCTGACCATCGCCCTGGCAACCCTGGGCGCATCCATGCGAAGGGAAGACAAGCTCCTGCTGGCGTGGATCGCACCTCGCGGCATCCTGGCGGCGGCCACGGCAGGGATTTTCGGCCCGGCGCTGGTCGCTGCCGGCTACCAGGACGCCGAGGCGCTTCTGCCGATCGTCTTTCTGATCATTATTGTGACCGTGCTGGTGCATGGATTCTCCCTGGGGCCGCTGGCGCGAAAAATGTCCCTGGCGGCAGAAGAAGAAAACGGTCTGCTAATCGTAGGGGCCTCTCCCTGGACAAAAGCCCTGGCGCAAACACTGAAAAAACTTGAGGTGGACGCAATTGTAGCCGATGGATCTTATCAGCGCCTTAAGCCGCTCCGTATGGACGGCATCAAGGTTTATTATGGGGAGGTTCTCTCTGAACATGCCGAGCAAGAATTGGAGGATGAACACCTCAGCTTTCTGCTATGCGCCACCGACAATGATTATTACAATGCCCTGGTCTGCAAGGCACAGGGACACAAATTCGGCCACCATCGCACCTTTCAGCTGGCCCCCCACCAGGAATCAAGACAGGAGCAAAAACGTCTGACTTTGCAGCAACGCGGCTACTTCGCCTTTGAACCGCCTACGAATTTTCACACCCTGCAGCAACGCCTGAGCGACGGCTGGACAGTGCAGACAACCCGACTGAGCAAGGCCTTTGATCTCGACCGGCTGAAAAATCGACTTGGTGAGCTCGGCAATGACTGGTTGCTGCTCGGTGGCGTATCACCACAGGGAGAATTGCAGGTTTATTCAAATGAGCAACCCTTCAAATGTGCCATCGGCTGGACGTTGCTCTATTTTTCCCCAGAGAATGGGACAATCGCTCAGGCTGATAGGATAAAAACAGCCGACGAAGTCGTATGAGCTTAGCCTTCTGATGATATCGATGCGGACAAAGCTCTCTTCATTAAATATACCAAATTCTGTTCACCTGCCTATGATCATGATGGCGATGGATTTGAATCAACCTCAAAAAGATGGTCAAATTTCATTCATTGCATTATCTTTGGTACCGCCTAGGCAGGATACATGGCGGCACTTCGATTGAGCAACGATCATGACGCGACGAACAGGAACAGCTGCCGGATAAATTCAGCAACCTTGATATCAATAATATCAGTGGTAACGGAGCAGACCTGGCTGCACTGGAACAGGCAGAGAGCTCAATTCTAGACCTATTGATCGCCTGTTCCAGCCCTGGTAAAGCGAATATTCTGGCGTGCTGGACCCTGATTTTCCTGCTCATATAGTGTGGCAATGGCATATATTTCGAGGTTGAGACAAGGCATTATCATCAACACAGAAACAGCAGTAAGCTGTGAAGGCCTGTGACGGTATCGCCCCAAGATTGGTAGAGGTGCTATTTTTTCCTGAGAATTTTCCCGGTTCCATGCGATGTCAAATAATCTTAAAATTCTTTTTGCTCTGACTCTTGTCCATTTTACCGGAGATTTTTACAGCGCATTCATCAATCCTCTTTTTCCGGTTTTGGTTGATAAACTCGGCCTTACACTTACAGAGGTTGGTGTCATTGCCGGAACGATGCGACTGCTTGCTTTTATTATTCAGCCGACGGTCGGTTATTTTGCCGATCGTTATCAATCGCGTGCGTTTATCTTTACCGGCCTGCTGCTGGTTGTGGTGTTTATACCTCTTGCAGGTATTGCCCCCAATTTCTGGGTGCTGCTCTTTTATGTGGCTCTTGGCTCCGTCGGCTCTTCGATGTTTCATCCTTCGGTTACCGGAATGGTGCCGCTTTATGCCGGTAATAAGGTCAGTTTTTCCATGTCGATATTCAATACGGGGGGAACACTGGCTTTTGGCCTTGGTCCTCTTTTCATCACATGGTATGTGGCCTCTTTCGGATTGACGGCCATGCCTGCCACCATGATTGTCGGTCTGCTGGTCTTTACCTATCTGCTCAGGGTCATTCCGCAGCCTCAGAGCGAAGGGATGAGGCGATTCGGGTTTTTGGGGACGCTTAAAGACAGTCTGGGAGACGTCTGGAAAATTATCGCCTTGATCTGGCTGATCATGTTTCTGCGAGCGGTGGTGGGGCAGTCATTCCTGACGTTTATGCCGGTGCTTTTCGTGCAAAAGGGGTTCAGTGTGGTTGCTGCAGGGACGATTTACGCGGTTTTTCTCGTATCGGGTACCCTCAGCGGCCTGCTGTCAGGACATATTTCCGACAGAATCGGCTTTAAGCCTGTTTTTTTCTTCTCCTTTCTTTTCATGGCGCCCACACTCTGGCTGCTTCTCCAGCTTGAGGGAAACTGGATCTACCTGGGTGCGGTGCTCGCCGGCGGTTTTGTACTGGCACCGCTCCCTCTTGGGGTAACCATGGCGCAGACCCTGGCCCCCAGAGGGCGATCAATGGTGGCGAGCCTGATGATGGGTTTTGCCTATGGCCTGGGTGGAGCCATTGCCCCAATTGTCGGAAAAATGGCAGACAGCTATACCATTCGCCCCGTTCTCACCTTTATGGCCTGTATCCCGCTATTTATCGTCCCGATTATCACCATGTTGCCGAAAACACGAAGTAATTCCTGTAAATGACTGTGAGAAAGTCTATACAATGAGAAATGAATGAGGGGTTGTGTGTCATTGACGCTGAGGAAGTAGTTTGGAGGCTGCTGCATGTTGAATAACAGTTATTCATCGTGCCATGTGAGAGCGCTTCAACTGCCTCTGCTAAAAAAACGTGGGAAAGCCATGCGAAGGACAGGTGCCACTATTTGCTGCCAGGCGTTGAGTCTTTGGTGCTTCGTTCTTCAGCAAAATAGAAGAATGATTTTTTTATCAGGAGAAGAAGGCACGATTCTTGATATAGAATATATAAAGGAGCAGGACCTGAAGCAAAAAAGTCCAGTGGGAAAAGACTGACTTTTCGACCTGACGTGCCAGCGGAAAGATACATGCACACTACTGCCTGACCGGCACCTTCTTGTCTCGCCTGTTCCACCTGGGAATGAGAAACCACCAAAGGAGCAGGGATTACCATGAAAACGAAAGCCAGACATCACATCGGCATTTCCGGGTCCTATGGAGGCCTCAATCTTGGGGACGAGGCCATACTCACAGCAATGATCCGCCAGATACGAACATCCTTGCCCGCGGAAATCACAGTTTTTTCGCGCGACTCGCAGGATACCCTTCAGCGTCATAAAGTAGAACATGCTGTCGATGTGCGGAATCTTACCCGTGCTGAGGTACGCAGATCCATTGCCGATCTAGATCTCTTCATCCTTGGTGGCGGGGGACTGCTCTTCGATGCCGAGGTGGAGATATTTCTGCGCGAAGTCTTTCTTGCCCACGAACTACATATTCCGGTAATGATCTATGCCATCAGCGCCGGGCCGCTGCTGAGGGCAGCCTCACGCAAACTGGTGTGCGACGCCTTAAATCAGGCAGCCCTGATCACTGTGCGGGATCGGCTGGGAAGACAGCTGCTCGAAGATATCGGGGTGACGCAAACCATTCATGTCACCGCCGATCCTGCACTGCTGCTCGAGCCGGAGTCTTTGCCGAACTCCGGTAACATCGAAGGCATAGATCTGAACGCCAGGCTGGTGGGTTTTTCCATTCGCGAACCTGGTCCGGCCGCGCCGGAAATGGATGTTGACCATTATCATCTACTGATTGCCAACGCAGCTGATTTCATGGTGCACCGGCTTGATGTGGAAATTATCTTCATTCCCATGGAACGTAAGATGATGGATATGCAGCACAGCCATGCAGTGGTCTCACGCATGCGCTCAGCACAGCGCGCCACGGTTTTGAAAGGCGATTACTCCCCGGGTCAGATTCTAAGCCTGATGCAGCATTTCGATTTTGCCGTGGGCATGCGCCTACATTTTCTCATATTTGCCGCCCATGCGGGGGTACCCTTCGTTCCCCTGCCTTATGCCGACAAAGTTTCGGGTTTCATCGAAGATCTCGATTTTCCCATGCCGCCGCTCGATCATGTCAGCGCCGGACATTTAATCGCCCGTATTGATTGGGCCTGGGACAATCGCAGCAAAATTCACGACCACATCCTCAGCAAGCTTCCCGAGGTGCGCAATCGTTCACTGCAGACCACAAACTGCTCATGCAGTTGCTGACCAAACAAACAGGAGTTCCCGATGCCGCCTCTGCAACGCCCTGAAATACTGAAATCCATTGTTCTGCCTCCACGCTCGGCTGCCGTCGCCGCAGAAGCAGACGTTTTGGTAGTCGGCGGCGGACCCGCCGGCATAGGTGCCGCTCTTGGAGCTGCCGAGGCCGGGGCTGAGGTAATTCTGGCCGAACGCTACGGCTTTCTCGGCGGCAATGCCACTGCAGCGCTGGTCATGCCGCTGATGTCGTATTATTCCGAAAATACACGAATGGATTCCGAAGCGGCGACCACCCTTCTGCCCGCCGATCATGGTCCCGGAGAAGCTGCCATCGCCGGCGTCCTCAAGCTTCTGGTAGAGCGGCTGGTGCGAGCCGGCGGAGCCATACCTCCCTCGCAGGAAACCGGCTATGTCGTACCCTTTGATCCGGAACTATTCAAATGTGCGGTGCTCGATCTCCTCGATAAAGCTGGTATCTCCTATCTGCTTCACGCTTTCGCCGGCGAGGTGATTGGAGCGAAAAGCGTTGAAGGCGTGGTCTTCGCCACTAAATCCGGTCCGGTGATCATCAGGGCGAAGGCTATAGTCGACACCACCGGTGACGGCGATATCGCCGCCTGGGCCGGGGCCTCCTACGAGGTGGGCCGGGAGACGGATCATCTTGTCCAGCCGATGACCCTGATGTTCCGCATGATCGGTTTCGAAAACAGGGAATTCTTCTCCTATGTCAAGGAAAATCCCCGGCAGTGGCAGGGGGTTCATGGCTTGTGGGAGTTGATCAGCAGGGCACAGAAAGCTGGAGAACTTGACCTCACACGAGAGGATATCCTTTTTTTCGCCACACCGCACCAAGGAGAGGTCAGCGTCAACAGCACCAGGATCATGAAAGTATTGGGTACCGATGTCTGGGACCTGACCTACGCCGAATGGGAAGGACGACGTCAGGTGGCCCAGATAGCGTCCTTTCTCAAGCGGCATGTGCCAGGCTTTGAGCAATCGTATGCCGTACAGAGCGGCGTACAGGTCGGTGTCCGCGAGTCCCGCAGGATCACTGGCGACTATTGCCTCACCGCCGAGGACATCCTGCAGGCACGAAAATTTGCCGACGTCATCGCCCGCGGCTCATATCCCATAGACATTCATAACCCGAAAGGCAAGGGCACGATCCTGAAACGTCTGCCGCTCGGAGAGACTTATGACATCCCGCTGCGCTGCCTGGTGCCCCGCGGCATCGACAATCTGCTGGTCGCCGGGCGCTGCATCTCAGGAAGCCACGAGGCCCATTCCTCCTATCGGGTCATGCCGATATCCATGGCCACCGGCCAGGCTGCAGGCGTCTGCGCCGCGCTGGCTGTCCGCCACACCATGTCTCCGCGGCAACTCGACGTGGCGATGGTGCAGAAGGAGCTTCTGCGCCAGGGCGCCGATCTGGGCCCTTCTGGAGTATGAGGAAAGACGAGAAGTAAACAGGCATTAATAAAAAAACAGTAAAACATACTACTAATTTTGTCCTGAGGGCGGGGATACCCCTCAGCCTTTGAAGCAACAGTAGTGAGATAAGATATTGATCTGGCCAGTATTCCCAGGATGAGCTGCTGGTTTTTCTATTATCCTTGACCAAGGATAAAATAAAGGTTATTTGCATCCTTCCCATGCCTCCGGCAGGTTTGGAATATCGGCTTCAAGTCTGACTTCATCAATCAGGCGTGGGTCAATGACGATTTCCCAGACAATGACGGGTAGAAGAAATATAAAGGGAAAAAGGCAGAGAGGGTGAGACCTATTGTTCCAAGTCTGTCTTCTCCAGATCGGCCACGATACTCGAAATGACATCACCAGGTTTCAGGTAGGTCCTGGCGGCATGCAGCACATCGTCTCCCGATACCGCCCCGATATACTCAGGGTATTTATTAAAATAATCGAGGCCCAGATCATAATACTCGATCTGAACCAGGTGATTCGCCAGTTCCGCCTGGGAGTCGAAGCGCATAGGAAAGCTGCCGATAAGATATTGACGGGCTGTCTCCATTTCCTGGTCGGTGGGAGGATTTTCCTGCATGTCTCTCATCATTTCCATGGCAATATCCATGGCCTCTTTGGCCGTGCTGTTCTTGGTCTGCATGGTAATCTGCAGGGACCCTGGAAATTTCCTGGAGACGAAAACGCTGCCCACGGAATATGCCAGCCCCTTCTCTACCCGGATCTCTTTAAACAGCCGCGATGTAAAACCGCTGCCGCCAAAAATCTGGTTCATGACCTGGACCTTGTAATAATCTGCATTGTTGCGCTGGATCCCGCCATGCCCCATGACGATGTTGGCCTGAGCAACCGGTTTGTCGATACGGACGGAATCCTGCTTTTCCTCGAAAATCTTCCTGAAATCGGCCCCGGAGCTCGGTTCACCGGTCGCCCACTGCTCTAACGGGGAAAGGATCTTCGATTCCATTTCCTCCCTGGAGATGTCGCCGACGATGGCCAGGACGGCATTGTTCGGTTTAAGGAATTTTCTGTAAAAATCGGCGACCGATTTCCTATCCATGCGGGCCAGAGATTCGATGCTCCCTTCCACCGGATGGCCATAGGGATTCTGGCGGAACAGGATCCGGTGGAATTCCCGGTCGGCTATATAATCTGGCTGAACCTGCATCGATTTCAACATTCCCTGGATTGCTCGTATTTTTCTCTGGATCTGATCTTTCGGAAAGGCAGGATGAATCACCACTTCATTGAACAACTCCATCCCCCGATTCAGGTGTTTAGTCAATATGCGGAAACTGACCGTCATGAAGTCCCGGTCGCAAGCGGTCGACAGCTCGGCCCCCAGGAAGTCGAGTTCCCGGTTGAGGTCGTCGAGCGAGTACTTTTCCGTACCGAGCAGTATTCCTTCTGAAGCGAGATTGGCCAGGCCGGGGTGCTTCTGCGGATCTCGCCAGGAACCGGCGTCAAAGAGAAGATTGATGGTGATAAACGGCAACTGGTGCTGCTCGGAAAAGAGGACGACCATCTGGTTGTCGAGAACCATCCGTTCGACCTTCGGAGTGGCGGCATACACCCTATCATATCCCGCGGCAATGAGCAGAATTGCAAGCAACAGCATGCCCGCAGGTCTTGCGGTTCCGGTCATCATTTCCCCTCCTCCGTGTCAGTTGCCCCACTATCTTCCTTTTGTTCCCTCTCCTTCGGATATAAAATGCCCACCGTCCTGTTCTCCTTTACAAAATATTTCCGTGCCACCCGCTGAATCTCTTCAGCGGTGACCATGCGGATAGCCGGAACATACTTTCGTATATCCTGCCAGCGGCTGGCGATTTCATACCGGGCAAGAAGCATTCCCTGGTAGAAAGCAGAATCCTGGCTGTAAATAAAAGCGGTCTCCAGCTGATTTTTCGCCTTCTGCAGCTGCCTCTCCGGAACCGGCTCGGTTTTAAGCTTTTCCAGCTGAGAGGTCAGGGCATCCTCGAGGTGTTCCGGCGTAACCTCCGGCAGCGGCTCCGCGGCAATGGCGAACAGGTCCGGATCGACCGACAGCAGAGCATTATGCGCGGTCGCCGACAGCGCGAGCTGCTTTTCGAGGACGAGATTCTGATAAAGCAGGGAGCTTTTCCCCGCTGAAAGAATGGCCGCAATTACTTCAAGCACGTAGGCATCGTCTGGATTTTTCAGGTTCGGCACGTGGTAGCCGATCATGATGTAAGGCAGCTCGGCATAGGCATGAACTTCGACTCGGCGTTCACCGCGCTGAGGAGGATCATGGTACTTGATAAGGGGCGGCTGTTCCTTTGAAGGGATATCGCCGAACCACTTTCGGATCTTAGCTGCCATCCGATCCGTCTGAAAATCGCCGACAACCACGATAAATGCATTGATCGGCCGGTAGTACAGGTCATAATGCCGCCGCATGTCTTCGATGGTCAGCCGCTTCAGATCATCCATCCAGCCGATGATCGGCCAGTGATATGGCTGGGCTTGAAAAGCGATAGCCTGAGTCTGTTCGGAGAGATAGGCTTGGGGATTATCCTCGACCCGCATCCGACGCTCTTCCATTACCACCTTGACCTCGGTCTGGAATTCCTCGGCTCGCAGAACCAGGTTCTGCATCCTGTCCGCTTCGAGTTTCATGGCAATGTCGATACGATCGGCCATCATATTTTCGAAGTAGCCGGCAAAGTCGTAGGATGTAAAGGCGTTGAAATTTCCCCCTTGCGACTGGATGAGCCGGGTAAATTCCTCGCCGCTGTGCTCCTTCGTCCCCTTGAACATCATATGTTCGAAAACGTGGGCAAGACCGGTATTCCCCCAGGTGTCCTTACGGGAACCGGCATGGTACCAGACCTGAAATGTCACCACGGGGGCGATATGATTTTCCATGAGAATGACAGTCAGGCCGTTTTCCAGGCGAGTTTCCGTGACATCATCAAAAATTTCAGCCTGGGCCGCCGGTATAATGAGGAAGAATGCTGTCAGATATGATATCAGTACATGGCTCCCCTGAAACCCAGAAAACGGGAACTTTTTCAAAAACCGAAGGCCTACATTCACAGACAGGGTACTAATCCAGCTCCACCGGGTTAGAAAAAGCCATGACCTAAAAACTCTGCAGGACATATGAACCTCTAGTAGATTATGCTGATGACTATTGATGCACCAGTAACCGTCTTGTCGTCTTTTTCAGACTCTCCACCGGCAGCGGCCTTTATGCCTGGTTGCTCCGTACTCGCTGGATGTCATGTAGTTTTTCGACCGAAAAAGTATTTAGCAAACGACGCGATTTCAAACTCTGCTATTGGTTGTTCACGTATTACCTCACCTCGGCTGTGGGTTTGGTAGAATCAGGCAACGGGATTCTGCGGTTAACCCCGCTGCCTTCCAAACTTAAATAACAGTATGATCTGTGCTACGGCCGGTTCTTCAGCCCGCCGCCGGAAGCTCTTTCTGGCGCAGGAATATGAATGAGAAACATATAAAGACTGCACCAGGAAAAGTTCTACAGCCGACTATGAACTCGCTCCTTTCCGGACCTGGTTCCAATCAATCCGGTAGGTTTCACCTTGAGTCCGGAGCCGGTCGGCGATCAAGGCTTTTTTGCCGTCAATTTCTGTAACCCTGGCAAGCAGTTGTATCTGCTGACCTTGTGAGATTTGAGGCAACTGCGCTTTCGGCCCAAAGTTGGCGATAGTCCTGGTACCATTCTGCAGTTCCAGACGGGCCATCAGATTGTTCTGCTGTCCTTTCGATACGGTGCGAGTATTGAGTACCGTGGCTTCAAACTTCTTCAGCGGCTTGGCATCCTGGCGATTTATTTCTACTCTCTGACCGTTTACCTGCAGTCGATCGGCCAGAAGGATAAAATTATCGTTGATGGAACCTTCGACTCCGGATACTTTAATGTGATCTCCTTGCTGCATGGATATGCTGGAGAGGTTCTGCTGAGGTCCGAGATCGATTTTAGCTGTGCCATATTGATTCTTCACCTTGGCGATCACGTGCTGCTGTCCGCTGTTGGCGATTTTGACTGTCCGGGCTTCAACTATGTTCCCTTCAACAACATCCTGCCGCTGATTCTGCCGGGCCACCTGGTCGCCTTGCTGCCAGGCAGAAAAACGATTACTTTGCTGCATCTGGCTTCCTGTCTGCTGCTGCGAAGCTTTCATCTTCTGCAGATCATAGAATGTGATTCTCTCAAAGGCATCAAAGATGCCGTCATTGTTGTAGTCATAGCCAAGATTCACCCAGCCCTGTGGGTCGAGCTGCCACCGGCCCGAGCTTGCCTGTTGCTGTCTTTGCTGACCCTGCCGTGACTGTGAATAGTACCGGCGTTGTCCTTGCTGATTGCTCTGCATACCCATCTGCTGCTGATCCCGCCTTTGACCATTTTGTTGCGTATAGTATCGCGGCTGATTCTGCTGGTTCTGCATACCTTGCTGTTCCTGATACTGCAATTGATTATGGTTTGGGCTTGAACTGACATTGGGATGAGAGGATTGCTGTTTCATTTGCGGCGCCGACGATGCCGCACTTCCTGCGCTGCTATTCTGGCCGGCCAGCACCTGGCTGCCGACTGCAAGCGTGATTCCGAGAATGGAGATCAATGCGAAGCTGGAATGTTTCGTCCAACGTGCCTGTATTTTCATGGTACCCTCCTGTTGAATTTTTCTATACGGATTTGCCAGATAACCTGGTGAATTTTGAGGTATTGATCCCGCCGGCTCTCTATTCAGACAGCCAACTGTCAAACTCCTCCTCATACCAGTCATCGGTATAATATTCGTTCGTAGGTTCATCGAATGTGTCATACTGGTCGCCGAAAGCCGGGGCCACGCCATAATGCTCGTTGTAGCCATAATCCTCGCCGAAATCCTCATCGTAGCCGTAGTAATCATCGTCAAACCAGCCATCATAGGTATCATAACCGTAGTAATAGTCATCCCATTCAGTCTCATAGCTTATACCTTCGCCGGTATCAAACCAGTCGGAAGGATCGTACCACTCTTCCTCGTGCAGGCCTTCTCCGGCTTCGTATTCATACTCCTCCTGATTCTCGTAGATGTTGGTGTTGTTGCCAATGGCGTTGCTCTCGTTATCCTGAGCGAGAGCCGTGCCGCTCAAAGCCAATGCCAATATCAGCAGCGCGGAAGCGGCAGTACGTGCGATATAATCTCTGCTTTTGGAAATTCCTGCTTCTTTCATACTGTCCTCCTTTAGATGGTTTTGAGACCCCACATTTTGGTCGGCCACCGTTACTGAGTTTCAGGGTCTGTACTATTGTATGATTACATTTTGCAAGCATTGTGCCAGCGAACCTGTGGGCTGTGAAGGTATTGGAAGCACAAGTCGAATCAGGATTTATATGTTCGTTTCTCGTATTGAAGTTACTGGAGAGTTGGGAGCAAGGCGACCATTAGGAGCGGAACGGGCAGCGGGCTGTATTCCAAAACACGAATGCTTTGCTTATCCTGCCGCAAAGTTCGAAGGTATCTAAATTTCAGATTTTAATGACAACACCTGGTCTTTCTATGTTACCGCTGCTTCAACCATCGAACTGACATGATCAATGATGATTTAGAGCAAGTGGTGAGCGACTGCCTATAGCTGACATTAACGTATTCATTGATATTTCTACATATTGTACTTGACGACTGGCTATATTCCACTGAAGCTGGATTGTTTTCCTGTTCGGCGGGACATGCCGTTAATTGAGAAACTGGGATCAACAGGATTTGTCTGGGGGTATATTCTCCGACTGCTCACCTTGGGAAGACACTTTGTCTGGTCTGGGTCATTCTCTGGTTCTGATCTGTTCTATCCCTACTTCATGAAGCTGATGGTTCCCTTGGCCTTTTCGTCATAATTAATGCCGGGCTGGAAAATCAACAGATTCTGTTCACTGAGATCAAAATTCCGCAGCAGATAGTCTTTTACCCTTTCAGCCCTTTCTTCACCCAGTTCATAGAGATCCTGACGTTGTTCTTTGTCCAGAAAAGATGTGTCCTCATCATCTGAAACTTCTCCCGGAGCGACTTTTGGATAGATATAATAGGAATACTCTTTCCGGTTCTTCAACTCTTTTTCAAGCATCTCTCCCACAGTGTTCAATGTCTTCTTCTGTTCAGCGGACAGTTCCACTATATTGTTCTCATAGGTAAGCTTCGGAATCTCGGTATTGACAAGTCTCTTTCCTATTTCCATTCCAAGATACACCAGCACGCCGCCGGGCCCAAGCACCGAATAGGCCAGCAAAGGTTTGACCGCTTCGGTAATTGAGTTGCTGAGCGCCGTCACCAGTATACTGCTATAACTGATATTGAGATTGGAGAGCTGACCTCCAATAGGAACTGAGAGTTTAATTCTACCGTCTTCACTCAAGAAGGACAGGGCCGTATCCAGGGGAATAGGTAATAGCCTATTGAACTGCTTGAGCAGATCTGATTTAACGGTTTTTGTTTCCAGCCCTTTTATCACCACCGTGTTTTCCATATCGATGGAATCACCTTTAATGTTCAGCTGCGATTCAAGTGCAAGTTTCCCTGAGGTCAACCTGGCACCGATGAGTCCGATTGCGAACGGCGAAAGTTCGGCAACAGGATAAGCCTTCAGGTGCAGCAGCTGTTCCCATGAAAGAGGATCGGCAAGTGGAGCACCACTGCCGGTGATGGTCAAGGGTGAATATTTGCCGACGGAGCCGTCGAGTTCAAAAGTAAATGGTTGCTCAACGCGCTCCAGGTCTATATCGGCAACATCCAGCGAAGCGATATTTATGACCGCCCTGAAAGTTTCCGCCTGGGTCGGATCCGTATAAATTATCCTGCTGGAACCATCAAGCCTGAAGGCCTCGATTTGCAAGGGAATCCCTTCTGGTTTTTCCGCAGTTTCTTCTTGTGGCGGTCTCTTCTCCTCATCCTCTCCTGCCGATTCTTCTTTCTTGGTATAATCAGCCCGCAGGCCAGCCGCCGCCGCCGATTCAATCCGCGTCCCCTGCTCCGGCGTCCATACCAGAGCAGACACATCAATACCAGCAAGGGTGGCAAGAGGAGGATCGTTCTGGTTTAAGGGATCAATAAAAAGTTTTGTATTTTGGCCCTTGATTTCCTCTATCGTTACCTGTCTGCCTCCCTGATTCGCTATCTGGAGAGCTGTTATACCTTCCATTGAAATGATCCTGTCCCGGTTTTGTCCTTCTGTTATCAACGGCTGGTTTAAGTGCAGACGTTCAACGGTGTAATCCTGAAGGTTTTCACTGAAAATGCCGTTAAGGCCTGCAGAATCAAGAATAATTGCAATAGGTCTCTCCTGAGATGCCGGCATCGATATCGCCCCCAGTTCGATGCTATCAATTTTCAGATCATTCATGTTGCTGCTGAAGATGTCCGATAGTTTCAGCGAAGCCAGGGAGAGACCAAGCTGTTGCCCGCCTGCTGAAGGGACAGCTATGGCAGTTGCCTTGACCTTGTCAATGTGCAGGTCCTGAAAATTGGTACTTGTTATATCGGCGAATCGGGCTGATTCCACCTGCAGGCTCAGAGGGAGAAATTCCGAGGAGTAAATGGACAAAGCATCACCCTCAACAGCATCTATGGCGACCTTGCCTGATTCACTGTCGTGAAGCCGCTCGATGTTCAGTGAATCTAGTGAAGCGACGGCTTCCTCATCATGCAGAAGGGTGCCATCCCTGAAAAACAGTCGTGATTTACCGGTATAAAGAGGTGTTGCACCCAGCGTTATTCTGAAATCGCCTTCCATGTTCATTCTCTTCTGGCGCCAGAGCAGGTCTCTCTCCGTAAGATCAACATCACTATTTTTGGCGGTAAATGAACCGTCCAGATGAACTGTCGGATCACCTTCGCCTGAATCTATAAAACCGCTTAGCCCCGAGTAGGACATCTTACCACTGTTGAAGGAGTAATTTCCGGCAGACAGGTCGAAGCCTTCAAGTTTCGTTTGGCCGTCGTAGCCTATCTTCAGGTTATCGCCTATGACAGCCTCCGATTTTCCTTTTGATTCAATGTGAGTCTGACTCAACTCCATCTTTCCGGGTATGGCGACATCAAGATCATCAAAGGCTATATATCCATCGGTGGCAACAGTTTGTCCTCCGTCACTCCCCCCCGCCGTATAATCGACCACGCCGCGCCATTTTGCTGAGTTGCTGTTTATCTCTCCGGTTTCTCCTGCTATTTTCATTCCTGTGATTGAAAGCGAAGCATCACTGGAGAGAGCCAGATTTCCATCGGAATCCAAATGTGTTTTCCCTTCCACCAACAGCCTTTCTGAGCTGACCTCCACATATGTTTCTTCGCCTTTGTAGTGAAGGGATCGAGCAGCAAGGAGACCATCCATTTTTATTGCCATCTTCTCAGCTGAGAGGCTTTCGTGACGAATTTCACCGTTCCAGCCAAAATCTCCGGAAGCTGACCATTTCTCACTCTTCAAGGCTGCATTGAGAATTTCTATTTTTCCGTCGAATATTGCAGTTATATTTTCTTTTTCTTCCGTTTTTACAGTAAAAGGTCCCGATATTGTGGCGGTACCGCTTGAAGAAATCTGCCGGAGAAGCCCTTCAATCTCCTGCAATGGTAAATTCGAAAGAGTTAAATTTCCGGAAAGGGAGGGAAAAGGCTCAAGCAGAAAACCGGAAATCACGATCTGCAGCGGAGCTCCATTGAGGCTGCCTGAAAGGGTAAGTTTACCTGTTTTTTCATTTGTGCTGCTGTCGATTTTCTGAGCGTGGGCTTTGTCTATTTGCAACTGCAGCTTGAGGCCGCTCTGCTGATAATTGATTGTCAGATTGGTGGCTGCCATCTCCTCTGCCTGTAATGTCCAGGGAGGAAAAAGACTCCCATCCGACCCCTTCTTACCGTCAGGCTGCAGCCGGAATGAAGCTATTTGCAGTTTGCCGCTGCCGTGCCTGCGAATATCAATCACCATATCACGCAGGATTGCCTGCTCAAAAAGAACGTCCTTTTCAAGGAGAGAAGTCATTTCTATATTGAAACGAAAAACATCATCGGAATAGACGGTATGACCTTCCTTTTCTATATCGACACCATTAAGCGTAAGTTCACCGATGAAAGGATTAAACCCCATCCTTTCAATAGTCACACTGTCTGCTCCATTCTCAAGCAGCCATTGTTTCAACAGATATTTCGAGCCCGCCTGCAGAACCAGGAAAGCAAGCAGTGGTATCATTATTCCCAGCAATCCAAAGCGGACAGTCTTGCGTCCCAGGAGGATGTGCATAAAGCCATGCTTCTTATTATCGGCCATGGAATCTCCTTATGGAATATAAATAAGTGGGAGGGCTCCCAAGGATGCTTGTATCTATTCCTTCAAAGATAATGCCAATATTGCTTCACCTCTTCGAAAACGCTACGATTCATCATGAAAAATAATATTTTCCATTTCAACGTATGATTATTCCTTTTAAGTTATCAGTTCCTGACTTTTCGCTTTCTGATCAGACGGCGCTTCTCTGGCAATCCAGGCCAACATGGGGGACCATAATCACCTGCCCCAGAGGAGAATCTGCCATGGTGTCGATTATAGCAATGGTACGCGCTCCGAAACCAAAGGTTGCCTCTGGGATGCAGGCCGTAATAGAGACCCACAAAGGGCAGCAGCATCACAGCATTGTAAATTGAGAGGAAAACCACCAGATACGGAATGGGGTGTCTGCTCATCCAGCCGCGCAGGGCAAAAAGCCCGAGGATGGCGAGCACTGCGGAAATCTGCCGCAGTGTTCCGAAAAAGGCCTCATCAAAACCAATAATTTCTGGCAAGGGCTTAAAGTGAGGCTTTAAATAATGATCTTCATGAGAAAAAGGCATTGGAAGCATCCTGTGTTTTCGTCGACAGCTGAAAACTTACTAGTACTATAACCGAAGAGGATTGTGCAGGGGGTCATAAGTGAGGTTGTGTGATTCTTCTTGGATTACCAGAAATATGCCGACCTGCAGATCTACGATAATTACCTGGAGTCATTCCCATGCCTCAGGCAGGTTGTAAATGCGACATCAACTTGCTGTCAACTTAGGTTTTATGCTGCAGGTCTTCCCAGATTTCAGCGTGATGATATTCATTTATATTCATCTGCCTATCTCCTGCCGTTTATGGATTACCGCTTTGAGCGCCGGGAATGTTTTTGGAGAGATGTTTATTTTTCCTGCAGTCGTAACATGCAATACAACTGTTGTCGCCACCGGTGGTGTTGTATTGCGGCGCCTATTTCGCGAGAGTTTGAGAGTTGTCGAGTATTATGAAAATTTTGAAGAAAATCGCCCAAAAACGCAGGGGCAATGACTGAAATAGAAGCCTGCCATGTTGAACAATCTACTGAGCAGGCTTCTATGGATATTTATAAAACCACTATTCTGGTGCTTCCAGTACCACATATGAGCTGTATTTTCCTGCTTTGACTCTGAGCAGCATTCTATCAGGGGAAGGTGTCTTCTGCAGGATCTGCTGGACATCCTCGATATTTTCAACTTTCTGCCTGTTTATTTCCTGGATCAGCTGACCTGGCTGCAAACCGGCATTTGCCGCGACACTGCCTGGTTCGACACCGCCAATCAGAACCCCTTTCTCTCCTTCATAGCCTAACTGCTCGGCAAGTTCCGGGGTAAGTTCCTGAAAGGAAAATCCGAAACTTTCCAGAAATTCCTTTTCGTCGGGAGAAGCCTGCGGCCCACCGGTAAGGCTAGCCGGTTGCTCGCCTATAACCACTTCAATCTCCTTCTGTTGGCCATCACGAATGATGGTCAAGTTAGCCTTGGTTTCCGGTACGAGAAGAGCTACCGCATTACGAAGCTCGATGACATTAGTCATTTTGACTCCGTTAAGTTTCGTTATAACGTCTCCCTGCCTGAGTCCTGCTTCGGCCGCCGGTGATCCCGGCTGGACTTCGCTCACCAGTACACCTTCAGCCTGTTCAAGCCCAAAGGACTGGGCTAGATTCTCATCGAGATCCTGAATGGCGACGCCAAGCCATCCTCTGGTAACCTTACCCTCCTCTCGGAGTTGTTCGTATATGGCTTTGACCATATTGATGGGAATGGCGAAACCGATCCCCATATATCCACCGGTACGGGAAAAAAGGGCGGAGTTTATGCCGACCACTTTGCCCCTTATGTTGAGCAGCGGACCACCTGAATTGCCGGGATTAATGGCGGCATCCGTTTGGATGAAGTCTTCATATTCATTGATGCCGACTCTGCTTCTTCCTTTGGCGCTGACAACGCCGACGGTGACCGTCTGGCTTAAACCGAAAGGATTGCCGATCGCGATTACCCATTCTCCAACTTCAAGAGCATCCGAATCACCCAGGGGAACGACGGGCAGATTTTTGCCATTGTCGATTTTGATGAGGGCTACATCGGATTGTGGATCGCTGCCGATAAGTTCCGCTTCGTGTTTAACGTCATCCGACAGGATGACGGTAATGTTATCGGCATCGGCCACTACATGATTGTTTGTTAGAATGTAGCCATCCTTGCTGATGATGAATCCCGACCCCTGGCCCCATTGTTTGCGTTGATGTGGAGGAGCCTGGCGGCGAAACTCCGGCCCGAAGAATCGTTCGAAAAATGGATTGTCAAAAAATTCATTTGTGTAGTCCCTGGCACCTACTTCTTTTTCGACCTGCACATGTACCACAGCAGGCATCACCTCCTTGACCACGGAAGAGAAGGCGCGTGAGGTTTTGGTCAAAACCTCGATGCCTTCATCGGTGACAGCAAAAGTAGGGCTGAGAGATGCTGCTAGAAAGAAAAATGTTAGAATAAATATCATCTGCCGTTTCCGTCGAATGATGGTCTCCATAGTTTTTTCCTCTTTGGATTTGGGTGGGGAATATTACACTTTTTCAGCCGAATAAGTATACCTGTTCAAGAAGAAATTAAATCACCGGTAAATCCTGCAGGAATGAATTGGATTTGCATAATAATGCATCCTCCCGGCAGTAGGGTAAACATATTTTAAGCGAACTGCTAAACCTCATGGTTATCAAATATGCCATACTATTTGAGTAACAGTAAAACTCAATGGAACTGGGTCAAGGGAAATTACAGAAATGCAATCTGATGGCGTCGCGACAAGAATATCACATTCTCCTCTTCCAGGTCCAAATCTCAAAAAGGTTGAAAATGGGGTTTGGTCATCTTTTCCAGATCGATCTGCTTTAAATATTCTCCGGAGCCAAGGATCGTGCGTGAAAAAAGGAACTTAACATGGCTATTGCTCAATAATACCGGTGAGAAGCCATTGAGTATACTCAACCTTCAAATAGACATAGCGGCTCATAAATAGCTCTTCGCCTTCGCTTTTGTAGGGGAGCAACAAAACCTGGAGGATTTTCGGCGGCATCATCTTCTGCTCGGCACTTGAAATTTTCATAAGAGGGGGTTGAGTACGAGACCTCATCCTGCCAGCAGTAGGGGCAAAAGAAGAGAGCTGTAAATGAAAATGTGGTGAATAATTTGTGGAACAGCGCCCTGAACTATGAGAGGATCCGCCCTGTTCCACCATTCGTCGACACATGAATGAGATAGGCTGGAATTCAAAAAACGTTAATACCTTTGACATTATAATTAAGCATCACGTTAGATCATTTTTTTGGTTAGTATTGTTCATATCAAGGAGTTCATTGACATTTCTCAAAACTTGGTTGGTACTTCTGGAAGTATTTTTCATACTGCAACGCCGCATTCTCTCTCCTGCCCGGAAGGCCGCAGCCACAGCATCAATTTCATGCATCGGTTCGATTAAATTTTTTCTCAACGATCGCAGGAAAATCATTCCGACCATAAAAGAGAATGTGGCCATGAACACTACTCCCCACGCTCCGGCATAACCAAGCTGCTGGGCTCTGATATCGGCTCTAAGCATTGCCTCCCTGTTTATTTCACCTAGTTCGACAATTGCCATTATCGTCCGCTCAAGAGCTAAATCATCACCCTTGAAAGCGGCCTGATAATACCTCGATATCTTATTAAGTGTTTCAGGCTCTTTCGTTTCGGTAATATTATTTTCCGCTTTGCTTAAAGCCACACGAAAAGCTTCTTTTTCGGCGACAACATCAGTAGATATTTTGGCCTTTGCCAGAGCTGCCAGCATATCTTCGCAAGACTCCAGAGACACTTCATTCTGAGCTATTATAACCTTGATGGCTGGAGCCATTCGCATGAATATCCATATTGAACCGAAGGCCATGAGAAGGTTTAAAACAATAAGCAGCCAGGCTCCGATTTTTACTGATTGCGCAAGTTTCATAACTTAAAGCTCTTTGTCAATTTTGGAATGGCTGACTCACTTGACACAATGATAAGATTGTCCTCAGCTTGCAGGATGTCATTAGGTGAAGGCTGGATCACTTTTGCCGGTTCTCCTCTCCTTATACCAACCACCATAACTCCAAAACTTTTGGGTAACCCCAGTTCCATCAGCGTCTTGCCGATCATACCGGGTTGAATTCGAATTTCCGTAAGATGCAGATCTTCACCCAGATTAGTATCGACAACGATATTGCTGTATAACAGGCGGTTGGCAAAGCGTCTGCCAAATTCCTGCTCCGGGTTAACAACCTGATGAGCACCGACCAGATGCAAAATGCGATTGTGCATTTTGTCATTTGCCCGGGCAATTACTACAGGTGCGCCCATTTGCCGTAAAAGAGCTGTACAGATAATTGAGGATTCCTTGGAATCATCACCAATCGCACACACAGCTGAATCCCTTTTGCTCGGTTCCAACCGTGCCAGTTCGGCTTCATCTGTTGCGTCAATCAGTACCGCTTCGGCTACAAAGGTTGCCGCCTCTTCCACTAATGCACTTTTCACATCCACGGCAAGCACTTCTGCCCCTTTTTCGGAAAGGGTCCTGGCCAGTGACATCCCGAAATGGCCAAGCCCTATTATCAAAATTTGCTCCGGCATAGTTTAACCTCGCTCTTTAGGTGATTGATAAGCGCTCTTCTGGATATCTCGTGTCGTTGACGAGTTTATCACTACTGAGAAGCATGAACAGAGATATGGGGCCAATTCGTCCTACAAACATTGCTATAATGACTATTACTTTTCCTATTCCATCCAGCATAGATGTGGCACCTGTGGACAGGCCGACAGTACCGAGTGCGGAAGTCGCTTCAAAGATGAGATCACGAAAAGAAATGGCCTGAGTCGCTTCCAGCATCATCACAATAAGAAACCAGCTCGCCCCTCCAGCAACAACAACAGTGATTGCCCGATACACGGTCCCGGGATGCAACCGCCGGTGTTGAGTTGTAATTTGTTCCCGGTTGGAAACATTAGCCAGAAAGGTCATTGCCAGGATGGCAATCGTGGTGGTTTTTATACCACCAGCTGTCCCTCCCGGGCTCCCTCCGATAAACATAAAGAGGATCATCACCAAAAAAGTTGAATTCGAAATACCGGCGATATCAACAGAGTTGAATCCAGCAGTTCGCAAAGTGACCGACTGGAACCAGGCGTTCTGTATCTTAACAAAGAAAGGTAGTCCAGCTAAAACGCCATTATATTCAAAAATCAAAATAGCGATCATACCAACTGCCAACAGTACCATTGAGGCAAGCAGCGCTATTCTCGCCGGAATGGGAATAGGTTTTCTCTTTATCCAGCGCGGGATAGCCAGGCTTGTGGCGGGAGCTATACCGCCGAAAACTATTAAGATAGACACTGTATACAAAACAAAAGGATTGGTCTGGTAAGGAATCAAGCTGTCGCTTTGCAAAGCAAATCCAGCGTTACAAAAGGCTGATACTGCAGTAAACACGCCCCTCCAAAGAGCGCGGAAGGCTTGTTCCCCGGTAAAATAAAAGCTAAGTGTGAGCAGCAGTGCTCCCACGGCCTCGACCGCAAAAGTGAACTTAAGAATTATTCCAAGGGACCGGACAACATCCTGGTGGCTGGTATCAGTCATGGAGGCCAGAAGTTTTTCATGTCGGAGACTTAAGCGTCTTCCCATCATATGCAAAGCAACTGTTGAAATACTCATGATGCCAAGCCCGCCAAGCTGAATCAGTACCAGGATGAATATTTGTCCAAGAAAAGTGAAATCATTGGGAGTATCGAGAACAATAAGACCAGTTACACAAACGGCACTTACCGAAGTGAATACAGAATCAATGACGGCAATTGCCTCGTTCTCTGTTGAGGCCGGTATGATGAGCAGAAGAGAACCAGCCAGACAAAGAGAAAAAAAGGTCGTGAACAGGATTCTCCCCGGATGATTGAAAAACATCTCCCACCAGTTATCACCGGAAGCCAGGATAGTTGTACGCCGCCGTGGTAACACAAGAAAATCCATGAGATTTATTGCTATTGCTACTCCGAAAAGGAGGTGGTCTTTCTGTAATATCACCAGAAGAGCTATTACGGAAATACCTGCCACAGCACAGGCAAGGTGCCTCCAGGCTTTGGTAGCGAGAGACCAGTGCAGAAAAATGATCTGGGCCAACAAAGAAGCGGCAGCAACGGTGAAAATAGCGAAAATATTACCCCAAAGTCCAAACAAAACAGTCAGAGCAGCAAAAACCGGGACCGTCAAAGCGGCCCAACAAGCCCTTTGTAAACACCGATCTGAATGATTTATCCGTTCTGGAGACAAGCCAACTTCAAAAACAAATAAATTAAAGGCCGTGAAAATGAGGGCAACAGCTCCAGCTAGAGCTGCGGAAGGTTTGGTTGCTAAATATGGGGAAACGGCCCCGAAACCCGCCAAAACCGCTCCGGCACCAAAAAGTTTACCGTATATAGGCTGACGGAAGAGTGTAAGTGCACACAAAATACAGAGAAATGTAGCGAGCATCGACAGGCTGAGCCGCCAAGCGTCAGGGCCACCGGAATCAATTCCCGGAAAAGAAAGGAGAAGCAAAAACGGCGAAAGAGCAATGAGGCCCCCCTCCAGGCCAATATCTGCGACATAATCCCTCGATTTCATATTGTAACCATTTTCGTTTCATCACGAAGTGCAATCTGAGGAGTAAATGAAAACGTGTAGAATTTTTGTAAATATACAATCCTTGTGAGTTTGACGCGACTCTCTTTCTCCATCAGGTTTTAAAATAGATCGAAAAATATTGAAAGTGAAAATTCTATTATCTCCAGCATTTCCCAAATGCTCCTTCCTAAAGAATGTTATCGCTCTTTGTTTGTATCTGCTGTTAAACAGGACCATTTGACTCACTTCAAATTTCGGGCGCACAATGAAGGAGAATATTACCGAAATCAAAAACTACGAAACGGAGATAACAATGGATTGTGAAACAAACTACAACCCTCTACATTAATCCACGCTTGCGATAGACGGCATATATAAGACGGTCGATCAGGACGAAGAGGATGATCGGCACGATAAGAAAGATCAGGGTTAACAGCGAAGCCACGCTGTTATCGGATGAGTTGAGCAGTGGAAAAATATAACCCGAATAAGAAGGCACCGTGCCGCCGCCAATGAGGAAAACCAGAAAATATTCGGAAAAGGAAACCAGAAAAACAATAATGGCTCCGGCGACAATAGCCGGCAGCAGCAGCGGAAGTTCTATGGTGATCAGGATACGCAGGGAAGAAGCGCCTATATTGCGGGCACAGATGGCGAAACCTTCACCATGAGCCTGATAGCCGGCGGTCAATGCCCGCAGCATATAGGGATAGCTGTAGAGGCCGAGTATAATTACGACCCCCATGAAGGTATCGGCTATGCCGAGATGAATAAAAAGATAATGCGCCCCCATGGCAAATGCCATCGGCGGGATAAGCGCGGGGGCAAGAAAGAGGCCCTCGAGAAATGCTTTCCCGGTAAAGGAGTTCCGGGCAAAAAGTTTTGCCGGCAGCACGGTCAGCACTAATGTCAGCAGAACCGTGGCAAAGGAATAGGCACAGGACATAAATAAACTGAGGATAATGTCTTCCTTGTGGGCCACCAGATAAGAGATGCTCCTTAAGTCATAGTCGGTGGGGATAATCTGCGGAAACATCCAGGCAGATGAAACAGCATAGAGGAGCAGGACGATCAGTGGGGAGACAAACACCGCAAAAAAGAGGGTCAGCAGCAGCATGAACCTGATCATAATTTTCGCACCCCCTTCTCCAGGCGTGAAGAAAATTTGAGATAGGAGAGGATAAAGATCAGAGAGAAGCAGAAAACCAAGGTAAGCATGGCCATGGCCACCGGCCGCATCGTTATGTCCTTCTGGAAGAAATAGTCATAGATCCGTATCGATATCATGCCGGGATAGCTGTCGCCGAGCACAAAGGGCAAATCAAAACCACCGAAGGAAAAAACAAAGAGAATAATAAAGGTGGTATTGATCACCGGCATGATAAAAGGCAGAATCAGAGTGAAAAAGATGCGCAGCTGTGATGCTCCCAGCATGCCCGCCGTTTCGATAATGCGGCGGTCAAAACGGCTGAGAATTGCATAGACCATGACCATCACGAAAGGCGTTTCCTTGTAGATGTAGGCAGCGATAAGTGCAAATCCGGATCGGGTATAGAGCAGATTAGGAAACTGTTCAAAGGAATCGATCAGGCCCAGCTGATAGGCAATGGAGGCCATTATGCCGGTTTTCGAGAGGAGGATAATACCGATAAAACCGACGGCGATATGCGGCAGAATCAATGGAATCTTATAGACGACGGTCCAGCTGTGATACCTGCCCGGCAGCCTCCACAGCAGATAGGAAAAGAGTGTACCGATGATTATGGAAATCAGCGTTGCCGTAAGAGCGACATAGAGCGAAAAAAAAGCCGACTGCAGAAACCAGATATCGGCAAACAGCTCTTTGTAGGCAAAGAACATATCCTCGTAGGTATAGGAATACATCATCAGCCCGAAAGACTGCAATCCGGTAACCAGGAGCCCGCCTCCGATGACGGCCAGAAAGGGGATAAGCAGAGGAAGCAGGCTGAGGATAATGAAGGAGCGCCGCATCTATCCTACCGGCCGCGCAGTACCAGCTTTTCCCAGTCACGCTCGAGAAGTTCCAGATAGGCCGAAGGTATTTCAGGAACAGCGGCAGATGCCAGAGAGGAGAGCGGCAGAGTTGCCTCGCCAAGCTCAAGTTCCTCAAAACGGGTGCGCATCTCCTCATCCAGGCGATTCAGGTCAAGTACCGTGAAATCTCCCCAGTTGCGGGGTTCATTCTTGTGCAGCTGCGCTTCGGGAGAGAGAAGAAAATTGGCAACGACCAGCGCCCCGGCACGATTGGCTGCATTAAAGGGAATGGCTGTATAATGGGTGTTGTAGAGCGATCCCTCCTTCATGACAAAGGTGCGGACACTTTTCGGGTAACGTCCCTGAAGAATCCTGCTCTGGGCGTTGGCCTGATGATAGCTCATATTCAGCAACACCTCCCCCCTCTCGAACAAGGTATCGAGGGCGCCGATATCCCGGGGATAGGTCCTGCCCTGCTGCCAGAGATACGGCTTGAGGTCATTGAGATACTCCCAGAGCTTCGGCGCGTTTTTCCTGTAGAGTTCCCCATCGAGTCCTTCCATATATTGACTGTGGCCTCCGGTGAAGGCATAGAATGCCTGGCGGATAAAGGCCGATCCGGTAAAATCAGGCGGCGTGGGATAAGTGAATTTTCCTGGATTTTCCTTCACCCATTCCTTGAGCGCGGCAAAGGAATCCGGGGGCACCGGAACCGTTGCCGTATCATATTCGAAGACAAACTGGGCTCTGCCGAAAGGGGCTTCGTAGCCCTGCACCGGAAAGCCGAAATCATAGGCAACGGAGGCAGGATCCACCAATGAAAAATTGGGCAGCACCTCGGTTATTGGCCCATACAGCAATTCATTTTCCTTGGCGTTTTTAAAATTTTCTCCATTGATCCAGAGAAGATCCATAGTGCCCTTTTCTCTTCCCGCCTGTTTTTCGGTGAGCAGCTTATTGATGAATATCGCCGCATCGGCGGGGACTCGTTTCAATTTGATATCATAGCGTTTTTTTACTTCAGCGACAACATAGGTGTCGACCCATGAATTTATGGTGGGTGAGCCGCCCCACATAAACCATTTCACTTCCGTACCCTTTGCCTCCCGAACCAGCTGCTCGAAGGAGTCCTCTGCCGTGGCCAGGGATATCCCGGATATGGATATGCTGATTAGAGAAATTATTATTGCCGCTAGCTGGAACCATCGCATGGTCGGTCCTCCATAGGAATGAAATGCTTGATGTGAATCCTTACCCGATCACCTTCGGCAAAATCAGGATCAAAACTGTAGGCCGTGAGGACAATATCATCCAGATGCACTCGATATATTATAAAGTGCCCGGCAAAAAGAATATTGGTGACAAAACCATGACCGTTGCTGTCCTTTTCCATTCCAATGGCTTCGGCCCGGACCCTGATATCCCCAGCCGGTTTTTCTTCCTCAAGGCCAACGGCAGCAAGGCAGCGGGCCGGAATAATATTGACATGCCCCAGGAAATCGGCGACCCGGGTAGAAACCGGATGGTTGTAAACTGTCCTGACATCGCCATACTGGCACAGTCGGCCATCCAGCATGATGCCGATCTTGTCGGACATCATAAAGGCCTCCTGGAGATCGTGGGTGACACTGAGAGTGGTGATGGTATATTCCCGCTGAAAATTACGGATAAACTCCGCGGTTTCCGCTTTGAGATTGCGATCGAGGTTGGCAAAGGGTTCATCGAGAAGCAGAATCGAGGGGCTGACCACCATCGCTCTGGCCAGGGCCACGCGCTGCTGCTGACCGGCCGAAAGCTGGTTGGGATAAAACTTCTGTTTATCGGCTATCTGGAAGTAATCAAGCATATCCAGCACCCTTCGTCTGATTTCACTTCCCTCGGTTTTGCGGCAGCGCAGGCCGAAGGCAACATTGGCAAAGACGGTCATGGTCGGGAAAAGGAGATAATCCTGAAAAACCAGAATAGCCGGATTATGCTGCAGATCGGCTGTAGAAGTTACCAAACCGCGGTCAGCCTCCTCCAGGCCGGCAATAATTTTCAGCAGAGTGGTCTTGCCGGCACCCGATGGGCCGATGATGGAAACCAGCTCACCTTCATTGACCTGAAAAGTGACCCTGTTGAGGACACGGAGATTTCCGTAGCTTTTCTCGACAGCGTCTATACCAAGAAACATTCGGCTTCATCCAGATATGAGGTAATTACCGCGAAGGTATCGTCGTGCACCAGTGCTCTGTCCACGGAAGTATATTCATGATAGGCCATGAAACACCAGCTCAGGGCTCTCAGCAGGATCACCCGCTCCATCAGTCGGGTCTTTTCGTAGACTTCATCGAGCAGCAGTCCGCTCTCACCCGCTTCAAGATAGTTCTTGAGGAACTGCCGCTTCTCCCCTTCTGAAAATCGAAAAGAGCTCTTCCACAGGGTGGTCGTGGGAATAAGGAAATGTGCCAGATCCTGATATCTGTAGGACACCACCGCTTTTTCCCAGTCAACCAGACAGGAACGAGGTTCATTGATGATGAAATTGCCGGAATTGACCTCGGTGTTGACCATGCAGAGGCTCTCGTTGTCATAAAGCGCGGCCATGGCTTCGGCTCCCTCCAGTATTTCATCGTGATAGTCTAGCAGACGCGAACGCACCTCAGGATAATGCGGGCCGGGATACCTGTTCAGCAGCTGGTAGGATTCGGCGGCAATATCACGCGCCGGATTTGCCTGAACAATAAGCTTCTCATCGGGCACTAATGCATGTATCCGGGCAAAAACCCGGGCTGCTTTAGGCAGATCGGCAGAAAAGTCAAAGGCGGTGCCGGGCAGATATTCCATCAACAGCACGCCGTTTCCCAACCCTTCAGCCTCAAGATCATAATGATAGGGTACCGGTGTGACTCCGGATGGGCAGACCGCCTTGAGCACATTGAATTCATATTCGATCTGATTTTCAAGTCCAAGTTGAGTACCGTGATTGATCCTGAAGACCAGGCGCTTCTCACCGTCTGAGACCAGATAATTCTCGTTATACTCACCCGCAGCCAGGAACATGCAGGAGATATCGCCGGAGAGCCAGAAGCTTTTTCGGAGATATTCTATGACTCGTCTTTCCTTATCAGACATTTTCCTCTGCCATTGCACGAAAAGTGCAGCATCTTCAGCTCAAAACAACACCTGCTTTTTCAGCGGTGACCTCGCCCACCCTGACGGCCGCGGTTACACCCGCACGATGAAGAGAGGTAATCAGCTCGTCGGCCTGGGTAGCGGGAAGAGCCAGCAACAACCCTCCTGAAGTCTGTGGATCAAAAATCAAGCCCCTATCCCGATTCTGCAGTTCACGCCGAAGGCTGAACCTCTTGCTCTCCACCATCTGCTGATTGGCCTTATTGCTGCCGGTGGTTTCACCTTTGTCATACATTTCCAGACTATCGGCATAGACCGGCAGTCTGGAATATTCGATCAGCAGTTCACAGCCGCTGCCATAGCTCATCTCCACGGCATGCCCGAGGATTCCGAAACCGGTGATATCGGTGGCTGCATGGAGATCGTATTTCAGCGCTTCCTCAATAGCCGGCCCGTTGAGGGCGGCAACCGCAGGCAGCACCTTCTCTTCTATCTCCTGAAAAGGCAGCTTGCCCGAGCGTACTGCATTAAAAAGGACCCCGGTGCCGAGAGGCTTCGTCAGCACCAGGGCATCACCCGGTTGTGCCCCCGAATTGGTGATGATTTTATCCGGATGGACGACGCCGTTGACACAGAGCCCGTATTTGGGTTCCTCGTCGTCGACGCTGTGTCCGCCAACCAGGCAAGCGCCGGCTTCGACCACTTTGTCATGTCCACCGCGCAAAATTTCCTTGAGAACACCCATGTCGAGATATTTTGAGGGAAACATGACCAGATTAAGTGCGGTCAGCGGACGTCCTCCCATGGAGTATACATCCGAAATGGAGTTGGCCGCCGCAATCTGGCCGAACCAGTAGGGATCATCGACAGGAGGGGTAATAAAATCAACGGTGTTGATCATCGCGGCCTCGTCGGAGAGGCGATAAACCGCGGCATCATCAGATGTTTCAAACCCTACCAGAAGATTGCGGTCTTCGGGCGCCTTGAGTCCCTGTAATGCGTCCGACAATACAGTCGGACCAATTTTTGCCGCTCAGCCGCAGGTACGCGCCAGGCGGGTCAATGTCTTTTTTCTAAACAGGTTAAGTATATTCATTGTCGATGATCTCGTAAAAAATGTTGGGGTGATGCTTTTCTATAACAAAATTTCTGTTTCCTTATTTACCAAACATCGCTATATATGCTATAGGATTTTCAGATAACACTTCCTAAGTACCACTTTTGAAAGCATTCTGAAACAATTTTAAGACAGGATAGGATAAATAGAAACTCGACACCTGAAAATATTCGCCGCGGTTTACAGGAACAGGAGCTTCACCAAGGCCGCCGAGCAGCTCTTCACCAGTCAGCCCACCATCAGCGAACATATACGCAACCTGGAAAGCCGTCTTGACTGTAAGTTATTCGACCGGCTGGGGCGCTCAATCATTCCCACGCTGGAAGCGGAACTCCTCTATCCACGCGCTCTGGCGATATTGGAAGATCTGAAGAAACTCAAGGATGATCTGACTGCAGTGGGCAAAGACATTTCAGGGCAGATAATCATGAAGGCCAGCACCATACCAAGTGCCTTTATCCTTCCGCACCTTGCCGCTGATTTCAAGAAAATCCATCAGAATATTTCTTTTGAGATACGGACTTCCGATTCAGCAAATGTAATCGATTCGGTGCTCAATAACGAAATACTCCTGGGCTTCACCGGAGCGCGAACCGAGGCAAAAAAGCTGCATTTTTATCCCTTCAGGGAGGATCAACTGGTTCTGGCCGCCTCAACGAAAATGACCATCAATAAGCGCGTCACCACCCGGACACTGCTCGAACTGCCATTTATCCTCCGGGAAGAAGGTTCCGGAACGCGAAAGAGTATGGAGCGTTTTCTGGCTGAAAAGAATATTGGTGTCGACCAGCTCAACATCTGTGCGGTGCTGGGCTCGAGCACCGCGGTCTCCGAGGCGATAAAATACAACATGGGGGTTTCCATCATCTCGCGACATGCAGTCAATGACGGGGTCGAGCATGGCCGGATTCAGATTATCGATATTCTCAATCTTGAGATGAAACGGTCGTTTTATGCAGTCACAGCGGAAAAACGGAGCCTGCCTCACCATTATCAGGCCTTCCTTAAATATCTTCTGTCCTGAAAAAGTTAGAGGTTGGAATAAACGACCTCTAGCTCATGCACAAAGCTTCTTGAGATAAGAAAACATCAATTCGATATATTTTTCGATATCCCCTATCACACGACTTTCCTCATCACGATTGACCGCCCCGGATTTGACATGCAGAATATTTACCTTTGCGCGGATATTGGCCCGATAACTTTTAAAAAAGCTGAGCAGTCTGCGGCTTTTGGCATCGTCCTTCAGCTCCATGGTATGAAGGTATCTTTGATAAAATCGCTCTCCCAGTTCCTGTTTATCGTAAAAATCAAATTCGGTGCCCAGGAATGCTACTTCATTCAAGATATCGATATGTCTGAAAGAATCGTTAAACTCGATACAATCGAATATCACCGGATCATCGTAGAGAAATATATTGTGTGAACTCAGGTCGCCATGACAGTCTTTTCTCAACCCCGCGGCGTTCCTTTCCTCCAGATACTTTTGGTTTTCTTCGAGAAATACTTTTGCTTTCTTGACACTGTATTCTATTTTTTCCAGCCACCTGGGACCCAGCTTTTGCCGTACGAAATCACGGTGCTCCAAAAGTTCGGCAAAATTTTTCTGGAATCGGCTGATATCAACCTTCTCTCTGACTACAGCAGTGTTCCGATGAAACTGCGCGATCGTATCGGCCAGCTTATCGACATCGGCGCCGGTGACCTGGTCCTTATGCAGCAAATCACCCATTTCTTTTCGATTATCCATTTTTGTCATCATCACGGCATAATCAATGACACCATCGCCCTTGTCGCCTGTCACCATATTTTCTGTAATGGCAATAACCTCCAGGTACATTCGCGGAGCCAGCCTGGCGTTTAATTCAAGCTCTCGTTCGCAGAAATATTTTCTTTTTTCAAGGGAGGAAAAATCCAGAAACGGCAGCTTCACAGGACGTTTGATCTTAAAGGCATAATGATCGGTAAGAATGATCCAGGAAATATGGGTTTTCCGCAATTCAGTGGCTGTACAGCTGTCCGGCAGGCGGCACTTTTCGATCAATGTATTTATCTGATTATTATCCATAAATATAGTGCCGTGCTTGCTCTATCATCGTCCCAAGAGCGTCCCGGTCCGATTCCAGCTGCAAATGCGGTATCCCAAGAGGTTCAAACTTATCGAGTATCATCTTATATACCGAATAATCGGCCTCGCTGTATTCGCGTTTTTGCTCTACTCTCTCCTTTACTGTTTCCTCACGGGATTGCATCTCGATAAAAAATATGGGCTGCCGCAGCTCGTGGGCCTTTCCGCTGAACTGATCTCTTCTTCTCTGTTCATGGAAGGTGCCGTCGATAATCACAGTTTCACCTTTCTTAAGATGTTCCGACATCATTTCCTCCAACCGGTCATAAACCAGCTGTTTGTCTTTCTCATCATAACGGCCCTGCTTTTTCATATGAAGACGCACCTCGTCGGTACTCAGATAGACAGCATCTATTTCCTGACTCAGGTGTCTGGCAAAGTATGATTTCCCTGTGCCGGGCAGTCCAAATACGATTATTACCATTAGATCCCTTATTTTTAATGATGGCGTCGCAAGAATTCCTATCTCACGCGTTGCCGGTTTTTGGCTGGCCATCTGACATCGTGACGGATTCTGCTGGAAGCGGAGGGCAAACCCGCCGCCATCACTATGGCTCGCCTCACCAAATGAATCAACCACTACGCTTTTACGGTATCCGGCACCGGCAAGAAGAAGTCCCTGGACAGATAAAATTAATTCATTTCCTGCCCAATGGGACTTTTCCGGTTATGCCGGACAACAGGTTTTTTCGAATGTATCTGTTATTTCTTGGCAATTATCCAGATGGCATGAACAATCCCCGGAATATAACCCAGGAGCGTCAAGAGAATATTAATCCAGAAATGTAACCCCAAGCCGACCTGGAGGAACACTCCCAATGGGGGAAGCAGGATTGCAACTATTATTCTGACGACATCCATATTTTTTCTCCTGTTATAAATTTTTTTTTTGCTGTTCAATCAGTCCCACCGGCCTCATTTTCACCAGAGAAATTCTTTTTCCTCAAGCGGTTGGGTCGGCTATTGATGCACTGCCGGCTCAACCTCCATGCAGGGCAGTAATCACTCGAAAAAGAAGCAAAAATCCCAGATACGCCAAGGCTATGATACCCGCAAAGAGGATAACGAGGATAATGATAACCGTGACCTTGAGACGATGCTCCGGGCTGGTTTGCGGGGGCGCGGAATGAAGTTGTTTTTCCATCAGGTCCATATTTTTCTCATTTGCCTTCCAGACAAAGTCAAATAAGTCGCCAACAAAGGGAATAATGCCGATAAAGGTCTCAAGTAAAACGTTAAAAACCATACGAAGCAGGGTGGTGGTGGTGGCTCCGAGCCGCGCGGATTCTATAATAATATAACTTGAAGCCACTCCACCCGCAACATCACCAATTCCGGGAATCAGGCCGACAAGGCCGTCAAGACCGATACGATAGCCGCCTGGAAGAGGAATAGCGCTGTCCAGTAATTTGCTGAGCGACCGCAGCCGCTTCATTCTTGACGATGTCGAAGATGTCATTGATTGCCCTTCTCCTTGTACATGATCAATCATATGGCGTCCCGATAAGCACTGACTTCGGGAAAGCCCGATCTCCCGCGTTCCAGGTTTTGGCAGGCCCTCAACATACTACCTGTTTAGGAAAACCTGCCAAAAACTCTGCGCCTATATCGAACTTTTTAACAAGCCATCCAAGATGGCTTCGTGGCAACATTAAGAGATTATCAACGTCCTTTCAGCCTCTTCTATTCCTTTCTTTTTATTCTATCCCCTTCTTTTTGGGATATGCACAAAGCAGGCCAGCTTGGATATGCAAATATTTCGCCAGACGGCTGGCGCAATATTTGCAGCCCAGGGTATAGGGACTGTTTCTGCTCTTATTTGGAATATATAGCAGAATCGGCATTTTAAAAAGCGATGACCACCAATTTTACTTAAATGGACCTGCAGCTCGACCATCTGCCGTTCCGCTCCACGGAGAATACTGTGTTTGGTAAAAATATTACCCTGTTCAGGATCCTCGGTTTTAACATCCGCATAAACATCAGCTGGATTTTTATTGCCATACTTATTACCTGGTCATTATCCACTGGCTTCCTGCCGTATTATTATGAAGGGCTTTCCACGACCTGGTACTGGATAATGGGCACCTTCGGCGCCATTGGCTTTTTTGCCTCCATTCTTTTTCATGAGTTCTGGCATTGCCTTGTCGCCCGGCATTACGGCATGCCTATCAGCAACATAACTCTGTTTCTTTTAGGCGGGGTCTCCGAAATGGATGAAGAGCCCGAATCTCCAAAAATCGAGTTTCTCATGGCTATCGCCGGGCCTGTGAGCAGCCTGGTCCTGGGAGTCCTGCTCTACGCAATAGCTCGAGGCGCTTCTATGATCGGACTATTTGAACCGGCAATCATTATCATCAGCTATCTGGCATTCATCAACTGGATTCTGGCGATATTCAACATGCTGCCCGCCTTCCCTTTGGACGGGGGACGCGTGCTCAGGTCCGCCCTGTGGCAATTCAAGGGGGATTTGCGCTGGGCCACGAGTATCGCCTCAAAAGCAGGCTCCTTTTTCGGCATCATATTGATGATCCTGGGAGTTTTGAACCTGTTCACCGGAAATCCGGTTGGTGGGGTGTGGTACATCATTATCGGCATGTTTTTAAACAGCTCCGCTCAATTGTCTTACCAGCAGGTCCTGGTCAAACAAAACCTTAAGGGGAAAAACGTCGCCTCGCTTATGCGTACCGAACCGATAACGGTCAGTCCCGACATCTCTGTCCATGATCTCGTCGAAAACTATATCTACCGGCATCACTTCAAGATGTATCCGGTGGTAGAAAACGGACGCCTTATCGGCTGCATCCACATGAACAGAGTCAAGGAGATCAACCAAGACGAATGGCGGCAGCGCCGGGTAAGAGAGTTGGCCCAGGATTGCTCCGAAGAAAACTCGGTATCTCCCCGGGAAGACGTAATCGATGCCATGATGCTGATGAACAAAAGCGGCAATTCACGCCTCATGGTAGTTGAAAATGGTCAGCTTAAAGGAATTATCTCCCAGAAGGACATAATTGGATATATTTCGACCCGTATGGAGCTGGAGGGCTCTGCACCGTCTTCCGCTTGATCTTAGACCTGCATACAAACGAGCTGATTTGCCTTGATAATCGAATAGACCGCTCGCGCCGCCATCGATTCTCATAAAAGAATATGCGCAGAGCAGGATCGCCGGGAATGTTCACAATGCAATTGAAGCCAGGAAAATCTGGAGTCAGATTCCGTCGTTCTTTAACGGTAGGAGCAGGGAGAGCTTATCACCCTCCTTCACAAAGGAAGCCCCGATATGCTCGGCGAGAGCATCTTCTTCGGTGGTGCGATATTCCTCCGACACAAAGCCTGCAGAGTCCACAGGCAGACGTATCATAACACCTTGAGGCACAGCTACGGCCTCAAGTCTCATCATGCTTCCCTCAGCACTTGCCATATATAATCGGCATAAAACCATATAAAGGAGCGACTCTAAAGAGAGAAGAGGCATCCGGATTTTCAGATTCGAAGGGCAGGTGAAATCTACTTCAATATTTTTCATCGCCGCATGGCGTGCGGTCAGGGAGATTACCAGAGAGAGCACCTCGTTCAGATCGGCCAGGGTTGTCGGAGTATCGCCGCTGTGCGCATACTTGTTGAGATTTTGGATAATTATATTCGACCTTGAGACCTGCCTCATGATGGTGGACGCGGCAGTCTCCACTCGTTGCGGTTCCATCCCTCCTTGCTGTTCGGCCATTGAGGCTAGATCGTCGAGAAGGCCCGCGTTTTCATTGATAATGGACAAGGTGTTTTTTAACTCATGAGAAACGGTTGCCGATACCTTCCCGAACACTTTCAAACAAATTTCATTTATTTCATCTTTCCTGTTCATTGCTCTCACAGTTTGATTGCGTCCCTACGAACTTCCCCTGTTCGTGCAGACTATTTGATCATTGCCGCCAACGGTGCCTCTGCAATCAATCTTTATCTTCGGCGGTTTTAGACCTATAGGCTTCTTCGATCTTTTCAATCAGCCGGTTCAGGTCAACAGGTTTCATGATATAGTCGAAGGCACCGAGCTCCATTCCTTCGCGACCGACACCAAAGGAGCCATGACCGGTCAGGATTATCACTTTGACATCGGCATAATCATCCTTTAACCTGGCAAGCACCTCCAGCCCGTCAAGATCGGGCATTTTGAGATCAAGAAGCAGTACATCAGGATGCTCCTCCTGCACAGCCCTCAGGGTCGCCTCGCCGGAATTGACCATTACAGTTTTAAAATTTCTCAACTCCAGACGGGTAACGAGAGTAGAGGCAAACTCCACTTCATCGTCGGCTATCAGCACTTTTATGTTATCCTTATTGCTCTCTATCATCTTCTTCACGATGTAATGGTATGGTTATGGTGAATGCAGTCCCTTTACCAAGATGAGACCTTACGGTAATGTCTCCTCCCAGTTTTTTCACAAGCCCGTAGGTAATCGACAGACCAAGCCCCGTGCCTTTTCCCGTTTCCTTAGTTGTAAAAAAAGGTTCAAAAATTTGCGAAAGTACCTCCTCCCTGATACCGGGACCGTTATCCTGAATGACAACGCGGACATCCCCGGCAATCAAATGGGTAAGTATGGTAATTTCGCCGTCCTTGCCGATGGCATCAATGGCATTGTTCAAAATATTGAGGAAAATCTGCTGCAGTTGTATACGATCACTGACGATCTGTGGTAGATCGTCCTGCAGCTGCAGATCCAAGCGTATTCTATTATAGACCAGGGAATTTTCCAGAAACTGCAGCACTTCTCTGATTACTTCGTTGGTGTGCAGTTTTTCGACATGTACATCCGTGCGCCGGGCGAAGCCCAGAAGCCGATGGGTAATAGCCTTGCAGCGGTCCACACTGCCGTTGACCGCTGTCAGACAGTTTTTTATGGTCTTCTTATGCTCGAAATCCGGCGACATCATGAGGAGATCTTCAATTAGCCCGGTTTTCTGATTTATTATGGCAAGGGGATTATTAATCTCATGCCCGACTCCGGCGGCAAGCCTGCCTATAGAGGCGAGCTTATCGGTATGTTCCGCCTCCTTCATCATGGTAAATTGTATTTCATCCGCCTTGCGGATAAGAGTCGTTAGAAGAGTGACCAGAGTAAGAATGACAACAACACTGATTATCATGCATGCTAAAACAATGAAAATTACCCTGTTGCGGAAAAGAACCCAGTCGTCCTGGTGGATATACTGTTTTTTCATAAGAACCAGAAACCATGGAGTTTCCTCTATCTCAGCTATGGCATAGAAGATATTTTCACCGGAACTGCTGATTCCATGAATGACGCCTGGAGTTCTCTCAAAATCAGAAGGAGCAAGTGTATTGCCGTAAAATTCAGAGGATGTCTGCAGATAGCCCTCCTCGTTAATCAGAAAAAGATCATCGGAGGCATTTGTTTTAATGGTATTGACAAACCGCTGCAGAGTTACGGCATCGATGGTGGCCCGCAGTATCCAGAGTTTGCGGATGGTTGGATCAAAATTGCTGACGGCAATGGCAAAATGGGGGACCTGCCGGTAGCCGGTATAGACCTGGCTGATATGAAGCCCTCTTTCATATACCTGCTTAAACCACTCTTCCTGGGAATAGTCGGTGTCCAGAAGATCATAGGGGCCGTGATAAGCCTGCTGGATACCCCGCTGATCGATGACGCCAAGGTCGGCGAAAAAAGGGTATTGCCGTTTTAATCTAGCAAAGAGTTCCTCAAGATTATTACCTGCAATCAATTCGGAGTAGCGATCCCGTCGTGCGGCAAACTGCACCACCGACTTGAGGTTTTCCACCAGCTGTTCAATGGATCTGATTGACCCATCCAGTTGCCATTCCAGTTGCTGATGTTCATCTTTCTGAAGCAGATCCTTGAAATTATAATATCCCAGAACAGCAATGGTTATTACCGGTCCCATGGTAATGGTAATCATGATGGCAAAAAGTATCAGACGAAAGTGACCATAGCTTCTTCTGTCCAGCCCCAAGTCGATGGAGCTTTTCAGGGCTTTGGGAATAATTCTCTCGGCAAAAGCTGCGGATTTTTTCATAGCTCCAAGTCGCCCTCGTCCTTCAGTATCTCTCCCTGATGCAGTTCACCGGCAAGGAACTTGTCTATTATGCTGCGCCAGCCGCCGATAACACCATCCAGCACAGCCACCTTTTTCCAGATTAGGAAATTGTAGTGCAACTCCTCTATGCCTCCGCAAACCACATCGGAAATATTTTCCTCCACAATCATTTGACATAGAGCTTCCTCCGACGGCCGCTCCATGATGATGGTTCTGGGGTTGCCGACCATTTTCCCCTCTTCAAAACGGACTATGAGAATTTCCGTGGCCAGATCAAAACGGGGCGCCACATAATCTCCCTGTATCGGAATCAGCAGTTTTCGCATGCATCCTCCCTCTATTCCTGCAGCCCGTAATTTTTCATTTTACGCCAAAGCTTCATCCTTCCCCAGCCAAGACTTTCAGCGGTTCTGGTTTTAACCCCTTTGTTCTCCTTAAGCGCTTCGATGATCATCTGTCGCTCGATATCACCCCAGCTCTCGCCGCTCTCCTCATTTTCCGGAACAGTTCCCTTCTTCCTCCACCTGCCATGTCCGGGCCGCCCCCCCTTAACTTCAGGGTAAGAGACGTCTTCACCAGGCTTTTCAAACAGATACGGGGGAAGATGTTCTTTGTTTACCTTTTTGCGTTTACAGATATTCACCGAATACTCGACAATATTGCTCAGTTCCCTGACATTGCCCGGATAGTGATAATCAAGCAAGGGCTGCAGGGCATTGGGAGAGAAACCAACGATTGTCTTACCAAGTGCTCTGGTGAATTTCTCCCGAAAATGATCAAGCAGGTAGCGGACATCTCCTTCGCGTTCCCGCAGAGGCGGAAGATGAACCTGAAGAACATTGAGGCGATAAAAGAGGTCTTCGCGAAAGGTTTCCCTGCGTACCTGGTCCCGCAAGGATCGATGAGTTGCCGCAACAATCCTGACATCTACACTAATCTTCTCCTCTCCTCCCACCGGAACAAACTTTCTGTCATCCAGAACGGTGAGCAGTTTCACCTGAAGCGGGAGAGGCATATCACCAATTTCGGTGAGGAAAAGTGTGCCTTTGTCGGCGAGTTTGAACATACCGGGCTTATTCCGGGTCGCCCCGGTAAAAGCGCCTTTCACATGCCCGAATAGTTCTGACTCAAGGAGCCCTGAAGGCAGGGCTCCGCAGTTGACCTTGATGAAGGGAAAACGGGCCCTCGATGATTTCCGATGAATGATTTCAGCTATCTTGTCTTTGCCAGTTCCGGTTTCGCCGGTTATCAGCACCGAGGCGTCGGTCTGGGCCAGCAGCGGAATCATGTCGAAAACTTTCTGCATCTTGGGGCTGTATCCAATCAGCTCGATGGCATCGTGATCACGCATCACCAGGTTTGGCTCGGATGCACGGGCGGAAATGTCCTCGGTGATCACCAGCAGGCCGCAGTTGATGCCGCCCTCCCGCCGCAGGATCGACACGGTATACTGCACCGGAATCTTGCGGCGATAACAGGTGAGAATATCCCCGGTGACTGAAACAGCCTCACCACTCTGCAATACCTGCTTATAAAGCTGGCCGCGGGAGTTCCCGGCATTGCTGCGCACTACCAGTTCGCCGTGCACACCCACGACCTTCAGGGCATCGTAGCCGGTTATCGCCTCCATGAGCCGGTTCATGGCAACGAGCCGGAGGTTCTCATCCAGGATCATTACCGGATGCGGAAATCCCTCCAACAGGGTGGCAATGTCAAGGTCAACGGGTATTTTCATAAAGGTTTGACTTCTCAAGACAAGGGTATCGAAACCTGCATGCCCATCAACGGCCAGATAATCGTAACCGCCAGCCAGGTAACCAGCATCAATAAAATGCTTGCAGGAACACCATACATCACAAATTCAGCGGTTGTAAACTGCTTCGAACTATAAGCAATGGCATTGGGCGCCGCCCCGACAAGCAACAGGAAAGGCATACCGGCAACAATCAATGAGGAAAACAGGATCACCTCTCCTGTAACTCCCAGATAGGGCGCTATAACCAGAGCAACCGGCAATGATATGGCAATGGCTGCCACATTCATGATGAAGTTAGTCATTATCATAACAAAAAAAGCCATGCCGAGCACGAAAACAATGCCGGGGGCATCCTTAAAGAGCTGCAGCCAGTTCACCGCCAGCCATTTGGCAGCTCCGGTCTCCCACAGACAAAAGCCTATTGACATCGCTCCGGCAAAAAGAAGAATAATATTCCAGGGAATCTCCTCCAGGTCTTCCAACGTAAGAATACTGAGGAGAAAGAAGGCGATGGTTGAACAAAGCATTATGCCCGTCTTATCAAGACCGGAAAGTGCGGGAATGAAATTCTTCAACGCAATTACCAGGATTGTAGCCAGAACCAACATCACCGTGGCAATCTCACTGCGACTCCAGGCTCCCAGCTCCGTATACATTCGAGCGGCACGTTCTTTCAGCCCTTCAATTCTGCTTTTTTCCGGACGGCAGAGTATCATAAAAAAGCCCCAGAGCAGAAAGACCATAAGCCAGCCGATCGGGAACATATACATGCTCAGCTCGAAAAAACTGATATCCACATTCATTATATCTTTATAAAAACCAAGTGCCACGGCTCCCCGGGCAGCACCCAGCAGAGTGATTATACTTCCTGCGCCGGCCACATACGCCATGCCGATGAACAATCCCTTGCCGAATCTGGTTGGTCCCGTCTCATCACTGTAGAGAGAGTGAATTGTCATCAACAGCGGAAACATGGTAGCCGCAACCGCCGTATGCGCCATAAAATGAGTGAGAGCCGCTGTCATGACGAAACAGCCCAGATAGATCATGCTGGTTCTTTCTCCGACTATGGAGAGCATCTTATAAGCGAGCCGCTTGGTCAGTCCGGTCTTGGTAAAGACCATGCCGATGACGATCGAACCGAAAATAAACAACACCGAAGGATCCATGAAGTCTTTAAAGGCGGCACTGGGACTTCGGATCAGAAAGAGGGCCTGCAGGGTTCCTATGGCCAGACTGGTGATGCCTATGGGCACTACTTCAAAAACCCACCAGGTGGCCGCCAAAGCAAAAATAGCCAAAGCGCCCTTGGCCTCCTTACTGAGAACAAAATGCTCACCCAGGGGATCAACGGCATCGGGCCAAGGCGGACACCAGTAAATCAAGGAAAACAGACCGATACCTAACATTATAAAGAAGGTTCGCTTCCAGTCAAAGGGTATCCCCTTTTCTTTCTCTTCTTTAACTGCAACCACTTCTAAGGCTGTTTCGTGTGATTGTGTCATCATTTTCACCTTTTTGCAGGAGATATCGACATGGCTCCAAGTACGATTTAAACTGGCTCTCTCCTGAAATCGCGGGTGCGAAGACGGAGCTATCCTCTACAGATGATGGAATATTTTCCACCAGCCGTTAAACCAAACCGAGCTATGTTACCCCTAGAGTTAGTGCTGACCGCTAATGGTTCACCACGCTTTGCTCTTCAAAATCTTTTCGATCTCTTCCTTGGACTGCTTCCGCAAAACCAGGATCCGCTTATGTTTTGCTTCTTCTATTTTCTTCAGCAGGTCCTGCATATCGACCGGTTTTTCCAGATAATCCTCGGCGCCCAGCTTCATCGCCTCAATACTTGTTTTGACTGAGGCATGTCCGGTAAGGATGATTATTTCCGCCTCGGGATGATTTTCCCGAATTTTCTTCAGCGTCTCTAATCCATCCATGCCCGGCATTGCCAGATCCAGCACAATGGCATCAAACTCCTGTTTATCCACCAGTTCTACGGCATCTGCTCCTCTGGTTGCCCCTGTTACCTTGAGGCCACGGACCTCCAGTCTCTGGGAAAGGGTGTGGATAAAATCTTCTTCGTCATCCACCAGCAGGACTTTTGCGTTCAAGTGTTTCTCCATATCAGTTCGCTCCTCTTGTCTGCTCCACTTTCAGTAATTTGGGTTGAATCAACTGCTTTGCCAAGCAGTTTTTCATTGGCTTTTTTAATTGTTTCAGAGAGTTCCTCAATATCAACCGGTTTATTCATGTAGGCGAATGCGCCGAATTTCATACATTTTTCCATATCCTCATTGGTACCGTGACCGGTGAGAATGATCACCTCGACTTCGGGGGCCAGTTCCTTGGTTCTGCGCAGTACCTCGATACCATGCAGGCCCGGCATCTTCAAATCCAGGATCATGATGTCCGGACGGTCTTCCGCTATCAGATCAAGGGCGTCACTGCCGTTATAAACTCCGTAAGTACCCACGTCGCGACTGATCAAGCGCTGCGCCACAGTCTGCACAAACTCCTTCTCGTCATCAACGAAAAGCACTTTTGAGGGCAATTCAAATTTCTGCCTGCGATAGATCGATTCATTATAGTCTGCACCTCTGGTCACATTCACCTGGCCTGCCCCATTGGCCTTTGCTGCCAACTCACTCAACTCTTCGACCAGTCTGTTGAAATTGTACACGCTCTTCTGCACCACCAGGTTTATTCTGCCCTCTTCTACGCCGACCTTTACCCTATGCCCATTGCTGAGGAGGATGCGTTCAACCTCGGCCTCCATTTTAAAATCATCGATTACCCGTTGAGATTCGGCAGTACGCAGGACCGAAGTGGTATGGTATCGCTTCGTTATTTCATCGACTATTTCTTCCTGGTTCTTTCCCGCGGCAGGGATTACAAGGTCGTAGAGGGATTTATCATAGGCTTCTTTCTGAAAGAGAAAATCGGACCAGCTATAAGCACTGAAATCATGATTTCTCACTGCTCTTTTGGCCTCCTTTGGTGACATACCCTCCAGCACGGCGCGGTCAATCCGAGGCTGTTTTTTATCGACCACAAGCACTTTCAAAACATGGGCTACGCGCTGTGGAATCAACAGGGTGAAGAAACCATGAAACAGATACGCGGTATGAGTATCCAGGACTTCGGCAAGAACCGAGCGCATCCTGTTCACCATGAGCTCTCGCTCCAGAGTAAACTGGTTGAATACAGATGTTTTTCCATACATCATTTCTTTTATTTTATCAGGATGAACGTTGTGCTCGACCGCGGTATCGGCTATAAACTTTTCATCCGTATATATCTGTAATTCAAGGGTAGTAGAGAGTTCACCAATAACCCCGGCAACAGGAGTGTATTTACAAGGAAACATTGCAATTGATGACATGATGGACCTCTTTGGGTAAAATTAAAAATCTTAATGTTTAAACCTGCATCAATTTGTCTCTTGTATTGCATAACCTGTGCCATAAATTTTTATAACAATTAACTATATATTTCCTGATACTTAACCGATATCGCTCGCTTCCAGTCCTTACGTAACATAATGTATCATAGTGCCGAACTGTATCTTTATGTATTGATTTGTATCTTCTCTTTATTGTTTCACTGTTTCAGGAGCACTGCTAATTCCGACCCTATCCACATACAGGGGACTGTCGTGCGAGCTTCGGACAGACTTGTCAAAATAATGATATGGTGTAAGTAAATGAAAAGCTGAGTATCAATGTAACCTGACGAACTTCGTGCCGACGCTGATAACTTTCCAATATGTATAACAGGTGTCGCTGGGTTAAATGTGGTGCGATCATCCACCACCACTGAAAAAGCACTCCGATCAATACGTTCCTTGGTCGTTTGCAGCGAGGCAGGCTTTAATAATTACTGAAGAAACAACCACTGAAGGAGTACTGAATGAAAAAAATAGTTGCAGTCATTTTGCTGATCCTGATTTTTGCCGCGGGAGCACCGTTTATCAATGGGCTGCTGCTCGAGAAAACCATACGTAATGTCTTTGAAGAAGCTAATTCCATGTATGCCGAGAGCGGATTCGACTACTCTCTGGAAATCATCGACTATGACAGAAATATTCTAACATCGGACATTGAATGGAAGATCAATTTCGGCTCACTCAAGGCAGTGTACGGCATTGAGGAAATGATCTTCACTGAGCACGCCAGACACGGCTATATTAAAGTCGTCTCTAACACAAGTTTTGAGAAGAACGAATGGTTTCAGCGTTTCATCGAGAATAAGCTGCAGGGAGAAAACCCACTCACCATCACCACCTCCTACTCCCTTTTTGGAGATATTGAATCAGTGGTTCGCTCAGAACCATTTTCGATCACCGTGGAAAATGAAGTTGTTGATATACATGCGGGTGAATTTTCCATTGCCACCGACAGCGACTTAAAACATTTTACCTCCTCGGGAAAATGGCAGGGTTTTAACGCCGCGGGACAGGTATCTGTGGGTGAGGTTGATGTAGATTCGGAGCTGGAGATGATTTCCACCTTTATCTGGAAGGGTTACTTGAGCTTTTCCACCAGTGACTTCGTGGTGAAGGTAGCAGAGGAAGCTTTCTCATATACCAGGATGGACGGAAAATATATCCTTGACCATGACCGCGACGCGAATACCTTATCCGCACAGACACATGTCTCCATGGATGGTCTCAAAGCAGGACAGCACAGGATTGAAAAGGCCTCTGCCCAGTTTGCCGTAAACAACATGAGCGCTCAGGGGTATGAGGACTTCATGACAGCCTACACCGAAATAATGTCTGAAGTTCTGGAAAATCTTGCCGCCCTCAAGGACGATCCCGGCAAGGCCGGAGAGTTTGTGGAAGAACAGATGGGAACCATCGGTATTCAGCTCATCGCTGCCTATGAGAAATTACTGAAAAGAGATCTCGAGCTTAAAATATCGGACCTTCATGTCGTTCTCCCTCAGGGAGATATCAAGGCGGATATAACCCTGCGGTTGCTCAGGGACATGACCCTGATGCAATTCGCCCCGGTCATCGGACAGCCGGATCTGGCCTTGGAAATTTTCTATCTGAATTCAGACATCAAACTGCCGATCGAATTTGTCGGTGAACCACCGCTCCTGCTGTCTCCTTCCTACCCGGGAATGCAGACCGGTCTCTTTGTCAGAGAAGGCGATATTCTCAATCACAGTGCAGAGACACGGGATAACAAACTGTTCCTCAACGGCAAGGAGTTTGACCTGTCCCAACCTTGATCCGACAATTCCTGAAATAATCCGCCGTCATTCCGGCCAATGGCAGGATCCCGGAATGACGGCAGTAGTATTTTCCCGGTTTTTTTCCAGGCTGCTCCAGCCTGGGGATGAGGCCGACGAGAAACGGAACTTTTCAAATCGTCTTTGCCGCCCGTAATGAGTCGGCAAGAATCTCGACTACGAAGCGGACATTCTCATCACGATCATGCTGTTTCAGGTTGTCGGCAATATGCATGACACAGGTCGGACAGGCGGTGGCGACCATATCGACGCCGGCATCTCCTATATCTTTGATCTTGTGATTATTAATCTTGATCGCAGTGTCGTAATGGGTGATGCAGTAACTTCCTGCCGAACCACAGCAGGTGTCGGCATTTTTCATCTCGGTAAACTCGACTCCCGGTATCATTTTCAAAATATCCCGAGGCTGATCACGAATATCCTGACCACGAACCATATGACAGGGATCATGATACGTGACCTTGTAGGGTATGCGACCGAGATGCTCGGGCCGTATCTCCACGTTTTTCACGATGAACTCATTTATATCATAAACCTTTCCCGTAAACTCACTGAGCTCTGGACTATCGTCGAGGAACACCTTGATTTCCTTCTTCAGCGCCATGCCGCAGGATGAGCAGGAAACCACGATGGCATCGAGTTCATACTTGCGGAACAGATCAAAATTATGTTCCATCAGCCGCTTGGCCCCTTCGTAGTCACCGTTGGCGAGCACGGGAGTACCATTGCATTTCTGTTTTTTCGGGATAACCACCTCATAGCCGTAGCCGGTCAGAATATCGACCACCGACCTGACAACATTGGTATAGATCAGATTGCCGGCGCAGCCGGTAAAATAACCGACGCGCATCTTCGCTGTGCCGCTTTTCGGCGGATTGATCTCGGCCAGCAGCGACTGCGCACTGCGAATTGCAAGCTGGGGAAAATTCCTTCTCTTGGAGAAGCCGAACAGCGGAAACAGGTGGCGTACCGGATTCTTCGGTCCGATGCCGAAAAGCATCTTCTGGGTAATGCCGACGATGGCGCAGCCCAGAGTAATCGGCCACTTACGCCAGAGCAGTTGGCGGAAGATGAGCGCCTTGAAAAAGTGCAGCCCTTTTTGAGTGGTAATATACCAGCGCAGCCGCAGAACCACATGCTCCGGGCTCACTCCGGCGGGACAGTTTGCCGAACAGGTCTTGCAGTTGAGGCACTGATTAATGGCATCCTCCACCCGGTCGGTTATCTCGAGATCGCCCGAGACAATTTTTTCCCCCAGCTTATTCTTACCGCGGGCCACATAGAGTTCATTACCCATCTCTTTAAAAACAGGACAGACGCTGCGGCATTTGCCGCATTGCATGCATTTCTGAAATTCCTTCGCCGCCTCAAGCAGGTGGGCCTCAGCCTCCCTGCCCACAGATGATTTCACATTCATTATATTTTTAACCTCACTTTGCCGAAGTGCCGGGCATATCGAACATTTTTCCAGGATTCAACAGGTTTTTGGGATCAAGCGTCTTTTTGATATCCTGCAGCAGGCTGATGCCGGCGGATCCTATCTGATCCATCAGGTAGGGCTTTTTCTCAAGACCGATGCCATGCTCCCCTGAAATGGTGCCTTCCAGATCGATGGCCAGTTGAAAAAGCTCCTTGACCGCTTTTTCAGTTCGTTCCATTTCGTCCTTATCCGTCATATCCAAGAGAAAGGTCGGATGGAGGTTACCGTCGCCGGCATGTCCAAAAATACCGACTTTAACCTGATGGCGCTTAGCGATGTCGGTTATGCCGCGTACCATTTCGGGCAACCGGCTGCGCATTACCGTGGCATCCTCGAGAATGAGATTGGGCCTGACACCGGCCAGGGCATTGAGCGCCACCCGCCTTCCGGCAAAAAGATCGTCTCTTTCGCCGCTGCTCTTTGCGATGGCAAACTCTTTGGCGTTATTGGCTTTGACAACCTCCTCAACCTTAATCATCTCTGCCTTGGCCGAATTGGTTTCGCCGTCGGTTTCAATCAGAAGGACGGCCTGAGCATCCCGCGGCAACCCGCAATTCTTGAAATTCTGTATAGCGTTGATGGTTTCATGGTCCATGAATTCCATGGTCGAAGGGGTTACCCCAGCTGCAATAATATCAGAAACCATCCTTGCGGCATCATCCAGGGTATCAAAGACCGCCAGCGCAGATTCGCGATGCTCGGGAATCGGCAGCAGCGCAAGCGTCACTTCGGTCATGATTCCCAGAAGACCCTCACTGCCGACAAAAATGGCCTCTGTGTTAAAACCGGCAACATGCTTGACGCACTTTGACCCCAGAGTTACAATATCCCCTTTGGGCAGAACCACCTTGAGCATCTTCACATAATCCTTGGTAACCCCATACTTCAGGCCGCGGAGGCCGCCGGCGTTTTCGGCAATGTTGCCGCCGATCGTAGAGAAGGTTACGCTACCTGGGTCCGGAGGATAAAAGAGATTGGCCTCTGCTGCTATAACATCAATATCCGAAGTGGTCATACCTGTCTGGATAGTAATCAATCGGTTTGCGGGATCAAAGTCGATGACCTTCTTCATTCTGTCCATGACCAGCACTATACCCCGCTGCAGAGGTACCGAACCGCCGGATAACCCGCTGCCCTGGCCCCGTGGAGTGACCGGTATATCCTCTCTGTAGGCAAGCTTCATCAATCGGCTGATCTGCTCGGTGGTGGCGGCAAAAACAACGGCTTCCGGTTTGACCTCGACATGGGCGGCATCATAGCTATAGGCAATCATGTCTTCATTGGCGGTCAATACATTCTCTTTTCCAAAGGTGGCGACCAGCTCATCGATAATACTTTTATCCATTGGCTTCTACTCCGTGGTATAATAAAAAAATAACAAGTCGTTACTCTGCATGCTGATTATTGGTACTACCAATATTACAAAATCTATCTTTGATGTCAACATTCTAAGCATCATTTATTCTTTAGAATTATTATATCGAGGCATTACCTCTTAGATTCCGTAGGCAATGAAAATCGCTCTTTTCCCCTTTTTCACGCATTAATTAAAATTGGTATTACCTTAAACTGCCTGAACCTCATTCTGCTGGAGCTGCAGTTAATCCTCCGGGATATTTCATCCCGGTTGATAAATCCCCCGAGTGTATTATTATTTGCACGATTTAAATAAACTATTCAACCATGTTGTATCCCTTAAAGACAGGGACAACATTTGCCTGGAGTTTTTTTCCAGTTTACGCAGGGCGGAGAGACTGTCACTTGAGCAGTGAACACCAACAAAAGGAAACAACAAGGGCATGAACACCCGTAATCAAGAGAAAACAAACAGCAAGATCAAGCAACTCGAAGTTGCTGAAAAGATACGATGTCTGATCGTCGGTTCAGGACCGTCCGGATACACTGCGGCAATCTATGCGGCCAGGGCCCATCTCAGCCCGGTCATGTATCAGGGCCTTCAACCCGGTGGCCAGCTTACGACAACCAGAGACGTGGAAAATTTTCCGGGATACCCCGAAGGTATTACCGGAGAGCAGTTAATGAAAGATCTGCGAAAGCAGGCTGAACATTTCGGAACGGATGTGCGCTACGGCACTGTGACCGATGTCGATTTTTCAGGTGATGTCCATAAGGTTCTGATTGACAATGAAAAACTAATCGAAGCAGAGACGGTGATTATTTCAACCGGCGCCACTGCAAAATATCTCGGTCTGGAATCAGAGGACAGATTTAAGGCGGGCGGGGTATCGGCCTGCGCCACCTGCGATGGTTTCTTCTATAAAGGCCTTGATGTCGCCGTGGTGGGCGGCGGAGACACCGCAGCGGAAGAAGCACTCTATCTCTCCTCCCTCTGCCGCAAAGTGTATTTGATTGTCAGAAAAGACCACCTGCGCGCCTCTCCGGTCATGCAGGCCCGGGTGATGAAAAACGACAGAATAGAAGTGCTCTTCAAACGCAATACCAAGAAACTTCTTGGCGATACCGTTCTCAGAGAAGCGGTTCTCATAAAAAACATGGGAGAGGAGGACGAGGAAGAGGAAAGGATCTCTATCGATGGCTTTTTCCTCGGCATAGGCCATACACCGAATTCATATCCTTTCAGCAAATACGTGAAAACCAATACCGGTGGTTATATCATCACGCTCGGCAGAAGCACCAGGACGAATATTCCCGGAGTGTTTGCCTGTGGTGATGTTCAGGACTTCACCTATCGCCAGGCCATCACTGCGGCTGGAACCGGCTGCATGGCTGCAATGGATGCGGAGAAGTATCTGGGAGAAAAGGGGTAGGTCTCCGGAGGTATTTAGTGCCTTACCTCCGAAAGACTGCCTCAAAAACAACAGCAATCTGCGAATTGGCCCCTCTCGCCAAACCGCTTATATCTTCTGTTCCACTTCTTCAAAACAGGGTATACAAAGCGTTCTCCCATCGAAGCGGCGTGTTCTTGATTCCATGGTTTCTTCCCCACAGGAAGCGCAGGCGATGGAGGTTAGAATACGGGCACGGCGTGGAGGCCGCTCCTCCAGACGAGTGAGGTGAAACAGGGCAGAAAGCGGCTTTTCCATCAGGATCCGAATCATTTCCGAGCGATCCGCAACCTGCCCCTCCTCTCCATCCTTGGCGTCGGTCCGCAGCACCAGCCGGATGGTTTTGCCGCTGTTCCGGTCAAAAAAGGAGAATGCCGCTTTTCCATAATCCAGGTGAACGAGATTACCTTTTCCCATGGTGCATTGGGTCAAATATTGTATACCGTCAACAGCGCACATATCGGTTTCGGTAACGCAGACAAGATCTTCGTTATTTGATTTCTCAAACTCCTGCAGAGCATATTCAGCGGCGCGGATGCCTATGGAAAGCCCGGGGCAGTTATGGCCGTGAAAACGTATAGCCTCATCGATTAATTCTTTTGAAAATTGACATGTCATAGTATCTTCCTTTTTTTTCTTACGATGCCTGTCACCTGCTTATCAGTACAAGTCCGGCAACCCAGCTTACTTCTTCAGAACCATCTTCCTCACTCAAGGGCTTGCAGGTTTCCCATCCTGCCGCCTTCATCATCATACCGACATTAACGCCAAATCCTGACATGGAGGGGCGGGCATGGAGAGGATTCCGGCAAATCCCTTTCTCGGAGAGACGCAGACATTCACCGTGATCACGGCAGAAAATGTGCTTGCAGGAACCTCCGGCAAAACCTCTCGACCCGGGATAGTTAAGGCTGATCGCAGTCAACTCAACATCTGCAACAACTTCATGAAGCATCTTCATAACCCCGTATCGCTCTTCTGAATGAAGAATCGACACAGGGACATCTATCCTGATGGCAAGTGCAGACTCAGCCAGATCACGCCACCTTCTCAAGGCCTCAGGGCCTTCAACATGGGGAGGACAGCTGGCAGAATGTCCATAATTGCGGCACTGCGGAGTGCTGCACATGCTCGCCAGATTATCATCGATGACCAGCTCTTTGAGTCTGAAAAAACGGGCATCCGATGCTCCCCCTGCCGTAGCTATCTCAATAAGTTTCTGCAGATGATTCTTCATTTCCATTTTTCCTCCCTTGTTGCTGCTGTGGGGACGGTGGATCACCCTAGGCAGGATGCCGGATATATTTCCGAAGAGCCGCTTCCAGCGAAATCATCTTCGAACTGAAAAAATGATCACCACCCTCAATAACCAGCAGTTGCGCTGCTGAATTCCATGCAGTGATGCTCTCCTTGATCTGCTCCGGCGGCCCGATATCATCGTCCTCGGCGGCGATCACCGCCTTCAATTTGGGTATGTATGAAACGGTGCCGTAATCCATAAGGGCGACCGGTGGAGCAATATGAACCTGCGCTACAACCTCCTCCGGCACATCTCCCATTCCGCCAAGAACCAAGGCGCCGAAAGAATATCCAACCAATTCGATTGAATGGATGCCGGCTCCCAATAGATATGTTATTGCCCCCGAAACGTCGTCTCTTTCACCGCGACCATTATCAAATGTTCCTTCGCTGCCGCCGACACCTCGGAAATTAAAGCGGAGAGTTGAAAACCCTTCTTCACCATAGACCCGGGTGATGGTTTCAACAACCGGATTATGCATGTCACCACCATACAGGGAGTGCGGATGAGTAATAACAACCCCTTTGTCACCTGGAATCCGGCTAAGCAAACCTTGCAGGACATTCTTGTCCGCACGAAATGTAACCGCTGTTTCCTTCATTCGGTTCTCCTTTCATGACCTACATAGTAAGCAGCACTCTCGTCGATGCTATTTCTCACCCTGCAGTAGTTCAGGATCGTCACACTCCACATCGACTGAACAGGCTTCATCCTGCGGAGGAAGATAATCAAATGAAGAGGATTGCGAAAAATCGCTGCTTTCATTCACCGCCTGCTCTTCCTGCGGGGCACGGCAATGCTCATCCAGATATTCCCGGATTGGAGCGCTGCCGTTTATTACCTGAAACCCTGAATCTCTGGAAACAAGCAACACAGGAATCTGGTTCAGCCCCAGCGACTGCAGCACGGCGCGATTGACGGCAGGATCGTAGTTTCCCGGCCTTTCGGCATCATCGAGAGCGAATTCATCGATTTCATCGATAGGATTGAAGCGGATTGTACATGTGTCATCCTCGATAGAGGATATAACCTCTTCACAATAATTACAGGTGGAGGAAAAGAAGAGATAATGCTTTTCTGTTTCGGATCCCTCCAGCACGGCAAATGTTCCGGAATCCAGTCTCTCCAGAGACAGGGAGCTTCCTGAAAACTGGAGAACCGTAAAACTGAGGAAAATTGCAGCAAAAATGGCTGTTCCGCTGATAAAATGACGTGCTCCCGCCAGAACGTTGAGTAAAACAACAAGAGCTAAAATAATGAGACAGTATGAACAAAATGTCTGGGCGACAACATGCTGAAAGGAAAGCAGAACCCCCTCTGCAGCCAGAGCTGCAAGCAGGACGATGTTGACGAACCGCAGGTCGTTTCGATTTTTCCCTGCAAACCATATTCCCCAGAAGATGGTCTGAAAAAACAGAAAGCCGCCGACACTAAACAGGATCGGCGGAACTGTGGTAAGACTGTCGACGACCTCACAGCCGTCATTTAAACAGATTCCATCTTTCTCATTAACAAGAAGGACAATCTGTACCAAAGTGATGATACTGCCAAGCAAGGCGATAATACGGCTTGCTTTCATTGAAAATGTCATTTGCTGCATTGATATTCTAAGGACCGAAATGTATAAATTAAAAAAAAATCAGAATACTCATTCCAAGCTGTCCGGCAAGATGCCATAGAACTGGAATGCTTACCTTCATGCTGTTTCCAAGGTTGCACTATATTTTATCTTTCCTCCATTTACAACAGCCTCTCGACAACAACAAGGTATTTTGCTGGAGAGGCTCATTGGAGGAAACAAGCCCTGCAGCAACAAGGAAAACAATTTTCAAATGATATTAATTCCTACTTTCAATAAAAGAACAAATATGCTACTCTGTAGGGAAGAATCGTGTTACATTGTATTAACCTTAGACAAGGAGGCTTGCTCAATCGAAGTGGCCCAGGTTGCGGGGGATACAGGGTTAAACATGTTTCCGACACATGATCGAATACAGAATTGGTGATTCGTGTATTCAGACGGAAGTTGTCGAGATGGTTAGAATAATTCACTCAACACAAGGAGAAGACCATGAGAGGCAACCAAGAGGCATATGTACTGGTGAAAGTTAAGGACGGTCGAAAATTTGTTTGTGCAATAAATAAGCTGAAGCCCATCAAGAAAGATAACCAGTCACAGAGCAGCGCGACGATAGACCTTGAAAGAGATGTTATCTGGCAATAAGATGGTGCGGTACAAGGATCATACGATCCGTTCATAACGTAAGTTGTCACAACACTCATTCTTCATCACCACGCACACTAGTTAGTGGTGTAGATACCAACCTGAGGAGGAGATGCTCTTTCAGGCATCTCCTCTCTTCTTTTCCGATCAGATCAATCCGCTGCACACCAACAAGATCCCGTTAAAGACAATCAGCGCATCATGGTTTCCGATGCTCTACGCCCTCTCATATGTCCGTTAATTGCGACGATGGCCGAAACTGCAAAAAGCCAGAGAAAACTGAGGCCGGCGATGGATTCGACACTATGGAGCGATCCATCAGTATCCCCAGCAGCCCAGGGCGAGGTTGCGGTCGAGAAGACCATGCAGGCGGTGTAGACCGAGCGGATCGCACCGAGGTAGCGGGTGCCGGTGACTAACAATCGAATAAGACCGGATGAACTCTTAAAAAGCTTGATCTCCCGGAGTCCATCTCGGCAACTTTGATGAATTTTTACGATCTGCAAAATTCGCCGCTGCGTGCTACGGGATACTTATCCTCCTTGCAAGCCGGCGATGTCGATGTTCCTTGACTAATCGTTTGTTAATTGAAATATTATTGTATATTTTGCGCATCGAATGAAATCGAGAAGGCATAAGAAAAAAGCGACTTGAGCGGATTTACAGTTCAAAGGGAAAAATAATCACAATCGGAGGTTTTTAAGTGTTACGTATTGTTTTGTTTCTGGGAACCAATCTGGCAATACTCGTACTTTTGGGTATTGTCATGAGTATTCTCGGAGTTGATTCACGCTCAACTTCCGGACTACTGGTGATGGCGGCGATATTTGGGATGGGAGGTTCATTCATCTCTCTGGCCATGTCAAAATGGATTGCAAAGAAATCCACCAGGGCCCGTGTAATCGAACAACCGGCCAACCAAACCGAGCAGTGGCTGGTGAGTACTGTTCGCAGGATGGCGGAGAAGGCGGAAATCGGCATGCCCGAGGTGGCAATTTATGATTCCCCTGACATGAACGCGTTTGCCACGGGTATGAAAAAAGACAGCGCCCTGGTAGCTGTTTCCACCGGGTTGCTGCAAAACATGTCCAAGGATGAAGCCGAAGCCGTTATTGCCCACGAAATCACACACGTGGCCTGCGGCGACATGGTGACAATGTCCCTGATCCAGGGGGTATTGAACACCTTTGTCATCTTCCTCTCCCGCCTGGCAGCCAATGTCATCGACACTTTTTTAAGGGGCGATGAAGAAGGCGGTGGTTTAGGCTTTATGGGATACATAGCGGTCACTATTTTCCTTGATATAGTTCTGGGTCTCTTTGCTTCCTTAATTGTCATGTGGTTTTCAAGGAAGCGGGAATTCACCGCCGACAGAGGCGCCGCCTACTTAACCAGTAAAGAAAAAATGGCCAGCGCCCTCAGGCGACTGCAGGCTCATCATGAGCCTTCACATCTGCCAGATCAGGTGGCGGCTTTTGGCATCAGACCGAAAAAAGGCGGTATGGCAGGATTTTTCAGAAGTCACCCTCCTATAGAGGACCGAATCGCGGCCCTTGAGAAGCTGTAGGAACCCATCCCATTATCTGCAGTTATCCGTGGTATTCCCTTGTGGAGCAATCCCAGGGAATACCACGGCTTCGCCCTTTCTCCTCAACGAGATCTTATTCTGAAGTTTCAATCAATGATGTTAATATCAAACTTTCTCGAAGTCGGAGTTTATACCCGTACGGATGCTTGCAAAGTCCGTCTCAACAACTCCGATGACTTTTACGAGATCATCTTTCTAGGAGTGTGTCGGAGAATTGCAATTTTTCTTCAGATTAAGGCGTTTTTAGGAAATCAAGCACAGCCATATACTTAATATTGCGAGCATTGATTTTCTGAAAACAACGCCAAGATGGGGGAAAAGTGCTTTCTCCGACAGGCTCCTGATATGGTTACCATATGTCAACAATAAACACGAATCCCTCTCCTCTTT
>JADQBJ010000069.1:0-12976 GCA_016278675.1 Desulfobulbaceae bacterium | reverse complement strand
ACCATGGATAAGATCGTGGTTCGCTGCGCTCTCACGATCTATCCTTATTCGTTGGCGATAGTTTAAAAAGATCAGAAAATCAATAAGTCAAGCCTGACACCATCCCTGTGACACCATCCCTAAGTATAGCCCGAGGAGCAGCGCCCCACTGAAATGTATTGTTGCCCCCCCCAATGTCGTTCCCATAGTCATCAATACGTTAGCTTCATAAGCAAGAAATACCGCACGAATCACAAGTGGATTTCTTGCTTTTCTTTGGGGAATTGAGCCCTTTTACCAACTCGGCAATAACTTTATCACTCAGGAACTGTTGCGACTGGAGCGAGTCGGGCTCGCTGATACAAGTCAAAACCTTCAACAAAACTTCAGCAAAGGGGATATCAGAATCTGCTGCCAACTGGAGGAAAATTTTTCTGGTAAAGTCAGGCTCGATATTCTTGGCAAGTTGCAGCCTTAAAAGTCCAAGTGCCAGACTGCGAACCTCAGTTTCTTTCTTATTTACGGCAGAATGAGATTTGATATATTGCGCATAGAGTTCAGTTAAGCTGAGCGCTTCGTGTGTTTTACCGAGAGTCAAATTCATCCAGAGCATGAGTTTGATGGTAAAAAACAGAAGTTCCAGGATATTCCTCTCGGCTTTGTTTTTCATGTTCGTTGTTGCAAGGATTTCTGGAATGTGCTCACGAACAATTTCATGTTTATCAAGGAGGACCAGGAGCATACAAGTTCGAGTCCTTGAATGGTGCTTTGCTTCGGCAGGCGAGTACAGTTTTTCGATATAAGGTCCCGCTGTCTTTTTTGCCAAGAGTGGCTGGATATCATCTTGAAAAAACTCTTGAAAATCGAGTCCTGTGAAATTGTCCCCCAAGCTGGATTTGAGATAGTTCAGATAGGCCGTTAGGGCGCCTTCCTGGTCTGAGAGAGCAGCCAGGGCGCGACCGTAGGGCAGGTAGGCATTAGTGCACTTTTCCTTATCTTTTAGTAGGTTAGCGAGTTCATTGCCTGCCTCTTGATATCGCCCTGCTTCCAGCAATAAATTTCCATAGTCGAATATGGTCGAGCATGCGTCTTCACTGAGATAATGACTCTTGAACGCAGCAATTGCCTCGTCAAAGCGTTTCTGTTGTCTTAAACATTCTATGAAGCAACGGCAAGGCCTGAGATTAGGATCACATTCAAACATTTTTTCGTACACTGCCAGAGCCTCTTCATATCTCTTCTGGGCTTTCAGGGAACAACCCCAAGCTCCAAAGGCTGATTCGTACGAGGGATTGATAGCTACCGCTTGTTGATACTTCTCGTCGGCTTCCCGATATTTATTTTCTTCTTTCAAGCAATCGCCCCAAATCCCGAGTGCAACATCGGCTTTTGGATTGATTTGGATAGCTTTTTTTAAGTATTGAATTGCTTCGTCATATTTTTTCAATCCTTTTAAGCAATAGCCCATCTGTTGATGGATCCTATAATCGTTAGGTACAATTTCAACCATTTTCCTTAACAGGTCTATTGCTTCATCGTACTTCTCCTGCTCTTTAAGACTCTGCTCCCACATCCCGTAAGCGTCTAAATTTTCAGGATCGGCTTCAATGACCTTTTTGAAATTTGCAATCGCCTCATAATGGCGGCCTTGTCTTTGCAAGCAATCGCCCATTGCATTGAGTGCTCTACAATCCCACGGCGCTAATTCATAGGCTTTTTCAAACTTGACTAATGCTTCATCATAATTCTCCCTTTTCATAAGAAACTGACCCCACAATCCGTAAGCGGACTCACATTTAGGGTCAATCTCAATGGCCTTTTTTAACTTTTCAATTGCCTCGTCATAGCGACCCTGTTGTTGTAGGCATCCTCCCCAGGCAAGATAGGCGTCAATATACTTAGGCTCAAAGGTAACTGCCGCTAAATACTTTTCTTCAGCTGCGGAGTATTGTCCCAATTCTTTTAGGCAGTCTCCCCATGCCCCATAAGCGCTACTGCTGTCAGGCGCGAGATCAACCACCTTGGTAAATTTTTCAATTGCTTCATCGTAACGTTTCAAGCTTCGCAAACAGGCGCCCCAACTCCAATGTGCGAGTGCCAATTTTGGATTAATCTCCACAGCCCTTTTATATTGCTCAATCGCCTGTACAAAGGAATTCTGTTCCTGCAAACATTTCCCCCACAATACATAGGCCCACGCCGCCTCTGGATAAACTTCGAGATGCTTTTTCAGGGCCGAAAGAGCCTTATCGTACGCTCCACCCTTTATAAGTTTTGATACTTCTTTAAAGGCTCTTTTATCTTTTGCCTTCAGGCTTGCTGTATCGTCATCAACTCTGGCAGAAGCCACACACCACTCGATCACTCTGGAATAGTCCGGATTTGCGACCAAAAATTCTGCCGCTTTCAGAATTAGCCGCGAATAGTCATGCGATACACCATCCTTCAGCCGACATTCACCTTCAACCTTCTCCTTCTCTTCAAGGAGCATATCCGACGAATATAGCATCAGTAACAGTTCCAATAACCATCTAGTCTCTTCCCTGTGGCCGCTGTCCCGCATTTGGAACCAGATCCTGTAGAGGTATTCATTCAAGCAGTAATAGTTTGACCTCCCCCGCGAAAAGGCTACTCGCACATAGCCACCATCCTTGAGCTGCTTGAGATAATTTCTGATGGTCGTGGGCTGCCCTTCAAGATAGGCAGCGATCTTGGTCGGAGTTTGGGCAGGCTCAAAGGCGGCCAAGGCATTGATCACAACCTCCAAACAATCGGGGACATCTTTGAAAATAGTTTCAAAATAGGGGGTCAATTCATCCAATATGCCGTCCATCAAATCGACCATCTCTTCAGGGACCTCTGTCTTGAGGATGTCGGCCAAGAATACGGCCATTCTCGGATTGCCGCCGGTAAACACCGAAAGTGCTTTGATCCTGGCTTCATTTTCATCAACCCGGTTCGCAAGATCCGCCCGACCCGTAGCGGCCAGGATGGAGCCGATCAAGACCTTCATGTCGTCAAAAGAAAGATCAGTGAGACGATGAATATAGAAAAAATTATAAAAGGGGTGGCTGTGGTCATGCAGTGCATCGAATATCGTGGTCGCTGAGCCGAGTAAGGTCACGGCATCGCTGGTTTGCAGAAAGGCTCTCAGTTTTTTCTGCTCTATGAGGCTGAGTTTTTTCCCCAGGAGGTGCTGCAGGTTTTCGGTGATGAAAAGGATATATTTATTGGTTGTCTCAGCTATCCAGGAAAGGACGGAAAAAAGATAATCGTCTCTTTCCTCGGCAGGCAGGGATTTAGTTTTGGCGATTTTGTCGCGCAGCGCCTCAGTAGCCTTCGCATCATTTTCTTGCAATTCATGGATAATTTCACTGACCGCCCTCTCAAGAAACTTGGCAAGGTTCGACTCCAGCCGAACCTCCTCGGGGAATAAAACCGGTATCCAACGGCTGTTCAACTCGGGAATCAGCTTCATCTTATAATAAAGAAGAGTCAAGAGATGGGACTTGCCGATGCCTCGTGGTCCAACCACCAGCCAATGCTGTTTTGGGCTCTCGCCACTCTGCAGGGACAATTCCTTGATCACAGTATTCAAGAAATCCCTACGATCCGCTCCTACCAAAGAAGTGTCGAGCTGTTGATAGTTTTTTTTTCGAGGGTTATAGGCGAGCATCAAATACCTCCTATCTTTTTGCATGACCACCAATCCTTCAACAGAGGTGAGACAAACCTGAGATTGTTCTTAATGGACAAATCTCTTGTCAGATAGCCTTCAAAGATCAAGCGGTCGACAACATTCTGAAATATCTCATACTCGCTCTTTTCGTAAAAAAAAGACTGGTAAAGTTGTTGCTCATGACAAGCTTCCCGACAGAGATGTAACAGAATGTTTGCGGCAATTTCCCTCTCAAGTGGAGTCAGATAGTCCTCCAGTCTGGAATGAAAGTGATTCAGGTCATGGTTGCCGTTTCGCAACATGGCCTCATAGATTGCCCTCACCGTGCTAGCATTAAAACTAATTTCTCTGGTGTCCCTCAGTGCCTTGACCAATATCTGCCCGTAATAAGGGGAACCCAAGGCTATTTTATCAATAAGAAATTCTGTGCCGTCTGGATCAATGCTCATTTGATACTCTTCACACAAAGCTGTGATCAGAACCCTCGCTTCAGCTATCGTCATCGGCGGGACAGAAAGCGATTCCAGGTCATTGATGCGCTTACTTATACCGAGTTTCTCCAGTGTCTTTCTCAGGTTAACCGAGCCGCAAAAAACAAACTGATATTTTCTCCCACCATCGGTAGATTGCCTGAGCGTACGAAGCCATCCGGTCAGGATATCCGCCATCGCCCTGTATACCTCTTGATTGTTGGCTTTATTCTTGAAATTAGCCAACATGTCGGGAAACTCGTCAAAGACAATAATGGTGTTCTTATCTAAAGAATTCAGCCCGGTGATCAAAGGGCTGATCTTTTCTTTCCATTCGGTGAAACTGAATTGACGAGTTCTTTCTCTCAGTTCAATCTCAACCTCCGGCATCCCCACTTTTCCAATTCGGGCAGCCAACACATTCCATGCGTCACCAAGCAACTGGCTAATCTTCTCCGCATTACGGCGGACATGATAGAGACCCAATAATTCGCGAAAGAATTTAAAACAAAAATGCTCTATGGTCTCCTCGCCTTCAAGCTCAAGGAAAATCAAATTAAATTCCCTGTCAATTTGTGATATTGCATTTTCTTGCCTAATCAGCTCCTTGATGACACTGGTCTTCCCGAACCTTCTCGGAGCCTCAATAATTACCGAATTGTTCCGTGCCAATCCTTTGAGCTCATCAACGAGATACAGCCTTGTTTTCAGGTAATTACGATAAGTCACTGCTTTTCCAGTTATGTTTTCCATCCACGCCTCTCTATTGTTTGCCTTGTCAATTCCAACGTGAACATATTATAACTTTCAAACGTTTTGTCAACACATACGTTTTAATATTAACAACGTTTTCAATTAAAAGATAATTGAGGACAATCTATAAGGCGGGAAACAAAAAGTGGAACGACAGTCTCTCGGTTTCATTTTTTTGTTTTTCACAAAGGCTGCAATGTAACTGGCAGCACTGCATTTTTTCTATCAATGATCTCTCCTTGCCCTTCCTTATATCTCCAACTAATCCCTCCCATTATCCAGGAGAAGAGGAACCAGATTTAAAGAAAAAGGAGGAGGAAGAGATAAAAATTTTTAACTGCAAAGACTGGGAAGAAAAATAAACAGAGAAGAAAAGACGTAACATAACTGATCTCGCAACATAATTCCTGACAGGGTGGGCCCGGCGAAACAAAGAGAATTGATGGGAAATGGAGTAACTGACAACTCAAGATTTCCAAAGACAATCTCTGGTCACGGGATGCCTTCATCCGTTATTAGGTCTTCAATGGAATATTATTTTCATGAACAGTAGTTATCTTAACCTTCAATACATGCCGATACCGAAAGCTTAGAACCGGCAATCTGCACCCTGTGTCCTAAATACAAGTGGCAGGTCATCATAGTACATCTCTTAAAATAAGAATTGACATATAAGTGAATTAGAATATGATAATATTCCAATGGAACAATCATAAGAGGAACTTTACTATGAAAAATTTGGACATTCGAGATAAAGCTGACTTACTGCGTCAGTTGGCACACCCGGTTCGCCTACTCATCCTTGAAGAACTTTGCCAAGGTGCCAAGTGTGTCACCGACATTAAGGATATTCTTGATATCCCCCAACCTAATGTCTCTCAACATCTTCTGATTCTACGTCGCAATCGGATTATTGACTTCTATGAGGATGGATCTTTAAGGTGCTACTACCTCCTTCGCCCCGCCTTGGTGAGAGGATTGTTTACCTTCATTTCGGGCCAATACCCCATAATTCACAGAGAGCGTGAAGAGGTTCGGCAAGAAGGCAAAATGCGTGAGCAGAAGAAAGAACATCAAGCTGCAGGTTGATTTGATAATTGGTTTAAAAACAGGAGGGGGTTGGAGGAGACGTTAGAAATGAAAGATCCGATGAATGAATTCCAGAAGTTCCTGGATGCAGCTATGGCACCAGGGATTTTGGACCACAAGACCAAACAGTTGGTAGCACTGAGCGCTGGACTTGCTGCTGGTTGCGATCCTTGAACTGACTTCGGTCTCGCAGTTGCGAGGGAAGCTGGAGCGTCCAAGAAAGAGCTAAAAGAAGTTGCTGCAATTGTCATGGCCGTAAAGGCCTTCAAGACACGAAGCCTGTTTATAGAAAAATTTCTGCCTAATCAGACTGAACCTTCTCAGGGAACCGGGATTAAGAAGGAGCCCGTTCCTGCTTCTGGACGTACATGAGGTGTTTGATAAATTGCTTCAGTTGAAGCGATCAATAGTGCTAATTTATTCTTCTTTCCAAGATGAAAAGTAAACTTTTTAATTAGAAAACTTTCAATCTTGTTATTGCAAAGGCAAGGAATTTTGTTAATGGAATGTTTTGATCCGAAAATAGACAGAGTTGTTGAAATTGGCGAAAGAATATATCAGGTAAATGACAAGTACTACTTGAGAAATTTTCTTAATTGGGACCAACAAATACGAGACTGGCTTGCCTCAAGAGAAAAAATAAACCTTGAACCCGAACATATCTTTGCTCTTGAGTTCTTACGGGAAGAGTTTGATCGTAAAAAAGTTCATCCTGTCGTTCGTACTGTAACAGCAGAACTTGGTAAACAATTTGGTGCAGAAAAAGGTACTGTAAAATATTTCCACAGTCTATTTCCAGGTGGAATTCACCAGGCATTCCTCATTGCTGGTCTTCCCATGCAGGATAGCTGTTGTTAACTGTAGTCGAATATACATTTGTGCTCCATCTGGCATAAAAATCCGATAAACACGGTGATGGATAAGACATAGATTTATGATTCGCCCTGGTAGTATCTGATGGCAGCAGCCTGTATTTTCTGAAGATTTTTCTCGTATGCAGAGAGAAGTGTTCAGACATGGAGCAACAGGAAATTATAGATAACCAAAAAACACGTAATATTGAAATGTCAGATAATATTAAGACTAGATGTAATATTTCTGATCACATATGAAAATAAATCTGTCCCGGTTATTTCTATTTCTATTTCCACCGCTGCCAGCGAGCCAGAGCCAGGACAGAAAGACGTCTTTGTTTGGCTGTGGAGAGAATTTTGCGAAAAGTAAGGCCCGGCTTACAAAGGGATGACTTATCACCTGTTTTTGCGGCTGCAAACACCCACAACCTTCCTATTCAGGTTTTCAAGGAACTTTGAGAAGCGTTTTTCAGCGTTTTTAATGACGTTAGTTATTTTTACGTCATCAACCGCACCAACAACTGTACCGCAGGATACACACTGTATGAGACAGAATTTCTGTCCCGATTGGGTGGTAACAGGTACCGCCTCAAATTCACCATGTTCACAAGAAGGACAACGCGAACGAACCATAAACCTACCTTACAATGAGGGTTAGTAAACTCGTAGGTAATGATAACGCTTAACCAGTCCCGATTCAAGGTCCTGATTGCGGCTTTACATGGTTTTAATTGTTTGCAAATTTGCCAGGATCACAACTGCAGTTTGTCATCGTGGGAATCGAGCAACCTATCCTTTTTCAACCCTCTTTTCTAGAAATTTTGCTCTGATCATGGATGCCATCATCCGTTAATTAAGTCTTTAATGGGATATTATTTTCCTGAACAGTAGTAAGCTAAGCTATTGAAAAATTAGGTGGTTATTAAGATGTCCATTGGATGTTTCAAGTGCTAACACCAGAAAACGTGGTATCTGTTATTCGCTGGTATCGCCCGGGTGGTAGGGTTATTATCTTCACATTTCATCGTTCTGCGGACAGGGTAAAATGAAAAGTAGAACCTTCTCCCAGCTGAGAATCAACCCAGATCTTCCCGCCGTGACCTTCAACTATTTTCCGACATACAGCTAAGCCCAGGCCTGTGCCCTGATATTCCTCAGTGTGAAGTCTCTTGAAGATCCGGAAAATGCTCTCGTGATATTGAGGAGAAATACCGATACCATTATCTCTGACAAAAAAGTGAACGCCATCGCTATTTGGACGACAGTCGATTTCAACCCTTGGTTTTTCACTTTCATTGTATTTTAGAGCATTCTCGGTAAGATCTTTAAAGAGATTCTGGATCTGGCCGTTGTCGACGGGTAATGTCGGAAGATCATCATATACCACCTCAGCATTGCTTTTTTGAAGGATAGGTTCAAAATGTTTAATTACTTCTCTGACAAGAATATTGAGATCTGTCGGTACAAACTTGCTGCGGCTGGTAATACTTGACAGAAACAGCAAATCGCGCATGAGGTTTTGAATCCTGTGGCTGGCAGCTACTGCTCGATTTATATATTGCTGTCCTTTGGTATCGATCTTGTCGCTATAGTTTTGCTGCAAAAGCTGGAGAAAACCCACAATAGCGCGTAGTGGTTCCTGAAGGTCATGGGAGACCACATAGGCGAACTGCCGCAATTCTTTATTAGATCGCTTCAGGTCCTCTGTGGCCTGTTTTTGCTTAGTTATATCACGCCCAACTCCAACTATTTCTTTTATATTTCCATGGGCATCAAGAACTGCAGAATCTATCCATGCAAACCACAGCCAGCCGTTCATTGTTTTTGCTCTATGCTCCATATATGCTGTATGGGGATGATTTCGAGTAGATTTCATGGCTTCTACTGTTGCAGTTCTGTCTTCCTCATGAACAAGAGGCATAAATTTTTGTCCAAGAAGTTCGTCTTCATTCATTCCAAACATTTTGCAATAAGATGGGCTGACATATAGGAAACGACCATCTGCATCCATCTTGACGACTAAATCTGTCTGATTCTCCACTAACAATCGATATTTTCTTTCACTCTCTTTGAGAGTTTTCTCGGCATGAGCCCGTGCGGAGATCTCCAACCGTAGAAGCTTATTCAGGTCGGCAAGGTCGTGACGCTCCTTTTCTACCTTGTCTGATGCTGCAGAAAAAGCCTCTGTTGCTTCCTTGATCACTCCATCCAATTCTTCATTGAACAGCGTGATCTCATTCCTGTCTGATTCCTCTTGCTCACTCTCTGCCCAGAGACGCATGACACTTGACCGCAGTGCTCTGTACTCACTCATCACATCGTTTATAGTGAAACCAAAATCATGGCGAGTACTACCATGCTCTTCCGATGATTTAAGTGCTTTTCCCAGCAGGGGGTGCAGGCCGCGTGATTGTTCCTCTCTGAACTTTGTGCTTTGGTTTCTGTCAATTCTATCGGCTATGTCGAATAGTATCTTTTCTATATGATCGCGAAGCTCTATTTTATCCATAGAGCCACTTTCAGGCTGGATTGCGAAAGCGTGATCTTGCCATTCCTGAAGAATTCTTTCCATGTTATGACGAATGACATTTGATAGATTCATAATTTACTTAAACCTTCTATAAGTTCTTCAGTAGCACTTTGATGAGGAGGGTGTATCTTGCCCGCGTTTTCAAAATTCTTTACCAATAGAGTAACTCTCTGGTCTATGTTCCATAGGTATTCAACAAAGAGGTTATATAGAAATACACAACGTTTTTTCTGAAGATCACATAGGAATCCATTGCGTTAGGAAATATATGATAATTCGCAGTCACAAGCAACTTTAAGCAATGGATTAGCAACTGCAATATCAAGTTGATATATTTTCTCTCTTGCTATAATTTTCCCAAGAGGGATATACCTCACCTGAACAGTAGTAATTTAAGCAGAGGCAGATTCAGTAATTTGTAAAACTTCATTCGGCCTTAAAAGCCTGTTCTCCTCCGAAACCGCCGATAGCGGCGGTCTTGCACCACCTTCATTTGCCAAGGGTAAAATAAAAGACAGCCCCTTTTCCGACCTCTCCCTCGGCCCAGATTTCTCCGCCATGACGGTTGATCACTCTCTGGACTATAGGGAGGCCTATGCCCGTCCCGGAAAATTCGCTCTCACTGTGCAGCCGCTGAAAAGGTTTAAACAAGCTGTCTGCCTGCTCCATAGGAAACCCCGCACCGTTATCACGGATAAAGAATACCTTTCCCCCGTTTCTTCGACAGCTGCCGAATTCTATGTATGCTTCAGCAATTTTACCGGTATATTTCCAGGCGTTGCCAAGAAGATTAGTCAACACGATGTTGATAAGCTGCGCATCTCCTTGTGCCTTAAGGTCGTCGGCAATATGTATTTCGACATGTCTTTCCGGATGCTGCAGTTCAAGTTCGCTGGCCACAGCTTGGGCCATGTAGCTCAGATCGATTTCCTGAATAACCACCTCCTGACTGGAGATGCTTGACAAACGCAACATGTCATCAATCAGAACGTTCATTTTTTCAGCCCCTGCCGTGATTCTCTGTAAATACTCATTCGACTTGCTGTCCAGTTGCCTGGCATGATTGCTCAGAAGCGAGCTGAAGCCGATTATAGCACGCAGCGGGGCGCGAAGATCATGGGAGACGGAATAGGAGAAGGCCTTAAGTTCACGGTTGACGGCGGCAAGTTCTCTGGTGCGGCGCTGCAGATCCTCCTCCGCCTTTTTTCGATCGCTGATATTTTCAATGATGGCAATCTCGTAGTCGGGCTGCCCTTTTGTGTTACGCACCAGTGACAATGTAAGCCTTGCCCACACATGCTCTCCTTTTTTGTGAATGAAACGCTTCTCCACCGTATAGCTTTCCAGTTTCCCTGCGGCCATTTTTCGAAAGGGAATAAGATCAGAGTCGAGGTCGTCCGGATGTGTAATTTGCGGCCATGGAGTTCGTTGCAGTTCCTCATGTGTATAGCCTACCATCCGGCTGAAGGTGTCGTTTACCTCTATCCAGTGTGCGTCGTGGAAACTGACCCTTCCTATACCGATAGCTGCCTGCTGGAAGACTGATCGGAATTTCTCTTCGCTTTCTCGAAGTGCTTCTTCGGCTCGTTTGCGCTTACTGATGTCTTCAACTATGGAGATGCGGTAAAGCGGCCGGTCCTCGTCGTCGCGTTGCATGCTTGCTGTCAGATTGACCCATATCACCTGGCCATCCCTGCGGTAGTAGCGCTTCTCCATCTGATAGCCGGCGATCTCACCGCGTTTAGCCTGCGCGAACAGATGCAGGTCGGATTCAAGGTCCTCCGGGTGGGTGATGTCCTGGAATGTCTTGTGAAGAAGCTCCTGCCGCTGATAGCCAACGATCTCGCACAACCGGTCGTTGACCAGCAGCAATTCTCCTTCCAGGCCAACAAGGGCAATTCCCACGGCTGCGTTCTCAAAGGTACCCCGGAAACGCTTTTCGCTCTGGCGCAGGGCTTCCTCCGCATTCTTGTGCTCTGTTATATCAGTCAACCCCAACACAACTCCAAGCATGCCGTCATCGCTTGTAATAATTGGTGCAGCACTCACCGAAAGCCAGTAGTTTCGATGGGGACGAACAATTCTCATGATCTCGTTGCGCACGGTCTCACCGGCGAAGGCACGGCTGGAGGGAGTATGTTCAATCGGGAAGGACTCGCCCATCAGGGTCTGCAGCTGCAACATAGCCATACGCTTTTCGTAGGACAAACTTTGTTCTTCTCCGATATAGTCGAGTATCTCTTCGGCAACTGCATTCATGCGCATTATGCTGCGGTCCATACCATAGACAATATAGCCGTCAGGAATGGAATCTATAGTCGCTTCAAGTTGTGCGGTTTTACGCTTGAGTTCCTCTTCGGCCTGCTTGATCTCGGTGATATCCTGTATAATCACAAGGGCTTCTTTAGAGTCCTTGCCCCCATCAAAGGGTACGGCCGAAACCAGCTGCCAAAGCTCCTGACCGGCGTCATCGATATAAACGAACTCCATGCCGGGAATGACTGTTTCACCACGCAGGGCCCGTGCGCCAGGCCACTGTTTTGGTGGAATCGGCTGTCCGCTATCATCGAACGTCTGCCATCTTTGCATGCGCTCTGGATCAACGGATGGCATCATTGCAGGCAGGATAGATCGCGATACCGCATTACCCAGAAGGATCTGGCCCTCCTGATTGAGCAGACAGATGCCTGCCGGAAGTTGTTCTAAAATTTCAGAAATCTGTCGTTTTTCATTCTGTCTCTGTTTACGCTCTGGCGAGGTCACGGAGAGTTTCGTAATATCCTCAATCGCCAGCAGTATCAATCCAGGCTTATTTCCTTCATGCACAACACGTCGCGCATTAATGAGCGTCACCGTTTCGCCAGTGGCTTCGAAATGATGCCTCATCTCGAAATCTTCGATGTTATTCTGCTCAAATATCTTTTTTTCGAGCAGCTGCCGAAGCTCAGGAATATCCCATTGACGATTTCCCAGATCATAGATAATCTGACCCTCGGAATCCTCCTTTGTTATCTGGAACTTATGGTAGAAGGCACTGCTGGCTGCCAATACTCGAAGCTCTTTATTGAGAACAATGAGCGGTTCGCGAACCGTCAGGGTAATGGCTATGGCCCAGTCTCGCAGTTCATCTATTCTATGATTCATCATGAACACTCTTGGGTCAATAATGGCAATTAGGTCCGGCTGACACAAAATAGCTGATAAGTCTCATCGCTTTGTAAGCCAGCCCTGACTTTCCCGCAAATTCTCCTCGATACTTAATCTACCCCTTATAGCCTATCCCCTTCCAACCGTACTTTCAAGGAATTGCTATCTCATTGTGTTACAAAACAAATTCAGGGTAAAAAGCTGTCGATCTTTCTATTGCCAAACTTGGAGAAAAGCTTGTCATAGCTGGTTAAGATGTTTCCTGAGTATACGTAGCAAAACCCACGCTCCACCTATTCATGTAGGCTTTCTATCCACCTGATTGCTTCATGATCGGAAACTTTGCCGAGATGCCTTTGTGTAGTGGACAGATCGGCATGCCTGAGGAGCACCTTGCTGATTATGTTCCGCGGTACATAATCAGTATTATGTTCCCTTCCTCATTATGTTGCCCTGTTTCCTGTCACCCCAACAA
>JADQBJ010000055.1:0-97507 GCA_016278675.1 Desulfobulbaceae bacterium | reverse complement strand
GGGCACAACTTGGGCACAAAATTAAAAATTAGGTTTTTGCGACCTTGTCAATTTTGATGGTTTCGTAAATAGTTGTCACAAAGCTCTTATATTGCTGGATACCAAATTCAACGATTCTAGCAACGTCATCGATGGAGAAGCTGTCAGGAACTTCAGGAAAAATGAACTCCTGGGCTCAACTTTATTGTAGTGATAATTTTTCGATCGGTATAGAATGGTTTGGAAGAAATAATTTTAACAATCTACTAGGTAACCGAACAAAAATGATGCTCGGCAACCTCAGGAGGAGATATACATGGCAAAAGCACACGTCAGTCATACACGTACCACAGATAAAACAATTCGGGCAATCGACAGGAAGCGGGAACAGGAAAGGCGCAAGATGTTCATTCTGGCGAGGGATAATTCGGAAACACTTGCCACCAAAATCGTACAGCGTCTTATCGATCGAAAAAATATTGAAACAACATCTGTCGAGTCTATCCAGAAAGTCTTTGAGAAACAACTGCGCAAGCTTGTCGACCTTGAGGATTTCGATCTGCAACTCAAACTTGCCCCGGTCAGGACGCTGGTTCAGGATCCCAACATAGTAAGCCTCTATCTGACACAATTTATTATTGAAGATCTCATTGAACACGGTGATATTCAGGATATTTTCGGTGAAGATCTCGATATATACAGATCACTTGATTCAGTACTTAATGTCTTACGCCCCTAGGAGGCTGTCCGAGAATGCCCTTTTTTCCCGCCTCCGCGTTATTTTACAAAAACAATACTTGCAATATCAAATATATGGCTGTGCTTATTTTTCAAGACCTCGGATTCTTACAAGTTCGCTTACCTGATCTGAGAAAAAATGCCTATTCTCGGACAACCATCTAATGATGCATCCTGCCGTCTCTCCTTTTCTTGTTTTTGCAGACGGAAAAGGAAACATCTCCGATTTTTCCCCACTTGCCATGGCTGGCATGAGCAATGGTCGCTTTCTGTCTCCTGCCTTAGAAGATTTAATACCTCTTCCCGAAGGCAGCGAACTATTTCTCCTGCCGGATCGACTCCCAGTCGGTATCGATCCTCAAACCGGTGAGCCGCTATTACTTGAAGAAAATCCTTTTGATGCCGACCAGGGTATACAAGCAGTTGCCGCGTTCATGGCTCCGGCTCATACAGCTATCCTCAACAGCGCCTTTCAGGAAAAGCAGAAAAATCAAGAACCATTGCCCCTCTTCGCCTACACAGCCGTAGGCTGGTATGACGGCAGATTCTGGGTCAGCGGATTTCGAAGCGACAGAGATATACGCCAGGACGCAGGGCAGTTCAGACAGTCGGTCCTGGATAAAAAGACGCCAAAACTGATGGCGCAGTATCCCGATAATAGATTAATACAGCATTTGGGTAAATGCTGTTTAACCTATGCCTGCCCAGCGGCACGCAACTATTTTCTGGGACGTTGGGAGGCTCCCCTGCCGACTTCACCCACCTGCAACGCCCACTGTATCGGTTGTATTTCACTGCAGCCTTCCGGCTGCTGCCCCTCTACCCAGGAACGCATCCGCTTTGTTCCCACTGCCGCTGAAATACACGAACTTGCCGTGGAACATATCAAAAAGGCGGAACGGCCAATCGTCAGCTTTGGCCAGGGATGCGAAGGGGAACCGCTTCTTCAGGCGGAAACGATTGAAAAGGCTATCCGCAAAATACGCAACTCCACAAGTAGCGGCACGATTAATCTGAATTCCAACGCCAGTCTTCCCGCAAAGGTTAAAGTATTGGCGCAAAGCGGCCTTGACAGCCTTCGGGTCAGCCTTAATTCCGCCCAGGTAAAATACTATACCTCATACTATCGACCTTCTAATTACAGGTATGAAGACGTCGAACTCTCTATAAAAATCATGAAGGATGCCGGAAAATTCGTCTCCCTCAATTACTTTATTCTTCCGGGATTCACCGATTCTTTCGCTGAATTCGATGCCTTAAGCAGTCTAATTGAGCGCTGCTCACCAGACCTTATCCAACTGCGCAACCTCAATATGGATCCCCTATGGTATCTGCGCTGCATCAGCTTTCCTGGTGAGGAGCAAGCCATGGGAATTCGGGCGTGGAGAGATGCGTTGCACAACAGCTTCCCCTCTCTTGGCTTCGGCTATTTCAATCCGTATCTGCAATAAACTTTTTCGGTAATATCAGAGGGATCACTGTTGGCAGCACCGCTAACTTTCGGTCCGAAACTCAAATTTATGGTTGAAATTTCCACTTTTTGATATACTATGCCATGTGATAAAGCTTATTACTAATCCCATCTTTATCTGGAAACATTCGGTTTTTTATCTCATGGGCTGAAAACTGATGCAGCAATTTCATTCATGATTATCACATAAATCAGCGAGCAAATCCGGCCTTCGATAAACACACATGATTACTTCCGGATGAAACAGCCATTCAGAAACAGGAAGAATTTCTATGGACCATTTACCCAATATGCGACTCACCACACAAAGGCAGATCATCCTGGAAGAGCTGAACAAAGTCACCTCACACCCTACGGCTAATGAAGTTTACGATATGGTAAGAAAAAGACTGCCGCGCATTGGTCTGGGCACTGTCTACAGAAACCTGGAGCTTATGGCCGAAAGCGGAATTATTCTCAAACTTGAAGTTGGTGGGACACAGAAGCGTTTCGATGCAACTACTGAATGCCATTACCATATTCGCTGCAATTGCTGTGACAAAGTAGATGATATTGATATTCCTGTCCAGCATCATATAAATGAGGGAGCCGCTGCGGCAACCAATTATCAGATTCTCGGGCACCACATCGAGTTCTCAGGGATCTGCAGTGACTGCCGGAAGAACAACAAGCTGCAGGAGGAAGATTCCATCAACTGAAATCTACTATCTTTTTGCTCATGATGCTGACAACCTGCCACTCCAGCATGACTCCATGAGGCCTTCAGGCAAAATTGAAGGGATATCACTGAAAAAGAATTCTACAAAACCTTCTCTTGCCGACTCGGAGAAGTACCGCTCCCTCAGGTTCAACATTGATATTCATGTCCTGTATCTTTTCGCCATCCAGGGAGACAGCATTCTGCTTTACCATCCTTCGCCCTTCGGAAGTCGATTTAACTAGCTGAGCATCAACCAGCAACTGGGGCAGCCATACCGGTTCACTGCTGGTCACGCGTATTTCCGGAATTTCATCGGGCAATCCCTTCTGCTGAAATACCTTCTCAAAATTTTCCTCCGCCCGGCGAGCCTCGGCTTCGGAATGAAACCGTGATGTCAATTCCCGCGCCAGCTGCTTTTTCACCTCCTTAGGATGAATGTCACCTCCCTCCATCCGCTGCTTCAGTTCCTCAATTTCGGCCGCACTCAGGTCACTGAGCAATTCGTAATAGCGGAACATAAGCTCATCCGAGATAGAAAGCACCTTGCCATAGATATCATTTGCCGGTTCGGTAATACCGATGTAGTTCCCCAGGGATTTGCTCATCTTATTGACGCCGTCCAATCCTTCCAGCAGAGGCATGGTCAGGACAACCTGTGGTTCCTGACCTCTGGAACGCTGCAGATCCCGGCCCATGAGAACATTAAAAAGCTGGTCCGTGCCGCCAAGCTCGACATCGGCCTCCATGGCCACGGAATCATACCCTTGAATCAACGGATAGAGAAACTCGTGAATCGAGATTGGTTTTCCGGTATCAAAGCGATTTCTGAAATCTTCCCTCTCCAGCATGCGGGCCACAGTCAGCTCTGATGCCAGACGAATCATTTCGAAGGAGCTCAGCTTGCCGAGCCAGGTACTGTTGAAAACTATCTTTGTTTTTTCAGGATCAAGTATTTTAAAAACCTGTTCCTTATAGGTTTCCGCATTCCTGGCGACATCCTCCTGGGTGAGTGCTTTCCTGGTCTCGGATTTGCCGGTCGGATCACCTATCATCCCGGTAAAATCACCGATAAGAAACTGAACCTCATGCCCCAGGTCCTGAAAATGCTTGAGCTTCTGCAGTAAAACCGTATGGCCGAGATGCAAATCAGGCGCTGTCGGATCAAAACCTGCCTTGATCTTCAGGGGAATGCCGGTCTTCGCTGATTTTTTAAGTTTTTCCAGCAGCTCCTTTCTGGAAATGCAGTCAACCACACCACGTTCTATCAAGGCAATCTGTTCTTCTATGGAACTCATTTCTTCTCTTTATTGATTATTTTGGTATTCCTGTCCGGGAAAATACAACGTCTACCTTGATTTCAAACAACGGCAATTCTCTGAAATTGCTCTTTCCCTGGCACTATGCGGCTCAACAGGACTCATTTAGCATATTCCACAGCTCTGGTTTCTCTGATAACCGTTACCCTGATCTGTCCGGGGTAAGTGAGCTGCTCTTCAATTTTTCTGGCAATATCCTGTCCCAGAAGAGTGGCATCACTGTCTTTGATTTTGTTTGAATCGACAATAATACGCAACTCTCTACCCGCCTGAATGGCGTAGGATTTTTCAACTCCGTCGCAGGAATTGGCTATTGCTTCAAGATCTTCAAGCCGCTTCACGTAGCTCTGCAGCATTTCTTTTCTCGCTCCCGGTCGAGCTCCGGAAAGGGCATCGGCAGATTGCACCAGAACGTCAAGAACACTTTGAGGCGGAATATCTTCATGATGTGCGCCTATGGCATAGACTACCTCATTGACCTCACCGTATTTCCTGGCCAGATCACGTCCGATGATAGCATGTGAGCCTTCAACTTCATGGTCGACTGCCTTGCCAATATCATGGAGAAGGCCGGCCCGTTTGGCAATTTTAACATCGATACCCAATTCAGCAGCCATTATTCCACAGAGGAAAGCGACTTCGAGAGAGTGCTGCAATACATTCTGACCATAACTGGTCCTGTATTTCAATCTGCCGAGGATATTGATCAGATCAACGTGAACACCGTGGGCGCCGACATCGAAGGTGGCCTGCTCACCTGCTTCACGCATGGTTATTTCAAGCTCCTTGGTTACCTTTTCGACAACCTCTTCTATTCGTCCGGGATGTATGCGGCCGTCGCTGATAAGCTGCAGCAGTGCCAGTCGCGCGACCTCTCTCCTGACCGGATTGAAACCCGAGAGAATAACAGCCTCGGGAGTATCATCTATGATGATATCAATACCGGTGGCCGCTTCGATAGCCCGAATATTTCTTCCTTCACGGCCTATAATCCGGCCCTTCATTTCATCGTTGGGCAACGGCACCATAGAAACGGTTTTATCGGCCACGTAATCTCCAGCATAGCGTGAAATGGCAAGAGCCAGAATGTTCTTCCCTTTACGGTCCGCTTCCATTTTCATTTTGTTTTCAATTTGGGCCAGTTGTTTGCCGGCAGCAAGGCGCGCCTCGCTCTCAAGAGATTCCATCAGCATTTTTTTGGCCTCTTCCTGACTTATCCCGGCTATACGGGATAGCTCATAACGCCGCTTTCCCACCAGCTGCTCAGCTTCCTTCAGGCAATTGCTTATATCCGCCTCGCGTATTTTCAGCTGTTTGTCGAAAATATCCTGTTCTTCACGCTTTTTATCAAATGAATCCCATTCTGCCTTGAGCAGTTCCCGCTTCTTGTTGAGCAATCTCTTTTCGTCTTTTAATTCCGCTCTATCCGCTTTCAGTTCTTTTTCAACCGACTGTTTAAGTTTGTATGCCTCTTCCTTGCTTTGCAGAAGGGCTTCCTTTTTGCGCTGCTCCGCCTCCACAATAGCATTTTCAATAATCTGCTTTCCCTGGGTCTGCAGATTTTGAAACTGGTTTTCTGCAATCTTCTTGCGCAGCAGAAAACCGGCGATCAAACCAGCCACCAGCCCACTAACGAGAAAGAGAGCAGAATACGTTGTCAAATCCATGTATGATCCTATTAAGTAACGATTGCACAACAGATGAGGGGAAGGGAGATGGCCGCAGGACAAAACATTGTCTGCGCAGTAGAACAATCAGAGAAAAATCGGCCGTCGGCCATACCCAGCCAGCTCCCGGCAGGGTATCATTCAGCAGCGTGAATTATGGTCACACTTTAACGGTCGAAAAGAGAGCAGATCGTGGCAAAACAGTTATTCTAAAATTACAGATATCAAACGAGCGCTCTACATCCTTTATTATGAGATATTCTGTACTTGATATCGCTCCAATTACACCCTTTCATGATAGTCAGGGATGAATTATCATCAGCTATACCTGAAACCAATCCGAAAAAATGCACAATAGAAGACATTGTACGTCTTCATGGTACCTCACTGCACAGCAGCGCGAATTCCAACGTTTTCCCCTTGCCGGAGCATGGTAGTGGAATCCAATTCTTTCGAACTGATAGAATAAAAAGCAGATCCAGCTTCACTTTTCCTAAACTTGTTCAATCAGCACCCCAGCTGTAATCAATCTTCTTTTCCAACCAAGTCGAAACCCCCACTATCCTGTTTGTTGTCTTGCAGGATTAGTGAAAAACCTCGATATATAAAAAACAGAACTTGTACTAACCCAGCTGAGCTGGATTAGAACCTTGAGACAGATCGTTTTCTCGCAAAGAAAAACATCTGTAAGGTACTAAATTCTGTAGAGCACGAAGGATTCCCCACCCTGCCGTGTCTTCGGGATAGTTAAACCTATCGAAATAGGTGGGCTGCTCGTATCAACCTCTGGTGAATCGCGTACGATTTTCCATTGGATGAAAGTGGTGCTGCCCTTTTTAAGAGAGTTGGCTCAACAAACACAGAAGATCACCAACAGCGCAGGGAAATATTCAATTTTCAAACCGGCTCGGGGACTGATCCTTCCTCGTTCCGGAGAAGAGAATTCAGAACAATAACTACATATTTCCTGTTGTAGTTTTTCTCCTCTTCCTGTGGTGCATTATATCAGATATTCCATCAAACAAAAGCGTTTTTATACACCCTCTGATCATTTTTCAGCAGGGAGAGCGGCTCCAATCTTTTCTATCAGATCCGCCATCCTGGCATCATTTTCCTTTCTATATTCATCATATTCCTGCTGCAATTTGATATATCGTGATGCTATATTCAAACACGCCATAATGGCCGCCTTGCTAACCGGAATGGTACCACTCTTCGTTCTTTCAGTTCCACCCTCGACCAGCTCCCGGACCAAAGCCAAGATTCGATTCATCTCCTCTTCCGGCGCCCCGGTATAAAAGGCATGATTCTGCCCAAGCAATGTAAAACTGACCAGACGTTCTTTTTCCGACATAACTTGTTCAGTCAGCCCCCGTGGTAAACAACTTAGTACCTTTAGACAGATTGTTTCTTGTTTTTTTGCAGGAAAACAAACTGTCTAAAAGTTCTTATACCCCTCAAGGGGGTACTGTAAAGAGTTCAGCTCAGCAGGGTTACACCATGATCTGAGGTCAATCACCGGGCTCGCCATTTCCCCGCTGATCAACGTGAAAGAGATTCCTCTGCAGATTCGCCTCCCGATCTTCTTCCTGCATGTCATGCGAAACAGCATCCTGACCATATACAGCAGATTCTTCCACCACATCTTCGACATCTTCTTCGGATTCGAGAACGACGGATTGCCATTCTTCAATCTGATCAATCAGCCCTTTGATGCGGCTGGAAATATCACCGCGTTCCGAATCAGCAGTATTCAGTCTGTCCCTCAATTCCTCAATTTCATCTTCTTTTTGCTGCACCAGCCCCTTTAGCTGCGTATTCTTATCAAGCAGTTGGTCATACTGTGTTAACAGTTTTCCGACAAATTGCTCAAGACGTTCAAACTCGCTTCCCTGGCTCATTCCCCACCTCTCAATATGATCTCGGCAAAGCTTACCTGTTCAAAATTCATCCGGAAGAATATCCCAGTTGCACAATTCCAAGCGTTGCACTTTGCTGCTCTTTTTCTGAAACAATCACCTTTCCACAAAAACCAACTATACCATGCTCGATCTTCTCTGCAACTCTTAACCTACAGGCATTATTTATATGTCGTGGATATATGAGCGGCGAATGTTCCGGCTAGGAGCCTGTCGGAGAAAGCACTTTTCCCCCATCTTGGCGTTGTTTCCAGAAAATCAATGCTCGCAATATTAAGTATATGGCTGTGCTTGATTTCCTAAAAACGCCTTAATCTGAGGAAAAATTGCAATTCTCCGACACACTCCTAGATCCTGCTATACTGCCAACTGCGTGGTTTTCCGTCGGCATAAGGCATTGAACCGTGAAACACTCTGGGATCACCATCAAAAACCAGGGGCAGAAAGAAGCGGTCTCCTTCCCACATCGGCAGACTGGACAACCGGCTCACCTCCTGCCACATTAATTCCCCTTCATTGTTGCTGCTATACGGCGAACCATCGTAATTCTTGACGAGGAAGATAAAACCGAACCAGTCCTCGCCTTCTCCGCCAAACCCAGACCAGTTCACCGCCCCCCGCAGGATAATATTGTTGGCTTCTATGCCCGCCTCTTCCCTGATTTCTCTTTTCAGGCAGGAGACAATATCCTCACCCGGTTCCAGCTTACCGCCCAGACCATTAAATTTGCCAAAATGATAATCATCACGCCTTTTGTTCCTGTGCACCAGCAGCGTCATTTTCTCATCCGGTGAAAGAATAAATCCCAGCGTGGCCAAAATTGGAGTGTACATCCTCTTCCTCTTATGCTTAAATAAAATATTTATGTATACCTGTATCGCCAACAGGAGCATCCGGATATATATTTATTTGAAGATTTTCCCGACGAACGACGATACTAAAAACATGATACAGGTTGCAAATATTCGATACCCGATAATTAGTAATTAGAGGGTGACTGGAAAGCAAACTGCAATCTGCGGCAAGCACTTCAATCTTAACCTCACAAGCAAGCGGTTTTATGTTATATTGGCGAAGCACTCCTCGCAACTTCAAGAATTACACTCTCCTACTCCTGTTTCTCACCCTTTTGCCTCAAGCCGTACACAGCACTCCTTATAAAAATTATTTCCCAGAATTTCAATGCATAGCCGACAATGTCATCTTCTGGGAAAAAGTATATGGTGAATATTCGATCAATACAGCGGTTTTTCATGACAGAGAGAATCTGGCCATAATATACGAAGCCGTACATCTGCTGGACAGCTCTCTTCCCGGGGCCTCCAGAGTCAATCGGGTCTACCTGAAGACCGTCAGAAATAAATATACTGTTATCCTTGACCGACTGGCCGACGGCAAAAAACCGGCAACATCCGAGGAAGAGCGTGTCCTAAAGATGTTTGCTCCCCCGGATATCAGGGAAAAACTGAAGAAGGCTTCGCAAAATATTCGTATCCAAACCGGCCTTAAGGAGCGCTTTATCGAAGGTGTTGTTCGCTCCGGCGCCTATATGAAAGAGATGAAGCAGATTTTCAGGTCGTATAACCTTCCTGAAGAACTCGCCTACCTGCCCCACGTGGAGTCTTCTTTCGACACGAGGGCCTACAGCAAGTCCGGTGCCGCTGGGATGTGGCAGTTTACCCGCTCCACCGGCAAGAATTTCATGACCATCGACCATATTATTGACGAGCGGCGCGACCCTTTGACCTCCACCCACGCTGCCGCCCAGTATCTGAAAAAGAATTTTGACAACCTCGGCACCTGGCCCCTTGCCATCACCGCCTACAACTACGGCCATGCCGGTATGCAGCGGGCCGTACAGCAGGAAGGCAATTATACTGCCATCTTCAAAAATTACCGACAGGGTCACTTCAAGTTTGCCTCGCGCAATTTTTATGCCGAATTCCTGGCCGCCCTTCGTGTCGCCAAAAGACTGGAAATTCATCCAGCCGTCCTGAAAGAATCCTCGATAGCAAATTTCAGTATTGCCTTACCCGGATTCGCCAGTGCTGCAGCTCTTGCCGGTCATTTCAATCTCAGCCACACAGAAATGCTGCGGCTCAATCCCTCGCTGGGCCAGCCAATCTGGCAGGGAGAAAAATACATCCCGAAAGGTTTTCATCTCCGCCTCCCACAAAATACCGAAACAGTCCGATTAGCCGCAACTCTTCCCGGAACCATCTTTCAGGCAAATCAGAAGACACCTGAGTTGTATCGTGTAAAACAAGGAGATACGGCAGGGAAAATAGCCCAACGCTTCGGCATCTCTTTACAAAACCTCATCAGTTCCAATAACCTTGACCGCCAGGCACTGGTTTATATCGGTCAGCCCCTGCGGATTCCTTCAGCGTCAACTACCTCAATCGTTGCCGACGCCAGCTCGCCCCGCCCCGGTTCCTCCGTGGAAGGAAGCGGTGCCATCATTCTAAAAGACGGCAAAAAGACACCACCAACCTGATATCCTTACCCAGACAAGTCCCTCCATATGGTTATACGCCAAAAGCAGAGCCTTCCATGCCTGCCCAAAGAATGGCAGAACCAAATGCCCCTGATTTTAGCAGCCCCACCCATCTCATCTGGATACAATTAAACCTGATTACCCTAATCCTCAACTCAAGGTCGGGACTGTGCTCTTTTCACAGGTCTCTGCAGGCGGGACAGCTGCAGCGGAGCCCCATACGGGTTTATGACGTCCCGATGAAAAGAGCAGTCCCGGCCTGGGTCAGAAAATGCTGAGTTTCAGGCGCAAATCAGAAAATTAAATATTTTATACTCTCCAGGCCGATGAGTATGTATAATGAGCCAATTGGTTATTCTCGCGAATATTTACCGCATTTTCTCAACGGGACCTTCGGGAAAGATCCGTATCCCGATTTCTACTCTTTGCTTAGACGGAGTCATCCATGTCCTCTGCAGCACAAGACCTTATAAGCAGGTTTAATGAAATCAAAACGCTGCCTCATGTGGTGACCGAACTTTCCAAGCTTATCAGTGATGAAGATTCCACCATGAAGGATTTCGAGGATGTTATCAAAATGGATCCTACCCTGGTGGTACGCCTTCTTCGGCTTGTAAACAGTCCGTATTACGGGCTGGTCCAGAAAGTGGATTCGATAAGCAGGGCTGTTGCCTTTATCGGCATGAAGAATCTGTACAACCTGGCTGTCACCGACGCCCTTAAAAATATGTTTACCTCTTCAGATGATTGTGGGGGCGGCGCATACTCCAGAAAAAATCTGTGGATGCATTGTGCCGCCGTCAGCATCTGCAGCAAGGTTCTGGCGGAGAGACTTTTCGGCATAAACGGCGATGATGCCTACCTCTGTGGAATTCTTCATGATTTCGGCATAATTGTTGAAGAACAGGTGGCCAGGGAAGAATTTATCGCAGCCTGCGAAACCGATGAGGACTCCATTATCACTTCTGAACGGCAATACCTCGGTACTGACCATTGCGAAGTCGGCTATCTGCTGACCCGGGAGTGGCAAATGCAGGAAGATATTCAAAGGGCGATACGTGATCACCATCAGCTGCTCGACGGGGTGGCTCCAGACAGCCTGACGGGAATTCTGCAGATCGCCGAATATCTGGCGGCCCGGCTTGGCTACAGCGCTATCGCCGGTACGACGGTGCTCCTTTCGCAGGATCTGGTCGATCATGTCAATGAAAACATGGAGGAGTACACTGTACTCCTGGAAGACCTTCCCGAGGAATTGGAAAAGGCCCATGATCTCTACGGGAACAACTGACAATGACAGATCCGCTCTCGCTCTTCAGCAAGGATTCTGGGGATAAAGAAGAAATTCAAACTCTACTGCACTATCTTGAAAAGAATCTGTCCGGTGGAGTCTGCTACTGTCTCGATAGCAATGAAAATTTAATTTTTATCACCTCGCCTGCAGAAGTGGATACGATGCAGCGGAAGCTGCTGAGAAGCTTTGTATCGCCTCAAATATCCGCCACTCCGGTTGCCTCGGCACCAGAAGGATTTCTCTGTGTGGGAATTCCCGCCTACAGGTGTCACCTGTTTTACCGGGAACATGATGGCATGTCGATCCCGCCGGATCGGTTGCAACTCTTCAGGACCATTATTTCCCTCTATTTCACAACACTGGAAAGAGAAAAGCTGAGTCGCAAACTGGCAATACAAAAAACGCAGTTTGGCAGAAAATTCCAGGTTCTCGATAATAAATATCAGGATATGCTCATCGAGACCCAAAAGGGTCATATGATGATCCAGGAGCAGCAGGAGAAATATTCAAGGACCTTGCAGTCGGAGATCGAACAGCAGACACAGCAGCTTAGGAAGGCCAAAAGCGCTGCCGAAGCCGCTAATGTCGCCAAAAGTCAGTTTCTCGCAGCCATGAGTCATGAAATCCGCACTCCGATGAACGGAGTAATAGGATTTACCGATATCCTGCTCACGACCGAACTCAGTGAAGAACAGCAGGAAAGTGCACTGACCATAAGAAGAAGCGGAGAGGCACTACTCAGTATTATCAATGATATCCTTGATTTTTCTAAAATCGAAGCGGGCCAGATGGAGCTTGAAAATATCGATTTCGATCCCGATGTCATTGCCCATGACGTCTGTGAACTCATCAAACCCCGCCTTCTCGGCAAACCCATCGACCTGCTCTGCCGTATTGATGGCCGTCTTCCCTCCAAAATCTGCGGCGACGCCGGCCGATATCGCCAGGTGCTGATCAACCTGCTCGGCAATTCAGCAAAGTTTACCGATAAAGGGGAGGTGGAGCTGAGCATCCAGGTGGAAGAGGAAACGGAGAGTCACCTGACCCTGCATACCGCTATCCATGATACCGGTATCGGCATCGCAAGCGATAAACTCGATATCATCTTTGAACCATTTAAGCAGGCTGACGGCAGTACAACCCGCAAATATGGGGGCACTGGTCTGGGACTGTCCATCTGCAGAAGAATTGCGCAACTGATGAACGGTATGATCTGGGCTGAAAACAATGCCGGACAGGGAACTACCTTCCATTTTACAGCTCGACTGAAGAAGGCCGACGTAAAGCCTGTATCTGCCGCAACCTTTTCTGATTTACAGGATATCCGGGTGCTCATCGTTGACGACAATGCCCGAGGCTCAGCTATTATGGCCGATATGCTCACTAGTGCAGGTTTAAAGGTGGATGTTGCAAGAGACGGCAGTGCGGCTGTGCAAATGTTGAATAAAGCACACCGATTAAATGCTCCCCATGACCTTTGTATTATTGACCTGGAGATTTCCGGCATGTCCGGCTATGAATTCGCTGAAAACGTCAGAGATCCTTCTTTTGGAGGCAAAACGATTCCACTGTTGGCCTACACATCCTCAACGGAAAATATCACCAAAAGATGCCGGGAGAGCGGCATTACCGGTTTTCTTACCAGGCCGTCAAGAAAACAGGTAATACTCAGGACCATTTCCCGGCTGCTGGGCGGATCCGACCTGGAAGAGAAGGATAAAACAATTACAGCAGCCCGGTATATCGCTCCGAGGGGGCTCAAGCACCCGTTAAAACTGCTGCTGGCGGAAGATAATCCAGTGAACCGGAAACTTGCCAAAGTAATTTTGACAATGGCGGGATATTCTCTTGATATCGTCAATAACGGCAAAGAGGCGGTCGAGACCTATACACGATCGCCCGAAGAATTCGATGCCATCCTTATGGATATCCAGATGCCGGAAATGGACGGTCTCACAGCCACCAGGAAGATTCGGCAGGCGGGTCACAATTCTATACCCATCATAGCGATGACGGCCAATGCCATGAAAGGCGATCGTGAAATTTGTCTCGAAGCCGGAATGACCGATTATATAACCAAACCGATAAAACGGGAAATCGTCTATTCCGTTTTGGAAAAATGGCTCCTTGATAAACAGGAAAATTCTTTCTTAAATTAACCATGGTTTCAAAATTCTCACCATCCCGATTGATCATTTGGGCGGATAAAGTACCCGACAAAAAATCTCTGCACTATAGAGTTTTTCATAATTTCTGCCGTATTTTCCTCATAACCCTCCAGGAATTCAAGAGAAACGAGCTTGCCCTCAGAGCGGCCGCACTTACCTTTACCGTCATGCTCTCACTGGTACCCATACTTGCCATGAGCACCGCCGTGGTCAAAGGACTCGGAGGAACCGATCAACTGAAAGAAGTTATCTACAGTTATGTGAGAACGCTCGAGAGAGACCAGCCGACTTCCCATCTAGATCCTGAACAGGGTATATCGCAGGACATTGAAATGCTGGAATCAAGCCTTACCCAACACCTCTATTCCGCCGTTGACAGGCTCTTCGACTATGTAGAAAGAACAAATTTTACCACTTTGGGCACGGTTGGAGTTGCGGGAATACTGTTAAGCGTCGTTTTGGTTCTGGGCAATATCGAGATGGCCATGAATGCCATCTGGCATGTGGAGAGCGGTCGATCGGTGATGCGGAAAATATCCGACTACCTCGCCCTGATCGTCCTCATGCCTATATCCATGAACATTGGTCTGGCAGCCAGTGCCGTACTGATGAACGAGTCTCTTCTCACCAAATTCTCTATTTTGATGCCTATGGACTGGATCCAGGCCATCATTCTCAACCTGATACCCATATTTTTTCTTGCGCTGACCCTCTATGTTATTTACCTCTTCTTTCCCAACACCAAGGTAAAAACCATACCTGCCGTCATCGGAGCCCTGTTTGCCGGATTTTTCTGGTTTGAAGTACAGAATCTTTATATGAGCCTGCAGATCGGCGTTTCCAAATACAACGCCATTTACGGCTCTTTTGCTACCCTGCCCCTCTTTCTGATGTGGATCTATTTCGGCTGGATTTTTATTCTTTTAGGCGCTCAAATTGCCTTTGCCTATCAAAACAAGGCCGTCCTGCGATTAATTGATCTTGAAACTCAGCCCAGCCTGAAGCTTGCCGTGGCTTTTGATCTTCTCGACTATGCCTATGACAGCTTTGATGAGGGAAAAGCCGTCTCCGTAGAACTGTTTTCCAATCGATATCCCATGCATGATCTTACCCTGGTGCAGGATATTCTGGATCAGCTCAAGAAGAACAATCTTCTGCACACAGCCGCAGACAATTCCTCTATCAGACCTTCCATCCCCAGAGAAAAACTTGATCAGCGCAGAATCATCAAAGCGATCGTCGGTACTACCTACAGTGAGACAGAGGGTGGCAGAAAAAGCTGCAGAATATTGGAGAATGCGGCAGATTTGGCTGCAGGAGCTCCCGAAAACGAGAAAGCGAAAAAGATGTAAATCACTTAACTTTCTGCCTGTTCAAGCCGAGAATACTGTAGGACAGATCATTTAAGAATATTATTTCATCTTTGATGGACTCGTAAAAATTTCGACCTTCGTCGTTGTAGATCTGAAACGGTGACAGTACCGTATGCGTATGCTGCTAAATCGCCATTTCAGATACGACGCCGGAGATATTGAGCTTTCTCAAAGTCGGAGTTTATGCCCGTATGGGTGCTTATCGCGGAGTCCATCTCGGCCACTTTGATGATTTTTTACGAGATCATCATCTTTGGCTGCAGGGACGGGCAGGGATAAAAAACCTATGGCAATTACTGTTTCATTTGGTTCCGGAAAAGGCGGCACGGGGAAAAGCATGGTTCTGGCAAATCTGGCTTTGCTGCTCGCCAGGGAAGGCAGACGCGTATGTGTGGTCGATCTTGATGTCGGCGGGGCAAACGCGCATATATTCTTCGGCCTCTTTGAACCACAATACAGCCTAACCGACTTTCTCACCCGCAAGGTCGACAACTTAAATGATGTTGCTCATTGCCTCGATGCCTTTTACGATCTCAAGCTCATTCCCGGCACGGGAGATACCCTGCAGAGCGCCAACATGAGCTATCAGGAGAAAATGAGACTACTTAGAGGGATAAAAGCTATCGATGCCGATATTGTTCTGATAGATGTTGGGGCGGGAACAAATTACCACTCCCTTGATTTTTTTATGGCGGCCGATCTGCAGATCTGCATTACCATGCCGGAACCCACGGCAATTATGGATTTTTACCGGTTTATCCAACTGGCCACTCTGCGCAAAGCCCTCACCAGTTTTCTCTCCCAGAGCGAGGTCAGCAAAACCCTGAAGCAGCACAATTTCCAGACAATCACGGAAGTATTTGAGTTGGCGGAGGAAATAGAGGAAGGTTCCCGCCGGAAAATTCAGGATGAACTCCAGTCATTCCATCCTCTTCTCATTATCAATAAAGTCGTTCCAGGCTCAAAGCTCAACAGTTTGAAATTGAAAAAAATGGCCTCGAAATATCTGGGAATCTATCTTCCTGAACTGGGTGAGATTCCCGCCGATGCACTTGTGGGTGAATCCCTCCAGGCCTATATGCCGATCTGCGAATATTCTCCGAAAGCCGACGCCTCGCTGGCTCTTCTGGTAATATGGCAGAAATTGGCAAAAATTATCGATCTCTGCAAGAAATAACGCGGCTGCCGTCACTCACTGTCCGGTCAAAGCCTCGAGCCGCTTTCGAAAATGGCGCAGCATCGTGGCTGCACCGCCCTGAAAGAAATAGTCACTATGTGCACTACCATCCCCTTGCACATTGGTCAGGGTGGTTCTGACGATATTGAACTCATAGATCATGCCGCCTGAAAGCTTTACCTGCTCCGGCAGGGCCGCGGCAGGGTAAACCTGTGCAGAAGTTCCAATCACCATGAGCAGATCGCAATGGTGAAGAAGGTCATTGATTTCTTCATAGCAACGCACGTCCTCTCCAAAGAGCACCACATCGGGTTTCAGGATATGCCCACACCACCGGCAGCGCGGCAGACTGTCGCCCTCCAGCAATGATGTCGGAGGCTTACTGGTATCACCGCAGCTGAGGCACTGGAGATAACGGTGATTCCCATGAATCTCCAGAACATTTTCGCTACCGCTTTCCTGATGGAGATTATCTATATTCTGGGTGATGACACCACGAAGAAATCCTTTTCTTTCCAGATCCGCCAGGACCAGATGGGCGTGATTGGGTTTTTTCCGGAGAAGACCCCGGCCCAACGCCCGGAAAAGTTTCCAGGACTTCTCTGGATTACGTCGAAAAACCGAGATGCTGCCATACTCTTCAGGCGGATATCTGGACCACAAGCCTCCGGGACTGCGAAAATCATCAATGCCGCTCTCCACGGAAACTCCCGCGCCGGTCAAGGCTACGGCCTTTTTGGCTTTGATGAAACGGTCAACGGCTTCATCGCAGAATTTCATCTCTGAAGATGTAATTATTTTCATACACGGAATACCGATATTCAGTTACAGGCATCTTTTCTTGTCCAATCCTCAGTGCATCCGGCTAAAACAGAAAAGAGTTCAGATTGATTCGCGCATGATTATTATGAAGCAATCAAATGATGATCTCGTAGAAAGTCATCGAAGCTGTCGAGAGGGACTCTGGCAGTCTCCTGCCATATCGTTGTAGATCGTGCTGTTTACGAGTTCCTCAATCAATGACGCCTGCGCAGGATGCGCATACTCAAGACTCCAAGTCCCGACAGTGCCAGACCGACACAGAACAGCAGATAACCAAGCGGTACACCCTCACCCATTCCCCCCAGGTTTTTACTCTTCATGAAAAAGATAAGCCCGATACCGCTGAATACAAACAGTCCTCCAATAATATAAACGACGATGGATACGGCCGATAAGATGATCACCTTGTCCATTTCACACCCTGAAATCAAAGGACTGCCGGAAAGAACCGGCAGTCCTGATAATAATTGGCCACTAGAGATGTTGTCCACCTGCAACGAATGCATAAAACATCAGCAAAAGCAGGATAATACCGATAAAAAGAGCCAGAAAGCCAAAGCCTTTGATAAAGAAATCGTAGGCTATTCCACTTGGCTTTTCTTTGATGTATCGATCGATGATGCCCATTTCTTCGTAGCGTTTCCATTGATCCGTCCGTTCTTCGATAAACTCCTCCTTACTTATCTCACCGTTGAAGATGACAAAATCCATGGGAAACTTCTCTGGCCGCATATGAGTATTGAAAAAATGGATGGTAAAGATAAAGCCGGTTGCCAGCAGAGCTTCATCCGAATGAACGATGGTTGCCACATTAAGCGCCCAGCCAGGCAGAACGGTTGCAAAGAACTCTGGAAACCAGAGCATCAGTCCTGAACCTCCAATAACGAACATACCCCAAAAGACGGCGAAGAAGTCAAATTTTTCCCAATATGTCCAGCGCTCAAAGCTGGGTTTGGGACCGAGGAAGAAAAACCAGCGAAACATAGCGGAAATGTCGCGAACATCACGCATATTCGGGAACAGGGATTCCGGTCCGAAAAGCCGCTCCAGGAATTCAGCCGGTGAACGCAGCCCGCTAAAAAGAAATTTAGTACTCATCACCAGAGCGCTGAAGAAGTAAAGGAAGGTGATAATTACCCCGACCCGGTGGAGAAGTGCCGCATTGGCAGCCCCACCAAAAAATCCCATTAGCAGCGGTGCCCACTCCTGTCCCGCAAACTTGAGGGGGATTCCGGTCAACGCCAGCAGCAGAAAACTGATGATCACCAGCAAATGCAGAAATATATGAATGCTCCTAAAGCGGCGATAAATTTTGTGTGCTCCTGCTATCACAGGTGCCCGTCCGGTCGCCAGCAACCGTTTTTTCTCCCGATTCTCGACAAAACCACGAAACATCCAGAGCAGAGTATGAATCCAGAACACCGCAAAGGTGGCAACCAGCAGGGTGGTCATGCCGACATAGGTATAGTAGAGGATAGGGTACTGCTCCCTGTTGGTCATATCGCCATGGGCATGAAATTTGACAAATTGCGCCGACGAGTTGGGATGGCACTGGCCGCAGGTAGTTATCAGGTTATCAGGATGTAAACTCGACTCAGGATTATCCTCTGCCAGAATTGCATGGGCAGTATGGCAATCCGAACAACCGGCTACCTGCTCCGGATAACCAAGCATATAGTTCTTTCCATGATAGCTGTTCAAATATGTAGCAACGGCAACGGTGGGAATACCATTACGCTCCATCATGTCTTCATCGGCATGGCATTTCAGGCAGACATCGGTATGGAAATCCCGGGACTCAGGGTGTTCCAGCTCGTCGAATCCCTTAACCAGGTGGAGATTGTGGCAATCCATACAGGAGGCGGAATCGCTGTTATCCGCCTGAACCGCCGTGCCGTGAACGGATTCTTCGTAAACTTCGAGAATTTCATCATGGCACTCGCCACATTTAGCCGCGGCAATGCTCTTGTCTCCCTGCCATGGGGTCACGGTATGAATATCGCTGTGACAGGATGAACAATCAATTCCGTTGAGTTGGTGCACACTCGCGTAGTGTTGCGCTGTTACTTCCTTATGGCAGCGGACACACTCTACAGGCTCCGGCATAAGTTCGCCTTCCATATGGGCTTCTTCATCAATCAAATCGGCATGGCAGGAGACACAGCCGTTAGGTCCATGAACAGAAGCTGTGAATTCTTCGGCGGAAACCACATCGTCGTGACACATCAGGCAGGTTTCGACTGAGGCTGGAACAGCGGCGGCACCAAAGGCCGGCAAGCTCCAGAACAAAAGTGCAAGAAGTGCATAACGGAACGGAACCTTAGGCATAAGGAATCTCCTTGGAAATGTTTTTTTGATCACTCACTCCAAACGGGAAAATCACACACAGCACTCTTTGAGCAGCATTGTAGCTGTAAAAAGTCAGCGGAAATAAAGACAAGACTTTTCTACGCTACCTGCCACACCTTAACAGCCATCCCCTCTGCTCTGAGTTCGAAAGGGTATCAAACTATTCAGTTCATGGAGATTGACTCAGAGCTGAAAGAACAACAAAAATCATTGTTACCTCAATGTATTAACTTATAAAGAGAGTGATAGTCAATCGAAAAAAAATTGCATGGGCAACAGATAACTCGGCTTTTCCATCCTCCTCTTAAAAGTGATATTATTCGACAGGTATTTAAAAATGCTACCACTCCAATCAGTTTACTTTACGGAAATGCTTCCTTATTTTGGGAAGGCACCCGGACTGCTCAAAACTGGAAATATTTCGAATACACGTTATGTTGATGATCTCCTAAAAAGTCATCCAGACAGTCGAGTCCATCTATGTAGTTTTTCTACTGAGACGGGATTACATAGATTTTGCATAATATGTGCACGATGGTATACTTTTAATTTAGATAATATTTTTATTTTGAAATGAATTGTGCCACATGGTAGTATCTGGGCTGTTTTTATTCTACAAAACAGGTGTTATTGAACATCGTATTCCGGCTGGTCAATGCATCAACTGATTAATTAATACAGCGAGGACAAATATGGCGGAGAAAATACCTGAATCACCTGATCAGTCGGAAAAGCAAAAATACCGGGACGAGCTACCCCTGCTCGACAAATTTGGTCTTTCCGTGCAAACGCCGCTTGGCCTTATCGGAATTGCCCTGACCACCATCTGTTTTTTGCTGACTCTGATCGGCATGTTTTTGCATGCGACAGGGTTGATGGAAAACGCCTATGCAGCGATAGTAACTTTTCTGGTATTTCCCGCAGGAGCTGTCCTGGGTCTTTTGCTCATCCCCCTTTCCGCTTATTTCCGCCGCAAGAAATGGTTTGGCGACAGCATTAACAAACCAAATCTCATCATTGACTTCGGCAAGAAAAAACATCGGCAGATGGTCATTCTTGTAATCGTACTCTCTTTGGTAAATATAGGAATTTTTTCCCTGGTAATATATCAGGCCTATCATTTCACCGAGTCGGACTATTTCTGCGGAGTTGTCTGTCACTCTGTCATGGAGCCTGAATATACAGCATATCAGCGTTCCCCACATGCTAAAGTAGGCTGCGTCTCCTGTCATATAGGCTCCGGTGCCGAATGGTACGTCAAGGCAAAATTATCAGGACTTCGCCAGGTTAAGGCTACAATTACAGGAGATTACAATACTCCTATTCCCGCACCCGTTGAACATCTTCGACCAGCTCGTGATACCTGTGAAGAATGCCACTGGCCCGAGAAGTTTCACGGCAAGATGGTAAAGGAATTCGTAAGCTTTTCCAATGATGATCAGCAGGATCCTATGATCGATGAAGTAGCGCTGCATATAGGCGGGAGGAATCCCGTCACTGAAAGATTCGAAGGAATCCACTGGCATGTCTCCGACAACGTCAAAGTCGAATATGAGTCCCTCAATGCGAAACGGACAGAGATAGGCAGGGTGAAAGTCACCAGACCATCGGGGATCACGGAAGAATTTTCCAGGGGGGATACGGAACCCTCGGAAAACCCAAATGTGGAGTGGCGCACCATGGATTGTATCGACTGCCATAATCGGCCGGCGCATATCTTCGACAATCTTGAGGAGACGGTGGACTTTGGATTGCAGAGTGAACAAATCGATGCGTCGATCCAGGGTATTCGGGAAGACAGTATCACTGTACTGCAGGCAGACTACGTTTCAAGGGCTGAGGCCAGGGAGCAGATTGTAGAAAACCTGCTCTTACTCCAGGCCGAGCGTAACGGTTCCGATTTTGTCACTGATAATCGCCAGGCTCTTCTTGATTCCGGAGCATATCTTCTCGAGGCCTATCTTGGCAACATCTGGCCGAGAATGGATATAACCTGGGGCACCTACAAATCACACCTTGGCCATCAGTTTGAAGAGGAAGGATATGGGTGTTTTCGCTGTCACAATGAGGAGCATGAAACGGAGTTTGGGAAAACCATATCCCAAAGCTGTGATCTCTGTCATGACTATCCGGAGTAAGCAGCTGTAATCGAAGAAAAAAGGCTGCCGCGGGAGAGAGAACACCACGGCAGTCTCTTTATTCCTGTCTCTCTGCCTGTGTTTTTTCGGCGGCCCATTGCCCCAGAGACTCCCTGGGGTTAAAGCGGGAGTGCTTATGCAGTTCCTGAAAAAGTTTGCGCTCTTCCTCGGTAGGCTCACTGGGAACGTGGACTTCTATGACCACTAACAGATCTCCGGCTCCGCCATGCTTATGAGGCAAACCTTTACCCCTGACTCTTAATTTCCTGCCGGTGCGGCATCCCTTGGGAATGGAAAGATGTATCTTGCCTTTGCTGGTTTCAACTGTAATTTTTGCTCCCAAGACAGCTTCCCAGGGTGAGACCGGCACTGTCGTTAGAAGATCGTACTCCCGCAGCGTGAACCGGGGATCCGGCCGTACCTTGATCTGCAAAAGCAGATCACCCGCCGGACCACCTCCCATGCCTTTTTCTCCTTTACCGGCAAGCCGGATAACCGATCCGTCTTTCAGCCCCCTTGGCATTTTTAACTGAACCGTATGTTCTACCGGCCGCAGTGTTCTGCCCGACCGCTCCATGGAACTCCAGCTTATGGTTTTTGCCGCGCCATGGATGAGTTCATCCAGGCTCACCTCCAGTTCTGCCTCGACCGTCCTTCCTGTGGAGCGGTAAGCCCTGCTTTGTTGGCTTCCGCCAAATATGTTGGAGAAGATATCTTCGTATTCTTCCCGACCAAAAGGATCCCCCCTCCGGGCATCTCTGAAGCCGCCGCCATATTCCCTCCACTGATTCTGTGATGACCAATCTTCGGATTGTTCGGTTTGACGTCCGGCCTCCTGCCACCTGGCTCCGTAACGATCATAGAGTTTCCGCTTTTCCGGGTCGGAGAGAACGCTTTGAGCCTCATTGATTTTCTTAAAGAGATCCTCCCCGCCTTTTTCCTTATTCACATCCGGATGGTATTTTCTCGCAAGCTTACGATAGGCCTTCTGTATTTCCTCCTTGGTGGCCGAGCGGGAAACACCTAGCAATTTATAATAATCTTGCGAATTCGACATAAGCACATGAACCCGGTTGTTTTTCTACTTTTTCATCACCACCCGTTGCCTGAAAAAATAAGGCAGCACCATCGTTCTGTCAAACCATTATCATCTAAAAATAATTCATGTTTTTAGTCACTTAATTCATCATTGCCACTCTCCGGCAAAACGACCAAAGTCGTGTTTCATCTCATCACATATCTAACCCGATACCTGAGGATGTTTGAATCCTTTGCATCGACCTTTACCTTCCAGGAAACGGTTGTTGCATCTTCTTTCTGGTGACTCAGTGTTTCTTCCAGTATCTCCCAGTCACCGGGAAGATTTTCCTTTACGTTTACAACAACCGGTTGATCCTTTCCGTTCCTCAGGGTGATTTCATAAGCACTTTCGAAAACTCTGCTTTGATCGTTTTCGCCCTTAATGATAGCAAAATCTATCTGAATTCTATCGGCGGTAACATCAAAAGATCGGCCGAGCTGAATTTCGATGAGTTCGTTTTCAGGTGTATGGTCGATACCATCTTCACCAATGAACTGCGCGAAACCGGAACTATCCTGCTTATACACCCTCACCGTTCCGGCTGGTTTTGGTGAACCGAAGTTGGATTCAGCATCGTTTTTGATCTGCAGGAAAATCTCGACACCGACATCTTTTTCTATTTGACCGATTCTGGACCAGTAATAATTTTGATTAGGAGACTTCAGCACCATTTCCTTTGAAACAACACCATTCTCCCGAAGCAGGGATATCTGTTTAGACTGATTAGCCAGAAGCGAGGTCATCCGCTCGATGGTATAGAGGTGATACTCAAACATGGATTCGCGCCGCATCTCCTTATTGTTTTCAGCTCGACGCGGTTGAGCCATATCGGCGACAGCAAATGCCATCATCTCCCTTTGCGGCTCCGCTCTATGCACTTCACCCGCTATAAGCTGCAGCTCGGCATCTCTGTAATCGATACCGCTGTTGTTGATTACAGTCACCCACCCCTGCAGGTCGACTCTGTCTTCGGTCTCGTTAAGCTCTGCCACATAGTCGGCTTTCCACGACAAGCCCTCAGTAAGATACGAGAGTTCGACCTCCTTCGGAGTTTTCCCATCACCGTCCAGCAACATTGTAAGAGTTGGTTTATCCCGTAACGTCTCGGGAATCCCAGGATAAAGAATCCGGCCGTCGATATCCGTCTCAATATGATCCTCCACCTGCAGCACCACACCATTTACGGTGCTTAAAATAACAGCTTTTACATGGTATTCCTCACCGGTTTTCTCATTCTTCCGGACAATAGTTACCTCACTGCCGACGTATTTCTGCAATAATGCCTGCGGAGAGAGTAAATCAAATTCATAATTCTGCTCGATTACATCCAGACCTTCGCCTTTCAGAACCGCCGTAGCCGGCAGAATCTTTGGGCTTATCCCTTCAAAAGACAGGCTCTTTTCCCCGTCAGGCAACTCAACCCCGCGCACATCCCTGACAAGCGCCAGATTGGAGCTATACACAGTCAAACTGAGTGCCTTCTGATCATCGCTTGTGCTTATCATGGCAGCAGCATCGCACAACAACAGAGATACTACAAAGAGGGGCAGATACACCAGAACTCGACATAACATAGTTTTTCTCCTGATTGAACCTTATGTGCTAATTTCCTTCTTTCATATAAGAGCGGTACATCCCTCAAAACGTGTCCTTCTCATAAAAACGATAGTTATTTTTACCCATATTCTTTGCCTGATACATTGCGTTATCGCTTTTTTTCAAAAGTTCCGGGGAGCTCACGCTATCCTCCGGACACATGGCCACTCCTATGCTGGCGGTGACCAGGAACCTCTTTCCTTCCACCTCAAATGGCAAGGAAAAGGCATCCAATACCCTCTTTACTATAGGTTTGACATCCTCACGCCCCTGCAGTTCAGAGAGAATTAAGAGAAACTCATCTCCGCCGAAGCGTGCTGCCGTGTCACAGTCCCGCAGACAGCCATGAAATCGCTCCGCGGCTTTTTTCAAAACATAATCCCCGCATTCGTGCCCCAAGGTATCATTTACCTGCTTGAAATTATCAAGGTCGACAAAAAGCAGAGCCACCGCATCTCCTCTCCTGTGCCCCTGAAGTATCGCGTGTTTCAGCCGATCCATAGCCAGCATCCTATTGGGCAACCCGGTTAGGCTATCATAATTTGCCTGCTTCAACAACTGCTCTTCATACACCTTTTGTTGTGAGATATCCTCCTTGATTGCCAGATAACCGACCGGCTGATCATCCTCATCCTTGATAGGAGAAAAGGAGACAAGCTCCCAGAAGAGTTCCCCGTTTTTTCGCTTATTACATATTTCTCCTTTCCACACACCTCCGGAATGAGCAACCTGCCACATCTGCCTATAGGTCTGATCGGAAGTCAGACCCGACTGAATAAATTTTGGATTCTGACCGACTGCTTCTGCAGAGGTATACCCCGTTACCTCGACAAACCGCGGGTTTACATACTCTATGTTTCCTTCAAGGTTGCAGATCATCACTGATATCGGACTCTGTTCAATAGCCTGCGACATCTTCTTCAGGCTTTGATTGCTCCCCTTCAATGCGGTGGTTCGCTCCTGCACTTTGTCCTCGAGAGTATGGGTCAGCTCGTCTAATCGATATTGGTTGCGCAACAGGATGACAAAGAGAGCCGCGCCGGAGAGAAATATTGCCGACACCAAAAGGATAGTGAGTCTGCCGGTAATTTTGAAGGAGTTGCGATTTTTCTCATGAAGCAGCATATAGGACTCTGAAGCGTTTCCGGCAACCTCGGAAAAGCTCTGTACGACGGGATCTAGATGAGCAAGAATTTCATCCCGCCCTTCATTATCTCCGGGTAAAAATCGAGACAATAATCGGTCAATATTCGGGAGCATTTTTTCACATAGTCGCAGAGCTGCATCTGCCCCCTCCAACTGGAGATAGTTTTTCTCCAGCAGGTTTTCCGTGTCCATGTCCTCAATTCGGCTCCTGAAAACCTCAAAGCTACGACGCACATCATTGAGGTCTACCATCCCGGAATTTATTGAATACAGAAAGAGATGATACCTGAAATTCCTGGCTTCCCGATCTATCTTATTCGCGATCTTGACACTTTCGCCGTGGATCTCCATTCTCTGCAGGGCCAGTTTTTTGTCCAGATCATGCAGAAGATATACCAGACTCAGCACTGCCGCCAAAGCTATAAGCATCAGCACAATGACGGGAATCGTTAATTTCCGGCTGGCCTCCATATTTACTTTGTCTCTTTGAGTTTAATACTTTAATCCAGCACAGCTGGGTGAGTGATTTGCTCCTGTAAAACAGGAAATACTTTCAAAATATCTCAAATTACCACCAGGCTCTTATCCTTACCATTGGTGCCATGAGCACTGGAGCCGCGGGCTGTTTTTTCATTTTTGCGGGATATGTTCCTGACAGAAGTCACATACTCAAAGATCGCGTTATCGAAACCTGGCTTATAGTGTGGCAGGGAATATCGACGATCAGGGTTTCGATGTTCCGGTTAAGCTAACCGCTTGTCGACAACTTGATGCTCCCGGGTTTGAAGGCTTTGCAAAAGCATCTTTTTTTGCCGTCTTTCTGAGGATTCGATCACCCTCCCGCTAGTTTAACCTTGTAGCCAAGCCGAGATATAACATCTGCGAGAACAATCCTGTGATCCCCCTGTATCTCTATAACCCCTTCTTTAACGGTGCCGCCCGAGCCGCATTTCTTTTTTAGCTGTTTGGCGAGGTTATTCAATTCCTTCCCGGCCAGCGGAAGACCTGTTATAACAGATACGCCGCTTCCTTTACGTCCTTTAGTCTGCCTGCTTATTCTAATAATGGAATCTCCCGCCGGTACGCTTTTCATGGTGCTGCAGCAGCACTTCTTCATGGGATGTCCACAACCCGGACAAATCCTGCCACCATCTGTTGAGTACACTACTCCTGTTTTCTCTGCTTTCTTCATTCCTTCTCTTTATGCCTTTGATATTATAAATATGTCGGTTTAGCCCCACGGCAGCAATCCGTTAACTTCTTACACACTTGTTCTTGAGATTGTCGGCTGTACTGATTTCAATATAGGATGCTCCCTGCTGCGGTCCGAAACTTCCGGCAAGGACGATAATTAAGTCATCTCCGGCAAAAAGCTTGCCGTCAACGAGACGGCATATCGATTTTCTCAAGGGGTCGTCCGAGACAGGATCCATTAGTGTGTAATCGGCATACACTCCGTAGGAGAGAGAGAGTTGCCGCATCACCTGTTTGTCATAGACCAGCGCACGAATGATGTTCGACCCTCTATAGGCTGAAAGAGCAAGTATAGTTTTACCGCTGAGAGAATCAGCGACAATACCTTTGGTGTCCAGTCTCAAGGAAGCTTTTACCGCCGCTTTGGCAAGATACGCAGTAACTCTGTTTTCATGGCTGTAGGGGATGTCGATATACCTGTTACTCTTGCCCTCCACTTCTTTTATAATCTTTGCCATTGTTCTGACCGCTACTTCCGGATACTTCCCATTGGCGGTTTCTCCGGAAAGCATCAAGGCATCGGCATGATCGAGACAGGCATTGGCTACATCGGAAACCTCGGCCCTGGTCGGTCGTGGCGACTCTATCATGGAATGCAGCATCTGGGTGGCGACTATTACCGGCCTGCGCCGAATTATGCAGGTTTCGATGATTTTCTTCTGGATTAGAGGTATCTGTTCGGTGGGTATTTCAACAGCAAGATCACCGCGTGCGATCATTATGCCATAGGCATGATCGAGTATTTCATCGATGTTCTTTACTCCGTCGGCATTTTCGATTTTAGCAATTATCTTGATTGAAGACTTTTCCTCATCAAGAATCTCCTGCACCGCGATCACATCCTCTCTGTTGCGGACAAAAGAGTGGGCAATAAAGTCAAGGTCGTGAACGGCTGCAAAACGTATAAACTCTATGTCTTTTTTACTGAGGGCCGGAAGTTTAACGTGAACAGATGGAATATTAATGCTTTTTCTCGGCCAAATAACACCGTCATTTTCCACAAGACAGTGCAGAACCCCTTCGCTTTTCCCGGTAACGACAAGTGCTACGTGCCCGTCATCAATAAGAATGGAACTTCCTACCGGAACATCATCTACAAAATTTTGGTAAGAGACGAAAATGAGATCGCCCTGAGAGCGCTCACCGGGCGCCCCTTTAATCCGTATGGTATCTCCGAATTTGACGGCTAAAGGCTCAAGTGCATCTTCAGTTCGAATTTCAGGGCCTTTGGTATCCACAAGAATGCCGATTTTATCAGAGACCTGGCGTGTGGCTTTGACAACGTGGAACGCATCTTCATGGGTCATATGCGCAGTATTGAGACGAACAACACTCATTCCTGCCTGGTAGAGTTTTTCCAGAAATGGCACGGAACAGTTCAAGCTGGAAATTGTAGCAACAATCTTTGTATTATTGGGCATGAGTGGACCTTGTGATGGTGTTCTCTTAAAATCAAATCAAAAAACCGATACCACAGATTTCTTCGCTCCTCTAACCCCGACAGAACTTTCGACCACCTTCCATTGAAAAGAATATCTTCAAATATTTAGAATATGATATACATGTTCGGTCGCGGTGCAATAACCATGTAGGCAGCATTATTTTCGCAGGAGGATTTTTTTTTGTTTATGTTTCAGGATACCACAATGACCATGGTAAAATACATTCAAGAATTTTATCATGGAGGCTGGATCTGAGATTGCATCGATTCAGCGGATAAATGCTTGGCTATAGAACTTGTGACAGTTTTTTCAGGAGTAAGATACTGATTCACACAGCAAGATAGCATCTTGCTGCGTGCTGAAAAAATTCGAAAGGAATTACTGAATATTACTTTAATTTTTTATCCTTCATTAACCGATAGAACAAGATATAATGTGGAATGTTGTAACCAACAATAGATTTTTTCTGCAAGTAAAAAAAGTATGCAAAAAAAGGAACGTAATGCTTCAACAACTCAGAGATTTATCAATACGACTGAAAATTGCGGGATTTGTAATTCCCTCTACCATTGCCTTCGGGGTGGTAATGACCTTACTGGCCCTTTATTTTCTCAATGATTATAAAGCGACCAGCCTTATGGATTTCCAACAGGTTGTTGTGGAACTGCAAAATGAAGAATCTGGAAAAGTATCCTCGCGGGAGGCTGAGCAGCTTCTTCATGAAATTTCCGTCAAGGCCGATGAGAAAATCCACAAAATAGGTTTAGTTTTCATCTCTATTGTTGTCGCTGTAATCATTCTGGCCACAATCGGTGCACTACTGATTTCCAACCTCATCGGTAAACCCGTGCAAAGAGTCGCTACCGGACTGGAGAATATCAGCTCCGGAGATGCCGATCTCACCCATAGACTTCCGGTCAGGGCCGAGGATGAAACCGGTAAGGTCTCCGGCTTTTTCAATAAATTTCTTGATAAACTTCAGGGAATCATCAAAAACATTCAGAGCAGTGCCGACCTGCTCACCGATGCCGCTCAATCCATCCATGCACTCATCGGAACCATTACCGAAAAGGCCTCTTCGGCTAAAGAAATTTCCCAGACCGTGTTCCGCTCGGCAGGCTATATGAGAGATGATATGAAAGAAATATCATCGCTTCTGCAGGAGTCCACCGGCGACGTCCAGCTTATTTCCTCTGCAGTCGAACAGCTCACCGGTACGGTTTCGGAGATTTCAGAAACATCTGGAAAGGCACATCTCAATACCGAAAACGCCAGGAAGAAAATGGAGCTGCTGGAAAAGGATGTACACAAACTGGGCGCCGCCGGAGAAGATATCAGCAAAGTTACCGAAACAATAGCTGAGATCTCCGATCAAGTGAATCTTCTCGCTCTCAATGCCACCATAGAGGCTGCCCGCGCCGGAGAAGCCGGCAAGGGCTTTGCCGTTGTGGCCCACGAGATCAAGGAGCTCGCGAAACAGACGGCAGATGCGGCTACCGAAATTCAAAACCGCATTGAGCAGGTCCAGAAAGTAACCCGCACCACCATTACAGGTATAATTGAAGCAGCTAAAATGGTGTCCGGCAACACCGATATCGTCTCCACGATAGCCACTGCAGTTGAAGAGCAAGCCACCACGGTTAATGAAATCGCCGGCTCACTTTCCAGTGCCTTTGAAAAACTTGAATACTCAAACACGAAAGTATCGAAAGCATCCGAACATTCGGACGAGATGGCCCGAATGGCAAATTCCGTTACCGATTCAATCATTGAAGTCGATCAGGCGACGAGTTCTATTATCAAGACCTCCGAGACTCTTAAAAAACTGGCCGAAGATTCGGCGGCAACTTCCAGGCAGTTCCGCACGGTTTAATCTGTTGACGGCGTCTTTCAAAGATGGATCTTTTGTTTAAGAATCTTTTAAAACCGGGCCCGACTATGATACAACAAAACAAGGTCTCTAAAAAAGACTGCATCCACCAATGGTTGGGCTAACGCCCGCACCATTTTTCAGAGTTTTCATATTTTAAATTACTCTCAAAATGCTGACTGAAAAATAATTAAGGAGACAATATGAGTTTTTGCGTAAAAAATAATATCAGCTGGGTTGGTAAGATTGACTGGGAACTGCGCAAATTTCATGGAGATGAATACTCCACCCACAGAGGCTCTTCCTACAATTCCTACCTTATTCAAGAAGAAAAAGTTGCCTTGATCGACACCGTCTGGAATCCCTATGCCGACGAATTTGTCGAAAACCTGGCCCAAAAAATTGATCTGAAGACCATAGACTATGTCATCGCCAATCATGCTGAGAGCGACCACAGTGGTGCTCTGCCGGAACTGATGCGTCATATTCCTGAAGTTCCTGTTTATTGCACCAAAAACGGGGTTAAATCCCTGCAGGGACTCTATCACCAGGATTGGAATTTTCGCGTTGTCAAAACCGGGGATAAGCTCAGCCTCGGCAGCAAAGAGCTCATTTTTGTGGAGGCGCCCATGCTGCATTGGCCTGACAGCATGTTCTGCTACCTTACCGGAGATGAAGTCCTTTTCAGTAATGACGCCTTCGGCCAGCATTATGCTACGGAATTCATGTTCAACGACTTGGTGGATCAGGCTGAACTCTTCCAGGAATGCATAAAATACTATGCTAATATCCTGACTCCTTTCAGTCCTATGGTCACCAAAAAAATACAGGAGGTTCTGGGATTCAACCTGCCTCTGGATATGATCTGCACAAGCCACGGCATTATCTGGCGAGATAATCCTGCCCAGATAGTTGAAAAATATCTACAATGGGCCGACAGCTATCAGGAGAACCAGATCACCCTGCTGTACGACACCATGTGGGAGAGTACCCGGGTAATGGCCGAGCAGATTGCTGCGGGCATAAGAGAGAGCGATAACCAGGTAACGGTCAAACTTTACAATCTGGCGAAAACCGATAAAAACGACGTCATCACCGAGGTTTTTAAATCAAAGGCGGTTCTGTTTGGATCACCGACAATCAATAATGGCATCCTTGTCTCCGCAGCGGGCCTACTCGAAGAAGTGCAGGGTTTGAAATTCAAAAAGAAAAAGGCCGGGGCCTTCGGCAGTTACGGCTGGAGTGGTGAAGCAGTCAAAATACTCTCCGGGAAGCTCGCCCAGTCGGGACTGGACGTCGTTGATGAGGGACTGCGACTGCTTTGGGCTCCAGACCAGGAAAACATGCAGCGGTGCAGGGAGTACGGCAAGGCATTCGCGGAAAAACTGTAACTTTCACTGCAGACTGCATGACCATCTTAGAAAAAACATCACCTGCGCGATCCGGTGGCGGGTGATGTTTTCTTCAGGCAACTACTCCGACAATTTCTTCTACGTTTCTTAGGGCTCTTTTTCCTCCCCCTCTTCGTCAGCGTCTTCTTCTACAGCTTCAAGCACATTTGCAAGTTCTTCAAAGCTGGAAATCACTTCTTCCGTATCTTCACCGATTGCCGCCTCAATTTCATCAAGAGCGACGTCCGGGTTCAACGAAGCCGTCAAGGGACTTGTTGCCATCACCACAAAATCACCCTGCTCTCCGGCATCCAGGGCAACTCTCTGCGTTGAACGCCACAAGGCAAATAGGGTCAGAGATGTCAGCATCATTCCGACGCTGCCGTAAAACGCCTGGGGACCGAAAATATCCATGGCCAAAGCGGTTACCGGCGGGCCTGCCGTCGCCCCCAGCGAACTGAGGAGCACCAGGGTACCACTTGCCGCCACCATCTGGGTCGGAGTGAGATAATCATTGGTATGGACTCCGCAGAGAGCATAGAGTGGAAGAGAAAATCCCCCTACCACGGCAACTGCAGGCAGGAAAAAAGCCTCATTGCCGGATAATCCCATGCTCAGAAAAGAGAAAACAGCACCGCTGGCACTGCATAGCAAGATAATTTTTCGCCGTCCGATGCGATCGGACAACCAGCCCAATGGATATTGAAAGACAAAACCACCCAGGATCAATGCCGTCATAAAAAGAGAAACATCCCTGACCGACATGCCTCTGTCTGTGGCATACACTGCCCCCATGCCATAAATTGCTCCCATAGCCATGCCGACCACCACCATTCCGAAGACGCCCAAAGGAGAGACCCTGTAGAGCCTCAGAATTCCGACATTTTCCATGACTTCAACATACGGCGCCCGGGTTGCTGAAAGGAGAATGGGAATCAGGGCAAGACTTATCAGCAGGGAAACCACAACAAACAGTTCAAAACTGGTTGGTTCGGCAATATTGAGGAGCAGTTGTCCTCCTGCCATTCCACCAAGGGAAACCAGCATGTATAGACTTAAAATCTTGCCGCGAGAGGAGTTGTCTGCCGAATCATTGAGCCAGCTTTCCGCAACGATATAGAGACCGGAATAAGCAAAGCCCGTAACTATCCGCATAGCCCACCACACCCAGGGATCAACAAATATAGCCTGAACAAGAATAGAGGTGGAAGCCAGTGAGGCTAGTGCTCCAAAGGTACGGATATGGCCGACCTGGCCAACCATTTTGGGAATGAAGTTGCAACCGAAGATAAGACCGAGAAAATATCCGGACATCATCATTCCTGTGATGATCGTGCCGAAATTCTCCAACGAGGCACGTACACCCAAAAGGGTTCCCTGAAGACCGTTCCCCAGCATGATAAGCCCCATCCCCAGGAACAAGCTCCAGCAATTAGATATGACACTTTGCATTTTACAGCGATACCTCAAAAGAAAGAAATTCACCCCCCCCTTATGCCTCTCTCGGCTCAGAAAGTCAATGCTTTTACAGCTGTCGGCTTCGCAAGAAAAGCGCAGGAAATACCGCACCGGCGACCTCTATATCATTCGGTTTCTGGTCATAATCTTGCAAGCAAATCATCATAATACCTGACAGTCCACAACAAGTCTTTACCGGGAGAATGATATGGCACTTAAGCAACGACCGATATTTTTCCTCTTAATGCTGTGCTGGTTGATTGGAGGGTCGGCATCGGCAGGCGCGGCATACAACAATGCGAATTCTGCCGCCGGGGAAATGAATGAATCAGCAGACACTGACCGGGAAAACAATCTTCTTCAGCAGATCAATCAGGTACGATCCCGAAAAAATCTGCAGCCTCTGGCTGTTGACAGCCGCTTAAGCGAGGCGGCATATCTTCACAGCCTCGATATGGCGCAGAATGATTTTTTCAGCCATCAGGGTTCTGACGGGTCAAATGCCGCCCAGAGGATCGAACAGCAAGGATATGATTGGCGTTTTGTAGCTGAAAACTTGAGCTGCGGCCTGGCAGAGCCTGCTCTGGTCCTTCAGGAGTGGATGAACAGCCCTGAACACAGAAAAAACATCCTCCATCCGCAGGCTGAACATATCGGCATCGGCATAGTCGTAGCTGAAACCAGAGAATGCAGTCCTTACTGGACAGCCGATTTCGCTTCCGAACAGTGATTGACCGGCAACTTCCCTTAAATCAGCGACACTGCAGCTGCCAAGAGAAACGCCTCCTTTGTTACCGTTGTAAGATTATTTGCCGGACACCGAAGAGAGCAGCTTTGTAAATGGCATAAAATATGCAGTACCTTTAACTACATCGGAAGTATCAGGAAGTACCAAAACATTAACTTCAAAAAGAGGACTATCACCATGTTAGGATGGGCACTGGGTTTTTTTATAGTCGCGTTGGTCGCCGGCATTTTAGGCTTTGGCGGGATTGCCGGAGCCGCCGCCGAAATTGCTAAAATTATCTTCTTTATTTTTATTGTGCTTTTGGTCATCTCTTTAATAGCAGGAGCAGTTCGGGGAAGGCCTCCCAAAGTATAATTTATTGTTTTGCCGGTCTCGCCACAGATTCCGGCAAAGCAATATCAAAAATATGCAGCGCTTGCTCACTGCACCTTTCACTCACAAGAAGCAAACATCAAAAAGGAGAACGACATGAAAACACTGACAATCCGCACGTTGCTGCTAATCGCCTTAACCTTGTTCATCGGTTCGATAAGCGTTGGATGCAATACCATGGAAGGAATGGGGGAAGATATACAGAGGGGCGGTGAAGAAATAGAAGATGCAGCTGATTAAACAAAACTTTTTCAACCAGGAGCCTGCAGGCTCCTGGACCATGCGTCCTATTCACCGAGGCGATCGATTAATTTAGCCACACACATACGTTAATCCAAGAATTACAACTTGAGAACTCAACCCATTCAGCTATACCGTAAAATGAGAATCCTTCGCCGATACCGAAAGCCTTGGGGAAGGTAAAGCATTCAGCAGCTCATTCAGAGAGAAAGGTTTGTAGAAGAAATTATCAGCTCCATTTTTAAGAGCTTCAACTTTGTTTTCCTCCTTGCAACTCCCGGTCATCATGATCAGAGTTGTCTCCGGCGCCACCTTCTTTGCATATCGGATAACATCTTGCCCATTGACTTTGCCCATTTTAAGATCAGTGATGACTGCATGGAAATACTCTCTTTCCAGCATCTCTACCGCCTCTTCACCGCTGAGGGCATTGGTCGCTTCAAATCCATGATGTTGCAGGTAGGTGACAAGCAGCTTACAGATAATGCTATCATCATCAACAACTAATACTTTTATGGGGTTCATTCCTGAAATTCTCCCTTTTTTGTATCATTCTCAGATTATACTCGTCTCTTCTCATGCCCAAAGGCTTCCGCTAGCCAGATACATAGGATATCAAAGCAGGTATCCAATCAGTACCGCCGTCAGCAGAACGGCTATCAAGATCCAGAAGGTTACCCCAGCGGCATTTGCCTTGCCCTGGGCTGCGAGATTCTGCTTGGCCTCCTCCTGAGTTCTCGATGGACGCCGCAGGGTGGCGGCAAGCAACAAAAAAACAAGGACGACCAGTATAAGGCCCTGTGCCCAGTAGATCCCAAAGATCGGCGGGCCCACAGGTCTGAGCCACAGCCCTCCAACCCAGGCAAACAGGAAGAAGAGGGTAAACAACGGTATAATGCCGGGCAATTCTCGTGAACGAAAAACCGCCCCAAATACCATTGCAAATAAAAACCCCAGAATCATCGCGATAATGATATCACCAATCAGCATCCTTACTCCGCTCTGATTTTTTTAACTTAAAACCTCTCTACTCTTAATAGCTGACTTGCAAGTCTTATTCCCAATCCTGGATCTGAAAAAAAAGGCCCATGCCTGTGCTCCACACTCACCTTTATCACAGCCGGGAATTCAAGCAGGTGGTGATGATTCTCTGCACATTTGTAGGTGAAAGTGTTACATACCACTCTCAGGGAGAAGATCCCGTCCAGCGTTTCAGGATTTGTCCAATCTGGCTGGATTAGACAATTACATTTTTGGCTTCACGACTGAGAAGCGGTATTGATTTTTCTTCAGAATTCATTCTCTTTTGCCCTATCAGATTTCGGAGAAAAAATAGTCGAGATACTGCAGCCACGCGTTCATGACGACTTCGGGGCGTTCATGAAACTTCTGCATAACCCACACCGCCGAGCCCAGACCCGTCAGAATGTGAGGATCGTAATGTCCGTTATAATTTTCCAGTACACTTAAAATGACATATCTCGCCAGCAGCCCGCGCTTTTCTTCAGAAGACAGGCTCCCGGCGATCATAGGCATGAGTTGCTGCGTATCATGCCGGGAAAAAATAGTGTAAAAGTGCTTGAAGTCCGGTATGTCGACGGCGACAACATCATCGACTGGATGTATATTTTCCTCCTTTTCTCCAATCATTGCTGTCCACATGGCTAGCATATGGATATACTCCTGCCGCTCAAGAAGATGACGGCTCCTTTCAATGGCATAGAGCGTTATGGTATGATGCAGAGGCACAAAGCCTGTCCCGCTCACTGCTTTGCACAGCTTGGTAAAATATTCTCCGCTGCCATCCCCTGTCCCTGTACCAAGCAGCTCGGGCGTGGTATCGAAGCCTCCTTTACAGAAGTAGTCAGCAAGTATTACCAGAGCCGGCCAGGGATTCTGGTCTTTGCGCCGCATCATTTCCAGCAAAATAAAGGCACTACAGGAAATGGAGTGCCCCAGGGACTTATCAAGGTAGCCACTACCCAGGAGTAAGAGCTTGCGGGAAAATTCCCGCGGACCTGCCGCCATAAGGAATGCTGCCATTGCTGCTGCTGTTGCGGCACTGTCCTTGCTCGAAATTATTTTCTCAACATCGTCAAAATAGGTGGTCGACACCACATCGACCGGTTTTTCAAGAGCTGGGAGTTTTTCTCTCCTGGTATATTCCTCCAACTCAACTCCAACAAGAAGAGCCGACTCGGCAGGCGTCAAATATGCGGCGAGTTCCCGGTTTATGGAATACATTTTAGAGAGATGCGGATTAATAAAGGGAGGGTTGAGAACCTGGTGAACCACCGCATAAACGGCATCGTGGATACCCCATGGTTCCTCTTTGCCGCCGCGAAGAAGCGAAGCGTAGATTTCTCGCGATGCAGTGATATCCGATTGTTCTATGGCGGCGTTCAATTCTCGTATCATAGGCGCCTCTGATTTTTTAAGGACTTCGACGATTGTTCATTACCGCAAACGATGCATATAAGCTGGAGAAGCCGAGAAATGGATTTTGTTTGTACTTTTAATAGGATTTGTCTTTATTTTGTGCTACTTCAGTTATTCTACAGGCAGGTAACTGGTTTTACAAACAGGAAATAAAAAATGTCCCTTGAACAACCGGGTTTTTTCTTGCTCTGAAAACACCTTCTGTGTTCTATATGCATGTACTGAAGCAAGATGCGCAAAAATCTTGCTCCACTTGTCCTTCGAAAAATCCATATATTCTGGTACTATTATCTCCTGATCAATCGGCCGAACAGGGCAAATATTCTCTTAACCGTATTTTCACTAACACCATGAACACTTCCAATCCGGACCTCAAGCTGGCTGAAGAGTATATTCACGATACCGGATCTAATATTTTCCTCACCGGCAAGGCCGGAACCGGTAAAACGACTTTCCTGCACACCTTAAAGCAGAACTGTTCCAAGCGCCTGGTGGTCACGGCACCCACTGGAGTTGCCGCCATCAATGCCGGAGGGGTTACCCTCCATTCATTCTTTCAACTGCCTTTCGGACCGTTTCTGCCCGGCAGTCAGAACTCCAGGAACCATTTCCGCTTCAGTAAGGAAAAACAGGGCATCATCAAGAGCCTCGATCTACTGGTGATCGATGAAATCAGCATGGTCCGGGCTGATCTTCTTGACGGTGTAGACAACGTTCTGCGCCGACTGCGTCGCAGCAACTTGCCCTTTGGAGGCGTGCAGCTGCTGATGATCGGTGATCTCCATCAATTGCCGCCGGTGGTAAAGAACGAAGAATGGCGTCTCCTCCGTAACCACTACGCCTCGGCCTTTTTTTTCGGCAGCAATGCTCTTGCCTCAACCGAAATGGTCACTATCGAGCTTAAAAAGATATATCGTCAGCAGGACAGCAGTTTTATTGATATTCTCAACCAGGTCAGGAACAACTCACTCGACGCTTCCTCGCTTGCAGCACTGAACTCCCGGGTCATTGCTGATTTTTCCGCTGAAGATGAGATGGGCTGTATAACACTTTGTACCCATAATCGCAGCGCCGATGTGATCAACAGAACAAAGCTTGAGGAACTTCCGGGTAAACCCAGAACATTCGCAGCAGAAATCGAAGGCGAGTTCCCCGACCATACCTATCCGGCCGCGGAAGCCCTCACCCTGAAAAAAGGCGCGCAGGTAATGTTCATCCGCAACGATCTCTCCGCTGACAAGAGGTATTTCAATGGGAAAATCGGCATAATAACCTCTATCTCTCCCAGTGCCATCCGGGTCAAATGTCCGGATGATCATGAAGAGATAGAGGTGGAACCGGCTACCTGGGAAAACATAGAGTACTCCCTCAACAAGGAGACCCAGGAGATAACCGAAAAAATAATCGGCACCTTCAATCAGCATCCCCTGCGGCTGGCCTGGGCCATCACCATTCACAAAAGCCAGGGGCTGACCTTCGACAAGGCAATGATCGATGCCCAGGCCGCTTTCGCTCACGGACAGGTGTATGTCGCCCTGAGCCGCTGCCGGACCCTTGAAGGGATGGTGCTTACCACCCCATTATCGGCCAAAGTGATGAACATCGATCAGGCAGTTCTTCGTTTTGCCGATGAAGCCAGGAGTAACCCGCCTACCCCGGCAGATCTCAAAACCGCTAAGATAAAGTACCAGCAGCGGCTCATCCTGGAATGTTTCGACTTCGGGAGGCTGCGATCATTGCTGCGCCGTATGGCATCATTGATCCTTGGCAATCGGGGGAGTGTCCAGGTCTCGGGGATCAGCGATATTGCCGAACTGCAGCAAAATAGCGAAGAAGCGGTCTTTACCATCGGTGGCAACTTCCAGAGACAGCTTCGCACCCTTTTTAATGAATCGGTTCTACCCACCGAGGACCACATTATTCATGAACGGCTGACCAAGGCCTCAGCCTATTTCCAGGAAAAGATTACATTACTCGTCGGCACACCGGTGAACAGCCTGCAGGTAGATACCGACAGCAAGGAGCTGCGCAAAAAAATCCGTAATACTTTGCAACTCCTGGAGGAGGAAATCGGCGTCAAACTGGCCGCGGTATCCTGCTGTAAGACCGGCTTCGATGCGACACGGTATTTTCGGGCAATTTCCTCCGCCGCACTCGATGCCCAGAAAAAAACCGCAAGAAAAGAACAGTCAGCCGTACCCGCTTATACCGAGTCGGACATCAGCCATCCCGAGCTCTTTCAAATCCTCAAAGAATGGCGCAGCAGCAAGGCTGCAGAGGAAGGGGTTGCCAATTTCCAGGTGCTGCACCAGAAAACTCTCATCCAGATCGCCGTCAACCTGCCCGAATCTTTGCCCGCCCTGAAAAAGATCAAGGGGATCGGAGCAAAACTTGCTGAAAAATATGGTGAAGAACTCGTTGAGATGGTGAGCAGGTACCGTAGCAAACACAATATAGAAGAAGTAGAACTGCCGCGACTCCTTCAGCTGGAAACGAAATCCTCCACACCTAAAAAAAGGGTTGCCGACACCAGAAAAGTCACGCTTGAATTATTTGAAAATGGTTTGACGCCACCGCAGATAGCCGAGCAGCGGGAACTGACGCTGGCCACCATAGAGAGCCATATCGCTCATCTGATTGAAGAGGGAGAGATAGCCGCACCGGCACTGATTTCTGCCGAGAGGCTGGAGGAGCTGCAGGATCCCATCGCCGCAATGAACGAGAAACCACTGAAGGAAATTAAACAGAAACTGACCGTCGAGGCCACCTACGGTGAGATCAGGTTTGTCCTGGCCCATCTCAGACACCTGACCTCATCCACGGCATAAAAAACAACTGTCTATGAGCCCAATAGAGCATCGCTGAGCTCTTCTGTGTACAGAAGCATCGTATGAGGAAAAACAATGGAACTACCCAGACTGGAAATCATAGGTGTGCTGCATTGCGATATCAAAACCCGTGCGGATGCTCCTAAAAATTTCGATGAATCGGAAATAGCCGGAAACCTGGAGATCTATCCTCAGTATCAGGAAGGACTTGAAGGTATTGAGTCCGGACAGACTATCGTCGTCCTTTTCTGGCTTCATCAGTCAAACCGGGATACTTTGAAGGTCTATCCGCGGGGAGATACCTCGAGGGGACTTCGTGGCGTCTTTGCCACCCGCAGCCCGGCGCGGCCGAATCCTATAGCTATTTCCGAACTGAAGGTCCTGTCAATCGAGGAGAACTCCATCAAAGTATCGGGCCTGGATATCTTAGACGGCACCCCGATAATAGATATCAAGAAAAAGCTCAATGGATGACCTTTCCCCTGAGAGCAGACGCAGGTATTCTATAATATTTTCTTTTGTATAATTGATCATGCCACCAGCTAAAACCACGACAAATGCCGGCAGAAAACGCGTCTCCTCGGGTATTCCTGAACTCGACACCTTTCTCGGCGACCTCTATATCGGCGACAACGTGCTGTGGTACGAAGACGCCGGAAGCTTCTCCTCGGCTTTCTGTCTTAACTTCATCAGGGAATCGCTGGCCCAAAAGAAACCGCTGATTTATGTAACCTTCGATCGCTCTCCCAAAAATGTCGTTTCTTTTCTCGGTCCACTGGCGGAAAGCCAGAACCTGACCATTCTGGATTGTTTTACCAATGGCAAGGGGGACGGCTCGGAGGTTTTTGAGAAATTTTATGAAAAGGACGGCGCTCTCTGGCCTTATCACGTCATCAAGGTCAATGAACCGGCAACACCCGTCAAGGTCGGCGAGGCAATATACGGCTTGCACGGCAATCTCTCCGGTGAGGTTCATTTCATCCTCGACAGCCTGACCGGCATGCAATCCCTCTGGGGAGGAGAAGAGCATGCGCTGGCATTCTATGCCAAAACCTGCCCCCGGCTGTATGAACTCGACACCATTGCGTACTGGTTGATCGAGAAGAAAGCACACTCCAGCAGGCTAAAAGCCAATATTAACAAAATAGCTCAAGTTGCAATCGACCTCTCGGTATATCGCGGCAAATCTTCCCTGAAGATTCTCAAAGCAGAAAAACGCAACTCCAAATACCTCAATGAGCATCATAGATTCCTATGCGATAACACAGATATCGTCTTCGAAAGTCAGGGGCAGATACAGGGAAAGTTTGACCTGGGTGCAAAGATAAAAAATATTCGACTGATGAGGGGCATCTCCCAAAAACATCTGGCAGATCTGACCGGGGTGACTCCCAGCACAATTTCCCAGGTGGAGAAAAATCTTATCTACCCTTCTCTGCCGGCACTGTTCCGCATAGCCGAGAGCCTTGCCGTGGAAGTTGGCGCTTTTTTCCGCGGCCATGGTCTTGAAGAGAATATGCTTATCTATCCCGCTGAAGGTAGATCACCAACTTCCTTGACCAATATAAGCGCCAATGACGCCGAGGCGCAATTACTGTTGCCGTTGGATGTCAATGCACCGATAGAAGCCGTTATGATTCGAATTCAACCCGGTAAAAAGCTATCCACTCACTTTTTCGCTCACAAAGGCGAGGAGCTCGGATATCTCCTGGCAGGCCGGTTGGAAATGACCATTGATCAGCGGTCATATGAAGTCAACGCCGGGGATACCATTTATCTGAACAAAAACATACCCGGACAGTGGTACAATAGAGCGGAGACTCCAGCGGAACTTCTCTGGATAAAAATGATGGCGCCGCGATAAGTACCCGTACGGGCATAGACCGACTTCGAGAAAGCCCGATCTCCGGCGTTGCCTTGTATAGTATATCGAACTTTTTATCCAGCCATCTGACATCGTGGCGACTTCTTACGACAAACATCAGCAGGTGAAAAAAAATAACTCCGGCTGCCATTGCGGCGGCCGGAGTTGGTAACAAGCTGCAGCCTGAAGCGTTCAGGCAACACGCTGAGTGTTTTATCAGGCGGCGAGAATTCGCATGGCACTCTCGTTATTGGCATCGCTAATGTGGACGATCCCGGTCTCCTGGGCCGTTTCCCTGTTGGCTGCAAAAAGATCATCGCGGCTTAACTGATCAATCTTGAACTTGCGCGCACCAGCCAGCAGCTGCTGAATTCCGCAGCCCAGTTTATCGGCCATTGTCCACATTGCAATGGCGCCATAGGGAATATTCGCCATTTCCTTTTGACCTACTTTTTCCTGGACATCAAAATAGGAAGCGAAAATTTCCTCTGACGAATTGCCAAGAGCGGCTATGGACTTCGGCAGGTTGTTCCAATTGCCGTTTACCCGCTCTTTTCTCTCCGGGTGAAGAACACCCTCTATATTTGCTCCGAGAAAACCTGGAATCATTATCCCTCTGCCCATACAGATCAATTTTGTAAAGGGAGCTCCCAGCGCCAGCCCCTTGAATATGCTGTCTTCAAGGGCAAATCCGCCGGCAAAGGAAAGATCAACAACCTTCTGTCCCTTTGCTGCCAGTATTGTGGCGTATTCATATGCCTTGGAGTGCAGGTTGATGGAGGGGACACCCCAGCTTTGCATCATATTCCATGGACTCATGCCGGTACCACCGCCCGAGCCGTCGATGGTAAGAAGATCAAGACCCGCATCTGAAGCGAATTTGATGGCCATGGCAAGCTCTTCCATACCGTAGGAACCTGTTTTTAATGAAATACGATCAAATCCGAGACTCCTCAGATACTCCACGGATTTCATGAAATCTTCCCGAACCATCTCGACGGTGCTGAGGTTTGTTGCCCCCAGGCGGCTGTGTCTGGCGAAGGATTTAATGGCCCCTTTGGCGAAAGCTTCTCTTACCTCAGGCAAGGCGGGGTTCGGATCAACCACATATCCTCTTTCTTTGAGGAAAATGGCATAATCAAGGCTTGTCACCTGAATTTCGCCGCCAATATTTTTTGCTCCCTGCCCCCATTTAAGCTCGATGATACATTTATTACCGTATCTTTCCGCAACATATTCGGCAACTCCATTGCGGGTATCTTCAACATTGAGCTGAACGATTATGGCGCCGTATCCATCATAATAGCGCAGATAGGTGTCAATCCTTCGATCAAGCTCAGGGGCCTTCAGAATTTTACCGCCGCTGAGTGTAGATTCTTTATCGACTCCTACTACATTTTCACCAATGACAATGGGAATTCCGGTAAGTGCACAGCCGATAGCAAAAGAATCCCAATACTTAGCTGCTATAAAAGTGGAACCAAGAGCACCGGTCATCAGGGGAAGCCTGCTTTTGGTCTTGATTGTATTGCCGAATTCAGTAGCTAAATCGACATTTGGGAAAATACAATCGTCGGGATCGCTGGTCATTTGCTCGGAAAGTCCGCTCGAGCCGTAGGCATATCCCTGAATCCTCAGTGAGTTATAGGATACACCAACATGGGTGTTGTTGTTAGCACCTGCCGTGACCAGTCCAAAATCGCGGGGGTACAGAAGTTTTCGGCCTACCAGGCTCGATTTCCAGGTTTCACACTTTCCGGTGCAATCCGCCCGGCAAAGGGTGCACAGTCCGGACTCCGCTGGATTTCCACGGTTTGCAGTTCCCAGAACATCGTTAATTTTTTCAAAACGCATACAGCAACCTCCTTTTCAGATTCATTTTACCCTGGGAGCAGATCTTGACTTTGCAGGCTTTCGAGCGGGCAAAAAAAAACATCTGTTCCCAAAAATTGGAGAAAACAGACGTCTTTGTCTAAAAATGAGTTACCGCACGCCATTGTGCAGCAGTTAATTTATATATATTTTTTTAGTACAACTTAAAATTTCTGTCAAGATAAAATATGCTGAACCTGCTGCCACTAATGATTAAAGTTCGTCAGCCAGAAGGATAGCTTCAGCTATCTCAAGCATGCTTTTACGAGCATCCATGCTTCTCTTCTGCATCCAACGGTAGGCCTCTTCGCCGCCCATGCTCCTTCTATTCATCAGGACTTCTTTGGCTCTTTCGATAACCTTTCTGGATTTTAGCTCCTGTTCAATTATGTTGGTCCTGATAATCAGGTTAGTGTTATAGATGGCAACCGCCGCCTGATTTGCTACAGCCGTCAGCATATTGACATCGGTTTGTGTAAATTTGTACGGCTTGCTGGTAAAACAGTTTAAGACACCGAGTACTTTACCTTCCTTGCCCTGAAGCGGGACGCTCACCAGGGAAACCAGCCCCAGTTTGCGGGCCATATCCTTTTCCTTAAACCTCTCGTTCGAAAGCACATCGTCTATGATTAAAGGTTTCTGTGTAGTGACAACATAGCCGACCACACCTTCATGCAACTGCAGCTCACGGTCCTTGACATAGTCCGGATCAAAAGATTGAGTGGCCTTCAGCCTTACTACAGGAGGAGAGGTATTTTCATCTACAAGCCAGAGCGAGCAAATCTCGACCCCTGTCACTTTGGCGGTAACCATGACAATCAGTTTAAAGAGATCCTCGAGAAAGAGATCCGAGGTAATCGCCTGGCTTATATCCACCAGCGCCTTAATATAATGGTCATACGTTTGTAAATTAGATTTTTCCATACCGAATAAGCAAAAAATTGTGAAGATACTAAAGAGGAATACCACCGACACCAATTTACCACCCTCAGATGATATTGGCAAAGACTAACTGCGGAGGGAAAACGATCAAAAAGTATAGCTCATGTTCAGAGGGCTTCCGAACTGCACGCCCCCCACTCTCCCAGGCAGTGTGGCATGTGCTTGCCTGGAATTTGGCTATCAAGCCATAAAAGCCCTTTCTGCGTAATAAGATTGTACTGGAGATCGGGATCAGACTCAATAACTCCCATTCCCTCCATGCTCTTAAGTACCTGTTTGGTCTCAGCCAGGCTTACATTCATCTGCCTGGCAATTTCCGCAGAGGGGACAAGTTGAGGCTGGGAATTACCAAGGTTCTTAAAAAGAATGGTAAGAATATGGATTTTCTTATTTTTCAAAGACATACGCTACCCCTTTTTCGATGTGATCAAGCGGCTGCAAGCCTATATTCGGGCCTGACGAAATTTGACAAAGCTTGTAAAGACATTACCAGCGGTGATTTGTAAATTCTTGACAGAAATTGCTTAGTTCCAATCCGTAGTACAATAGGATTCCAGGACCGAGCGGGTGTTTTCTGTCCATATTTCTGCAAACGTCTTTTTATTATATATTGAGATTTTCTTCAAACATAAAGTTATTTAAAATTAAATATAAGCTCATAAATAAAGTGCTGCTTAATTTTTTAAACCTTATCCCTAGCCCTTAGCTCAAGGTCGAAGACTACTCTTTTCATGGGTCTCTATAGCCCGGACGGCTGCAGGGAAGCCCGCATGGAGGGTTTATGGCGTCAGTCCCGGCCCGGGCTGGGAAAATGCTGAGTTTCAGGAGTAATCAGGGTTTTAAATTATGGCGACAAGGATAGTACTCGTTTAGAGGGATTCTATTTATTCAGCTGCGATTTCCGCCTGATAGAGTTCAGGATATTCTCTCAGAAAGCGCAGCCACTCTTTGTCCATTAGCGAAGTTGCTGCTGCCTTTCCTTGAGTTACCTGGAAGAAATGTTCCTGTTCGGGAAAAATGGGCTTGAGCCTACCCGCAGTGACTGCCATAAAATACCTGCCAACCGAGTTGATAGCGTATTGGGCGATCGAGCTATAACCATCCGGCAAATCCAGATTGTATCCACCACTTTGGAGTATTGCGAGATGGTCCGCGGGAAAAATGTTCTTTACCCGGTTCATTCTCGCAAGGACAAGCCGTATCATTTCCTGGTTTTCAAGGATGGCCGTGTGGTCATCATTGAACCCGAACTGCTCACTGGATTCCCGTTGAGCGGGGTGATGCAGTTGACTGGAAAGGGGCACCACCCCATCGCTGTTTTCACCTATTTTCCAGGTATCAGGGTTGTGGTATGCATAAATGAGCAGATGATGCACGGACTTCGGCAATGGCTTGCGATAGAGCTCTTTGATAAAACTATGATTGGGATTGACGTCCCGCCATGCCGGCAAAACCATCAAACCATGCTTTCCAGCTGAAGCGGCTGCCGGATGACCTCCCCAGGGACTGGCGATGCTGACGAATAGATCTATGACATTTTCACTCGGATTCTCTCCGCACTTATTCAAGGCCTCACGCACAATAAGCCCCCCCATGCTGTGCGCCACTACGACCATAGGCATCTTATGGAGAGGGATGGTTTTCCCGGAGAGAAAAACTGTGTAGAAGAAATCAGCCAGCTGGTTTAAGTCGCCGCCTGAGGGATAATAAAAAAGCCAGGGTTTATAACGAGTTCTATCCAGTTGCTCAAGAATCGGTGCAAATACCCTGGAACTACCTCCTATTCCATGCACGAAGATGACAGGGATTTTATATCCCTGATCCTCTTCCAGTGCATAGAACATGGTAGGCGCCGTCTCCAGAAATGAAGCCGGATCATACATACCTAATATTGCAATCTCTTCATCGAATATGGGATCATCAAGACTGCGAATTGCCCCGGCAGGGTAAAAAAGGGACCTTTCCAGTTCTGGTCTTTCAGGTATGGGAAAGGGTTCAACCCACTCCAATGTCTCTGCCTCTGCTAATGGAATATTGACTTGACTCAAAACCTTTTCCGGTGCCGATTCTTTATTGAGAGTGATCGATCTCCGACCTACTATTTCCGCTTTTGAGAATACATTATCCGCATCAATATCGGCAAACGCCAGTAATGTATACTCACCCTCCGGCAGGTTCAAACCAAAATATGTTCCGGCACCTGCATGAAAAAGTATGTCTACACATTCATTCTCCTTGAATCTACTCGAGTAAGCCGCTACAGCCAAATTCGCTTCGGAGTATCGAACTGCTGCGTCAATGGTTTTGCCGAAAAGAAAAAAAGTGTCCCGGTCAATCATATGTTTGACATTCACCTGTCCTGGTTCCGCGCTTTGAATACGTGCATATTCAGCCTGGATAAGAGAATACTTCAGGTACGAACAGGAACATAGCGGCACAATCAACAGCAGGCAGATGAATAGATTTTTCATTGTCAGCAACTCTCGCAAGAGATAAAAATCACCCAATGAACTGTAAGACCGTAATATTTTTCAGAAGCTTTTGCAGGTATCCATCCTCACTTCCTTATGCAATTTTCCTGCCTCCTCCCTAACTTTCAATTGATTTATCCGGCTTGTCTCTTTTCATAATACAAACTCCAGGCAAATTGCAAAAACATCCAACCGGTGAACTGAAGGTATCAGCACAATAACAAAAAGATCAGTCCGAAAAAGAAGGACATCTCGTCCTATATAATGAGACAGAAAAAAGAGATAAGACCAAGATATGCCCGACTACAATATTAGTTGTATCTAGTATGCCGTCGACACAAGCACAATCTGAATGGAATCTTCGCTCCACTTCTCCTGGCATGAAAATTGCTGAAAATTACTAATTTTACCGATTCTTTCAAGAAGGGCGTACGAATTGTTTTTCAAAAGAAAACAATTTCCAGGCACTACCTATCCTGTCACTTCGGATCAGCGCGAACCGGATAAAAAATGGGAGGAAATGACATGGAATCCCCGTCTCCACGACGAATGATAACAGTTGACGCCAATGAAGCAGTGGCAGCAGTAGCGTACCATTTAAGCGAAGTGATCGCCATCTATCCCATCACCCCATCCTCTCCTATGGGAGAGCACGTCGATGAATGGTCGGTAAAAGGAGACAGGAACATCTGGGGCAGTGTCCCGCTGGTTTCACAAATGCAGTCGGAAGCCGGGGTTGCCGGCGCGGTTCACGGCAGCCTGCAGGCGGGATCCCTCTGTACCACATTTACCGCGTCCCAGGGGCTCCTGCTGATGATCCCCAACATGTATAAAATTGCCGGTGAGCTTACCCCTTTTGCTATGCATGTAACAGCCCGAACTATTGCCACCCATGCCCTGTCTATCTTCGGAGATCATTCCGACGTCATGGCCTGCCGGCAGACCGGCTTTGCCATGCTGGCCTCCAATTCGGTCCAGGAGGCCCAGGATATGGCGGCTATCGCCCACAGTGCCACACTGCGCTCACGGATTCCCTTTCTCCATTTCTTTGACGGCTTTCGGACCTCCCATGAAGTAAACAAAATTGAGAAATTGACTACAGAGGAGATCCGCCAAATGGTCGATGACGACCTGGTCCGGGCTCATCGCCAACGTGCCTTGAATCCAGATAGGCCGTTGATACGGGGAACCGCTCAAAACCCGGACACTTTTTTCCAGGGAAGAGAAGCATCCAACCCCTTCTATCTTGAATGTCCGGGAATTGTTCGTGAAACCATGAAGCGTTTCAGCAAGATCACCGGCAGAAGTTATGATTTGTTCGAATACGTGGGCGATCCGCAGGCTAAACAGGTAATAGTCATAATGGGTTCAGGGGCTGAAACCGTGGAGGAAACGGTAAAACGGCTCAATGACCGGGGCGACAAAGTCGGCATGATCAAGGTCCGCCTCTTCCGGCCTTTTTCAATCGATCATTTTGTCGATTCCCTGCCGGAATCGGTCAGTTCCATTGCGGTTCTGGACAGAACCAAAGAGCCCGGAGCAATCGGCGAACCGCTCTACAAGGATGTGGTTGCGGCAATCTGGGAAACGGGTCGGCAGCACAAATCCACCCTGACTGTTATCGGCGGGCGTTACGGCCTCTCCTCCAAGGAGTTTACCCCGGCCATGGTCAAAGCTGTTTTTGAAGAATTGGGCAGTAAGGAACCCTTGATCCACTTTACCGTGGGCATCGAGGATGATGTCACCAACCACTCGCTGCCGTACGACGATGAATTCGATATCGAAGACCGGGAGGCGGTCCGGGCCCTCTTCTTCGGCCTCGGCTCAGACGGCACTGTCGGCGCCAACAAGAATTCGATCAAGATCATTGGCGAGGATACTTCCAATCATGCCCAGGGCTATTTTGTCTATGACTCGAAAAAATCCGGCAGTGTCACCGTCAGTCATCTGCGCTTCGGCCCCAGTCCCATTCGCGCCCCTTACCTCATCCAGCGCGCCAGTTTCATCGCCTGCCACCAATTCGGTTTTCTCGAACGTATAAACATGCTCGATCGAGCGGAACAGGAAGCGGTTTTTCTTCTTAACGCACCCTACGGTCCCGATGAAGTATGGGAGAAGCTTCCCCTGGAAGTACAAATGGAGATTATCGATAAGAAACTCCGGTTATATGCCATCGACGCCTACGATGTTGCCGATAAAACCGGCATGGGTGTGCGCATCAACACTATTATGCAAACCTGTTTTTTTGCTATTTCGGGAATCCTCCCCCGGGAAGAGGCGATCGTCAGGATCAAGGATGCTATCCGTAAGAGCTATGAAAAGAAAGGAGAAGAGATTGTCAGCCGTAATTTCAAGGCGGTGGATGACACCCTGGCAAATCTGCATCAGATAAAGGTGCCGGCTGAGGCTGCTTCAAAGATCCACATGCGCCCGGTGGTGCCGGAAGAGGCTCCCGAATTTGTACAGAGGATCACTGCCCATATCATGGCCGGTAAGGGAGATCAGCTTCCGGTCTCTGCCTTTCCGGTAGACGGTACCTGGCCGGTAAGCACTACCAGGTGGGAAAAGAGGAACATTGCCCTGCAAATTCCCATCTGGGACCCCCAGGTCTGCATTCAGTGCGGAAAGTGCTCCTTCGTCTGCCCGCATGCCACCATCCGCACCAGGGCCTATGATCCTTTGCTGCTCGAAGATGCTCCCGAGGGATTCCGTCATGTAGATGCGAGAGGCAGCGAATTGAAAGGAATGAAATACACCGTCCAGGTGGCGCCGGAAGACTGCACCGGCTGCCGTCTCTGCGTCATGGTCTGTCCGGGGAAGGACAAGTCCAATCCGCGGCGCCGGGCCATCAACATGGAACCACGACTCGATCACCTGGAGATGGAGAAAGAAAACTACCGATTTTTCCTGAATCTGCCTGAGGTTGACCGGTCTTCCCTGAAGATGAACGTCAAAAACTCGCAGCTGCTCAAACCGCTGTTTGAGTATTCCGGATGCTGCGCCGGCTGTGGCGAGACCCAGTACATAAAGCTGCTGACTCAGCTCTTTGGAGAGCGGGCGCTTATCGCCAACGCTACCGGCTGTTCCTCGATTTACGGCGGCAACCTGCCCACCACCCCCTACACCACCGGGAGCAGCGGCCGCGGCCCGTCCTGGTCCAACTCCCTCTTCGAGGATAATGCCGAATTCGGTTTGGGTTTTAGGCTCTCCCTCGATAAACAGAGAGTGCAGGCCGAAGAACTGCTAACCGGGCTGGCCGCACAATTAGCGGAAGGTCTGGCCGAGCAAATTCTGACCGCATCCCAGGTGAAAGAAAGAGAGATAGAAGACCAGCGCGAACGCATCATGGAATTGCGAAAACAGCTTGAGAAGATAGATTCAGCCCAGGCCCGTGAGCTTTTAGCGCTTATTGAAAATCTGATTAAAAAATCGGTATGGATCGTGGGAGGAGACGGCTGGGCTTATGATATCGGTTATGGCGGGCTTGATCATGTTCTGTCCCTGGGCCGGGACATTAATGTTCTGGTGCTGGATACGGAGATGTATTCCAACACCGGCGGTCAGCAGTCTAAAGCCACTCCACTGGGTGCTGCTGCAAAGTTCGCCGCAATCGGCAAATCCGTGGCTAAAAAAGAACTGGGCCTCATGGCCATGACCTACGGCAGCATTTACGTGGGCAGGGTCGCCTTCGGCGCCAACGACAATCACACGGTCAAGGTATTCGAGGAGGCGGAGTCCTTTCCCGGAGCTTCACTCATCATCGCCTACAGTCACTGTATCGGCCAGGGATTCGATCTGGCTTATGGTGCCAGGCAGCAGAAACTGGCGGTGGACTCGGGCTACTGGCCGCTGTACCGTTACGATCCACGAAAATCCGCTATCGGGGAAAACCCCTTTACTCTTGATTCCGGGGCTCCAAAAATTCCACTCAGGGAGTATATCTACAATGAGACCCGTTATCGAATGCTTGAAAAAATAGACCCCGAACGCGCCAAGATGCTGCTCAACAGTGCCCAGTCCACAGTGGACCAGCGTTATGATCTCTATAATCAACTGGCAGGACTTAAGCCCCAGTATACCTATTCACCGCATAAATAGATTTGCTTCAGCCCAAGGAGATTACCATGGATCTATCAACCACCTATCTCGGTTTTTCCCTGCCGCACCCGCTCATGCCGGGCGCTTCTCCCCTGGTCGACAATCTCAGTACAGTCAAACGCCTCGAAGATGCCGGGGCGGCCGCCATCGTCATGAATTCTCTTTTCGAAGAACAGATTATAGCCGATCAGGAACGGGCGGTGCGCGAAATCGAGGTTCCTGAACATAGCTACGCCGAGGCACTATCCTATCTCCCGCTGACCGATGACATGCGTCTGGGCCCGGACATTTACCTGGAGAAAGTCGCCGCCATCAAAAAAAGCGTCTCAGTGCCGGTAATAGCTTCTCTGAACGGAGTGAGCGCAGGCGGCTGGCTGCGCTACGCCCGTCTGATCGAGCAGGCCGGCGCCGATGCCCTGGAACTGAATATCTATTTTCTGGCCGATGATCCGGGTGTGACTGGTGAGGCAGTGGAAGAGCGTCTTCTCGGAGTGGTCAGACAGGTCAAGCAGAGCATAGCCATTCCAGTTGCTGTAAAGATATCGCCGTTTTTCTCCTCACTGTCGCATTTCTGCAGACAGCTGGAGGAGGCCGGCGCGGACGGGGTGCTGCTGTTCAATCGGTTCTATCAGCCTGACATCGATGTTGAAGATCTGGAAATACTCTCAAAACTCAAACTTTCGACCCGGGATGAACTGTTGCTGCGTCTCAGATGGCTGGCTATTCTGTCAGGAGGCTCCCGCCTCTCCTTCGGCATCACCGGCGGAGTCCATACCGGCATCGATGTGGTCAAAGCGGTGATGTGTGGTGCCCATGGCGTACAAATGGTATCGGCCCTGCTCAGGAATCAGCCCGAATATCTCACCATGGTCAGGAATGAACTCAGTTCCTGGCTGGAAAGCCATGAATATGACTCCCTCGAACAGATGCGCGGCAGCATGACAAAAGAACATGCACCCGACCGTGATCTTTTTGAACGAGTCAACTATATCAGGGTGCTGCAGGGTGGGCCGGGATGATTTGCGCTCAAAGCTCGAAGACATGGACACGTGAGGATTCAGTCTTACATGAGCAGGAATAATACACCATTCACAAGGGACCAGAGCAGCACGATACCGGTACCGACCACACAGGCCATACTGAGGAATTTATGGCCTATTTTCTCCTGGACCCGCTCCCGGTAGCCAAGCATAAAACCGGTAAGTGCACCGATGAGCATTCCCCCCGCATGTCCGAAATTATTGATCCCCGGCACCAGAAAGCCGAAAATGAATATTCCGATAGCCCAGCCGCCGATCTGAGAGTAGACGGCATTGCCATATGAGCCTCCCCTGCTTTTGCCGTAATACAAGGCAGCGCCGATCAAGCCGCATACCGCGGCCGAAGCTCCAATGGTGAAACGTACCCCGAAAATGGTGGAGATAAGATAGCCGCCGATTCCGCTCAAGGTATAGATGACAAACATCCTGCTGGGCCCATATTCGCGGATCAGCAGCGGACCGAGCTGATGCAGCGCTATCATGTTGAAGATAATATGCAACAGACTGCCGTGCAGATAACTTGCCGCCACCAGCGACCACCAGCGATTAAGCTGAAACAATGGTATTGTGCCTGTGGAACCGAGCACCAACAGGCTGTTATTACTCGGCGAGAGAAAATTGAAAGGGCTGCTGGAAAGTGCCGAAGTCCGTGGATCAATAACCAGAGAGACGACGAACATTGCAATATTGGCTATCAGAATCACCCTGAGGATGCCGCCTTGGTCAGCGGAACCCCGGGTAAATATATTGTCTTTCCAGATCGATCCTGGATTCTTCAGACCGCAATTAGGGCATTCCGGCGCCGACCGGCTGACCAGCCTTCTGCAGTTCGGGCAGAGAAGCGAGTTTCTTTTCTGGGGTGAATTCATAGTCTCATCTATCTGTAATTATTTTTTAAAAGGCCGGTGTACTTCTTTTTTTTTTTAGGACCTTGCTTTTAATCAACTTATCCCGATCTTCCGGCTGCACACATGGGAAGAAGATAATGACACCCGCTAATAATTCAAGATAATCTGCAATGTTCCAGAAACACGGAATTAACCACTGTGTCGATATCGTAAAAACATTTTTCGAGCCAGCCCATAATCGCCTGTTTCACACCAATCGCACTCTCCCCTGCAGGCCAACAGTAATTTTTCTGACAAGATCATCAATTACTCTGCTTATCTGTATTGACTCTCAGTGATCCGCACGTTATTTATGAGTACCTTACAGATTGTTTTTTTTCATAAGCCAGTATGGAATAAGATGCGATGAAAGTACATGAAGTACCTCAAGACAGGGGAATGATAGGAAATTATGGCCGGGAGATATGCTATGCGGTGGAACAAAACGGCAGATATAGCCTTTCTCCAAGCCTGGGCTGGGAGGCAAAAAATATCGTCAACGATCAGGCCTGGGGAGTTATTATCGAAGAAAGTGCCCGCATGCATGCCCTGGTTCTGGCCGGCAAAAAAAGTCCGATAGCTTATTATCAGGCGAAGAATCAAATGGATCTTGGTTTGCTGGCAAAGTATGTTAATATGGCGCGCTGGCGGGTCAAGCGACACTTGAAGCCCTCGGTGTTCAGCAAATTGCCGATACGTATTTTACAGCGATATGCCGATATATTTTCTCTCTCTATCGCTGAATTGCAAAACATACCACCCACTTTTTCCGCAGAATCCGTTCGCAACCGATAATGGATATAGAGATCGATTTCCCCCACAGGCAGACTGCCCATTGCGAAAGTGGTGTCACTTCAAATCTTCTGCGTTTTCATGGCATAGAATGTTCCGAATCACTGGCTTTCGGCATCGGCGAAGGCTTGTTTTTCGGCTACCTTCCCTTTATCAGGCTCAATAAACTGCCATTGACAACCTATCGCTGCGCCGTCGGGAGGATCTTTAAAAAGGTGAACTCCCGCCTTGGAGTATCGGTAAGCCACAGCAAATTTCGCTCACCGGCAAAGGCCATGAAGGCCCTCGACCGCAAACTGGATGAAGGAATACCGGTGGGCTGTCAGACCGGAGCATATTGGCTGCCCTATTTTCCGCCCGCCTTTCGCTTTCATTTCAATATGCACAACCTTGTGGTTATCGGTCGCCAGGGTGATGACTATCTGATCAGTGACCCGGTTTTTGAAGAAGTTGTACGCTGCAGCCGCGGAGATCTTCTGCGGGCACGTTTTGCCAAAGGTGCCCTGGCCCCACACGGGGCAATGTACTACCTGGATAAAATACCCGGCAATCCTGATCTGCATATGGCGGCACGACAGGGAATTATCTCAGTCTGCAGGACAATGCTCAAGATACCGGTGTTTTTTCTGGGAACACGCGGTATAGAATTTTTGGCCGGACGCCTCGCCCACTGGCCTCGAAAAATGGGGCAGGACAGAGCAATCCTCAGTCTAGGGCAGCTTATCAGAATGCAGGAGGAAATTGGCACCGGCGGTGGGGGTTTTCGCTTCATGTACGCCGCATTTCTCCAGGAAGCAGCCGCTCTGCTGGAAAAACCGCAACTCCATGATTTTTCTGAAAAATTGACCCTGATAGGAGATAACTGGAGGAAATTTGCCGTTACCGGCGCACGGATCTGCAAAGGCCGGAGCAGGGAAAACGATACCTTCGCACATCTGGCTGAAATTTTAAGAGAATGTGCGGCTTCGGAAAGATTGATTTACACAGATCTGCTCGAGCTCCTCTCGCAACCCGCCAAGCTGGATTCGAATCCGGAATTTGCTGAGGCGCCAAAAGCGTCATTCCGGACGTGAAAAAATGGAGTGTCTGCTTACCCCCAAACTGCCCAATTATGGCAGAAACTTTTTTGCTCACGTCAATAAAATAATGACTGAATGAAGACATCCGAAAATTTATCTCTCGTCCATGGTGACTCCTTAACTCTTACGTACAGGACCGGGGAATCTCCGGCGATCGATTCCATCTCTATTTCATTGGATGCAGGTGAATTATGCGGTTTGATCGGCCCCAACGGAGCAGGTAAAACTACACTCATTTCAATACTTACCACTTTACTGAATCCGGACAGCGGCAGCCTCACGATCTGCGGCAGAGATGCACTCAGCCAGGCTGGCCTGATCCGCCGGCAGCTCGGTGTCGTGCCCCAGGAGCTTGCCCTCTATGATCGGCTCAGCGGCCTGGAAAATCTCCTTTATTTTGGGCGACTCTACGGTCTCAGCGACCGGCAGGTGAAGGAGAAGAGTGGATATTTTCTTAATATGTTCGGTTTGGAGGATAAGGCAGGGAGCCAGGTTTCCACTTACTCCGGTGGGATGAAGCGCAGAATCAATCTTATCATAGGACTGCTGCACGATCCCCTGGTTCTTTTTCTGGATGAGCCGACAGCCGGTGTGGATGCACAATCGAGGCACCTGATCATCGAAAAGCTTCGACTGCTCAACAGCGGCGGTATGGCCATGATCTACACCTCACATTACCTTGAGGAAATCCAGGAGCTTTGTTCAAGAGTGGTAATTATCAACAAGGGCAGGAAGGTGGCAGAAGGCAGTCCTGAAGAGCTGGTCGGTGAGGCTGAAAGTTTTTCCAACCTGGCCGATTTCTATCTCCATACAACCGGGGAGAAGCTGCCTAATTGATGGCTGGCAACAACCTTATGAAACTGTATGCTTCCATCAGCAAAGAATTTCTTCTTCTCCTGCGGGACAGGGCCGGTATGGTCCTGCTCTTTATCATGCCTGCATTTCTGGTCATTGTCATCACCCTCATTCAGGATAAGGTGACCACTACCACCGTAGAAGTGGTATTTGTCGACAATGACAGAGGGAGAATCGGCAATGAAGTACATAGATTTCTCGCAGAGACCGATGTTATTCAACTGGTTTCACAGCTCGAAGGAGAGGAACTCTCTGCGGAAAAGGCCCGTCGGCTGGTGGCTGCAGGCAGGTATCAATTTGCCCTGGTGCTGCCTGCAGGACTGAGTGAAACGGCGACGGATGCGGCACACCAGAGCGTTGTCAACCAACTCTTTCCTCAAAAAAAAGGGCCGGTTTCAGAAGTAACACCTGAGATCCAGGTGTGGTTTGACCCCGCCGTTCATGGCAGCTTCCGTTCCGCGGTAAGCTCTGTCCTTGGCCAGGCCATCCAGAGAGTCCAGGCCCAACTGCTGGTGGAACATGCCTTTTCGATGCTGCCTGAAAAATTGACGGAGACAATGCCGCCGATGATGAATTCGTATGTCCCACAGGAAAGCCTGCAGGCTAAAGATCTTCTGCCGCAACTTTTCCAGGATATACACCTGATACCGGTTGTGGAACAGTTCACCACAGAAATGAACTTTATCAGGCAGCCGACGGCCGTTCAGCAAAATGTACCGGCCTGGGCGATTTTCGGTATTTTCTTTATCTCGGTTCCGCTGGCCGGATCGTTCATTCATGAGCGTCAAACAGGAACCCTGAGCCGCCTGAAGATCCTTCCGGTCAGCTATTGGACTATCATGGCCGGAAAACTGCTGGCCTACGCCTCTATCTGCGTGGTGCAGGTTGCAGTTATCCTCATGGCCGGAATGTATGTACTGCCGCTGCTTGGAGTTTCTGCATTTTCACCGGGAGATACGCCCTTCCTGGCCATAATACTGCTGGTCAGCGTCATCGCTGCCGCCTGCGGCTATGGCATACTGCTGGGCACATTGGGCAGGACCTATGAACAGATCGCTGTTTTTGCCCCGGTTTCGATAGTCATAGGGGCTGCCATCGGCGGCATCATGGTTCCGGTCTATGCCCTGCCGGAACTGCTGCGCCCCCTGTGTTATCTGTCACCGCTATTCTGGGGGCAAAGTGGTTTTTATGATATCCTGCTGCGTCAGTCCGGATGGTCGGCAATCCTGCCCGAGGTGACCGCCCTGCTGGGCTTTTGCGCGGTGACCAGTCTGGGCTCGTTTATCTCATCCAGGTACAGGGCCTGAGATGAGTGCAGATGAGATTCGCTATGAAAATTCTACTTATTAATCCACCCAACTGCGGCAGGTCAATCCCCGAAGAGGAATACGGAATTTCCTCCCTTAAGATGATTTTCCGTGGTGAACCTCTGGCACTTGAGGTTCTGGCCGGAAATCTTGATGCCCATGACGTTAAACTCCTCGACCTGAAGGTGGAACCGGATGGCCTGGAGAATCTCCTCGGTGGCGGCTATTATTCTCCGGAACTTGTCGGTTTCACAGCTGTAACCTGTGAAGCCAACACGGTGCTAAAGCTGGCCCAAACCATTAAAAAACAGAGTTTAAACAGCACTCCGGTTATTGTCGTCGGCGGCCATCACGCCTCCTCGGACCCGGAATTTTTTAACAGAGCGGAATTTGATTATGTAGTTGCCGGCCTTGGCAAACTCTCCTTTCAACTTCTTGCCGATGAGCTTGCTTCCGGTAAGAAGAATAGCTCTATCCCCGGTGTGGCCGCTACCAGGCCCGGAAAAAAACTGGACTTCGGCGGGAAGCGGTACTCCCTGGTAGATCTGGTCGATCACAAGGCCCCTCGCTATGAATTGGTAGAGAAGTATCGACAAAAGTATGTGATGAGCGGTGTCGGCGGCCAGGTCGGTTTTGTAGCCACCGCTTTCGGATGCACCCACAGCTGTTTTTTCTGTTCCATTCCAGCTATGACCGGGGGCAGGTATCTGAGTCATTCGGTGTCCGCCATCGTCAGGGATATACAGCTGTTACCTGACATTCCTCTGATACGCTTCGTCGATGCCAACACCTTCGGTGATCTTCAATCCGCCAGAATATTAGCCGAAAAGATCCTCCAGCTTGATCTGAAGAAAAAGATAGTTGCCGATATCCGGGCTGATACCGTGGTGCGTAATCCGGAATTGCTGAGGCTCTGGCACCGGGCCGGGTTGACTGCGGTCGTCATTGGTTTTGAAGAGATCGATGACGGCCGCCTGCGCGGAATGAACAAAAAATCGAGCCTGGCGGTAAATATCGAGGCCCTGAATATTCTCGCTGAAATAGGCATTAAGGTAATCGGTGACTTTATCATTTCTCCTGACTATACCGCTGAGGATTTTGCCCGGTTGAGCAGGTTCATCGAGGATTCAACCATCAGCCTGCCCATCCCTTCAATTCTGACGCCTATTCCAGGCACGCCTCTCTTTCGGAAATGCCGGGATATCCTGGAAATCAAAGATCTCGACTATTATACCTTTTCCAACGCGGTACTGCCGACAGTGCTGCCGAAAAAAGAGTTCTATACCTTGTATTCGCATCTCATGAAAGACCTGCATCAACATATTACCAAGAGCTGAGTATGAATATCTACATCAATGATCTGGCCTCGTTCCTGCCGGGGAAGCCGGTTGACAACGACCATATTGAAGACATCCTGGGAAGAATCAACAATATTCCATCCCGGACCAAGCGGCGCATCCTGGCCAATAATAAAATCATCACCAGGCATTATGCCATTGATCCGCAGAGCGGCAAGCCTACCCATACCAATGCTCAACTTACCGCCGAAGCCGTGAAAAAGCTTAAGCCCTTTATCCCTGAGCACCTCGAATGTCTGTGCAGCGGCACTTCCAGTCCCGACCTGTTGATGCCCGGGCATGCCTTGATGGTGGCCGGTGAACTGCGGCTGCCACCCTGTGATGTCGTCACCACTTCAGGCATCTGCATATCCGGCGTTACCGCCTTGAAGTACGCCTGTATGAATGTCGCCTCAGGTACCGTCAAAAATGCAGTGGCCACGGGTTCTGAGCTGGCCTCTTCCTATATGAAAGCCGGTTTTTTCATCACCGAGGCCAATCCCGAGGCCGATCTCAAAAAAAAGCCCGTTCTTGGTTTTGATGCCGATTTTCTGCGCTGGATGCTCTCCGACGGTGCCGGTGCAGCCTATGTCTCAGGGCAACCCAGCCAGACCGGCATGTGTTTCCGGGTTGAATGGATAGAAAACCGCTCTTATGCCGGCGAACTGGATACCTGCATGTATGCCGGTGGCCAAAAGCAGGAAGACGGTGCGGTGACCGGCTGGCGTGCGCAAGGTGACAGCAGCGCTGCCGCTCAGCAAAATTTCTTTGCCGTACGTCAGGACGTCAAACTCCTCGACCAGCACATTGTCTCGACCGCAATGGCCCGAGCCCTGCCGGGGATCGCCAAGAAAAGAGTTCTCTCTCCAGCCGACGTCGACTGGTATCTTCCCCACTACTCTTCCCATTATTTTCGTGACAGATTTTATCAGGGGATGAAGGCATCCGGTTTTGAAATTCCTTATGAAAAATGGTTTACCAATCTGCCTGAAGTCGGCAATATCGGCAGCGCTTCCATCTATCTTCTTATGGAAGGATTACTGCATTCCGGGAAATTGCAGGAAGGCGACAAGGTACTCTGCTTCATCCCGGAAAGCGGACGTTTTTCCCACTGCTTCATGCTGTTGACGGCGGTAGCGGGCCAGTGATAGGTAAGCAAGACCGGCAACTCAGAAAAACAGACTCCTCCTTGAGAATATTTCTACTTGATCGCTACCATGAATGAAGCTGACAGGTAAAAAGCTAATTTCATAGGATCACCGCATTAAAGAATGACTCCCCGGCTATTACCCGCCAATAAATGGTGAGTTGTTAAGCTTCTCTGCTCCCTCTCCATTTCCGAAAGAAATACCTCTTCAAATCAATCGCTTAGTATATATCCAGAAAAAAAACTTCAAGGTGAAGTATTGATTTCGCTCATTCTTGTCGTACTATCGAATAGACAGATTTCTCTGTTATCACATTAAAAACGAAGTCTTGATATCACAATTACACCAAATAATGATCAGGAGAAGATTTCTATGAAAAGATCGGTATCTCTATTGCTCTGCATGGCATTTTTCCTTGGCGGCTGCGCTAAGGTTCAGGATTTCGGCAGCAGCGTAAAATACAATATTCAAGGTGAATATTACCTGCAGGAAAAAAAATTTCAGCAGGGAAGTAAAACCTTCAGCGCCGCGGTATCCAAAGAACCGCAAAACCCGGAGGCCCATTACTACTACGGCCGTTTTCTTCTGGCTGAAGAGAAAACCGACAAGGCCCTGCCCCATTTACAGCAGGCAGTTTCTCTAGATCCGGGCAAAAGCGAATATCACTTCTGGCTGGGAGTGGCACAGGGGGAGACAGGGAAGGTGGAGCTGGAACGCCGGAGCTACAACGAAGCTCTGCTGATTGATCCTAAAAACACTCAGGCCTTGACATACCTGGGTAATAATCTTCTTGAAGCAGGCAAATATGAAGAAGCCCTTGAATATTATGCCAGAACTCTGGAACTCAATCATTTTAACCCGCAGGCATTATACAATCGTGCTGTTATCCTGAGAAAACAGGGCCGGCTCCCGGAGGAAAAGGACGCCTGGCTCAAGTATCTGCATGCTTACCCGGCCGGCAGTTTTGCCCGTCGGGCCGCCGATCGACTCAATAGCCTCGGTGACCATAGCTATCGCAATCATAGATTGGGTGTACGTACTGTAACGCTCTCAAAGATCGACTTCGTTCCCTTCTCTGACGTGCCGTCGTCCCGCACATATCCCTCGCTTAATCTTGTTGGGGCGACGGTTGCCAATATGCCCGAAGGCGTTCTCAATATCATCGTATATCAGCTGAACAACCGTGAACTCGCTCAAAAACGTGCGCTGAACATCGGCAACTATCTGGCAAAACAATTTCCTGATCTTAAAAAGAACAACCGTATCCGGCTTAGCTGGTTTGGCGTCGCCGAAAAACGGACGGTACTGAACACCCCTTTGCGCCTCAATGAATCCGTCAGTTTTTTTCTCACCGATTTCAAAAATTCCGATAAATAAACCGGCAGAAAGTGACCTTTCCTTTCCCTAAACGTATGTACAGGTATAAGCATAAATTAAAACAGCAGAATACGCTCACATTCAGGACCGGATGAATTATTCAGATAAAGAAATTGTTAAAAAGGTTCTGGCTGGGGAGAAACAGCTTTATGAAGTGCTGGTAGAGCGCTATCAACGTCCTATATACAACCTTATGTTCAGATACGCCCATAACAACGAAGAAGCAGCCGACCTGAGCCAGGACGTATTTGTGCGTGCATTCGACAAATTACATTTATATCGAACCGATATGGCATTTTTTCCCTGGCTCTATCGCCTGGCCGTTAATCTGGCGAGTGACTGGAGCCGTAAGAAATCGAAACAGCACGCAAAATTGCACATTCTTCAGCATGAAGCACTCCAGGAACACACAGGCGAGGATTCCTGCACCCGCATGGAAAACAAGGAGGAGCATCGTCAGGTTGAGGATGCCCTGCAGGAACTTGCCGACCACACCAGAGAGACTCTCATATTGCGTTATCGGCATGGGTGTTCGATACGTGATGTTGCCGATGCCCTCAATCTTTCAGATAGCGCGGTAAAAATGCGAATCAAACGAGGGCTTGCGCAGCTTCGTGCAATTCTTTCAAGCAATCAGAATTGATGATTATGAGCGATAAGATGAAAGACGAAAAAATGATAGAAGATCTGCTTCGCCGCTCGATGGAACAGGATGCACCGCTTGGGCTGAAAAGGGAAATCATGAAGCGGATTAACAAGCGAAATCCCCGACTGCACCGAAGGCTGGCAGAGTGGTTCATGACCCCGCTTAATCTGCGGTTTTCACCGGCCGGAGCACTCCTTGCCGCGGTAATTGTGTCGGCAGCTTTTCTGGGTGGCATTATGGTGGAGCGCAATACTGCAAATAATGCCCACCAGGCCGACGGCATAGCCCGATATGCGGATGATGCCCACGCTAACTACCGTGTGGGCAGAAGTCTGCTTGCCGAAAATCAACAAGAAGAAGCCCTTCGTTTTTTTCGCAAAGCTGTTGAACTTAATCCGCAGAACCCGGAATATGTCCACTGGCAGGGTGTCGCCTATTGGGCGCTGGACAACCGGGAACTTGAGAGACAAAGCTATTTTCAGACAGTACGGAACCATCCTGATTTTCTGCCCTCACTACTGAACCTCGGCCACAGTTACCTGGAGAGCGGCAACTTCCAGGCCGCTCTGCAGCAGTACCAGCAGGTATTGAGAATAGATCCGGATGTTCCGGAAGCACTTTATAACTCTGCACTTGCTTACCGCAAACTTAATAACGAAACTCTGCAAATACAGGCATTCAAACGCTATCTGGCAACATACCGCACCGGTAAGTGGGCGCACCGGGCGGTGGAACATTTGCATCAGCTTGGAGATTACAGCTACCGCAGCTATAGAATCGGTATTCACCGGATTATTCTCGCTACTCCAGGTCTTCTTCAGACAGTTTCATCCCCTGGGAACCAGGAGGTGGAATATCTGGCCGGTGTTGTGCGCAGAATGACCGGAGAGGAACTGCATATTATTGCCTATAACAAAGACGACAAAAACGAAGCCAGAGAGTCAGCGCTCAACCTGCAACGCTTGCTGTTGGATCGGCTTGACCCCGAACATGCCGATCTCGTCAGGCTGAGCTGGTTCGGTGCCCCAGAAACAATTACCGCAGCAAACGGAGAAAACCTGCAGTTATCACCTAGTATATTAATTTTTTCAAACCCCATAATTTCTAAAAACAGGAGGAATTCCACATGAAAAAGCCACAAGGATCCCGCAAGAGAACAATTGAAATGCTGCTCTTGGGACTGACAGCAATTGCATTTTCAGCTTCAACGGTTATTGCCGACGAATTGACGGAGGACCAGGAAAGCTATTATGAAAATCCTGCTCAGGCGGCTCATGCATCGCAGCTTGCCGATGAAGCTGCACTGAGTGATGAAGATGTGCAGCAGGCATTTGATAATTACCAGGACGCACTCGATGCGCTGGGAGATGAGCCAACCGATGATGAACTAGCTGAAGTGCAGGCGCTTGAAGAAGCCTATCAGGAGACACTCTCCGCGGCAACCGGTGTTATAGGAGATGATATCGAGGCCATGCGGGACTCCGGAATGGGCTGGGGCGATATCGCCAGTGAACTGGGAGTTCATCCCTCTACCCTTGGCCTCGGCCATAGAAAAGGCCGAAAAGATTTCTCCGAACAGGAATTCGCTGAAGCCACAGCCCGCGACACCAGGAACGGATTGGCCAAAGGGCATGGCCTCGGCATACATACCGGCGTCAGCAGTTCTAATAATGGATTAGGCATAGGCCGGGGAAAAGGCCTGGACAAATCGGCAGGTGGTATTTCCGGCGCTGCCGGTCTCGGCAGTAGTAAAGACGGAGCTTCAGCAAGCGGCAAAGGAGGACCGGGAAACAGCGGCGGGTCTGGAAATGCAAGCAGCAACAGTAATGCGGGTGGAAACAAAGGCGGCAACAGTGGTAATGCCGGCGGCAACAGTGGTAGCAATGCAGGCGGTAATGCTGGCGGCAATGCCGGTGGCAACAGCGGTGGTAACAGCGGCGGCAACGGCGGCGGTAATGCCGGTGGCAACGGCGGCGGCAACGGCGGTGGTAACGGCGGTGGTAACGGCGGTGGTAACGGCGGCGGTAACGGAAGAAATTAACAAAAAATTTTATAAGCTACCAACCTGAGAGCCTCCCCTCTCTCCTCCAGCTCTGCACCAATATCCTCAAGGGTGTGGAGCTGGGTTTCCCTCCATGAATGACATTTTCAAGCGTGAACTGAACAGCTCAGCCGGTAAGTCCCAGGACAAACCGGCTGAGCACATTTTTGCAGGGCCGGCAGAACCGGCGGCTAAATCCCGATAAGGTCAAAGTCTCGGAGTTGCCCGGATGGACTCTGCCAGAAGCGCGGACTCCAGGAAATGAGATTTATTGCGAGTCCATTAATCTTCATCTGGTGGGGCAATGGGGACCATCATCAGAGGAAGCGACATCCCTTCTTCATTGGATTGATAGATGACTCTCTGCTCGCCCACGGCAACAAAGGTATAGCCTCCCCCGGTTATTCCGGTTAAATTGTCAGCGATATCCGTATCAGCCTCGGTCCATTCGTTGCCATCGGTGGAATACAGAATAACGCCACTATCACCGACTATAACAAAATACCCTTGTAAATAATGAATATCGGTCAGATTTTCGGAGACCTCCGTAGTGCCCTCACTCCAATCTATGCCATTGCTGCTGGTCAGAATCATACCGCCAGGGCCTGTTGCGATGTACATGCCATTGCCATAGGATACTGCTGTCAGGTTGTCAGCAGTTACTGAAGTACTGCTTACCCAGTCGATGCCGTCAGAAGAGGTGTATATTCCTCCCGCATCTCCGACAGCGACAAATAGATCTTCACCATGTACAATTCCTCTGATCCAGACAGAAGGATCAAGTGGTGGGTCAGCTTCTATCCAATCAGTTGCATCGGTCGAGTGGACTATTATCCCATCTCCTCCCGCCACAAAAGTTCCATTCCCATAGGCGGCAGCCGATAAGGTTGAGGTGATGGGCACTTCGGGTTCCTGAGGTTCCCAGGTTGAGCCATTTGAAGATGTCAGAATTTCTCCTTCACTCCCGGTCACAACAAACAGTCCCGCTCCATAGGTTGCCCCGGATAAAGAAGCCGTAGATATCGAGGGGGTTATTTCAGTCCAGTTTGCACCGTCGGCAGATCTCCAGATTGTTCCATCATCTCCTATTGCGACAAAAACACCATCTCCGTAAACCACATTTTCAAAAACTCCACTCCCCGCCTCATTACGCAAATGCCAGGTTTCCAGATCAACACTTTTACAGCGTCCCTCAGTCGCAAGGCCAAAAATTAAAACCATGAAAAAAATTGAAGTAATTCTGCTCATAGCATGTCTCCTTTTTTCTATTGTGATTTTCAGTGAATAGTTGGAGTGCACTTCAGCTTTTCCCGCGCCGCTTTACTTACATTTGATCTTGTTGATGGGTGAAGAATGGGTTCGCTTTGTTGGGAACCTATTAATAGCGTATCTTGTCCCTGCCGCTTTTTCCAGGTATTTCCAAGGACGCCTTAAAGTACGCCTGATTCGTCGCTGAGGATTTCTGAAGATGTATGAGTGAAGGTTCAGGAAATATTCCGATTTTTCAAAATTACCTTTTTGGATCCGGATTAAGCCCATGGCAGCACAAAATCCCGCTGCTTGACTATCCACCTGCTTTTGACTTACCATTAATTATCATACTTATTACTTTCTTTTTAATACATCTTCTGTCTCCATTCAGGCTAAATGCACAGAAGTTGGGTTCTTTCTGCAGGCTTGTCACCATTTTTGTACTATTTTTGTTGAACTAAAAAACAAAGAGAGGTGCGAACGTGCTTTGGCCTTCAATCGAAAAAAAGCCGCATTCGTTAACCAAGCCCCCGAATCTCTCCGATTATGCCTCCACAGTAGCCTCGTTTTCGTGGGACACCATCCGCGCCGAGTTTCAGGGTCTTCCTGAGGGCAGAGGATTTAACATTGCCCATGAAGCAGTCGATCGTCATGCCGATGGAGACCTTGGCGATCATGTAGCCCTGCGCTGGCTCGGCAGCGGCAAGACCTCCCGCACCTTTACCTATGGCGAGCTTAAAGCACAGAGCAACCGCTTTGCCAATATTCTCCTGGACCTGGGCATCGGCAAAGGGGACACCGCCTTTGTCCTGGCCGGCCGAATTCCTGAATTATATATTGCCGCGTTGGGGATTCTTAAAAACACCAGTATATTCTGCCCCCTCTTCTCCGCATTCGGGCCGGAACCTGTTTATCAGCGGCTCAGCAGAGGAGATGCCAAAATTCTGCTGACCACTGAGCATTACTACCGTAAAAAAATTAGTCAGCTGATCGACAAGCTCCCGCTTCTCCAATATGTGCTCCTGACAGATGTCGAGGATCACCAGGATGACCGCCTGAGGTCGCTGCCCAGGCTCATGGCAGCCGCGTCCGAGACCTACGACATTCCCGCTACGGACCCCGAGGATATAGCCCTTCTTCACTTCACCAGCGGTACCACCGGGATGCCCAAAGGTGCGCTCCACGCACACAGCGCCGCTCTCACTCACTACATGACCGGCAAATATGTTATGGATTTTCATGAGGACGATGTCTTCTGGTGCACAGCCGATCCGGGTTGGGTGACCGGAACGTCTTACGGCATCATCTCGCCGCTGCTGCATGGAATTACTAATATCGTCGATGAAGCCGAATTCGACCCCATGCGCTGGTGTGACATCCTGGCCTCCCAGATGGTAAGTGTCTGGTATACTGCGCCCACGGCCATTCGCAGGTTCATGCGCCTGGGCATAGAACCGGCAAAAACCTATGACTTGAGTAACCTGCGCGTCATTCACAGCGTCGGCGAGCCGCTCAATCCGGAGGCCGTGGTCTGGGGAATGGAGGCGATGGGGCTGCCGATCCACGACAATTGGTGGCAGACGGAAACCGGCGGTATCATGATTGCCAATTTCCCTGCAATGGAGATCCGCCCAGGCTCCATGGGGCGTCCGCTTCCCGGCATCGAGGCGGCTATTGTCCAGCACGTCGAGGGCGATGCTGTCAAGGTGGTGGAGGAAGCGGGCATCGAGGGCGACCTGGCGCTCCGGCCGGGATGGCCGTCGATGTTTCGCGGTTATCTGCATGACGAAGAGCGCTACCGTAAGTGCTTCGCAGGAGGCTGGTATCTAACCGGGGACCTGGCCAAACGCGATGCGGATGGATATTTCTGGTTCGTGGGCCGGGCCGATGACATCATCAAAACTTCAGGGCACATGGTTAGTCCATTCGAAGTCGAGAGTACGCTCATGGAACATCCCGCCGTTGCCGAAGCTGGAGTTATCGGCAAACCGGACCCGCTTATCGGCGAAATCGTCAAGGCATTCGTAGCCCTCAAGCCCGATATCGAGCCCAGTGATGATTTGCACCTCGAACTCATCGGCTTCGCCCGTCAAAGACTAGGCTCGGCAGTGGCCCCTAAAGAGATTGAATTCAAGCTGGACCTTCCTAAAAACAAGGCCGGCAAAATCATGCGCCGACTGCTCAAGGCCCGGGAGCTGGGTCTTCCCGAAGGCGACCTCTCAACTCTGGAGAATCCGGAATGAGCACCCAAAAAACCGCCGGGGCTGAAAAAAAGGCAGCCCCGATGGAGCGAAAACACGCATTGCATCTGCTGCGCGCCATGATTCGTATCCGTCGTCTGGAGGAAAAGTGTGCCGAACTTTACAGCGCTATGAAGATACGGGGATTTCTGCATCTCTATGACGGCGAAGAGGCGGTGGCCGTCGGCGTCATGGAAGCACTGACCAGCCAGGACGCCGTAGTAGCCACCTATCGCGAGCACGGCCATGCGCTCACCAGGGGTATTACCGCGGCGGCTATACTGGCTGAAATGTACGGCAAACAGGAAGGTTGCAGCCGGGGACGCGGTGGGTCAATGCATCTATTCGATGCTGAAAAGAGATTCTATGGAGGTAACGCCATCGTCGGCGGCGGACTGCCTTTAGCCGTCGGCCTGGCTCTGGCCGACAAGATGCAGCAGAGACTTCAGCTGACCTGCTGCTTTTTCGGCGATGGCGCCGTCGCCGAGGGTGAATTCCATGAAAGCATGAATCTGGCGTCTCTATGGCAGTTGCCGGTGCTGTTTGTGTGTGAAAACAACCTCTATGCCATGGGTACGGCACTGAAATACACCGAGGCCTTCACGGATCTAGCCGGCAAGGCCAAAAGCTACGATGTGGGTTCAGCGGCTGTGGACGGCATGGATGTGCAGGCAGTTGAAAGTGCGGCAAAAAACGCTGCCGAATTAATTCACGCCACGAAGAAACCTTTTTTTCTAGAGTGCCGCACCTATCGTTTTCGGGCACACTCCATGTACGATCCCGAACTCTATCGCCCTAAAACGGAAGTCGAAGAGTGGAAAAAGCGATGTCCGATCGCAACCTTCACCCGGAAGATGAAAGATCAGCAGATCATAAACGAGGGCGACATCGACGAACTCGAAGCCGAGGTGAGCCGCGAAATCGAGGAGGCCGTGGCCTTTGCTGAAGCCAGCACCTGGGAACCCCTCGAAGATTTGACCCGCTTCGTCTATTCGGAACGGAGGATGTCATGAGCGACAAGGAGCAGAACCGGTCCCGACAGACCACCTACCGCGAAGCCGTGCGCGAAGCCATCCGTGAAGCCATGCAAAAGGATGAACGGGTTTTCCTGATGGGGGAGGATGTTGGCCGTTATGGAGGGTGTTTTGCGGTCAGCAAAGGATTGCTTGAAACATTTGGCCCCGAAAGAATACGAGACACTCCTCTTTCAGAATCGGGATTTGTGGGGGCAGGAATAGGTGCGGCTTTAGGCGGCATGCGTCCCATAGTAGAGGTCATGACGGTTAATTTCAGTCTGCTGGCCGCCGATCAGATCATCAATAACGCCGCCGTCTTTCTGTACATGTCCGGAGGCCAATTCAATGTCCCTATCGTCATCCGCATAGCGACCGGAGGCGGCCGTCAGCTGGCTGCTCAGCACTCCCGCTCACTCGAAGGCTGGTATGCCCATATTCCCGGGATCAAAATAGTTTGCCCCGCCACCATTGAGGATGCCCGCGGCATGCTCTGGACGGCGCTGCAGGATCCGGACCCGGTACTGATTTTCGAAAATGCCGGACTCTACAACATGGAGGGATCACTGGCCTCCGATGCCGGTGCGGTCGATATCGACCAGGCTCGAGTGCTCAGGGCGGGAACAGACATCACCGTTATCAGTTATTCCGCGAGTCTCCACAAATCCCTGGATGCCGCAGAAATTCTCGCCAAACAAGGCATTGACGCAGAAGTCATCGACTTGCGCACCTTGCGTCCCCTCGATGAAGCAACCTTTCTGACCTCGATAGCCAAAACCCATCGGGCCCTCATTGTTGATGAGGGATGGCGCAGCGGCGGCATTTCTGCGGAGATCATCTCACGCATTATGGAAAAAGGTTTCTACGACCTCGATGCTCCCGTCGAACGCCTCTGCAGTGAAGAAGTTCCCATGCCCTACGCCGCCCATCTTGAGAAGGCCGCCCTGCCGCAGACGGATGCAATCGTCAACCTTGTCCGCAAAATGGTGGACGCCCATGGCTGAATTTCGCATGCCCAGCTTAGGCTCCGACATGCAGACGGGTACGCTTATCGAGTGGCTGGTAAAGCCAGGTGATTCAGTGAGGCGAAGAGATGTCGTCGCCGTTGTGGATACCGAAAAAGCCGCGATAGAGATCGAGGTCTACGAAGACGGGGTTATCGAATCACTCCTTGTCGATCCAGGCCAAAAGGTTCCCGTGGGTACGGTTATGGCCGTCATAAAAACAAAAGAGCCAGTAGAATCGAAGGAGCCGTCGAAAGAGGCGCCGACCCAAGGAACTCCTCCACCGTCTCCGGAGCCCGAAGGTGAGTCCGAGCCGCTGCCTGAACCTGAGAATGAATCCTCCCGACCCTCTTTTAGTACCTCTGCACCAGAGAGGCTCAAAGTCTCTCCATACGCACGCAAACTTGCCGCGGGACGCGGAGTTGACCTGAGTACACTTAAAGGAACCGGTGCTGATGGCGCCATACGCGCCTCTGATATCGAGCAAACTGCTGCACCTCCCCCACCACTACCAACACAGCCGGCACCCCCGTTCCCTGAAAAAGCAGATGCCGGCGATCATCGGGCAAGCATGCGTCGGGCCATCGCCAACGCCATGGCACGCTCCAAAAAGGAGATCCCCCACTATTACCTGCAGACCCGTATCGACATGAGCCGTACCCTGCTCCGGCTGACCTCGGAAAATGAGAAGCGTCCGATAAAGGACAGAATTCTGCCGGTTGTTCCGCTCATCAGGTCGGTGGCCCTGGCGCTGACGGATTTCCCGGAATTCAACGGTTACTGGATTGATGACCGGCAGCAGACCGCCGAAGCTATCAATATCGGTTTCGTCATCTCTTTGCGCCAGGGGGGAATAGTCGCACCGGCTATCCTCAACGCTGAAGAAATGACTGGTGATGAACTCATGGCGGCGCTGCGGGATCTTATCCGACGTGCCCGATCCGGTGGGCTGCGCAGCTCCGAGATGACCGATGCCACCATCACCGTCACCAGCCTGGGGGAACTCGGGGTCGAAACTGTTTACGGAATCATCTATCCACCCCAGCTAGCACTGGTCGGGTTCGGCAGAACCATGGAGCAGCCCTGGGCCGAAAACGGCATGCTCGGGGTAAGGCCGGTCCTGACGGCAACCCTTGCAGCTGACCATCGCGCCACCGACGGCCATCGCGGTGCCCAGTTCCTGGATGCCATAAATCGCTATCTGCAGGAGACTCCGGAATTATGAACGAGAATGAAATCAAGAATACTATATTCGGGATTCTTAAACGAATCGCCCCCGAATCCGATCCCGGCACCCTGGGGCCGGATGAGAACATCAGGGCAGCACTCGATATTGATTCTTTCGATGCCCTGAATTTCTTTGTCCGCATCGATGAGGAACTCGGGGTCAGCGTTCCCGAGGCGGATTACGGCAAGCTCAACACCCTTGTGGAAATGATCGACTACCTCCATCAGCGGAAAGGTTGATCCTGGAATAAGACGCTAAGAAGAGGTGTATGCAAATGGATGGTCGCCATCCTGGAGATGGCATCATTGCGCCAGGTTGTCGGGGGTCCGGCCGCCTGAAAAGCGGCATGGAATGTGACCTTTCCCTGTGGTATCATAATCAATTTCTCTTCGTTCCCCTTGCCGCCCCGCCGTTCACCATAAAGGCCGTTGCTATGGGGTGGCGATCTCGTCATAACCTCTGCCGAGGAACTGAACGATGCAAAAGCCATGGCCGAACGGGTCTGACATGGGAGCCAGTTTTCCCCAACCCGAGGTGCGAACTGATTGCTCTAGTTTGGCGCCGGCTGTCAATGCACGCGTTACCGCAGCATCTATGTCGTCGACGACTATGTCGAAGTGCACTGGAGTCCAGTGTCTGTGGTAGTTCCTCAGGTGGGAAGAGACGGGTGAAGCCTGGGTTCCGTCAGCCTTGAGCAGCAGATAGATCGGAGTCGAGCCTCCGAGGAGTTCGACACCATCCACGCCAAAGCGGCGCCCTATGCGAAGTTCAAAGGCTGTGCAATAGAAGGCGATGGCGCGATCGAGATCATCGACGTCGATGTTGACGAGAAGTTGCACGAGCGCATCCTCCTGCTAGGCCTGACAGCAGACCACCGCCCTGCACTGTTGTGGATTCAACTTATAGCCGATGGTCAAGGTGACAGATCATTGCTTTATGAGCCAGCCCTGACTTTACGCAAATCTTTGCAACAAGTAACCTATTCTCAGTAAAATATTCTCTTCCAGGTGTTCTTTCAAGTTATTTTTATTGTTTCAATGTGCAGTCTTCCAACTACGAACAGCTTCTCTCCCTCGGCACATTTGACAAGAAATCCTGTTCTGCCGTACAATAAATTTAGAACCATAATCATAACCATTCAGCACTGTATCACAGCGAGGCTTCGACTAACTAACCCAGCTGAGCTGGACTCTTTACAGTACCCCCTTGAGGGGCATAAGAACCTTTAGACAGGTTGTACTAATCAGCAACTCTCATTTTCAGATTCCTCAGATGATTTGAATCCGAATTCATTGCATTCGTGATCATTCTGATGTCATTTTCTGCAACAGCAATCTTTCTCACCCAATACGGCAAGCTTGACTTACTTGTCGACAAGGAGACCCCATGGAAAATTACAAAAAGATTCTATTACCTGTAGACGGTTCTGAAAACTCCAAACTTGCCAAGAAACATGCGATTAACATCGCCAAACTTATGAATGCCGAGATCCTGTTGGCTTATGTTACCGGCCCAATTCCCGGCATCGTCACAGGCAAGGCAAAGGAAGAGGCTATTAAGGCTCAGAAAGAGGAAGCCGATCTTCTGCTTTCACCCTACAGAGAATATCTTCAGGCAAATGGAGTTACTTTCACTGAAGCTGTAGCTCACGGGTACAAACCCGGAGATGAAATATGTAGAATAGCCGAAAGGGAAGGTTGCGATCTGATAATCATGGGCTCAAGAGGACTCAACGATTTTAAAGGCATGGTGCTCGGCAGCGTGACTCACCGTGTCCTGTCGCATTGTCATCACATTCCGGTATTTGTTGTACGCTGAACAAGATGATTTGCCATACAGAACCGGCTGGGGAGCTGCGGCCTGCTCCCCGGCCAACGATGAGACCGGAGCCCCATGGACGGTGCGACAATAGTTTTCAAGCTCCTCGGAGGACTTGTTCTCTTCATGTTCAGCATCAGGATGCTGAGCGACACCATGAAGAGAGCTGCCGGCCCACGATTGAAACTCATTCTCGAGAAAGCTACAGCCACTCCTCTGGGCGGCATGTTCACCGGAACTCTGGTCACCTTTCTGGTGCAGAGCAGCAGCGTCACCGTGCTGCTTCTGCTTGGTCTGGTCAATGCCGGTGTTATGAAACTCAGGCAGGCAATATTCGTCATTCTCGGCTCTGAGATCGGCACAACCTTTACTGCCCAGATAGTTGCTTTCAAAGTAACCATCTTATTTTTTCCTCTGATCATAGTCGGTTTTATTCTACAGGCCTTTTTCCCAACCCGTGAGGGAATCAGGGATAGCGGCGAAGTTGTGTTATTTCTCGGCCTGGTATTTCTGTCCATGAAGATTATGGCGGACGGCGCTGCCCCGCTCCGAGAGTATCCTCAAGTCATCGAGCTGATTATCCGTTTTGGAACATATCCACTTTTGGGCATACTCATGGGTACGCTCTTCACTGCAATCACCAGCAGCAGCTCGGCGACGACAAGTCTGGTGATAGCCATGAGCATGGAGGGCGTTATTGATTTGACGTCGGGAATTTCCCTTATCGTCGGCGCCAATATAGGAACCTGCGTCCTGGAGCTATTCGCCACCATCGGCACCGGGATTTCTGCCAAGCGTACAGGTCTGGCCCAATTCATAATCAACCTGACCGGCGCCCTGCTAATCTATCCGGTAATCGTACCGTTTGCCGATCTTATCTCGAAAACCGCCGACGTTATCCCAAGACAGATAGCCAATGCGCATACGATATTCAATGTTTCGGTGAGCTTTCTTCTCCTGCCGTTCTCGGGGATCCTTATTTCCCTTCTGGAGAAGATAGTTCCCGGCAAGGAAAAAGACCTCCCCGATATTATGGCAAGTCTTGACAGGCATCTTCTGAAAGTACCGGCTCTTGCCTTATACAGAGCGGAGGAGGAAGTCTATAAGATGGTGACTATAACCGATGAAATGCTGAAGCTCGCCGGCAGAAAATTATTCTCTCAGGATAAAGGCGGAGGAGGAGAGACTGTCAGGAAGTATGAAGAGAACATCGATTTAGTGACATATGCTGTGATGGAATATGTGCATCAGATAAGCACACTGCTTCTTTCCAACAGAGACAGGCTTAGAAAACGGGCAATTATCCACTCACTCACCGATATTGAACGGATTGCCGATCTTGCCGAAAATCTGGTTAATTATCGGGAAAGTTCTCTGGGGGGGTTTTCAATACACGGTTGGGGCCAGATACTCGAACATCCTTTGCCTGAGGTACGGGAAATTGAAGCATCGCGCTCAGGTTATGGCCAATGCGCATTCGTTGTGGTTGCTGCAGCTAGTTCAAAGGAATCAGAGTAGCTGCAATCTGCTGTCATCTTTCAATCACCAGGTGAAGGAGATCTACGAAAAAGAAGAGGAATCATAAAAAAGGCTTGAATAGCAGAAGACTTCAGACAGGAAAAAAGGTAGATTGGCGCCTCGATGATTCTTTTCGTTCTGAATTTCTTTGCCTCAGGTTCTGAGAAGAAAAAATCTACCAAGCCAAAAGAACCTAACGTCTACCAGGTGAAACAATGAAGGATGCCAGACCCCGAAGCCGTGCCAAAACAGCTAAAAAGAAGAGCAACGCATACGTAGTAGAGAAAAAAGAAACCCTCCTGGTCAGCCTGCTAAGCCACCTGCCGCATAAGAGCCGCAACATCCTTAAGGCCGTGCTGAAGGACAGGCAGGTTTCAGTTGACGGCAAACCTGTCACCCAGTTCGATCATGCTCTTGTGCCCGGCCAGCGTGTCGAGGTGAGCTGGACCAGAGCCGTACCGGTGCAGCAGCCGCGTGAGCTCAATATTATATTTGAAGATGAAAACATCATTGTCATCAACAAACCCGCAGGGCTCCTCACCGTTGCCACGGATAAGGAAAAACGTAAAACAGCCTATTCAATGCTGAGCGATTACGTTAAAAAGGAAAACTCCGAAAATAAAATTTTTGTCATCCACAGACTCGATCGGGAGACATCGGGACTGTTGATGTTTGCCAGAAACGAGAAAATCAAAGAACAGATCCAGGAAAACTGGGGTTCAACGGTGAGTCAACGCACCTATGTTGGTGTGGTAGAGGGCCGAATCGAGCAGCCGGAAGGAACAATTACCTCATGGCTCACCGAGAGCAAGGCCTTCATCGTCTATTCATCCCAGAATCCGCAATCCGGGAAAAAAGCCATCACCCACTATAAGACATTGAAGGCAAACAACACCTATACCATGCTGCAGATTAACCTGGAAACGGGTAGAAAACACCAGATCAGGGTGCATATGCAGGACATTAACCATCCTATTATCGGTGATAAAAAATATGGTTCAAGCGACAATCCCCTGCGTCGTCTCGGCCTGCATGCCCAGGTGCTGGCTTTTATACATCCGTCAACCGGGGAACCGTGCCGCTTTGAGACGGGAATTCCTGAAAAATTTCAGCAACTTTTTTCAGCATGACGATCAGGAAAGAAGCAGCCATCCCTACTGCCTTGCAACCACCAATGCAACACGCGGGTCATGGTATCTCGCTTGAAGTTATTGTAAAAGCTCTGCCGTGAAGAAATAAGAGACAATGACCAACAATTTTGTATTGCGCAGCCTTCGGTATACTTTCCAGATCGGCGATTCACAGATGATTGCCCTGTTCGGGTCGGCGGGCTATCAGGTAACATGGCAACAAGTCAGCGACATGCTGAAAAAAGAGGATGACCCGGCATATAAAAAATGTTGGGACGCTGAACTGGCCGTTTTTCTTAATGGTTTCATTTCCTGGAAACGGCAACAAACAGAGGAACACCAGAGTCCCTCTCCGCAGCGGAAGCCCGAGCAACATCTGACCAACAATATTATTCTGCGGAAGCTGAAAATAGCCCTGGAGCTGAAAGATGAAGATATACTGGAGATTTTGACCCTGGCAGGTCTGCCGGTAAGCAAACCCGAATTAAGCGCTTTTTTCCGTAAACCCGGTCATAAGAACTACCGCTCCTGCAAGGACCAGATACTGCGAAATTTCCTCAAAGGCCTGCAGCTGAAATATCGACCTGAAAGCAATCACAACAGTGACTTTAAATGGAAAATGAAGAAATAGAAATACCATTCACATCTTGTTTCTCTAGCAAAAATGGAGTTCTTCCGAATTAAGCATACCTGCAGTGAAAATGAGGTACAAAAATATACAGATATAAACCTGAAATTCTTTTTGGCGGTTTTTTTGGGGGGGGGCTGGTCCACATGTGTTGCATGGTGACCTCTCCCCGGCTGCACCGCAGTCCAGCAATACTGAAAAAATAAGAGTTGATGGACTCGTAAAAAGCTAGGATCTTCGTCAATGTAGACCTAGATCTGAAACTGTGATTTGCCGTACCATATGTAATGCCAAATCACCGTTTCAGATAGTACTCCTGTTATAACGAGCTTTCTCGAAATCGGAGTTTATGCCCGTAGGGTGCTTATCGCTGAGTTCAGCTCAGCAACTCCGATGACTTTTTACAAGGTCATCGGAGTTCAAATACAACGGGCTGCTACGCATCTCAGAGGAGATCCCATGCGGCGCATGGATCCGGAAAAAAATCGTTGTAACTGGAATCCCGAAGGGATTCGGTCGTATAGCCGGTGGTTTTAACCACCGGAGACATTGCGCATACACGATGAGTCCTGAAAGGACGATGTTAATACTTTTCATCCAAAGAAGATCCAAAAGTAGTGGCAATCCACCTACAATGATATATCTTTCTCCACAAGCACAAACTATCCGTATACTGACGGAACAATGAGGTCTACCCAAAACAGGAGCCGAAAATGGTTGCCGACAATGCTATTATTCTTGAGCAGGTACCCGATGCCCCAGTCAAAGATAAAGATTATCTTTTTTATCTTCACGGCCTGATAGTTGAAGAGGCCGGTATCCGCCCCAAAAGTGACGAGCATGGATATTACGAATACCAGCTCATTCTTGAAGAACTGGCCAGGCATGGATTAATCGTTGTCAGCGAGGCACGGCCGCAAGGGACTCAAGTCAAACCCTATGCTGAAAAAATCGTCAATCAGGTCAGAAAACTTCTGTCCCATGGGGTAGCGCCGAAAAAAATAACGGTGACCGGTGCGTCCAAAGGCGGCACCATCAGCGCTTATGTGTCCGCCATGCTTAAGGAGAGAGACGTAAATTACCTGTTTCTGTCCGGTCTTTTTGAAAAAAATCTGACAGACGAAGAGTTGAAATTGTACGGTAATGTCCTTTCTATCCATGACCGGGCCGATAAGCTGAAGATCGTCCCGTCACTCTACTTCCAACGGTCCGAGGGGCTGGGGAAATTTGAGGAAATTGTCCTGGATCTTGATGTGGGACACGGTCTGATTTACAAACCCTACCCGGAATGGATCGACCCCTTTTTACAATGGCTCGGAAAATGATAGAGCCTTCGATATCAATGCCCAGGAATAGCATTTCCTTCCTCATTGCGAACAAATTTCGTCCTACACAAAACAGCTAGGAATAGAGGTGCATACATGATAGGCTGAAAATATAAGGAAACCGGAACAGTTACTGACAGAATACTTTTTTCAGGAATAGAGGAGGGAATATGCAGGAGATTACCCACATCATTGTCCCCGTTGATCTCGAACAGCATACCGAGAAGCTTGTAAACTTTGCCATTGGCATAGCCGGCAAGCTTGATTGCGAGATCACCTTTTTCCATGGAGTCGAGTATGCCGCCACGTCCCTGCCTTATATGGGAGAGATGGCCATGGGGAGTTTTTCATATGACGATTACACCTTTGCCCGTGTCGATCAAGCCCGGAAAAAACTCGATGAGATTGTGAAGAAATGCGAGGGCAAATGCAAAAAATGCAGCAGCAAGGTAGCAACCGGTGACGTGGTCGATGAAATTATTGAATATGCAAAGGACCAGAAGGCCGACATGATCATCATAGGTACGCATGGAAGAAGAGCAATTGAAAAAATTCTTCTTGGCAGCGTCGCCGAACGTGTTATCAAAAGAGCCCACTGTCCCACATTGGTGATGAACCCCTATCGCTAGGAAACAGCCTGAAAAAAACTTTGGCGGCTCAGCGAAAAAATCACCGTGATCAAAGAGAAGTAGTCTGAAGATGGCGGCCCTTCCGGTGCGGATCAGCCGAACCGAAAGGACTGTCCCATCCTTATCATTCTCAGGTTTTAATCTCGATTTTTTTGGTCTTTTCGGTTTCGGCGCCGGGCAGCTTGGGCAGAGATATCTTCAATACACCTTTTTTGAATTCAGCATCTACCTTATCCGAATCAACCTTGGCATCCAGAGGAATCACCCTGCGAAACGAACCATAGGACATCTCGCGGTGATAATATTCCTCATCCTCCTCCTTCTTTTCTTCTTTTCTTTCCCCGCTGATGACAAGAAAATCATCTTCCAGCGAGACTGAAATATCTTTTTCATCCATGCCGGGGAGTTCGGCCGTCACTTTGATCTTTTTCGATGTCTCCTTGACATCGATACTCGGAGCAAAACGTGACAACTGCTCTTCCAGTATTCCTAAGGGAGAAAGATCAAGGCCGCTGTAGAATTCATTGAACATCCTGTTCATTTCCCGTTGCAGAGTTGTCATATCGTCCCACCCTGCTCCTCTTCCCGTCAGTGTTCCTCCTCTGCCCCGCCTTGCCGGTAAAAATCGTGATAGTGCCATTTTTTACCTCCTTTGTTTTGTCTCCAACAAACCACTAAATCACCACCCATATCCCCACCAGATAAGCAGATGCTTCATTTCACATTTATAGTTGCAAATAATGCGCCATTCTTATATCTGGATTTGGTGAAACAGCACATCCAGCATAACATTACAAATTATCAATACCACAACGACTTATTCATATTAAATACTTACAAAAAAAGACACCGCAAGAAGACAGATTTTCTCATCCAGCATCCCCGGCCCGGCGAATCAGCAGTCTATTCTGTTGCCTCGGACAGGAAAAAATCCTGCCGCCCAGGAATACTCCTCTTTCCAAGCAACTTCGAAGACCTTCACTCTAAAGGCACAGCTTATTGATACGCTCCTGGGATGTAACGCTCAGGCTTCGCAGGTTTGGTTGTCTCCCCCACATGCAGGCACTGACAAAGCAGTTACGACATCCCTATCGGCAGAATTTCATTCAATACTTTACAAAGCTCGAAAGTGATGGTCAAAGTAATCGTATTGCATTATGGTGATTCCGTCTCCGGCAGGACAAAGGGTTTCTGCCGAATTTTATCAGATCCGGTTTGGAGCAGATATGAGAATTGTAATATATGGCGCCACCGAAGCAGGCTATATGGCGGCGCTACGGCTGAGCAACGATCATGATATTACGCTGATTGACGAACAGGAACAACTACCGGAAAAATTCAGCAACCTGGACATCAATTATGTCAGCGGCAGCGGCGCAGATGTGGCCGCGCTCGAACGGGCGGAGGCTTCTAATGTCAATCTGTTCATTGCCTGTTCCGATCTTGATGAAGCCAACATCGTGGCTTGCTGGACCATAAAGCGGATCAGGAACATTGAGACAATCTGCTTTGTGCGCACCATCAACCTTTACAAAAACCTCTTATTTTACCGGCAGAGCGCCTATCGAACACCATATGACATCGATACGGTCATTTGGCCCGAACTGCTGCTGACCCAGGATATTTTCCGGATAGTATCGGTGCCCGATGCCATCGATGTCGAGTATTTCGCTCAAGACAGCACCAAACTGTTCGAGTATCGCATAAAGAAGGATTCGATCATTCTCAATAGACGAATCATGGATTGCGATTTTCCTTCTGACGTCATCATAGTCGGCATTACCAGGGATAACACTCTGTTCATTCCCGATGGCTCAACCATAATCAGAAATAAGGACAAAGTTGTCTTTATCGGGACCGGTCCTGCGCTGGATATCCTGGCAGCCAGATTCTTCAGGAAAAGCAGCGCCATCAAAAAGGTCGCCGTTATCGGGGGCGGCAGTGTAGGCTTTCTACTAACAGAAAAGCTCGAACAGGCTGGAATCCAGGTAACTCTGATCGAGCACGACAGGGAACGCTGTTCGTTTCTCGCCGATAATCTGCGCAGAAGCCTGGTTCTTCATGGCGACGGCACCGATTTTGAACTCCTCGAAAATGAGGCCATAGGTGAGGTCGACGCGGTTATCTGCGTTACCAATAACGATGAAAAAAATCTTTTATGCTCACTTCTGGTCAAACAGCTCGGCTCCGCCAGAATCATCACCAGGGTCGGCAACGTCCAGACGGCTCTTCTATTTGATCGGGTCGGCATCGATGTTGTGGTTTCTCCGCGTGAATCGGCGCTGAAGGAACTTCTGAACCGGGTACAGGCAAGTGATGTCGATATCCTGGCCCTGGTCGAAGGTGGCCAGGGAGAGGTATTGCAGATCACCCTGGCCGAAGACTTTCCCCGAACCCGAATCATCGATGTGCAATTTGGCGCCAAGGCAATTATAGGCACCATCCAGAGGGGCAGACAGATAATCATTCCTCATGGAGAGACCACGCTGCAGGGCGGCGATCTCTTAAAGATATTTACTATGGCAGCCGATGCCGACACCGTTAAAAGGATGTTCAGCAAATGAAAAGTGTCCATATATTTTCTGCGCTGGGCATCATCCTTGTTGCTTTTGGTTCCATTATTCTGTCCCCGGTGGTAGTCGCCCTGCTTGAAAAGGATTACCTTTCAATCTATCCATTTGTCATCGCCTCTGCCAGTGCCATAGTGTGCGGTCTGCTGCTGCAGAAGGCAGGGGGATTTTTGCGGAATTTCGACACACTCAAACGCAATGAAGGCATGTTGATTGTTGCGCTGGCCTGGATTACCACCGGAGCCTTTGGCGCCATTCCCTACCTCTTCTTCGGCCTGCATCCGTTGAATGCCTTTTTTGAGTCGGTTTCGGGGATCACCACCACCGGTGCCACCGTGTTGATCGATTTTTCCCTGTATCCCAAATCTTTCTTTTTCTGGCGCAGCCTTACCCAGTGGCTGGGGGGCATGGGTATTATCGTTTTATTTGTTGCCGTGCTGCCACAGTTCAAAATCGCCGGCCGCCAGATGTTTTTCGCGGAGGCGCCCGGTCCGACCGAGGAAAAGGTCACCCCCCGCATCAAACATACGGCAACGGCTCTCTGGCTTGTCTATTTCTCTCTTACCCTGATCGAGATTGCATTGCTCAAAATTGCTGGGATGCCGCTGTTCGATGCGGTATGCAATTCACTGTCGACCATGGCGGCCGGAGGTTTTTCTCCTCACCCGGAATCAATAATGGGATACCAAAGCTCGACAATCACCTGGATCGTGATCTTTTTTATGTTTCTTGCAGGTTCGAACTTTGCCCTGCAATACCGAATGACGGCGCGGCGCAGGCCGCTGGCGCTTCTGGGCAGTGAGGAATTCCGCTGCTATGCCTTCTTCATTCTGGCCGGCGCCATATGTCTGGCCCTGCTGTTGTTCTTCCTTGGCAATATGGCAATCGGCGATGCCATCCGCGAAAGTCTGTTCCAGATTATCTCCATAATTACCACCACCGGCTTTTCTTCTGCGGATTTTGCCGTATGGGCGGTGGCGGCCCAGACGATCCTGTTTGCCTCTATGCTGATAGGCGGCTGCGCCGGATCTGCCGGTGGCGGAGTGAAGGTTGTTCGGGTGCTGCTTGCCGGAAAGTATTTACGCAGGGAAATCGTACAGATCGTCCATCCACGGATTGTCATGCCGATCAAGATCGACCGCAAGACGGTACCGGAGAATATTCAGTTTCAGGTGCTCGGCTTTCTCTTCTTCTATATATTGCTTATGTCCCTTTCCGCATTTATCGTCACCGCTATTGAAGGCAGTCCTTCAATTGGCCTGGTCGGCACGGCGGCAACCATCGGCAATATTGGTCCGGGTTTTGGTGAAATCGGCCCTATGGCAAGTTACGACCATCTCTCCAGCGCTACAAAAATGATTTTCATTATCAACATGATCGTCGGACGCCTGGAGTTGATTCCCTTTCTGGCCATGCTTCATCCTGATTTCTGGAAATTCAGAAAATAGCAGTTGTTGACCTATGTCGAGGCACTTCCGTCAATCCGGACTCGATCAGTCTATTTTTCCTCTTACCGGAAGGGACGGCAGCCCCATCAAGGGTTTACAAGACTTGAAACAACCGTATTGCGCCCGCTCTGTTTAGCCGTATAGAGATTGATATCGGCCTGTTCCAGAATCGATTCAGGCCGGGATTCATTGGTCAGCCTGGCTGTCGCCAAACCGATGCTGATGGTGATATGATCGGCAATCCCCGAATATTGATGGGAGATATTTAATTCTTCTATGGACAGCCGGATACGATCGGCAACCAGATTGGCGGAGTCCCTATCGGTTTCCGGGAAGATCATGACAAATTCCTCACCTCCGTAACGAGCAACCAGATCGGCCGGTCTTTTCACCGAATTGTGTAATACTCTGGCAATAGCCTGCAAGGTACGGTCGCCCATGGCATGACCGTAATGGTCGTTGTACTGCTTGAAAAAATCAACGTCCGCCATACCGATGGAAAGAGGGCTTCTGCTACGGATTGCACGAAGGCACTCGTTCTGAAAAACCTCCTCGAACCTGCGCCGGTTGGGGATCTCAGTCAAGCCATCCAAGTAGGCCAATTGGTCCAGCAGCCGGTATTGATGAACGATGCGCAGATGATTGCGCACCCGCATCTCCACTATCGGAGGTGAAAAAGGTTTGGTTATATAGTCCATCGCCCCCAGCTTCAGTCCATTTTCTTCGTCTTCCATGGAATTCAGAGCGGTGACGAAAATTACCGGGATTGCATTGGTCCGGTCATTATCCTTGAGGCATTTAATGACTTCATAGCCGCCCATATCGGGCATCATTACATCAAGCAGAATAAGATCAGGCGGATTTTCTCCGAAAGCGTGCTTTAATGCCTGTGCTCCACTTCTGGCAAGAATTACCGAATGTTCATTTTTAAGGAGGTCGGCCAGGACTTTGAGGTTCATCTTCTCATCGTCCACTATCAGAATACGGGCTTTCTTCTCTTCAATTACCATGGACGCCTCAACATTTTTGCCGTTGTAATCGATGCAACAGGTCAGTTGCCAACTCCGCCGCCTCCTCGAAATCTATGTCGCCAATCATTGCTTCGATCTCAGCCACAGCCTCCTCATGCCCGGACCCTGCCAGCATCTCCTTCATTTGCTGAAATTGCTCTTCGGCTGCAAGTTCTCCATGCTCCAGCAGATGAATAAGATGCTTCGTTTTTGCCCTGATCTCAGACAATCCATAATCACCACTGCGGCAAGCTCCTCCGGCCTCCTTAAATTCCTCCGGCAGCAGGGCTAAAGAGGAAAGCACCTTGTTCAAGGCATCGATCAGCAAAGGAAGTTTATGCGTTGCCGATTCCCGGTTTTCCTCGATCAGAACGGTTTCAAGTTCACTGGCTTCTTCAAATATTGACTGTGCGCCTATGTAACCGGCAACTCCTTTCACCGTATGGACATGCTCATATATCTTGGCCCAGTTTCCTGCTATGGACAACTCCTGCAAAGTCCCCGGCAGAGCGGAAAAGCTTTTCTTGAAATCCTTCAGCATCCTCAGGAACAGTTCGGAGTTATCGCCGAGCCGGCGAATGGCCTCATCCTTATTGATTCCGGCAAGCGTCGGCACCACGATTTCGCCCTCAATCCGTTCAGCAGCCCGATTAGCCGCCTCCGCCGGTAAACTACTTTCGCATTTGCCGGGTATCCACTCCTTCAGAGCTTTGTACAGCAAGTCCGGGTCAATAGGTTTGTTGATATGATCATTCATACCGGCGGCCAGGCTTTTTTCGCGGTCTCCCGCCATTGAATGAGCCGTCATGGCAATAACCGGCAGATCCTTCAGCTCACTGTTTTGGCGAATCCTGCGGGTTGCCTCCAGGCCATCCATCACCGGCATCTGAATATCCATGAGAACAAGGTCGAAGGACTTTTCCGCAAGAGCATCAAGGCACTCATGACCGTTATCGACAATTTCCACCTGCATACCGGCATTTTTCAGAAAGGCGGCTCCGACCTCCTGATTGATATGGTTATCGTCAACCAGCAGGATGCGGGAGCCCCTAATCGTACCAAGTTCCAGGATGGCGGCGGTATCTTTCCGTGCCATCCGTGGACCGTCAACAGAAGGAATTCTGAGAATTTGCAGAAGCGTATTGTAAAGCATCGAGCCATATACAGGTTTGAGAAGAAAGGCATCCATGCCGACCTTGCCGGCCTCGACATATGCCTCTTCGCGGCCGTTGGCTGTGACCATCAGCATTGCCGGAACCTTGGCCAGAGACGCATTGGCCCGTATTTGCCGGGCTGTTTCAATGCCGTCTATCCCCGGCATCACCCAGTCGAGCAGGACCACATCATAGGGCTTACCCGCCTTGACGGCCTCTTCCAGTCGATCTATGGCGGAATGGCCATCCTTAACACTATCCACCTTCATATTGATGGCCGAAAGCATCAAGCTCAACACATCGCGGGCGGCCTTGTTATCATCGACGACGAGGGCACGCAGGCCATGAAGGGATTCAGGCATGTGGGTTTCGGGGAAAGGTTTTGCGCTGGTTAGCCGGAGTCGAACCGTAAACAGAAAATCCGAACCCTCTCCCGGCAGGCTTTCCACCCAGACACGGCCACCCATCATCTCGGTGAGCTGTCTGCAGATAGTCAGCCCCAATCCGGTTCCGCCGAATTTTCTGGTAATCGAATCATCCGCCTGACTGAAGGCGCTGAAAAGATTTTCAACCTGCTCCTTCTCCAGGCCGATACCGCTGTCCCGTACGCTGAATTTCAATGCTATGGTCTCTTCCCTCAATTCTTCCACGGTGACGGTAACAACCACCTCGCCGCGCGCAGTAAACTTTACCGCATTACCGGCAAGATTCATCAGTACCTGACCGAGGCGCAGAGGATCACCAACGAGGGTCCGAGGCACCTGAGGCTCAACATGAAAAAGGAATTCCAGACCCTTTTCTTCGGCCTGCATGCCTATGACGTTGACGACATTGGCAAAGACATCATCTATGTTGAAAGGTATCGACTCAAGCTCCAGTTTACCTGCATCGATTTTGGAAAAATCGAGGATATCATTGATAAGCCCCAGCAGGGTTTTTGCAGAACCGAGGATTTTATCGGCATAATTGCGCTGCTGGGGGTCGAGTTTGGTCTTTTGCAGAAGCTGGGACATGCCGATGACACCATTCATTGGTGTTCGAATCTCATGGCTCATGCGTGCCAGGAAAGCCCCTTTTGAGGCATTGGCGGACTCGGCGATATCACGGGCCTGGCGCAACTCATATTCAAATTGCTTATGCGCCGAGAGATCCATGGCGGTAAACAGATACCCCTTCATTCGTCCTTCGGAATACAGGCCGGTAATCGACAGATTGACCTCGAGGTATTTACCATCGTGGCATTTATAGAGCCACTCCTGTCCGCGAGTCTGTTTCTCTTTAACATACTGAGCGAAGACATCCATACCGGTAAGGGAGGATTCGACGACACCGCTGACTTCATTGCCGTAGTTTTCCACCTCGTCTTCAAGATGCAGGGAAAGGATATTAACCTTGCCCACCATATCTCTTGCTTTATATCCCAGCAGCGTTGAGGCTCCGCGGCTGAACAACTGAATAGTACCATCAAGATCGGTTGCAATGATAGAAAGCTGGGTGGCTGCATCGAGAACGGCCTGACGCTCGGAATCGGCAATCTGGAAACGACGCAGCATCTGCTCGGTCTGCTCAAACTGTTTAACGACGAAGTCCGATGTTATATCAGCTGCTTCACGGGCAACTTTAATCTCCTGACGGAGCATCTCGTTCTCGGCCTGCAGTTCATGCAAACTTTTTTCCATCGACTTTTCCTTTAATAACATTGCTCGGCAGCGGCTCCCTTTACAGCAATATTCATGCTCATCTCCGCAGCCTTTTTTACAACATGGTCATTAAATTCGCCTTCAAATCCTACCAGAAACACCTCATCGACCATATCTTTTTCACAAACCCGGGGGAGCACTGCAAGCACATAGGCCAGCCCAAGATCATGGCCGAAATGGACGTCGGTCACACTGCTGGTAATAGTTTCCCGGTCAAGTAAAACGAGACTGCCTGTTTCGGCAAAACCCGAAACAGTATCGACGAAGACTACCCGGCCGCGTTCTTCAAGCAGGGGCAGAAGATTAAGTCCGGCAGTACCACCTTCAATAACCTCTATTCCGGCCGGAAGGCACCGCGTCAGCAAATCGTCGAAGACAGCGGGACCGAAAGCGTCCTCAGGCAGAAGCCTATTGCCTATGCAGATAATGCGGCTCTTCATTGGCCTCCAGCCTGCATGACTATCTTTTTTTCCGAACTGCATGAACTGCACAGACGAGGCATGGGTCAAAAGATCGAATCACATGACCTGCCTCCACAGGATGTTTAACATCCCTGATGGGCGTATTGATCAGCGCTTCTTCCCAGGCGCCGCGATTACCCTCGCCATCTCGGGGAGAACCGTTCCAGGATGAGGGCGTAATCACCTGATAGTGGGTAATCTTGTCTCCTTTGATTCTGACCCAGTGGCCAAGGGCTCCGCGGGCCGCCTGGATCAGACCGGCACCTTCACCGTCGGGGATTCCGCTGACCTTATGGTAAAAATCAGCGTTGCAGTTGGCAACAAGCTCCTCAAACCAGACCATCATCGAGGAGAACATTCCGGCAGGACGGGTGAGCCGAGCCAGTTCACGGATTAGCGTATTAGGGCCTCCCCGCTGGATCATATCCCTGTAGAGCTGATTTCCGCCGATAATTTCCTCGGCCAGAGGGCCTGTTTCAATCACTTTGCCGCGGTAACGTGGTGCTTTCACCCACGAATAGAGTTCCCCTCCCATTCCGGAGGCATATGGGGTTGTTTTCCCTTTAAAGGGATGAAGAGGCTCATCCTCCTTCTCAAACCAGGAATGGGAGATATCTTCTGTTATTTCCCGTGGGTCGAATTGAAATGTTTCAAGGGCAGTGGCAAAACCCGCAGCTGTCAGTCTTCCCCCAATCCCCGCAACGATTGTGTCTTCAGGCAAAGTCAGATTACCATAGCTGAGGTAACGGTTGGGACCGCGACCGGTGCTGTCGAGACCGGCCTGGCGGGCAAAACGGATGAAAAAGCCCACCTCGCTGTTCCTGTGGCTGTTTTTTTCCTCAAGCCACTCATCCAGCTCGGCTTCCGTGGATATTTGCTGCCAGCGCTCAACGGAACAGCCCAGGATGAAGCGTTCATACCAACTCTGGAAATGACGGAGAATCATGCGACATTGCATAATCTTGGAGGTATCGGGCATTGAGGTCACGCCGCCCGGGACCATAAAGGAGGTGTGCGGCCACTGCCCGCCAATGATCCCGACAATTTCAATCAGCCTTTTAGTCTCGCGGATTACTTCTACTGCGGCACTGCCCTGAAGAGGAGCATAACGCTCAACCGCCTCCTGCCCCAAAGGATGGTTACCATAAGCCTCCCGGTTGGCAAAATCCACCATGAACATCAAGATAGCCTGACGAACATCACTCTGAATTGTTTCAACCATCAGGGCGAGATTCCTCAACCTGCGGGCATTATCCGGAGGCTTTACTCCGGTAATGGCATCAAGGGCCTCGACTGCGGCGGTCAAATGGGTAAGGCTGCAGATACCACAGATGCGAGGTGTTATAACGAGCCCGTCCAGAGCCCCGCGACCAAGCATCATTGCCTCAAAACCACGGTACATGGTACCCGAACTCCAGGCTTGGGTGATCACACCGTCTGCTACTTCGACATTAATCTCAAGATCACCCTCGGCTCTGTTGAGCGGTATGTTGACGTTCTTTGTAATTTTCGACATATACGTCCTGTTACCAACTACACTTTTGATGTTCTCTGCTGCAGCCGCTCCGGTGCGGCAGCAGCTGCCATTCCCTTATACACCATATAATGAGCACGATTGACTCCGATAGGCAGCGAAAGGGGTATGCCTTCGATATTAGGTGTTTGAAAAAACGGAGTAGACCTGGGAAACTCTGGATCTGTACAGCCGAAACAGGGAACACCGGCTCGCGGCTTCGAGGATTGTCGGTTCCACAGCAGTTTGTTGCAGGGCCCGGGAACTAGAGGTCCGGCGCAGCCCATATGAAAAAAAAGACAACCCAGCTCCCCAAAATCCGATTCTTCCACGCGGTATTCGTGATATTCGTTGCGTGTGCATCCCTGATGAACCATGGTGCTGTACCACTCCAGCGGCCGCTGATACTTATCAAGTCCCAAGGGGACGCCGGTGGCAAGAGCACTGATTGCACCCTGAATCACATCATGATGACAGGGACAACCCGCCAGGTTAATCACGGGGAGACCGGCTTTAGAGAGAAACTTTTCTCCAAGAAATCCACCTCGTTTTCTCTTGGAAAACTGCAGCCCGGTTGCCTCAATGATATGATCGGCACCAAAACCACCGAAACCGGCACAGGTGCCCAAGGCTACAACAACTTCAGCTTTGGCAGCCAGAAAATTTATGAGTTCTTTTTTGGGCCGACCATCCTTGGTATTGAACATGCCTGTACCGGCAGGTCCGCAGATTACCGAACCTTCGACAATCAACAAATCCAGAGGCTGGATCCCGGCTATAATCTCATCAATCAATTGTTTGTGGTCCGCAGGACAGATGTTGGACAGTGATGGATGCCACAACAGTTCGATATCGAGGGCTGTAAACAATTCAACAATATTAGGAAATTCACTACTAAGAAAAGAATAAGTATCTCCTCCACATCCGCCGCCCTGAAGCCAATATGCCGTTGTCACTTGGTGCCTCCAATCCTTCTTTTTCAGGAACTTAGTTGCCCAGTTAACTATTTGGTTTTTCAACAAAAAGACACTAACAAGAATGGCTGGACATAGACCATCCCATCCATGAATCTATAGGAGAAATGATCCCGAGTGTCAACGTTATTCCAGCGTTGCTCCGGCTCTCCCCTTTCAACCAGCAAGGAGATTATCACCGTCAAGTTTGGCGGACTCGTAAAATGTTGCCACGATGTCAGTTGGCTAGATAAAAAGTTCGATATACAAGGCAACATGGGAGATCTGGATTTTTTATGACGCCATCGCGCTTAAAATTATGGAAAAAATACTATAAATAAGATAATTTCAGAGAATCCGGTATTTGCGGACAGATTCAGAATGTATTTTCCAACGCTTGATGTCGTTTTTGGCAAAAAAAAGCGACCGAGCGCTCGATAGCAATGGAGTTTTCATTGCGAATAACCATCTGAACAGGGAGAATTTCAATGCAGAGAGCAGGTGTGAACAAGAGTATATTGACGCCGGTTGAATTCCTCAACCGCAGTTTCCTTGTGTATCCGCAGAAGGTAGCCATCATCCATGGTGATCGGAGATATACCTATCAGGAATTTTATGAGAGAGTGAACCGTCTGGCCGGAGCTCTGCTCGAAGCGGGGGTCGGTCCTGGCGACAAGGTAGCCTTTATTTGTCCTAACATTCCGCCTCTGCTGGAGGCGCATTATGGTGTTCCTTTGATCGGCGCCGCTCTGGTGTGCGTCAATATTCGTCTTTCACCCGGCGAGGTTTCCTATATCCTAAATCATTCAGATGCACACTATGTTTTTGTCGACAGCGAATTTGCCTCCCTCATCGAGCCGTCCGAACTCGGCAATGTCAAGTTTGTCAATATTTGCGATACGGCTGCTCCGGCAACTCTGGACGGACCGGAATATGAAGAATTCCTGGCCATGGGTCCAGCGGAGCCTGTCAAGTCTTTGATCGAGGACGAGGACCAGCTGCTCTCCATAAATTATACCAGTGGAACAACCGGTAAACCCAAAGGAGTAATGTATCATCATCGAGGAGCCTATCTTAATGCCATCGGCGAGATCCTCGAGGCCGGCGTTGATGCCTCATCCGTCTATCTCTGGACCCTGCCGATGTTTCATTGCAACGGCTGGTGCTTTACCTGGGGCATAACCTCCGTTGGGGCCACCCATGTCTGCCTGCGCCAGGTAGTTGCCGAGGAAATTTATCGTCTTATCGAAAAGGAGGATATCTCTCACCTCTGCGCCGCCCCCACCGTGCTTATCACCATGAGCACCTGGCCCGGCGCCGCTGATGTAAAGATGAAGAGAAAGCTGAAGATCATGACCGCGGGAGCGCCACCCGCCCCCACCATCATCAAAAATATGGAGGAGATCGGCGCGGATATCACTCATACCTATGGTCTGACCGAAGTCTACGGCCCCCATAGCGTCTGCGCCTGGCAGCCGGAATGGCAGAATCTCTCTGCCGAGGAGCAGGCCGACATGAAATCACGGCAGGGAGTACCGTATATCGTCACTCATTTTATGGATGTGGTCAATCCCGTGACCATGGAGCCGGTGCCGCGCGATGGAAAGACCATGGGAGAGATCGTCATGCGCGGCAATAATGTGATGACGGGATACTACAAGGATCCTGAAGCAACCGAGGAAGCCTTCGCCGGAGGCTGGTTTCACAGTGGGGACCTGGCGGTTATCCACCCGGATGGCTACGTCCAGATCCAGGATAGAAAGAAGGATATCATCATCAGTGGCGGTGAGAATATCTCTACCGTGGAAGTGGAAAACGTCATTTACCGTCACCCAGATGTGCAGGAAGTCGCGGTTATTCCGGTCCCCGATGAAAAATGGGGAGAGGTGCCCAAGGCCTTCATCGTACCCAAACCCGGCAGCACGCCGAATGCCGAAGACATCATAGCCTTTACCAAGGCTAACCTTGCCCGCTTCAAGGCTCCGAAATATGTCGAATTTGGTGAACTCCCCAAAACAGCCACCGGCAAGATTCAGAAGTTTAAACTCAGAGAAAACGAGTGGCGGGGACACAAGAGAATCCGTTGATTTCCATACCCGGTATGCGGCAGGAAACGCGCCCTATCGGTGTTTCCTGCCCTTCTTCTCAGGAGATGGAGGTTTCGGCGCAGACGGTACAGCTCCAATACTTCATATTCCCTGATCATCCAAGGGCCGCTCCCGTTCCATCCATTCACCCGCAGGTGCCTGAAAGAACAGGGTGCGATCCGAAGTTATCACTGAAACCATGCCGACGGAGACCTCCAGTCTCCTGAAAATTTCGCCCGCGGAAAAGGGGAACTCCTCAAAATCCGGATTGCCCGCCGCATAACCGACGGCCCGCTCCATGGTGGTGAATACGGCGATATCGGGTATGACCGTCTGGGCGGCGGTCCTCTCCCCAAAAGCTACATCGTAAACTGAAAAACGGTTCAAGGTGCCGTCAAATACGAGAGATCGCTCTGCGGTGATAAAGAGGACGAGGTTTGTTGATAAATAGCTTTCCGCCGAAACTTCAGCCAAAGTCAGCGGCATGGAAAGCCATGTAAATGGTTCGGAGGATATGGCCAGCATCCGCTCGGAAGTAACCACACCGCAGACCTGTCCCTCCGTCCGAACCGAGCGGATCTGTTCCCCCAGAGACAGCTCCATCACACGTGGCTGCGCACCTGCCTTGAGGGCAACTACGCTGCTGTCCGTGACATTGATTTCCAAAGCATCCAAAAGGGGTTGTTCGTTATAGAGATTGCCATCATTGCTACTGTATGCACCCGAGACAGGGCTGATGACAATCACCGTTCCCACTACGAGCAGTAAATACTCACGGACAACCAATTGCAAAGCCTTGCCTGACAGTTTCATAACCCCTCCATGCTTTCCAATTATTTTATTGATCGACTCGTAAAAAGCTCGGTATCCGTCATCTTATAACAGTGCCCTTGGATGAAAAATATTATCTTGTCGTCGGCAGAAAAAAATGGAAGGTCGAGCCCTCTCCCGGCTGCGATTCAACCCAGAGCCTGCCGTTGTGACGCTCGACGATTTTCCGGCATAATGCCAGTCCCAACCCGGTTCCCTGGTATTCTTCAGCCGTATGGAGTCGTTGAAACACCACGAATATGCGCTCATGGAAGCGTGGTGGAACACCGATACCATTGTCTTTGACTGTAAACTCATAGCCGTTTTCACAAGGGCAGCAGTTGATTTCTATCCTGGGTCTGAAGCTGTCGTTGTATTTGATGCCGTTGATGATAAGGTTCTGAAAAAGGCTCTCTATCAGACTTGGATCAACGGTCAGGCGCGGCAGGTCTGCACAGACGACTACATCGGCCTGTTTCTCCCGCAGGGTCGATTCAAGATTTTCCAGCACCGTTTCGACAAGATGCCTGAGGTCTGTCGGCACAAACATACCAGGTCTGGTTGTCACGCGCGACAGTGAGAGCAACTCACGAATGAGGGTCTGCATGCGATGGCTGGCCGCCACCGCCCGATCGATAAATTGCTGGCCTTTCTCGTCTATCCGATCGCTGTAGCGAAGCTGCAGAAGCTGAAGAAAGCCGACCACAGAGCGCAACGGCTCCTGAAGGTCGTGAGAAACCGCATAGGCAAACTGCTCCAACTCCTTATTGGAACGCTCCAGATTCTCGGCCGCCCGCTTGCGGCTGGTGATGTCGCGCAGGATAACATGAATCGCATTTGATTCAGCGAAGGGAAAATGGGCCGCAGTCACTTCGACGTCAACGGTGCCGCCGTCGAGACGGACTATTTTCGCCTCATATAGCGATTGCGGCTGACTCAGATCGCGCATGCGGTGGATTCTTCTCCTGATCACCGGATGATAGTCGGCATGAAACAGATCGTAGGGTGTCTTGCCGAGCAACTCTTCTGCTGTCTCCGCCCCAAACAGCCTCAGGCAGGCATCGTTGACCAGGGTGATGCGGTCCTGCTGGTTGATGTAGATCGCATCTGGAGAATGCATGAACAGACTGCGGTAGCGGATTTCTCCTATCCGCATGGCCTCCTCGGCATGCCGTCGGGCCAGAGCCTCGCTGATCACCCGGGCCAGGACTTCCAGGGTCTCCTGATCCTCGGGACCATAACCACCATCGCGATTCCCCACTGCAATTAAGCCCACCGTCCTCTCTCCCTGCTTCAGCGGCACACCCAGCAGAGAGTATAGCGGCGGATGTCCGGGCGGCAACCCGACACTCCGGGGATGTGAAGCCGGATCATTGGTCAGAAGAACAGTGCCTTTGCCGACAACATCAGAATATATGCCGCGGATATGGAAGTTTTTCGGGAATCTTTCACTTCCTTCCTTGCCGTACACCGGACAGGCCTTCCAGGTAGGGTTGGATATGGCGATATCGTGAAACCCTCCATCCGGGCCGATCTCTCCAAGGAAAGAGAGGGTACTGCCGGTGACTTCCTCGGCCACATTCAGGCAGGCATTCCCAAATTCCTTGTCGCCGGCGCTTGTCACTACTGCCTCGAAGATGCGGTTAACGCCTTTCAGCAAGGCATTCTGACGCTCGGCAGCTATCTCGGCCAGTTTCTGCTCGGTAATATCCCGACCGAAGCCATAAGCCTTGATCACTTTTCCGGATGGATCACGCACAAATCTTCCATAGCCATGGACAAAACGTATTTTGCCGTCGTTCATGCGGACGATCCGGTGAATCATGTCATATCTGGCGATACCCTGCCGAAGATCTTCCAGCGCCTCTATTACGGCGGCACGATCCTCCGGATGAGCCAGATCCAGAAGCTCTTCGGGAGTCAGGGTGCGCTTCGGGCAACCATGGATCGCCAACCATTCATTGGAAAAATCCCAACGATCATTCACTATATCCCATTCCCATGCTCCGGTATGAGAAAGCCTTTCGGCTACCGTCAGCAAGAGACGGCTGTGCTTGAGTTCCTCCTCCGCCAGCTTGCTTTCGGTAATATCAAGGAACAAAATGGCCAGCAAGCCGGTTTGCGGGCTGAAGGCATAAACTACAAACCATTTATCTAAAGCCTCGCTGTATTTCTCAAACTTGACAGGCTCACCACTCAAAGCCGCTGCGACGAACATCTCGATCCAGGAGCTGTCTATTTTGGGAAACAACTGCCGGGCTGTGATTCCCTTGATCTTGTCCGGAGCAATACCGAGAAGCAGACCTGTGGCTTTATTGATCTCCGTGAGGCGCAAATCATATGGGCGCCCCTCTTTGTCGAAGATGAGCTCGGCCAGGCAAAAACCTTCCATCATAGCATCGAACAACCGATACACGCAGCTCTCTCTATCCTTTAAACGCAACCTGTCGAGCTGCCCGGAAAGCTCCTCACACTGCCGCTCTCTATCGGCCAGTTGGGAGCGCACCGCGGCTAATTCCTGCAGCAATTCCGCTCGGGATGTATTTTTGTTCGGCATAACCAGCTCTTGGTGGTTCGAATGTCCTCTCCGAAACCGGTCGGCATCGCCCATTAAGCCCGGCCTGTCACTCCGCTACCTTCATGATTCATTATAGCGCAATTTACTTATTATTTCCGCTGGCGTTAAAAGATTTTTCCCCCAGGACTCGGCGGCCCGTTAAGTTCCTTATGGAGCCCAACGTAACCTGGAGAAGCATGAGTCAGTAACGCCATCATTATCACTTTCTTAATTTTGCTCATGACGCTCTTCTTTTTCATTGTTACAATAAGCGGAATTTTGTTCCATGGGCGGCGGGAATCTCGTTTATTGAGATGCTTTTTTCAACTCAATCATCAATGGCGTATCATGCAATTTAACAAACGAACGGCTTTTTCTCTGATTATCATATTTTCGGCAGCGGCCCTCATTTTCGCGGTAAACCACGCCAATCGAAAACGTATTTTTAAAGAAAGCCGAAATTCGCTGTACACCATAGTTACAATCACCGTTGCCACAACCTCAGAGGAGATGGCGAAGTCCGCAATCGATGCAGCATATCAGGAACTTGATCGCCTCGGCAAGCTGCTGAATTTCTACGCAGATGACAGCGAACTCAGCGCTGTCAATCAAAACGCCGGCAATGCACCGGTGATTGTCTCGCCTGATACCCTGGAGATTATCAAAGCCGCCGTTTTTGCCGGTGAACAAACCAACGGCGGATTTGACGTCACCATTGGACCTGTCGTCAAGCTCTGGAATTTTAAAGATAAAACAATGCCGACCAGAGATCAGGTGGCAGAAAACTTAGCCGATGTCGGATTTAAAAATATTGTTATCGATGAGGCGGCATCTACCGTATTTCTAAAAAAAGCCGGAGTACAAATTGATTTAGGCGGCATTATCAAAGGCTTTGCTGCCGACAAAGCTGTAGAGATTCTAAAGAGACATGGGATCGAGGATGGCATTGTCGCGGTAGCCGGTGATATCGCAACCTTTGGCACCCAGCTGAATGGCCGACCATGGCATATCGGCATCCAGAATCCGCGCCAGGAGGGAAATGACGATGCTCTTCTGGCAACCGTCGATCTTAGAGACAAGGGCATCTCCACCTCGGGAGATTACCAGCGTTTCTTTATTGCTGATGGTGTGCGGTATCATCATTTACTCAATCCGAAAACCGGATTCCCCGAAAGCCTTTGCCGGAGCGTAACAATCATTGCTGAAAAAACTGCTCTGACCGATGCCTTTGCCACCGGCATCTTCGTGATGGGGCCGGATGAAGGAATGAAAGTCCTGGAGCGTCTTGGTATGGATGGAATAATCGTAGATAGTAAAGGCGATGTTCTGATGACAGAAGGTATAAAAGACCAGGCGCACCTATTTGATCGGCCTGCAAAAAGCTGATTTCGGGCCCCGCTCCCGGACGGGAAAAAACGTACGGGAGCAAGGTCGAGATGGTTCTGTTCCACTGGATGAGGAATCAGCTTCCGGAGATTTGCCCCTTTAACACTTTCAGGGCTTCCAGCGTATGGTCCGGTTCGACCCTCTTTGTATGATCGGCACTGACCACAGCATATTGAATGAGTCCTTTCTGATCGATTATATACCGTGATACCAGCGGCAGCCTCCAGGGATCATCGCCATTATATTTTTCCAGATCGAGACCCAGCTGCAGGTATGCCTGCTTGAGATCTTCCGGAAAGGCATAGACGACACCGAACTTTTCACCTACCTTGTTTCCGGGATCGCTTAAAATCTCCATGGTAAGCCCTTTCTCTTCCCGAAAGCTCCGGGAATGGTCTTTTGTCTGGGGAGAAATCATCAAAAGGGTGGCACCCAGTGCTGTAAATTCCGGGTGGGCCTCCTGCAGAGCTTCCAGCTCCAAATTGCAGAATGGTCACCACCTTCCTCTATAAAACCCCAGGACAACCGGACCCGAGGAAAGTGTACTACCCAGATTAACGGAGTTATCCCGGGTATCTTCCAGGGTAAAGTCGGGCGCTTTATCCCCTTTGGTCAATACCCTGTCCATAATTCCTGAATCGGTCAATTCCTTTTCTGCGCGCTCCATAACCTCCAGAACTTCGCCTGGAGCCGAAGATTGGAATTGCGCCTTCTTTTCTTCAATTTTCTTTGTTAAATTCATAAACTACTCCTTGCTGATCGAGTTCCGTCTCTGATTTTCCTGTTATTCTGACTTTGTTTCGGCAAACAACCAATCCTCCTGAGAACGATGACAACCGATGCAGCCTTCTATCTTTCCCGCATCCATAACTTCCCCTTCCGGACCGTATTTCGCCCAGAACCAGTCCCCCGCATCAGGGTTATATCCTTTTTTTCTATACATCGGGGTGAGTGACATCAGCTTCTCTTTATCTTTTCCATAGTTCTCTTTGACAATAATAGCACCATCCGGCATGGGCCTATCTTCTTTAATGGCATTGACCGCAACATCATTGATGTAAAGCTTCAAAAAAGCGCCGTGCGGGCTCGTTCCTTCATACATGCCGTCTTTGCCTGGCCACATTTCCCATTCGGTGTAGGGGTGGGTTTCGGTGATGTAGGTCCAGAATGCTTCGGCTTGCGGTTCAGGCATGTGCGATTTAGCCATAACCAATGTCGCAGTTAGAAAGACGAGTGCAATGAGGATCATGCTTTTCTTCATTTCCATAACTACCTCCCATGTTGAATTTGAGTGATTTCCGCTGCGGAGTTCCTCTTGAAGATGTCTATTTCATTGATCGAAGGACATAAGGGGAAAAAGATATATCCGGGTAACTAAATTCTCGGCTGATAAACGGGAAATTACCCTTTTAACGATGACTGCAAATTTCATGGCATTTTACCTGGAATGTGGGAATACCCGACAGATTGCTTGCCAAATGTATGGTTGCCTTGCGGTTACTCCATTGGGGAGTGCGGTATATCCTCTATTTTCCAAATATTAAAAAATTCCTCCCGTTCCTCTTCCATCTCTTTAAATCCTGTTTTACTGGAATAAATCTTGTGCAGCCGGATTCATCTCACTAATCCTCCATAACCCGTCTTTATCGGTGTAATGAAAAAAGGTTCAGCAGCAAAAGCGTTGGGCTTCCCTGCGTCAGCACCAACCGGCCGGATTGCGGCAATCGATTTTTGAAAGTGTAGGTTGGCGGTGAGCGTAGCGAACCCCAGCAATTTCAAGTTTCTTTGCAACGCCGTGGATAAATAGTTTTTAATGGAATTTTTCTCAAACGATTGAACAAAAGTATGCTTAAACCCGACAGAGCCTGAAATAAAATCGAGGACTAGCCTGTTCTTTTTTCCGATAAAAATTTCCAGCTCGTTGTTTTCATATCAAAAAAAATATCTTTTTTTTTGAATATTGGTAATTGTTTGAAATCACATCGATTATGATTTTAGCTTAATAAAATTCTTATCGTTAATCGTCAGTACAACGCAATTAAATTTATCTCGATTTGATTCGTCATCAAAAAAGTGATATCCCTTGTAGAGAAGAAAAATATAATGAGGGCCTTAACGAAACAAACGAACACTACAAAGGAGAAAAAAAAATGCCTAAATTTGGAGAACTTATTCAAACAGCCGATTGGAAATCCGAAAAGCATGTTCCGGTTATAGAATGCACCGATCAGATTGGCGCGGATGAAGTATTCGATGTGAAAGTCTCTCTCGGCAAGGAGGTTGACCATCCCAACACCACCGAACATCATATCCGTTGGATCCAATTATATTTCAAGCCGGAGGGAGATAAGTTTGCATATCAAGTGGGCAATTATGAGTTTTCCGCCCACGGCGAAGCCGCCGCTGGCCCCAATGAAGGCCCTGTTTACACCCATCACGCCGCCACCGCATCCATGAAAATCAAAAAGCCGGGTACCCTCATTGCTACAGCTTTCTGCAACATCCATGGCCTCTGGGAAAATTCAAAAGAAATCAAGCTAGGCTAGCCAGAGATCATCCCACCTGTTAGATTTGGAAGGGCTCGCGTTCAGCGGGCCCTTTTGTTTTTAGGGTGCACGAATCAGAACGAAGCCGTTGTCACTCGGCCTTTCTGACCAGGAAAGAGTGTCCCTGAACAGGCCTTCCCGGACAGGCTCCCAGCCTGAGACCACCTCTGCTGCTCCACTAAATCCATTATCTTCTATCTGATTTTGGCTCCATCTGTTATGATCTTTTTATAATATTTTCTGATTACCCCTGAAACTCAGCATTTTCTGGCCCAGGCCGGGACTGCTCTTTTCATCGG
>JADQBJ010000015.1:0-13611 GCA_016278675.1 Desulfobulbaceae bacterium | reverse complement strand
GTTTTATAACAAGCAATTAGTAAAGGAAAAGACTTTTTGCGACCTTGTCAATTTTATTGGTAAATAAAAATAAACCTGGTTACCCCTGAAACTCAGCATTTTCTGGCCCAGGCCGGGACTGCTCTTTTCATCGGGACGCCACAAGCCCGTCCATTGGGGCTTCGCTGCAGCCGTCCGGGCTGCAGAGACCCATGAAAAGAGCAGTCCCGACCTTGAGCTGAGGATTAGGGGTAATCAAAAAAATAAAAAAATCGGTTCTTTTGCAAGGAGAAAAGAACCGATTTGAAAAATTCATCACAAAACCATGTGATAATCTTTGCGCGAGATGTCGTGTCCACGGCAGGGGGAATTAACTATCCCGCTGAAATAAATGGATACCTAAAAAGAGGACAGGATCCCCGTTAATTCTCGTTAATCTTGTCGCGAAGAATACCGGATGGCTTAAAAGTTACCACTCTTCTAGCCTCAAGGGTAAGCTCCTGGCCAGTTTGCGGGTTTCTTCCTCTTCTGGAACTCTTGTCTTTGACATTAAATTTGCCAAAACCGCTCAGCAGCAGATCCGATCCTGAAATGAGCGAGTTTTTGGAAATTCGCAGGAAGGCTTCAACGGATTCGGTTGCCTGCGCTTTGGTAAGGTTTGCATGTTTTTTGTAAACCTGCTGCACCAGGTCGGCTTTTGTCAGTGTCATAATTCCCCCTTTAATAGATGAAGTATAAATCAGATATCTTGTCTTATCATATACTTTGAGAAAATAATGTCAACTTATGCGCTTTCTTTTATTCACTTTTAATCAAAAAAAAGCAAGTATTTTACATTTTTTGTCCTAAATGAACTTTCCGAGCATATTTCTTCTTGAGAAAATTAAACCACAGAAGCGATTTTGAATATCGGCAAATACATGGCGACCACCAATCCACCGATCATACCGCCCAGAAAAACCATCATAAATGGCTCGATCATAGCGGTAAGGTTTTCAACTGTCTGGTCGACCTCTTCATCATAAAAATCTGCTATCTTTTCCAGCATAGTATCGAGAGCACCGACGGATTCACCAACATTGATCATCTGCACTACCATATTTGGAAAGACACCGCTCTCGGCCAAAGGTTCAGCAATTGGTCGACCCTCGGCAATGGCATCGGATACACGAAATACAGCAATTTCTATGACCTTATTGCCGGCAGTCCTGCCGACCACCTGTAGCGCCTCAAGAATAGGCACGCCGCTTTGCAGCATGGTGCTGAGAGTACGGGTGAATTTAGCAACGGCAACTTTACGGATCAATATACCAAAAACCGGAGCCTTCAACAGGGCGCCGTCAATGGTGATTCTTCCTCTTTCCGTGTTGTAGATTTTCTTGAATATAAAAACGATAACAGCAATACCAAGTAGTATAAAAATAAAGTTGGACTTGAAAAAGTCACTCATACTAATAACTATCTGCGTGGGAACGGGCAGTGCTGAATCAAAGCTGGTGAACATTTCATCAAAAACGGGAATAACGAAAATGAGGATGACAGCCAGGATCAATATGGATATAGCCAGACAGATTAATGGATAGGTCATTGCACCTTTAATCTTCTTCTTCAACGCCATCGCTTTTTCCATAAAGACAGCGAGCCTGGAAAGAATTGTGTCGAGAATACCACCCGTCTCACCTGCTTCAATCATATTGCTGTAAAGATTGTCAAACACCTTTGGGTGCTTGCGCATTGAGTCGGCAAAGGTGGTCCCTGATTCCACGTCTTTCTGTATATCCTTAAGAACCTTCTTGAAGGTCGCGTTATCCTGCTGATTCCCAAGAATATCCAGGCATTGAACCAGGGGTAGGCCGGCATCGATCATGGTGGAGAGCTGGCGGGTAAAGACAACGATATCCTTTCCGGTGATCTTCGGCTGAAAAAGGGATATGTTGGCAAGCAGATCTTTGGGCTTCTCCTTAACGACAGGATTGACGATCCTCATTCGTTTGATTTGATTGAGTGCAGCTGCTTGGTCTGGAGCTTCTACTTCGCCCTTCCGTTTTTCTCCGTGGGCGTTTTTCCCTTTCCATACATAAATTGGCATTGCAAATTCTCCCGCTAAGGCCTCATCAATTATACTGCCCAAATAATTGCAGGAATTGAAGAGTATTAGATCTTATTGTAATTGCGAGTCATATTAAACTATCAATTTTAATAAAACAAGAGGTTATGGCATCATATAATTCTCATTAGCCGGGGGCACAGAGACCAAAGAAACTTCCGGCATACTGCATGTATTGTTTAAAACCTGTAAAAACCCATGCATTGTATATTTGGCCTTTTTGTCCTAAAATATGAGAAGGTTGCACTTTTTTTTCGTGATGGAGCGGGGCGGTCTTGTAAAACATCAATGCGTCGCTCAGATGACCGTAAATATGCAGATTTTGATAACCAGGTCCTTTTTGCCCTTGTGAAAGAAGATCCTCTCTTGTATACTGCGATATTGCACCACAAGAATATGTTGATTTTGAAAGGGAAAATCATTAATTTCATATAAAGAAAAATTATAAGTATTTATATATAATCAGGAGGTTGTTATGCAGAAGCAGACTTCAGTCAATTACAGCGAAGGAAAATTCCAGCCGATCATAGACAAATGTGAAGGTTGTGAGCGGATAGTTGAAGAAAGCGGTAATCAGTATTGCCAGACCTATCTTTTTCCCAAAGCAAAATGGAAACTGGGAATTTGTAACTTTGCAACCCATGCAAAACCTGAAATCATAGTTACAAATGTCCGCGTCAATCCATTGAAAGCGGCAAAGAGAGCTTCAAAAAGATAACAATATTTTCTTGCTCTTCAGCTCTTCTATACAATAAAAAAAAACCTGCTTTGTAAAAAAAGCAGGTTTTTTTTTATTTGATGCGATCAGGAAACGGGCCTCCGGGGTGTGCGCAGATGGGGTGCCCGGAGTCGGAGTTTATGCCCGTCAGGGTGCTTACCTCTGAATAGTTGCGATTTGTCTATGACCTGCCCACTCCGGTATAGGCAAAGCCCTTTTTGCGGAGTCTTTGCGGCTCGTAGACGTTGCGCAGATCGATAAGGACCTTTGTTTTCATCAGACTGCCAATTTTATCCAGGTCCAATGCGCGGTACTGGTTCCACTCCGTCATAAGGATGATCGCATCTGCGTCGATGCAGGCTTCATAGGCATTTTCGACATATATCATGTTTTCCGGCAGGTATTTCTTTGCTTCTTCCATGCCTTCGGGATCGTGAGCCCTGATTATCGCACCTCTTTCCAGCAGCGCAGGTAGTATGGTAATCGCTGGAGCGTCCCGCATATCATCAGTTTCAGGCTTGAAGGTCAGACCGAGCACGGCAATAGTTTTACCGGCCTCACTCCCTCCCAGGCCGTCACGGATTTTTTTCACCATCTTCGCTTTTTGGGCAGCATTGACCTCAACCGTAGCCTCGACAATTCTGAGATTCTGCCCATGTTCCTGGGCCACTCTCATCAGGGCCAGGGTGTCCTTTGGAAAACAGGATCCGCCATACCCTGGTCCGGGATGCAGGAATTTTTTACCGATCCTGCCATCCATGCCGATGCCCTTGGCCAGGGCAACGACGTCTGCTCCGATGGAATCGCACAGTAGAGCAATCTCATTGATAAAGCTTATTTTGGTGGCTAGAAAAGCATTGGCGGCATATTTGGTGAGTTCGGCTGTTTCGATATCTGTTTGGACAATAGGTGTTTCCTGAAGGTAAAGCGGGTGGTAAATGGCTCTCAACACTTCTTCCGCCCGAGCTGACTCTACGCCGATAACTACTCGATCCGGCCGCATAAAATCCGTGATGGCAGCACCTTCACGTAAAAATTCAGGATTTGAAGCAACATCGAAATCCGCGGTGGGATTCAATTCATGTATAATGCGGGCAACCTGCCGCGCCGTACCCACTGGAACGGTGCTCTTGTCCACGATGACGGTGTAACCCTGGAGAAGAGGGGCGATTTCTCTGGCTGCCTCGAAGATATAGCTGAGGTCGGCATAACCGTCGCCTCTTCTGCTGCTTGGTGTTCCCACGGCAAGGAATACTGCTTCGGTTTCAGCCACACTTTCGCCGAGCTGCCGGGAAAATTTCAACCTCCCCTCTGCTACGTTTTTGGCCACCATGGTGTTGAGACCCGGCTCGTAAATCGGAATTACGCCATGGGTTAATTTATCGATTTTAGATTCGTCGTTGTCCACGCAGGTTACGTGATGCCCAAATTCAGCAAAGCAGGTCCCGGTGACCAAGCCGACATAGCCGGTACCAATAATGGTAATTTTCATTGTGATGCCTTGTTATAAATGAGATTGAGGGACTCTGGCGGAGTGCACTACCTGCGGCACCGTACCTGAAAATATGTAGTCCTCTGCAGGCGGAGGCGCTGAGATTAGGCAGTATCCTGCCGTACTTTCGTGGGACGCTCTCCGAATATGGCTGTTCCTATGCGGACCAGCGTTGCTCCTTCTTCGATTGCAATGGGATAATCATGCGTCATTCCCATGGATAATTCAATATTTTTGTTGTCGTAAAATAAATTTTTCTCAGCCATTGAGTCTGCCAGATTTTTCAAATTACGGAAATATGGCCGGGCATCTTCAGGATTTTCAGTAAAGGGAGGCATTGTCATTAAGCCTCTGACGCGGAGCTTGGGGAGTCGACCAATCTCCTGCAGGAGTTTTTCCGCATCTTCCGGTTGCACGCCGGATTTATTGTCGTCCCTGCCGATATTTACCTGGACCAGGACGTCGAGCGTCCTGTCAAGATCAAGCAGATGTTTATTCAAGGCTGCAGCCAGTTTGATGCGATCAACGGTTTCGACCATTGCAAACAGTTCTGCGGCGATTTTCGCTTTATTGCTCTGCAGATGGCCGATAAAGTGGAACTGAACTGCGTTGCCGATAAGATCGAACTTCTCCTGCGCTTCCTGAATATAGTTTTCGCCGAAAAGAAGCTGACCCGCATTTTTCGCTTCTATAACAGCCTCCGGCGGAAATCTTTTGGAGACGGCGACAAGCCGCACAGAGTTCTCGTCCCTTCCACAGTTTCTGGTGATTTGGGCGATGCTTTTCTTCAGATGTTCAATATTTTCGGCAATCATTGATCATTCTCCATGGGATTGGCCATATTAAAAAGTCTCGAGGCATTGGCAGTTGTAGCCTCGGCCACCTCTTCGATAGTGATTCCTCTCAATTGGGCGATTTGAGCTGCAGTATAGAGGAGATAGAGAGGTTCGTTACGTTTGCCGCGATAGGGGACCGGGGCAAGAAATGGCCCGTCAGTTTCAAGAAGCAGTGTGTCCAGGGGGATACGTTGTGCCGTTTCCTGCAGTGACTCAGCATTCTTGAAGGTGACGATCCCGGGAATGGAAATGGCAAACCCGAGATCCAATATCCTTTCGGCAAAATCATAGTCTCCTGAAAAACAGTGCATTACACCGCCGTTGTCATAGGGTCCGTTTTTTTTAAGGATCGTCAAAATATCATGGTGTGCCTCACGATCATGAATGATAACCGGCAGATTGTGATTTTTGGCAATCAGCAGCTGATCCTGGAAACATTGCCTCTGCAGGTCCGGCTCGCAATAACGCTTTACATAATCCAGACCGATCTCGCCGTAGCCCACGATTTCTTCTCTATGGCTATCGATTAATTGCTCCAGGTTATCGAGATCCACGCTGTCGACATTACCAACATCATGTGGATGTATCCCCACGGTTGCTTTTATCATGTCATAGTCGGCGGAGAGCCTGACGGCAGCCCGGGAACTGGACGGATCAATTCCGATGGTTATTATCGATTTGACGCCATGGGAGCGGGCATTCTCCAGAACTGTCTGCAGATCTGAGGCATAGGCATCCATATCCAGATGACAATGGGTGTCTATCAGACAGGCGGAATCTTTTAAAACGGGTAAAGGTGCTCTTTTCGTAGTCAACTCGACACTCCTGTTGCTTCATGGCGGATATTTACAGAGCAGATTCGCTGCAACGATTATTCAAAAACGATAATCTCGTAAAAAAGTCATCGAAGTTGCCGGGATGGACTCTGCGATAAACTCCGACTCCCTGAAAAGCTCGATATACCAGTCATAGTTTTGAAACGGTGATTGTAAGCACATGTGGTGCGGTGAGGCGCCGTTTCAGATTTTTAATGACGCAGATCGCGCCTTTACGAGTCCTTCGAATTCATAATTTTCTGTAAATAATAAGCCTGATCTATTGAAAAAAACTTGATTTTATGTTTAACAGCTATGAAATATTATCGGCGTGTTAGGTTTTGTCCGTGAGCAGCCGGCATCGCTCCGATTGCTCCGTTTGCTCCGAACCGGCAAAGGAAATTGACCTCCACCTTGTGTTGCTTCTTCGGGCAGGTTGCTGGTCGAGCAGGTTCTGCCCGACAAGTGATTCCTGATAACTAGTGTACCTCATGAGAGGAAATGTCAACTTGAAATTTCCCGGGAAGATCTGACGGCTTATGATGGTTCACTTATTGAAGTGGCACGATTATTGAAAGATTTGAAAGGATTTCCTGATAGGAATTACATTTTTGACATTGGCAAGAAGGTATTTTTCTATTATGTATTTCAATGTATAAACACCTTTGGCTACCATGCTTAACGGAAGAATGGTGATGACCAGCAGGTTTTGCCATACAGCAAAAATTTAGTAACCAGGTGCGTAATCATTTTCACGATTATGAGACCGAAATCATGACAGTTAATTGAGTAGAATATTTTTTGTATCAAAGTTTTTGTTTTCACAGTAGTATTTGCTGATTGTAGCTGTTTCATTGAAAGTGCGGGTTTGGAGAAAGTGAGAATTTCTCATCGACGGATAATTCTGGTTTCATTGTTTGATGCTCCGTAAAACATGCCGTTTTTTTTATTTGTTCGGGAAAAAGGGTCGTTGTGTGGTTTTGCAGGCACGGAAAAATAAAGGGTACCTTGAAAAATAATAATTTTCGCCCAAAGTCGAAGAGATTGGGTGAAAAGGCCCTTTTTCAAGGTGGCCTGAACATGAAATCACTCAGTTCAAGAAATGTCGTATTGCATTAAGCAGAGAGCCGAAAGAAGAGGCTAATAATTAAAACGAGGTAGAGGGCATGAATTACGGTATTGTCAGTCAAGAGCAGCTTGAACAGATCGACGTAATATTGGCCGACAAGCTCATAAAGCTGGGCGTCGACTGTGTAATAATTATAGACATGGCGGGGAATATCATTACTGCCAAGGACAATGGCGAAAGCAAATATGATGTCTATTCATTTGCAGCGCTGGCCGCGGGAAATTTTGCAACGGTTGATGCCATGGCCAAACTTGTGGGTGAGCAGGAATTTTCACTTCTTTTCCATAAAGGCCAGGAGTCCAATATACACTTCAGCAAAATAGATGATGAGCTTCTTCTGATTTCCATGTTCGGCCGTGATATTTCCCTTGGCTTTCTGAGATTGAATGTTGTCGATGTTATTGAAAAAATCCGCAGGGTTTGGGATACCAGATAGATATTATTTATTTTCAGTGCATCAATTTAAAAAAATACCGGTGAACATTGGATTCTTATAAAGTGGGGGTCGTGAATTGAGTTTTATCAATCTGAAAGATAAGGTTGTTCAAGTTAAGATTGTTTACTATGGCCCGGGACGCTGTGGCAAAACCACCAATCTGGAATTCGTAAATCGTACCTATAAAAAGCAGATTGTCTCTGAAATGGTGAGTCTGAAAACCCATGGAGACAGGACGCTCTTTTTTGATTTTCTTCCTTTCGATATGGGGCAGATCAAGGGATATGATATAAAAATCCAGCTGTACACTGTTCCCGGTCAGGTTAAGTATAACGCAACAAGAAAGCTTGTTCTCAGGGGAGTAGACGGGATTGTTTTCGTTGCCGACGCCATGGCAAAGCAAAGGGCAAAGAATATCAGATCCCTTAATCAATTACATGAAAACCTACAGTCATATAAAGAAAGCATATTTAATATACCGCTGGTTCTGCAATACAATAAGGTGGATTTGAAGGAACACGGAATTCCGATTCTACCTACCTCGGTGCTGCAGAAAGATCTAAACAGCAGACTCAAAGTACCGTATTTCGAAGCCAGTGCGATTACAGGTTATAATGTAGCTGCGACACTGAAGAAAATCATTTCTTCCACGGTTGTGTCTATTCAGAAAAAACTACTCTAGAGAGAAAATACGGTGGAACAATATAAAGAAGGTCAATATGATGACGACCTGACCGTAGGCATTGACGAGTATGATAATGATTTTGATACAGGTGATATAGATCTCTTCGATTATGCAGGTAACGAGGGTTCTCCTCTGTCTCGCTTAAAATCCATCATATTGTCGATTGACTGGGAAATATCGGATAGTATTCTCCTTCAGTTCAATGAAGAACTCCTTGATCTTCAGGATATCTGGGCCGGCAACAAAATCAATCTCATCTATGTTCAGGCCCTCGAGAAACTGAGCCGCTATATATACAAGGAAAAAGCCTCCGCTCATCCAAATGCTATCAAGCTCCTGATGAACTTTTATTCGAATCTGGAAAAAATCGTTTCAGATGAAGACATCACTGAGCAGCAAAAAAAGAACCTCCTGCGCGCTGATATCGAGAAATTCGAAAAGCTGAAGAAACAGATCAGCCCCTCAGCTCCGTCTGGAGCTCTTCAAAAGGAAGCCCCGGCACAAATGATGAAGAAATCTCCCTCCGTAATAGCCGAAGATGAGCCGAACATCCCTGTCGACGACGGGGAAATAGGAAAACCGGCCGAGAGTGATCCTCTCCTTAATCTCAAGGCCATTGTTTATGGCATAGACTGGGAAATAACCGAGCAGGATCTGAACAATTTAAGTCGCGAGGTGAAAGTCCTCGAACAGGAATTCAAGACCAGCAAGGCAAAGCAGATATTTCTTCAGGGCATAGGCTCTTTGGGAGCATATATCAATCTTAAGAGAAGTGATGCCCACGCCGACGCTTTTAAGCTTCTGCACTCCTTCTTTGCCGGTCTGGAGAGTGTTGTTCGTGGAAATTTGTCGGGTCAGGAGGAAAAAAATATCCTGTTGTCCGAGGTAGAAAGATTCAACGCCTTTAAAACAGCAATAGCCGATACCATTTCTCCGGATGCCATTGCCAAATCTTCAGATGAAGAAGATGAATCCATCTATAATTATGAGGATGACATCCAGCCTGCTTTTGCCGATGTTCCCGAAGGCATTCACGGCTTTAGAGAGGATGAGGAAGAAACGGAACCGGAGCAGAAAGGTGAGGAAATCGAGAATGATATCGATCAATATTTTGATGATGACGATGACTCCGGAGACCAGGAACAAGACTTGGATAATGAACTCGCCCAGGAAATGGAATCCCGCCTGGAAGGGATGTTCGATGACCTGCCCTCTCATGAAGAAGCAGTTATAGGACTCGATGCTGAAGCAGCGTTGAGAGGTGTTGATGTCGAAACCGACGCCGACGACGAAACTGATGAAGAACCGCTGCCTGAGGAAGATGGCGAACTTTCTCCTGCTCTTGCAGCAGACGATGAATACCAGGTGGAGGAAGATTCACCGGCTGTTTTTACTGATACGGTAGATGACTTTTTTGATGAATCCGGGGCCGATGATCCTGAGCTCCAGGGCAAAGAGTTGCCTGGTGTTGATGTAGAGCATGAAGCCGACGACGATTACGATGAGGATCCTCTACCTTACAAAAATGGCGAATATGCCCCTGCACTCTCAGCTGACAATGACGATGATGAAGATCAGGAAAGCAGAGAAGAACAGGATTATAACGGCGATATCGAGAACAGGCTGGATAACTTTTTTGGCGAGTCGGACCAGTCATCTGAAGAAGGCCGGGAGGATGTAGAAGAGATCGCTGAAGTCACCGAAAGTTCCTCTGCCGCGGATGATATCGAAGACAGGCTGACCGATTTTTTTGGTGAAAGCGAACCGGAAATCTCCTCTGAAAATGCGGAAGAGGCGCTCAAAGGTATCGAAGTTGAAACCGCCGAAGATGATGAGTCCGAGGAAGAACCGCTGCCTTATGAAAATGGTGAAATCGCTCCAGCCTTGAGAGAAGACGAGGAAGAGCAGTGGGAAGAAGAGTCCGCTGCGGATGAGTCTGCTTTTGATCTTTCTACGGATGCTGCCAATGAACAACCGGAGCAGGATCTTTCTGCGGCAGGTCAGGAAGAGGAAGCAGTGGAAGAGCGTTTTGATCAACTGTTCGGTGCCGAAGAGGAAAGAACGGATTTCGATACCCCGGAACATGAGGGTGAGGTCGAAGCGGACTTCGCAGACATTACAGCCGAGGAGGAAACAGAGGGGCAGGCAATTCAGGGTGTAGATGTCGAGACTGAAGAAGACGATGAATCGGACGAAGAGTCGCTGCCTTTTGAGGATGGCGAACTTGCTCCAGCTCTTGCGGGTGACGAAGGTATTGCCGCTGCTGTAGACAAGGATGAACAGGAAAATGAAGAAGCAGCTGAATCGGAGGTGAGCGACAGGTTCGATTCCTTCTTTGATGATTCTGTGCCGGAGGAAGAGGAAGACTCAGAACAGCGCACCGAGGAAGAGCCCGACGATGACGAGCAGGATTTTGCACCACTGGAAGAAGACTACTTAGAAGTTTCAGAGGATGAATTTGAAGAAATTTCTGAGGAGACTGCAGTTAAGAATCAGGAAGCGCAAAGTGATGACGAAATATTAGCCTTCCTCAATGATGAAGATGATTCCCTCCTTGCTTTTGATGATTTTCCTGAAGAAGAGATTAAGGAAATGACTGCCGAAGAGATTGGTGCGGTGCTCGTGGAAGACGGTGTCGTCAGAACCTCGGGGGAGACCCCATCCGGATACTCGACCACCGATGAGCTGCTTGGCATATCGGGTGAAGCGCAACACGCAGAAGAGACGGAAGAATATATCAGTCATCCGGAAGGAAATGAAGATTATATCCTTGCAGTAGAAGGACTGAACACCGAAGAAGATGAAGAGGTAATCTTCGAGCTGGTGGATGAAACCGAAGAATTGGCAGATCCACTCGTTTGGGGGGACGAAGCGGAATCGGACTATGACGATTCTCAATACTTCGGAACCACTCTTCTTGCCGATGAACCTGTCATTCGAAAAACAGCAATCCCTGCTGAGCTTGGCGTTCATGCGTCAAATTCCTTCGATCTATCGGCACCGCCTGAAGTGGAAGAAAACAATTCGGGATATCTCGGACCACAAGGCACGGCTCCGACTCAGGATATGCTTGATGACTTGAGAAATTGCATCATTTCTCTCGGTCTCGAGATCGATGATGACATACTCAACGGTCTCAATGAAGAAATTGAAAAACTGCGCCATCTGTATTTGAATAAACCTGTTGAAAAAACGTTTATTCAACTTCTTGCCACCGTCTCGGGTCATATTGGAAGATATCGATATGAAGCCGACTCGGAGGCCAACCGGCTGCTTCTTTCAATCTTCGACAAACTTGAACTGAGCGCGCTGGGTCAGGCCGACAGCAGCGAAATTCAGGAGGCAGTCCTTAATGAGACCAGCAAGGTTTTACATTGGCAGGCACGGCTCATTGATAGAACTCCTGCGGTAAGAGAAGATGAAGATGTATTTGAAGATACCATAGAGACCGCGGCAGATGACGAGACGATTGGAGAGGAAATAAGTACAGGTCTTGATGAAATGTACAGGAAGGTTGATGAAATAGGCAACGACATGCTGATGCAGAAGGTTTCTTCGATAATGAAAGCCGAACTGGATCAACTTAAAAGTGCCTTCCATGCGGAACTTACAGGCTTGAAAGAGGAAATCCGCCGCAGGAATACTTAGCTGTTATACCTGAATCGAAGCGAAATAAAAAAGCGGCAGCCCGAAAGGGTTGCCGCTTTTTTTTTTATCTGATTACCTACGCAGCTCAGCTAGTTTCATGCGGCCTGCCTTGGAGATTTTACAAAAGCCCACTTTTACCGTCATTCCGGACTTGATCCGGTACCGGAATGACGCAGAGAGCACGTCGGGGGTTACGAGTCCGTCACTAATGAAATTCAGCCAAGGATACTTGTCATTCCGGACCTGAACCCAAGACCGGAATTTTTCAGCAGGAGCAGGTTGGCGGTAAATATAGCAACAATTGAGCTTAGTTTCTTTTATTCAGATGGTATTAAACTTTTTCTTAAGCATCAATTCCACATGCTGGGGCACCAGATCGTGTACATTGCCGCCATGCCTGGCAGCGTCCTTAATAATGGAAGAGCTGATATAAATCCATCGGAATCCGGCCATGAGGAAAATAGTATCCACTTCTCTTTCGAGTTTCCTGTTCATCAATGCCAGCTGGAACTCATAGTCAAAGTCAGAGACTGCCCGCAACCCACGAACAATGGCCTTTGCTTTCCTTTTATGCGCATAGTCAACCATCAGTCCACTTATCGGATCCACTTCAACTCTCGAATCCTTTGCGGGATAACACTCTTCGATCATTTGCTTTCGTTCTTCCAGGGTGAAGGTCGGGGCTTTCCCGGGGTTGACTGCGATGGCAATGATGACCTTGTCAAATAGATTGAGAGCACGGTCGACGATGTCGAGATGCCCATTGGTGATCGGGTCGAACGTTCCAGGGTAAACTGCGATGGTTTTTTCCATAACAAGAGAATAAATTGAAGGTAAGAATTTCCATTTCCGGACGGACACTATCTGGCGGTATAAATCCAGAAACCTGTATCTCCATACCTGCGTCTGTCCAAAAGCCTGAATTGCTTAAATTCAACCGATAATACGGCTTTTGCCCTCTCCTCCGCAACAATTAATCCATGCTTGGCGAGAAAAGAGGTATTATCCAGGTTTTCGAGGGTGCGCTGGGCCAGGTTTTTGTCATAGGGGGGATCCAGAAAAATGATATTGAATGGAGCTGCGTCACTGCTTTTCCGAAAAACAGACTGCAGGCCCTTCCTGAGGTCGCCCTTGATAATGGAAATATCAGGCTGGGAGGATTCCCGGTTGAGGCATTTTTGAAGAATAACGGTGTTCTTGCGGATCAGATCAAGCGAAGTGGGAGAGTTGTCGACAAAGACCGCTGCAGCAGCCCCGCGGCTGAGCGCTTCAAGGCCGAAAGCGCCGGTACCTGCAAAAAGATCCAAGACCTTTGCTTGAGCAATCTTTTCGCTAAGGATGGAAAACAACGCCTCTCTGGATCTGTCGGAAGTGGGGCGGATTGCTAAGCTTCTTCCCGAGGGCGAGTTAAGCTGAAGACCCTTTGCCTTGCCGCTGATAATTCTCAAAGATCATCCTATTTTCACAATAAATTTGAAAGAGTAGGTTGGCGGTGAGCGCAGCGAACCCCAACAACCGAACGACAACGACAAAGGTCGGGCTTATCGAGAATCTTATGAAACTCATCTAAGTTGCCGAGATGGACTTAGGGAAAAGCTCGATATTTTAGGCGTAGTGTCTGAAACGGCGATTTGGCAGTACATGTGGTACGGCAAATCGCCGTTTCAGATCTACAACGACGAAGATCGGGCTTTTAACAAGTCCATCATATATTGATAATCTCGTAAAAAGTTATCGAAGTTCCCGGATGGACTCTGGAAAAAGCT
>JADQBJ010000002.1:0-100391 GCA_016278675.1 Desulfobulbaceae bacterium | reverse complement strand
AATGTTTTATAACAAGCAATTAGTAAAGGAAAAGACTTTTTGCGACCTTGTCAATCTTGATGGCGTCGTAAAAACTCTTCATCTGCGTCGTTGCTACAAAATTTCTATCATTACGACGTACCCTAGTACGCCGAAATAATAGAAATTTTGCGCGCCTAGCATATGAAGTTTTTTACTTAGCCATCCGAGATAATTCAGGTTTTTACGAGTTTATCAATCTTGAGAACAGTGACGGTATAAATAAGATGATGCCCGGCCAAAGGATGATTGTAGTCTACCACAACTTTTTTTTCCGTTACTTCCATAACCGTTGCCGGAACCTGATGCATCTCTCCATCTTTTTCAACTTTCAAGGACAGTATCATTCCAGGTTTAGGTGTGATTTTATCACCAAAAGTTTCCCGCTCCAGATCCTGTACCAATATTTTCTGTCTGGCGCCGTAACCTTCTTCCGGGGATAGCCGCACAGTTTTCGACTCGCCTTCCTTGAGTCCCACCAGCTCTTTTTCAAGAGTCGGCGGTAATTCCTGATTGCCCAGTTTGAGAGTGAGCGGCTCGTCTTCATTAATTTTTTTAAAGACATGACCGTTGTCAAGTTTGCCTTCATAGGTGATGGTGATTGTAGAGTCTTCTTTTACGACCGACATATTGTTCCTCCACTGTATCGTTGTTCGGGTATCTGTTTTTGCCCAAAGTGATTTGTAAATTGGCAGGTCTCATTTAATCTACTATAGACTTTAATAAAATAAAAAAAATGAACGGCAAGTCCGGCAATTTTCTTTTGGAAAGATATATAGCAGCAGTGGATAACATTATTACGGCAAGTCTTGACAAATTACAGGGACCTGCATAATGTAATGCCTTCCGTTCGGAAAAATATCTCAGTGCTCCGGGAAAGTCGGCCTTTCCTGGTATCAATTTCATTTGCTTAGGATTACAGTTGCAATGCTAAACCTGGATTTTTCTAAAAACAAAGATAATCTTATTCCTGCTATAGCGCAGGATTATAAAACGGGTGAAATCCTCATGCTGGCCTATATCAATGAGGAAGCTTTCCAGAAAAGTGTCAAGAGCGGTACGGCGCATTACTGGAGCAGATCGAGAAATAAGATCTGGCTGAAAGGGGAAACCTCTGGACACATCCAGAAGATTCACGAAATTCTTGTCGACTGCGATGGAGACACTGTCATCTATAAGGTTGACCAGATTGGCGGCGCGGCCTGCCACAAGGGATACGGCTCCTGCTTTTACAGAGCGGTTGAGAACAATAGCCTGAAAGTAATTGCCGATTTGATTTTTGACCCCGAGGAAGTATATACCAAATAGTTGCGGAAACTGTTGTCGGGCAGGCGCTGAAAGCACAACGGCAGTTTTTTTTTCTTCTCTTACTGAAATACCCGCTTATCTTTTTTTAAAAGATAAACCGTAACTCTTCAGCAAGAAGCTAGCCCAGCTGAGCTGGGACTCTTTACAGTACCCCCTTGGGGGCTATAAGAACCTTTAGACAGATTATTTTCTTGCAAAAAAAAACAAGAAAACATTCTGTAACGTACTAAAAACCGGCAGTTTGCCCTGAACTGCAACTGTTCAGCAGCGCTCCAGATATGCACAGGTAAGCGCAGACTCCGAGCAGCCCGGAAAACTATAGTGTGCCTATGTTTTTCGGGCTGATCATGTGCAGATGAAGTGCTGCTGAATAGTTACGAAAAAACTATAATTGTCTGGAGCTTAACATGAAGCAGTTGAAACTTGGATTACCTAAAGGCAGCCTGGAAAAGGCGACCATTGCACTTTTTGAAAGCGCAGGGTGGCTGATAAAGCCTGCTGCCAGGAACTATTTCCCGGAGATCGATGATCCGGAGCTGATATGTTCCATATGCAGACCTCAAGAGATGTCGAGGTATGTCGAGAGCGGCATGCTGGATGCAGGAATTACCGGAAAAGACTGGATCATGGAAAACCAGTCAGAGGCGGTGATAGTCAGCGATCTGGTGTACTCGAAGGTAAGTCGGAAACCGACACGGTGGATCATTGCGGTGGCTGGTAATTCCGAGATCCAGTGTCTGGAGGATCTTGAAGGGAAAAAAATAGCCACGGAACTGGTCAATGTCACCACGCGCTTCTTCAAGGAAAAAAATATAAATGTCGACATCGAGTTTTCCTGGGGGGCGACTGAAGCAAAGGTCGTTTCGGGTCTTGCCGATGCGGTGGTCGAGGTGACCGAAACCGAAAGCACTATTCGGGCGCATGGTCTGCGTATTATCCATGAATTGATGGAATCCAATACCCAATTCATTGCCAACAAGGATGCCTGGAAAGACCCATGGAAACGTGAGAAAATCGAGAACATGTCCATGCTTCTCCAGGGCTCGCTGCGGGCTGATAGAATCGTGGGTCTGAAAATGAATGTACCTGAGGGCAAGCTGCAGGGCATAGTCGATATTCTTCCCAGTCTCAATGCGCCTACTATCGCCAATCTTTACCAGACCGACTGGTTCTCCGTTGAAACGGTTATCTCAGAAGACGTGGTACGTGATTTGATACCAAAATTGAAGAAGAATGGAGCGGAAGGAATAATTGAATATGCCTTGAACAAGGTGATATAAAAGGATGGGAAAGAACCAATGATCTATTACCATGAGACCGAGTTTCTCCTCAGTGCCCATTCGTTAGCACAGCTGCCTCCCCCGGATTTGCCGGAATTTGCTTTTGCCGGAAGATCGAATGTAGGCAAGTCTTCTCTGCTGAATCGTCTTTTCGGCAGAAAAAGCTATGTCAAGGTCAGCTCCACCCCGGGCAAAACCCAGGGGTTGAATTTCTTCCTGATCGACGGCCAGGTATATATGGTGGATCTGCCGGGATATGGCTTTGCCAAAGTATCTAAATCTATGCAGAGCAGCTGGGGGAAATTAATCGCCCAATATCTTGAACTACGCACCAGTCTGCGTTGTGTGGTGGTCATCATCGATCTGCGTCATCCTCCCAAAAACCACGACAGACAACTTCTTGACTGGCTGAGGACAGAGGGGATAGCCTGCCTGGCCGTCTACACCAAAGCCGATAAATTATCCGGCAACCAGAGAAGCAAAAACGCAGCTTTGCTTGATGCGGGTCTTGGTATTTCCGCAACAGAGAGAATTCTCTTTTCAGCTAAATCAGGTCTTGGAACCGATGCACTCAAAGATGCCCTGGCCGCCTTTCTGACAGAGGATCCTGTTCCGTCGGCGGATGACACTCCACACTCATAGCACAGCTGCCGGATAAGGCTATTGATCATTGATCGGACTTGAGAACCGACAGGAAGGCCTTCTGGGGTATTTCGACGTTTCCTACGGTTTTCATCCGCTTCTTTCCTGCCTTCTGTTTTTCCAGCAACTTTCTCTTACGTGAAATGTCGCCGCCATAACATTTTGCGGTGACATCCTTTCGCAGCGCCGAAATAGTTGTTCTGGCAATAATTGTGCCTCCGATAGCGGCCTGTATTGCTATCTTGAACATCTGTCTGGGAATTTCCTCTTTCAGCTTTTCGCAGGCCAGCAGTCCGCGGGCTCGAGCCTTATCCCGGTGAACCAGCTGAGAAAGGGCGTCTACGCATTCACCGTTCACCAGAATATCAAGCTTGACCAGATTACTCTTTCGGTAATCCAGCATTTCGTAATCAAAAGACCCATAGCCCTGAGTGACTGATTTGAGTTTGTCGTAAAAATCGTAGATTACTTCACCGAGCGGCAGTTCACAGGTAAATTCAATTCTTCCCGGCATCGGGTAGTGATAATTGGTGTTCTCCCCCCGGCGTTCCATACAGAGTGTCATGACTACGCCCATGTATTTTTCCGGAATAAGTATAGTTGCTTTGATAAACGGTTCTTCAACTCTGCTAATGACTGAGGGATCGGGGAAATGAGCCGGGTTGTCAACTTCAACTATCGAAGAATCATTAAGATGAAAAAGATACTTCACCGAGGGAACTGTGAGGATCAGCGATATATCGAATTCTCTTTCCAGTCTCTCCTGGACCACCTCAAGATGAAGCAATCCCAGGAATCCGCAGCGGAAGCCAAAACCCAGGGCGGCAGAAGAATCCTTCTGGAAGATCAAAGAGGCATCATTAAGCTGCAGCTTTTCAAGGGCAATCGCCAAATCCTCATATTCATCGGTTGAAATCGGGTAAATAGATGAAAAGACAACCTGTTGAGCCTCCTTGAACCCAGGCAGAGCTCGGAGGCAGGGGTCGTTCTTCAGGGTAATGGTATCGCCCGGACGGGTATCCTGAACGGTTTTCACACCGGCTATTATATAACCGACCTGACCAGCCTGCAGTTCCTTTTGTGGTTCTTTCCTGAGTTTAAACAGCCCGACTTCCTCGACCCGGTGAGAGATGTTGTTTGACATAAAAACAATGGTGTCGCCTGGCTTGACTTTACCATTTATTATTCGGCAGGAAATTATGGTACCACGAAAGGCATCGTAAGTTGCATCGAAGATGAGTGCTTGCAGCTTATCGTCCGGATCACCCTCGGGTGGGGGAAGATGGTTAATGATTGCTTCGAAGATTTCCTTGACTCCCTGGCCGGTTTTAGCGGAACAGAGCTGGATAAGGTCTCGTTCAAGTCCCAAATCTTCTTCTATCTGATCGGCAATTTTTTCAGGCTCGGCAGACGGTAAATCAATTTTATTGATAACAGGTATGATATCAAGATCGTTTTCCATCGCCAGATACAGGTTTGCCAGGGTTTGTGCTTCTACACCTTGAGCGGCATCGATCAGCAGCAATGCACCTTCGCAAGAGGTCAGCGCCCGTGATACCTCGTAGCTAAAATCGACATGTCCGGGAGTATCAACCAGATTGAGGATATATTGTTTGCCGTTATCAGCTGTATAAGGCAGACAGATAGTCTGGCTTTTGATGGTAATCCCCCTTTCCCGCTCAATATCCATGCTGTCGAGAAGCTGATCCTTGAACTCACGATCGGTAACGAGATCGCACATCTGGATCATCCTGTCGGCTAGAGTTGATTTACCGTGGTCGATATGGGCGATTATGCTGAAGTTTCTAATATTGTTCATTCGAGTATTGAGTATTAGGTGGTGGCTGACCGGAAGGTTTCTTTTTGCGTATGATCCCAATGCAGCACCTTTTACTTTATGGTGCCTCTGGAAACATGAGTGTGTACGCTAATAATTTCTTATGAAAAAGAGAAGATAATCCCCACGGCAGTAAAGATGAAGTGTGAATCCTGATTATTAGCACAAATAGTGCAAGAAGAAAATAGAATTTTCTTCTTTGGCTTCATTATGGTAGGATTGAATAGCACTAACGCCCAATTTTATCTTTTACACCAATAATGCATAGATAAAATCGTTAAAAAGTCATTTATGGAGGGGAGCACGTTACCCGTAGAATATATATGCCAAAAACCAAAAAAGAAAAAAATTACACCCTTAACAGTGAAGGGGAAATGGAAAATCCGCTTGTGTCCATGTCTGATGACGAGAATCTTCCGGCGCTGAGCAATCCCGCGCTCCACAGATATTTGCAGGAAATCAGCCAATATGAGTTGCTTTCCCGGGAAGAGACGGATGAACTGGCAACGAGGTTCAAGGAAACCGGGGATCAAAATGCTGCCTACAGATTGGTTTCTTCAAATCTCAGGTTGGTTGTCAAGGTTGCCATGGATTTCCAGAAATACTGGATGCAAAATTTTATGGATTTGATCCAGGAGGGGAATGTCGGCCTGGTCCAGGCCACCAAAAAATTTGACCCTTACAGAGGGGTCAAGTTTTCCTATTACGCCGCCTACTGGATCAGAGCGTATGTTCTGAAATTCATAATGGACAACTGGCGCCTTGTTAAAATAGGAACAACTCAGGCCCAGCGCAAGCTTTTCTTTTCCCTGAATAAGGAAAAGAAGCTGCTCGAGGCGCAGGGGTTTGATCCTGAACCTAAGCTGCTGGCTCAGCGTCTCAATGTCAAAGAAAGAGAAGTAGTCGAAATGAGTCAGAGAATGGATAGCTGGGATGTCTCGCTCGAATCTCCGGTGAGATCTGATTCCGATGATGAGCAAAAGAACTTCATCCCAAGTTCAGGTCCTAATATCGAATCCACAGTCGCCGGCAAGGAGATGCAGCTACGTCTTGGTGAACTTCTGGAAATCTTAAAGGATAAACTAAACGAAAAGGAGAAGATGATTCTTGAGGAAAGGTTGCTGACCGATGAGCCCCTGACCTTGCAGAACATTGCTGATAAATTCGATATTTCGCGTGAAAGAGTTCGCCAGATAGAAGTGAACCTGCTGAAGAAAATGAAAAAGTACCTTGAAGTCGAAATGCCTGATATCGTGGATTTCTTTGACGGAGACAGGATCGTCGTCAATAATGATCACAGAGAATAGCTGTTTTTGGCAGGTTGGACCAATTTGATCGGTTACTCGTTTAGAGGCTTACACAACAACTAGACGCTCTATCGCCAATTACTTATATCCTCTTGAGGGAAGCTGAGAAGTATTCCTTCTCAAAGGAGATATGTTATCAGGGATACCGCCTGGGAAACACCCCAAGGCAGAAGATATATTGTGCAGAGTTTACCAGGTTTATGGTATAAGGGGTTCAAAAGTGATGCAAACCCCGTAAACTCAGTACTCAAGACTCTTCTCAATGGTGCGTGTGAATTTAAAAGAACGCGGTATCTTCCTTAATTTTTTTCTCGCACTCAGTGTTACCTGCGCTGTATTCCCCAGGGTGGCGGTTTCTGCCGTTGCACCGATTCATCAAGTTCAAATCGAAACGGAAGCTCAGAGTGCCCTCAGACCATCCTGGAAAAAAAACTGGGATAAAGCCCGCCAACTTGCTCGTGTTAATGAACTTGAAAGCTCGAAAGAGGCTTATCGCGATTTATTAAAAGAAAAGCCGAACATAGTCGAAGCCAGATGGGAGTACTGCAAACTCCTTCTCCTCCTCGAACAATGGGATGAAGCCTCTCAAGCTCTTGAGGGATTGCTGGAGCTTGAACCCGACAATCTCGAATATCTCATCACAGCGGGAACTACAGCTTTAGAAAACAAACATTTCAGTAAAGCCGTGGAGTTTTTCGGTCAAGTATATGAAGCCGATCCCGGCGGTCCTCTGTCGACTGCGACAATCAAAGGACTCATTGAGGGGTTTAAGGGGTTAGGTAATAAGCAAAGTGCATTTTTACTCCTGGAGCAATTGTATCAACGACAGGAAAACAATGCATCATTGCTTGAAGATCTTGCCGGTATCAGCACGAAATTAGGATTGCTTGACAAAGCACGTTTCTATTATGACCGACTGGTAGAGCACTTCCCTGATAATAGCGAATATATTTATAAGGCTGCACAGGTGTATGATTACCCCGGGTTATCCGCAAAGGCTGCTCCATACTGGAGAAAATACATTGAGATTAAGCCGGGGTATCTGCCGTTCCATAAAAATTTAGCTGACTATCATCTTAAGGCTGGACAACCCGATCAGGCACTCCCTCATCTTATCAAGATTTATTCCCGAGACAGTAAAGCGAAGGATCTGGCTCTGCAAATTGCCGACATATACAGCAAAAAACTGCGGCGTCCCGATAAGGCTTTGCTTTATTATGAACACTATTCAAACAGCTTTCCCCAGGATCGTTCAGTTCGCCTGAGCATCAGAGATATTCGCAGAGAACTGGCCCGGCAGTATCTCCCCATCGTAGAAAATGATGCTGGCCGGCAGTTGTGGAAAGACCTCGATCTGGTTACTTCGAAGAAGGAAGAGATATTCCTGGAGATGGCAGACCTGCTCCACGAACAGGAGAAAACCGGGCAGCAGATTCGTGTCGTGGAAATACTCCATGAGCATGACGGAGATAACCTGGATCTCACCTACAGACTGGCTGATTTATACCGCTTGAGTGGAGACCTCGACAGCGCTTATGCACTGCTCTCCGAGTTGCACAAAAGGTCGTATGGCAACAAAAAGTACCTTCTTGTCAAAGCAGATGTTGAACTCCGGAGAGGACAGGAACAGCAAGGCCTCATAACTTTGATGGATTACCTGAAACATGATGGCAGTGATCTTGGAGCCATACGGGATGCCGTCAGTCTTGCCGGATCTCTTGGCTTGATACATTCAGTGACAAACATTTGGGATAATGTTCCGCAGAGTTACAAATATTCTCTCCAATATATTGATTTAAATCTCATCTATATAGAAGCTTTAAGAAAATGCGGCATGTACCAGTTTGCCGATGAGGTGTATTCCCAGCTTTTGAAGGTTGCTGACAACAATGAAGCTCTGGCAACAATATATTTTCATAGAGCCGATACTCTGGTGGCAAAGGACTTGGTTTTTGAGGCAGAGCAGATAGTGAGACAAATGCTGGCGCGCGATATGAGTGCCGACAGGGCTATTCAAAAGCTGATTGATCTCTCTTTGAGAGAAGGGCGGTTATCACAAGCGGAATTGTGGCTTAATTTTCTGGCAAAAAGATATGATATAGACGATCTCGAGGATTATGAAGAAACTTTGCCGGAAGCTATCCATTTTTTGAAAATCCAATTGTTGAACAGTGAAGAAGAATATAGTGACGCTGAACACCTGGTTTTAAGTCATCCCGGATATTCAACGAATACTGCGGGAAAAGAGTTTCTCGGGCGCTCGGATCTGTATCTGGCCAGGATGTATTTTCATCGGGAAATGTACCAGAAATGTCTCGAGGCCGTCAGTCGGCTGAATCGTTTAGGATATGCCGTAGAAGAAGCTTTCGTCCTTGGTGATATTATCTCGCAGAGAGTTGCGGAAAATGGGAATTCTAGGTTAAATGGCGCTACTTCCTTTACCGCCCTGCTGGAAAGGTCAGAGATCTACCATGCGTATGCCCTGGACAACGAGGCTCTAAAGAATGTGGAAAAAGCACTGCTGATTATTCCTGACTCGTTGTCTGCTAAAATTCTGAAGGTGAAAGTGCTTTCATCGCTGTCTCGTTATAGTGAAGCACTGGAGATTGTCAACACCATAGCTGCAGGATATCCTGAGCAGGAATATTTTGCCAAGCTCAAGCTCCAGCTTGAATTTAAGAGCGGCAATTTTGAGGAAGTCGTCGAAAAGGTGGAGATAAAGGAAGAGGTAGAGATAAAGGAAGAGGTGGAGATAAAGGAAGAGGTGGAGGGGAAGAGCCTCGAGACTGCAGCTATACCAGAGGATCAAAGTAGTGAAAATTTGTACTTCTGGAAAAAACTGCTGCTTGCCAGGTCATTATGGGCACAGAATAAGAGAGAGCAGGCGATCGAAGTATATGACTCACTTCTTGCCGTTCCGGTTGATACGATTTTCCTGGAGAAGATGGAAGTTGAAAAAATTAACTTTCATCTTCCACCTTTGAAAAAGCCATTTTGGAAGGTGATATCCTTTTCAGATTCGGAGGAGCCGGAAAAACTTTCAACAGTCATGGAGCCTGGTTTTTTTGCCCAGAATATTGGAAAGCCCGTGGATGATATTGCTGCGAGCCTGTACGGCAAATATCGCTGGCAGCAGTTGATCCAAAAAGAGCTTTCCGCCAGACAGGCCGTGGAGCAGCGACAATATCACCAGGCGGAAAAAGAATATCTGGAGTTGCTGGAGGAAGAGAAATCGCAGGAGAGCCTTTTTGATCTGGCCTATATCTATAACAAACTCGGACTCTATGGAAAAGCGGCTGAACTGTATGAACAGATGAAAGAGAGAGGACCGCTGTATCCTGGATTGGATGAGTATATCGAATCAAACATGCTCAAAAGGCAACCGAGAATTTCCACGACCTTTTATACCGACTCACGCAAGGGACGCGACGGATATATCAACCTGGAAAGGAGATCTTTCGGGGTTGAAGGATGGCTCATGCCTTCCTATGATCAGGAGATAAGTGCCAGCCTGTTCCATAACATCTATTCCGCCAGGAACAATACCTACAAACCCGAAAGTGACAGATTTATCGGGACCTATTCGACTTATTTTGAAAATACCGTCGATCTTAATATAAGTTTCGGTCTGGATATGCCGAGCGGTTCCGGAGCCAATGAAGTTTTGTATAAATTTGAACTTATCAGGCGCTTGAATAAGTCATTGGAAATGTATGGAAGATTTGAACAGGATCTTGTTGAAGATTCGATTCGGTCCGTTACAGATTCAATCATATCCCGTGATCTTGAAACCGGGCTGAAGTATGATGTATTTCCGCGATGGTTTCTGGGAGCGGATTACCGCTACAGGATGTATTCGGATAATAATGAACAGAGTCGATACAAGTTGTGGTCGATGTACCATCTTTTTGGGGAAATGAATCAGTTTAAAATAAAATATAGTTACGAAAATATCAGGAATACCGATGAAAATGTCGGCCGTGACAATAATTTTGGAGCTGAATTCAGAATTGATGACCGTGTTTACTGGAGCCCTGAATACTATTGGCAACACCTTTTTACACTTCACTTTAAACATTATTTTGATGTTAACAGCCGACCTGAAGATCCATTAAGCTACTGTTCTTTTGATTATTCTTATGGATATGAGATGGATAACAGGCAGATTCATGAATTTGACTTGAATATTTTCCTTGAACTAAACAGGCATTATCTATTAAAAGGAAACTTCACAAGACAAAATAGCGACGAATACGAGGAAACCCGGGCAGCTTTGTCCTTGATTTATCGCTGGTAGCAATAATATTTATCCTGCATAACCTGAAACTATTGGGTATGCAGGTATTTTTTTTATAGGAGAGGTAATAATGATAGAGAGAATTCCCATGTCAAAGAAGGGTATCGCCAAGCTCAAATCCGAGCTGCAGCGTCTTGAGAGGGTCGAGAGAGCAGATGTTGTAAGAGCGATAGAAACAGCACGTGAACATGGTGATTTAAAAGAAAATGCCGAATATCATGCCGCCAAGGATAGACAGGGCCATATCGAGGGACGGATTCTGGAGCTGCGGGATAAAATTTCCCGGGCTGAAGTTATCGACTGTTCACAAGTCTCCTGCAGCAAAGCCGTTTTTGGAACAGTGGTTAAGCTTCTGGATATGGATACTGATGAAGAATTGACCTATCAACTCTTAGGACCTGAAGAGGCAAATGTGAAATACGGTTCGATTTCCGTTATGTCTCCGCTCGGCCGGAGTATTCTCGGCAAAGAGGTCGGTGACGAAGTGATTACCAAAACACCCGGAGGCACCCGAGAGTTTGAAGTTATTGAGATCAATCGATCTGAGTTCGCATAACAGGACCGATTCCACAGGCAGGCGTGGAAATGTGTTGCTCCACGTCACGGTGTTGCTGTTTTTCCACTATCGCTGATTATTTGGTTCAAGAATTCCAGAGACGTACATTTTTATCATCTGACAACCGGCTTCTTCAATAGAATAGTTTGTCTCGAGGGAGGCGTTCCAAACTCTTGAGACTTCATCAAGAGAGCCGAAGATTGATCTCTTGGCGATATTTGGCAGTATATCTTTACGGAATATGCCTTCTTTTTGACCCTGGATAATTATTTCAGCGATTATATCGATATATTCGTTGAATTTTGTATTACGATATTCTTTGATTAGCTTTGTCGTCTGGCGTAGCTCTATCTGCAGGACCTCAGCAAGATATTTATTTTTCTTCATCGTGGTCAGGTGTTTCATCACGAAGATTTCCAGCTTTTTCCCGGGGTCCTGTTCTTCTTCAAGAAGTTTTCGGGTCTGTTCGATAATTGATCCAATCTCTTCTTCAAAAACAGAGAGAAGGATATCTATTTTATTGTTGAAATAAAGATAGATCGTCCCATCAGCCACCTTTGCCTCTTTGGCAATGTCGGATATTCTGGCATTGAAAAAACCTTTTTTGGCAAAGACCTTTGTCGCAGCCGTTATTATTTTTGCATGCTTGTTAACAGCCTTCATTAGCCGGAGGATGGGGTTGTATAATTACCTGGAAGTTGATAAAAAAATGAATGGTCATTCATTGATTTAAACCGTTGCGTGTTTTTTGTCAATAATAGAAGTAACAAGAAATTCTATTTGATAGATCTATTTCTACTTACTATAGTAATCAAATATTTCTTCACCTTAATTCATAAGTAAAACTATCGATTCGGAGCTCCGACGCCAATCCATATTCAATATGGGAGCAGGTTGCTCTAACCACAAAAAGATGGAGCATCTCAATGAAAGTACTCGTTATAGGATCAGGTGGACGTGAGCATGCGCTTGTCTGGAAGATTGACCAGAGCCCCAAAGTAGAAAAAATTTACTGTGCACCAGGAAATGCCGGCATTGAGAAACTTGCCGAATGTGTTGATATTGCTGCAACCGATGTAGAAGGACTTCTCGCTTTTGCCATTGCTGAGGAAATTGATCTGACTATTGTCGGTCCGGAATCTTCATTGGTTAAGGGTATCGTTGATCTGTTTGAAGAAAATGACCTCAGGATTTTCGGTCCCACTCAGAAAAGCGCGATTCTTGAGGGGAGCAAGGTCTTCAGTAAAGAATTTCTTCATAAATATAATATACCGACAGCACCCTTTAAGGTCTTTAAGGATAAGAAAAAAGCGAAAAAATATATAGAGAAGCAGGGCGCACCGATCGTTGTTAAAGCAGACGGCCTTGCCGCGGGAAAAGGCGTCATTGTTGCCAATACTATAGAAGAAGCTAAAGAAGCCGTTGATCTGATTATGGCTGAAAAAGCCTTCGGTGAGGCAGGAAACAAGATTGTTATTGAGAAATGTTTGCAGGGTGAAGAGGCTTCATTTATTGCCTTTACCGATGGCAAGACCATTCTTCCCCTGCCGACCTCTCAGGACCATAAAGCTATCTATGAGGGCGATAAAGGTCCTAATACCGGAGGAATGGGTGCGTATTCACCGGCTCCCGTCGTTACCTCTGAAATTGCCGATTTTGTGATGAACCAGGTGATGCTTCCAACTATCAATGGACTGGCACAAGAAGGGCGACCTTATAAGGGAATGCTTTATGCGGGACTGATGATTGACGGTGAAGACATAACCGTTCTCGAATTCAACTGTCGATTCGGGGATCCTGAAGCACAGCCGCTGCTCATGAGATTGAAAAGTGATGTCGTCGATATTTTTGAAGCCTGCATTGACGGTAATCTAGACGCCATAGAAATGAAAATTGATCCTCGGCCCACGGTGTGTGTGGTCATGTCTTCAGGCGGATATCCAGGAAGTTACCAGACCGGCAAGGTCATAAAAGGACTGACGGAAGCCTCGAAATGTCAAGGTGTTGAGGTTTTTCATGCCGGCACTGCAATAAAGAACAGAAGAACAGTTACCAGCGGCGGCAGGGTCCTGGGCATAACGGCAGTCGGCAAGGATCTTGAGGATGCCATCAATAGAGCATACAAAGCGGTTGATCAGATTAGCTGGACCGGATCATATTTCCGTCGTGACATCGGCGGCAAGGCACTCAATAGGGATGAGCGGAAAATCAGCGGACCTCAGGTTGGCATCGTCATGGGAAGTGACAGCGATCTGCAGGTCATGCAAGCGGCTGCCACCTTCCTGCAGGGAATGGGGGTTCCTTACGAGATGACTGTCGCTTCAGCACACCGAACACCGCTTCGTGCCGTCAAATGGACCGAAAGGGCCAAAAACCGTGGTATCAAAGTCATCATAGCAGGGGCTGGGATGGCTGCACATCTTGCGGGTGTTATCTCGGCTCATACCGACATTCCCGTGATCGGTGTTCCTCTTGACTCCTCTTCCCTGAATGGTCTTGATTCGCTGCTCTCAACAGTGCAGATGCCTCCTGGAATCCCGGTTGCCACTATGGGAATCGGCAAGGCTGGAGCCAAAAATGCTGCCGTACTCGCAGTTAGAATACTTGCCTTGACCGACCCTAACCTTGCTCTGAAACTTGTTAAGTTCAGAGAATCCATGGAAAAAGAGGTAGAGGAGAAAGCCAGGCAAATTGAGAAACAATGAAGAAAAGAATGACCTTGAGCTTGACAAGGCGGTTATGTATCTCGACCAGGGGGGAATTATCTCTTTCCCGACCGAGACTTTCTACGGCTTAGGAGTAAACCCGTTTAATGAAAAAGCTGTAAAAAGATTATTTTCGATAAAGGGAAGAGACCGGAACAAACCTATTCTCCTGCTGGCCGGAGATAAAGGCATGCTATCGCAGTTGGTCTCCGGTATTCCTGAGTGCTATGTTCCCTTGATGGATAAATACTGGCCGGGACCGCTGACCCTCCTTTTTCCTGCGGGAAAAAACGTTAACCAACTGCTGACTGGGGGCACCGGCATGATCGGCATCAGGGTTTCTTCCGACCCCATTGTCAAAAGGCTGCTTAGCCTTTGGTGCAAGCCGGTTACAGCGACTAGCGCCAATATCTCGGGAGAGCCGCCTGCTGCAACTGCCGGCGATGTCGCACGCATCTTTGGCTGTCAAATCGATCATATCATTGATGGCGGCGCTACTCCTGCCGGTTTGTGTTCTACTATTGTCGGTTGTGAAAAAGGTGAATTGACGCTGGTTCGCAAGGGAAAGATCTCTTTTGAAGAGATAGTGAAATTATCCCACAGCAAGGATTGAGAGATGTGCATCGCAAAGGAAGAGCTCGTGGTTCCCCTGCGATCAGAACTTCATCAAACCCAGCTGAGCTGGATAAGAACCTTCAGGCATTACATTTAAAAAAAACTATGATTCCATCAGATAGTAGGTTTCAGGATATCTTGAGGAGCAAGGTGATGAGATGAACGAACTGAAGTGGGATAGGGATTTTGCTCTGGAACAGGCGGCGGACGACAGCGATCTTCTGCAGGAACTTATCGATATCTTTAAAGAATCTTCTGCAAAAGATTACCGTTCCATTGAGAAAGGTGTTGGCTCTAAAAACACTGAGATGGTATGTGCTGCCGCACATTCCATAAAAGGTGCCGCTGCAAGCCTGGGGATAGAGGGGTTACGGGAAATAGCCAGCGATATTGAAAATGACTGCAGGCAGGGATCACTGGACACGGCGCAGAACAGAATTGTTGAACTCGATGAGCTTTTACGGTTGCTTCGGCAGTTGTAGCATCAAACGTAACGGTCGCAGGAAAACTGCGACCGTTACGTTTCAGGAGTTTTTGAATTATTTCCCTACCTGGTCAATTGACGATACTTGATTCTGCGGGGGATGTCGGCTTTAGCACCAAGTCTTGCCCTGCGATCCTTTTCATAATCGGAATAATTCCCTTCAAACCAGACGACTTTTGAATCGCCTTCAAATGCGAGGATATGTGTTGCTATGCGATCGAGAAACCAACGGTCATGGCTTATGACCACGGCACACCCACCGAAGTTTTCCAGAGCCTCTTCCAGTGCTCGCAGGGTATTGACGTCAAGATCATTTGTCGGTTCATCCAACAACAAAACATTGCCGCCTTCTTTCAACATCTTGGCGAGGTGCACCCTGTTCCTTTGTCCACCCGATAGCAGGCCTACTTTCTTCTGCTGATCGGAGCCGGAAAAATTGAATTTTCCTACATACGCTCTGCTGTTGACCTCCTTGGTTCCCAGCCAGATGGTATCCTGATTGTCGGAAATACTCTGCCAGATGGTCTGTTCGGGATCAAGAGCCGCATCCCTTTCCTGGTCGACATAAGACAGCTTAACCGTATCGCCCAGTCGTATTTCACCGCTATCCGGGGCATCCTTTCCGGTAATCATTTTAAAGAGGGTCGATTTGCCGGCACCATTGGGCCCTATAACGCCGACTATTCCTCCGGCAGGGAGTGAAAAGTTCATATCGTCAATGAGCAGGCGGTCTGCAAAACCCTTGCTTACCTGATTTGCTTCGATCACAAGCTTGCCCAGACGTGGCCCGGGAGGAATAAATATCTCAAGGTCGTTAACCAATTTTTCAGTTTCCTGAGACATGAGTTTGTCATAGGAGTTGATACGGGCTTTCGATTTACTCCGTTTGCCTTTTGACGACATGCGGATCCATTCCAACTCCCTCTGCAGAGTTCTCTGTCTCTGACTTTCCTTTTTTTCCTCAAGTGCCAAACGTCTTTCTTTCTGTTCAAGCCAGGATGAGTAGTTGCCCTTCCAGGGAATACCTTCGGATCTGTCAAGCTCGAGAATCCAGCCCGCAACATTATCGAGAAAATATCGATCATGTGTTACCGCTATAACTGTACCGGCATAGTCTTGGAGGTGATGTTCAAGCCAGGCGACGGATTCGGCATCAAGGTGATTTGTCGGTTCATCCAGAAGGAGGATATCGGGTTTCCTCAAGAGAACACGGCAAAGAGCGACTCTTCGCTTTTCTCCTCCGGAAAGGTTCTTACAGGGCGTATCCTGCGGCGGACAGCGCAGGGCGTCCATGGCCATTTCAAGCCTACTGTCGAGATCCCAGGCAGAAAGGCTGTCAAGTTTCTCCTGAACCTCTGCCTGCTTCTCGATAAGTTGCTGCATTTCGTCGTCCGACATCGGTTCCGCAAATTTTTCATTGATCGTGTTGAACTCGTCCATGAGACGGACCGTTTCGGCTACTCCTTCTTCAGCTATTTCACGTACTGTTTTGTCTGGATCAAGCTGAGGTTCCTGCTCAAGATAGTCAACTGTCAGGCCCGGAGATAAAACGGTTTTGCCGTTGTATTCGGTATCCACACCTGCAAGTATACGCAGCAAAGTACTTTTTCCGGAACCATTGAGTCCGAGAACACCTATCTTGGCCCCGTAAAAATATGAAAGAGAAATATCTTTTAGAACCGGTTTATTGTCGTAATACTTGCTCACTTTAATCATTGAGTAGATAATTTTATTATCTTCGTTGCTCATAATATCCCTTGAATTTCAGTTCCTGTATATTTGATGGTAGAATCGCCGTTTCAGATCGCGAGTTTATCGTATTTTGAAAATTTTTATTGAGCCTGCTTAAAAAACATCACAACTATGCTCTTTCGCCGGTCTTCTGTCAAGATGCCCTTACCGTGAAGAACGGAGTTGCAGTTTTGTCTAAAAATAATAAAGAGCAGCAGGGTGGGTTCAGTAACTGGCCCTTTGGTCCAAAAGGAAAATGTAGTAGCCGTTCACCTTTCCTATGAGATTATGGGTTTCACTGTATGGAGCAGGCATACCGATTTTGAGGGAGTCGACATTTTCGCCGGCATTCCAGGCGGAGACCACCAGATCCAGCTTACCGTCAAATCGATGATTGTATTTGGAGATCAGGTAACAGGTCAGTAAAATATTTATGGCTGGATCAAACAGATCTTCTTTTTGCAGGTCCCTGAGTTTGTCACTGTTGATGTATTTAAAATTTCTGCCGTCGCTATAGAGCTTTCTTGCTGCTTCTTTTCCTGTTGAGTGGAGAATCTGACCTAGCCCGAGTGCATCCTTGGGTGAGACGGCATAAGGATTGCCTCCTGATTCCGCCAGAATGAGTGCCTTGATAAAGTGGGTACTCACCTTATAACGGGGTTTGAAATAGGAAAAGTTACTAAAATAGCGGATAAGATGGTCATACTGAGCCAGCCTCTGCAGCTGAGACTTGGAAATTGAAACATCATTATATTTTTTTACATATGTTGACAATTCGGCCATGGCTGAAAGAGGAAACACCAGGATGAAAAGAAAGCCCAGAAAGGCCATCTGGAAGGCCATGTTTTTCATTTATATTGTATCTCAGGAAGTTGGTCACACTGAAAAAAATGCTGCAATACCAGGAAGAGAAGATGGGGATCCCTGCTGCCTGTCATTTCACGGACGGAGTGCATGGCCAGAGTCGCCGCTCCGATATCGACAGTTTTCAGACCGAGCTTGGCCGCGGTCATCGGACCGATGGTGCTGCCGCTTTGCAGGTCGTTGCGCATAACGAATTCCTGAACCGGAACTCCGGCCTCAAGGCAAAGATACTTGAAGACGGCATTGGATGAGGCCGTTGAGGCATATTTATGGCTGGCATTTATCTTTAAGACCGGACCCTGATTGAGAAATATTTCATGTGAAGGATCATGTTTCTCAGGATGATTTGGGTGGATTGCGTGAGCATTATCGATAGAAATAAAAAAAGAATTTGCCAGGACCCGATATCGTCTTTCATTATCGGGGTAGATCCTCTCAAACAGGGATAGCAGCATATTTCCCTGGGCTCCTGAGGAAGTATTTGAGCCAACTTCTTCATGGTTATTGCAAATAAACAGAAAACTATTGTTCCTGTCGGCGGATGCTGCTGCTGTTGCCGCAAGAAAGCTGCTGAGCAGATTGTCAAGTCTGCCGCTCAAGATAAAGTCATTGTTCATCCCCGCATAACAGGGTTTATGATAATCGTAGAGGAAAAGATCAAAGCTCAGGATTTCGTTGACGACTTTCTCGCCGTGCTGCGTATTGATCCATTCCGTTACCTGTTCAGTCAGCCTGGGTTGAGAGTCTCCGGTGAGGCCGATGAGAGGGGTTATGTCTGTTTGAGGATTGAGGGATTTTTCGGTATTTGCCTTCCTGTCCAGATGAAGAGCAACGCTGGGGATAACCGCTGCCGCTTTGTTAAAATCTACAAGTTCGGTAACAATTTCATTGTTTTTGGTTTGAAAAATGACCCGTCCGGCTATTGAGAGTTCGCGGTCGAACCATGATGACAGCAACGCTCCTCCATAAACCTCCACGCCAACTCTATGATATGATTTTTCATAGAGATCCGCATGAGGTTTTATTTGCAGGCAGGGACTGTCAGAGTGTGCACCTAATATCCGAAAAGAGGTGTCATTTTTTTTTCCAATATTGAAGGCTATTACGGATCCGCCGTCACGTATGAAATAATATGGTTTGCCGGGTTGTATGTCCCACTCTTCTTTCTCATCGATACAGCTGAAGCCGCTATTTTGGAGAATCAGGCATATTTCTTTGACGGCATGAAAAGGAGTTGTCGCCTTACCGAGATATGAGAAGAGTTGGCTATTGAGGCTTGTAGCTTTCATATGTTCTTTAAAATGATTTTTTAGCGGGAAAGGTATCTGTCTGCCTAACTATTAATCATACTGCAAAAAACAACTCAATACAATATCGGCTATGGCAATAGACTGCTTTACCCGTTTCATTGTTGGGTTCAGCTTTTTACGACGCCATCTTTCATTGATACTCTTCTTTCAGGGTATAGAGCCTGTCCAGATAGATTTTCTTCAACTGCAGAGTATTGGTGGTAGACTCAATTTCATCGATCAATTGATCAATGGCGCTATCGAGTTCTATGCCATGCTGATTGCCGGCGTTCTTGTTAGCCTGGTCTATCAGCATAATGGCGTAATAGCTTACGACCATGCGCGACATGGAGTCCCTTCTGAAAAGATACAATCTCCCCCCCATGGTATTGAGAAAAAATCCGGCATAGTCATAGAGCGGGGACTGAGAAACCTCAAGATTAAAATTCTGTTCCGGACAGGATGGAATATGCAGCAAGGTGTAAAATTGAGCGAGAACATTTTCAAACTGATTTCTTTCTCTATCCAGGATTGCCTTCAAGGCCAAGATATTGTTTTTTCCTATAATTCTGAAAAAATGGGCGGTATTTTGTAAAATTGTATATAAATCATCCGTCTCACCGCTGACCACAGGAGGATTTTCGAGCAATTTCTGAACGAGAGTGGTGAAATGAGCTTCACTTTGAGCACCGAGATTATACTGCTTTAAATAATCCTGCTTATCCAGATGCGCATAAAACTCCCGGATGGTTTGAACCGATTCTGTACATGTAGCCGAGGTGGAATCAACCGATCCCACCGGATCCTCTTGAGGAAGAGAAGCGGTAGTTTCGCTTTTGATCATTGCTACCTCGGCAGAACCGGGGAGAATGTCTTTTAGGTCATCATCCGGGGCGGAAGGGGAGGGTAGCGATGCCGTGGTAGAAGAGGCCACAGCAGGTATAGGAACTTGAGCATCTTCAGTGACGTCCATCGAGACGACTTGCTCTGGAATGGATATTTCCTCTGTGAGAGGATTGTTGACATCCTCGTTTTCCGTAACGGCCCTGAAGTTTTTCTGATGCCAGAAAAAGAACAGAAGCGCCATTGCCATGATGACGACAATGGTGATAACCTGAAATGATATACTCGATTTCCCGGTAGAGGACTTTTTTTCGGTGCCTTCAGTTTTTTTGACTTTCATAATTGAAGGTTAGAGATGATCTGGGCAATAAAGGGACATTGTAGCTGAATGTATAACGCACCTGGACTTTTCTGTCATCAAAGATCGCCTGCAAGTGAATAAATTCTTTGATCTTGCTGATCCACCCGGTTTTAAAGAGAAAGAATTAAAGAGAAATAATTCTTCAGGAATTGGAAGCGGGACATTTTTTATTCTTGACTGAATTTCATTGAGGAACTAATCTAGCCGGTTAGAAATTGAAAGTAATGAATGATTATTCACTCAGTGAGTAATTGAAATATTAAAACTTTATTGAACCTTTATTCGGAGGAAAAACCATGACAATTTGTGTTGTTGGACATTCAAACCCTGATACCGATTCCGTAACGGCCGCCATCGGTCTGGCTGCATTGTTGAACGCCCAGGGACAGGACGCTAAAGCCTGCATGCAGTCTACCGCAGACGCTCTTAATCCTGAATCAAAAATGGTGCTTGATAGATTTGGTCTAGCCGTCCCTGAAGAAATCACCGATGCTGCCGGAAAAACAGTGGCCCTGGTCGATTTCAGTGATAAAGCCCAGGCTCCTGCGAATATTAGCGATGCAGATGTAGTAACTATAGTGGACCATCATAAAATAGGTGATGTAACCACTAACAATCCTATCCTTTTTAGAAATGAGCCGGTGGGATGTACCGGTACCGTATTGAATAAAATGTTCAAAGATGCCGGCGTCGACATCCCCAAAGATGTCGCCGGTGGCATGCTGGCAGCCATCCTGAGCGACACCGTAAATTTCAAATCCCCTACCTGCACCGACGATGATAAAGCCGCTGTTGCCGAACTCAAGAAGATTGCCGGCGTTGAAGATACCGAAGAACTTTTCATGGCAATGCTGAAAGCAAAGTCATCAGTAGACGGTGTTCCTGCCAAAGATCTGCTTTTCCGTGATTACAAAGATTTCGACATGAAGGGCAGCAAAGTAGGAGTCGGCCAGTTGGAACTCGCTACCCTTGATCAGGTAGCTGCCATCCGCGAGGATCTTCTTGCAGCAATGAAGGAGATAAAAGCCGATGGACGCCATTCCGTTCTGCTCATGCTTACCGACGTAGTTAAGGAAGGAACAGACCTGGTAGTTGTTTCAGATGATCCTGCTCTGATAGAGAAGGCATTTGACGGCAAGCTCGCGGGAACCTCTATGTGGATCGACGGTATGATGAGCCGCAAAAAACAGACCGTGCCTAATCTGCAGAAGGCGTTTGGCTGTTAAGAATTAAGAATAACTTGAAGTGAATTGAGGCTGCCCTGTATGGGCAGCCTCTTTTTTTTGTCATTTTCCCGGCTTGTTTGCGGGATCAATAAAGTTCTTTTAAAAACCCCATACCAAGTCTTATGGTGCTTTTTCACCGCCCTGATTTTTTGCAGAGAGTTTTTGCTGCCGTTCCTGCTGGTATTTTTTTCGATTTTCTTTGCGTTTTTCATTATTGAAGACTTGGATTTCTCTTTTAACCGCAGCCACGATTTTACTGATCCCTTTCTCTTCTGGAAGATTAGCGGTTAAGGCCGTAAATTCTGCAGAATAGATAGACGGAGAAGAATCCCCTTGAACGGAGTGATGCTTTTTCAGCTGATCCCTTAATTTCTGCCGCTCTGCAGATAATATTTCAATGGTAGACGGCTGTTTCTCTGTCTGTGAGGATATCCTCTCCAGCCTGGATATTCTGGAATCGAGAGCCCTTATTCGCTGCTCGAGTCGCTTTTTGCTTTCGTCGTCCTCCAATTGCCAAGGAGCCCCTTTTCCATTAGATACGGCAATGTGTCCCAGGTATTTACCCTGATACGCCGTTTGAGCAATAATCGCATTGTTGATAGGCCTGGGATAGGTATTGCCATTGGAAATAAGGGCGCTGAGGATGATTCTGATTTGAGGATAACTCCGGGCGATTGTTTCATTTTCCTGCTGAGGCAGAGCAGAGAGCAGGATGATAAATTCCGCTTCTTCCCTTAACTGCGTAATGAGTTGTGGTAGAACATCCGTCCAGGCCTGATAGTGATAGTTGTCCGGCAAATTTTCCGGGAGAGGAGCCAGACCCAGAACGGCTACTGACAGACCTTCGAGCTTCCGGATGGTATATGGTTGAAAAGCCGGCTCACCGGATGAATTGAAATAGTTCGCTGAAATCCATGGCACCTTATCAAGCTCAAGGAGAAAAGGAATACCGGCCGCGATATCATTTGGACCGACATTTACAGCGGTGTACTGCATTTTTGTATAAATATCTGCAATACCTCTTGCTTTTATAGAATCCCGTGATTCAGTTTCTCTGCTGACTTTGGAATCAAACAGAGCATTGCCGGCGTCAAGCAACAGATATGGCTCATTTCTCTGCTCTGATATTTTAAGAATTGTATGATATTTTCTGGACAGACCGCCCAATTTTGCTGCACCTCAGCCGCCGCAGCTCTCCAACTCTCCGACGATGGAATTTGAGAAGAAAATGTCAAAAGACTGATCAGCTGAAAAAGCGTCGGCATAACCAGGAAAGAGCACAATGGCCAGCAGCAGGGGAGAACAGGCATGAAAAGCTCTGGAGAAAAAACTGGAAGAGAGTATCATAGATGATGTATTTTTTGCAGAAGTTGAGCGTTTAATCCGGCAGTGTAAAGATGCCGGATACCGATTCCACATCAATCGAAACAGGACAATATATTGATTCAGCCAGCAGTGTTCCGGCTCCGTGCGGAAGAAGTGAATTTACAGTACAGGGATTTTTTGGAAGGTGGAAAATGCGTTGCATAATTATTGCAGCAGGTAGGTAGTTCCATCGGATACTTCCACTATATCCTGCTCTTGCAGCTTTCTGCCTCTGCGCTTTTCCAACTCGCCGTTCACCCGGATTTTTCCCTCCTGAATGAGGATTCTGGCTTCAAAACCGTCCTGTGCTGCATTTATCAGTTTCAGGAATTGTCCAAGCCGTATAGGGTAGGAAAGAGTCTCTCTGATTATTTCCATGATATACTATCAATTAAAGTTTCAATCTCGAAAGAATGTTGGACTTAAATGTTGCCAGGATGTCAAATGACAACAGGAGTCTTTTTCAATCCCATAGTTTACCTTATAAGCAGGCGCATAGAAACCATACATTTCAATATGCCCGGTAAATTCGTACTCGAAGACATTTTAATTTTATCAGATTTTTGATGAACATCATGCTATCTTAAGATAGTATGATACACAAATATTTCTGCAGCATCGTATCCTGCACATAAGGAATTTTGTTAATTTAAAATATCAATATCGGAGGATAAATATGAGTCGCACAGTATCTCGCAAGTGTTATGTCTGTTTTTTCTTTTTCATCACAGCAGTGCTGGTAAACGGCTGTGCTTCTACAACACCCGAAACTTCAATGGATGTCGATGCACCTCCTGTTACCAACAATATTGCCAGTCACTCGGATATTGTTCTACCCACAGATCTTAAGTGGGACAGCTCCAAAAGCATGGCAATAACAACAGATTCATTTACCGGAGGCATATATCACTATAGCGGAAGACTTGAGCTCAACTCACTAAAAGACTTCATTAAAGGCTCCATGGCAAACAATAAATGGAAACTCGTTGGAGAGGCTTCTTACGAAAGCACTATGCTGGCATTCATCAAGCCTAATAAAACCTGCATGGTGACACTCTCTGAAGGATTCGGCGGATTTCTTGGCAGCACGAATGTGGCCCTCTACGTTACGGTAGATGTCGCTGCAGCCAAGGGACTCAATCCTTTTGGAGAGCCTGTCGATTAGGCGATTATTGAAATGAGCATTTCATGGAAAGACACCGACTAAGGCATCGGTATAAGTAACTATTTCCAGCATTCGGAGTACATCGAGTTTTCTTTTCCAAGGCCCTGACATCTGATGTGTCAGGGCCATTTTTATCTGTGGCAGCATGAATCGCGATGATTTAACTTTCCATGAGAAAAACGTTTGTCAAAACTTGCTTATCAGATATATAGTTAAAAGCGAAAACGATTCAGAATTGTTTCAAAAAAGGGATTATTCAGTTCTCAAATACAATCAATCTTCCCGGCGCTGATGCATACAAACACTCTGCACAATGACGATGCCAAACAAAAAGCTTTTCGCCTCCTGGAAGAAGCCGAAAGAAAAAGGGCATTACTCCGATTTGAGCACGGCCTCGAGGATCTTCAACGGGGAAGAGTGGATATTCTGGGAAACAACGAGTTCACCGGAAAACTAGCTCCCTATCTTTTTGAATGGTACAAAAATACTACAGAAAAAGAGAAGCCTGAGTTAATTCTGGAGTGTCTCTTCAGTAATCTGTTTGATGCCAGGCATGGTGCAGTCGCCCAGGCCATATTGGATGAAGCCTGTAAATATTCCCTAAAGGAATGCAATATCCGGTTGATGCAGTTTTTGTGCTCTCTTTATGTCTCCGAACTCGGAAAAAATCAAGCCGAATGCCGGATCACTGCAGATATGGCCGAGTTTTTCGCAAAATCCTGCTGGATTTTTGTTCACAGCAATCTGTGGCAGGATTTTGACAGTATTTTTTCCCTCCTATGGGAACTGCGAAACTCCAGCTACACTGACATAAGTGGTGGATCACTTCCTGTTTCCCTCATTTTTTCCGACATTGCTGCAAGAGATATTCTCGAGAAGATCTTCCAGATGTACAGCTGTGGAAATGAGCTCCAAAAAATATCTGCAGCCCGCCATATGTATTGCCTCGGCGACAATGCCATGGTTTATCTCCTCAACCGGCTTGTTTTCAGCAATAGTGAAAAAGAACACTTTCTTCTGATTGGTTTGATAGCAGGGTTTGGGGAGAATTTAGTCCAGCCGCTGAACGCCTTCATAGAAAAGGATCTTCCCTGGTATTCGGTAAAAAGCCTTATCGTGCTCATTGGTGAAATGGGCAATCCTGACTACTACCGGATGATCGAGAACTATCTCGCTCATCCGGATATCCGCATTCAGCAACAGGTTGTAGGCTGTATTGTCAGACTTGGGGGCAAGACTGTCGAAAAGCGTCTCAGCCAGGCTTTGCCCGTGGTTGCGGATGAGGTGAAGCTTAAGCTGATAATGCAGTTGAGTGTATACGACAGTGAGGAAACGGCCGACGGCCTGATCGACCTGATCAATACGGGGTCTTCATTGTCGGTTGCAATGCGGCAAGAATTACTCTACGCGGCCTGCATAACTCTAAGATCATATCCCTATGATAAAGTTATCCAGCTGCTCAGGCAACTGTCCGGCGAGTCTGACCACTCCCCGAAACTCTATCGTACCTTCAAGGAGACAATCAATTACCTGGAACCATGCATACGCCACCGAAAGAAAGAGCAGGCTGAGTCTGAAGTGCTGAGCTATGGCCTTGAACCTCATGGAAAAGCGCGAGAATCAGAGAGAATTGATGGCTTTCTGGAAAAACTTGAAATTATGCTGCAGGCAGGCAAGGTCGAAGAAGTAAGCTCACTGGTGTATAAAAAAATCGTCGATCTTTCACGTAAAAAAGATTTTCAGGCAGCCGAAATGCTTCGGGACAAATTGCTTGAAATAAATCCAGATGCGCTGCCGGATGTTATCCGGGCGGCAGAAATCATAGAGGAGGAGAAGAACCTGCCGCTGTCAGGACTTCAGCTCGAGCTGTGGGAAGAACTGCTGGGAAGCCTATCAGACAGTGAATCCGATCACCTTCTATGTTCCTGGCGAAATGAAGATTACCACAAGGATGAAAAAATCGTATCTGCCGGAGAAATAGACCCATGTCTTTATTTTCTCAATGAGGGTTCCGTGCAGCTAAGTTGCCGGAGTGGGCGCGATGAAACATTTCTAAAACGCCTGAATCCCGGCGACGTTATCGGCCTTGATCCTTTTTTTTCAGCTTCTGTTTGGACTGTGAATATAAAAGCCCTGAAGTATAGCCGAATGCAGGTACTGCGAAGGGATCTTTTTGTGTCAGCCGCAGAGGTTGGTGACCACCTTGAAAAAAAGCTTTTCGAGTTTTGCCGGGCAAGGAACACCGTCCCTGAGCTGGTCAGAATATCAGGCAGTGATAGAAGGGAATGTGCTCGATATATATCCATAATTACAGTAAAAAACATATTGCTTGATCCTTACGGAAACAGTGGTGGAAGACGTACTTTTCAGGGTGAAATGATGGATATTTCCCGAGGCGGTTTCTCTTTTTCAATACGGATATCTAACAGGGATAATGCGCATTTAATGCTTGGCAGACAAATTATATCTAAGTTCAATTCGACCGGGAAAGAAATCATCACCTGCTTTGGTTTAGTTGTCGGAGTTTATTGTCGGCAGGAGAGAGCCCAGGAATTTTCCGTTCATGTGAAATTCTATACTGAACTTGAACAGTATCAGCTTACGGATGTACTCAATCCGGCTAATTAAGAGGTTTTCTTTAATGATAGTGTCGTTTATCTAGCCATCACTGTGGCAACCTTTACTGATGGCTCCGTAAGGCTCGATCTGCGGCGTTGTTGATCTGAAGTGGCCCCTTCGTCGTATATCGTATCGCATATGCTGTTACATCGCCGCTCCAGATACTACACGTGTTATTTCGAACTTTGTCGAAGTCTGCACTTAGCGCAGAGTCCATCTTATCTTTAATAAACAGACTTACAACGTGAGCCCACTTCCTCCGATCATACTGAGAAATTTAAAGATCGATCCACCTCTTGCTCTTGCCCCGATGGTGGGATTGTCTCATTCTGCTTTGCGAAGTCTTCTTCTCGAGCTTGGCGGAGTTGGACTTTTTTTTACGGAGATGCTTTCCGCCAAAAGATTACCCCAGGATAACGAAAGCGTTTCCCCGAGTCTTATCAGATCGGCAGCTGAATATCCTCTCTTCTATCAGCTCTTTCTGCATGACCGGTCTCTGGTTATCCCTGCCGTTGAAAAACTGCACCGGCTAGGTGCTCAGGGGATCGATATTAATCTTGGATGCCCCGCACCCAGGCTGCGCAAAAGAGGGGCGGGGTGCGCGCTTACGAAAGACCCCGTTGCGGTCAGAAAGATTATTGCAGCTTTCAGAAATTCAACGGATCTTCCTTTGTCTGTAAAGATCCGTCTCGGCGAAACACTTGATGAAAGAAAGTACCTCGAGCTTTGTAAGATCATTGAAGGCGAGGGCGCTGACTGTATAAGTATACATGCCAGACTAAACCACGAAAAATTCTGTAGAAAACCGCGTTGGCAGTGGATTGCAGAAGCCAAAAACAGCATTGCCATCCCTATTTTTGCCAACGGCGGGATTTTTACTGTGGAAGATGCTGAAAACTGTTTGAATATTTCAGGAGCGGATGGTTTGATGATAGGTAGAGGTGCTGCAGTCAGACCATGGATATTCGCAGAAATCAGTGCTTTTCTCTCTGATGGCCATTGCGATCCAGTGGTTCTGCGAGACATATACCGGAGATTTTCAACACTTTTAAAGCTTAGATTTTCCAGAGAACGGCGCCTGGGGAGGTTAAAACAGTTTACCCATTATTTTGCCGAATCATATCTGTATGGACATCAGCTGGCATGTTCGGTTCAAAAAAGTACTTCCATGGAGCAGGCTATTGAACAGGCTGAAAGATTCTTTGAAGCGCATGAACCCGTAAGTATAAGGTGTTAAAGAGAAGCCCAGCCTATGGAAAAAAACGTTCCGTCAACTATTCAGAAAAGAGGAGAATGTAATGAAAGACTTACTCAAAAAAACACTGCTGACCGGAATTGGACTTGCAGCAATTTCAAAAGACAAGCTTGAGGAACTTTCCAAGGAGATGATCGATAAAGGCAACATGTCGGAAGAGGAAGGCAGAAAATTTGTCGCGGAAATGTTCGAGTACGGAGAGAAGACCATGGACGGACTCGAGAAACAAGTTGATCGGTATGTAGAAAAGGCATTAAACCGTATGGAACTGGTCCGTAAAAATGAGTTGGAAGAGTTGATTGTCAGGGATCTGGTACGAAAGAGTGAATTGGAAGAATTACGGGTAATGGTATTGGAGCTGCAGGCACGTCTTGAAGAAAAACAGGCATAAATCCAATTTTTTAATGACGCTTGATCAATCTTGCCTTCACTTTGGTTACCACCTGAGTAAATTCATCTACTTTGAGCAGGCAGATAATACCGGAATAGAGCACCACTGCTGCGGTAATGATGGAAAACAGAGCGACAGAGTTCTGCCACAGATTTCCTGAAAGAGGAGAAGATGCCAGATCCCGTAAAAGCACTACAAAAAGGGACATAATGGAGGTTGCAAAGAGTATTTTCAGTATCGCAAAACCGACATACCTGATGGAGTAACCCTGTAATTCCCGGTACAATATCGCGCCGAGAAAAATAAAGTTGATAAACATGGTAATGGAAACTGACAGGGCGATGGCTCGATGCTGAAAATATTCAATAGTCAGCGTGATAAAGAGAATATTTGTACAGATGGTGATAAAACTTGCGATGACGGGGTAACGTGTTTTTCCCAGGGCGTAAAAAACAGGAACAAGCACTTTGTTGGAAGAATAGGCAAATAAGCCTATGGAGTAGAGGGAAAGAGCCTGGGCCGTTGCAATGGTGTCATATGCTGTAAACGCGCCACGTTCAAATACCAGTCTGATGACCGGCTCGGACAGAAAAAAGAGACCTGCAGCAGCCGGAATGGTCAGGCACAGCACCATTATCTGTGATGATACAAAAGTTTCTCTGAGGCCGTCGATGTTTTTGTTCGCTGAATATCTGGCAAGAAGCGGCATTGCGGCAATTCCTATAGCCACCCCGAATATCCCGATAGGCAACTGCACAAGTCTGAAGGCATACTGTAGCCATGAAACTGAGCCCTCCGGGCAGGATGCGGCGAAATTGGTATTTATAAATATATTAATCTGGGTTGCGGAAAGGCCGATAACCGCCGGTATCATCAACTTCAGAATTCTGATAAGCCCGGGATCACGAAAATTCAGATGAGGGTAAAAACGAAAGCCGCATTTCAACAGAGCGGGAATCTGGACGGCGAGCTGCAGCAGGCCGCCGATGAGGGTTCCTATCGCCATGCCGACAATTGCGGGAAACCCCCATTTCGGCAGGATTACAGCCAAGCTGACACCTCCGAGTATTGAGCCCAGATTGAAAAAGCTTGAAGCAAGCGCAGGGATAAAGAATTTATTATTTGTATTGAGGATGCCCATTACAACAGCAGAAAGTGAAATGAGAACCAGAAATGGCATCATTATTCTGGTGAGCAGTATGGTCAATTCCTCTTTACCGGTAATAAGAGAAAAGTCGGGGGCGAGCAAGCCGACAATTACATCGGAATACAGTATCGCAACAAGGGTTATGATACTGAGTGCGCATCCAAAAAAAATCAGGACGACGGAGGCAAGCTGCCACGTCTGTTTTCTGGTCTTATTCTGGTCATAGTCGGAGAAAACGGTAACGAAGGCAGCGGACAAAGCTCCCTCCCCGAAAAGGTCCCGCAACAGGTTGGGAACCCGGAAGGCCACCACAAAAGCATCGTTTGCGGTTCCCGCACCAAAGAATCCGGCAAAGACCTGCTCCCGGATAAGGCCCAAAATCCGGCTGAGCATGACGGCAAAACCGACAGTTCCGGCTGATTTCGCAATGGTAGTATTGTCCTTAGACATACGTTTCACGGGTTTGTTTATCTTTTTCTGAACAATAGTTATGGCTGGGGCTCCAAACATACATATTCTTGGTAAAGAATTCCATAAAATCATCCATGAAATAATAAAAGTTCAGCCATCCCGGAGAAAACGTATTTAAATGATGACATATTTTCAAACAAGCTTGACTTTGCTCGCTGAAACTGAATATATGTTTAGTTGGATTTCTTATAAGAGGTTATCATTCTGTTAAATACTGAACAAATCTTGTAATAATATTGCAGAGCTGTCTATTTTAGAGGAGATTTACATGCAGGATATAAATATGGTCAGGAATATAGCAATCGTGGGACATGGGAACTGCGGTAAAACATCACTGGCAGAAGCCATGCTATATACTGCAGGAAAAATCAACCGATTGGGACAGGTCGACAGCGGTACCTCGGCAATGGATTATGAGGAGGAAGAGATAAATCGAAATATCTCCATCAACAATTCTTTTCACAATTACATCTGGAAAAAGCATCAGGTTTTCCTAATTGATACTCCTGGCGATGACAATTTTCTTAACGAAACACTGTTTGCCACCAAGGTTTGTGATAGCGCTGTTTTTACCATAGGTGCAGTTCTCGGCGTCAAGGGGCAGACAATAAAATTCGCAGATTTTATTGCAGAGAGAAAACTGCCATGCCTGCTCAACATTACCAAGATGGATCGTGAAAGAGCCAATTTCGAGAAAGCTATCGACGAAATCAAGGCCCAACTGCCTATTAATCCTGTTGTGATTCATCTTCCCATAGGTGCCGAAGACAACTTCAGGGGAATCGTGGATATCATCAGGCAAAAGGCATATCTCTTTAATGAGGATGGCAGTGGCAAGGTCACTGAAACCGATATTCCGCCGGAGATGTTGGATGACGTCGAAATGTACCGGGAAAGCCTGATGGAAAGTGTAGCTGAAACAGATGATGAGCTGATAGAGAAATTTCTCGAAGAAGGCGAACTCACCAAAGAAGAACTGCTGGCAGGTCTGAGAAAAGGAATCGCCACGTCCGAAATTGCTCCCGTAACCGTCAGCGCCGCTACTTTGAATAAGGGTACAGAGCCCTTCCTCAATGCCATTATTGAGCTTATGCCCTCCCCGGCGGACAGGCCAGCCGTTGAGGGAATCAATCCCGAGAACGAGGAGATTGTTTCAAGAGAGCCCTCATTGGATGAAAAATTCTCAGCCCTTGTGTTTAAGACCATGGCTGACCCATATGCAGGACGATTGACAATATTCAGGGTGTATTCCGGCGTGCTCTCCGGTGATACCTTCTATAATTCAAGCAAAAAGACCTCCGAGAGGTTCGGGCAGCTTTATCTGCTTGAAGGCAAAGAACAAAAGCCTGTCGACAGCGTAGGCCCCGGAAGCATCATAGCAGTAGCTAAACTTAAGGAGACGGTAACTGGTGACAGTTTATGCGATCCTTCAGCGCTCATTGTTTTTCCGGAGCTGGAACCATTGAAACCGGTAATCTCTTTTGCAGTCAGCGCCAAACAAGGTGATGAGGAAAAGTTGTTTTCTTCTATTACCAAAATGCTGGATGAGGATCTTACCTTGAAACTTTCCCGGGAACAGAACACCGGAGAGGTGCTGATCTCCGGAGTCGGTCCTATACATCTGGAGATTCTCGCCTCAAAAATCAAAAGAAAATATGGCGTTGAGATGGAGCTGTCCAGGCCAAAGGTGCCATATAAGGAAACAATAAAGGGCAAAGCCCGAGTCCAGGGTAAGCATAAAAAACAAAGCGGCGGCAGGGGACAGTATGGAGACTGCTGGATTGAGATTGAGCCGGTCGAGTCGGGAAGTGGACTAGTTTTTGAGGACAAAATAGTGGGTGGTGTGATTCCACAGCAATATCGTCCCGCAGTGGAAAAAGGCATCCAGGAGGCCATGGAAAAAGGTGTTCTGGCCGGTTACCCTGTCGTCGATATAAAAGCATCGCTGGTGGATGGTAGTTTTCATAATGTCGATTCGTCTGAAATGGCCTTCAAGATTGCCGGGTCTCTGGCATTCAAAAAAGGTGCTCAGGAGGCTGGGCTGGTCCTGCTTGAACCTATCATGGACATCACCATAAAAGTAGGCAAGGATAATGTCGGCGATGTTATGGGAGATCTTAATTCCCGCCGCGGCAAGGTTATGGGTATGGACTCCGATGGGAAATACGAAATCATCAATGCCCAGGTGCCCATGGCGGAAATTCAAACATACGCCACCGATCTTACTTCCATGACCGGAGGTCTTGGATCCTTCTCGATTAAATTTTCCCATTACGAAGAGGTTCCGGGAATGATCGCGGAAAAGATAATCGCCGCCTCATCTCAAGAATAATGGTAACTATTCAGCAAAGAGCTAAAAATCAGCAGTTTACCTTGAACTGTAAATGCTTAGAGATAAGTACCCTGACGGGTATAAACTCCGACTCCGGGAGGCTCGATGTGCGCGAGCCACCTGGGAAATTATAGTATGTCAATGTTTTTATGAGAAAAGGTGCCGACAAATTCAGCTGCGCCGTTATCACGATGAGTGATAAAGGCGCAGTCGGAGAAAGAGAAGATACCAGCGGAGCAGCGCTTCAGCAAATTTTGAAGGATGAGGGATATTCTCTTGATGAATATATGATCATCCCTGACGTTGAAAGTAGAATTGTTGAAACACTGGTTGACCTGGTTGATAACCGTGGCATAGACCTTATTGTCACCACCGGAGGAACCGGTGTTTCCCCAACCGATATAACCCCTGAAGCCATGCGCAAGGTGATTGACAAGGAAATCCCCGGTATGGCGGAAGCCATGCGCGCAGTAAGTTTCGCCAAAACACCCAATGCCGTTATCTCCAGGGGAATTTGCGGCATTCGCAAGGAAAGCCTGATCGTCAATCTGCCTGGGAGTAAGAAGGCCGCTATTGAAAATATCGAGGTGGTTTTGCCGGCCATTCCGCATGCCCTGCAGAAGATGAAAGGGGAAAAGAGCGATTGCGGCGGCTGATCTCCACCAAGGAGTAGAGAAAAGAGATAAAAAAATAGGATCAGCCTGAAGGTGCTGATCCCATTTTTTTGTTTAGATCAACGGGCTCGAATGATTAGTCGAAGCTGAAGCTCTGTATTGTTGATTAACGTAACTCCTCAGATACCATCGCATTACTTTTGGACACCCATTGTCTGTAACTGTTTAGCCGTGCGCCATATGTCCACGATCAGGCGGTTAGCTATACATTGGGTATGCTGGACGTTCTGCTGAAGAGTTACTGATCAACTGCTAATTTGTCAGTTCAACCTGTGGCTCTTCGCCGTCCCGTGATGCTATCTCTCCTATGATGAACGCCGTCTCTCCCATTGCCTCGAAACGGTGCAGAATATCATTTGCCTGTTCCCGGTTTACGATAATTAACAGACCGACTCCCATATTAAAGGTCCTATACATTTCATCGCGGGGGACCTCTCCGTTTTTTTGGAGAAAAGTAAAAATTGGAGGAACTTCCCAACTTGATCGATCGATGACGGCCTTGCACCCATTGGGTAAAATGCGGGGTATATTATCTATGAAACCACCGCCGGTGTTGTGTACCATTCCATTGACGGTGTAGTTTTTGATAACATTGAGGGCCGACTGTACATAAATTCTGGTTGGTTTGAGCAGTTCTTCACCCAGGCTCGAACCAAGCTCTGAAATGTGATCGTCGACGCTCAGTTTCATGTCCTCGAAACAGATTTTTCGCACCAGGGAAAAACCATTGGAGTGAAGTCCGCTTGAGGAAAGACCGATTATGGCGTTCCCAACCCGAATTCCGGAACCATCAATGATTTTGTCGCGATCAACGATCCCGACGGTAAAACCGGCGAGATCATAGTCGCCTGACTTGTAAAGTCCCGGCATTTCAGCTGTTTCACCACCTACTAGAGAGCACTTTGCCTGTCGGCATCCTTCAGCGATGCCTTCCACAACTTCAGCGGCTATCTCTATATCGAGTTTTCCCACAGAAAAATAGTCGAGAAAACAGAGAGGGGTGGCGCCACCGACTATAATATCGTTGACACACATAGCGACCAGATCGATTCCAATGGTATTGTGCTTTCCACAGAGTTGGGCTATGGCAAGTTTGGTACCGACCCCATCGGTAGACGAGACAAGTACCGGCTGCTTGAATTTTTCGGTATCGATCGCGAAGAGACTCGAAAAGCCGCCGATGTCGTTAAGTACTCCCCGCTGGTGTGTTGAGGCGACAACGTCTTTAATTTTTTCGACGAAGGCATTCCCTTTGTCTATGTCGACTCCGGATTCACTGTATTTTGAATTTTTAGCAGTTGTCATCTATATGGAATGGGAAGAATTTGAATGAGAAAATGTTTACAGGGCTTGATGGCTATGCCGGTGAGGCACCATACGTTTCTTGTATAAGTATAGCGTATACCTGCTTGTATCTGCGTCCTTATGAAGGCATAATGACGTTCCAGTGTAAACTCGTAAAATACTACTTTTGTTGTTCAGGGTGTTAATATAGTACCGTCATGCTTGTTTAGCAGGTTCTCGCTGATACCGCTACTATGTCAAGACCGGCCAAAAATCCATAACACGGCAGCTCGGGTTTCTCGAAGTCGGAGTTTATGCCCGCACGGGTGCTTCTCGCGACGCCATCACCTTACTTCAGCATAATATTAGGTGTGTGTTGAAAAAGCAATGCAATTTGGTCTTTTTTGAACAAGGAAGACGATCGTAAAGTTTGCTTGTAATCTTCTGTCCTTCCTGGTAGAGGTGGCTTATGAAGCTCCTCATTTTACTCATAGGAATGGTTCTGGTTGTAGAAGGATTACCTTACGCTGCCGCGCCTGAAGCGATGCGGGAGTGGCTTAAGAAACTGAGTGAAATACCTGCATCTCAGCTGCGCTATGTCGGTTTTATTGCCATGGCGGCAGGTCTTCTGATATGTTGGATTGCCCAGCGCAGTTCTTTCTTTCAATAGCAGATTTATTTCCTCACCAGGTAGAGTATTCCTTCAACCCACCTGCCTTTGTCTTTACGCAGATTGGTTTTTTCCTGGCTGCAAATTTTCCAGCCCGTGAGCCGGCATATGTTTTGAATATACTCAGGAGAATGGGCAAATCGTCCGGTTCTTCTGAGATCATAGCCGCTGCCAAATGAAATTTCAATTGAAAAACAAAGGCATGTGCCTGATTGTGCCGCTTTATTTATCGCTTCAAAAGTATATTGCAGCTCTCCGATATAATTAAAAACATCAGTAGCCAGGACGAGCGAATATCTGTCGGGGCAATCCTCGAGAAAATCATGAAGTTCCGAAATGTATAAAGCTGAGTAGATATTTTTCCCGGCGGCTACCTCGATCATTTTTTCGGAGATATCAACACCTGTAAACGTTGAGCATAGCCCTGCGAAAGCTTCTCCTCCCAAACCTGTACCGCAACCCAGGTCTAGACCGGCCAGTGAGCGGGATCGACCATCGCTTATGTGGTCGTAAATCTGCCGTAGTTTTGAGGGGACGGAATATTCGAGCTTGGATACCAGACTTATATCATAATGTGCAGAGTAGGCGTCAAAGATTTCTCTGATATATTCGGGAGGTGCAGAGTGACGGTTCTCTCCATGAAGGGAGGACAGCATGTGTCTTGCCCCGTGGTGTTCTGGATTTATTCGCAGCAGACGCGAATAATATTTCTTCGCATTGAAATAATCATCATTTTTGTGATATAGAAAAGCCACATTGTTTAAGGCTGACTGATTGTTTTCATCAAGATCGAGAACGTGCAGATAGAGGGCAATGGCCTTGTCATCCTGGTGTGTATCTTTGTAGCAACAGGCCAGATTGTATAGGCTGTCAATCTCCTCCGCATTAAGCGACAGGATTTTTTTATAGGTGATTATAGTTTCGTCGAACAGATTGAGTTGTTTTAAGCTGAGTGCTAAATTGTAGAGGACGTCTATTTCCTCCGGAGCGTGTTCAAGGGCCTTTGTATAACATCGGCATGAATCTTCGTACCGTTCGAGTTCATAGTAGGCAAGGCCGAGATTATAATTGACCAGCGGGGAATCATGTATTGCAAGTATAGTTAAGTACATCCGGCAGGCTTCTTCAAGATTTCCACTCTGGTGAAAGGCTACTGCCTCTGTAAAGATATTTTCCAGTTCGGAGTTTCGGGCTTTTTGGTTCATGAATCTGTAAAAAAGGAAGTAAGAGGAAAAAATTTGGCGAATTCAATTTGACTGTGCAGGTGAAATAGGTGTTGTATAGTCGGTCCATTGAGTATACTACAGCTGATCAAAAATTCAATTCCGGAGCCCCGGCAAGGCAGAAAATATTATGTCTGGTGAAGATAAAGCAAAAAAAGACCTCATCGGCAATGAGGGAATCGTCATACTCGATATGGTGAGACGCCTGAATCGGCGTAATGCCACCGGTCATCTGCGAAAACTCATTTCCAAAACCCATCCCGCCGATATAGCGTGGGTATTTCGTCATCTCTCCCAAAATGAACGGAAGAAGGTTTTTGGAATTGTGGCGCAGACGGAACTAGTAGGTGAATTTCTCAGCGAGCTGGATGAGTCGATCATGATTGATCTGGTGGAAGGCCTCCCTGCGCAGTTTATGGCCGACGTCGTAACCAATATGCCTTCTGACGATGCCGTTGACCTTCTTGAAGCACTCCGTGACGAGGTAGCTGACAATATCCGCAAGCACATGGAGAGAAAGGACCGGGAAGAGGTCGATGAGCTGCTGCAGTATCATCCTCAGTCTGCCGGTGGCTTGATGTCCACTGATTATATGAGTCTGGATGAAGAATTAGGAGTGGGAGACGCTATTTCACTTGTCCAGAAGCGCAGTGAAGAAAAAGAGATGGTCTTCTATCTTTATATTACCCATGGAGAAGGAAAGTTATCCGGTGTGGTTTCTCTGCGGGAACTGCTCATGCATCCTCCTCACAGACAGCTTAAAAATATCATGAACGACAAGGTCATTTCGGTAAATACCGATACCGACCAGGAAGAGGTGGCTCATATCGTCTCGCAGTACAATTTTCTCGCGGTTCCTGTGGTGGACTCATCCTACAGCCTTGTAGGAATCGTTACCGTCGATGATATTATTGATGTCATACGTGAAGAGGCCACTGAAGATTTTCTGCAAATGGCCGGTGCTGGTAAGGATAGAGAAATACTCCTTAAATCAACACGGGAAAGTGCTCTTCTCCGGGCACCTTGGCTCTTTGCCTCACTGGTCGGCGGAATAATGGCAATGATCATTATCGGCGCCTTTGAAGACGAGCTCATCAAGGTATTGGCGCTGGCCTCTTTTATACCTATCGTGATGGGGATGGGCGGTAATATCGCTACACAATCGTCAACTATCATTGTACGCGGCATCGCCACCGGCAGGATCAACATGAACGAATTCGTCAAGGTCATCTTCAAGGAATTGAGGGTGGGGCTTATTCTCGGCGTGTTGTATGGTTCGTTGGTGGGCATAGTCACCTTCTTTATCTATTCGAATCCGCCCCTGCTTGGTCTGGTTGTGGGGATATCAATATTTTCCTGTATGGTTGTCTCGGCAACAGTCGGAGCTTTTATTCCTCTGATATTGAAGCGCTTTGATATAGACGCCGCCATTGCCACCGGACCGTTTGTAACCACCTCCATTGATATCATCGGAGTATTTGTCTATTTCTGGGTGGCAAAGCTCTTTTTAGATCTCTAATCCAGTAACTCTTTAAGATAATAGTATGAAAAGAGATAGATCAACCGGGAGGGTATCTCCATTTGCTTTACTGCTGGTCTTTGCCCTCGGTCTGTGGTTCCTCTTTAATCCCTTTGAGCGGATCAACCGGGAAAATGCCGAACCCCGGGCAGTAATGGCACGAGGTGATCTGGCCGAGGATGAAAGCAACACCATTGAGATATTCAAAAATACCTCGTCTTCGGTTGTCTATATAACAAGTAAAGCCCTGCGCAGAAATCTGTTTTCACTCAATGCCGTAGAGATTCCCCAGGGAACCGGGTCCGGGATCATCTGGGACAAAAGCGGCAGGATAGTGACTAATTTTCATGTTATCAGTGATGCTACCACTATTCAGGTTACCATGTCGGACCAATCGCAATGGGATGCCGTTCTCCTTGGCGCTGCTCCGGACAAGGATCTTGCTGTATTGCAGATCAGGGCACCAGAGCGCCTGCTCCGGCCTATCCCCATTGGGGAAACGGAAACATTGCTGGTAGGCCAGAAAGTTTTTGCCATAGGAAATCCATTTGGTCTCGACCAGACAATGACTTCAGGTATTATTTCGGCGCTGGGCCGGGAAATAAAGGCCATTACCGGCAGGGTCATTCATGGGGTTATTCAGACGGACGCTGCCATCAATCCGGGAAATTCCGGAGGCCCTCTGCTGGATAGTGCCGGAAGGCTGATAGGGATCAATACAGCAATCTTCAGCCCATCAGGAGCCTATGCAGGGATCGGTTTCGCCGTACCGGTGGAAGAGGTAAACAAGGTCATTCCCCAGCTGATTAAAGATGGCCGCCTGATCAAGCCGGGTCTCGGCGTTTCACTGGCCGACAGCAGGATTGCCGGTCAACTCGGGATAGAAGGGCTGATAATTGTCGGGGTCAATGAAGGCAGCGGCGCTCAAAGGGCCGGTCTTCTTCCAACCAGGCAATATGGCGGTGATATAATCATAGGTGATATTATCAAGGAAATAGATGGAAAGCCGGTCAGAACGGTGAATGACATCCAAGACATCCTGGAGACCCATACGATCGGCGAAAAGGTTCCGATAACCATCGAAAGGAACAAAAATGAAATGGTGGTTCAAGTGGAACTTTCCTCTTTGAACTAAGCTATTTCAGATTCCATCAAATGCTATTTTTTCTCCGCCTCATCGATTCCAGTGTCTGCTTTCTCGCAAGTTCCCGCATATCCAGAGCCCTATCGGATTCATCTATTATTTCCCGGCCGACAATTTCTTCCAGGATATCTTCCATGGATATGACCCCGGTCATTGAGCCATATTCATCAACGACAATAAAAAGATGTTGTCTGCGGTCAAAGAAATCTATGAGTATCCGGTTGAGTGGTGCTGTTTCCGGAACGAAATGTACGGACTGTTTAAGAGAGGAGAGGCGTTGGTCGAACTGTTGGCGTGCGGCTGCCAATAATACCTCTTTCGGCATGATGATTCCCGTTACGTTATCAGGCTCCCCACTGTAAATCGGGACCCTGCTGTGGCTTGTCAGTCGTTGTATCTGTTCCATTGCATCTGCAACGGTGTTGTCTTCATTGAGAGAAAAAGTTACCGTTCTTGGGGTCATCACCTGACGGACCATCTTACTTTGCAGAATGAGCACATTATTGATAACTCTGGCCTGATCGACGTCTATTTCTCCGGATTGTAAAGAAAGAGAGGCTATGGCCTGCAATTCTTCCGCTGAAATATTGTCTTTTGAATGCTGCTGAGGGATGAGGCGCGTTATCAATCGGCATAACCATATTATCGGTTTCAGCATAAATACCATCCAGAAAAGCGGCATGGCAATCAATGGGGCGAGTCTGAAGGAAAATGTGACCCCTACGGTTTTTGGGAGAATCTCGGAGAAGATAAGAATTGAGAGAGTGAATGCGGCAGAAAACCATAATACGCTGTGAGCTCCATAAAGTTTAGCTACCGCAGCACCGGCAAAAGCAGCTCCGACCGTATTGGCAACCGTATTGAGAGTGAGAATTGCAGTTATCGGTTGATCTATATCCCTGCGAAGATTCCTCAGAATTATACCGGAGGAACGTCCTGTTTTATTGAGGAGTTCTACCTGGCTTGGAGATATAGAATATAAGACAGCTTCACAGATGGAACAAAAAGCCGAAACTATAATTGCAAGTGATACAGCTATAATCAGGGTGCTCAGCACTGGAATTCTCCTATGAATAAGGTATCTATAAAGGCTAAACGATCAGAAGACGCATGCTAAAGTAATAAAGCATGGTTCCGGGCTCTGCCACTCTCAATAACCAGTAGAGGCGGATGATACAGTAAATAGCACATAAATGGTTTATCTAAGCAGAATTTTGAAAGACATGGAAACATGTGTATTCTACTGTAACTGAAAAACATTGAAATTAAAATATGGAGACAACCTGGAAAATGATATTATAGTTTTTCTCTATAATTTTATGGCTTAATTGCTTGCAGCAGGCTTACCAAACGAACCAACCACCAAGGAGTGGAGAGATATGGAGAATACAAAAATAGTAATTAATTCGAAAGTGAATAAAAAATACGCTTCCGATTTAGTGGTGTATTGTATCGGTCAGAAAACCAAGGACAAACCGCATATTAGCAAGTTCCAGTCCGAGGTTTTGAAAAAGGCCTGTGACCTTGGTGACTTCAAAGGAGAAGAGAACGATATTCTGGTAGCTTACGACCAGGACAACGAGGCTGAGACGGCAGGCAAGAGAACGATTTTTATCGGCGTTGGAAAAATCAATAAAAGCCTCGGTGATGAAGAGCTACAGGAGAAAATGAGAATAGCAGGTGGAAATATTGCCGCTTTTGCCACTAAAGTGAAGGCTTCAAAAATATGTGTGGTTCCGTGCGAGATGCCTTCTAAATCTGCATTGCACACAGCAGTGTATGGTCTCACTGAAGGTATTTTACTGGGAGACTACAGCTTCAAAAAATATAAGACCGAGAAAAAAGGAAAAGAGCATAAGGGAATTCGTGAACTGAGAATAATCGCTGAAGAAAATCTCCAGTCCTTGCGCAGGGCAATCGTCCTTGCAAAAACTGCCGCAGTCTCGGTCTGTCAGGCGAGGGATATGGCCAACGAGCCCGGAAACAGTTGGACCGCGGAGAGTTTTGCCCGATTAGCAGAGGAACTCGCAGAAAAATATCAGCTTAAATGTACCGTTTTTGATAAAAAACAACTGATTAAGATGCAAATGGGAGGAATTCTGGCCGTTAACAAAGGCTCGGATATGCCGCCGAAACTCGTGGTTCTGGAATATCACTTTTCCAAGAAGGCGAAAACACTGCTTCTTGTCGGCAAGGGATTGACCTTCGATTCCGGCGGCATTAGCGTCAAACCCGCTGCGGGAATGGAGGATATGAAATACGACATGTGCGGTGGAGCAGCCGTGATGGCAGCAATGAATGTTGTTGGTATTGAAAAACCCGAGTGCAATGTCATTGCGATTGTTCCGGCAACCGACAATATGTCGGGTGGAGCCGCTCTTAAACCAGGTGATGTTATTAGCCATTACAACAAAATAACCTCTGAAATAATTAATACCGATGCTGAAGGCAGGATAATCCTGGCCGATGCCCTGGCCTATGGAATTGAAAAATATACCCCGGATTATGTCATCGATCTTGCAACTCTTACCGGAGCGGTAATAGTGGGGCTGGGGCATCATCATACCGGCCTGCTGTGCAACGACGACAAACTTGCTGATAGATTGATCCTTGCCGGAAAAAAGTGTGGTGAACCTCTATGGAGACTGCCGCTGGGACCGGACTATAAAAAACAGATAGATTCGAAAGTCGCGGATATTAAAAATACGGGGGGCAAGGCGGCAGGAACTATTACTGCTGCAGAATATCTCCACGCTTTTGTGGGGGAGACGCCTTGGGCGCATCTGGATATCGCTGGCACCGCCTGGGGATTTACCGAAAAATCATATATTCCCGGAGGAGGACCATCCGGAATATGTGTCAGAACTCTGGTGGAGTTTATTCGAACGCTGTAAGAATCTTTGAAGTGCAAAATAAAACCCCTCCAGGAATCCGGAGGGGTTGGGTTAGGTCTTTAAGTGCTATCAGATTTTTTGGACATTTTCAGCAGCAGGACCTTTAGGGCCGTCTACAATTTCAAAGCTTACACGAGACCCTTCTTCAAGGGATTTGAAGCCTTCAGATTGAATAGCGGAGTAGTGAACGAAGACATCCTGTCCACCATCTTGCTCGATAAAGCCAAAACCTTTTGAATCATTAAACCACTTAACTGTTCCTTCTGCCATTTTTGTAACTCCTTTTGTACTCAGTTCTTGGTAGAACTCCATGATAACAACCCGATACACTTTTTGACCGGATAATAAAAATTGTGCGCTTTTTATAGTCCCTATTGTACCAATTTAAAATGATGCGCTAAGGAATAGGACCACAGAAATGAAAATATTTTTTTGTGGACTTATCACACGTTATCTACGCTGATATCATAGGCACAGATGAAAATCAATGTTTTTTTTATTTTTTTTATTGATCTGAGTTTGTGATAGGCCTAACTTCCGGTCTGCACCGGCTGAAGATATTATGGTGAGAAAAAAAGCAGACGGCTGCTGTTTGAGATGGATTTTTCTCTCCAAAAGTAAAATTTCCGCTTACTTTATTCAGTTTGCTATTGTAAATATAGATAGACACTGAAATTCTCCATAACAGTCGGGGAACGACCTGAAGAGGAACGCTCTGAAATCAGGTTTTTTGAATCAAGATGGCGTCATATCATAAAAAATCCGGCCTCCCGCCTTGTATATCTGACTTTTAACCCAGCCATCCCGGAGCTTCGCCCTGATTTTTACATAATCCGGCGGCAATGCCGTTATTACAAAGACTACTTTAAATTTTGCATCCTGAATACAATTTCAAATCACATTACGCCAGGATTGACGGCCATCGTCTCCATTATATAGATGAAGGGCAGGGTCCTGTTATCGTAGCTGTTCATGGCAATCCAACCTGGTCTTTTTACTACAGGAATGTCATAAAGTATTTGCGCAACAACTTCCGGGTCATTGCTCTGGACCACATGGGTTGCGGCTATTCAGATAAACCCCAGGAATATGATTACACCCTGAGCCGACATATAGAGAATCTAACCAAGCTCCTTAATTCATTAGATATCAATAAATGCTCGTTGATGGTGCATGATTGGGGCGGAGCAATAGGGATGGGATTCGCCGTCAGAAATTCCGAAAAAATAGAAAAAATTGTCGTTCTCAACACGGCGGCTTTTCGGTCACAACGCATTCCTTTTCGCATTGCTCTCTGTCGCTGGCCGCTGCTTGGTCAATTTTTGGTGAGAGGATTGAATGGTTTTGCCTGGCCGGCGACCTTTATGGCTGTCGTCAGACCGATGGACGGGCTGACCAAAAAATATTACCTGCGGCCCTATGATTCATGGAAGAACCGCATTGCCGTCCATGGATTCGTAATGGATATTCCTCTGGACGCCAGCCACCCCTCCTATGGAACACTGCTTGAAATCGAAGAAGGTCTTGGACGTATAAAAGAGAAGAAGATCCCTCTTCTTGTACTTTGGGGAGGGAAGGATTTCTGTTTTACCAGGGAGTTTTATCAGCAATGGAAAAGTCTTTTTCCTGATGCGGAGGCGCACTATTTTGACAATCTGGGCCACTATATTCTCGAAGATGGATATGAAATAATCAGGCCTCACTTGAATTCTTTTTTCAATCTCAATGTCAGCTAATATTCAAAAAACAGATAACATCGCCGGCAGCCTCAGCGAAGCTGTGCTGCTCAGAGGTGATGCAGCAGGTGTTATCGAGGCCAAAAACGGAAAAACCCTGAGTTTTGCCGAGTTGGAAAAACGCTCTGATCAATATGCCTGGTATCTCAAGAAAAGCGGAGTAAAACCTGGTGACAGGGTCATGCTGATGGTCAAGCCTTCAGCGGACTTCATCTGCTTAACCTTCGCCCTGTTCAAACTGGGTTCTCCCGTCATATTAATTGACCCGGGAATGGGGTACAAAAATCTTCTGCGCTGTGTTTCAGGTGTTGAGCCTCTAATATTTATCGGGATCGCCAAGGCCCATTTTTTTCTGTCACTTTTTAAAAAACATTTCTCTTCACTCAAGCTGAAATTCTGTTTAGGCAATTCGCTGGGAATTTTCGGGCCCGATCTCAATAATGCTACGCTCTTTGAAGTAGAAAAATATCCCGTCTATCAGCCGACAAAGGATGATCTTGCCGCCATAATCTTTACTACCGGCTCGACCGGTCCTCCCAAGGGGGTCCGTTATGAGCACTCCATTTTTGCCGCACAACTCCAGCATATCAAAAACTATTATGGCATAGGCACGGGTGATATAGACCAGCCGGCATTCCCGCTGTTTGCCCTCTTCTCGACAGCCCTTGGAGCCTGTGCTGTTATACCGGATATGGATTCAACCAGACCGGCAAGGGTGAATCCAGAAAAATTTGTGAAGTCACTCATGCAGCATCAGGTTACCTATTCCTTTGCTTCACCGGCGCTATGGAACGTTGTCAGTACCTATTGTCTCTCAAGAAATATCAAGCTTCCAAACTTAAAAAAAGTGCTCATGGCCGGTGCCCCTGTTTCAGGTGAATTATTGCAGCGAGTTCAGAAAATTCTCCCAACCGAAGCCGAAGTGCATATACCTTATGGGGCCACTGAAAGCCTGCCGATCGTCTCAATCGAGGCTGAGGAGGTTGTTGGAGAGACCTGGCATCAGACACGGCAGGGGCGAGGAACATGCGTTGGCAGACCACTACCCGGAATTGACATCAGAATTATTCGATTATCGGATGATATTATTACTGAAGTAAAGGAAGGCATGATTCTTGGAGCCGAAGAAATCGGAGAAATTATGGTCAGCGGTGATGTAGTGACACGTGCTTATGACAACAACGACGCTGAAACAAGGATGGCTAAAACACGCTGTAACGACCTTTTCTGGCATAGGATGGGAGATACGGGTTTCCTCGATGCCAAAGGAAGATTATGGTTTTGTGGAAGGAAAGGGCACCGGGTCAAAACCCGAAACGGTATTAAATATACCATTCAATGTGAAGCTATTGTCAATAATCATCCTGATATATTCCGCAGCGCTCTTGTCGGTGTCGGCGAGGGGGAAGAGAAATTACCGGTTCTGGTGCTGGAAAAAGAGAAAAGCAGTAAACGCTCTGATGATGAAATCCTTAAGGAGGTGGTCAATCTGGCCGGAGAGTCGGTTCTCGTATGTGATATTGAACACTACCTTTTTCATGATTCTTTTCCGGTGGATATACGTCACAACGCCAAAATATTCCGAGAAAAACTGGCGGTGTGGGCAGAAAACAAACTGGCAGGCCGTAAATGAATAAAGCTATCATAACGGGCGGAGGTGGTTTCGTCGGGAAAGCCATTATTAAAATTCTGTTGCGCCAGGGAGTCGAATGCCAGGTTCTCGGCAGGAGCGACTATCCTGAACTCGAAGCCCTCGGCATCCAGTGCTTTCGTGGTGATATATATGACAGAGAATTTATCTTGCAGCACCTTACCAACTGCAATGTGGTTTTTCACGTTGCGGCACTGGCGGGAATCTGGGGGCAATGGCAGGAATATTACACTATAAATGTTCAGGGAACACAAAATATCATCGATGGTTGTCTGCTCAACGGTATTCCCGCTCTGGTTCATACATCCACGCCATCGGTGGTCTTTGATAGAGAGGATATTATCAACGGCGACGAAACTCTGCCCTATGCGTCCCAATTTCTTTGTGGATATGCAAAGAGTAAAGCGATGGCGGAAAAACTGGCTTTATCGGTAGATCAGGAAGTATTGAAAACATGTGCTATTCGCCCCCACCTGATATGGGGTCCCGGAGATCCTCATCTGGTCCCCAGACTTCTGGAAAGAGGTCGCAAGGGGACGCTGAAAATTGTCGGAGACGGAACAAATAAGGTGGATATAACCTATATTGACAATGTCGCCCAGGCTCACTTTCTGGCCGCGCAAAACCTGATATCATCTGCTTCAGCTTCTGGAAAAGCTTATTTTATTGGCCAGGAAAGACCGGTAAGGATGTGGCAATGGATCAATGATCTATTTAAACGAATGGACGTACCTCCGGTCACCGGAAAAGTGTCTTTACCCGCCGCCCGGACCGCCGGATCTTTGTTGGAAACGACTCATCGGCTGATGCGTCGAGCTGGAGAACCTAAAATGACGCGATTTTTGGCAGAGCAACTGGCCAGATCACATTATTTTTCTCATGACAGAGCACAGCAAGATTTTGGCTATCTGCCTGTTGTCTCCATTGAAGAGGGCATGGATAAACTCATTCACTGGTTAAAAGAAAAATGAAGACACTACAACGAACTCTATTGGTCTGCTATCTGATTGTGTCGGTCTGTTTTTTACCGGTAAGAAGTAACGCTTTCACCATCGGTGAGGAGCGTGAGGTCGGAGAAAAACTGCTCTACACCGTACGATCCAGCTTCGAGGTTCTCGATGATCCCGATCTTAAGCAGTATATTGAAAAACTTGGCGAGGAGGTTGTCAATGTTGCCGGCGTTCAATTTTTCGATTATCACTTTTTTATATTGAAAAGTAAGGATTTCAACGCGTTTGCGGCTCCATCCGGTCTGATTTTTTTTAACAGCGGACTTATCGAAAAAGTCGATAGCGAGAATGAGCTTGTTTCCGTTATTGCCCACGAAATAGGTCATATCGTCAAGAGGCATATCTCTTCGCGGATAGGCAAAGGGAAAAAGATCTCTTTGGCGACTATGGGTCTTGTCCTGGCCGCTCTTGCGCTGGGTGGAGGAGCTGCGACGGAGGCACTTCTTGCCGGTTCCATGGCCGCGGGGCAGAGTGCTGCACTGCATTTCAGTAGATTGGATGAAGAAGAAGCCGATTTGCTGGCCTATGACTGGATGAAAAAGATGGAACGGCACCCCGACGGTCAGGTCAAAATGCTGCAGACCATGAGACAGATAGCTCGATATCGATCCAGTATGATGCCGCAGTATCTTCTGACTCATCCTAATCCTGAAGCACGTCTGGATTATGTCCAAACCCTGGTTAGTTCTGATAAGAAGGAGATTGAGGGTTTTAACAGGGGAAATAATTTTGATTTTTTGCGGTTCAAATACAGGATAATGGCGGAAACAAAAGATAGTTTTTATCTCCGTGAATATTGTTCATCGGTTCTTTCAAGCAGCAGAGCCGACGAACTGGAAATTATCATGGCGAAATATGGCCTGGCTCAGCTCGATCGTATAGAAAACAATTATGCCTCCAGTCTCAAATTAATGGAAGAAGTCATAAATACCTTAGGTCAAAAGAATGTACTTCTGGTGGACCGGGGCATCATTGAATTTGAAAGCGGCAATACCGAAAAGGCATACACCACGCTTTCCGCTGCCTACAACGACGATAGATCAAATATGTATGCAGCTCATTCCCTTGCCGGAGTAGCTTTTCAAATGGGTCTGCTGGAAGAGGCGGAAAAATTGTATAAAGATGTGATCTCCGAAATACCGGAATATGACAAAGCCTATTTCAATTTGGGTAAACTCAGTGCTACCCGGGGGAAATCGGCTGAAACTAAATACTATCTGGGTAAGTACGACCTTCTTCACGGAAAGCTGGAACTTGCCAGAAAAAATCTGGAAACAGCGATCAGCGAAGGTAATCTTGAAGATGAGCAGCAGCTTGATGCCGAACAGACCCTGGATCTAATCAAGAGACTGGAGAAATAAACCGGGTAACTATACAGCAGCACCCCATTCGTACGCGATCAGCCCCGAAAAAAATTGTCACACGTCACACTATAGTTTTCCAGACTGCTCGGAGTCGGAGTTTATACCCATCAGGGTGCTTAGCTCTGAACAGTTACAGTTCAGGGTAAACTGGTAAACTGCTGGTTTTTAGCTCTTTGCTGGATAGTTACGAAACCGTTCATATTACCGTTCCGGAAAGAGAAATTAAGAACTCCTTGTTTCCCTTCGGTCCCAGAATCGGAGATTCAACGACTCCTTGCACTTTAAGGTTGCGGGCAGAAGAAAACCGGACGACTCCAGCAATTGCCCGTTGGTGAGAATATTCATCTTTGACAACTCCACCTTTTTCAACAAGTTCTTTCGGCAACTCAAATTGAGGTTTGATGAGGGCCAGGATCCGAATTTTTTCCCTGAACAGGGGGAGAAGAGGAGGAAGGAGCGTGGTCAGGGAAATGAAGGATGCATCGATGACTGCTAAATCGAGCGGTTCGGTGATCTGCTCTTTACTGAGATTACGTGCGTTGAATCTTTCAACAACTACTACTCGGGGATCCTTCCGCAGTTTCCAGGAAAATTGCCCATAAGCAACATCAACAGCGTAGACGCGGCCTGCTCCATGCTGAAGCAGGCAGTCGGTGAAGCCGCCACTGCTCGCGCCGATATCGGCGCAGATCATCTCAGCTACATCAAGGCTAAAATGGGAGAGGGCCTTTTCCAGTTTAAGGCCACCCCTGGAGACATAGCTGCAGCCCTGCTTAGTCCGTATATGATCCTTTAGATCATGAAGGTTGCCGGCCTTATCGGAGCATGTATCGTTGACGTATACCTGTCCCGCACCTATGAGCGCTCTGGCAGTCTTAAGATCAGACGCCAATTTATGCAGGACAAGCAATTCGTCGAGTCTGGTTTTCAAAGACAAAATCCCGTCAGTTTATCTTTGAGCTTCGTTCTTTGGCTCTCTCCGCCTCAGGTGAGGAAGGATATGCAGTTGCAATTTTCTTGTATATTATCTTGGCCGTCTCAAAATCGGATACCTTTTCAAAAGCCATCCCCTGCTTTAACAGTGCTGAAGCGGCGCGTGCATGAGATGGATGATTGGAGATAATATTTTGATACTGCAAAATAGCCTGGTCGTACTCCTCCTGATTAAAAAGACTTTCCCCCATCATATATTTGGCAGTAATGACTTTATCACCAGTTTTATGCTCCAAGGCATATTTTTCATAGAGATCATACGCCTTGACAAAATCTCCGTCGGCATACGCCTTATCGGCCGATTCTAAAGAGTCAGGAGTCGCTTGAGGTGTTGATTCAGGGGGTGACACTGAAGCGGGGGAATCGGTTTTTTCTGGTTGTACGGTTGGCTGTGGTGAGGGTTTCCTCTCTGCAGAATTGCCATAAACCGTTTTTGTTTTATTGGCGTCAATCGACACCACCTCCTGGCCATTGCTACTTGCAAGAGCCTGACTTGAGGCTTTGGCGCGCGCTCTGGCCTTTTCAGCGGCAAGAGCGGCAGCCTCGGCTTTTTTTCGGGCTTCCTGTATGCGGGATTCCTGAATGGATTGCAGCACTTTCTGTTGTTGAGTCAGGGATTTCTCCAAGTCGTCAAGCTTGGCCTCTTTTGTCTGATAGTTTGTCTGTAACGTCTTTATTTCCTTTTCTATCTCGGTGCTCATTGTTTCGGCATACTGCTGCAACGATAGGTCAAGCTCCTTATTCTGCTCCGTCAGTTGTCGGTTGTAATGCGCCATTTCATCCAGCTGTCCGCGCAGAACAAGTATTTCCTGACGCAGCTCGTCAATTTGACTGGAAGAGGAGGCCTGCCTCTGCTGCATCTGACCGACGGTTCCCATCTTCATGTCCTCCAACTTCTTGTTAACGACTCGCAGTTGGTAATTCAGTTTGCTGACATCATCCTGGGTAGCACATTGGGTCAGGAGAGGAGAAAGAGCTAAGAGGGCGAACAGGGTAGCAAGTTTCTTTTTCATGGCTTTTTTAAGTTTGTATAATTAGTAATTGACTTCCCAGCGTGGGTAGGTCTGACTTCCGGGAAAATTAAAAAGTCTCCGTTGAAAAGAACCATTTTTCATCATTGCGTAGATTTTGTTTTCTCTGCCATCTTGTTTCGAAAAAACTATTTGATTGCCGTCGGGTGACCAGGACGGTGATTCGTGATGGCTCAAATCCGTGGTAAGTTGGGTAGATGGGGAACCCTGTCCCGGTTTTTTTGTACAGATTTGATATACGCCGTTTCTCAGGCTCGAATAGACGATGAGATCTTCTGTCGGGTGCCAACTTGGTTCGGCATTTTCTGAACCCGTAAAGGTGATTCGCTGTGTATTTCTGGTCTTGAGGTCCATAAGATAAAGCTGCGGCCGACCAGATCTGTCGGAGACGAATACAGCCCGGTTGCCATCCGGAGAAATAGTGGCTGAAACATTTATGCCTACATTTGCGGTTACCTGTTCCAGAATTTTTCCCTCTCTATTCATGAGAAAAAGATCAGGATTCCCTTTATAGGAGAGAGTGATAAGCATCTTGCTGCCATCGGGAAACCACCCGGGAGCCAGGTTCATGCCGTTGCGCTGGGAAAGCACACGCGTGGTCTTGTTTTGACGCAGATCGGTGATATAGAGATTCTGGTTACCGGTATGGTAAGAGGTATACGTTAAAAAATTGCCGTCGGCAGGAACAAAACGCGGCGAGACTACCAGGTTCTTGTGACGGGTTACCTGGCGTAGATCCCGACCTAAAATATCAGTAAGGTAAACTTCTTTTCGCTTAGCGTCACGCTCATGGGAGACGAAGGCGATTTGTGTGTCGGCAAGTCCTTTGGAGCCTGTGAGATCATGCATGATGCTGTCACAGAAGCGAAAAAGCATTTCTTTACTCTGAGACAGTTTGCCGTCATATGATTTGCCGAGGATCATCTGATCACTGGCAACATCGAACAGCCGCATCTCCATGCTGATCGAGTTGCCTGTGGCTTCATAAACACCGAGCACAGTAAAATCAGCGCCAAGTCCTTTCCAATCGCTATTTTGGACACCGTTGTAGGTGCTGGTCGGAATTATGTCTATAACTCCATGAAATTTTAAAGATTTAGCTAAAGTATCAGCTAAATCCTTGTCGAGTTTGTTGACCTCTCCACTGGATTGCCGATTGTGAAACCAGGGGATGGCAAAATGTATCTTACGCACATCCGCGGATCCGATTTCCAGATAAACCCGCTCCTGGGCATGGGATACCGGAATGGAGATAAAGAACAAGAAAACCAGGATAAGCGGGTAAAGAATGGGGTTTTTCATAATAGTTGCCATTTAGTATATTATTCAATAGAACCGGGAATAAAGCGCAGGCCTAATTCAAGATTGTTTGTTTTCATAGCCGCAGGTATCGGCGGCAGAGGGGAGCCGTCTTGAAGAGCCTTTAGCACAAATTGATCGAATATCCTGTCCCCTGATTTTTTCTCGAAATATTGATCTATTATGGAACCATCCCGGGCAATCCGGACCACAATTGTGGCCGAAAGATCCTGATCCCAGCGTTTATATTCAGGAAGTTGCCAATGCGGTTGCAATCTACTGAATACAGAGGAATAATACTGCTTCTCAAGAACATTGCCGGTGTTGGAAGACGAAGATCTTGCAGCAGTCCGCGGAGGGGCGTCATTAGCTACGGCCGCCGTATTAGATTCCCGGAGCATATCCTTGAGTTGGTTGACAGCCTCCATTGCGGCAAGCCGGGCCGCCTCTTCAGCCAACTGCTCAGCCCTGCGCACTTCCTCAAGATTCTGCTTGTTAATTTCATCCAATTTTTTTTTCTGTTCTACAGCTGCGGTATTATCGACTACCTTCTTGATTAGTTTTCTTTTCAAGGGCTTTATTGAAACAGGTTTAACCGGTTCGATCGGCTTTTCAGCCGGCTTCGGTGGTGTTTCTATAATGGCAGCACTGTTTTCTTTAACAGGTTCGCTTTCGGGCGGAGGTATTTCCGCTTTGGCCGGCGCGGGTTGAGCTTCGTTTTTTTGAGGAGAAGGTGACTCGATATTTATTAAATCAACAGTGTAAATATCCGGGAATGGGGGACTTTTATCAAAAAACTGAGGTATATATATTGCACCTGCAATGACTGCTATATGCAGTCCCACAGCAAAATTAAACGGCAGCTTCCATTCGTGATTGTTAATGAATGTCACTTTTATTTCCTGGGACACAATATGTTACTCCTGGTCAACAGGAGGTTGGGTAATCATGCCAAGTTTGTCGAAGCCTGATTCTTTAATATCGGCCATTACGGCAACAACTGTACCGTAGGCTACGTTTTTGTCTGCCTTGAGATAGATTGGATTATTTTTGTTGGTTTCTTTCTGCAGCTGCTGCTTTAAGAGAGGCTGCGGTACATCGATTTCCCTGATAAAGATTTTGCCGTTCTTGTCTATGGTGACAACGATCGGTTCCTCTTCCTGTCGCAGGGACTTACTCGTCGTTTCCGGTAAGTCGATATCAAGTCCTTCATTCATCATCGGTGCGGTTATCATGAATATGATGAGCAGAACGAGCATCACATCGACAAGGGGTGTCACATTGATATCGGATACCAGCTTTTTATGTCCATTGCCCCTGATTAATGCCATATTTTTTTGCCCTCGTACTCGCTATGGGAATGTATTACGAAATTCGTCCGAGAAGATCTCTTTCAACCAGATTAAGGAAATCCGTTGAAAAATTCTGAATGTTGCTGTCTATGTCCACCAGCTTGCTTGAGTAGTGATTATAGAAAATAACAGCGGGTATGGCAACAGCAAGTCCTGCTGCCGTTGCCACTAATGCCTCCGATATGCCCGGTGCGACTACTGCAAGTGATGCTGAGCCTCGTATCCCGATATCGTGAAAAGACGCCATAATTCCCCAGACAGTGCCGAAAAGACCAATAAAAGGGGCTGAGTTTCCAGTGGTTGCCAGAAATGGCAAGGATTTTCCAAGATCCATTATTTCCTCTGATTCAGCCTTGCGGATGGCTCTTTTCAAGTTATCCATGGTAGCCAGCTGCATTTCCAGGATCTCCTTGGCTTCAGCAGTTTCTTTTCGGGTACGGATTCGATTTATTTTTTGTAGTTCTTTAAAACCTGCGGCAAAGACGGCTGCTTCCGGACTGTACGGATAATTATCTGCCATCTCATTGGCTTCGGAAAGATTGTTTGAAGACCAGAATTGTTCAAGAAAGACAGTTGATTCTCGTTTGACCCTGCGGAAAAGCCGGACTTTCATAAAGACGATCGACCATGAAATAACAGAAAAGAGAAGCAGAATGATCATGACCAGATGACCAACCGGACCGGCTTGCAGAATCATATTAATGAATGATAGTTGCACGTGTTTATTCCTATTAAGTAGTAGAACGTATTGATAAAGCAGGAAAATCAATAAATGTTTTTTGTATGCCTACTCATTCTAATCTTTTTGGATAAAAGATCAATACGGCTGTCTTTCAAAAATTAAGAAATCGGTGAAAAAACTAGTAACACAGCAGAGCTGTATAAAAAAAGCAGCATTACTTTTTGCGGGGCAGGGGGAGGATAAATACGGGAATACGCATATCTGCCGTGAAGCGGATCCTGCCGGCTCTTTAGTGCCTTACTCCTGGAAACTGCCACTTAGTTCAACTGGGTTAGATTTACAATCCCCCATTAACCTCAAGCACCGATCCGCTGATATAGGAGGCATTTGGCATTGCCAGAAACAGTACTGCATCGGCAACTTCTTCGGCTTTGCCGAATCGGCGCATCGGTACCATTTTCTTGTAAGCAGCTATCTGATCATCCGCAAGATCATTGAGGAAATCAGTATCTATGAAACCGGGAGAGACACAATTGACGGTAATTTTCTTTCGCGCGGTCTCTTTGGCCAGACTTTTGGTCATGGCAATCTGACCGGCTTTGGAGGCTGCATAATTAGCCTGCCCGGCGAAACCCATATAGGAAACGGGTGAAGTGATGGTTATGATTCTGCCGTATTTTTTTTTCATCATCAGATGAACGGCTTCTTTTGCCATCAGAAATGAACCGGTAAGATTGACATCTATAACCCTGCACCAGTCATCCGCATCCATGAGCGCTAGCACGCTATCGCGCCTAATCCCGGCATTGTTGACAAGAACGTCAAGTATGGAAAATTCCTTCTCAATTTTTCGATACAGTTCTTTCACCTGAGTCTGACTGGAGATATCGCACTGGTACAGTGTAAATTTTTCAGCAAGTTCTCCTAGTTCTTCGGTAAACTTCCGGGCAGCAGCAGTGTTGTCGCCGTAAATCCCTATCACTTGGGCACCATACTTGAGAAAAGATGTACTTATGGCCTTGCCGATTCCTCTGGTTGCTCCGCTGACGAGTACATTGCGGTTTTGAAAGTCAAACATCATTTCCTCTCGATACCTCTTAAATAACAATCGGCGTCATTGGCGACAATAACGCCGTAATTTATGGCGCCCAGCCAGCCCGACATTATAATGCCGACGGACCCCACATGGAAAAGACCGGAAATTTCCTTAAATAAAGTCCTGGATACATCCAGGCCTTCGAATTTAGTGCCGAATGAGGTTCCGGCGGTGTGGAGGGTGTAGCGATTGAAGGTTTTAGGGGTGGCTGCCTCTATGCAATCGGCTTTCTTTTCGATATCGGGAATATATCGTTTTAAATCAGCAGTAGTTCTTTGGATAAGAGCATCTTTTTGGTGCTCATATTCTTCACTGGAAAGCGTCGCCCAGTCATCATATCGGGCGTTCATGCTGGCGACAACTGTATATCTGTCGTGGCCCGGGCGGGTCTTCGGATAATAGAGAGAAAAGGTTTTTGACTGGGTTTGTATGTCTAGCAGTTCCTCAGAGTCAAAATGTTCAGCGGTGGAGGTAAAAAGAAGATCACCGATGTCATCTATGGAGTTTGCCCTGGAGATGCCGAAATAGACCTGGCAACTGGAATTGTTGACCCGGATGTTATCAACTCTTTCCAGAAATTCAGAGGAAAAATGATCTCTGTCGATCAGGTCGGATACCGTATTGGTTATGCCGCTGTTGGAAATCACCGTATCGGCTCTAATCGTTTTTCCATTGACCACTACGCCTTTGACCTTTTTTTTATCGACAAGAATCTCCTCCACTCTGGCTTGAGTTGCTATAGTGACCCCATTCTTTTCCAATTCCTTGACCATCATATTAATAAGTTTGTCGGTGCCGCCTTCGAAGGTGAAAACTCCCTTGTTCATGAAATTTGAAAAAACAATTCCATAGGTGATGGCAGGGTCGTCCAGCGAGGAACCGTTGGCGTAGGTAATTGGTTCCATTAGAAGCCGATGGATATCACTTCGTTGAGGGAAAAATTTCTCGAATAGCTCTCTGGTGGACATCGTCTGATCATCGTAGAAGTTCATACCGCCAATGGTCGTAAAAAAATCGTCGATAAGAGCGGGTGAAACTTCAAATTTCTTTTCCAGCAGTTGTGTAAAGTCGGTTTTGTTGAACGTTGTCCTGAGTGAAAACTGAGGATTGTCAAAAACAATATTCTCCAGCTGGACAATAGAGTTCATTATCTCTTTATTCCAATATTTCTTGCAGGTCTTTACCATTCCATAGGGAAAACCATGCAGGGAGACGTCGAAGATATGTCCCTTCCGTTTAAACCAGGTGGCCAGGCCTCCAAGCTGATGGTGATGCTCCAGAATCAGAACGTTATGACCACAATAGGCCATTCTATTGGCGCTGGTAAGACCTCCCAGACCGGACCCTATTATTACAACATCGTATTTATCATCAAGAGAATCGAAAGATACAGGCATAAGAATATAATAAGATAAGAGATACTGTTGCTCAAATGGTTGGCGTTGATAAAAAATGTATCAGATTTGAATCTCATTTACAACTTGAGAGACGGAAGGTAAGGCCATCACATTCGGGGTAAAATATGTTTATTTACCATTGATACGCCACTGAGCATGGAACCTATAATGCCCAGAAAACCCTGGTCCGTTCCCGCTAAAAAGAGATTGGAAAAGCCTATGTCTCCATCTTTGATCTTGGCAGGGCATCCATATATCGCCCCCTCTTTTTTAGCCGTATACTTTTCTATGGTCAGTGGTGTAAATGTGTCTTGGTATATAACATGCTGCTGAAAATTTCCAATGAATTTCTCCAGGACTTTAGCTGAGAAATGTGCCGTATCCTTCTTAGTTTGAAGATATTGGTCTCGATTATCGGAGATTAGTTTCCATTGACTGTAATTGGCAAGATGGGTTGAGCGTACCTCTAAAAAATCCTGCTGAGGCCTACCCCGAAAATTGCCTGGGAAGCAGATAACCCCGCTGTGCAGATCTACAGGCTTTTCCGGTCTGACATAATCGAACCTTTTTTTGCGGTTGAAAAAAATGATTGTTTTGTTGGTAGCGGTCTGATAGTCCCGGTCGAGGAGAAAGATGGACTCTATAAAGCCAAGCCTCTTTTCCTTGTCGTAGGGGTCCTTTTCCCCCAGAATACGATATGTTTCGGAGAGACCTATGGTGGAAAGTAAAAAGTCACATTCAATGAATTGGCCGTCTTTCAATTCCACGCCCAGAACTTTTCCGCCCTGGTGTCGTATTTTTTCCACTTCTTTGTTAAGCATGAAACTGCCGCCAAGCTCTTCGTAGTGCTGGCAAAGCTTGTCGAGGAATGATTTCATTGTCCCGGCGGGCCTGAACATGCCTTCCTGGAAGATCGAACGAAACATTATGACAAACTGGGAGAGATCGATGTCATTTTCAACACTTGATCCATAGAACATCAGGGGGCACAGCAGCATTTCGGTAAGGAGTTCATCTTCCAGGTGGCTAAAAATAAATTTTTTAGCCGAGCGAAAGGGTGAGCTGACAAAAGGATTAAACTGATCGATTTCATTTACCATCCGCATGAAACCTCTTCTGCAGGATGGAAATTTGCTCGCAACCTCCTCTTGGATTACCCTGAAATCATTGGAGAATGATAGCTCCTTCTGATGTTCTGAAAAGTTGATTTCGCTGGAAAACTGGGGATAGACCTCGAAGTTCTTCCTGCTCATTTTCAGTTGACGGAACAGCTTGTTCAGCGGGGCATGTTTCCTCTCGGGCGGTGCATAATTGGTTACGGCGTGCAGCCCTGTCTCCAGAAGAGCCTTGTTCCTGTAATAGTAGGAATTTAATCCACCGGGTCGATTATGTTTTTCAATGAGGAGAACATCGGGTGAGTATCGGGCGAAACGTATGGCGGCGGCCAGTCCGGAGAGGCCGCCGCCGATAATCAGGAAAGGTACTTTCACAAAGCTAAGCGTCTTTTAGCAGCGGCTCGAGATAGTCCGCGCAACTGTTTAAGGTTGCCAGTTGGGGATAGTCTTCTTCGGGAATCTGCAGCTGATGACGTTTTCTCAGTTCCATCACGATATCGAGAAAGTCCATAGAGTCTAAATCAAGTTGATCACGCAGCGGTTTGTCCGGTTCCAGGTCATCAAATTCAGCGTCTTCGTCAATGTCGGCGATAATCTCCAATATGAGCTCTTTAATTGCTTCACGTGTCATGTGTTTCTCCAGTTACATTCTCTGAAAAGTAATATCGGTAATAGTATAAAAAGTTTATGAAATTCGAATTTTTAAAAATGAACCTTCCCATATACCACAAGTGAGGCATCTTTTTTATGGTTTTTTTTCAAAAGAGGATATTTTTACTTTTATCACACTTTTTTCACTATGACTGCTGAGTTAATTCCAACCATGCCAAAGGAGTTGTTCAATATGGTTTTAACCGAAGGAAGTTTAATCGGCTCATTGATTACAAGATTATCCAGATTGCATTCAGGGTCCAGTTCAGTGATGTTTATGGTAGGATGAACAATGTTGTCCTGGAAAGCAGGAAGGTTGCCGGCAAGTTCCAATACGCCGGCTGCGCCCATGGCATGTCCGATTATACTTTTGGTATTATTGGCAAAAGTAGAAGGGCAGTCGGCGAATGTTTTGCGGATTGCTTTGCATTCCTCTATATCTCCCTGACGTGTCCCGGTTGCATGAGTATTGATAATGTCGATATCCCCGGGAACGAGTTCCGCTTTTCGCAGTGCCAGGATCATGCATTCACTCTGACGCTCACCGTACGGGAGCACAAAATCTCTGGCATCGGAATTCATGCCATAGCCGACTATCTCCCCGTAAATCTTACTTCCTCGCTGCAGGGCATTATCGAGTGTTTCAAGAGTAAACATGCACCCTCCCTCGGAAACAACAATACCATTTCTGTTGATGTCAAAGGGGCGACAGGCATGGCGGGGATCGTCGGCGTGTGCGAGGGCTCCCTGTGCCTTGAAGCTGGCAAAAATCCCGAAAGACCCGGTCGATTCGGAAATACCGCCGGCAAATGCCATGTCGACTTCGCCTAACTGCAACATCTGCACACCCTGGATGAGGGAGGCATTTCCAGCGGCACAGGCTGCACCGATGGAATAATGAGGACCGGTGATTCCCATATTCAGGGTGATTTCACCGGCTGGATTATTGAGGACAGTACGAGGATTATGATGATGCGTCCAATAGGCGACGTCATAATCATACTGGCTGATATTGAATATTTCCTGTTCGGTTTCGACCGTACCGTGTTCGGTGAGTCCAACATAAACACCGATTCGAGCCTTATCGTAGAAATTGAGGTCCAGATTTGCATCGACCAGAGCTTCATTGGCGCAATAGACTCCGATGCAACCGGCTCTCGTCCCTTTCTTATTCTCTTTTTTCTTCCTGTATTTAGTCTCGGGAAAGGAGCAAATCCCTGCCGGAGCTTTACCGAAGTAGCGAAGATCAATCTCCTGAATATTACTCTCGCCCCGGAGGAGCTTAGCACGAAAATCCGTAAGATTATCGGCATTAGGCGATGTGAGTCCAACTCCTGTAATGACTATCCTTTTAAGCTCTCTGTTCATATGTGTCGGTACTGAAATTAATGAGTTAACGATTACGGAAAGATTGAGGGTATGCTACTTTTTTTAAAAATTCAAGTCTAATAACGAGTAGTGTTTAACTTCATTGTGTCAAGAAAGAGAATATTTCACAAGCCACCATGAAGTTCCCGTATGGCTGGATGAAAAGTTCGATAAGCAAGGCATTGCCGAAGAGCGGGCATTTTCGCAGCCATCACCACTGAATAAACACAAAAAAGAGCGGCCACCACCTAAAGGTGATGCCACTCTTAATGCTTCTATATGATTATGGATTAATTCTTACGAAGATTGTATAGCAGCAACAGGCCTGTGCTTCAAAAAAGGCATGATCAATTTGCTTGCAGCTCTGGTGCTTGAAAAAACCTGATCAAGTACGGAGTGACTTCCATTTTTCTTCAACTCGATCAGTTCCCAGCATTCAGGTGCCTCGGCTATCGCCTGCATGAAAGCAAGATGCTGGGTGTGGCCGGATTTGTGTGCCTGTATATGTCCAAGAAGAGGGCAGCCCAGCAGTGTCATGTCACCGATTATATCCAGAACCTTATGCCTGATGAACTCATCTTCGAACCTGAGGCCGTCTTCATTGAGAACGGAATTTCTGTCCCAGTGAATTGCGATAACATTTTCCAGAGTTCCGCCAAGAGCCAGTCCATTTGCCCACAGTTCTTCGACCTGCTCTACATAACCGAAAGTCCTGGCACGGCTGATTTCCTGTATGAAACGCTCGGTATTGACCTCTAGACAATATGTCTGGTCCTTTATCAGGGTGTCGTCGAAGACGATTTTTCCGGTAACTTTAAAACCATGATATGGTGAAATTTTAATGACCTTGTCACCGTCTTTGTAGCATATCTCTTTGGTAATTTTAAGGATTTTACGGTATTCATTCTGCCTTTCCTGGCCGGCATTTTTCAGAAGGCTGATAAACGGTCCGGCGCTGCCGTCCATAATCGGCACTTCAGCAGAGTCGATTTCTATCTCAGCATTGTCGATGCCAAAACTGCTCATGGCGGCAAGAAGATGTTCCGTTGTCGAAATAGTCGCATTGCCTTCACCGATAGTGGTGGCTAAATGAGTATTCACGACCTTGTTCATATGCGCCTGAATGGGTTTATTGCGTGGAAGGTCTGTTCTGCTGAACTGGATACCGGTGTTTGCCGGAGCGGGTTTGATATGAAGGTTAACCATCCTGCCGGAGTGAAGCCCTACTCCGCAGCAGCTGATGGGTTTCTTGACTGTATGTTGAAATGGATTTATTGAATAATGCATTGCCTGGCCCTTATATAAAATCATTTTTATTTCTAGCTTTTATACCATATAGTGCAAAAAATAGGCCATTTAGTACTAATTTTTGTACTTACTGTTTTCGGAAACAATCAACCCAAATACAGCAACATAGCTTCGGGGAGCAAATGGGCATCATTGATAGCTATGTGGAAAAAAACACACATGACGGTGGAATAACCACATTTGCCCAACACGAATATACATTATGAACTGGATACAGCTGTTGCAATAGTAATATCATGTCAACGCAATTGAGAGGTGATATAATCATCAAAAGCCGTATCGATTTCTATCTTCATTGATAATGAGTACAGAGGGAGCGATAGAGATGAACGAGATAACTTCACCAGATCTTTTTCAGTTGTCAGCAGCGCTTTTGCCCCACAAAGCTTTGCCTGCCGCTCGAGCTTGCGAATTATCTCTTCAGTATATTTTTTGTGATCACGGAAACTTCGAAATGCGGCTATTTCGACGCCAAGCTGCTCCAACGAACTTCGGAATCGAAGTGGTGAGGCGATTCCGCAAAATGCCAGCACCGGAGATCCGATGTGCTGTAGAGAATAGCTGTGACCCTCGCTGTCAATGTAGCGATGAGGCTTAAAATGACTGTGGTAGCGCGGGACTCCATCCCAGTTTTGCTTAAGGTATTGGGTAAACAGTTCGATCTTTTGAGCGTCTTCCTCGGCACAGCCGGTAATAATAAAACAATTTGCCCGTTTCAATGCAGAGAGTGGTTCACGCAGCAGGCCACCGGGAAAAACACTCATATTCTCATAGAGAGCAGATCCGTTAAAGAGGACAAGATCGAGGTTTCTGCGGACACGCATATGCTGAAAACCATCATCCAGTATAATTACGTTGCAGTTGAGGTGCCGCAGAGCATAACGGCAGGGTGCCGCTCTCCTGGCTCCGGTCAGAACGGCAATACCCGGTACTGACTCAGCTATAAATCGTGGTTCATCGCCGGCCTCCTCACTATTGAGCAGGAGGGCAGTGCCGTCGGAGACGATATTCACCTTTCCGGTGGCCCTTCCTCCATAACCTCGGCTGACAACCGCGGGCCTGTATCCCCGCTTTTGCAGTAGTTCGGCAATATAAATAACTACAGGAGTCTTACCGGAACCCCCCATAGTTATATTGCCAACGGATATAACTGGTGCTTCGACTGTCTCCCTCTTCAATATGTCCCGGCTGAACAGGAATGCCCTCAGGCGCATCAGTTGTGCATAGATAAAGCCGATAGGTTTGAGAAGTATGAATACGAAATTGAGAATATTAACCATTTTGGCAGACAGAAAGCAGGAAATTTGAAGGTTTGAGAACTTTTCTCTTTCATTTTTGCGGAATATTTGTAAAAGAGAGTACTTGGGTTTGCCAAGTTTTTCAGCCCTGATATTTAATTGCAGTTTATAAAAATGTCATCATTTATAGAGGGCCTACCAAAAAACTTTTTCGGGAGGAATGTATGAACAAAGGAACGAGCGAAAAATTATTGGCAGTTGCAGCTGCCGCAATGTTTACCGTGTCTGCTGCTGCAACCGTAATGGCTGCAGATACAATTAAATTTGGAGTTGCCGGACCTCACAGCGGTGACCTGGCCTCTTATGGATTGCCCAGCATCAACGCCGCCAAACTTGTTGTTGATAAAGTCAATGCCGCGGGAGGTATTAACGGCAAGCAGATCGAACTGCTCATCGAAGATGATGTCTGTAAGCCGGAGGTAGCCACCAATACCGCGACAAAGCTTGTGTCCGCAGGTGTTGATGTGGTTCTTGGCCATATCTGCTCCGGTGCAACCAAGGCGGCTTTACCTATTTATACTAATGCCGATATTCTTGTTATGTCACCTTCGGCTACTAATCCGGATCTCACCAAAAGCGGAGATTATCCAAACTTCTTTCGCACAATTGCTCCTGATGATGCACAGGCTAAAGTAGATGTCGAATTTGCACTCAACGAACTTGGCTATACCAAAATTGCAGTCGTTCATGATAAAGGGGACTACGGCAAAGGATTTGCTGAATTTGCCAGGCAGTATCTTGAGGAATCGGGAAAGGCTGAAGTTGTCCTTTTTGAAGGTGTCACCCCCGGCGCGGTTGACTACTCCGCCATCGTCCAGAAAATCAGGCGTTCCGGCGCCGAAGCTGTCATGTTTGGCGGCTACCACCCGGAAGCATCCAAGATCATCAGCATGATGAAGAAAAAAAGACTTGAAGCTGCTTTTATCTCTGATGATGGAGTAAAGGATCAAACCTTTATCAAGGTTGCCGGAGAGGATGCCGAAGGTGCGTATGCTTCAGGACCGAAAGATAATGCCGACAACCCGCTGTCCAAGAAAGCCATTGATGAACACAAGGAAGTTTTTGGGGCTGATCCCGGTGCATTCTTTGAGAATGCCTATGCTGCCGCTCTTGCCATGGTCAATGCTATTCAGAAGGCCGATTCTACTGAACTCGCCGCATTGAAAAAGGCGCTGCAGACTGAGAAAGTCAATACACCGGTAGGAAATATCTATTTTGATGAGAGAGGAGACGCCGTTGGTGTCGGCTTCTCCGTATATCAGGTTAAGGACGGTGTTTTTGTAGAGCTCTAATTTTCTGATCTATTTCTAATCTCACCTGGTACGATTGTTATTCTCTATGGCTGATCGTACCAGGTTCTTTTTTGTGGCTGCTATGGATTATTTTGTTGAGTTGTTATTTAGTGGACTGACCCGAGGGGCGATTTATGCTCTTATCGCTCTAGGTTATACCATGGTGTATGGGATTATCGGACTTATCAACTTTGCCCATGGCGAAATCTATATGATCGGGGCCTTTACCTCCTTTATCGTCGCGACGGTGCTATCAATATATGGTTTCCCGCTCCTTGCCATCATCATACTTGCCGGCGTGGCTGCGACAATCTGGTCGAGCGCCTACGGATACACAATAGAAAAAATCGCCTATAAACCATTGAGGGGCGCACCTCGCCTTTCTCCGCTGATCAGCGCCATCGGCATGTCGATATTTTTGCAGAACTATGTACTGCTGGCCCAGACCTCTGATTTCCTGCCTTTTCCTGCCTTGATACCTGATTTTGACTTTATGGAACCATATGCCCACATTGTAGGTTCCACCGATATTATCATCCTGATTGTCACCACGGTTGTCATGTTAATTCTCACTTTTCTGATCAAATACACCCAGATCGGCAAAGCGATGAGGGCCACTTCGCAGGATAAAACAATGGCCATGCTCGTCGGGATAAATATCAACCGGGTTATTTCCGTTACCTTTATAATAGGTTCCGGGCTCGCAGCCATCGGCGGTTTGCTCATAGCCACTCACATCGGTCAGATAAACTTTTACATAGGGTTTATTGCCGGCATCAAAGCATTCACCGCTGCTGTTCTGGGCGGTATCGGCTCAATTCCCGGCGCTGTTTTAGGAAGCCTTGTTCTCGGTCTTACCGAAAGCTTTGCCACAGGATACGTTTCCAGCGACTATGAGGATGTCTTTGCCTTTTCTCTTCTGGTATTGATCCTGATATTCAAACCTTCCGGCATCCTTGGTAAATCTGAAACACAGAAAGTGTGAGCGTGATAAAAAATGTTTTCCGCAAAAGAAATTAAACGCTGTTTCCTGACCTCGCTGTGGTTTGTTTTTCTGACATTCCCGCTGCTGGTTATCAAGGTTGATCCACTTGAGAGAATTGTTCACTGGCGCTGGGAGAATATGCTCTATGTCGCCGTGGGTAGTTTTTTTCTGTCCTATATTTTTCGACTGATGCTCAGCAAAAAGGAGGGGGGGACTACTGCAACAACTGCTGCAATTGAAAATATACGAGCTCCGCTGATCACGCGTATACTGGAGAATACCAAGCATCGGAATTTTCTGGCGGCGGCGGTTCTGGCAGCGGCAATTGTTTTTCCATTTCTTGTCTCTACCTACCAGACCAACGTAATGACGACGGCATTGATGTATGTTGTCCTTGGCCTCGGCCTGAACATAGTGGTTGGTCTCGCCGGCCTGTTGGATCTTGGTTTTGTCGCTTTTTATGCCGTGGGGGCCTATTCGTATGCTCTTCTCCATTACCATTTTGAAATAAGTTTCTGGGCAGCATTGCCAATCGGCGGCGTACTGGCAGCCTTTTTCGGTATCTTGCTGGGATACCCGGTTCTGCGGCTTCGCGGAGATTATCTAGCCATCGTTACCCTTGGTTTTGGCGAGATTATCAGGCTTGTCCTGGAAAACTGGAGTGATTTTTCCCAGGGGCCGAGCGGTATCTCCAATATTCCCCGACCCGGCTTTTTCGGCATAGAGTTGTCCTTGAACGATGCCATGGTCTACATTTACTACCTCATGATTATTGCCGTGATCATCACTATCTTTGTGGTCAACCGGCTGCAGGATTCACGCCTGGGCAGGGCCTGGATAGCCCTGCGTGAGGACGAGATAGCCTGTCAGGCAATGGGGGTGGATAAACGTAAAACCAAGCTGGTTGCCTTTTCACTTGGTGCCTTCTGGGCCGGTCTGATGGGGGTCGTTTTTGCTGCCAAAACAACATTTATCAACCCGGCAAGTTTTACCTTTCTCGAATCCGCAATCATACTTTCCATCGTTGTACTTGGAGGAATGGGATCGATTGTCGGTGTTATTGTCGGAGCCTTGATACTTATCCTGATGCCGGAATATCTGCGGGCGCTTTCTGAATACAGAATGCTGGCTTTCGGTGCGGTGCTGGTAATGATGATGGTATTCAGGCCGCAGGGAATGATCGGGGTCATCCGCAAAACATACAAATTCAAAAAAGACGAGTAAAAATTGATGGACAAGCCAATTTTGGAAGTATCTCGAATGACCATGGACTTTGGCGGGATACGTGCTCTTGACAACCTTGACCTTGAAGTCAATTCCGGAGAAATTGTCGCCCTTATCGGACCCAATGGAGCCGGTAAAACGACTTTTTTCAACTGTCTTACCGGAATCTATATCCCCACCAAAGGAGATGTTCATTTAAATCCGAGGAACGGAGGGTCTCCGGTTAATCTCAAGGGGCTGCTTCCCAACAAGGTAACTGAACATGGCCTGGCTAGAACCTTCCAGAATATTCGCCTCTTTTCTCAAATGACCGTTCTGGAAAATGTGATGATCGGACGTCATTGCCGCACAAAATCCTTCATTTTGGGTGCTGTCTTCAGAAACAGAGCAACACGTCGGGAAGAACAGGAATCGGTGGATATCAGCTATCAAATCCTGAAAAAGGTAGGACTTGATCATGTGGTTAATGAATATGCCAAAAATCTACCCTACGGAGACCAGAGAAGACTAGAGATTGCCAGGGCGCTGGCTACCGAACCCTCGCTTCTGCTTCTCGATGAACCTGCTGCCGGAATGAACCCCTATGAAACGCTGGCGCTTGATAAACTGATAAAAGAAATCTCCGAAGAAGGGCTTGCCATTTTACTGATAGAACATGACATGAAGCTGGTGATGAGTCTCTCCGACAGGATATATGTTGTCGATTACGGTAAGAAGATAGCGGAAGGGCTTCCTGAGGAAATTCGTTCAAACCCTGCAGTTATCAGGGCTTATTTAGGTGAGTAGTGGTATGCTTAGATTAGAAAAAGTACAGGCCGGCTATGGCAATATATTAGCCATAAAAGATGTGAGCTTAGAGATCGCAAAAGGGGAGATAGTTACACTCATTGGCGCCAATGGAGCCGGGAAAAGTACTATTCTGATGACTATTTCAGGGATTGTCGGCTGCAGAAGCGGCAGGATCCTGTTGAACGGCAAGCAAATCCAGAAAAATACGCCTGATGAAATAGTGAAAATGGGAGTCAGTCAGGTTCCGGAAGGTCGGCACATATTCCCAATGCTTACCGTTAAGGAAAATCTTGATATGGGAGCCTTTCTTCGTAGGGACAAGACCGGAATCAAAGAGGATATCGACTATGTCTTCTCACTTTTTCCAATATTGAAAGAAAGAAGACACCAGGATGGCGGTACCTTGAGCGGCGGCGAACAGCAGATGCTGGCCATGTCCAGAGCATTGATGGCACGTCCTAAGGTTATGCTGCTCGACGAACCCTCAATGGGCTTGGCTCCGCTAATTATCAAACAGATATTCCGCATCATCAAAAAGATAAATAGTGAAAGTGAGACAACTATTTTTCTGGTTGAACAAAATGCCAATCAGGCTCTTCAAATTGCCGACAGAGGGTATGTCATGGAAAATGGCGTGATTAACCTTACAGGTCCGGCAGATTCCTTACTCTCAAATCCCGAAATACAGAAGGCTTATCTGGGAATTTGACACCTGCCGACATTATGACATCAATACATTCGGCATCTGATTCCGTTATGATCGTTGCCGGAGAAGCCTCCGGAGATTTGCACGGTGCCGGCCTGGTCAAGGCGATGCTAGAAAAAAGGCCCGGTCTCCATTTTTTCGGAATGGGCGGCTGGGAGCTGAAACGGGCTGGCGTTGAAGTTGTCTGTGACGCTGATAAACTTGCGGTTATGGGCTTGACCGAGATCTTCTCTGTCCTGAAGGACATCCTGACCACCTTGCGTATTCTTAAAAAGGAAATGCGCGCCCGAAAACCCCGGCTCCTTGTTCTTATAGATTTTGCAGATTTCAATATCCGCCTGGCAAGAGAAGCGGAACGGTGCGGTATTCCGGTATTTTACTATATCACTCCCAAAGTTTGGGTATGGCGCAAAAGGCGAGTGAAGCAGCTTGCCAGATACGTGGATACGGCTGGGGTCATTTTGCCGTTTGAAGAGGAGTACCTGTGCAAGAATGGAGTAAACGCGGAATATGTCGGGAATCCGGTTCTTGATGCCGTACATGTCAACATGGAACGCTCGGAATTCTGTCGAAAATATAACATTGATTTCGGTAAAACACTGGTCGGCATTTTACCGGGATCGCGCAGAAAGGAAATCTCCTCTCTGCTTCCGGTTTTTTTGGAGGCTGCCAGAAGGATGCAGCTTAAGTATTCCAAGGAAATCGCTTTTCTTATTCCGCTCGCATCAACATTGAGTATGGCAGATCTGCAAAAAAATGGTTTGCAGGACTATCAGAATGAGCTTGATATTCATGTGCTCTCCGGAGACAGGTATGAAACCATGGCTGCCTGTGACGCTGTGGTTGCTGCTTCTGGAACTGTTACGCTGGAACTGGCTGTTCTGGATATTCCTATGGTCGTAGCCTATAAGGTTGATCCGGTAACCTATTTTGTCGCTAGGTTTTTGATCAATATACCATTCTTTTCTCTAGTCAATATCATTGCCCACAAAAGCGTGGTTACCGAACTTCTTCAGGATCAGGTAACTTCAGCAGCCGTTGAAATAGAGCTTGCTCGAATTCTCTTTGATGAAAATGTACGTAAGTATATGAAAAAAGATTTCCAGGATATTCGGCATGCCTTAGGAGGGCCGGGGGCATCGCTTAAAGCTGCAGAACTTGCATTGAGGACGATGGCTTGATTGCTACCAGGATGGACTAAAGTCCATCTCGGCAACTTCGATGACTTTCAATAAACGAGGGAGAGACATGACGGAAAAAAACGATATGGAGGAACATATCCGGATACCGATTGACGGAACCCTTGATCTGCATACCTTCAGGCCGAATGAAATTGGTTCGCTGATTCCGGAATACCTTAAAGAGTGCCGCAATAAAAACATCTACCATATTCGTATAATTCACGGTAAAGGCAGCGGTTCCCTCAGACGAGGTGTTCATGCGGTGCTGGAAAAGAGCGCTATCGTCAAAAGCTATCAGCTGGCAGATGAAAAAGCAGGCAGTTGGGGAGCCACCTTGGTCGAATTAGAACATTGATGGCGTCGCGATAAGCACCCGTACGCATAAACTCCGACTTCGAGAAAGCCAGATCTTCCGCATTGCAGGATTTTAACACTGCGCCATGTATATCGAACTTTTTATCTAGTCCGGCAATTTTTTACGACTCAATCAATTTTCACGACTGGGATGTCTTCTAAAAAGGATGGCCCGGCTTTAACAGATCCGGCTATAAGCTGCCGTCGACGAGATCATGCGGAAAGATGTTTTTCACATCATAAATGATGTGATTCTCCCGGCACAATGCTTTGACATCAGCAATAGACATCGAAGCAAACCGACTGTGAGCAACGGCAAGAACGACACCATCATAGCTCCTTTCATCCGGGGTATCGGTCAGCATGATGCCATATTCCCGAAGTGCCTCTTCTTTGCTGACCCAGGGGTCATGGACAGCAACATCTATGCCGTATTCCTTCAACTCACGAAATATGTCCACAACTTTGGTATTGCGCAGGTCGGGACAGTTCTCCTTGAAGGTTATTCCCATAATCAGAACTCTGGCCTTGGAAACATCAATCCCCTTGTTCACCATGAGTTTGATTATTTTTGAAGCAATATAATGACCCATGTTATCATTGAGGCGGCGACCAGCCAGTATCATGTTGGGGTGATAGCCAACCTGCTGCGCCTTGTGGGTGAGATAATACGGGTCGACCCCGATGCAATGTCCGCCCACCAGACCGGGACGAAACGGCAGAAAATTCCATTTGGTTCCGGCTGCCTGGAGAACTTCGGAGGTATTTATGGAGAGTTTATTGAAAATAAGTGCCAACTCATTGACTAGAGCTATGTTAACATCGCGCTGGGTATTTTCAATAACCTTGGCGGCCTCGGCGACTTTGATGGAACTGGCCTTGAAAGTGCCGGCGGCAATGATACTGTTATAAAGCAAGTCTATAAATTCGGCGGACTCAGCATTTGACCCGGAGGTGATCTTGACAATATTGGTGAGCCGGTGCTCCCGGTCTCCAGGATTAATCCTTTCCGGACTGTAGCCGCAGTAAAAATCACTGTTCAGTCTGAGTCCTGAAATTTCCTCGAGAATAGGGATGCATACCTCCTCGGTGGCTCCGGGGTAGACAGTAGATTCGTAGATGACATGATCTCCTCTCTTGAGCTGCTTACCGACGATACTTGAAGCGTCTTGAAGATATTGCAGATTAGGTCTTTTGGCAGTATCTATGGGTGTCGGAACCGCAATAATGAAGACATTGCAGTCACGGAGGTCATCCACTGCAGAAGTGAATCGCAGATGACGGGCCTCCTGCAGTTCCTCAGACTCAACCTCAAGTGTTGTATCCTTGCCGTTATTGAGCTCAGCAATCCTTCCTTCCTTGAGATCGAAACCCGTAGTCGGATATTTCTTTCCAAATTCAACCGCCAGAGGGAGACCAACATATCCAAGGCCGATAACACCAATATGGGTTTGAGATAAGGTATTCATAAGATTATTATATGGTTGAAGTTTAGTGCCTTACTCCTGAAAAACCACCCCAAAAACAAGAAAACCAAAAATATATTCACATCCGTGAACTCGCCTCTACTGCCAAGGCACTTATCCAGCTCCGCTGGGTTAGTGAGCCTCACCACGGAAATCCCCAAAAACAAGAAAACCAAAAATATATTCACATCCGTGAACTCACCTCTACTGCCAAGGCACTTATCCAGCTCCGCTGGGTTAGTGCTCTTAGCTACGAAAAATAAGCATCACAAAATACAAGAAAACCCAAATCAGATTCATCCGACCGAAGCTCTTTTGCAAAGGGCCCATAATCATCAGGACGGCGGTGAGTAAAAGCGTTGGGCTTCCTTGCGTCGGCACCAACCTACCGGATTGCCGCAATAGAATTTTGAAAGGGTAGGTAGGCGGTGAGCGCAGCGAACCCCAACAATTTAAAACTTCCTTGCAATGTCATGGATAAATTGCCTTTTAAGGGCATTAATTTCAAATAGTAAAGCAAAAGTGCAAAATCAAAATCCCGAAGTGCCAATCAAATCAAATCAAATTTGAAATCTCTGCCCAAGACGTTGGAATGCAATTTAGTTTCCTACCAACTTTCTGACAATTCACTTACCTGGAAACAGAATTATCACCATAATAGGTCAATCCGGAAGTATCCGTTTCCATCACTGTGACGCTGTAGAGAAAATAGCGGTCATGCTGCAGTTTTTCCACGAGATTTTTGAAAATGAAGATGGCTATATGCTCAGACGACGGATTGAGGACGGCAAACTCATCCATTGCATTGAGATCGCGATGGTCCAGTCGATCAACGACCTCTTTGACATGCTTCTTAAGTACCTTGAAGTCAATACCCATACCGATCTCATCGACGTCTTTTGCCCGTACTGTTACCTTTACCTTCCAGTTGTGGCCGTGGGGAAGTTCACATTCCCCAGGGTAGTCGCGGAGATGATGAGCTCCGGCAAAATGGGTTTTAATAAAAATATCAAACATGCTGTACTCCATTGCAAAATAGAAACGAAACCGGAAGTTCATCTCTGTGAGATAAAATTCCGGCTGATTAGGTCCTTGGATTTTTTAAGTTCACAGTACCTGTAAACATTTTTTAGGTAGTAGTACTTACAAAACCACACTTATACTGCATTACGATAATAATACCAGTATATACCGGCAATATTATCGGTCCGCGTCAGGAAATTTACATGTTGTATTTGCCGCCGCCGCAAACAAAAGGAAGCACCACTTGCATTAATCCGAAATTTCCTGTTTTATCTGTATGGGAAAAAGCGAAAGAAATCTTAAAAAATATCATATCATTCTCCATGAAAATGAAAAGAAAAAGCTGCCTTTTTCAGAGAAAAACAGAAAGAAGTTGACCGCCTGACCTTTTTATTGAAAATGTTCCGCTATTTGATTTAAATAACTATGGATGATTTCAAAGAAATGACTGCTGACTCCCTGTTCAATGGAGCTCTTACCTGCTTCCAGAACAAAAATGGATATAGATTTTCCATTGACTCCGTCCTGCTAGCTCATTTCTCTCTTACCTTTAAAAAGGCTAAAATTCTCGATCTGGGCTGCGGCTGCGGTATCCTCGGCTTAATACTTTTGTACAGGAAAAAATGCGAGATACTCTCGATAGACGGTTTAGAATTACAACAAAGCCTTGTTGAAGTCGCCCGAAAAAACAGTGCCGTCAACGGTTTCAGCTCGAAGTTTACCATCACAGCTGGAGATTTGAAAAAAATAGATACAGTTTTCCCTTGTGAATGGTTTTCTCATATTATCTGCAATCCGCCGTTTTTCAGAGTCGGCAGCGGCAGGACCAGCAGAGGCAATGAAGAATATCTGGCACGTCACCAGGCGTCAGCCAATATCAGCGAAATAATTGCAGCAGCTTCATATGCCTTAAAAAACAAGGGCGTTTTTTCTCTGGTTTTTCCGGCGGAATCAATGGCTGAGTTGCTGCATTGTCTTGTTCTCAAAAGAATGCAGCCTAAACGTATAAGACTGGTCTACAGTTATCCCGAGGCTGATTCCGCCACACTGGTTCTGGTTGAGTGTGTTAAAAACGGCGGGGTGGGAGTGCAAATCCTGAAGCCGCTGTATATCTATGATAAAAAACATGGGGATTATACAGGAGAAGTGAATGCCATGTACCGGCCTAACCCAGCTGAACTGGATAAGGAAAGTGTTGAGTCCTCATGCTAGCGAAAGTTAATAGCTGCATAATTATCGGAGTCGAAGGTCTCTCCCTGGAAATCGAAGTCGACATCGCCAGTGGATTGCCGATGTTTTCAACGGTTGGCCTGCCGGATGGAGCCGTAAAGGAAAGTAAAGACAGAGTAAAGGCAGCGATTAAAAACTGTGGGTATGATTTTCCCAACAAACGCATAACCGTCAATCTTGCTCCGGCCAACGTCAAAAAAGAAGGCGCCGGCTATGACCTGCCCATAGCTCTGGGCATCCTCTCTGCAAATGGACTTATTCCCCCGGAAAAGCTCTGCTGTTATTCCATTGTCGGCGAACTTTCTCTCGACGGCAAGGTGAGAGGGGTGCGCGGCATGCTGCCTGTGGTGCTTAACGCCAGAGATCAACAAATGAAAGGAATCCTGGTTCCGGTCGAGAATTCCAAAGAAGCGGGGGTGGTCGATGGAATTGAGGTGATCCCGATTCATTACCTTTACGAAGCGGTGGAATATCTGCTGGGAGAAAGGGAGATTGAGCCATATAAAAACAGTTTTGATACCACGTTTTCCCATGAAGAAGATTGCTCTCTTGATTTCTCGGATGTCAAAGGACAGGAGCACGCAAAACGTGCACTGGAGATAGCAGCAAGCGGAAATCACAACGTTCTGCTCAAAGGGCCTCCGGGCGCAGGAAAAACCATGCTTGCCCGCAGAATAACCACGATACTGCCGCAATTGAGCTTCGAGGAGGCCCTGGAAACGACCAAAATCCACAGTATTGCCGGGACGCTTCCGGAGGATGTTGCCCTGATTTCGCAACGGCCGTTTCGCGCTCCCCATCACACCATATCCGATGCCGGACTGATTGGCGGAGGCAGTTATCCCAAGCCTGGCGAGGTCTCTCTTGCTCATAACGGCGTACTATTTCTCGATGAGCTGACCGAATTCCGAAAACGCCTCCTGGAGATGCTGAGACAGCCTTTAGAAGACAGAAAGGTGACAATCGCCAGGGTGAATATGTCTCTGGCCTTTCCCGCGGATTTTTTGCTGGTAGCCGCATATAATCCCTGTCCCTGCGGCTTTCACGGAGACAGAGGCAATAGATGCATCTGTAGCGCGGTGCAGGTGCAAAACTATGCCTCAAAACTCTCGGGTCCCTTGCTCGACAGAATGGATATGCATCTGGAAATAGGAGCGTTGCCATATTCGGAAATGAATACACCGGTTAAATCCGAATCATCATCTGAAATTCGTCAGCGGGTCAACCGGGCACATGCCATTCAGAAAGCTCGTTTCAGCCACTTGAAGGGATCACGGTCAAATGCTGCAATGTCGCCGAGTATGGTAGAAAAATACTGCACAATCGATAATACAGGCAGGCGCCTTTTACAGATGAGTGTCGAACGGCTGGGACTCTCCGCCCGTGCGTATCACCGCGTACTGAAAATCGCCCGCACCATTGCCGACCTTGATGATTCCGGCTCAATAGAAAAGCAGCATGTAGCCGAAGCCATACAATACCGGCGCTTAGGATAATTCACTTACCCTTAGATTGGAGTATAAAAAAGCAAAAATAACGAAAATATAAGCATTCAATTTGATTAGAAAAAACAGGTTCTGTTACGTATACTCAGGAAGTATCTCAACTATTGCATTATCATCATGGAAAGAAATTGGCAGAGCAAATATCTCATGATAAATGGGAGAGATCTGTCAAAATTATTTTTCTGGAAAGCGGTGCTTATTTAGCTGCTTAAGTGCCTGTCCATTCAGGCTGACGCTTCTCAATAAAAGCTTTTATTCCCTCGTCGGCATCGTTTGTCAGCATGTTCTGACACATTACCGCTCCTGCATACTCATAAGCCTCGGAGATTCCGGATTCAAGCTGTTTATAAAAAGCCTGTTTACCCATTGCCAAGGTCAAGGGTGATTTTGAAGCGATTTTAAGTGCAAGCTCTTCAACAGCCTTGTCAAGGTCATCCTCTTTTACAACCTTATTAATCAATCCGATATTTGAGGCATGTTCGGATGAAAATATATCGCCGGTAAGCAGCATCTCCATTGCATTTTTCCTGCTCACATTACGGCTAAGGGCTACCATAGGGGTAGAGCAGAAAAGACCGATATTAACTCCAGGTGTTGCAAATCTCGCTTTTTCCGAAGCAACTGCCAGATCGCATGTTGCAACCAGCTGGCATCCTGCAGCTGTTGCTATGGAATGCACTTTTGCAATAACGGGCTGGTTTAACTTTAAAATCTTTAACATCATTTGAGAACATTCATTAAAGAGGGTTTCCAAATAATCTTCATTCCTGTTATTGCAAATTTCTTTCAGATCATGTCCCGCACAAAAGCCAGGACCGTTTGCTGCAAGAACAACTACATGTATATCTTTATCCTCATTGATTTCGTCCAGTTTTGTGGAAACAGAGGCAATCATTGGTCTTGACAGAGCATTGTATTGTTTTGGACGATTTAAAGTTATAGTGCCTATATGATCTTTTACAGATAACAGTGACAGATCGTTTTCTTCAAAAGTTGTTTTATGCTGCATAATTATTGCTCCTATTTTTATGTTATCTATGCCGTCACTTTCTAGATTGGCAGGGGGGGAGTGGGTAGTGTTCCTGGATAATTTACATCACTTTTCAGCTGATCTTTTCTTGATTTCAATTATTGGTGAGCCATCAAGGGTCTGACCGGCAACAATACCAGGCAAGCCCTTTTTTATATTCTGGAAAGATCTCCAGAGTCCCTGTCCTTTCCGATTCATCGTATTTAGTGGGAGCATCTTCACGGCTGCTGATATCGCCATGGAGCATTTCGATGATTTGTAAACTGAGCTGTTCTTCCATATGCACTCCCCCCCAACTGCAGTTAATGGGCTGCAGTGTCAGAGATTATTTCATTCGATATATTGTCAACAACCACCGGACACTCTAAATATTCAATCATGGGGTCGGTGTCATACTTTCCACGCACAAATGCCTTCCATTCTTCTGTATAGACGCAATCTGCCTCTTCACGGGACTTCCAGAGGTAGACCCCACCGGCGGTCTTCCCATCTTCAGAAACGAAGTAGTACTTGCGAATAAGCCCGCTCATGTCCATATATTTTGGAGCTGTACCCCGGAAGGTTTCGAGTGCTTGATCTCTTGTTATCGTTTTGGGTAGTTCGAATTTTACAATTGCCATAATCATACCATTCTCCCTTTTGCATCTCTTTCATCTGGTAGAGTCAGTTCCCAGTATCGCATCGGAGTGGTCGATCGTCAATAGCGGACTCCAAAACAGGTGCTGAAAAGTTGCAGCGGAAATTCTGATCAAACTGTGCATTGGAAAGATCTTGGTAAAGGAAAGATTTGGCGGTTGATCCTGTGAGTAGGGTCGAGGATGCCGCTTTCGGTAATTAATCTCTTGGGTACAAGTTTATTGCGCACTCGAAAATACTTGAAAGGACGGCTGGAAAGGATAGGTTCCTGGGATTTGATGCTTTAATTGAATGGAATTTACAGGAAAGTCAGGACTGCATAGAAAGTGAACCCAGCACTCTTGACGTCAGTCCCTTGCCTCACAGATTCTGCGAGAAATGGCACTTCGACCTTGACTCCGCCACTCATAGATGGTTTGGCTAATATCCTTTTGCGGCAGGGTGAGAAGAACGTTCATGAGAATGAACGGGAACATAATCTGTTTCTGAACACTCAAACTTTTTTCAAGTATTAACTAAATTCCGGTGAACCGTTGCGATTATTTTAATTTTTTTTCAATTTAAATTGATAGGCAGATCGGCATTAAACATTGGTATCGGTGAGAACTTAAATCTGCTTTTCCTATGCAATTTATCAATTTTATCCTTGACTACGGGATCATCTATCTTTCCATCGCGTATATATTTGTTAAGGGTATTGTACGAAAAGCCCAGGACATCTTCATCTGTCTTGCCTGTCAGCCCATCTTCCGGAGGTTTGATTATAAACTTTTCCGGGATTTTAAGAAAACGTCCAATCTGAATTACTTCATCAGTAGTGAACAATCCTATAGGTGCAAAAGCTCCCGCAGTATCACCATATATAGTGGCATATCCAACCCAGTCTTCAGAAAAGTTACTTGTATTGATGACCCTACTCGAATCTATAGATTGCGCGATTGCGTACAGCAGTGTCATTCTGACCCTTGGAGGTAGATTGAGTTTGGTCTGATTTGATATTTCATTAATTATCTCTTTGTCTATTGTAGAAAGAATATGATGATAAAGTTCAACCATGGATTTTATAGGAGCAATAATCCTCTTTATCCTAAGATGTTCGCAAATTTCATGAGCATAAGAAATGTCCTTTTGTAGACCATTTGGCATCAGCACGCCAAAAACATTTTCTTTTCCCAATGCTTCTACGCAAAGAGCGGCGACAATGGAACTGTCCTTACCTCCTGAAATACCAATTACAGCTTTATTCCCTCCTGTTTTCACAATCATCTTTTTTATCCAGTAAATCAATTGAGAGGTTATTTTTTCCAGCTTTTCGTGAGATAATTCCATGTTAATCTGTTACCTCCATTTTTAACTTTTCCATGATTACCATTGCCATATTGTGCAAATCCATATCGGAACTCAAGCACAGATTTTTATTTATTATGATATTTGAACTGGGGAATTCATTGCTGAAGACAACAGCATTGGATAAAACGCAGATATGTGATTCTACACCTACTATTTCAATTTTTTTTAAAAAATCACTTGTGCCATACTTATTCTTTATGTGTATCATGTGCTCTGGAGATATGGCATGATATGTTTTTTTTATTCTGATTTTGTTGTGTAACATTTCATTAAGTGGATCAACAATTTTCTGTCCCCAATTTTTTTCCTGATCACTCCTGTTATCTCCATCCATATTGCCATGCAGATTTATGGTATAGAGGATAATATCTCCATTTCTGTCATACTCATATATTTTATCGACGATACCATTGATGAGTTTGTGGGCACCTTTGACTGCCATTTTTCCCTTTTGCTCATCTACAAAATCGTTTTGCATATCAATTATACAGAGCATACATCCTCCTGAAAATATTCCTGATCGGAAAAGAACATGCAGTAACGTTAATTCGTTGGGTGGCGGTTAGCAGCGCTTATCATGTGTGTACATCAGTATGATCTCGCGCTGCAAGCGCAATTGCCGGAGTCGTTGGCGGCGATATATGTACGACAATCAGTTAGGGCCGGAATCAGGTATCAGGGTTAAACGTGGTCTTTTGAGTATATCCAATTAATTTGTCCTTCTTACTATGCACTACATTAGCTCACCGCCATTTTATTTCTGCGCAATTGCAGCATAAACTCAAAAAGAGCCGGCCCTAAACTCGCGCTAATCTGTCTGCCACTTATTTCCTTTTATTTCCTTTATACCCTCTCAGGAATCGAGTCGTGGAGAGGACAGATCGTCATTGTTTTCCGCAACGGCATTGCTGTGTTTTTTAAACCACCGGCCGATGTAAGGCGAGGTGATGCCATGGACGACAGTGGAGCCGAAAATGACGGCACTGGCCGCTGTCCAGAGAAATTCATTTGACACTTTCTCCTGGACAAGAAAGACATAATAGACAGATGTGACGCCCATGGGTCCTAACCAGCCCAGGGCCAGTATGTCGATCTTCGAATAATGCCGCAGGGGAATTTTCAGGAGAAAAAATGCCGGTATGCGCCGCAGCAACAAAACAGCCACCACCAGCAGCACCAGAATCCAGCCTTCCCTGATCCAGTGATTGAAAGGAAGTATCAGGCCGATGAAAAAGAAGATCGGAATGATGAACAGCCTTTCCATAACCTTTTGAATTTTCTCGTCCAATAGATCGTCTTCCTTGCCGATATGACCATTGAAGGCCAGACCTCCCACGAAGATGGCAATAATGCTGTTCATCTGGAGCAGCTCAAATCCGCCGGTAATGGCGAAAGCCAGGGCCAAAGATGAAGCCAGCAGTGATTTTTCCGTCATCCAGTTTTTGTGGTGTGCCGTATGGATCAGTTTTCCAGCGAGACTGCCGGCGATATAACCGAGAACTATGCCGCCCACCGTCTCCCACAGGAGAGATTTGAACAGCCATGTGTCTATCGGGTTCGACTGGGTGAGGAGCAAGAGAGGAAGAGCGACGAGCGGAAAAGCTAAGCCGTCATTGGCGCCCGATTCGAATGACAGGGTCAGGCGGATCTTCTTTGAAAAATGATTTTGGGCAAATTTTCCGGAAACGATGGATGATGCCACCACCGGGTCCGTAGGTGTAACAATAGCGCCTGCCAGTGCGGCTATCAGGATCGGGATGTCGAAAAGGACGACAAACAGGATGGAGCTGGAGAGCCACATCAACATCATGCCTCCCATCAGGATGATGGATTGGCTTGAGAGATTTTCCCGGAAAAAATTGGCGGGAAGACGCAAGGCCGTGGCCATCAAGGCCATGGCGATAGTCATGCGGGTGGCGAGGAGCATTATGTCGCCGGTCTTGCCCCACTCGTGCAGATTAAGAAGACCAAGGAAGAAAGGACCACAGAGAATACCGCCGGTCATGGCTATCAAAGGTTCGGAAATCGGCCAGCGCTCAATGTTGGCGAAGATAGCCCCCATAATGAGGATGGCCAGGGAAACAATGAAAACAGCCAGGTTGAATTCGTGCATCGTTCTTTCTCCCTTGCCCGCCTGTTACGATTTGCCTCCTGTAGATCAATCACGTCGCAATCATGCTGATTTTTCCAATCAGTATTTAGGATCCACGCGGCTCTCTACCCATTTCCTGACTGTCTTTCTTTTTCGCCAGCTAACCAGCTGTTCAGTATGAATACTCCTGGGACGGATGCGAACCTCCTGCTCTTCACAGACCAGAAAAAATTGCCGCCGAACTCCGATAAAATGCTTACTGGGGCCATGAACAACAGCGATGCAGAGCTCAAGACTGCGGATTTCATTAAGTGCCGGAGGAACATGCTCTTGATCTTCTTCATCTTTATGCTTTATCTGTCGGCCAATCAGTATATCCTCGAATGTCCCCAGCACGAGATATCCTCCTGGCTGGATCGGGCCCTGTCGCAGTTTCGACAGTACGTTGCGATCATCCGGCGTTATCCTGTCATAATCGGTGAGATAACGGCTGAAGCGGCTGTTCTCCGTTTCGATACGGGCAATAACAGTCTGGAGATGAACCGGTTCACTGCTCATATTGACAAAGAGGCAAAGAGCATCGGTATCATTTTCATGAGCATAGTGGATAATCATATAGGGCCGATTAGCGCGCCTGTACTGGACCAGGGCGATGTGCAGATAAACGATCCAGACGATGGCCATTACTATACTGGCAACGGACGAAATTAATCTATAATCTAATTCCCCCAGATGCACCTGATTGCTCCTCTGTCTTCATTTATTGCCGTGGCTACTGCATCATTGGCCTCTGTCAGAGCCCTCAAACTTATCCTTATATCGGAGGAGGTTCAGCAACTTCCGTACCAGTATTTTTCTGGCATAAATATTCTTTGTAGGCAGGCGAAAGGAGCACGAAGATAGCAGCTGGCGTACATATGTTCCGCAGAATGGCCTGAATCCCCAGTCCTCACGCAGTCCCGTCTTATAGGAATCCTCCTTTTTCACAGGACGATTCTCCACAATGGGGAAGATATACCTGCGTAAAAGAATGCAAAGGCACATCCATGGGAGAAGCTTCCACCACTCCGTTGAGTTATACTACAGGTACAGAAATTCAGAAAAAAAACAAATGCTTGTATAAAAATTGTTAAATATTAGTGCGAGAGGTGACCAGATTTTAAGGGATTGTGTACCAGCAGTCCATTGGTATTGTTCTTTTAAAAGTTGCAAACAAAAACGCAAAACTTGCAAATTTGCAACGCTTGCAAATCTATCCTATCAGGCTATTATAACCAACTGAGTATTTATGCTATAAATCTCGTGGCAGTTAAAACCGGTATGGTGTAACAAAAGACCTGACTGTTGCATCTGTCGAACTACAATACCGTCGCTTAGGATAATTCACTTACGATGAAACGAATGCTTTTGGTAGTTATCCTTCTCATCTGCATAGCAGGGGGATTGGTTTTTTATCGTTTTTATTGGGACAGAAATGTAGTTCATCCCTCCCAATTTCTTCCCGAGGATGTCCTGGTCTATCTCAATCAGCAGGATCTTGGGGTGATACTGGAGGAGATGCGCACCACGCCTCTTGCCGATGCTGTAGCGTCCATCAATTTTGTCAGACTTGCCCTGGATGTCGATCTTTCTCTACAGACCGTATATAAGGTAAGAGAAATCCAGGAGTTTATCGAATCCGAAGAAGCGGCATTGCTTTTCGATGAGTTTCTCAGCACAAATTTTACGGTGGCGATTCTGGCACAGGATGGTACTGATTTTAAACAATTTCTGCACGATAACCTGATTATGTTTTCCGAGCCGAGACATTCGGCGGCACTGCTGGAGTTGACAGGTTCCCTGCTGCGCAGAGAACTGGAGGTTACTTCATCGCAATATGGACAATATCTGATTTATAGAGTACCGCTGGATACGGAAACCAGAATTTCCCTGGTTTCCGCCGGCGGACTGGTCCTGGCGGCCTTTGAAGAGAGAACCCTGCGCAGGGCTCTGGACAGATTTGACGAAAACCTGCCAAGTTTGAAAGAAGAACATTATTTTAAAAATCTCAACAAAAAACACCGGGAGTCGAGTCTCTTCTGTTTTTTTTCAATTGATAATCTTCGGCTCCATTTAGATAATCTCCTCAATCCTCAGTCATTTTCGCAAAATCTGCTATTGTCACACCTTGACGACTGGATAGGGTTCACTTCCGGGGCCTATGGTGCATCGCGAAAAGAAAATTACAGTCGGGATATCATAACCCTGCATTTCAATCCAGCTGAAATAAACAGTGACGCCGCTCATTTTCTAGGCATCAGGCCGGAAAAAAATGTTGCAATTTCACAGGCACCACAACAGACTCTTCTATATTACTGGACCAATACCTTTGATTTGTCGGCAATGTGGAGGATGTATGTAAATGAATCCGGTCTTGATCCTGCAATAATTTCTCAAATTGAAGAGGGTATCGCTTCACTGACGAATATTTCTTTTGAGGAAATACTCGGCCTTTTCGGAAATAGTGCTCACCTTTTAGTAGGCGAACCGTCCCCCGTCGACTTTGTACCTATTCCCAATTTCACGCTTATTTTCAGTCTTCAGGAAAGAGCCAAAACAGCGTCAACCCTGCAGGGATTCATCACTAAGAATCTGATCCCTCATAAAAATGCATCCTACAGGGGAGTGCCCATGACTTTCTGGGGGGAGGGGCGGCAAAAAGGGCTGCAACCGGTGTATGCACTTTATGGTGATGCGCTGTATATCTCAAGCTCCATACAGCGGCAGATGGACATTGTCGACACCATCATGGATGGCGGCAGCATCGTCGAATCACCATCATTCAAGCGTTATGGAGAATCTCTCCTCTCGCCAAACAACTCGACGGCCTATATCCAGGTTTCCAGGCTGCTGGCGAGTGTAAGGGAGCTGGTGAAGTGGAGCGGCACCATGATTGCCTTGCAAAACCGCAGAGCCGCCTATATATCAAACAAGCTCATAGAGGATCTCATTCTCCCTATGATTGACGGCCTGCAGATATATGCAACGATTACCACCAGAAGTTATATTGAAAACGGAAAAATTACCATTGAATCAAATATAATTCGAACACAGTCAGAATAGTGATATTATGGAAAAGCTTGTTGCTGAATTGAAGGAAATCATCAATTTCAAAGATACCACCGATGTCGGAGATGTTGTTTTAATTGCCGCCAAAGAACCCCAAATGCTGGTTTATGCTTATGTTCAAGAGATAGAACGTGATACCAGCAGAAAGGACGAGTGGTGGAATATTGGCTTGAGCGTACTCTCCCTGCCTCCGCAAAATTTGACCTGGACCCTGAGGACGGCGCAAATGACAGGTTTGGAAATTTTCACAATGGGTGGAGAAGAACGATTTGTGAAGGCATTGGATTTCAATAAAAAACCCCAGGCTGGAAATACACCTGAGATCGAGAAAAAAACATCCGGTTTTATTAAGCGGATAAAGTGACATACCAGGATCTTGACATGAAGGAAAGAGCTCTCATTTCAAAAATTAAAAACCGATTTCTTTGCCAATCCGATTATCTGCTTAAAGGAATAGGGGATGATAGCGCGGTATTCGCCGATTCCAAGGATTTTTGCTGGCTGATTTCCACCGATCTGCTCGTTGATGATGTTCATTTTCTTAGAGGGCTGCATGATCCTTATCTGCTCGGCAGGAAATCAATTGCCGTTAACCTCAGTGATCTTGCGGCAATGGGAGCTGAGCCCAGGTTTGCTCTTGTTTCGCTGGCGGTCCCTCCATACCTCCTTGAAACATGGCTGGATAGATGGCAAGACGGTGTGGAAAGCATGCTGCGGGAACATGATTGTCTACTTATAGGCGGTGATACCACTAAAGGGTCCGTTATCACTATAAATGTGGTGGTAATCGGCTCAGCGCGCCCTGATCAGGTCCTTTACCGCTCCGGTGCCGGAATCGGCGATGATATTTATGTCACCGGGCCATTGGGCTCATCCGTTACCGGCTTGGAATTGCTGAAAAGGGAGGAGCAGGTTTCAAAATATCCTCAATTCACAAGAGCTCACCTCGACCCGCAGCCACAGGTGAAAACCGGTATTATGTTGGGGCGCAGCGGACTGGTATCGGCGATGCAGGATATTTCAGACGGTGTGGCCACTGATATGAGCCATATCTGTGCGGAAAGCGAGGTCGGTGCAGTCATTTACGCTGATAAGCTACCGTATGATAAGGAATTGAAGGGTCTCTGCAGCAGCTTTGGATGGAATTTGTATGATACCGTTTTAGGTGGTGGGGAAGATTATCAACTGCTTTTTACCGCGGCACCCTCCAACCGGAAAGCACTCGAGCTCCTGGCGCAGCAACAGGCACAAACTTTTGTAAGAATCGGAAAGGTAACGCCGCCGCCGGTTAGGGTTATGCTGGAAGAGAACGGATTATCTCAAGATATTACCTTTAGCGGTTTTGAGCACAATTAGCAAAAGATATCAGCCTATTGCAACTGGCAAAGCTCAGACTTCTACATATTTTCGGGAAGTGCGAAGCTGACTGTTAGAGACTCCCTTGTGGTCATGAGCTGCCGGTAACTGATATTAGGCGATTTATCCAGCATAATCTTCGAAGCCTTCACCGAATCGGTGTCGAGATATTTATCCGAAAGGAAAATAATTTCTTCTATTCCTGCCTGGATTATGACCTTGGTACACTCATTACAGGGAAATAATCCCACATAAATTCTGCATCCCCGCAGGTCCCTGGAAATTGAGTTGAGAACCGCATTGAGCTCGGCATGACAAACATATGGATATTTGGTATCCAGATAATTCCCATGGCGCGCCCAGGGCAGGTCATCATCGGAACAGCCCCAGGGAAAGCCGTTATAGCCTACGCCTACTATTTTATTCTGTTTATTGGCCACACATGCGCCTACCTGTGTGTTTGGATCCTTGCTGCGCTGAGCGGACAAAAGAGCCACAGCCATAAAATACTCATCCCAGCTGAGATAATTAGTTCGTTTGGTAGTCATTGCTGATCGTTGTTTTTTGGGTAGAGACAGCTAATCTTCCGGGAGCGGGAGGATGGGTTTTCAGCTGCACCATCATTCATTGCTCTTGGACTTTTTTCTTCTGTTGCGCCATGAGGTTTTTCCCGTAACTTCATCGATAAAGCCTTTGATGGTGCTGAAATACAGCTCACCCCCCTGGGAAAGAACAGTGTTATGATCCGCGCCCGGCACTATAAAAAACTTTTTGGTCCTGGCGCCGCTGAAAGCCTGCAGACGCTCTGCCTGGTGGGCTGGAATTATTGAATCCATAGAACCATGAAGAATCAGGGTCGGCATTGTAACTTCTCCGATCTTATCGCGATTGCCGAAGCCGTCTTTTTCATCAAGCAGATTAAGGTTCAGATCATAGCCAAGATTGCGGAGAAGCGGTAGTGTATCGGCAAAGCCGCTTTCAATAATAAGGCCTTTTATCGATTCAGGATCATCCGTGCATAATTCAATAGCGGAGGCTGAGCCGATGGATCTTCCCATCACAAAAAGGGCTCCGGTCATTTCCTTATCTTTCATGGTTTTCTGTAACGAATACAAAACCTGCCAGCAGTCGCTCATCATAGATTCGACGGTAGGGGTTCCTCCGCTCCAGCCATATCCCCGATAGGTCGCGACGAAAAAATTCATCCCCAATTGATTGAAAAGCGGTGCTATATCATCGTAATCGCAAACCGTCTCACCGTTGCCGTGGAAAAAAAGAATCGTCGGTGCTGCGGCATCATTTATATAGAAACGGCAACCAAGCACGGTATTGTCCGGCAAGGTTACGTCTATGTTGGAATAGCCGGTCGAAGTCCTCTTTTCCTTCTTTTGCGGATGGAAAAGAAATTCAAGTACCTCTGTCTGGTCGAGTTTAGTATATATTTTCATGAATATTTTTTTATATATAATGTGAGCCTTGTTAGAGTTAGAGTACCTCTAAATGTGAACTGCAGATGTGGATCATACTGGAAAATCGGATATATGTATATACCATTGTAATATAATGGATGCAACCGTGTACGCCAGGTCCACAGTTTTAACGCATCCAGGCAAATCTTAGAGAAGTAAACCGGATTTATTGCAGGAAGAGAGCATAAAAAAAATGAGCCCCGATAAAGTTTATCAGGGCTCATGAGTATCAATGGGGTGGACGATGGGACTTGAACCCACGACCTCCTGGGCCACAACCAGGTGCTCTAACCAACTGAGCCACGTCCACCATCGATTTAAAGTGTTTACCCTGAGGAGCAGGGTACTATCAAGGTATTAAAAACGTATACCTTATACTCGTTCAATATGGGATTTGCAAGGACAAATTACCTTATAATTCCTCTTTGCAATGCATGCATTTCTTCGCCTGCATTTTAACAAGATTTCCGCATGTAGGGCATTCTTTCTTGTAATTCTTTTTGAGGAGGAGTTCAAGCATCTGATTACAAGCCATTTCAAGAGATGTGTCGCGGAAGGTATGATTTCGAATCGGATCAATACATTCAAGATCGTTTAATTCGAGAAGCAGGCCGGCAGCTTTTTTTCTGCCGGTGATATCCGCGCCTTCATCTAAAATCAGCTGAAGGACAGGGCCGAGATCCTTCCTTGCCACGCAGGTTTCGAGGTCTTCCACCGCCTTTTTTTCAAGTTTGTATCTCGCATTCTGCCTTTTCAATTCCTGGGGGTCTATAACGCTGGCTTTAAAGGCATCGGAGTTACCTACCATCATCACGTTTCCTTCTTTACTGTCGGGCAGTTCCATATATCTATAGGAAGCATGGTGGCCATATTTCAACTCAACGTTTTCCCAACCGTTGAGAAAAAGCGAGCAGTGATCATTCAGACAGATGAAAAGCACCTCCGAACCCCAGCCGAGGCCATCACCGACATGAACCGGTGGTGCCTCGCAGCAGGACATTTTCTGATTACAATGAGGACAGTTGTGAACCTCATCCAGATAGCTTAAATCGCGACTTCGCATTCGAAACTCCTTATGTAAATTATCTGCAAATTAATTTGCCGAGAGCTGTATTAAAAATGGTAATTGACCCCTGACTCGCTGAGAACCTCATCAACTGATTTTGCCTGTTTCATGCGGGATTCGAGAAACTCGGGGGTTAAGTGGCGGCGATTTGCCTCCATCTGTTCGCAGAGTGCATTGATATCTTCCTTTTCAGTAAGATCGATGATCTGCTGCAGAGTGGCGGCAAAAGTCTTCACAATCTTTCTGCCATCTCCTTTGGTGGACATAATTTCCGCATAGGTTCTGGGGTTTTGATTATGCGTACGCGCCATGGCAAGTATTCCATAAATGGAAGTTAGCGTTGAATGACTGCCGATATCATTACAGTCAATATTATGCTTGGCCAGGGTCGATGCAAGTGCCACGGAAATTATAGTAGGCAGTTTCTGGCCGAAGCCCATGAGCAGATCATGCTGACTTGCACTGTCCTGATAAATTTCCGCGCCGTGTTTATACAGAAAAGATTCAAACTCACTGCAGAAGCTTCCGCTTCTTTTAGTTCTCACTACCGCAGCATTTTTATCTTTCATTGTTGCAGCCTGCGGTCCCCAGAGATTGTGGACCAACATGACTTCGACACCTTCTTCCGTGTAGTCGAATGCTGTTTTGAGCGAATTTTCTGATTCTCCGGCCAGAAGGATCAAGGCCTGTCCCTGCCTGAGGAGGCGACCGTATTTTCGAATTGTAGCCGAGGTGACCGACATGGGAACACAGAGAACAACGACATCGACTAAGGGGATCATCTGTTCCGGGGACACAGGGGTGGAACGTCCTGTAAGGTAGGTGGTATATCCTTCGTTTTGTAATCGTAGGGAGAACCACTTGCTCATCTCGCCTGTTCCGATAAAACCAAATGATTTTATCCTCTTAACCCGCATATCGACACGAGGAAAAGAACCAAGCACTTTCAGCGCGTTTTCTTCCTGTATGACTCCTTTCTCAACAGCTTTGAGGGCCTCCTGGACAATGAAATCCCGACAGTGGCCTTCTATTTCCAGATAAATCTGCAGCTTTTGTGTTTCAATATCGTTATCCGAACGCAAGTCCAATATATTAATGCCTCTACGAGTGAATTCCCCCAGGATATCGACCAGCATACCGACTCTGTCCTTTAAGGGACGGGTAATTACGGTTGTGGCGTCGTAGCCTGTTACTGCCGCAGGTTCGGAACTCAACACCGCAAAACGGGTTTTATTATGCGATACCACCTCCCGGTCAAGAAGAGAGAATTCGAAACGCTTCAGAAGTTCTTCCGATTCAATAATGCCATGATCGGTGAGCGACTGTTCTTTTATCTCCGAGAGCTTGGCCTCGATGTCATTCACAGCTACCAAGGTGGCATCAGGGAAATTCGCCTTGAGGTAATCCTTGCATTGATTGAATACGTTGCCGCGTCCGACGATAGTGCTGATTGACGAAACAGCAGGATCAATCGTACCGATTGATAAGTGAATGGGCAGCACTACATTATCGATCCAATGATACCCTTTCAGCTCAACAAGAAACCTGAAATACTCTTTTATCTCACCTTCTCTGGTGTTATAGACCGGAATGAATGCCAGGGTGGATTTGCCGGCTGCATAGGCCGAAACAAGCTCATACATGCTGTTGAAACATACCAGTTCAGCATCGGGGTTATATTGCCTGGCGGCTAGATAACTGTCTGATCCTACCGGCCCAAGAGTCGCAATTGATACCATGTTGTGTAAAAGATCCTTACAGTGGGTTTCCAGAATTAATTGTTGGTGTATAGTGCGATAGAACAGAGAACTTGGCTGTACATTTTTCCTTTAATAAGCCATACAGAGTATACATTCTTCAGGAATTAGGCAACCTAAATCAGATTTATGGAACTTCCCTGCAGGCAATACCAACCTTTGGTGAGCGAATATCTGAGTTCTTTAAAAGAATCATCAAAGTTCGGTCCGCAGGTTGTCTGTCATAAAATATTCGAGGAAACTGAGCCGATATTTTTCGCGGAAAGCGGATTGCTGTCGCCCCCCCTTGCCGCAGCTCTGCGGAAATCAGGGATAAACACCTTATATTGCCACCAGGGAGAGGCCTTTGCGCAAATTGCCGGCGGGGCTAATATCATTGTCTCGACCCCGACCTCTTCGGGCAAGAGCATGGTCTATAATCTTCCGGTGTTTGAAAAAATACTTGCAGAGAGAAACAGCCATGCGCTCTACCTCTTTCCTCTCAAGGCACTTTCCCAGGATCAACTGCGGACCCTGAACAAACTTTATGATGATATGCCAGGGCTCCATGGTAGATATGATCTTGGCCCGGCCGCAATTTATGATGGTGACACCTCTCCTTACCGGAGGAGGAAGATCCGGGAGCATACGCCTCCGATACTCATTGCCAACCCGGAGATGCTGCATCTGTCATTTCTGCCCTACCATGAGAACTGGGTGCATTTTTTCAAAAATCTCGACTATGTCATCATCGACGAGGTCCATACCTATCGCGGCGTCTTCGGCTCGCACGTGGCCTGGCTGATTCGCCGGCTAAAGCGGATTCTGGAGTACTATGGCAAAAGGACACAATTTATCCTCAGCTCCGCGACTATCGGGAACCCCAAAGAGTTTGGAGAAAGACTCATCGGCGAAAAAGTGAAGGTCATTACCCGGACCGGGGCTCCGCTGAGTAAAAAGAATTTTCTCTTTCTCAACCCCTGGGACAGTCCGGCATATACGGCCAGTCAGCTGCTTGAAGCTTCCCTGAAGAGAGGGCTGAGAACCATTGTCTACACACAATCCCGCAAGATGACCGAACTGATTACATTGTGGACCCAGCCGCGACTCGGTGCCCTGGCTGATAAAGTGAGTTCTTACCGCGCCGGCTTTTTAGCCGAAGAACGTCGGGAGATTGAGCAGAAACTGGCGGATGGCTCGCTGTTGGGCGTAATATCAACTTCCGCCCTGGAACTTGGCATCGACATCGGAGATCTCGATATCTGTATTCTGGTGGGATATCCTGGATCGATAATGGCCTCATGGCAGAGAGGCGGCCGGGTAGGGCGAAGCGGCCGGGAGTCCGCCATAATCATGCTGGGCAGCGAAGATGCCCTCGACCAGTACTATATGAACAATCCTCAGCGGTTTTTCTCCAAAGATGTTGAATCAGCCGTGCTCAATCCCGGTAATATTAAAATACTTAAAGAGCATTTGATATGCGCTGCCGCCGAGATTCCTCTGCAGACATCCGACAATATTTTTGACAGCGAAGCCGTCCGCAAAGGTGCGGAAGAATTGAGAGCAGAAGCAAAGCTGCTGCTCTCTGCCGACGGACTGGAATACTATGCAGCCAGAAAAAGACCGCAGAGAAATGTCAATCTGCGCGGGACGGGGAATGCGCTGACCATAATCAACGGAGAGACCGGGGTCATTATGGGTGAGGTTGATGCGGCCCGAGCCTTAAAAGAATGTCATGAGGGGGCAATCTATCTGCACAGGGTGAAAACCTGGTTTGTCGAAAAGCTTGATCTTCATGCCGCTGAGATCGTGGTAACGGAAAAAAAGCGGGCAACCTTCTACACCAGGGCGCTGGCAACGAAGGATACCGAAATTTTAACAATTACTGCAACGCGTAATATTTATGGCTGCCGGTTGTCCCATGGCAATCTCAAAGTGAGTGAACATGTCACCGGTTATCAGAAGCGAAATAATGGAACCAATAAACTCATAACCACACTTCCTCTGGAACTTCCCGTGCAGACCATGGAGACGGAAGGGTTCTGGCTTGACATTCCAGCACCAATCGTCACCCTGATGGAGGATAAAAAACTCCATTTTATGGGAGGACTGCATGCCTTTGAACATGTGATGATTTCCATTTTTCCTCTGCTGGTTCTCTGTGACAGAAATGATGTCGGCGGCATCTCCTGCCCTCACCATGAGCAAACGGAGGGTGCAACCATTTTCATTTATGACGGGCATGCCGGAGGATCGGGCCTCTCTGCCGAGGCCTACCGTAAAGCGGAAGAACTCATTGAAAGAGCATTCGAAATCGTCAAAACCTGTGATTGCGACAACGGCTGTCCATCCTGTGTCCACTCACCGAAGTGCGGATCCGGCAACAGACCCATCGATAAGAACGCCTGTCTGAATTTGATCGAAGGCGTGATGGAGAGCTCCAGCGAAGAGATACCGCCAATGGCCGTAGTCAATAGAGAATCGCCTCAGGCAAAAGACTACATACCTCTCCCGGCGCCAGGAGGGGAAAAAGCATATTACCAAAACGGATTGGAGGCTTTGCCGGAACATTATGGGGTTTTCGATCTGGAGACAAAATTTTCAGCGGATGAGGTCGGCGGCTGGCACCGGGCTGAAAAAATGGGAATCTCAGTGGGTGTTGTTTACGACTCTGTTCTTGATGGATGTGTAACGTATCTCGAACATGAAACAGCGCAGCTTGTTGCCCATCTCCAGTCATTGGATCTTGTTGTCGGCTTTAACAACAAACAGTTCGACAACAGGGTTCTGGCATCCTACACCACAGTCGACCTGACCGGCCTGCCGACCCTGGATCTGCTCGAAGAGGTTAAGAAGCACCTGGGCTACCGCCTGAGTCTCAATGGTATTGCCGAGCATACCCTGTCGATAAAAAAGAGCGGCGATGGTCTGATGGCGCTGCAGTGGTATCGGGAGAAAAACTTCGAGATGCTCAGCAAGTATTGCAAGAAAGATGTTGAAATAACAAGGGATCTGCTGATATTCGGTCTGGAAAACGGCTATTTCCTGTTCCGTAATAAAGCGGGTAAAACGGTTCGCCTGCCATTGTCACTGGCACAGACGATAGCAGCGCAATGTGCGTCCAAAGGACCAACTGGAAACCCAGCAGTCGATGTGGGGGGATCCAGTACTTTCGACCCGGCTGAAGATCTATCTGGTCGATAAACTGAAGAAGCCTGTAAAGGTCAGGCTTCTTGGCAGATTTGCCGTATTTTCCTTAGAAATTTCTCAGTTTCCGGGCCAGAGCAGAGGGGCGTAAATCCATCCCTCTGTGCCACTGAGATGCTTTACCTTGACCCATTTGTCCTGGCGCTCGATCGTTTGGAGAACAACCCCTCTTTCAAGGTTGGCAACAATAGCATTCTTGGTTCCGGGGCCGGATCGCATATTTACACGGCTGTCCGCACTGACAATAACGGTGTTTCCGTTTTCAACAAGGGAAGAGTGAATCCAGCCGCTATCCCTTTCAAAGTCCTGAACCTTAATCCATTCGCCGTTCTTTTCGGCGACCATGAGGGGATACCCTTTGAAGAGTTCCATATACACAGGATTAGATGTGCTTGGGCCGGTACGGACATTTACTCCATCCGTAACCACACTGACGTATTCTGCGGAAAAAGAAGGGATGGAGGTTGCCATTAGGAGCGATCCCGCGATTGAAACAGTTCTGATCATCTTTACAATATCTGCTTTCATTTTTGTATGATTGTGTTTTTTTATTGAGAGTATGAAGTAAATGTTCTGTGCATGAAAATAATCTATCCAGTGTCTGTACAGAAATAACGGACACTATCTAAAGGTTCTTGTCCAGCTCAGCTGGGTCAGGCTCGTAACAATACCATTTTGATTCAATTTGTCAAACAGGATGGCGTCGTAAAAAGCCCGATATCTGGCGTTGCAGGTTTTTGCAGACCTTCGACATACTACCTGTATTGTCAAAAGCCTGCCAAAAACACTGCACCTTGTGTGTGTCCAATTTTTACAGGTCCAGCAAACAGCACTGTTATAAAAGTGGTAAATCAACTTCTTCAGAAGCTTTACCCGCGGAATAATGCTCCACGGCTATTATCGAAAATCATTTCCAATCCAAAGGGAATGGTCATGTTATTATCGGCGTGGCCCATAGGAAAATTCGCCCACACCGCTGTGGATTTGGCTGTCAGCTCAAGAACCCTGTTCCAGATAGACTCATGATGCCGCATGGTTCCAATTTCGTCAAGACCGAGACCGTGAGAAAAGTCGCCTAAAACAATGGCGGCGGGATCATCCAGCAGGCCGCTGAGCTTCAATTGGGTGAGCATTCGGTCAACACGATAACGGCTTTCGCCTGTGTCTTCGAGAAAGACTATTTTATCCTTCCAAACAGGCTGCTGCGCTGTACCCAGAGTCGAGACAATGGTGCTGAGATTGCCTCCCGTGGCAATGCCTCTTCCTGTACCGGAACCTTTTAGTATTTCCACATCTGATTTGAAACTCCAATTATCTATTGGATGTAAAAGCATTTCTTTAAAATGAAGAAGACTTTTTCGAGATAACCGTGCCAGCGAAGTGACCACGGGTCCATGAAAGGTGACCAGGCCATGATCGCAATTTAGGATGTGGTGGAGCAGGGTGATATCCGAGAAACCTATGAATCTTTTAGGAGAGGATCTAAAATCATCACTGCTCAGTGAACTGACAATTCGCAGACAGCCATATCCTCCGCGTGCCGCCATGATGCCTTCTATTTCGCTGTCATTCCACAGTGCCCGGAATTCTCGAATGCGATTAGTGTCAGTATCCGACAGATAATCGGCCCCTGGCCATAAACTCCGGGGAAACCTGGTCCTGAAGCCGAGTTCATGAAGAATTCGAATTCCTTTTTCAAAGGAATTCCGGCAAGACAGGTTTCCAGAAGGCGCAGTGATACCGATGATCGAACCGGTTTTGAGCGGAGGCGGGATTATGTTCTTATTTTTCATGAATCTTTGTATAGATATAATGCAGACCCTGTAATGTCAGCATCGGCTCGACATGATCGACTTTACTACTGTAGGGAATTATGAGCCCGGCCATACCACCGGTTGCTACTACATTGATTTTCGAAGAACTGCACATTTCCTTTCCCAGTATATCGACCAATCCGTCTATCATTGCCCCATATCCGTGAAGAACCCCGCTTTTCATGGCATCAATGGTGTTTTTACCGATTATGGTTTCGGGTGGTGTAGAGATGTCGATATGAGGCAGTTTGGCTGCCCTGTTTGATAATGCTTCCAGGGAAATGGCAACGCCCGGTAATATAGTCCCGCCGATATATTCGCAGCTATCGGTGACGCAATCGAAGGTAATGGCCGTTCCAAAATCGATGACGATCAGATGCGATCCATACTGGGACCACGCTGCTATGGCGTTGACCAGTCGGTCCGCACCCACCTCGGCGGGATAATCTGTTTTGATAGTGATCAGATCTTTCAGGCTTTCACTATTGACAATGAAAGGACGGGAACCACGGCTGCCGGAAAAATGCTTGGTACAGCAGTCAATCCATGCTGCCTCAAGCGAGGGGACTACGCTGGATAATATAATACCTGATATTGTTAGATGGTTAAGCCCGGCCATGGCGAAGAGAGCATTGAATTGTATAGCTATCTCATCCGGAGTTTGATTTCGATCGGATTTAATCCTCCAGTGACCTTGAAGATTTTCCTTTTCATAAAGTCCTATAACCGTATGAGAATTCCCAATGTCTATGACAAAAAGCATATCAGACTCTCTTTTTTATTTTTCACGGGGGTTTAAAAATTATTGCGTAATTAATAAAATATTCCAATACCTTTAAAAAGGAAAGAATAGAATTTCAGTAGTTGCGATATTCCGCGGTGCTGTTTTTAAGATGATCAGGGGGAAGAATGAGTAGATTTTTAAACTACATTTTAGGAGTTCTCAAAAAATGAAAGAAATGCTCATAGTGCAGACTACTTTCTCGGAGAGAGAGGAAGCCGTCTCTCTAGCAAAAAAGCTCTTACAGAAGAGGCTTGTCGCCTGTGCCCAGCTTTCCGGTGGCATAGAGTCATTTTACTGGTGGAATGATGTTATAGAGCAGAGTCCTGAATACATTTTGACTATGAAAACAACTGCGGACAGTTATGGAATGCTGGAGCGATATATCAAAAAACTGCATTCCTACGAGACCCCCGAAATTGTGGCTGTTGCCGCAGAACAGGTTGAGTCGGACTATCTGCAATGGTTAAGAACGGAAATACAAGTACGTGATCAATGATGGACTCGTAAAAAACTCGATCCACGCCTGGTATATCAGGCTTTCTCGAGGTCGGAGTTTATGCCCGTACGGTTGCTTACCGCAGAGTCCATCCAGGCACCTTCAATGACTTTTTACGAAATTATCATGAATGAAAAGAGAGAATCTGGCTATAGACGAAGAAAGATCGGAGAATACAAATGCCATTGCTGCAAGGAGCCGAAAGCCTTCTGCTGGAGCTGTCCCTGTGGATTTCAGATCTGCGACGAATGCTTCAGAGAGAATCGCTGGGGAATAAGCAATGGTCCTACATGGATTTGTCCGGATTGTGAAAGGATACGAATGACCTGAGGTGCTTGAGCCTTATGGTCATCAGGCGGCGATGAAATTACGTCGCCTGATGATAACTTTGATCAAAATTTTGAACCTACTAACGGCTCCGAGACGGTCACCTCTATCCACTGTTCATCCCACCATTCCTTCGGGGTCACGAAAATGCCATTGATAAGCATGGAAAAGTGGAGATGATCGCCACCCGCCATACCGCTCGTACCGGTTTGGCCGAGAGTATCGTTGCTATTAACACTGTCACCGGCGGCAACCTGAATACTGCTGAGATGAGAATAGAGGCTGAAGACGCCCTGACCATGATCAAGGAGGACCATATTGCCGTAAATCCCCAGATAATCGGCAAAGACAACTTCACCCGTATTGGCTGCCCGAACCTCGGCGTGCTGGGTTGAAGCTATATCCATGCCGAGATGAACCTGCTTGTCTATTTCCTCACCTTGATAATAATAGGTCCGGTAATCAGCAAAACCAGCTCGCGATGCTCCGGCCATTCTCTGAAACCCACCTTTCCACAAACGCTGGGATACCGGGTTTTGGCAAAGTTGAAAGATCTTTTCATTGTTCGCTTCGCGCACTTCTCGGTTGGTGTACAGATACTTTTCTTTCATGCTTCCCTGCATTTCAGGATAATACCCTTCAAACTCAGGAACCTTTGCTGATAGAAAGCCGTCTCCGACGTTGATGCGGTCACGTTTTATCGGCTTTTTTTGAAATACCGGAGAAAAGGGCTGGCTCCCCAGATTACCGGCGGCATCTTCCGCCTGAATCATAGCCTTGCCCGCCTCTGTGGCATCGTAAGGCAGTGCGATATAGGCAACAAAGACGTCTTCTCTGCCGTCTCCCACCGGATGACCAGCATGGAAATGACCGCCGAATTGAACACCATGCCTGGTAGCCTCACCGTCAACTTTGTAAATCACCAGGCCGCTGCCTCCTGATTGTATATATCTTTCGGAATGCAACACCAGCACTTTGGGCGGAACTGTATCAACAGTGACTTTTTTTGTCATATCTACCGTATTGCCGGATAGATAGCCACGCAGAGAATAATCCGCGGCCTGTACAAGCAGCTCGGCGGGCCCGTCCGAAATACCCTTCCCCTCGGTATCAAAGGTTACCTCTTTACTGAAAGAGGCCGGGCCAATTCTGCCGGTATAGCCATTTCTGGGAAAAGACTCCTCGGCTAGTACGTATTCTTTGTCGTCTTGACGGAGAGTGAGCCTGACTGAACGCAGACCGCTGTTGTCATCTCCGGCAATTATAGAGAAATCCGCCGTTTTGCCGATATGTTCCGTATCACCGGTGAGTTGCAGAGTTGGAGGAGAGTTTTCAAAGAAAACCAGGGTGACATAGGCCCCTCCGGCAACGACAATACCTAAAATTAAGAAGAGAAAAAATTTACCAATACCGCTATTTTTTGATTTTTTGTTAAGTCGCATGAAACCTGTGAGATAGAATTTTATTGATGCCAGATGATGTCATATTTCTCGATATGCAAATCCTTTACCGGAACAACCACCAGCTTTTTATGGGTATCTTTTTCTAGTTGTGAAAGAGTGTTTTTTTCTTCCTTGTTGAGCATATCCGCTATACGGGGATGGACACGAAGGGTTATCGAGAATCCACCAGTTCTGTCGGCATTTCTGGAGATCTTGCGGAATAATTCATAGCAGATTGTTCTTCTTGATTTGAGGATTCCCTCTCCAGCGCAATAATGACAAGGCTCACACATCATCTGCGTCAGATTCTCGGAGCTGCGTTTGCGCGTCATCTGCACAAGGCCGAACTCGGAAAGCTTAAGAATGTTAATTCTGCTCTTGTCTTTTTTGACGGCTTCCTTGAAATGGGCAAAAAGCTCCTCGCGATGCTCCTCGTTGTCCATGTCGATAAAATCGATGATTATGATACCTCCAATATTGCGCAGACGCAATTGATAAGCAATCTCTTTCGCTGCCTCCATATTGGTTTTGAAAATGGTCTCGTTGAGATTGTTCTTGCCCACGAAACGACCGGTATTGACATCGATCACGGAAAGTGCCTCGGTACTCTCTATAATAATGTATCCCCCGGAACGCAACCATACCTTTTTCTCTGTTGCCCTGTTTATCTCGGCATCGATGCCGTGTGCTTCGAAAAGAGGTGTATCATCCTGATAAAGAGATATCTTATCGGTGAGTTGCGGAGCAAATGTTTTTACAAAATCCCTGAGCCTTTTATAGGTTTCGCTGTCATCAATTATCAGATTGTCAACTTCATGGGTAAAAAGATCGCGTACCGAACGAAGAGTGATATCCAAATCTTCATAGACCAGAGAGGGGACTTCGGAGGCGATGGCAATATCCTGAATTTCATCCCAGAGCAGGAGTAGAAATTCCATATCCGCTTCAAGCTCCTCGTCTGAAGCGTTTTCGGCAACTGTACGAACAATGAATCCCGTCCCTTCCGGGCGGAGTCTCTCTATCTGTTCCTTGAGCTTACGGCGAACCTCTTCGTCTTCGATTTTTCTGGAGATGCCGATATGCTCGGTGAGAGGAATGAAAACCAGGTTTCTGCCGGGGAGGGTGATATGACAGGTTAATCGTGCACCTTTGGAGCCGATGGGATCTTTGCTGACCTGCACCAGAATATCCTGTCCTTCATTGAGAAGATCTTCTATATTCATGCCCTGGGTGCGGCGCAGATCACTCTCGGGAATGATTGAGGAATAAACCTTTTCTTCAGGATCATGCTCTCCGATGAGCATCCTGCTGTCCAATTCATTCTGGGAAAGGTAGACATCATCGACATAAAGAAATCCGGTTCGCTCCAGACCTATATTGACGAACGCAGCCTGCATGCCGGGTAGAACACGGACGACCTTGCCCTTGTAGATATTGCCGATGAGCCCTTTTTCAGTTGGCCTCTGGAGATGAAATTCGCTAAGAGTGCCTTTTTCAACGATGGCAATTCTTACCTCATATCTCCTCGAATTTATGAGAATTTCAGTGCTCATTATCTTAAAATATATGAAATAGTGTAATGAATGATTACACTCATTCTGTTAGTGTATGTCGAACAGGGTACTATACAGTATTCATCAGGAAAAAAGCCAGTTGTAATCCAAAAATCAAGGAAATAGTTGAGACGCTTTATGGAGCCGGTATCCGTCATAATACCTACATACAACAGGGCTACCGCTCTCAGGCGAGCAGTTGAATCTGTCTTGCGGCAGAGAGATTTTGTTGGTGAGATCCTCATTATTGATGATGGCTCCGATGACAACACAAAAGAAGTAGTTGAGGTATTAAAAGCTAATGCATTACCACAGGATCATGACATAAGATATTATTTTTCCGACAATGAAGGACCCTCAGCAGCGCGCAACAAGGGTATGGAATTATCCAGCCATTCTTTCATCACCTTTCTTGATTCCGATGATCACTGGGCCGGAGACAAGCTATTCAAGCAGATGGAGATGCTGCGTCGCAATCCGGAGTTTTCCATCAGCCATACACAAGAGAAGTGGCTGCGCAGAGGACAACATCTCAACCAGAAAAAAATTCATAGCCCTCGGCACGGATACATTTTTGATCATTGCCTGCTGCTCTGTGCAGTCGGTATGTCCACAGTGGTTATGAAAAAAGCCATATATGAAGAGTTAGGAGGATTTGATGCGAACCTGCCCTGTTGTGAAGATTATGATTTCTGGTTGCGAGTCAGCAGCAGGCATCATTTTCTTCTTGTTCCAGAACCGTTAACCGTCAAAGAAGGAGGGCGACCAGATCAGCTCTCTTACATATATAGGGTGGGTATGGATAAATATCGTATTTACGCCCTGGAAAAACTTTTAACACAATACAATCTGAGAAATGACCAATATAAGCGCGCCTTGGACGAACTGCGAAAAAAGTGCACGGTTTACGGCAACGGCTGCATCAAGCATCAACGTTGGGAAGAAGGACGGAAATATCTTGATCTGCCCAGCAAATACGAGATTTCAACACCATGAAGAATAAAAGCTGGGTAGATCCATCAATCTATCTCAAACATTTACATGTGAGCGAAGACATACTCTCGCTGGAGTACACTCAGGAAATTCTGCGCCGCGCGAATCTTCCCGTAACCATTGTCCCTTCAGGGGAAAATCCTGCAAACTTGAACGGGGAGTTTGCCGAAGAGCTTCACAGAGGGAAACAACACCTCTTTCTCTGTGAAAATAAAGGAAACTTCTTCAAACCCTGCCCGGGAACCTCCGAGTATCGCTGCTGCGGCTATCACGTTCTCAATATCGGCATGAATTGCCCCATTGACTGTGTTTACTGTATCCTCCAGGCATATCTGAACCAGCCCTGGATAACTGCTTTCGTTAATATCGATGAGCTCTTCGACGAGGTCAATTCGGCTCTTGAAAGTAAACCTGATCGTTTTTTCCGCATTGGAACAGGGGAGTTCACCGACTCTCTGGCGCTTGAGAGAATTACCGGCATAAGCAGTAAACTCATCGAGATTGTCGGGTACCATTCCAATGGCATTCTCGAGTTGAAAACCAAAAGCGGCTCTATAGCTACCCTGGAAAACTGCAACCATCAGGGCAAGACCATTCTTTCCTGGTCACTCAACAGTCCAATGATCATGAAAACCCAGGAGATACGTTCCGCTACTCTCGCAGAAAGGCTGGATGCCGCCGCCCGTGCAGCACGCTGGGGTTACGGCCTCAGTTTCCATTTCGATCCGATCATTTACCATCAGGGGTGGCGTGAAGGTTATGCAGAAACCATTGATCTACTTTTTGAAAAGATTCCCAAGGAGGCCATTGTCTGGATATCTCTCGGTGCCCTGCGTTTTCTCCCTCCTCTGAAAATCATCAGCACCAGAAGGTTTCATCACTCTCGAATTTTCCATCAGGAGTTCATACCGGGACTCGATGGAAAATCCCGTTACTTTCGAACTCTGCGCGAAGAAATGTATACGCATATATATACTCTTCTACGGGATAAGGCAGGAGATGATACCTGCATCTATTTCTGTATGGAAAGTGATGAAATATGGGAAAAAGTCTGTGGTTACCTCCCGGACAGCAAAGGGGGAATCGCGGCCATGCTGGATGAAGCCGCTCTCAGGGCAATAGCAAAATATTAAACTTGTTCTTTAGAAAAACTGTAATATACTTGCGGCTGTTTCTGAGAGGTTGCCCGGGAATCTCTCACAGCTTCCCGGTGTATGTTCAGGAAGGAGCAATGTATTGACAGGCTCCCAGCAGCACAAACTCATTTGCTTAGGGCTTATAGTCCCTCGGCATAAGCGCCTTAACGAGCTTGTCTCTGACAAAGAATATCCAAGTATAAAGCCACTAAGGTGAAACCGCAGCCATCCAACAGGAGAAAGAAATGGTAAACAAAGCGATACTGATAGGCAATTTAGGAGCGGATCCGGAAATCCGTTATACCCAGTCGGGAACACAGGTGGCTACATTTAATATAGCAACCACCGAAAGATTTAAAGACCGGGATGGTAACTCTCAAGAGAAAACCGAATGGCATAGGATCGTGGCTTGGGCCAAGCTCGCCGAGATCTGCGGCGAATATCTCAACAAAGGCTCAAAGGTTTATATAGAGGGGAAAATTCAAACTCGAAAGTGGCAGGACCAGAACGGCAACGATAAGTATACAACTGAAATTATAGCAAGAGAGATGAAAATGCTCTCCCCCCGGGGAGGCGCTGAATCCGGCGGGACCGGTGGCGGCGGCAGCTATGGATCCAGCCAGGACTCTTATCCGGAGCCCCCTCCAGGCTATGGCGGAACAGGTGAAGATGTGCCCTTTTAGCAGTTCTTGAAAAAGAAAGTCACGGCTGAGGCTTGCTGCCGGTTTTTATTAATGTCCGGTGTTGTTAACGACAGTGTGTTTAGGGCTTCGATGGAAAAAACACAAAGTATTCCAATGCCGCAGCCCGACGAGATTTGGTTGCTTCATCTCCGATATGCTGCGGCACTGTGGCGAAAGTTTTTTTATTTGATGGACTCGTTTAAAAAATTGCCACGAAGGTCCGGGATGGTTCAACAGTATCTGTCCGGGGAATGAGCAACACATGTGATTGGGCTTTATTCGATATCATTAATACGCCTAAGATATCTTCGGCGAAGCTGCTGCAGACCTTAAAAGAGGGGGTTGACGATGGGGACAAGAGACCATATTGTGCAACCATAAGATTAGCACGATAAGTATGCGATTGTTCTCCTCATCAAAAATTTCACCACATGGTTACGAATCTGAAAAGGTATGGACTATTATCAAACATTAGGTGTATCTAAAAATGCCGATACCAGCGAGATTAAAAAAGCCTATCGAAAGCTCGCTCTTAAGTATCATCCTGACAAGAACCCCGGTGACAAAGAAGCCGAATCAAAGTTCAAAGAGATAAGTGAAGCATATGCGGTCTTGTCGGACCCTGAAAAAAAGAAGCAATATGACACATATGGTTCAACCGATTTCCATAAACGATATTCTCAAGAAGATATTTTCAGAAACTTTGATCTCAATGACATATTAAGACAGTTCGGCTTTGATGGAGGGAGCGGCCGAGCTACCTTCCATACCGGCAGAGGGGGATCACAAAGCAATCCTTTTTCTTCCTTCTTCAGGATGGGGGCGGAAGATATGCAGGGCCGCAGTTCCGGAGGGTATGCACAGCCGGCCAAAGGCCAGGATATGGTGTATCAACTCTCCGTTTCTCTTGATGATATCATGAAAGGAGCAAATAAAAATATTTCCCTGAGAAAAAACGGCGAGATTCAAAATGTTTCGGTAAAAGTCCCGGCCGGCATAGAGGCGGGCAAAAAGCTTCGCTTAAAAGGTAAGGGCGGAGCTGCCCCGGCGGGCGGTGTACCGGGGGATCTTTTTTTAAAAGTAGATGTGATGCCGCATGAAATATTTTCGCGTGATGGCGACGATCTTATTATGGCGGTGCAGATACAATTCAGTGAGGCCTGCCTGGGCACACAGGTGGAAGTAACCACCCTGGAAGGAAAAAAATTTAATGTAAAAGTCCCTCCCGGAACTCCATGCGATGCCAGACTTCGGATTAAGGGGCATGGTCTGCCTCACGGCCCGTTAGGAGATCGAGGCGACATTTATGTGAAAGTAGGGATTCGCGTACCCCATGAATTGACCGAAGCGCAAGAGGAACTGGTCAACCAGTTGAAAGAACATGGTATGTGATTACCGGTAGCCATCAAGGGCAACAGACAACCGGTGCCTGCTGCCCTTAATTTCTTTTAGGTAAACCCCCGGCTTTGCCGGGGGACAACAAAAGTTTGA
>JADQBJ010000025.1:0-100734 GCA_016278675.1 Desulfobulbaceae bacterium | reverse complement strand
CCCGATGAAAAGAGCAGTCCCGGCCTGGGCCAGAAAATGCTGAGTTTCAGGGGTAGTCAGGATTTTTTTATGAGATTAAATATCAGGGAAGGGGGAAAGGATGGAGGTCAGTCGGTACGCCGTAAATCAATTTTTTACGACGTCATCAGAATGGTAATCCCTATTTCCTCTTGTGCATGTTGGCAATGATTTCTTCGGCATCTTTCTGCTTGCTTTTAAAGATCCTGGCCAATTCCACGGCGGTAGAAGGTATTTCCTTCTCCTTTTCATATATTTCAAGCAACTCGTTATAATACTTATAGAAAAAGAAGAACAGATCCTGATAGCAGGACTCGGTAAAGGAATTGATGATTAGCTTGATAAGTTTGCCATCCTTATCGGCAACCATTTTGGTCTTCTGGAAGGGCTCTATGGTTTCCTGGAATAATTTGGTTATGAATTCAACATCCCTGACATCATGGACTCGATCAAACTCATTTTGAAAACGGGAAATCGTCGAATAAGCGAATCTGGTAATTTTGTTTTGGTCAAAGACCTTCTCCGCTTTCTGCAGGGCACTTTCCAAAAGTCCTCGCGAGCTTGTACTCTCCCTGATGATTCTAGCTTCGGCCGCCGCCATGCGGGCGGCAATGGTTTTTTCGAGTTTGTCCTCTCTTCTTTTGAGATCTTTTTGACGTTCCTCAAGTTCTCTGACCTGCTGATGAAGTTCATCGCTGAAATTCTTAAAGGCCCTCTGGTGTACAGCTTTATCGAAATAGGCGTTGAGCTCTTCACCGATTTTGGTAATCTCGACAATCTCGGCGGCCTGGGAAATCTGCAGAGAGCTAACGAAAACTCCATCCAGGTGGTCCGTGGCGTCCGAGATGCGCTCCCGATTTTTTTCAATGGCCATCATGGCCTGATTGGCGGAGGCATGGACGGTCAGGGTAACTTTTTCGACGGCCTTCTTGAGGAGCTCGTTTTCGGCCTTCAGATATTTTGAAGTCGTATGGGCACCGGCAAGACGTGTGGTATTGGAAGTAGTAAAATTGTTCGTCATTAAAGAATATTTGCTTAAAATTGTATAACCCAGCCGAGCTGGATAAAAAACTCATCTTCTATCTGCCTACAATTCCAAATCCCCTGAGTCTGGTGTGCTGTTCTCTCCAAAACAACACCTGTTTTAAATACAATATCCTCCAGCTTAATGGAAGTTTTTAATTTTAAAGCAGCCGCCTCTCCTGCCCACCCATTTCGTGAGATGACGAAATGTACGCACCATAATAACGACAGGCACGACCCTCAAACTGCACTCATTTTAGTCCACTTCCACTTTCGTTTGAATCTATTTTTGATTTCACTTGAAATAATACATAAAACACTATAGAAATTGATGAAGGGGAGTTCAACATTTCCCCTATCGGAATTGGGTTCCCGATGAAAAGAGCAATCCAGGCCTGGGCCAGGAAATGCTGAGCTTCAGGGGTAATCAAAAAATCATATACAGCAGAGTGTTCGACAAAAGGAATGTCAACCTTGGAAACGGAAGTACTTATTATCGGCGGCGGTGTCACCGGGGCCGGAGTCATGCGCGATCTTGCCTTGCGCGGAATCCATTGCATCCTTGTCGAGAAAAACGATCTCTGCGCCGGTGCCTCCGGGGGCAACCACGGCCTGCTTCACTCGGGGGCGCGGTATGTATCCAACGATCTTCAGTCCGCTGTCGAATGCCGCAACGAAGGATACATTCTCAAGAAAATTGCCCCTCATTGTATTGAAGAGACCGGCGGGTTGTTCGTCGGCATGGCTGATGACGATGAAGAGTTCGCAGCCCGATTTCAGCCTCTCTGCCGCACCGCCGGCATTGCCTGTGAGGAGGTGTCTTCTCATGACGCCCTGACCATGGAACCCGGCCTCTCCGATAAGCTGGTGCGGGCGTTCCATGTCCCTGATGCGACGATCGATCCCTTTCATCTGGCACTGGAAAACGTCGCTCATGCCACCATGCTCAACACCAGCCGCTATTTACCCCACTGCGGCATCGTCGGCTTTCAACAACGGAACGGGCGGATACAGGAGGCATTGTGCCGCGACAACCTCACCGGCAAAACCCTTACTATCCGGGCACAGCAATTCGTCAATGCAGGCGGAGGATGGGCCATGAAAATCGCTGCTCTGGCGGGCTGCGATGAGGTGCGGCTTCTCTGGTCGAAAGGCACCCTGCTCGTCACCCATAATCGCTTGACTGATCGTGTCATCAATCGTCTCAGGCCGCCCTCGGACGGCGATATCCTCGTCCCCGGCGGCACAGTATCCATCCTCGGCACCACCTCTTTAAGGACAGACACCATTGAAAATGTACAACCGACCGTGGAAGAGGTAAACCACAACATCAGAGAAGGGATGGTCATGATTCCAGGACTCGAGCATACCCGGTTCATCAGGGCCTTCTCCCGGGTTCGCCCCCTGGTGCAGGAGGCGCAGCAGGATGATGACCGCAATATCGCGCGCAGCTTCTCGCTTTTTGAGCACAATTCCTCCCTGGAGAATTTCTGCACCATCACCGGCGGCAAACTGACCACCTACCGGCTCATGGCTGAAAAAACAGCAGATCTCGTTGCTTTCAGACTCGGCAACACCCAATGCTGCACCACTCATCTCACGGCTCTTCCTGATTCAAATGACTGCAGATGGACCCAACCGGGAGAATCTTCGCACTATTGTTTTACCGCAAACGATGCTGAAGATTTGCTTCTGTGCGAGTGCGAGATGGTGCCGCAATCAGCGATCTCGCAAATAATCAATGAGACGCCCGGCGCCGAAAAGGAAATGAGCCTGACTGCCATCGCCCTGCGCAGCCGGGCTGGCAAGGGTTCCTGTCAGGGATCCTTTTGCGGTATGCGCATAGCCTCTTTCCTCTACGACTGCGGACATTATTCAGATTCCACCGGTCTTGATCATATGCGGGATTTTTTCAGCGAGCGCTTCAAGGGAATGCGCTGTGTTATCTGGGGGCAGCAGATGGCTCAGATGGAACTGGCCGAAGCACTGCACAAAGGCCTTCTCGGCCTGGACCTTCTCGATGCCGAAACTTCAGCCGGGTAAATAAATGGACTCTCGATACATAGAAACGGATCTGGCCATCATCGGCATGGGACTGGCCGGAACCGCAGCCGCCATTTTTGCCGGCAACAGAGGTATGTCCTGTACAGTCGCCGGCAATACCGGCGCCCTGACCTACACCACCGGCTATCTTGACCTTTTAGGTTTTCTTGATTCCCGGATTATCAGTAATCCCTGGGAAAATCTTATCGAGCTGAAAAACGTCAGCCCCGGGCACCCCCTGGCCGATATCTCCGCTACAGCCATCGAGTCTGCCTTTGCAGAATTTATCACTTTTGTCGGAGAACACGGCATCGGCTATTCAAGTCCCGGCAAAACAAACATCTGCGCGCTCACCCCTGCGGGAACGATCAAGCCCACACTTTGTGTGCCTAAAACCATGGAGAACGGCATTGAGGCCCTGGAAAACAAAGATGAATGCACGATTTTCGGTTTTCATGGCCTCAAGGGATTCAGCGGTTCTCAGATAGTCGCCAACCTCCGCAAAGGCTGGCCGAAACTGCAGCAACAAAAGGTTGCCTTCCCCGGCCATAGAGGCGGTGAGCTGTATCCCGAGGCGGCGGCCCGTTCTCTTGAAGTTGCTGAAAACAGAAAGCTGCTTGCCGAGATTATCAACAGGGAAGCAGGGGCGTCCCCCTTCGTCGGTGTTCCCGCGCTCTTGGGGATGCACAAGCCGGACGTGGTTCTTGCCGAGCTCCAGAGACTGACCGGACGTCTGCTTTTCGAAATTCCCACCATGCCGCCATCGATTCCGGGAATCCGCCTGCGCGAAATGTTTGAGCAGGCTCTCCCAGGCAAAAACAGGATGCTGGTGCCGCGGCAAAAAGTTGAGGCCATTGATTTTTCTAACCAATTTATTGAACTTGAGCTCAGCGACAACCGAGGTTCTCTGGTAATTCGAGCCAAATCGGCCCTGCTGGCGACAGGCCGGTTTCTCAGCAGCGGACTGACCTCGCGTTTTGATGGTATCAGCGAATCCCTGATCGGCCTGCCGGTATACCAGCCCCCCAGCAGGCGGGACTGGTACCGCAAAGAATATTTCGACAGCCGCGGGCATGACATACATCTTGCCGGCATCGAAACGGATGGTTCCTTTCGCCCGCTCGGCCACTCCGGCAAGCCCTTTGACCCGCGGTTATTCTGCGCAGGCACCGTTCTGGCCCATCAAGACTGGATCCGTCAGCGCTGCGGTGCCGGGCTGGCGATTGCCACTGCTTACAGGGCGGTTGAGGAGACGCTGAAATACCTCGAAAGCGGCCGTGCTGCCCGGAGCGCCACCCGCTAGATTTTTGTCTCACTCACCATGGCGTCTTACTCCTTTTGACCAAACCTCCCGGCCCGCCAAAAAGACGCTTGACCCTTAGAACAACAATGCATACGATTGAAAAATAATCCACAATCCTCACAAAAAAGCCCCGTCTTGGATCGTGTATACTTCAAGGCGGATGTCCGCATGCCCTCTTCTATCAGCATAGAGGTGTCCCATGAGTCGACTACCCGGATTATTATGGCTTGTTCTGATGCTCACTCTGGCCGGGTGCAATCATACCGCGCAATTACCTGTTTCAGCAGGGACCGGTCCCGATCCGGTATTGCCTTCCCCGCCTGACAACATCATCCCCACCGTTAACATAGCCCCGGCCAAAGGCTGGCCCGAAGGTGGCAAACCCGTTACCGCTCCAGGAACGACGGTACGGCCTTTTGCCGATAGCCTGGACCACCCTCGCTGGATCTATGTCCTGCCTAACGGAGATGTCCTGGTGGCCGAAGCGAATGCTCCAGAAGAAGCGGGCAAAGAGGGCATCAAAGGCTGGCTGATGAAAATCATGAAAAAAATTGCCGGTGCCGGCGTACCCAGTGCCGACAGGATTACCCTGCTGCGCGATAAAGACGATGACGGAGCGGTGGATGTACGCACCATTTTTCTGCAGAATCTCCATTCTCCCTTTGGCATGGCACTTATTGGAGATACCTTCTTTGTTGCCAATACCGATGCCCTGCTGAGTTTTCCCTACACGCCGGATACGACCCGAATCAAGGCCCCTGGTACCAAAATCCTGGATTTGCCGGCAGGAACCATCAACCGGCACTGGACTCGCAATATCCTTGCCGCCGGAGATGACCGCACGCTCTATGTTACCGTGGGCTCAAACAGCGACCACGGGGAAAATGGGATGGAAAGGGAGGCCGGACGTGCCGCAATCTGGGTTGTCGATACCGAAACAGGAGATCACCGCCTCTTTGCCACCGGCTTGCGTAACCCCAACGGTATGGCTATCGAGCCCTTCAGCGGCGTGCTCTGGACCTCGGTCAATGAGCGCGATCAGCTGGGCAGTGACCTGGTTCCCGACTATATGACCTCAGTGCGCGATGGTGGGTTTTACGGCTGGCCCTACAGCTACTTCGGACAGCATGTCGATACACGCGTGCAGCCTCAGAGACCGGAGCTGGTGAATCGTGCCATAGTTCCGGACTACGCTCTTGGACCGCATACCTCCAGCCTGGGCCTGGTTCACTCGGAAGGTGTCAGGCTGCCTGAACCGTTTACCGAAGGCATGTTTGTCGGCCAGCATGGCTCCTGGAACCGCAAGCCGCATAGTGGATATAAAGTAATCTTCGTCCCCTTTCATCAGGGCCGGCCGGACGGGCTGCCCATCGACGTTCTCACCGGCTTCCTCAGCGAGGATGGTGATGCCCTGGGACGACCGGTAGGCGTGGCCATCGACAAACAGGGTGCCCTGCTGGTAGCGGACGATGTCGGCAACATTATCTGGAGGGTAACCGCGGATCAATGACGTGCCCTCCCGATAACCTAGCGGCCTGATTTTTTCGCCCCCCATCCTCTTTTCCGAACTGGGATTCGGTAAAATCATATAATCATCTGGTGACATGCGATGATCCTCAAGCCTTTATTGGAATCTTGCTGAATTCGAAATGGTTTTCCATTAATGTTCCCTGAGGCAGGAGATGAAGCGGGCCGGGACTGAGAATCAGGGGTAGTCACTCAACCCGCTTCTGAAATATTTGCACTGCCTTGCCAAGTGTGATAAAGGAAAACAGAATGCTCCCTGATTCCCTCAAGGTCAACTGCCGCCTTGTCAGAGGAGACGAACTGAATTGCAGCCACAGGAGAACAATGCCAATGAACCACCTCGATACCCTATCCCAGACGCTGCTCATGGGTCCTGGTCCCTCATGCGTCCCCGACCCGGTATATGCTGCCTTGTCCCGTTATACAATCGGCCATCTCGATCCTCGCTTTATCAGCATTATGGATGAGATAAAGCGGAGATTGCAGCTCCTCATGGAAACTGAAAACAGGCTGACCATTCCCATCTCCGGCACCGGATCAGCGGGAATGGAAACCTGCTTTGTCAATCTCATAGAGCCGGGGGATCCTGTTCTCGTTCTCAAAAACGGTGTCTTCGGCATGCGTATGGAGGATCTGGCCGGCAGGCTCGGAGCTGCCGTGGATGTCCTTGAATTCGAATGGGGTACCGCGGTAGAGCCTGAAGCAGTAAAGAAGAAGCTGCAGGAAAAATCATACAAAATTGTCGCTGTCGTCCATGCAGAAACATCTACCGGAGTAATGAACCCTGTCGATAAAATCGGGGAAATGGCCGCAGCAAGCAACGCCCTTTTCCTGGTCGACAGCGTCACCAGCCTTGGCGGAATACCGGTGAAGACCGACGATTGGAAGATCGATGCCATCTACAGCGGCACCCAGAAGTGCCTCTCCTGTCCGCCGGGGCTTGCGCCGATCTCTTTTTCCGCAAAAGCCATTGAAACTTTAAAAGCACGCAAGACCAAAGTTCCAAACTGGTATCTGGATCTCACCATGATCATCAACTACTGGGATGGAGACACACGGGCCTATCATCACACGGCTCCGGTGAATATGCTTTATGGTCTCTACGCTGCATTAGGCGTGATTCTGGAAGAAGGAAAGGAGCAGGTTTTTGCCCGTCACCGCCAAACGCATGAATACCTTGTTGAGGGCCTTGAGAAATTAGGGCTTGCCATGGCCGTGTCTCCGGAGAGCCGTCTGCCGATGCTCAATGCCGTGACCATTCCGGAAGGTACCGAGGATGCCCGGATACGACAACAGCTGCTCAAAAATTATGACATTGAAATAGGTGCCGGTCTCGGTCCGCTGGCTGGTAAAATCTGGCGAGTTGGCCTAATGGGACATACCGCCAGAGTAAAAAACGTCGACAGGCTACTCCAGGCACTTCAGGAAATACTGTAGATGATCGTAATTTACCCCACGACGACTAAACCATGCAGAGGATCGTGTTCGTTTCGACCTTCTGCATGCCCGACTTGGCCCTTACTCCATTCAATTATGTTGTTTCCACTTCATTATCCTCTAGGAAGAATAGCTGTTTTTCCCCGATTTTCCTCTGCCTTACCATGAGTATTCTGCTTTTCCACTGGATCAGGTTTTTCGGAGCCATTGCGGCCTTACTCCTGGCCATACTTTATCTGGCCGAATTTGAACAATTCGCCCTGGCCGGTTTCCTGCTCATCGGTATATATGTGACCTATGTCTTTATCCGTATGAGAAAGGGTGGTTATCCGGCAAGATGCGATTTATGCGGCAGCCGGAGTAGGCTGACCGTAGAGCATGAAGGTTTTTCCAATGTCCGTCTGATCCTGGAGTGCCCCCGGTGCGGCAGGGTTGTCAATACTGCCGGGAACGGCATCATCCCTGGGCGGGAAAAAGATATCTGAACCTTTTTTGCCTCAATAGGGAAGGAGCAAGGAAACATCTGCAATGAAAATTATCACGACCCATAAAAATACCGACTTCGATGCTCTTGCCTCCGTCATTGCGGCAACCATTCTTTACCCCGGCGCAATTGGTGTAATTCCCAAAATGGTCAACAGGAATGTGGAAAAATTCCTCTCAACACATAAAACCGCCTTCAATATTGTCCTTCCCAATGAAATCGAGCATGAAGAAGTTGATACCCTGATCGTCGTCGACACGCACTGCTGGAAACGACTTGACCGAATGGAGAAACTGCGTCAACGGGATGATCTGGTGATTCACATCTGGGACCACCATGAGGAAGGAGACATCAACGCCTCCTGGCAATGTATCGAACCTGTCGGTGCAACCGTGACTCTGCTGGTCAGGGAGCTGCAACGCCGAAAGATTTGCCTGACGCCTCTGGATTCCACAGTTTTGCTCATTGGCCTCTATGAAGATACCGGCCACCTCTCCTATCCTTTGACCGGAAGGGTGGACGCCGCGGCCGCTGAATATCTGCTGGGCAACGGCGCCGATCTCAATGTTGCCTCGTTTTTTCTCAACCCTCCGTATGAGGAAGTGCAGAGGGATGTTCTCTTCAAGCTGATCGAAAACACCGAGAAGATCAACCATCGCAAGATCCTGATAGGGATCAATATCGTCAAACTCGAAAAGAATGTGCCGATGCTGGCCTCCATCGTCAGCATGTACCGTAAGCTCATCAGCACCGAAGTTGTTTTCGCCATATTCGTCAATAATGAAACCTCCTGCACCGTTATTGCCCGCAGTGCCAATGAACGTGTTGATGTCGCAGCAGTACTGGGGCATTTTGGCGGCGGCGGTCATCCCGGCGCTGCATCGGCGACCATAAAACTGGAACGCTATACCCCCGAAAGCGTTAAAGAGAAGATCATCAGGGTTATCATGGAGAATAGGATCAACAGGGCCACAATTGCAGACCTGATGTCCTATCCGGTTACCATGGTATCCCCGGACACGCCGATGGAAAAGATTCGCGAAATCATGGAAGAGAAAGGTATCAGGGGAATTCTGGTGGGTACTGAAGAGGATTTGGAGGGCATAATCGTACTGTGGGATTTAAAAAAAATCAAACAGGACCGTCAGTGGAAGGCGCCGGTCAAAGCCTTCATGGCACGCAACGTGGCAACTATTCCGCCAAACATTGATCCTGCCGAGGCCGCCCAGATAATGGTGCAGCGCAATATCGGCCATCTTCCGGTTGAATATCAGGGCAGAATAATAGGTATCCTGACCCGTACGGACATGTTGACGTTTTTTTATGACATGCTGCCTGAATAGTGCCTCTACTCCAGGTTTCCTGCCCATTTTTAGTTTTTTTCAAACGCATAGATAAAAGAGGGCTCTTCCGGCTCACCCCCAACCTACCCTTGCAAAAATTCGATTGCGGCAATCCGGTAGGTTGGTGCTGACGCAAGGAAGCCCAACGCTTTTGCTCACCGCCATCTGATGATTGAGCGCCTGAGCAAAGCTATCCTTTAATCTGTGAACCTGGAATATCCTACTATTTCAGCAGACCCGCGATACGCTGCCGGGTTTCATCTTTTTCCAGCAGTTCACCAAAAACCAGCAGTTCATTGCGCACCACTTCTTCGACATCGGCCATCGATGCCCGCATGAGTTTCTTAGTGGCAATGAGGGAATCGAGAGGCTGGCGAAGAAGCTGAACTATATACTGCTGCGCCGCCTCAGCTGCCTGGCCGGTTTCGAAAACAGAGTTGATCAATCCCCAGCGTAAGGCCTCTTCGGCACTGAAAAAACGTCCGGTCAGCAACACCTCCCGGGCCATTTTCTGGCCGATGGCCTGAGGCAGCAAGACACTCGAGCCACCTTCCGGGCAGACCCCAAGATTGGCGAAGGGCAGACGGAATCTGGTTTTGCTGGAGGCAATGACGAGATCACAGTGCAGCAGGAGGGTTGTACCGATACCCACTGCTACTCCTTCCACCACGCCTATCACTACCTTTTTCAGACCGGCGACACAGTTAAAAATTCCCTGTACTCCATCCATTACCTGCTGCTTATCGGCTCCGACCAGGTCGGCAAGATCGTTCCCTGCCGTGAACTGACCGCCGCTCCCCTCTAAAACCATGAGATGACAATCCGGGGAATCGTCCGCTTCCTGCAGTGCCGAAATCAACTCTCTATAGGTTTTTATCCGAATGGCATTCAGTTTGTCCGGCCGGTTAATGATAATATGTGCAACCTTGTCTTCATAACGAACTTCTATATCGGTATAGGTTTCCATTCATCATCCTCTCAGATAGTGCCTGTCCATAAATGGCACTTTAGTATAAGCAGTATTGCCCGGTGCCCATTAGCCTGCCCACCACCATATCATCAATTATAATAATTTGGAATGATTGCTATTAATTTATGAATAAAAAAAATGGCTGCATTTTATTTTGTTTGACAACTGTAGTACTACCATGAATAATGTTAGCCAGAGATGGTGCCGTACGATCCCGTTCTCCACATTCTAAATTCCACAGCCGCTTCGCTTATCTATGGAAATTATATCCGAAAGACAGAAACATATTCTTCATACGGCCAAAAAAAAGGGCAGGGTCAATGTCGATCAGCTCGCCGCTTTTTTTCGTGTGTCGCCGCAGACAATCCGTAAGGATCTCAACGAGCTTTGCAACCGGCAGCTGCTCCAGCGGGTCCATGGCGGCGCCATTATCGGATCAAGCATCGAAAATGTCAGCTATGAGGCGCGCAAGCTGCTGGCACCGCAAAGCAAAAAGGCCATCGGCAAACGGGCGGCCCAGCTTATTCCCGATAATTGTTCTCTTTTTATCAATATAGGGACCACCACCGAACAGGTGGCCATGGAACTCACCTCTCACCGCGGCCTGATGGCGATTACCAACAACATCAAAGCCATAGATATTCTCAGATCTTCCCCCGGCATCGAGTTGATTATAGCTGGAGGACTGGTGCGCCGCTCAGACGGCGGTATTGTCGGCGTAGCCGCTGTGGATTTCATTAACCAGTTCAAGGTGGATTATGCGATCATCGGCGTCTCGGGGATAGATGAGGATGGTCTTCTGCTCGACTACGACCTCAGCGAAGTACGGGTGGCCCAGGCTATAATCGCCAATTCGAGGCATGTAATCATGGTAGCCGATATGATGAAGTTCAATCGTAATGCTCCGGTTCGTATTGGTCACATTTCCCAGATCGACACGCTGGTCATTGACGGAATACCTTCTAATAAATTCCGTGATCTCTGCCAAGAGCATGAGGTGGTCCTTGAAATTGCCGAACCCGAATGATGCCATCCGTCCTTTCCTGAATTATTTCTTCCTCCAGTTTCAACACCCCCCGTACGATCCCTTATTTATAGCATAAATTTCACTTGCAAATGATTTACATTTCGTTTAGCCTTATTTTAAGATGCACTCGAAACTGTTTTGCGTATTTTCCGAAACCGATTTGTTGTTTCCGAAGCGAGGTATTTTCATGGAGCGCCCTCTAATATGAAGACTCCACTGTATGACCTGGCAGTTATTGGAGGCGGCATCAATGGCTGCGGGATAGCCAGAGACGCCGCAGGCAGAGGTTTGTCCGTCTTCCTCAGCGAACAGAACGATCTATCCGGCGGCACCTCATCGGCCAGCACCAAGCTTATCCACGGCGGCTTACGGTATCTGGAATATTACCAGTTCCGCCTCGTTCGCGAGGCTCTGCGGGAACGTGAGGTTCTCTTGAGAGCCGCTCCCCACATTATCTGGCCGCTGCGATTTATCCTTCCTCATCATCAAGGACTACGGCCATACTGGCTTGTACGTCTTGGGCTTTTTCTCTACGATCACCTTGGTGGCCGGCGCCTTCTTCCCGGGACCTCGACGGTTGACCTTACCCGCGACGAAGCCGGGGCTCCGCTGAAAAAACTCTTCACCAAAGGTTTCGAATATTCGGATTGCTGGGTCATGGACAGCCGTCTGGTAATTCTCAATGCCATGGATGCTTCAGCTGCTGGAGCCCATATTCTCCCCCGGACCAAATGCATCCAGGCCGTCCGCGTTAACGGCACCTGGCAGCTCAAGCTGGAAAACACTGAAAACGGCACTCATTCAGAGATAAATGCTCTTGCCGTCATCAACGCAACTGGACCCTGGCTCGATGATTTTCTCACCCATGCCGACCATGAGGACCACGGAGAGCACATCAGAATGGTCAAAGGCAGCCATATCATCGTCAAGAAGCTCTTCTCCCATAAGCGCAGCTATATATTCCAGAACGCCGACGGCCGTATCATTTTTGCGATTCCCTATGAGAATGAATTTACGCTTATAGGCACCACCGATGTCGATTTCCAGGGCGACCCGGGCAAGGTTGAAATCAGCGATGCAGAGATTCAATACCTCTGTGATGCCGCCAGCGAATATTTTATCACCCCGGTTACCCGGGAGAGTGTGATCAGCAGCTACTCCGGTGTCCGCCCGCTTTTCGACGACGGTAAAAATGAGGCTAAAGCGGCAACACGTGATTATGTCCTGAAAATTGATGATGATAATGGCTCAGCTCCATTGCTTTCTATCTATGGCGGTAAGATCACAACATACCGCAAGCTTGCAGAGGCGGTTTTGAGAAAGCTCAGGCCCTACATTCCTTCCATGGGAGAGGAATGGACCGAGGGAGCGCCTCTCCCCGGTGGGGATTTTCATCCTTTCGAGTTTGAAGCGCAGGTCGAAAAGCTCCGCTCAGCCTGCAGCTGCCTCGAAGAAAAACACGCAACCAGACTGATGCGCGCCTATGGCAGCAAAGCATTTGAAATTGTAAAAGGAGTAGAGACAGCGTCCGATCTCGGTCGATGCTTCGGTGCTGATCTCTATGAAGTGGAAGTTTCTTATCTGATGACACACGAATGGGCCATGACTGCAGAGGATGTGTTGCGGCGCCGATCGAATATGGGACTTTTTTTTGACAGAGAAGAATGTTGCGGCCTTGAAGACTGGATGAAAAGCCATCGGAATCAATAAATTCCTTGCTTATGTTCACAAATGACTGCTAACATGAGGGAATTCTGAGAGCATCATATAAAAACATAACCTCCTGCAGAGATAAATTTTGCGCAGGCCGACAACCGCCGCCCAGGATTTCTGCGCAGCATTGTGGAAGATTGCGGTAAATAGAGATTACTTTTCCCGGTGGTTCAATTCATCACCCTTGCCAAACGAGGAAATGATGCAGCTTGAGTTACAAAACATCTCCAAAATGGTCGGCAAAGAATTGCACATCGCCGACGTAACCCTCACATTTGAATCGGGCTCGCTGAATATCCTCCTTGGGCCGACACTCTCCGGCAAGACCAGCCTGATGCGACTGATGGCCGGACTTGATAAACCTTCTTCGGGTAAACTACTTATCGATGGCCGGGATGTTACCGGGATCCCGGTGCAGAAACGCAATGTCGCCATGGTCTATCAGCAGTTCATCAATTATCCTAATCTGAGCGTTTACGAGAATATCGCATCCCCTCTGAAAATAGCCGGGACCGCCAAAAAAGAGGTAAAGAAAAGGGTTCACGAAATAGCCGAACTCCTCAAATTGTCCGATATGCTTGGGCGCATGCCGATGGAACTTTCAGGAGGCCAACAGCAGCGTACCGCGCTGGCAAGAGCCCTGGTCAAGGGAGCAAACCTGGTACTGCTCGACGAACCCCTGGCTAATCTCGACTATAAACTGCGCGAAGAACTGCGCGAGGAACTTCCCCGTATCTTTTCAGCAACCGGCGCCATATTCGTCTACGCCACCACCGAACCTTCCGAGGCACTGCTGCTTGGCGGTAATACCGCGGCGCTTCATGAAGGCCAGGTGTATCAGTTCGGGCCGACACTGGAGATTTTCCATCGGCCCCGCAACCTCCTTACGGCACAAACCTTTTCCGACCCGCCGCTGAATCTGCTGCCGGTGACCAAACTGAACAACCGCATGCTCTTCAAGCATGTCGAGATCCCCCTTATCGGCGAATTACCGCGCCTTGCCGATGCCGACTACACCATCGCCTTCCGTCCTCATCATCTTTATCTTGAGCCGACATCGGCGCGGGCCATCGGCGTCAAGGCCAGGGTGATTGTCACCGAAATCACCGGATCCGACAGTTATATTCATGTAGATATCGCCGGGTTGCGCTGGGTTGTGCTGGCGCACTCCATCCATGCATTTAAAATTGAGGAAACCATTGAAGTCTTTCTTGATCCTGACAGATTCTATGTATTTGATGATAACGATGACCTGGTAGTGGCACCTGCCCACCTGTCGCCTGCCTGAGAAAAAAGATGGCCAATATCACTCTAAAAGAAATTGCACACTCTTATTCGGGTCCTTCAACAAATCCCGATGATTTTGCCCTGAAAAGCCTAGACCTCACCTGGAGGGACGGCAACTGCTACGCTCTTCTCGGCCCATCAGGCTGTGGAAAAACAACCCTTCTCAACATTATTTCCGGTTTATTGACACCTACCCATGGCGATGTTCTTTTCGATGACAGGGTCGTCACTACCCTGGCTACTGAACAACGGAATATTGCTCAGATATTCCAGTTTCCGGTAATTTACGACACCATGACGGTCTTTGAGAATCTGGCCTTTCCCTTAAAAAACAGAGGGCGCAGCCGCAAGGAGATAGAACCGAGGGTTATAGAACTTGCCCGAATACTGGATCTGGAAAAGGAACTCTACAGCAAAGCGCAGCACCTCACTGCGGATGCCAAACAGAAAATATCCCTGGGCAGGGGACTCATTCGTCAAAGCGTCAATGCCATCCTCTTCGACGAGCCTCTGACCGTGATCGACCCCCACCTGAAATGGGAGCTGCGCTCGCAGCTTAAACGGCTTCACAAAAAGTTCGGCTTCACCATGATCTATGTGACCCATGACCAGACCGAAGCGCTCACCTTTGCCGACGAGGTGGTGGTGATGTATGAAGGTAAAATCGTGCAGGTGGGTACACCTGAAGCTCTTTTTGAAAACCCCGAACACACCTTTGTCGGTTATTTCATCGGTTCGCCCGGCATGAACATTATCGCCTGTGAAGTTTCGGGCAACAGGATGAGGGTGGAAGGCCACGATATCGCCTTGAAGCGGAAATATGGCGATCTCTCGAACTTCCGTAAGATTGAACTCGGTGTGCGCCCGGAATACATGAGTCTCAAGCCTCCGGGATCGGAAGGCTTGGCGGTAAGAATTCATAAAATAGACGATATCGGACCATATAAGATTGCCCGGGTCAGTTTCAACAGCAGTGTCTTCAATGTTATCGTCCCCGAGTTTATGGAAGTCTCCGGCGATACGGGCACTATCGTGTTTGATCTTGATCATATCAATATCTATGGAGATGACAATCTAATAACAGGAGAGGAGCTGTGATCAAAAAACAGGTTAATCAGAAGGCATGGTTTATGGTCCTGCCGGTTTTTCTTCTGGTGGCCTTCAGTGCCATCATTCCCCTGATGACGGTGGTCAATTATTCGGTGCAGGATACCTTCGGCAACAACGTCTTCTTCTGGGCGGGACTCGACTGGTTCAGGGATTTGCTGCATTCCGAACGTTTTCACGACTCCTTTCTCCGGCAGCTGCTCTTCTCGGGCATCATTCTCGCCATAGAAATACCTTTGGGGATTATCATCGCCCTGTCCATGCCCAGGAAAGGCTGGGGTGTGCCGGTCTGCCTGGTTACCATGGCTCTGCCGCTCCTCATTCCCTGGAATGTGGTAGGTACCATCTGGCAGATCTTTGCCCGGGTCGACATCGGTCTGCTCGGCCATACCCTGGCGGCACTGGGCATAGACTACAACTACACCCAGGATCCGCTGGCCGCTTGGATCACCGTCGTTATCATGGATGTCTGGCACTGGACCAGCCTGGTGGTGCTGCTCTGCTATGCCGGACTCTGCTCGATTCCCGAAGCCTACTATCAGGCCGCCAAAATCGACGGCGCTTCCCGGCTTGCCGTTTTCCGCTATATCCAGCTTCCCAAGATGCAGCGGGTGCTGCTGATCGCCGTACTGCTGCGCTTCATGGACAGTTTCATGATCTATACCGAGCCCTTTGTCGTCACCGGCGGCGGCCCCGGCAACTCCACCACCTTTCTCTCCATCGACCTGGTCAAAATGGCGATCGGTCAGTTTGATCTGGGACCCGCTGCGGCAATGTCGTTAATCTACTTTCTGGTCATCCTGCTGCTCTCCTATGTCTTCTATACCGTGATGAGCAATGTCGGCGTCGAAAGCGGCCCGAAAAGTGGCCCGAAGGGAGGGAATTAAACATGAAACTCAAGTGGCTGATCCCATTCGTCTATATCATCTTTCTGCTGCTTCCCATCTATTGGCTGCTCAACATGAGCCTGAAAACGAATGCGGAAATTCTCTCGGTCTTCAGCATCTGGCCCCGGAATCTGACCTTTGCCAACTATGCGGTGATCTTCAATGATGCCTCCTGGTATTCAGGATATATCAATTCGATGATCTATGTCTCCATCAACGTCGTTATTTCCGTGACCTTTGCTCTGCCGGCAGCGTATGCCTTCTCCCGCTACTCCTTTGTCGGCGACAAGCATCTCTTTTTCTGGTTGCTGACCAACAGGATGGCGCCGCCCGCGGTTTTCGCCCTGCCCTTTTTTCAGCTCTACTCTTCTATTGGACTCTTTGACACCCATATCGCCGTGGCCCTGGCCCATTGTCTGTTCAATCTGCCTCTTGCCGTCTGGATCCTTGAGGGCTTCATGTCCGGAGTTCCCAAGGAAATAGACGAAACAGCCTTTATCGACGGCTATTCCTGGCCCCGGTTTTTTCTCAAGATATTCGTGCCCAATATCGCCTCGGGCATCGGCGTTACCGCCTTTTTCTGTTTTATGTTTTCCTGGGTCGAACTTCTTCTCGCCAGAACACTCACCGCCGTCGAGGCCAAACCCATTTCGGCAATCATGACCAGAACGGTTTCCGCCTCGGGTCTCGACTGGGGAGTTCTTGCCGCAGCGGGTGTGCTCACCATCGTTCCGGGGACGCTGGTGATCTGGTTTGTCCGCAATCATATTGCCAAGGGATTTGCCCTTGGCCGGGTCTAGAGGAGGAATGTCATGAACCTGAACTGGATGGCCTGGACCAAACCCACGGCCGCTTTTTTCCTGATAATCCTTGCCCTGCTTGTCTGTATGACCATCTGGGAACTGAAATCTCCCGGCGGTGCTCCCCGTCATGGTATACTGGGGTTTGAAACCACACGCGGAGACCGCCTCTTTATTTCATTGCTTGGTTCTGCCTATATCCACATATTCTGGCTGGGACTTCTCAGCATCAATTTGTGGTGGGCCATGGCACTATCACTCATTTACGCCCTGTGCGTATTTAAGTGGTTATAAAAGTGAGATTTCCCTTTACCGAATTCTATAAGGGCAATATCACCGATTCGTTGTTGGTATTTTGTTCCGTTCCTTTAACCCTGAGAAAAAAGGCAATGGGGGAATGGAAAAATTCAAAGAACAACAGAGGAGAAGGATAATGATTAAACAATTGGCAACAGCTGCTGCAATGGTTGCTCTCCTGGCCGGACCCGTAAGTTTACAGGCGGGCACCGAGGAGGCACAGAAGTGGGTAGAGACCGAGTTTCAGCCATCGACCCTGTCCAAAGCTGAACAGATGAAAGAGATGGAGTGGTTTATCAAGGCGGCGGAGCCCTTTAAAGGCATGGATATCAATGTCGTCTCGGAAACCATCACCACCCATGAATATGAATCCAAAACCCTTGCCAAGGCCTTTTCGGAAATAACCGGCATCAATCTGACTCATGATTTGATCGGTGAAGGCGATGTTATCGAAAAACTGCAGACCCAGATGCAGTCCAACAAGAATATTTATGACGCCTACATCAACGACTCCGATCTGATCGGTACCCACTTCCGCTACCAGCAGGCTGTACCGCTGACCGACTGGATGGAGGGCGAAGGTAAGGATGTGACTAACCCCATGCTCGATATCGATGATTTTATGGGTAAATCATTTACCACCGGGCCGGATGGTAAACTCTATCAGCTCCCCGACCAGCAGTTTGCCAATCTCTACTGGTTCCGCTATGACTGGTTCAAGCGTCCGGATCTGCAGAAACAATTCAAGGATATCTACGGCTATGAGCTGGGCGTTCCCGTCAACTGGTCGGCCTATGAGGATATTGCCGAGTTTTTTACTGAGACGGTCAAGGAAATAGATGGCAAAAAAGTCTATGGCCATATGGATTACGGCAAGAAAGATCCGTCGCTCGGCTGGCGTTTTACCGATGCATGGCTCTCCATGGCCGGAGCCGGTGATGAGGGAATTCCCAACGGTCTGCCCGTCGATGAATGGGGAATCCGCGTGGATGGCTGCCGACCCGTAGGCTCGAGCGTTGCCCGCGGCGGTGCCACAAACGGTCCGGCGGCAGTATATTCGCTGACCAAGTATATCGACTGGCTGAAAAAGTATGCGCCCCCCGAGGCTGCCGGAATGACCTTCTCGGAAGCAGGTCCAATTCCCGCCCAGGGTGAAATTGCCCAGCAGATTTTCTGGTATACCGCCTTTACCGCCGATATGGCCCAACCGGGCACCCCGGTCGTCGATGAGAACAATAATCCCAAATGGCGCATGGCGCCTTCTCCTCACGGACCATACTGGACCGAGGGCATGAAGCTTGGTTATCAGGATGCCGGTTCCTGGACCCTGATGAAATCGACCCCGGTTGACCGCCGCAAAGCCGCCTGGCTCTATGCCCAGTTCGTGGTCTCCAAGTCCGTCAGCCTGAAGAAGACCCATGTTGGACTTACCCCGATCCGGGATAGTGACATCTGGCATGAATCTTTTACCGAACGTGCTCCGAAATTGGGCGGCCTCGTGGAATTTTACCGCAGCCCGGCCCGCGTGCAGTGGACACCGACAGGCACCAATGTTCCCGATTATCCCAAACTTGCTCAGCTCTGGTGGCAGAATGTCGCCGATGCGGTAACAGGCTCCAAAACTCCTCAGGAAGCCATGGATTCTCTGGCTATGCAGCAGGACAAGGTAATGCAGCGCCTGGAACGCGCCGGTATCCAGGGTGAATGTGGACCCAAACTGAATGAAGCCAAGGATCCCTCTTATTGGTTCAATATGCCGGGAGCACCCAAGCCGAAGCTGGCCAATGAAAAACCTCAGGGCATGACCATCGATTACGATGAGCTGGTCAAGAGCTGGGCAGCGGCAAAGAAAGAATAGCATAAAGCGATAGAAAATATCATATGCTGCCGCAATAAAAACCAGGAGGCCGGCTTGCGATATGGCCGGCCTCTTCTATGTTGTAAATCGTTACCTGATTACCCTTGTCCTCAGCTCAGGCCGCTAAAAAAAGGGGCAATCAGAAATAGTTATTACTGAAAAAGGTATTTGTTGTCGGAGAAGAGCCGGTCGGCCGCCGGATTCATTTTATCTTTAAGGAGAAGGCGATGTCCCCCCATGTCCTTGCCATTGATCAGGGTACAACCTCCAGCAGGGCTATCATTTTTGATGACCGTTTTGAAATTATCGCTGTTGCCCAGCAGGAGTTTGAGCAGTTTTTCCCGCAATCCGGCTGGGTCGAGCATGATCCGGAAGAGATCTGGCAGACCAGTCTGAACACCTGTCACCAGGCGCTGCACCAGGCCGGTTTGAGTGCCAGGGACATCGCCACCATCGGCATAACCAATCAACGCGAAACTGTCGTCATCTGGGACCGCGCCACAGGCCGGCCAATCCACAGGGCCATCGTCTGGCAGGACAGAAGAACGGCTGGATTTTGTAATGAACTTATGGAAAAAGGTCATACCGGGATGTTTGCCGATAAGACCGGGCTGCTGATCGATGCCTATTTTTCCGCAACCAAAGTTCGCTGGCTCCTCGACAATGTCGAAGGAGCACAGGCCAGAGCGGAAGCCGGGGAGCTGGCTTTCGGAACGATCGACTCTTTCCTCCTCTGGCGTTTAACCGGGGGCAAAGCCCATGTCACCGATGCTACCAATGCTTCCCGTACTCTGCTTTATAATATTCACGATAACTGCTGGGATGCCGCTATCCTTGAACTGCTGAATATACCGGCAGCGCTTCTTCCCGAAGTCCTGGATTCCTCCGCTGATTTTGGAGTGACGGCGCCGGGGATTTTTGATGTCCCTCTTAAAATACAAGGTGTTGCCGGCGACCAACAGGCCGCTCTGGTGGGCCAGGCCTGTTTTGAGCCGGGAATGATAAAATCCACCTACGGCACCGGTTGTTTTGCAGTCCTCAATACAGGTGAGGAACCGGTTATCTCAAACAATCGACTGCTGACTACCATAGCTTACCGTCTTGACGGCAGGACAACCTATGCTATAGAAGGTTCGATATTTATCGCCGGGGCTGCGGTCCAGTGGATGCGCGATGCTCTCGGGGTTATTGAAGAGGCATCGATGACTGCTGAACTGGCAGCCAGGGCCGATCCTGCTCAGGATGTCTACCTTGTCCCGGCCTTCACCGGGCTTGGAGCCCCCTATTGGGATCCCGATGCCCGCGGCGCAATCTTCGGTATAACCAGGGGTACCACTCCTGCCGAGCTTTCCAGGGCGGCATTGGAATCGGTATGCTACCAGACCAGGGATCTGCTTGAGGCAATGAAGGGAGACTGGCCCGATCTCGCCGCCAATACTGTCTTACGCGTAGACGGTGGCATGGTCGCCAATGACTGGACCATGCAGTTTTTAGCCGACATTCTCGATGCTCCTGTAGATCGACCTGTAATCCTCGAAACCACCGCGGTAGGGGCGGCATATCTGGCTGGCTTACGGGCAGGTATCTATCCTTCCCCGGAGGAATTTTCCACCACCTGGAGACTGGATAGACAATTTTTACCGCATCTCTCCAGTGAAATACGGCAACGCAAATACAAAGGTTGGAAGGATGCAGTCAGGCGGACGCTGACAAATTACTAACCCAACTGAGCTGTACTACTGAGCTGTACTCTTCACAGAACCCCCTTGAGAAATATGAGTGCCTTGGCAGTATGCTTAACGGGTCTGCTTTTCAAGCAACAACGTCGTCCTTTCAGGACTTGGAGAATGGGGGGCTGTCCGGTGGTTGAAACCACCGGCTATACGACTTTTCCCCTCCGGGGAATTAGATCCATTATTTTCAGGTAAATGAAGATTCCGGATCCGTCATCCCGGACTCCGATCCGGGACCGGAATGACGGTGAAAATAAGTTTTTGTTAAATCTCCAAGGCCAGGATGCATGAAACCGGCTGAGTAATTCGGTAATCAGAAAAAAATTGTGCTGACGAAACCCCAAAGGGTCCGGTGGCTTAGCCGGTGGTTTTTAGAATCCCGAAGGGATTGGGGCATATAGCCGGTGGTTTCAACCACCGGAAACATTGCGCACACGCCATGAGTCCTGAAAGGACGACGTTAAGGAGCAACGACAGTCATGGGAAGCACATTAACCAATTATTTTTGGATCATATCGATTTCCGACTTGAGCGTTTTATTTACCGGGCATTTCTCGGCAATTTCATGAAGACGCTGCTTTTGTTCGTCGCTCAGCGGACCTGAAAGTGAAATAGTCTTATAGATCCTGTCGATCTTTCCATTGGAAGTTTCGCAGCTTGCACAGTCTTTCGCATGAATTTTCTCATGCTGGAGCTTAATCTCGACCTCCTCCAGAGGCATACCCTTGCGCTCGGCATACATTGCCAGGGTCATTGAGGTGCAGGCGCCGAGTGCCGCCAGAAGCAGCTCATAGGGATTCATTCCCAGATTGTCCCCTCTGGCTGATGTCGGCTCATCCGCCACAAGCTGATGATCGAGAGTGGCAATATCCTGGGTGTATTTTGTCCCTTTTCTTGAGCGGACCCGAACCGTTCCCTTTTCCGCCCTTACCTTCTCTTCGGGTACCGAAGAAATGTATCTGTCAACCCAGGCGGCTATAACAGCGGCGGCATATCTGCCATCTCTTTTATTGGAAAGCAGATGGTCGGCACTGTCCAGCGTCACAAAACTCTTAGGATGTTTGGCAGCCTTAAAAATTGCGGAAGCATGATCAATGGAAACTATTTTATCCAGAGGTGCATGCATCACCAGCAATGCTTTCCGGAATTTTCTTATCCCTTCCAGCAGTTCGGTTTCATTGACGTCGTCGAGGAATTGTTTTTTGACGGTAAAACTGCGCCCGGCCAGTTGAACGTCTGCCTTTCCCTCTTCTTTGATTGTGCCGATATCCGTTTGCAGCAGATGGTGTACATGACGGACATCACTGGGAGCCGCGATGGTGACCACCGCCCTGGCATATTTTATTTTGGTTGCCGCCTTTAAGACAGCAGCCCCTCCAAGACTATGCCCGATGAGAAGCTCGGGAAATTCATATTTTTTCCCTAAATGGTCACAGGCACTCAACAGATCCTCGACATTTGAGGAAAAATTGGTATTTGAAAAGTCGCCCTGACTGTTTCCCAGTCCGGTAAAATCAAAACGTAAAACGCCAATACCGGCGGCGGCTAGAGTTTTGGAGATAACATGGGCGGCAATAACATCTTTTGAACAGGTAAAACAGTGGGCAAACAAGGCAAATGCGCGCGGAGACGACGGTGGAAGTTCCAATTTTCCTGACAATATCTCACCGTTTCTGTTGGGAAAATCAAATCGCATCATATCCTCCAGTATCTGACTTGAACGGCTGATCACCTCAGTGCTGATCTGTATCCACCTTCAGGTTATCGTATTTCCACATGAAGATCCAGCAGTATCGGGCTCCGGCTATAATCACCAAGCGTCCCTGTTCCCTTCTCTATAAATGCGGAGCAGGAAAGACCATTACTGGATTTATGGCAAAGGATCTTGGAGAAGAGATGAGCCGCAGCGAGATCTCCGCTGCGGCTCTTTCGGGGAGAAAGAATAAAGAAGGGAGGTGACAACTATCTTGAGTACACCTCTGCCAGTGCTTTTTTCCGGGGCAGTACACCGGCGGCGAAAATCATCATTTCCGGATCCGTCTCTTCTATATATTTTTTCATTTTTCTGAGCATATTGCTCTCGATCTGGCGGATACGTTCTCTGGATATACCAAATATTTCGGAGATCTTCTGCAAGGTCAGGGGATCGTCCGTGAGAAGCCTCTTCTCAAGTATCATTTTTTCTTTTTCGTTGTGGCTCCCCTCGAGATCCTGAACCAGTGAATGGACTCTTTTTTTCATATCGCGGCTGCAAAGTATGTCTTCAATTCCAGGGCCATTACTGGCAATGAAGTCCTTCTTTTCGGTATCGGAGTCCGAACCGATTGGGCTTTCCAGTGATACCTCCTCATTATCCAGACGGCAGCCCATTTCCTCGATATCCGATGTTTTCACATTGAGCCGCTCTGCCAATAGCCGCGGTTCCACCGCATATCCCTGTATTTCAAGTGCCTTTTTTTCCTTGTTCAGGCTGAAAAACAGCTTGCGCTGGGCCTGAGTCGTGCCGAGTTTGACCAGCCTCCTGTTATTCATCAGGAATTTAAGAATATAGGCTCGTATCCAATAGGTGGCATAGTAGGAAAACCTTACCCCTTTATGTGGATCAAATTTTCTGACCGCCTTGATCAGGCCAATATTGCCCTCCTGGACAAGATCCATGAAATTCTGCATCCAAAATTTTTGAAAATCCATGGCCACTTTCACCACAAGGCGCAAATTTGCGGATATCAACCGGTAGGCTGCCTCCTGATCATTATCCTCAATGACCCTGATTGCCATTTCCTCCATCTCCTCGCGGGAGAGAAGCTCATACTGCCCGATCTCTTTAAGATACCGATTAAATTCCTGATTTTTGCTATTTAAAGCCGTCCCCTGCCGGGTTGTCGAAACCAGTGGAAAAATGAACTGTTCGATCGACTTGGAGTGCTTTTTAGTAAATGCCATATCCATATTCTCTATAATCCTTCTTCAAATACCGTTTCGTTGAAATAAAGAGCTGCTCCCTTCAAAGCGACCTCTATTGATTGAGTTCCTCTTGAAGAGCTGATTCATACCCGGGATAAAATTCTTCCTCGAGATGCGAAAACAATTTTCCAACCATGTGACACACGTAAGCACAATTCATGCCACTTCGTGTTCTATAGAATACAGTACGAAATCAGGATATTGCCGGGGAAATGAAGTGCAAGGCTTGTAACTTCCGGTACAGTTGAAGAGAAAAAAATACCCACTACCGCTCAGGCAGCGGCAATGGGTATGAAAAAACGGAATTGGTTATTGCCGCTACATAATAGGTTTCATGGCGCTCATATATGAACGCAGCTCCTCACCCACGGCCTCGATGCTGGTATATCTGATAGCTTCGTTTACCTCGATCAGCTCGAGGTTATCCACACTGTTGTCTTTGACCTCAAGCCCTTTGCCGATAACTTTGGTATCGATTTTCTTCATAAAATCGACGAGCAATGGTATAGCGGCATTGGCAAAAAGATAGTTCCCATATTCTGCGGTATCTGAAATGACGACATTCATCTCATAAAGTTTTTTTCGGGCAATGGTATTGGCAATGAGCGGTGTTTCATGAAGAGACTCATAATACGCGGACTCTTCCTTGATGCCTGCCGATACCATGACATCATAAGCAAGTTCGACGCCGGCTTTGATCATGGCCACCATGAGGATTCCATTGTCATAATACTCCTGCTCACTGATTTCCTTATCCGTGGTTACGGATTGTTCGAAGGCGGTTTCACCGGAGGCCTTGCGCCATCTGAGCAGATCGGCGTCATCGTTGGCCCAGTCTTTCATCATAGTTTTGGAAAAATGACCTGACATGATGTCATCCATATGTTTTTCAAAGAGCGGGGTCAAAATCTCCTTGAGCTCCTCGGCGAGATAAAATGCCTCTATCTTGGCCGGGTTGGAAAGTCTGTCCATCATATTGGTGATACCGCCGTGCTTCATGGATTCGGTAATGGTCTCCCAGCCATACTGCACCAGCTTCGAGGCATATCCCGGATCGATGCCTTCCTCCACCATTTTGTCGTAGCAGAGAATGGAGCCGACCTGGAGCATGCCGCAGAGGATGGTCTGCTCACCCATGAGATCGGACTTAACCTCAGCTATAAAAGATGACTGCAATGCCCCGGCCTTGTCACCACCGGTGCCGCAGCAATAGGCCTTGGCAATCTCCCAGCCCTTTTCCTGAGGATCATTCTCGCGATGCACCGCCAGCAGCGTAGGTACGCCGAAACCACGTTTAAACTCTTCCCGAACCTCGGTTCCGGGCGATTTCGGTGCGACCATGATTACCGTCAGATCCTTGCGGATCTCCATGCCGACTTCGACAATATTGAAACCATGCGAATAGGAAAGACAGGCACCCTGCTTCATAAACGGCATAACCTTGGAAACCACGTCGGAATGCTGTTTGTCGGGGGCCAGGTTTATGACCAGATCGGCTGATGGGATAACTTCCTCATACGTGCCGACGGCAAAATTGTTCTCCGTCGCATTTTTCCAGGATTGCCTCTTTTCGGTTATAGCGCCCTGGCGCAAAGCATAAGAGACATCGAGGCCCGAATCCCGCAGGTTTAACCCCTGGTGCAACCCCTGCGCTCCACAACCGACAATGACGATCTTTTTCCCTTTCAGCGCCTCCACACCATCAAATTCCGCAGGTTCCATTAAACGGCACTGGGAAAGCTCCTCAAGCTGCAGACGCAGCGGCAGTCTGTTAAAATAGTTGTTTTCCATTTGTATCTCCTTGTTTATCTGAGTGAGTAATATGATCTCTTCATATATTGATATTTCTATATTGCGTCAAGTGATTTATTCGTTATATTATGTTGCATAATATGCAATACATTCCTTTATAAAATTCCCTGCACCGGCGTAAATATTGAATATCAGAGATTTGAAATTGTTTAAGCATTTAACCGGGACACTCCATTTCGGTCAAACCAGTCAGGCCTGCAACATCACGCCTTCAGGACTGACCCGAACCATCCAGCGGCTGGAGAACGAACTCGGCAAGAAGCTTTTCACCAGAAATCAGCGCACCGTCTCCCTTACCGGCTCCGGCAGGATCTTTGCTTCCTACGCAGACGAGGTTCTGCAGAGCTGGAACAAACTGCAAAACGATTTGAACCGTGATGGTATACTGCGCGGTGAACTTACTCTTTACTGCTCCGTCACCGCAATTCTGAGCATTCTTCCCTCCATTCTGGAGCGATTCAGGAACACTCATCCCCGGGTACACATCAACCTGCAGACAGGCGATGCCGCCATGGCCCTTGGCAGACTTGAAAGCGGAGAGGCCGACATCAGCATTGCCGCTTTACCTGATGATCTTCCGGCAAGCCTGACCTTTAAAAAAATCATCGAGACACCTCTTATCTTTATCGCACCCAAAGATGCCGGCAAAACCATAGCTTACAGGAACGGTAACATTGACTGGCAAAAAACCCCCCTTATTTTAGCAGAAAGAGGTCTGAGCAGAAGCCGGACAGAGGCATGGTTTCGCAAGAAGCGGGTGGTACCCAATGTTTATTCCCAGGTTGCCGGAAATGAAGCTATTATTACCTTGGTCAGCATGGGCTGCGGAGTCGGCATCATCCCCGAACTGGTCCTTCTGAAAAGCCCTATGAAGGAGGAAGTCAAAATTCTGCAGATTACTCCCGCATTGCAGACTTTTTCCGTAGGAGTCTGTACCACAAGCAAAAATATGCACAATCCCATCGTCAGCGAATTCTGGCACAATGCAGGGAATGAACCGGAGCATGAATCATGACCACAATTCTTCTTACCAATGACGACGGTTTCACCAGTGATGGTATACGGGCACTCTTCCAGGCACTACAACAGATCGGCAGAGTGATTATGGTGGCGCCGGACCGTGATAAATCGGCGGTCTCCCACTCACTGACCATGCACCGGCCGCTTCGGGTAAAGCATATGGAAACCGATATAATCGCCATTGACGGCACCCCTACCGACTGCGTCGCCCTGGCCCTGCAGAAGATTTTGAAAACGGTACCTGATCTGCTTGTTTCAGGTATCAACAATGGCCCTAATCTGGGTGATGACATCTCCTACTCGGGAACTGTCTCCGCAGCACTTGAAGGCACCATGCATGCCGTGCCCTCGCTGGCCGTCTCCATGACGGAGAAAACCACGGACTACCGTTATGCCGCCGCAATTGCAGCAGAGCTGGCGAAGCTGACTCTCAGCAAAGGACTTCCGGAAAATACCCTTCTCAACATCAACATACCTGCAGAAGCTGCAATCAAGGGCGTACGAGTCACCAGACAGGGAAGGAGGATGTGGCGCAACTCTATCCAGGAAACCACCGATCCCTGGGGTCGCAAACTCTTCTGGATTGGAGGAGGATCTCCCTATACCGATTCAGCCACCGACACAGATATCCATGCCGTCAAGGAGGGATATGTCTCGGTGACGCCAATCCATATCGACAAAACCAATCACGAGGGGATATTTCAGCTGCGGGATGACTGGCAGCTGGAGAAAAACGGCCTGCAGAGCGGCTAGCTCAGGGAAGAAATTTTGTCGGTACCGATAGAACGAGGAGCTATAGTTTGAATAAAGATTTAGATGTCAGCGACAATATCTCCTTTTCCTGAAGATACCTGGTTCGATCGTCAATCTGGTATTTTCAGGATAAATAAAATTAATAGGATGAATATGTCCGAAACCACGACTAGACGCTCTGGATATCATCTTTCTCGCTAAAGTAACTGTAAACAGGGATGAAATTCTAAAAATTATCTTCTAATTTTTACACTTGCAGTACACTACCGCCTTTTTACACTTCCTGCAGACTGACGCTTGACAAATAGCTGTCTTTTGATATGCAGTTTCCGGTGAAACGTAATTGCCGCATTGAGGACAAATCTTAAACCTCCCATATCCTGACTCTTCAAACATAATTAGACTTTCACATTTATAGGTAGACGGCATTTGTTATTCCTTCGTTTTTCGCATTTTTTTCAGTTGAAAGTCATCAAGGTTCTTTTATCCAGGTGATAAAATGGAGGGGTAAGGGAGCTTACCCCTCCACAGCTGGGAAAACAGAAGTTGATATGGCAGTCTCTTTTTATTTTTCCAGCTGATTCTTTAGGATTTCGCCTTTATAGATCTGTATATTGATTCACTGCCCTAAACTGAACTTCAGCAATATTTTATATGATTTGTGAACTTATAGAATTTACAAGAAAGCTTTATAGATCAATTCTTTTCGTTAGTTTTTAATAAATGAGGATAAATATAGCTATAAGGTCAATTCTGATTTGATCTCAGGAAAACACTTAAAGCGGTATCATCCAATCCATATTTTGTTGACAAAACGATGCAGTTTTGATTAGTTGCATTTTGCCTAACGAATACACACTCCCATGCAGTTATTAAAAATTTACCCCACAAAAGATTCCTTAGACAAGATAGTCCTAAATATTCGACTTAGCCAGACCTGTACCTGGAACACCTTAACGAAACTAATGAATATCAAAATAGCATTGGCAGATGATCATAATCTTGTACGCAGAGGTCTGGTAGCACTTCTTCAGGTCTGTCCTGATATCACAGTAATTGGTGAGGCTGAAGACGGTTTTGCGGCCTTTGACCTTGCCAAAAAGCTGGCCCCCGATATCCTTATAATAGACATTGGCATGCCCCAACTAAATGGCATTAACGCTATCGAATTGATAAGCGGCCATAGCCCGGAAATTGCCCTGATTGTCCTTACAGTACATAGTGAAGAACGCTATGTGTCCAGTGCCCTTCAAGCAGGGGCAAGGGGATATCTTCTTAAGACATGTTCAGTAGATGAACTCATTAGGGCAATACATACGGTCTACAGGGGTCACTACTACCTTAGCCCAGAAGTTGCTGATATGGTTATCCATTGTTACAAAGATGGCATATCACTCCCCGGTTTCAAGAGACCGACCTCACTGCTTACCTCAAGGGAGCGGGAAGTGCTGCAGCTTTTGGCAGAGGGAATGAAAATACCAATAATCGCCCAGCGCCTTAATATCAGCACCAAAACAGTCGAATCTCACCGGCGTAACATCATGGAAAAATTAGGCTTGAAGCAGCAGGTTGATCTGATAAAATATGCGCTGCGGGAAGGTGTGGTCCAGTTCGATAGCTGGATCACTAAAAGAAAAACAGGTCGTGAGAGGCATCAGGAGTAAGCAGAAGATTCAAGACCTATCGGGTAATGACTGGTTCACCACCAACATCGAAGAACCGGCATAATCCGAATATGAGCCATGGGTCATCTTTTTCCTAACATCACTCGCGCGTAGATAATTTACTAGAGAAAGGCGTTGTGGAAAGATAGAAGAAACCTATGAAAAAAATTCCCTTGGAAGTCCGGCCGTCTCTTTTTCCACTCATTCCTTTGTTTCTGGAAAATATGTTTACTGAGCACGAAAAACTAATAACCGCAATAAAATCAAGTGATGTCGATCAACTGGTTTTTCTTTGCCATGCCAATAAGGGTGCTGCTGCAATTTATGGGTGCCATACATTAGGCCAAATGTTTCAAGATCTGGAGGATTGTGCCCGTCTTGCAAACTGGGAACAATCGATATCTCTTGTCAGGGAGATAGACATATATCTTACCAATCTTTCTGATAACTGCCGGTGTACAGGGTTCAAGAATAAGGATTAGATCCCCAAAAGGGAAGATATGGGATTTATTTTCATTCTCGAATGGCAATAGATCTCCAAAGTGCTATGCTTAAAAAGCATAATAGCAATTTCTGAAACCGACCACTATAGAATCTTCATTCATAAATTTTCTCTATTCGCAAAGTATACTTATGAAAATAATTTTTTATACAGCCGGCGGCACCATTGATAAGATTTACTTTGATGCCAAGAGTCAATATCAGGTAGGGGAACCGGTTCTTGAGGAAATCCTGCGCGACGGCAATGTCACCTTCGAGTTTGAAAGCAAGGTCATTCTACAAAAAGACAGTCTTGATCTGACCGATGAGGACCGTGACCGTATTTATACTGCCATCGACAATGACCCCGGTCGTCATATCATCCTGACCCATGGCACGGATACCATGGTTACCACTGCCAAACATCTACAAACCATCAAGGGCAAGGTTGTGGTGCTGACCGGCTCCATGTCCCCGGCTCGCTTTAAATCCAGTGATGCATCCTTCAATATAGCCTGCGCCGTCGGGGCGGTCCAGACACTTGGAGAGGGTATTTATATCGTCATGAACGGCAGGGTATTCCATCCCGACAATGTGGTAAAAAACGTAGAGAAATCAATCTTTGAAGAGATCCACTGAATATCGTCCTTGCGCACGAATCACATCAGAGTGGAACTGAATTCCTCAAAAACCTTCTCGATAGGTATGGCAAAACCGATTCCCTCGGTGTCCCTGAGAATCATAGTGTTGACTCCATGCACAAAACCGTTTTCATCGATAAGCGGGCCGCCGCTGTTGCCTGGGTTTATGGCCGCATCCGTCTGCAGAAATACCTGATCATCCATCTCTCTTTGGCGATATCCGCTAAAGACTCCAGCCGTCACTGTATGTCGCAAACCCACGGGGCTGCCCACCGTAAAAACCTTATCTCCCTGCCGGATGGACATGCCGCTGGGCGGCCTCTTCAATTGATGACCGTCATGAGCAAACAGCGCCAGCAAAGCAAGATCATACTTCGAACTGGCCAGCATGTAGCCGGCCTGGTGTTCATCTCCATTGGAAAGTATGATTTTTATCTGCGGGGCGGCGGAATCTTTTTCCAGCTTGGCCAGACGTTCTTCGCCTTCCTGCTGCTGCTGTATAACTTCAGCAAGATACTTTTCCCGTTCTCTGATAAGTATTTCAAGCTGGCTTTTTCCAGGACCGGCAGGCATTTTTTTCATTCGCCTGCGAAACTCGGCAAGTTTCTGCTCCTCAAGATCGATTATTTTTCTGCTTGTCTGTAACTTTTCCTGTATTTCCCTGAACTCATCCTCATTGAACTGCACCACATGTTTATTGGTGACAATGTAATTTTTCGCTATAAAGAAGCCCGATCCTGTTCCCCACGGTGTTTCAATGGATACTGTGGCCTCGCGGGCATATTCAACGGGTGATCTTCCAGCCGGCTGTGAGGATGGCTGCTGCATCACTGCCGTTTGCGAAGACGCCTGCTGCTCCACTGCGGTTTTCTGCGTGTTCTGCTGCTCTGCTGTTAGCGGACTCTGCAGCCTTACACCTTCACTCTGAACCGCGCCCGTGTCCGGTCTGGTGAAATAATATGTAGCTGCTGCCACAACAACGATCAGACCCAGTATCTGAGTGTATTTACCAATCCCGGACCTATCCGCCGCTTTTTTCTCCGTCAGTTCCTGCTTTCGCTTTTGGAAGGTTTTATACTTGGCAAAGATCAGACCGCATTGGCGACATTCGGATGCTTTTGCTTGAATGTGATTACATTTCGGGCACCGCATGTTTTATTCCCTTCTATTAGAATTGACCTTCCTGCATCCTCTGCTTGAGGTTGGCTGAACAGAACTTCCTAGAGAATCTGGCTGAGAAAGAGCTTGGTCCGCTCATGCTGCGGATTATCAAAAAAGGCATTGGGCTCATTCTCTTCCACAATTTCTCCGTAATCCATAAAAATTACTCTGTCGGCCACAGTCTTGGCAAAGCCCATCTCATGAGTGACGACGATCATGGTCATCCCCTCATCCGCCAGATCAACCATAACATCTAGAACTTCTTTGATCATTTCCGGATCAAGTGCGGAAGTCGGTTCATCAAAGAGCATGATTTTCGGCTTCATGCAAAGACTTCGGGCTATGGCCACACGCTGCTGCTGACCGCCGGAGACCTGCCCCGGATACTTATTGGCCTGCTCGGGGATATGAACCATCTCCAGATAATGCATGGCCAGCTCTTCGGCTTCTCTTTTCGGGGTCTTTCTCACCCAGATAGGACCGAGGGTCAGATTCTCCAGGATAGTCAGGTGAGGAAAGAGGTTAAAGTGTTGAAAAACCATGCCAACTTCGGCCCGCACCTTTTCGATGTCCTTTAAATCTCTGGTCAACTCAGTACCGTTGACGATGATACGGCCACGCTGATGCTCTTCCAGCCGGTTGATACACCTGATCATCGTTGATTTCCCGGACCCGGAAGGACCGCAAACCACGATTCTCTCCTGAGGCTGCACCTGAAGATTTATGTTTTTGAGTACGTGGAACTCATCAAACCATTTGTGCATCTCAATTATTTCAATGATGGGCCCGCCATCTCCTGATGCGCTTGCGTGCTGCCTGTTATTCATGGATCTTTTCCTTAAATTCTAGGTAACTATTCAACAGCACCCCATCTACGCGCGATCAGCCCGAAAAACATAGGCACACTATAGTTTTCCAGGCTGCTCGGAGTCTGCGCTTACCTGCACATCTGGAGCGCTGTTGAACAGTTACAGTTCAGGCTAAACTGCTGTTTTAGCTCTTTGCTGAATAGTTACAATTCCAGTTCCAAAATATCTTTTTCCGATTCTAATTCACTTATTTCGCGGCGACATTTTTATACTCAAGCTCCCTCTCGATCCTTCTGCTGTATGTAGACATCGAGAAACAGCATAAATAATAAATAGCGGCCACAAAAATGTATGCTTCGGTACTGAAACCGGTCCATTCAGGTACATTAAGAATGGATTTGGTGGTGTTAAGTATATCGTAGAGAGCGATAATCACCACGAGCGAAGTATCTTTAAATGCCGAAATTAAAATCCCCACGGATGGCGGAATCACGATCTTCAAGGCCTGGGGCAGAATGACCAGGCGCATCTTCTGCCAGTAATTCAGACCAAGCGATTCGGCAGCCTCGTATTGCCCCTTATTGAGAGACTGCAAGCCACCGCGAACAACTTCGGCTATATACGCTGCGGTAAACATGATTATGGCAACCTGAGCTCGCAGTACCTTGTCAATGGTAACCCCTTCCGGCAAAAACAGGGGAAACATCACCGACGACATAAACAGCAGGGTAATAAGCGGAACACCTCTGATCAATTCGATATAGACAACACAGAATGCTTTAATCACCGGCAGGGTGGATTGCCTGCCAAGGGCCAGAACGACCCCCAGTGGGTACGAGGCCAGGATACCAAAAAAGGAGAGCAGCAGAGTCAGCGGCAGTCCGCTCCATTTTGTAGTTTCGACTGAAACCAAGCCGAAGAGTCCGCCTTTCATCAGGAGGCCCATGACGAATAAAGCAACAAGCCAAAGATAACCGAGCGTTCTGCTCCATTTTTTCCAGTCTCTGCTGTAGATCAACATGGAAACAAGAATGATCATGGCCAGCAATGGACGCCACTGGTGCTCATATGGATAATACCCGAAGATATTAAACCTGATATTCTGAGTTACCACCGACCAGCAGGCCCCTTCGGCCTGATGACATTCCTGTCCAGAGGTGAACCAGACACTGTCGATAAAGGCCCACTGCACAAACTGCGGTACTACTTTAACCAGAGCAAGAAATATCAGTATGGTTGCCAGGGAATTAAAAAAACCGCCAAAAAGGTTTTTTCTGACCCAGCCCAGAGCACCTATGTTGGTCAGGGGCGGCTTGATTGTTTCAACTTCAGGATGTGTGCTCATATTTACCGTTCAACAATTGCAATTTTCTTGTTGTACCAGTTCATGAATGCCGAAGTCAGCAGACTCAAAGTCAGGTACACCAGCATCATCAAGGCAACTCCTTCCACTGCCTGTCCGGTCTGGTTAATTGTGGTTCCGGCAACCTGGACGAAATCAGGATAGCCGATTGCCACCGCCAGAGAACTGTTTTTCGTCAAATTGAGAAGCTGGCTGGTCAGTGGCGGTACGATAACCCGCAATGCCTGGGGAAAAACGACCCGGAACATGACATGTTTCGGTTTCAGGCCAATAGACATAGCCGCTTCCGTCTGCCCCCTGCTGATCGATTGTATTCCGGCCCGGACAATCTGCGCCACAAATGCCGCGGTGTAGAGCACCAGGCCAACAAGCAGCGCGGCAAACTCGGGACTGACATTCAATCCGCCTTTGATATTAAATCCTTTCATTACCGGCATATCCATTTCAGTAGGCGCACCGCCGATAATCCAGACCAGAAGGGGAATCCCGAGGATAATAGCCGCTCCTGCCAGACCTGTGGGAAATTGCTGTCCGGTCTTCTCCTGGCGCTTTCTGGCCCAGCGCGTGATAAAGATCACCAGGACAACAGCCACCAGAAGGCCGATCACCATATACGACCAGACCGGATTGTCCATCGGGACCGCCAAATCGATTCCGCGGTTGGAAATAAGCATTCCCGGAATTGGATTCAGGGCCTGGCGAGGACCTGGAAAGGCTTCATAAAAAAGGGCATAGAAGAAAAACAGCTGAAGCAGTACCGGAATATTCTGGAATAATTCCACATAATACGTTCCCAGCTTCGCCAGAAGCCAGTTCTTGGAAAGGGAGAAGACGCCGATAAGAGTTCCCAGCACCGTAGTCAGCAGCATGCCGACCACCGATACTTTCAGCGTATTGAGAAGACCAACCACCAGAGCTCTGCCATACGAGTCCGCAGCCGAATATTCGATGGGACTCTCGCCTATTTCAAAGGCAGCTTCACGCTCCACAAAACCAAAACCACTGGCGATGGATTGCCTCGCCATATTCTCCTGGACATTGGAAATAAGATAATAGCCGACGAAGGCCACTATCACCGCTGTAATAATCTGATAAAGGATGCCTCTGGTTTTTTCATCATTCCAGAAATAAACCTTCTTCAAAGGAGTAATATTCGATTCAGCCATTGAGCCACACAGATTTTTTTGCTGAGAAAAGATCATTTGAGCCTGAAAAACGGCACAGGCTCCGGTCAAACGACACGCCGGCTGAGGCGGAGAAAATAACTTTTCCCAGCAGCGCCGGTACTTCTGCTTTAGTACCTTACTCCTTAAAAACTGCCAGATAAAACAAGAAAAGGAATAAGTATTTGATAACTGCGAATTGCCCTCTAAATCCAAGGTACTTATCCAGCTCAGCTGGGTTAGTACCTTACAGCTTGTTCTCTTGCTTTTTTGCAAGAAAATATTCTGTCTAAAGGTTCTTATACCCCTCAAGGGGGTACTGTAAAGAGTCCAGCTCAGCTGGGTTAGACAAATATATCGAAATTACAAAAAAACCCATTCCGAATGAAACACCAGCAGCGATTCAGAATGGGTTTTTTTTCTTTACCTCATGTTACCCTCGATAGGTTCAAACTTCTTACTTGATAATATCGTAAAAAGTCATCGAAATTGCCTGGATGGCCTCTGGAGAAACGGGTCCATCTTACTTGAAGGGAGGAGAGTACATAAGTCCACCATTTGTCCAGAGAGCGTTTAGACCGCGCTCAATTCCAAGAGGTGTGTTTACTCCGACATTGCGCTCAAAGACTTCACCATAGTTGCCGACTTTTTTGATGATATTGTAGGCGAACTTTTCATCGAGACCAAGGGCTTCACCATTTCCCGGGGTAACTCCGAGAAAGCGCTGAATTTTAGGATTGTTGCTCTTCAGCATTTCATCGACATTTTCAGAATTGATGCCCAGCTCTTCGGCATTGATCATCGCCAAGACGGCGTAATTGACGATATCTTTCCACTGGTTATCGCCATGGCGGACAGCCGGAGCGAGAGGTTCTTTGGAAATGATTTCGGGCAGAATCGTATATTGATCAGGTTGCGGAGCACTGGCCCTGATCCCTGCGAGCTGAGAGGCATCCGAGGTCATCACGTCGCAACGGCCGGCGAAAAATGCCTGAGAAAGCTCTGCTGTTGATTCAATCGTCACAGTCTTCCAGTCCATATCGTTGGAGCGGAAAAAATCAGCGGCATTTTGTTCAGTTGTGGTCCCGGGAAGAACACAGACCGTGGCGCCGTCCAGCTCATGAGCACTTTTTACACCCAAGGCTTTGGGTATCATGAAGCCTTGCCCGTCATAGTAGTTCACCTGGACGAAATCCAACCCCAGAGCGGTGTCCCGGCTCAATGTCTGCGTGGCGTTTCGGGTTAAAAGATCTATTTCTTTGGACTGCAGTGCGGTAAATCTGGTTTTTGCGGTCAGCGGGGTGTAACGAACTTTATCTTTATAATCTCCAAAGATCGCCACGGCTACAGCCCGTGCCGTATCAACATCAAGTCCTTTCCATTCACCTTTCTGATCCGCCTTGCCGAAGCCGAAAAGATCTCCGTTAACTCCAACCTGAATAAACCCTTTGGTCTTGACGTCCTTCAAGGTATCACCGGTATCTGCAAATACCAGGGTTGTTGAAGATAAAAGCAGGGTACAGCCGAACATAAATCCTTTAAGATAGCGCATTATTCCCTCCACTTTGTAGTTAACCTTTGGGATCTCTCCCCCGAACAATCCATTGTAACGACGGTAAGAATTCAAAAATGACGATATGGTAAAAAAGAACTCTTTATTTAGTAGCATACAAACCTTGCATCCCGCAACAAGTTATTCTATTGATGTCTTCCCTTGAAATTTCGCATTTTTCAGAATGAGCACCTCAACCAGGAGCTTCACCAACTATCATTCCGGCACAGATAATGCAATGCATGACATGTCGATAATTTAACCAGGAGAAGACAATGAGCTCAACCATGACCAGGTTTTCGGATGCAGTTTATCACAGAAAAGACAAGTATGAATTCGGCATGACGGTCTTTACCCGAAGGGACCTGAAAGTACTGCTTTTAATCGATGGGAAAAAGACAATTGCCGAGATTTCCGGCATCCTCGCCTCTGATGTCTCTTCGCTGGTGCCCCATTTTGTAAGACTTGTTCAATTAGGGTTGATCCAAACAGAAGATGGCAGCATTTCGGCAGGAGTCGACGATCTCATCCTCAGCGAACGCCCCGAACCTCTGCCGGATTTGCCGTTACCGCTGCGATATGAAACCTTAGGCCTCTTTCTTTCCACCTGGCAGCCTTCAACTCTGCCGGATCAATGAAGTTCGACACCGTACCTCTTTATCTTCTTGAGGAGCCCCTGCCGGGTTATTTTCAATAACCCGGCAGCCTTCGATTTATTACCCCCTGCCTTTTTCATGGCCTTTTCGATTAGCTCTACCTCTAACATTTTCACTTGATCGGGTATGCTCAGCTCCAAGCCCTTCTCCACCGCCCCAAAAGCTCCGGATGTATAAAACGATGCCAGCTCTCGCGAGCAATTATCTGGGGCGATAAGCTCTCCGTCGGTAGTCAGGGCTACCAGCCTCTCTACTTCCTTGCGCAACTGACGGACATTGCCGGGCCAGCTGTATTTCTCGAAAAGATCAAGTATCTCCTGGGAAAAGCCACTGATATTCTTACTGAAAAGTTTATTGGTTTCTTCCAGAAAGTGAATAGCCAGGGGCAAAATATCTTCCTTCCGCTCCCGCAGCGGCGGAACCAGAATTTCCACGGAAAACAGACGGAAGAAGAGATCTTCACGAAAATTTCCTCTCTTCACTTCCGCCGACAGATCCTTATTGGTGGCACTTATCAGCCGAAAATTGTATTTGATAACTTTGCTGCTGCCGAGCCTGGTTCCCTCCCCCTCCTGGATGGCACGCAGAAACTTCGGTTGAATCTGCAGAGGCATCTCAGCGATTTCGTCCAGAAAAAGAGTGCCTTCTTCGGCCTCTTCAAAACGTCCCTTCCTGGGGCTGTCCGCTCCGGTAAAGGCGCCCTTTTCGTGACCAAAAAATTCCGTTTCCACGAGATTTTCCGGGATACAGGCGCAATTGACGGCAACAAACGGCTGTTTGCGAAGGCCGGCTTTTTCATGAACCATTCGGGCAATAAGTTCCTTTCCCGTCCCATTCTCTCCCTGAATAACCACATTTATCGGGGTGGCGCCGACTACACGCACGAGCTCCAGGACCTCTCGCATTGCCGGGCTCTCCGCGATAAAGACGGAGCCGCGCACAGAATACTGATCCAGCCGGTCCACTTCCTGATCGAGATAATCTGCAATTCTCAGTATCTCTTTATTAAGAACTATGGCCTCGATGGAGATTGACAGATAATGGGCCACCTCTTCAAGCTGAGCAAGATCGTCTCCCCCAAAGCCGCTGTTATCCTTTTTATTCAAGAGCTGAATCGCACCGGAAACACCGTTACCACTCATGCTCTTGATGGGTGAACAGATCATATTCCTGCTGATATATCCAGTCTGTTCGGCTATATATTCATGAAAGCCGCTATGAGCTTCAAGATTATTCTCAATAAGGCTTCTCCCGGTTCTTATAGCCCGGCCCACCAGACTGCCATCCAGAGGGGCTTCAATCTGCGTTTCGCTCAAGCCGGTTCCGTATATCGAACATATGCGGTTGCTGCCGATATCAATAATGTAGATCGTGCATCTTTCAACATTCATCAGCTTTGGCAGCATCCGCGTATGAAAGGTGACAAAGGCTCTGTAATCTTCCATAGCCCAGGAAGAAGCGACCTGAAGATACTGCTGCCTCAGAACCGCCAGGCTTTTTCTTGAAGACAGGGAATACGGAGAGTGATCAAAGGACATATGTAAACCCTATTTACAGTAGTTGATAAGTATCGGAGACACGCAGGTATCCGACTTAAAGATTTGAGATGCCCTACTTTAGGTGGAGGCATCATAATGGAGTACGGTACAATTGTCAAAAGACAATTTGATAAAATTGTCTTTATTTACAGTACAATCAACCACAATTCCCAGAAAGGGACGAAAGATATCGCCAGTTTTGCAGAGTACATTGCCGGCAGGATACTCTTTTGGCGAAGAGAACCCGGCCTCTTTGTTTATATATTCTTTAAGGAAACTACGTTTACGTTTTTCACCGACCGGGTCTTCAAAGGATAATTGAGAACCAGAATTGAAACAATCATTCTTCACAATATAAGTACCCGTTATTTTGTTTTTTTTACAAAACATCCGCAACATTTCTGATCGAAAATCATCTTCTCAAGACGAAATATCGCCATCTGGTATATTTACTGCACTAACCTTTCTGACAGGTGATTGTTCAACATGCTTTTAGATTGCATTGACAGTAAGGAAATATGAAGAATCAGCAAAAACAAAATTTCCGGCCGATAGGTCGTGGTTTTATAGTCAATACTCCCATCCCGGGAGGGCCGGCAGGAAGATCATTGGCAATGGCCTACATAGACCAGAATAACAAAAGGTATGTCGAGGTTAACGGCAATATCGAACCTTTGGAAGAAAGACACAGTTTTCTGGCGGTTGATTAAGCCAGTGCTGTCTGTATTGAGAGGACTTTAATAATTTAACGGGTATCACTAATCCCCTGAAGCTAATCTCTTATCCGGAGAATTATTGAAGTTCTTTCAATGCAGACAGTTCCCTACTCTTTAAAAAGCCCGATCTGCGTTGTTGTAGATCGGGCTTTCTCGGTCTGCGCTTATCGCAAAGTCCATTTCGACAGTTTGGAGGACTTTTTACAAGATTATCGTCAGTGAATTTTGACCACATCATGCCCCATTGAAACTACCGGCGCGATCGGCTCCTCAAGGAGATAGTCCGTCTCCACCTCATAGACATTGACCAGAGAAGAATCGAGTTTTTTCAGTCCATAGGGACGGGTCCGCACAACACTCTTTACCTGATGATAAGTCGCCTCACCGATCAGGATTGAATTTGCCTTATTACGGGTTAAATCCTGCAGCCTGAAGGTCTCGTTCACTACATCACCGATAACCGTATATTCCATCTTTTTGGAAAAGCCGATATTCCCGACAATCGCCTCACCGGTGTTGATGCTGATACCGATTTTGAGCGGCACACCGCATCTGTCTACCGAGAGAATACTCAGTTTTTCCATGGCCTGTATCATTTCCTGGGCCGCCAGCACCGCATCGAGAGCAGGATTGGCCGTTGAGGCCGGAGCTCCGAATATGGCCAGCATTCCGTCGCCAAGATACTTGTCGAGCAACCCTTTATGCTTGATTATGATGTTTCCCAGTCGACAGAAGAAATGGTTGAGGATATGAACAACGTCTTCAGTCGATGCCTCCTTAGACATCTTGGTATATCCTCGTATATCAACATTAAAGACAGTAACGATCTTCCGCTCGCTCACCGCCATCTGATCGGCTTCACCTCTTTCGAGAATCTTCAACACAATTTCTTCGGGAACATATTTTTGAAAGATCGTTCTGATAAACTTCTCTTTCTTGGCAATATGACTCGATTCGCTGTACAACCTGGTATTCTCCAGGGCGATAGCCGTCGAGGCGGCCACTGCCTTGACTGTCTGCATATCATCCTGTGAGAACGGTTTGCCGATCCTGTTGAGCAATTCAATTACTCCGATGACCCTTCCTCCCGATATCAACGGGACAGAGAGCAGGCTGCGGGTTTCAAAGCCGGTTTTTTCATCGACAATGGATAAAAAATGGGGGTTGTCCCGGGTATCATCGACAATAACGGGTTCTCCGGTTGCCACCACATATCCGGCTACACCATGATTAAGAGTGAATTTTTGTTTCTTCAACTCCTTGCTGAACGCGCCTATTGCAGCCTCCACAACCAGAGCGTCAAACTCCAGCAGCATGATGCTGCCTGCTTCAACATTTATCAGATCGGCAATTCTCTCCAGTATATAGGTCAGTACTTTGTTGGCCCTGATCGTATGTGATGTCAGAGCTCCACCGATTTTGTTGAAAATTTCCAGCTCTGCTCTTTTTGCCCTTTCTCTTGCGAAAATCGTTGACTGCTCTATGGCTATGGCGACGGCCATGGCAATCATGGAAAAAATACGTTTTTCCCTTTGTCCGAACCCTGATTTTTTTTCACTGCCGAGACAAATAGAACCTATTGTCCTGCCGCTGCTGTTGAGTCCCGCCAGCACACATGACTTCAAAGCCAGATGCTGAAATAGTTTCTTCTCACAGAACTCCCGCCGTGTCATGAGATTATCTATCGATATAATCTGATCCGAATGCGCCGCGAGGTGGAAAAGTGACTTTTTGGTCTGGATTCGCTTCCCCGTTTTAACTTCGGGAGCATATTTACTGAAGGAATGAGAAAGGTAGAGATGCTTTCCGGAGTCGTCCTTCAAAGCAAGGCCAATCCAGTGATGAGGAAGTATCTCTCCGATCTTCTGAGCGATAATTGCCAGAAGGTCATTTTTCCCTGGGTTGGAGCTCAGGACCTTGATAATGGAAAGGATTACCTTCAATTCGTGATCGGTTTCCTTTTTTCTGGAATCAATTTCCTTCATTTTCAAGGCATTACCGATACTTAGAAAATATGTACTCAAAAACTCGAGGGTTCTCTCATCCCAGTTTTGCTGCACCCCCGAGGCCAGCAGGGCAACAGCCGTAGTGGAACCGAAACGGCCGAAGGGAATTATTGCGGCTGAGCTGCATTCCGCAGCAAAGTAATTTCTCCACGCCGTGCTATCTTCTTCCTGAAGGATCATCGGAATATTCTGCTGAACCGTTTTTCGCCAGGGGAAGGAGTTGAAGCTGAAGGATTGATTTTTCTGCAGAGTAAGGCCTGCACCTCGCTTCAAATTGCAGACCCCATGATTACCGGAGATAAAAAGGATAACGCCCCCTGCCGCTTCCGCCACCTCAATGGAACGCTCCAATGCAGTCAAGGCAAGCGACTGAGGTGTGACCTGGAAGGCGGAGAGCCCACCGAGCTCCCGCAGGGCATGAATCTCGTTCATTCTTCTGCTGAGAGATTCTCCTGTTGTTTTAATATTCTCACTCATCTTGTCGGCGAAGGCTGAAATATTCTCCAGCTCATCCTCACCAATCTTTCCGAACCGATCAAAGGTCTTCAGCGTATCGGCCATCCGGTTTTCCACTCTGACAATGCCATTGGAAATCTGACGCATTATCAGATAACCGAAAAAGGTGGAAATCAGCAGGCCCAGAAGACTGTACAGCAACTCATTGGTACCAAAGAGATCGGTTTTGACGCTCAAAAAAAAGAGGCCCAGCAAGGGACCCAAAAAGAAGAGTCCAAAGGCCATCGTCAGCCGGTAGAGAACGCTATTGGAGCGAAAGGAGAGGAATTTTTTCACCTCTTTGTTATGTAAAATACCAGCCAAATTTCGCATTCTCGACAATCCGTGAAAGCTTGAGTTATAGATCAGGTTCGGACCCCGGGAACGGGGCTTTCTCAAAGTCGGAGTTAAGCCCGTACGGGTGCTTATCGTGACGCCATCATGTTTTTCTTTTTTGAAGCTTTACTGGTCCCACTGGTGATAGTGACATTATATTAGTCGCAAATCAAGTGATATGTTACTGAGATAGGAACAATCAGGCATGAGTTGAACAGCTCAAAGCCTTTACAGGTCTTTCTTCGTCGGCCCCTACCTTAGTCTGTTCCATCTCGCTAGCTTCAAAGGCTTTTTTCGAGATCCTAAATAGTGGATTTCTATTTGCACACCCGCAACCCTTCCTGGCTCCGTGTATAAAAAACAGCTGCCACTTCACTAAAGATTTTACAGCGCAGTACCGATAAAAAATGTCAGACCAAGGTGTTGTGGTTATTCGGGATACAGGGCCGATTAAGCACCGGCCTCTCTAATAGAAGCGTCTTTTTATCTGCATAGAATCAATGAAGCATAGAGTGACTCCACAGGAATCCCCAATAAACTCAAACACCAGTGACGCTGGCGAATTGACCCGCCTGCAAAGCCTGCTTCATCAACAGCATCTTAATATCATTGATCTTCTTCGCACAGCACCTTCCACTCTTTCTTTTGCAGAGAGGGTAAAAAAGATTGGTTTGAGTCCATCGCTTGAGAAGAAAATTCTTTCCACCCAGAGTTATGGTGCCGATAGCTGGTCTCCGGGGAAACACCGCCTCAATGAAAATAATGAGAAGGAGTTAGCCGGCGAAGTCCTCCTGGCCCGGCATGCCTTTACCCGCCTGGTCTTTGAAAATAAAGTCTTCCGCCAGGCTGCTCTCACCATTATTCAGAATATATATCTCTTCAGGCAGCGGAAAATTTTCTTCGGCAGCTGCGATATTTCTGGAGAAAAGGAGCGACAGGAAGCCCTGCTGCTGTTCAGCGGTTCTCCGGCGAGAAACTCCCTACCGCTGGGAAAAACCTTCCAGCATCTGATTCTCGCCCGGGTATGGGATCGGATAATCAGTCAGGCCAGCAATAGTTTTCTCGACAGCAAACCGTTCGCGGAACTTCATGAGGTGGTGGAACGACTCAATACCCTGCGAAATATTTACATGCTGTTGTCAATGGGCCTGGTCCGAAAGCTGACAAGGAATATCGGTTCGATATACCGGCAATCCATCAGCCCCGAAGATGCCCACCAGATCGGAAGCTTCGGCGTAGCCCGAGCGGCCTACCGTTATCATCCCTCCTCCGGGCTTCGTTTTTCAACCTACGCCTCTCACTGGATCCTCAAAGAGATACAGAGGCAGTCCCTGGAAGGTCGCTTGATCCGCATTTCCTCAAATCTGGTTGAAAAAATATCCCGCCAGGCAAGGGCAGAGGAAGACAGCGAAAACGATAGTGCTTTCAATCAGCTCTGCCGGGCAACCGCCCAGCTGCACCTCTCTTCTGAACATGCCGACCTCCACCGGCAGCCCGATCCGTTTGGCTGCCCGGACGACCGGCTGGAAAATGAAGAAACGCACCGTCTTCTTCTGGAGGCTGTCGAAACCGTACTCTCCGGCAAAAGTGCTGATGTGATCATGCGGCGCTACGGACTCGGATCATACCGGGGCCGGGAACAGTCGGTCATCGACATCGGAAAGATGTATGGTGTTACCAGAGGCAGCATCTATCAGCTTGAACTGACTGCCCTGAAAAAGCTGCGAAGCTATATTTCCTCTCGCGTCTGAAAGAAAATCTGTTTGGGTTAGCGATGCTTTACTCCGCAATGGTCTTTTCAATTTCCAGCTGCATCTGTTCGATCACCGCAACAGGATCCGCCGCTTGAGTTATCGGCCGCCCCACCACAACATGATCGGCACCGTCACCGATCGCTCTTCCGGCGGTGACGATTCTTTTCTGATCATCGCCGCCATCCGTTACATTGGCGCCCGGTCTAATTCCGGGTGTGACAATCAAGAGCTTCTCTCCCAAATCCCGGCGCAGCCGACCGGCCTCAAGCCCCGAGGAGACAACACCATCACAGCCAAGCTCCAAAGCCCTTTGAGCTCGATAGAAAACCAGCTCTTCAACCGACTGCGTCATCCCCATGGCCCGCATATCGTCTTCACCGAAGCTGGTCAGCACGGTAACAGCAAGAAGCTGCATATCCCCCTTTGCCTGGAGAGCTGCCCTGATAATAGGATCATTGCCGTGTATCGTCGCCAGGCTGACTCCACGGTTGTTGACCTGCTCAACGGCAAGCTTCACCGTTTCCGGAATATCAAAAAATTTCAAATCAAGCATTACCTTGTGCCCCCGGTCGAGGATCCAGTCCACGCTATTGAACCAGTTGGCCATAAACAGCTGAAGACCGACCTTGAAGTATCCGACATGCGACTCGCAGCGTTTTACCACATCCCGTGCTTTTTTATCGGAATCGACATCAAGGGCCACAATGATCCGTTCATTCAAAGGTATTTTCTTGTAATTCATAATATAATGATCTCGTAAAAAAGTTTTGCAGATGACTTCATGTGCCTCATGCTGAAGATATTAAGACAGGCCGTTCCATACAGAGATATTTTTTCTGATTATCAATAAAACTCCCCAATTTCATGCCGCCTGCCTTGGAAATTTTACTAAGCTCTTTACCGTTTTCCGGTCCCGGAACGGAGTCCGAAACTAACATATTCCCGAGTTTCTCTAATGATTTGCCTAAAGGTAAGTTTATTTGGCCGATTTTTTTTTTGGTAATTAAATATCTTTTAGACAGTTTCTGTCCGGGAAAGAGTAATTTTGTGTGGAATCTACCATTATTCCACGTAAAAAAAAAAAGATTTTCTATGAAACACAATCTCGTTAAAAAAATCGCCGAAATACCGGAATGGACCCTGCGATCAGTGCAGACCTCGAGAAAACTCGATAGACCAGACACAGGGTTTTTTGGCAGGCAGTCGACTATACAAGTAAGTATCTGGAACCGATGCCAAAAACACTGCAATGCGGGAGATCGCGCTTTTTACTCTGCCATCCACTTTGACATTCTGTTATTTGCTTATAATGTAGTAGTTTTACTTCACCTAAAATTCAGTTCAGCTATTTACAGCTATCAGGGGGAGAGGCATGACGACCTATACAATCCATCCCATTGTCATGGGGACAAAAGTTTTTGATAAGGGCATGATGACCTATCAGCATGATTATGGAACTCCATTTACCATTCCGATTTTCTGCTGGTATGTTGAGGGCGGTGACAAAAAAATCCTGATCGACACCGGCGAGATGCACCCCGTCCAGTCCCGGGAAAGGGAAGAAGCCATCGGCGGAAAAATCTACACCTTCGAGGACGGACTTGCCCTTTATGATCTGCGCCCCGAGGATATCGATATCGTCATCCATACCCACCTGCACAGCGACCACTGTGAAAATGACTACAAATGCACCAATGCCAGGTTTTACATTCATGAACAGGAACTCGAGACCATCAGGAGATACCACCCCCTCGATTTTAGATATGTCGAAGATTACATTTATGAAATCGAAGAAAATAACCAGATTGAGATAGTTCGCGAAGATGGTGAGATACTACCCGGCATTCGCCTGATGCATACTCCCATCCATACTCCCGGAGGGATGACGGTGTTCATCGACACACTAAAGGGAAAAGCGGCGGTAACCGGATTTTGTGTGATTAAAGAGAACTTCGAACCTCCCCTGCAGATCAGGGCCATGGAGATGGAGGTCATACCACCTGGTACCAATATCAATAGCTACGAAGCCTATGATACCATGATCAGGATCAAGGAAATGGCCGATATTATCATTCCGCTCCATGAGCCTGAATTCGCGGCTATCACAACTATTGGATAAACAGCTCGCCAGACCGCTCTTCACAGTCCGGGCTACCTCCCATCCGGCGCTTTCTGAGCACCTCCTGGTCCATTCTCCCGCTCTCATTTAACTGTCTCACTTCACTGTAGATGGTGGGATGGCAAATTGCCGTTTTTAGACCTACCACGACATAGATTGAGCTTTTTGCCAGTCAGGCAAAAGATAATTTCCTGAATGTTCACCAAAAAATCCCAAAGATCCTATGGAGGATTTTACAAGAACAGATAATTTTTTTTTGAGTCGCCGTTAATTATTACTAATCAATCAGGAACCGTTAATAATTGACTTGTCGTTGTTATTTCTATATAGACAGAGGTATATTTTTTAGACCCCATTGACGAATGCTTTTATTCGGCTCATTTTTTTAATGCAGCATTCGGATAGTAATCCTTCAGTAATCCATTTCGGGTTTCCCTTCAAAAAGGAGATAATCATGTCGGTTAAAATCTTTATTAAAAGAAAAGTATCGGACAATAACGTCCTGGAATTGACCATTCTTTTAAAGAAATTACGCAGCCTGACGATCAGCCGGCCCGGGTATATTTCCGGAGAAACCCTAAAAAGGATTGATAAACAGGGTGAATGTATGGTTATCAGTACCTGGCGTTCCGTTGATGACTGGTATGACTGGGTTAAAAATGAGCAACGCGTAGCTATTCAACAGGAAATTGATAACCTGCTGGGCCAGGAAACGGAATACGCCATTTATGAGTCTTAGAATTATATAAGTCACGATAAAAGCGCTGCCATCATTTCCTGCGCAGCGCATACCATCTACACTCGAGGCATGTCAATATGATACTTGAAGGGTTCAAGTTAATGTTCGTCGGAATGGGAACCGTCCTCCTGTTTCTCAGTCTTATGATTTTCCTGCTTACTTTGGTTTCCAGACTTACCAAAGAACATACCATAAGGGAATTTGAGGCAATCGAGCTGGAACGCAAATTGCTCGCCGAGGCCGCTAAAGCAAGAAAGAAAAGGGAACTTGAGGCAAAAACAATTTCACGCAGTGCCGACGACGAGGATGATATTGCCGTCATTGCCGCAGCGATTGCCGCCTTTGAATCAGACAGAAGATTACGGGTCTGACAACAGAACACGTTATTGATAGATTCCTATTTCAGATTTCTATCTCTGCAATGATAGAAGCAACTCTAAAGGAGAAAAACTGTGGGTAAAAAAGTAATTAAATTCATGGACACGTCTTTCAGGGACGGTTTTCAATCTGTATTTGGTGCACGGGTATTGTCAGACGATTTCATGCCTGCTCTGCAAGCAACCGTAGACGCGGGAATTACCCACATTGAAGCAGGCGGTGGAGCACGATTCCAGAGTCTGTTCTTTTATTGCGGTGAATCCGCCTTTGATATGATGGATCGTTTCCGCGCTGAGGTGGGACCGGACTGCGATCTGCAGACACTGGCCCGTGGTATAAATGTTGTCGCCTTAAGCCAGGCGCCCCGCGACATCATTGACCTGCATGCCAAGATGTTCAAGAAACACGGCATGACCACTATCCGTAACTTTGACGCCTTAAATGACGTGCGCAACCTGATGTATTCCGGTGAGCGTATCGCTCATCACGGTCTCAATCATCAGGTAGTAGTTTCCATGATGGAACTTCCGCCGGGCTGTTCCGGCGCTCATGATCCTGCGTTTTATATGGATAGGCTCCAGCAGATCCTCGATGCCGAAATTCCGTTCCACTCCATCTGCTTTAAAGACGCCTCAGGCACCTCCAATCCCAGAAAGGTTTATGAAACCCTGAAGCAGGCCCGTAAAATTGTTCCCGAAGACACCATACTCTGGTTTCATACCCATGATACCGCAGGCCTGGGCATTTCCCAGAACCTGGCGGCGATCGAGGGTGGCGCCACCGGTGTGGATCTTGCCAAAAGCCCGGTAAGCGGCGGCACCTGCCAGCCTGATATTCTCTCCATGATCCATGCGCTCAAGGGAACCGATTATACCCTTGATCTCGATTACGAAAAGGTACTGCTCGCTTCCGAGTCATTTGAAAGAGCGATGAAGGACTATTTTTTCCCGCCCGAGGCTAAAATGATCTCGCCCACCGTCACTCTCTCTCCGATGCCCGGCGGCGCCCTGACTGCCAACACCATGATGATGCGTGATACCGGAACCCTTCACCTCTATGCCGACGTCATCAAGGCGATGTCGGAGGTGGTGGCGCGTGGCGGTTTCGGAACCTCCGTAACACCGGTATCCCAGTTCTATTTTCAACAGGCCTACCTGAACGTCACCCAGGGCAAATGGAAGAAAATCAATCCAAGCTACGGTAATATGGTCCTTGGGTATTTCGGCCGGACTCCGGTACCGCCGGATGAAGAAATAGTCAGGATCGCCTCTGAACAGCTTGGCAAACCGGTTTTCACCGATGATCCTCTCGATATTCTCGAGCCCGGCATTCCCAAGGCAACCAAGATTCTCGAAGAAAACAACCTGCCTGTCAACGATGAGAATATCTTTATCATCGCCAGCTGTGAGCAGAAAGGTCTGGATTTCCTCCTCGGCAATGCAGTAGTCAATGTCCGCAAGATTACAGACGAAAAACCGGAAGAGAAAAAGAAGAAAAAAGCTTCGGCAGCGGCTGCCGCACCCGCCACTGGTCCCCGCAGTTATACAATCACCGTGAACAACAGACCATATAACGTTGTGGTCGCCGAGGGCGCAGGCGGCGGTTTCCAGGCCGTACCGGCAGCCGGAGCGGCTCCTGTTCCTGCACCTGCAGAGGCTGAAGGTACCGATGTTGATGCTCCGACACCTGGAAACATCGTCAAGGTGCTGGTCGAGGTGGGAGATGAGGTGGCCAAAGACGCAACGCTTGTTATTATGGAAGCCATGAAAATGGAATCCGAAGTCAAGGCGCCGCAGGCCGGTAAAATAACGGCTGTTCATGTCAGCGCAGGCGACACCGTGCAGGCTACGGAACCACTGGTTACTGTCGCATAAATCGTCCACGCCGTTCGGCAGCAGCCCGGACGGTGTGTTTTCCTTTCTTCGTTGCAATCGGGAAAGCATTATGAAAATGAGAATGTTCTTACTCACCATGCTTGGCTTTTGCCTGGCTGCGCTGTCATCCGCCTGGGCGGCGGATGACGCCGTGGAGATTATTTCTCCAGCCGACGGCAAAATACTAAGTATTGAAGTATCACCAGGGAGCCTGGTGTACAGTGGGGACAAAATAGCCACTTTGAAAAGGGAGGACGGTACCAATATTGTCCTTCACGCGGGTGTGGCTGGAAAGGTCCTCGATGTAAAGTATCAATCGTACAGTAAAATACAAAAAGGCGCCCTTATCGGCACCATCGCCAGCTCGTCTATCGTTGCCGATATCCCCGCCAGTGGCGAGAGCCAGGAGCTGCCTGCACTGGGCGAGCTGTTCGTCAAACTCTTTAAAACAACCGGGATCGCCGGTATCATAAGCGATCAGATGAACAAAGACTGGACACTCGGTATCGGTAGAATCCTGATGATCGCTGTCGGTCTGGTCCTTATTTGTCTGGGAATTTTCAAAAAGTTTGAACCGCTGCTGCTTATTCCCATCGGTTATGGCGCTATCCTCTCCAATATACCCATTGCCGGTATTGCAGATCCGGGAGGGATTCTCTACTATATTTATGAGGTAGGTATCGTCACCGGTATTTTCCCTCTGTTGATCTTCATGGGTGTTGGGGCATTGACCGATTTCGGCCCCATGATCGCCAATCCCAAGACCATACTCCTGGGTGGAGCCGCCCAGTTCGGTATCTTTACTACCCTGCTTGGAGCCCTGCTGCTCTCGGATTTTGTACCGGGGATCGATTTTTCCCTGCGCGACGCCGCCTCCATCGGCATCATCGGCGGTGCCGATGGTCCAACGGCCATCTTCCTCTCGAGCCAGCTCTCACCGCGACTGCTCGGTTCAATCGCCATCGCCGCCTATTCCTATATGGCGCTGGTGCCGCTGATTCAGCCGCCGATTATGAGATGGCTTACCACCAAGGAAGAGAGGCAGATTAAAATGGTGCAGCTGCGCCATGTTTCCAAAATCGAGAAAATCATCCTGCCTCTGCTTGTTTTGGGAATCTGTGCCACGTTGCTGCCTTCGGCCGCTCCGCTTATCGGTATGTTCATGCTCGGCAACCTGGCCAAAGAATGTGGAGTCGTCGACAGACTTTCCGACACCATCAAGAACTCGTTGATGTATACCGTTACTATCTTTCTCGGTCTGGGCGTTGGCAGTAAGCTTTCCGCGGATAAGTTTCTTAACCTGGAGACCCTTGGTATCCTTGCCCTGGGTATGATAGCTTTTGCCATTGGCACTGCTTCGGGATTACTGCTGGCCAAGCTGATGAATAAGATGTCGAAAAATCCGATCAACCCATTAATCGGAGCCGCGGGAGTTTCCGCGGTACCGATGGCTGCCAGAGTGGTCAACAAGGTTGGTCTTGAGGCTAACCCGCAAAATCACCTGATCATGCATGCCATGGGAGCGAATGTTGCCGGAGTTATCGGATCTGCGGTTGCCGCCGGTGTTCTGCTTGCCTTGCTTTAGCTTAGTGCATTACCCTTGAAAAAAGTCTTGTAAATCCATATGCCCTGGTTCGATTCCTGGTCCAGGGCATCTATGCTACAAAATTTAAGCCCTTATGGTTTTAGTACCGTAAGGGCTTTTGTCATTTTAGTTCCTTATATAACTGCTGAGATCCTGTCTTTTCCGGAGGGTTCTCACATTCCAACGTTCAACTGCCACATCTCTGGTATAGAAAGTCTCAACAAATTTCAGTCAGTCAGAGACAGCAGGTTGCTGTAGTAAGAGCCATTCATTTAGTCTGATCAGTCACAAATAAGACTTTAACTGTAGAAAGCTTCAATTTGGCAGCGAAGCACGAATCATCGATTTCTGCTGGCTATTGCATATTTACTTTACATGAAAAAAACCCGTTAAGAACTGTGCGACAAGAATCACAGCCGTGACCAGAAGCAATTTCCGAAGCCATTTTCTATATATACTCTCGTCCAGCCTCTTACGTAAGCTCATTCCCAGGAACATAACGCTCAGACTTAGCATGGCTAGCGGTACCGAAATTCGCAAAATATTCAATGAAAAGTATCCTGCATCCATAAACACTGCCCCTTGAATCAATTTTCCAAATAAAAAGCAAAAATTAAATACCTGGATCATTACGGTCTTTTCCATTTTGCTCTCAAGTGAAAAGATTACCAAGGCAGGGAGCATGACATTTACCGTTCCACCGAGCACCCCAGCGCTTGCTCCAAAAACGGCCATTGCGATTTGTGGGTGATTTTTAACCCAGTTGAGGCCAACCCCTATTCTTTCTGCACTCAAATACAACAGAATGGTGCCGGCAAGTAAAGGCCGGAAGGTTTCAGGTGGGACTAAAATGAGCAAGTGGGTTCCTAGGAAGCTGCCAATTGCTCCATAAAAGGCCAAGGGCCAATAGATGGAAATGCTCTTGCTCCAGGCTCCGCCTTTCACAATGTTGGCGATATTTAGAGCTATGGTAGGGATCACAAGGAGAAGAATGGCAGTTCTAACATCCGTGATCATTGCTATTAATGGTGTGGCAATCAAAGGGAAACCAATACCAACTATGCCGTGTACCGAGGCGGCAAACCCACAGATTATGATAAAGAGGAAAGGCAATATAGATGGAAGGGTCATAAGCGATTCAAAATTATTTTGCACCTTTACCTCTCCTGCAGATGATAGAGAAGCCCAGAATTTTAAAGAATCTGGTTTCATTGGAACTTCTTCTTTTCTGAAAATTCCCCAAAAACTATTTGATAAAGCGGATATGTTTTGAAATCTCTTCAATAATAGGACCTTTTTTGGCATTAAACTCAGCCCTGTTTTTATTGAAGAGATTGTTGCCCTTAGTGTCGATTGAGATGATCAACGGGCCGAAATTCTTAACCCTGGATATCCACAATGCCTCAGGCATTCCCAAATCCAGCCATTCAACTCTCTCTATTTCTTCAACCCTGCTTGCTGCAAGAACAGCACAACCACCTGGGAATACCGCATGAACTGCCTTGTGGGAGGCCCATCCTTCCACCGTTTCCGGCCCCATTCCACCTTTGCCGATGATCAGTTTTATACCGGTTTGCCTGATAAACTCTTTTTCATGAACTTCCATTCTCATACTGGTTGCCGGTCCGATAGAAACCATTCTCCAGCTATCTCCTTCTTTGGCAACAATCGGTCCTGCGTGCAAGATTGCCGGACCCTCGAGATCGACTGGAAGCTTCGTCCCCATATCGATCAACCGCCTGTGCGCCATATCCCGGCAGGTGATAAGAGAACCATCCCAAAAGACAATATCTCCAATATTCAGCTGTTCGACGTCTTGACTTGACTCCGACTGCCTGCGCTGCACCTGGAGGTGGCGAGAGTGAATTTACCTTAAGTTATAAGGGCTTAAAAAGCTTTTACCTATCACCTCACGTCACTTATCACCCATCCGTTAGCCAACAAATTTGTTGTTGTATTGATTTCGGTTTTCACAGATAGATTTTTTGTTAGTATTACATTTCCTTAGTTGCACTTCCTGCCACTCTTTCAACCAGCGCTGCAGCATATAGAGATCTTCATAATCCATTGTTGGGCTGGAATTGTCATCACTGTGGTGGTGTGTCATTGGAGATGATTGCCCGCATTTCCTATCAAACCTGATCTGACTTCTGCAGTTGACAGGAAGCGTTTTCTCTTTTGTTCCGTAATTGTGAACCATAACCGTAACTCCTCATTTTTATCCAGTGGAACCGGGAATGCCTTGATCCTTACAATCAGTGTAATCCTTTACATTCTGTAAAAGCGAAGAATATGCCAGTTAGTGGCGAGAAGGGTAAAAAAACAAAATAGCACTTATGATACTGAATTAATATTGCTTCTTAGATTTTTGAAACGATAACGAACATGCCTTACGAGCAGATACCCGACGTGCCATTGTCCACAGGTTGGACATTTTAATTTGCCAGGTGTAAACTGTCTGTACAGGTTTTTATGCGGAAACCTCGTCTGCCTTTATAGATCCATCTACTTGATTCGGGGGAGTATGAATGGATGAAGACCTCTCTTTGACTGAAAATAATTTATTCTGTTTTGTGAGGAGGCAATCACTTCCTTCCATAATATTATGGATAAGATTAAATGCTTATTGCATTCTCGAGAAAGTCAGCTCTATAGTCGATCCGGGGTGCTCCCATTGCTCTGCACGACCCTGAGAAGAAGGAATTTTCACTATAAGGGGACACCATACTTAATATGCCATGCATAATGAGACCGTACGGTGGGGAGTGACGATCATGCCAGACTGGCTGGTGAAGGAGTCAGGTTCGGCAACTTTGATAACGACATTGTTTTCCCACAGTATGCACATAGGAGGTTCGTACGGTATAAACAATAAAATCCCAGCATCTTATTGGCATTCGAAATATCATTAAGTCAAGTCCGACCCACGCTCGCAATGCCTTAGGGCGTTGTCGAGCACTTCCTGGAACTTCTGAATATTATAAGGTTTGGCGATGGCCCCGCTAAATCCGTAATCACGATAATTTGACATGATAGGGTCGTTCGAATAACCGCTTGACACAATCAGGCAGGCGTTGGGGAACTGAGAGAGGATCTGCTCCGCTGCCTGCTTGCCTCCAACTCCTCCGGGGATGATCAGGTCCATTATAACTGCCAGAAATGGAGTATCGGAGTCCATCGACGCCTTATAGAGATCAATAGTTTCTTCTCCGTTTGAGCATGTTGTCACGACATATCCAAGATGGGCAAGCATCGACGATGCAACTTTAATGATCATTTCTTCGTCATCCATGACGAGAATAGACCCGCCTATATGCTTTCCCACCGGTTGTCCTGGGGTTTCTTCCTGATAATGTGCAGAGGCTTTTCCGATTGATGGCAGGTGGATTGTAAAGGTTGTTCCTTTGCCAACAGTGGAAGCTGCTTGAATATGGCCGCCGTGCCTGTGTACGATCGAGTGGACCGATGAGAGTCCCATACCGGTGCCGGTCGATTTGGTCGTGAAGTAGGGGTCAAAGATCTTTTTAAGATCATCTGTGGGTATTCCGCATCCCTGATCGATAAATGTCAGTTGGAGATAGGGGCCTGGGGGAAGTGAAAATGCATTCTTTTCGTTCAGTAGTTCATTTCGGGCGGAGACTTTCAGCACGCCTCCTCCCGGCATCGCCTGCGTGGCGTTGATGATGATGTTATGAAAAACCTGGGTTATCTGGCCTTCGTCGGCTTCGAGGGCGTGGATGGAATCGGGTATGTCAACGATTCCTTTGACATTTGAACCCAGTAGGGCAAAGGAAAGCGCTTCGTCTACAAGGTGTTTGAGCGATACCACGTACTTGATCGGCTGCCCGCCGCGTGCAAAGGTCAGTAGTTGGTGCGCCAGCTCTCCGGCCCTCATTGCTGCCCTTTCAGCCAGTGCCAAGGGTTTGTTGGATTTATGGGTGGAATCGAGAAAAATTTTCGCAAACGAAATATTACCCATGATTCCAGTAAGGATATTATTGAAATCATGAGCAATTCCCCCAGCAAGCACACCCAGGGACTCCAGCTTTTCAAATTTCAGTTTTTCATATTCGAATTTTTTCAGCTCCGTTATATCGCGGGTGACAGAGAGGAGATGCGTAACTCCCTTGAGGGCGATAAGTCTCGCCGATATCAATGCGGTAATGATGCCGCCGTTTTTTAATCGAAATTGCGTCTCGAGATTCTGGTAAAAACCTTTTTCCCGAAGCCCCTTGACTAATATGCTCCGATCAGCTGGATTGTGCCAAAGGTTGAGTTCCAGGACTGTCTTGCCAATAGCTTCGTCACGGGTAAAACCTGTATTTTTCGTGAATCCTTGATTGATATCGACATAACAACCGTCATCCAGACGGCTGATGGTCACTGCATCGGGATTGAAATCAAATGTCGTACGGAACTTGTCCTCGCTTTCCCGCAAGGTGTTATTCAACCTCTCAAGCATTTCATTTTGCTCGGCGAGTTTAAGATTAATACGCCGGAGTTCGTTTTCCTGGCACTTCCTGTTGTTAATGTTGAAGGTCACACCGATAAACCGCTTGCCATGCTTACCATCCTCACTCTGCATGATTTTTCCGTAATTGGCGTACCAGACCCATGAACCGTCTTTGGCCTTCAGTCTAAACTCGCATCGGTATTCAGGCGTTACCCCCGTCAAATGCTCATTGATCGCTGCCTTGACTAAGGGGACATCCTCAGGATGGACAAAGGCAAACTGGTCATCTATGCAGACAAGGGCCTCCTCTTCGCTATAGCCGAGTTCAGTAAATGTCTTAGATGCCTTGCGGGTAACCTCACCGGTAACCAGATCGTTCTCCCATAGATCAAGTCCCGCAGCCTCCAAAGCAAGTGCCAGGCGATCTTTATTGAGCTCTTCTTCACCCATCGCTTTAAATTCCAGACTCTAGCTCTTGAGGATATGGGAGAGCGCCTGCATACCCGATGTTGCGCAACAGCCCGGCAAAAGAAGCGACCACCCCGGGAGTCTTGCAAAGTGCCGGCGCTGCATCGACCTTAATGACGCTCACCGTACTGCCTGTGCTTTTCCCTGTTTCTGAATTGAAATAAAGAGCGAGATCGTTAGTCGCATTGGAAAAACCGAGTCCATTGCTTTCCGAATAATAGCAGATAGAATCCGGGCCGATGATGTTTGGAACACTGCCAAGACTTGAATACATGATTATGTTCTCGTTGAGATTGTATAAATAATGTGTTTCCGCACTTTTGCTCTGGTCTGGTGAATTATCCAAACGAATGATGCCGGCATCAAGGGAGCCGCTGGTTGTCGATTGGGTGATAGCGGTGATATAGAAATTGGTAAGCACAGGTGCTGCAGCTCGATCAGTGAGATCTGCATGCTCTCCCTATATCGAACTGCTTTTAGCAAGCGGCTAGCGCTTGATTCAAGCAAAAGGGAGATATTAGGGTTAACGGTTAGCCATCGCTCTCTATTCAATCAACGCCGCATCGTATCTTTTTCCAGCCTTATATGCAAGGCCGCCAAGAGCTCTCCGTTGTGTTCATGCCAGCTTGACCTTCTTCCTAAGAGGCTCATCTCACGGGTACTACAGATGTCAAGCTTATCAGTATGATTGGAATCTAAATTTTGATGATTTTATTTCAAGCGCCTTCCTTTACAGCTTTTATGATCTAATAGGATTGATTTTCAGCTTCTATTGCATTTTTAGCCATAATCGGATGAATGAGCGAATTACCGATTTGTTTCAACTCATATTTGTCATCGCCAATATACTCCAAAATCCAATCTCTCCACTGATGTACAACTTCTCTCTTCATAACTTTCCGGTCGTTCTGTTAACTCTTGCGTAAGATTTCAGCATATTTCCTTTGTAAAAGCAGAATTAAGACCATCTCTTTATAACTTTTATGTACCAGGCTCTGCAACTATTTGTTGCAGCACTTCATTCGTAAAAATTACAAAATAAACCCGTCACCTTTTTACTTCGTAGCTTTTTCAGAATCTTCCTGTTGACAAGCGGGCAGTTCTTGTGTACACGTTTTTTCGTAATTCAATTCATTTAGGAGATTTTATGTTCACCAATTCAATTGATCTTGTGTTGTACGTTACCGGGAAAACCGCAGCGTAACCAGACAGACGATTGATACCACATCAGCATCGGCAAATTCGGACATCATTCCGGGGCTATGCCAGCTGCTCTTCCTTCTTGGTTCCGTCGAACCTCTGCAATATTTTTGCGTGCTTTTTCCGATAACTGTTCTTCGTATTTATTTTCACGCCTGACGAGCTTTCGGCTTCGGTATTTCCATATACCGTATATTCGACCTGCTCTCGGCTGTGCTTACAACACAACAGGGAAAAAACTATGCATAACACACATAATAACAAACCGTTACACGAAAACACGTTCTTATCTGGACTAGCAAAACTGGGATGGTCACCATTTTTTCAACACCAATACGAAAATTCAGCTGCCGATTCCGCCCCGGCAAGGGTAGTCGGGGTACACAGGCATGCTTTTTCAGTAATGCAAGGAGATAAAGTATTCCACGTTTCGCTGGCCGGTCGGCTGTATAAACAGGCAACTGGAATATATCCGGTTGTTGGCGACTGGGTGCTTGTGAACGAGCAGGTTATTACAAACATTTTTACAAGAAATAATCTGTTGTCCAGAAAGACACCCGGAGAAAGATCTGGCCGGAATTCTGGAGTATATGACGAACAGGGAATAGCAGCCAACCTTGATTTTGCCTTTATCGTCTGCGGCCTTGATAGGGATTACAACCCTGCAAGGATCGAACGATACCTCACGCTCACCTATCATTGCGGTATTGAACCGGTCATTTTGCTCAGCAAATCAGACCTGCAGCAAAACCCGGAGCAATTTGTCTGCGAGGTGGAGTCCATCGCTCCCGGCGTACCGGTTTTTCCCCTGTCACTATATGACACTGATGCGGTCACGCGTGTTGCGGCACTGCTCTATCCACACCGGACGGCTACTCTGATCGGTTCATCGGGTGCGGGAAAATCCACCCTGATCAATCAGCTTGCCGGGAAAAACATCAGACAAACTCAGGCGGTCGGAGAAAGGGTCGGCAAAGGCCGGCATACAACAACAAGCCGTGACCTGTTTCTTCTGCCCGGGGGCGGAATGGTAATTGATAATCCGGGCATCAGGGAAATCGGCCTATCCCGACAAGTAATTGATAGTACGGGCGCATTTCCTGATATTGAGGCATTAGCTGGACAATGCAGGTTCAGCAATTGTACGCACATCTGTGAGCCTGGATGTCGGGTGCTTGGGGCGATAGCCACAGGAGAAATATCCTCCAGACGGCTGAACAACTATATCAAGCTGAACAATGAGCTTGACTACACCCGCGAGCGTCAAAACAAAAGCGGCGATAGAGTGGAAAAAGAACGGTGGCAGCATATTTCAAAAAAAGTGAAAAATTTGAAAAACAGGAGAAATCAACAATGGAAATAATGTTTGCAAAACCAACACATAAGCAAGGCCTAACAGTAAGGAGAAGGGAGTGGTTATTGGTGAGCTTGTAACAAGTTTTCTAGCAGATCCAACCGCCGAACCGTCCCACTCATTAATCGCTATTGAGAAGGACACCGTGGTAGGACATTTGTTGTTTACCTGGGTACATATTGAAGGGGCTGAAACAATATCGCAGCTCAAATCCTTGCACCTCTTGCCGTGCATTCTGATTTTCAGGCGAAGGGTATTGGCGGAAAATTGATTATGGCTGGTCTGGATGCGCTCCGAAAATCAAAAAAACAACTCGTTTTTGTGCTGGGACATCCCCGGCTATTACCCTCGCTGCGGCTTTACTCCGGCTGGCGTTTGTGGATTTGAAGCTCCACCCAATTCCAGCGGAACATGCATCAGCCTGGACTCACGCCCGGTATTATTGGCACCATAAGAGGAAAAATCCGATGCGCCGAAACATTGCACCAGCCTGAACATTGGCGGGAATAAGAGAATGGGCAAACTGCTCAGGGATTACACCTGAGTAGTTTGCCGTAAAGGATAGAAAAACTAAGGTGAGCATTGGCAATATTAAATGTCACAACCAGGGCTTGATGAACATTATTCCTGAGTATACGTAACTTCACTCCTCAACACTCCCGGTGGAGCCTTGAACCCAGGTTTGGCCTCCACGATCAACCGAAATTTGACCACGCAGTACTTGCAGAAATAATACTGACAAGATGGCCCTTGGAAAACCTTGGCCTTCTGGTCGCCATGATAAACAACTGACTCGGCTGGTCCGGCCGAAACTGTTCCAGCCACAGGGGCAGAACTCCCGGCGGAAGATCTTTTCTCAGCCCGACAAAGCCCCAACCGTGCCTTTCTCGCTGCAGCCTCTTGCTTCAGCCAACCATCGCAATGAGAAGCGGTGCAATACTGCCGGTGCCCAGCCATACCCATTGGCAATAATCTATTCATTTATGTTGAGGCCATTCAGGAAGACCATGTCAATAGTCCAGCCATATCGGTCGGTGGTTTAAGGTGCAATTCTTACCCGTTTGCCGGCGACCTTGGCAGCGAGGAACTGCTTCGCCTTGTTGCCGAAGGCCTGGCCGCCTTCAGGGCAATCGATCCCGGCCAGGTGCACCTTGGCGCTGGTTGCCCTCGGTGAGTACCGTTATGGTGTCGTCGTCAGCTACATTGACGACCTGCCCGGTAGAGGTGGTTGAGGATTGGGCGGTGGCTGCAAAGAGCAGTAATAAGAGCAGGAAGATTGAGAAGAATCTGATTGTTGTGCCCACAAAATTTGCCCTAAAGATGATTGTCATATACAATCGCTTATCGACCGTTACGAAAAAGCCTATTCTAATAATGGATAACTATCTGATAATGATTTAAAAATTTACTGATCCACAATTATTTTAATCTGTATACGTAGTTGCTCGTTCAACAATATTGAATCCTAGATCGACGACCTTCTTTCTTACCGGTTTATTATCAATACGGGCCAACAATGCGGACGCAGCCTGTTTGCCGATCTCGCTGAGATCGAAGCGGACAGTGGTTAGGGGGGGGTAAGTATAGGCGGCATATGGTTGATCGCCAAACCCGACTAATGCCAACTGTTCGGGAATTGCCAACTGACGCAATTGTGCTTCAGCCATAGCCCCTTGCGCAAGGGTGTCAGAACTGAAAAAGATCGCTCCCTTGGAAAATCCCATACTCAACAACTGGGTAAGGCCTTGGCGTCCAAGCTGGAATGACGTGGGAGCTGGGACATTGCTTACTTTGACATTGCGGATTCCATATCCCGACAAAGCATCAAGAAAAGCATCTTTCCGGATCAGGGCTCGTCGATCCGTGGCCGAGACAATACCGAATTGTTCATATTTCTTCTGACCGACAAGGAAATCGGCCACCGCATGACCTATCCGTTCATGGGAGAATCCTATGACAATATCCAGAGGGGTCGGGGTTAGGTCCCAAGTTTCGACGATTGGTATGCCCGCTGCCAAGAGACGCCTTCGACTGCTGTCTGTATGATTGATTCCCGTTAACAGAACGCCGTCCGGTTTTCGGCTTAGAATGGTCTTCAGCAGTGATTCTTCCCTCTGTTCAGAAAATTCCGTCTCGCCAAGAAGAACCTCGTAGCCTGCCTCGCGCAATATCTCGCTGAAAGCCCTCACCATCTCAGCGAATATGGAATTTGCCATAAATGGAATAATTGCCGCAATCAGCCGACTCCGCCGCGATGCAAGCCCGCCGGCCAAGAGATTCGGTACATAACCGGTTCGTGCTATCGCTCGATTGACTTTTTCCAAAGTTTGGGTTGCAACTTTGTCTGGACAGTTGATGGCGCGGGATACGGTAATGGATGAGACGCCTACTAGTCTCGCAACATCCTCCAGCGTCACCCCACCTGCCTCTCGATTTCGGGACATCTTCTCTTCACCTCGGGAAACTGCCGTGCCTCCCCTCTCTCTAAACCCTTGAGTACTTTCAGGGATTAACAGCAGAGCACAGATATTAATGTTAGCGTATTCAATTGCCTACAACACTTCTCTTATTTCTCATTAAAACTATATAACATCAATCACATATAATCGAGAAGTATTTTTTTAAAAAAACATTGACAAGGGATTAATGTTAGCGCTAACATGGCATTATTGAAGGCCCGAAAGACGTCGTCGAGGGTGCAGGCCGGGACAGATTGTCTGTAATCGACAAAATCTACTAAGCAAGTGGAGGTGCTGCTTTGCAAAATACCCAATTCCTAGATTCTCCAAAGATAACCGATGTGCAGATTTATCCTGTGGCCGGCTATGACAGCATGCTCCTCAACCTCAGCGGAGCGCACTGCCCGTTTTTCACAAGAAACGTGATCATCCTAAAGGACAATAGTGGCCACATTGGTATCGGAGAAGTTCCTGGAGGCGAAGGAATTCGCACCACCCTGGAGGAAACCAGACCTTTGGTCGTCGGACAACCCCTTGGACGTTACAACAATATTTTGAATTCAGTCAGGCAGAAATTTGCCGATCGAGACAAGGGCGGGCGCGGCCAGCAAACATTCGATCTAAGGATCACGGTTCATGCCGTAACCGCTTTGGAAACAGCCCTTCTCGATCTTCTCGGCCAATTTCTCAATGTTCCCATCGCCGCTCTTCTCGGTGAAGGGCAACAGCGCCAGCAAGTCGAAATGCTCGGTTACCTTTTTTTCGTAGGCGATCGTAAGAAAACAGATCTCCCATACCTTTCCGATGAAGGTAATCATGATGACTGGCTCCGATTGCGGCATGAGGAGGCTATGACCACAGAAAGTATCGTTCGTCTGGCGGAAGCGGCACAAGAAAGATATGGCTTCAACGATTTCAAACTCAAAGGCGGTGTGTTGCGAGGAGAACATGAAGTTGAAGCTGTTTGCGCTTTAGCTGAGCGTTTTCCCCGGGCGAGGATCACAATCGATCCAAATGGTGCCTGGCCTCTAGAGGAGGCTGTCCGGCTGTGCTCCGACCTTCAGGGGGTACTGGCTTATGCCGAAGATCCCTGCGGTGCTGAAAATGGTTATAGCGGGCGAGAAATCATGGCCGAATTCCGTCAAGCTACAGGCTTACGAACGGCCACCAATATGATTGCCACCGACTGGCGGCAAATGAATCACGCCGTACAACTCCACAGTGTCGACATTCCCCTGGCCGACCCGCATTTCTGGACCATGCAGGGATCAATTCGGGTAGCGCAGATGTGCAACGATTGGGGGCTGACCTGGGGTTCGCACTCCAATAACCATTTCGATATCTCACTGGCGATGTTTACCCAAGTCGCGGCAGCTGCGCCGGGCAACATCACCGCTATCGATACCCACTGGATCTGGCAGGACGGCCAGCATCTGACCAACAACCCACTGAAGATCATCGGCGGCAAGATTTCCGTCCCCGACAGGCCGGGCCTTGGGGTTGAACCGGATATGGTGGCCATTGAACGGGCTCATCAGCTGTACCTCAAGGAAGGACTGGGGAGCAGGGATGACGCCGTAGTCATGCAGTGCCTTATTCCCGGTTGGTGTTTCGAGAATAAACGTCCCTGCCTGGTGCGCTGACGCCATTATCATTAGAGGAGAAGAGGCTTTGTCATGGATACGAGTTTTATCAAAGGCATTATTCCGCCGATCATCACTCCGACGGACAATCAGGAACGGGTCTATGAACCGGCATTGCGCCGAATAGTCGACCATGTCATTGCCGGCGGCGTGCATGGTATCTTGTCGTTGGGAAGCAATGGTGAATTCTTTGGTCTCGCCCCAGAGGAACAGAAGCGAGCAGCCGCGATTGTCATTGATCATGCCGCGGGCCGGGTACCAATCTATTTCGGAATAGGCTCGATCACCACGCGTGAATGCGTCAGATGGGCTAGCGTGGCTGAAAAGATGGGGGCACAGGCAGTATCCATCCTGCATCCGATGTTCCTCAGCCCTAACGATGAAGAACTCTACATTCACTTCAAGACCATTGCCGAGGCAACCACACTCCCTGTTCTGCTCTATAATAATCCCGATCGCATGGTCTGTGGTATTTCCGCGAACTTACTGGAACGACTCGCAGAAGTGGAAAACATCGTCGGTATCAAGGAGAGCAGCGGTGATATGACACTGACAGCCGAATTCATCCGCCGCACCCGCCTGAAAGGCTTCAAAATCATTGCCGGTAGGGACATCCTCATACTGGCAACGCTAGCTTATGGCGGGGCCGGAGCAGTGGCCTCATCGGCCAATGTCGTGCCGCAACTTGTGGTTGAAATCTACAATAGGTTTATGGAAGGAGATCTTCCCGGAGCATTGGAGGCACAATATCGCCTCGCTCCGATGCGTATGGCCTACAATCTCGGGAGCTTCCCGGTGGTGACGAAGGACTACATGCGTCTGCTTGGATTTGAAACGGGGGAACCTGTCAGACCAAACTCAAGATGTTCACCTGACCGCATGGCACTGCTCAAAAAATTGCTCGAAGAACTCGATGCGAAACCCTTAGCCTAAAAAATTGAAATCCGGAGGATAAAGCAATGAGAGTAGGATTTATCGGATTAGGCATAATGGGGAAACCCATGTGCAAAAACCTGATCAAAGCAGGGTACGAGGTTGTGGTTATCGATCACCAACCGGAGGTGACCGCCGAACTGAGAAAACTGGGCGCTTCCTCTGCTGTGACGCCAAAAGCCGTCGCAGAGCAGACGGATGTGGTAATTACCATGCTGCCCAACTCGCCACAGGTCAAGGAAGTTGCCTTGGGTAAAAATGGAATTATTGAAGGAGCCAAGCCCGGTACTGTTCTGATCGATATGAGCTCCATCGCTCCCCTTGCCGCCAAAGAAGTGGCAAAACAGCTGATCGAAAAGGGAATTGAGATGCTCGATGCGCCGGTAAGCGGCGGTGAACCGAAAGCTATCGACGGCACTCTTTCGGTGATGGTCGGCGGTAAAAAGGAGGTTTTTGAAAAGTGCTACGACATTATGAAGGCAATGGCCGGTTCGATTGTCCTGACTGGTGGAGTTGGTGCCGGAAATACCACCAAACTCGCCAACCAGATCATCGTTGCACTCAATATCGCCGCCTTGTCCGAGGCTCTTGTTCTCGCTAGCAAGGCCGGGGTCGACCCGGAGCTTGTCTATCAGGCTATCCGTGGCGGTTTGGCCGGGAGCACGGTCCTCGACGTCAAAGCGCCACTGATGATGGATCGAAAATTCGAGCCGGGTTTTCGCATCGATCTTCATATTAAAGACCTGCAAAATGCCCTGGATACTGCCCACGAAATCGGTGCTCCGATTCACTTAACGGCCGGAGTCATGGAAATCATGCAAGCGATGAAGACCGATGACATGGGTGGACTCGACCATGGAGCATTGATCCGCTATTACGAAAAGCAGGCCAAAGTCGAAGTCAAACGTGGAGCAGACTAAAGGAAACACTGCCATATTAATGGCAGTGTTGTGTTAAAGCTGTGAATTCTGAAGCTGGCCGACTGGAGTGGTCAGCATTACATGCAAAACCGAAAACAACAGATCGGGAGGATTTATGAAAAAAGGATTGATCACTCTATTTTGTGTGCTGGCTATGGTTGGGCAAGGGAACGCGGCTGATTGGCCTTCGAAGGCTATTAACCTTGTTGTTCCTTATGGTGCCGGTGGAAATTCAGATTTTAATGCCCGCGCCATATCTAAATACTTGCCCGATCTTATCGGTGTGCCCGTAGTGGTTACTAATGTTCCAGGAAGTGGAGGAACAATTGGAGCGGCTCAAGTTAAAAACGCTAAACCTGACGGATATACTATTTTAATTCATCAGCTTTCATTAAGTATTGCTGAAGCCGCGGGCATGGCTGATTACGGCATCCAAGATTTTGAAATTGGTTGCATCCTGTCAAATTCGTCTCCTGAAGTTCTCGTGTCCCTGGAAAGTGCACCCTACAACAATATAGAGGAACTGATAGAATACACAAAACAACATCCGGGCAGTGTAAAGTTGACAGCAAATACCGGCGCGACAACGATGTGGACAGCTATCGGTCTTTTGCAAGCTGGAGCTAAACTGAATATCGTGTCGTCAGGCGGTTCTGGAGAAAGGTTGCAGGTAGTTCTGGGCGGACACGCAGAAATCGTACCGTTGAATTACGACATGGTCGAGGCATATGTTAACAACGGTACGCTCAAAATTCTCGGCAGCGTAAGTGACAATAGATCGGAACTTATTCCTGACGTGAAGACTCTTCGGGAATCCGGTGTCAATGTTGGATATGACTATATGAACACGATGTTTTTCCCCAAAGGCACAGATCCGCAGAAAATAGAAAAGATTTGTAATGCCGTTGGCGAAATCGTCAACAAAAATGAATCTTACCGTGCCGAGATGAAGAAGGCTTATCAGACCCCGACATGGAAAAATGTTAAAGATTCAAATACACACTGGTACGCCCAGCGAGAAGAGCTCATGGCCATTAAGGACACCCTCCAAGGCAAATAATGACCATATAGTTATTTCACAAGCCATTGGTCTGAGGAAAAATCTTCAGGCCAGTGGCAATCGCTTGATAATTGGAGAAGCACGAAATGAACAGAGAAATAAGAAAAGAGATCGGTGTAGGAGTCTTCTTTCTAATCCTTGCTGTAGTTTATATATTTGGTGCTTCGAAAATCTCAACTTTCACTCCTTTCGGAAACAGAGGACTTGATTCCCGTTCAGTTCCACAACTTCTAGGAGTGCTTACGATCATTCTTAGCGTGACGCATATCATACAGAGTTACTTAAAAGGACGGAGACAGAAAAAAATACAGAGTGAAAATAAAATATCAACCGAGGAAACACCATCGTACGTTCAAGAACGCCCTTCGACGATCATTAATCGAATTGACAATGTGATCTCAATAAAACTGATTATTTCTTTGATATATCTTGCTATGTTTATCGCGCTTTACCAGCCGGTTGGATTTATTCTTTCAAGTAGTTTTTATCTTATAGCACAATCATTTCTTCTGACCAATAAAAGCGAAAGAAAAAAGTGGGCTCTCTTTATTGTTCTTTTTTCCATCAGTGTATCTATTCTGATCTATTTCATCTTTACAAAATTTCTTACGTTAATTCTCCCCAGTGGGATATTAGGTTAGGAGAATAAAGCTATGTTTCATTTGCTATTAACTGGTTTTGAAACGGTCTTAACAGATCCTACCTGTATAACCATGATACTTTTTGGAGTTCTGGTCGGCATTATTTTCGGGGCTCTTCCGGGACTTACTGTCGTAGCGGGTCTGTCGATGTTCCTTCCGGTGACCTATGTCATGGCCAGCCATATCGGATTGTCGATGCTCACGGCAATCTATATCGGCGGTACCTCAGGAGGTCTCATCGCCGCGATTCTCCTAAATATGCCGGGTACACCGAACTCCATTGCAACAACCTTTGAAGGCGTACCGATGGCTCGTAAAGGCCAGGCGGGCAAAGCACTTGGCCTCGCCGTGTTCGCTTCCCTGATAGGAACCCTGGCGGGTGTTGCCGTTATGATTTTTGCAGCACCACTGTTGGCAAAAATCACATTAAAGTTCGGCCCCTGGGAATATTTCTCCGTTACACTCTTTGCTCTTACACTGATTGCGGCACTGACCGAAAAATCGGTTGTTAAGGGTCTGTTGAGTGCCATGTTTGGTATGATGTTCGCAACGGTAGGTTTTTCTCCAACGGACGGAACCCCAAGGTACACGTTCGGATCGTTGGAGTTGTCAAGCGGTTTTCATCTGCTTGTCGTCCTGGTCGGTCTGTATGCGATCAGGGAAGTTCTGCTGGCTGCGTCGGATAAAGAGCAAAAGATCCAAGTTCCGGACTATAAAATGAAAGGGTTTGGCTTCGGCTTAAAGGATATGTCAGGAAATTGGATAAATCTGATCAGAAGTACTTTGGTCGGCCTCGGTATCGGTGTGCTTCCCGGCATTGGTGGCGCCACAAGCAACTTAATCGCCTATTCGGTTGCAAAAAATACCAGTAAACATCCGGAAAAATATGGCACTGGAATTCCTGACGGTATTATCGCTTCAGAATCGAGCAATAATGCTTCTATTGGTGGTGCCATGATTCCTCTACTCACTCTCGGCATTCCTGGAGACGGAGCAACAGCGATTCTTCTCGGCGGCTTTCTGCTTCATGGTATGCAGCCCGGACCACTTCTTTTTGAGCAAAATGGGCCGGTTGTTTACAGCTTATTTGCAGCCATGGCGCTGGCTGCAATCTTTATGGCCGCGATGATGTGGGGTGGGATGAGAATGTTTGTTCGAATTCTCAAGGTTCCCACCCATATCCTGATTCCCCTTATCGTTGTCCTCTGTTCTATTGGTGCCTACGCTCTGGGAAACCGCGTTTTTGACATGTGGGGTTTGCTTCTGTTTGGATTTATTGGCCTGATGATGCACAGATTCGGCATCCCTATTCCTCCATTTATTCTCGGGTTTATCCTTCAGGGGGCAATGGAAGTGAACCTGAGACGGGGACTTGAATATTCAAACGGCAATTGGTTGGATGCACTCACTCAGCCGATTAGCGCCATGTTCCTGGGACTCACTATCCTCTCCTTGATTTTGACTCTTATCAACAATCATAAGGCAGCAAAAAGAGAACTTGCGCAAGGAGTTAAAACGCCATGAGCCTCAAAGAAAATCTCCCCCTGATCACCGAAATGCAGGTCATCCCGGTAGCAGGCAACGACAGTATGTTGTTGTCTCTCAGCGGAGCGCATGGGCCATTTTTCACCAGGAACATTGTAATATTGAAAGACTCCTCCGGGAATATCGGTCTGGGAGAAGTTCATGGCGGCGAAGCTATTGCAAAAGCTCTCGAACAAGCAAAGCCCTATGTGATCGGTCAGAAGATCAGTGCCTACCGTGGTGTTGTTAAGACGTTAGCTGATAAGCACAATCTTGCGACAAAGGGCAGCGAAGGGCTTCAAAACCTCTCGCTGGCCAAACTGGCGGACGTTGTTCACGCGGAAACGGCAATAGAGTGCGCCATGCTGGACTTATGGGGCCGGTTTCTCGACGTTCCAGTTTGTGATCTTTTGGGTGACGGCAAGCAACGTGACGAAGTGGTTGTCCTGGGATATCTTTTCTATCAGGCAGATAAAATGATGACCGATCTGCCTTATATTGATGAAAGTAGCAGTTCTAACCCATGGTTTAAAATTCGGCGGAATCCGTTTATGACCTCCGAGGCCATTATCGAGCAGGCCCAGGCGTTGAAAGAAGTCTATGGCTTTAAAGATTTTAAACTCAAAGGGGGCGTTTTTCCCGGATTAGAAGAGATGCAAACAATCGATCTTCTAATTAAAACCTTTCCTGACGCCCGTATCAATATTGACCCGAACGGAGCCTGGAAGTTGGACGAGGCGGTGGAATTTTGCAGCGGCAGTCCCTTGACCTACGCGGAAGATCCCTGTGGAACTGAAGCGGGCTACTCCGGGCGAGAAACCATGGCCGAATTCAAAATGCGCACCGGTATCCCGACGGCTACCAATATGATCGCCACTGACTGGAAGCAGTTTTATCATGCTATCTGCGCTAAATCGATTGACATCGTCTTGGCCGATCCGCACTTCTGGACCATGTCGGGCTCGGTAAGAATTGCTCAGGTTCTAAATGACTGGGGCCTCACCTGGGGCTCCCACTCCAACAACCATTTTGATATTTCCTTGGCAACATTTGCCCACTGTGCTGCTGCGGCTCCTGGAAATATTACCGCGATGGATACCCACTGGATCTGGCAAGACGGCCAGCAGTTGACGAACAATCCTTATAAAATTATTGATGGGAAAATTCAGATAAGTGATTTGCCTGGGCTTGGTCTTGAGCTGAATATGGATAAGGTAATGAAAGCCCACGAATCCTATAAAAAACTTCCCTACGGTGTAAGAAACGATGCCGCGAGCATGCAGTATCTTATCCCTGGTTGGACTTTTGACAGTAAAAGGCCCTGCATGGTTCGATAGTCACAGTCCCCTAAAAATGTCGTGTTAGTAAGAGGGAGACTTACGGGTCTGAGAGTTACGGCCGGCGCTGTCTGGCTGTAACTGATCAGCGACCCATTACTACTGATTTCATTGGAAGATGTAAGCCATGAAGATCATTATCGCCCCGGATTCCTTCAAAGAAAGCCTTTCGGCGCTGGACGTCGCAACGGAAATCGAAGCCGGTTTTCGAACAGTTTTTCCAGATGCGGACTATGTCAAACTGCCGATTGCCGATGGTGGCGAAGGCACTGTGGCTGCTCTGGTCACTGCGACAGGTGGCGAAATTCACTGCGCCTTGGTTCGTGGACCTCTGGGTGATACCGTCGAAGCATTTTATGGCATTTCCGGGGATAAACAGACGGCATTTATTGAAATGGCAGCGGCAAGCGGCCTGGCGCTTGTGTCGTTAGCTCAACGCAATCCAATGAAAACAAGTAGTTTCGGTACTGGTGAATTGCTGCTTCATGCTCTTGATCAAGGGATCCGAAATTTTATTATCGGCATCGGCGGCAGCGCCACCAATGATGGCGGAGTGGGCATGTTGCAAGCCCTCGGGGTGTCATTTCTGGACGACCAGGGCCGAAAAGTCGGTCTAGGTGTGCAGTCACTTAAAACTTTAAATCGCATTGATGCATCTGGACTGGATCAACGTCTGCAACAGAGCCGGATTCAGATTGCCTGTGATGTTGATAACCCTCTAACCGGAGACAAAGGGGCCTCGGTGGTTTTTGGTCCACAGAAAGGAGCCACTCCCGAGATGGTGGCAATCCTGGATCATTGTCTGAAGAACTATGCCTCACTGATTAGACGTGACCTCCAGCGTGATGTCGAAACCGTGCCTGGAGCTGGCGCTGCTGGCGGCATGGGTGCCGCCTTTCTAGCATTTACCAATGCCGAACTGCGTCCAGGTATCAATATCGTTATGGAAGCGATCAGGCTTGATCAGCATCTTGTCAGCGCCACTTTGGTGATCACCGGTGAAGGAAAAATCGACGGCCAGACCATGCACGGTAAAGCACCCATTGGGGTCTCCCGCATGGCTCAAAAAACCGGCATTCCTGTCATCGCTTTTGCCGGGAGTTTGGGGGAGGGGGTCGAACGGGTCAGAGAACAGGGCATCTGCGCCTGCTTCAGTATTGTTAACAGGCCCTGCAGTCTGGAAACGGCACTTCTGGAAGCAAAACAAAATTTACGTTTGACCGCGACAAGTGTTGCGGAACTCATTGCTCTTGGGCAAGAAATATCGGTTTGAACGAAGGAAGAAGGTCTTTTGTGGTCAAAAAATAAACCTGGTACATTCAAGTATCATCGGTAACTTCACAGGTATGCTGTCGGGAGTCGGCCGCCGTTCGCTGTCGGTGCTTTTCCCCACCCCCTCATCCCACGGCCTTGCCGACAATTTCCTTGTCAAAATAGTTAACCGCCATACCGCCGTCCACCACGATAGTCTGAGCGGTTATTGCCGAAGCACGATCAGAGAGAAGAAAAACGGCGGCATCTGCTGCTTCCTGGGTGGAAATGGCTTTTTTACGCAGGATAGCCTTTTCGGCATAGAGGTAACTGTCGACATATCCGGGAATGCCGGCTGAGGCCGAGGTCTTCAGCAAACCGGGGGCTACGGCGTTGAAGCGGATATTGGAAAATGCAGAGAAACTTTTAGCGAGAAAACAGAGCGATGAGTCAAGGGCTGCCTTGATTGGTGCCATATAGCCGTAGTTTTCCGCAGCCATGGTAGTTGTCGAGATCGAAATTGTCACGACCGAGGCGTCGGAGTGGAGAAGATCCTTAAAATGATTGGCAATACTGATAAAGGAGAAACAGGAGATATTGACAGCCTGCAGGAAATCGTCTTTTCGGGTTTCATGAAAGGGCTTGAATCCTTCAGAATAATTGGCGAAGGCGATGGAATGTACTATGCCGTGCAGCAATTCCCCATCAAGCTCCTCCCGGATCTCATCTCTGACCCGAATGATATTCTCTTCATTCTCAACATCACAGATAAATACCGAACATTGCGGAAAGAGTTTGCGGGCCGTTTTTTTTCGCTCCTCGGAGCGCACCACATGAATCACCTCGGCACCTGAGGCAATCAGTTCCCTGGCTATAAAAAAGGCCACCGACTTTTTATTGGCCAGCCCGAAGACGGCAATGCGTTTGTTGTCAAAGGTAATAAAGCTCATTTTTTTCGCGTATCGGTATTTGTTTACAGTTTGCTTTCGTACAAGTTGGGGGAAAGTTGTTCATTCGGGCCAGCATACCTTGGAGTGGCCGCTCACACAAGAAACAATGTTTATCAGCACATCCTGTTCGCCAAAATTCCAGAAAATGTAGCAGGATTGATACTATTTATGCGGTTCCGGTAAAATCGAAACTCAATTTTTGCTGGAACTTCTTGATCCGTTTAAATGCCTTTTTCAGTATGACCCGATCCAGGGAAGAGAGTCTGGCCGGATAGATGAGATTATCCGGTTCCTTTTCTTCATCTATTATCACCGTGATCTGTCTTAAAAATCTCAGGCGCATCAGATAGTTGTAGATCTGTACCAGATCCCTGTATTCCTCGTCATCCAGCACCCGCATCTTATGGAGCCTGAACAGGCGCCGCAGGGTATTGGTATCGGTTATATTATTCTGCAGGGAATATATTCTGGCCAGATCAATGATGGGCAGCAGGGCGAGCTTGATATCGAAGCTTCCCTTATTCTCTCCCTTTTTTTCCACGACAAATTTTCCCAGCAGAGTGATGGGTGGTTTGAAAAAAAGGGTATTTTCCGTCATATTTCGCAAAAACCCCGGCCACTTATCGATGAGACGCAGCAGGTATTTTTTCAGTTCATCCGCAAGGGATGTATCTCCGCCAACGCCTCTGAAATCAAAGAAAATACTGGAATGCAGCAAATCTTCGGGTTTGGCCACATGGGTCCATTTATAAAAGTACTCTTTCCAGACAGACAGAGGTTGACACCAGTCGGGGTTTTTGGCCATATTGTTGCCCACACAGAGACTGTATCCGGCAGTGTTCAGCTGGTTGCAGATACGTTTGGCCAGCGGACCGAAATAGCTCTCGGCCTTTTCCCTCTGAGAGGCATCTTCTAAATCTTCATAGATAATAGCATTGTCCTGATCCGAGATGAAGGTCTGTTCCTCACGGCCTTCCGAGCCCATAATCATAAACACAAATTTACACGGCGGAGGTCCAAGCTCTTCAACCGAGAAAGCAATGATTTTTTCAATAATGGCATCGGAGAAGGCCGTAATCAATTTGGTTATATATTCGGTGCTGGAACCATTTTGTATGGGATTGAGGAGCATTCTTGTCAGTCTTGCGTGAATGTTTTCAAGCTGATCGATATTTTGGGAGGATTTGACTGTTTTTATCAATAGATACGTTGAGTTTGCCTGGGCGGTAATGAGATCTTTCTCGGTAATGATGCCGGTGATCTCTCCGATATGGTTGATAAGCACAAGATGCCGTACATCTTTCTCGAGCATTTCCAGAAATACCTCATATACCTGAGAATCATCGCTGATCGAAATTACCGGCGACGATAATATCTTTTCAACAGGGGCCGACACCTCAAGTCCCATGGCAATTGCCCTTTTACGAAGATCGGCATCGGTTACGATTCCCTCGATCCCGGTGTCGCTTCTGACTAAAAGAGCACTGCTGTTGGTCTCGGCCATTTTCTGCGCGGCTGTTTTTATAGAAGCATAGCGGTGACATTCCGCCAGAACCGGCCTGTACATAGCCGAAATCGGTTGGTTGAAGAAGGGAAGATTGAGCTCCTTGTCCTTGATCTGGCGGGAGATAATCCCGGCATAGGTCCTGTTTATCATGCTTTTGCCGAAGGCGGTGGTAAAGAATTCGGTGAAGCGGTCGTTTTTTTCGCATAGGGTCAGGAAATGACCGGCATCCAGGGTAAGGAATACGGAGTCCTCAAGCACCCTGAGGGTCTTGGTTGCTATTCCCTCATTGAGCAGAATAGAGATTCCACCAAAACTGTTCCCTTTCTGCATATGTCTTTTCAGGGTTTCGACAAAATTGAATTCAAAGTAAAACCTGGCAGAACCTGAGATGATGACCCGGAATTTATCGACAACTGTAATCTCCTGGATAAGAAGAACCGTATCGGCGGCCACTGACTCATAAGAAAGATGCAGGCTGATGGCGTCAAATTCCTCTCTGGAAAGTAGCGAAAAAGGCGCATAAGTATATTCTTCACTCATCTACTACCTCTTGTATTGATGGCGTCGCGATAAGCGCAAACACTGCGCCTTTGTATATCGAATTTTTTTTCTAGCAATCTGACATCGTGGCAACTTTTTTCGAATTTGCCGAGATGCACTTGGAATTCAATATTCCGGCAAGTGCTGTCTCAGTAACGTAATCGTAGAAAAAATGTCCGTTTCGATGCTTCAATGGCATCTTTTAAAGTGAAAATTCCCTTGCTCTGCAGGATCGGCAGAAGTTTGAGAAATATCTCCGCCGCGGCAAGTGCATCACCAAGTGCGGTATGGCGGCCGATAATACTGACACCAAGTCTTTTGGCTACGTTCTCAATATTGTGCTGCTTGTGGATCGGATGCAGCATGGCCGAGAGCAGCAGGGTATCGAGAACAGGATTGGCCAACACCACACCGCTGCTTTTTTCCTTCATCTTTATCATCTTCAAATCGAAACCAACATCATGTCCGACGATAACACTATCGGCAATATAGCTTTTCAATGCCGGCAGAATGTCTTCGATGGCTGGCTTGTCCTTCACCATATCCGGTTCGATGCCATGAATTTTATAGGATTCAAAGGGAATGTCACGCGCGGGGTTGATGAGCTGCTCGAACTGGTCCTGATAGACAATGCGGTTGTGGACGATCCTTACCGCCCCGATGGAGATGATCTCATCACCTCCTCCGGGATCAAGCCCGGTCGTTTCGGTATCGATAACACTGTAGGTAAGTGAAGTGAGTCTGGAATCAAGCATATCCCGGTTCTCTTCATCTACGGTGAAAAGGTTAAAATCATAATATTCAGGCCTGGAGCCGGTGATGACCGGGCCTCGTTTGGCATATGAGGGAGAAGCCAGTTCCGATTTCGCTGTTATTCTCACTAGTGAACATTTCTGTTCTCTGTCGGCAATGGTTTCGAGCGTGGCTCTGTTTTGTTTAAGGACATAGCCTAAGTTAGTGAGCGGCGTAATTTTTTCAGAGATGATGTTGTCGATTTCCCGGCAACTTACCGGAGGGCTGCCCCAGGAGATCTCGAAGACCACCTGGTTATCCTGCGCTGTTGCCAGCATGTCGAACTCATCCAGAGAGGTGAGTGCACTCAGCTTCTCCACAATATATACAAAGGCCGCAGCAAAGGAGAAGGTATCGCCCAAAATTCTTTTGCCCTGACTGGTGGAGGTGATATTTACCCTGATATTTTTTTCTCCTGCAGTCTTTTGAATCAGGAAGAGGAATCGCTGCAGATCTATCCTGGTTAGAGGCATGGTCTCAAAGGCCCTGTCCAGCACGGATACACAGGTGGAATCAAATTTTTTCCCCAGATCCGTAAGACACTCCTGCACCACCTTGATGTCGTCATCCCGGTGATGCATTTCCGGTGTTAATTGCTCCTCGATTCGGGAAAGGCTTTTCTGCAGATCCCGGCCAAAAGATAACAGGCTCCGGTTTATCGATTCATATCTCTCTATGTTGCCGGAAATATCCTGGAGGCTTAAAATAAACCCGGTTATCCGTCGCTCCTCGCTGAGGACCGGAATGGTTTCGGCGTTGACCAGGACATCTTCTTCAAGCTGAGTAATAAAGGAGGAAGCAACCCGACTTTTGCCAGCGGCCAGCCGTTCCTCGATTTCATCAAGCGCGTGTATGATGAGTGATTTGTCGATTATATGGAAAATCGACCTGCCCAGGCCTAAGAAGTATTCCGATTTTCTCGTCGATCTGTTTCGGGTAAATACCATCCTTGCCTGCGAATTAAAGAGCAGTATCCTGCCGTTGATATTGCATATTATCAGCCCTACCGGCAACTCCGCCATAATCGAGGCAAGTAGATTGCGCTCCTTCTCCGTTTCGCTCCTGGCTGCACCTATTTCCAGGGCAATATGTTTAATGAGATTCTCATGAACCTCTGCAAAACCGTTAATGGCTTCGGATAATTCATTAATATTATGGTTTCCGTTAAATTGAAGACGATGGGACGGGTTGGTTCTGTAGATAACGGAGGTTTCGGCAGGTATTTTTTTAAGCGGCAGGTAGAATTTAGTATAGCATATTTCGAAGATCACCCATAAAGCCACGGGGACAACAGTGATCAAGGCCAGGAGATAATAAATGTTTTGATGGATTATCCGGCGAAGAAAAAGGGTTTCCTCAACATCGAGTTGCTGCCAGACCAGAAAGAGAAGAAAGAAGATGTAGCAGAGAGTCAGAGCTAAGGCCAGAAAGACAAATTGCCAGAATGCATTCGTCTGTTTCATAACGATTCATCCGTTCCCAAAGACTCTTGCAGCTGTCTAGTGTCTGTCTAAATGGTGAACATCCGGCAATACCGTCAATGGGTCTCGGGAATGTTTCAATTTAGACTCAGTTTCATGGTACACGTACTGCAAGGCTATCCAAGTACCACCGATTTTGCAAGCCTCTTTGTCGGGATGATTCGAATAAATCACCTGAATAGAGTAATTTGACGGGACCGCATTGAAAAATGGGGTCCTGATAATCCCTGACTTTCTGCTCAAAGCCGGGACTGCTTCTTTCACGGGTCTCTCATCCAGATCGGCTGCAGCGAAGTCCTCTTGGACGGGTTTATGGCGTCCCGATGAAAAGAGCAGTCCCGGCCTGGGCCAGAAAATGCTGATTTCAGGGTAACCAGAAAAGGGTTTATACCTCGTTTCTCATGGGGGCAATTATTCCCCCAGCGTCGTTCTCGTTTCAAGAAGCCCTTCCTCTTCCATCAGCTCAAGACCATATTCTATGGCAACGGCATAGGAGATATTGGTATTGGTTTCGACGGTACGGCTGTCGTCGACAATATCACGTGCCGCCTCTCGAGGATCAAAGCGACCGCTTATGATGCCTACCACAACTCCCTCGCTTACACCTATCAGCGGCCCACCCCGGTCCCCATCGTGCATCATCGAGTTAAACAGCAGCAGTCTGCTGTTGTTGGGGGAAATCATCCTGGCGCTGACCACGGCATTCATGGCGACAAGGGTGTGCAGCGACTGATGGCCAAAGGCATAGCCCATGGCCATTACACTGGAGCCAATAGGGATATTTTCCGCACTGCCGAGGAAAAAATCGGGCAGCGACATATCAATCTCAACCTCCATTTTTAGCAGGGCGACATCTCGTTCCCGGTTGCGTCTCACTATACTGACAGGAATAGAGGTTACCATCTCCTGGCTGATTGGAATGAATTCATTGCTCATCGTTTCACCACTCACCACCATCAGCTGACCTTCGCTGGGCAGAATATGGGAGACTGTGAGCAGGTAACCGCCGGAATGGACCAGAAATGCCGAACCGAGAAACAATACCGTGTCGGTATCACGGCGAAACACCATCAAACAACCATTATGAAATTTCTTAAAAACTTTTTCGAGCATACTTCCTCCAGCACCCTTTTATGGTTATTGAGAGGGCATTCGGTTCACGTTGTTTTTTTTTATTCAGCCAGAGGGCTACTGATCATTAAGCCACTGCCGAACCCGCTCCGGGTGGACCCGCATCCAGCGCAGCGCCGTTTCGTAGGGATAAAGTCCCTGATCAGCCTGGTTCCAGATCATAAACTGCGACGCTTCTTCCGGAGTCCAGGAAAAGCGATCGAGGAAGGCATACGCTTTGGGGAGATCCCGGCGCAGGCCGGACCGCACCATTGTATGTATTTCCTCGGCTCCACCGAATACACCCTGCGGATCAGCGAGGAATTTCAGATTCCAGCGAGCGAACATCCAGTGCGGCGTCCAGCCGGTTACCACAATCCAGCGCTTGTGGCGAATGGCGTTGGAAAGTTCGGCAGTCATCGAGATTTCGCTGCCGTCTATCAGCCTATAGTCGAGATTATAGACCTCCAGTGCCTTCAATGCCCGCTTCATGATTCCGGCCTCGGGATCGATACCGATTATCCGGCCCCGGAACTCCTCGGCATACTCCCGCAGATCGCTGATCGATTCTGCGGCAATATATGATGGCGCCCGCTGCCCCTGTCCTCCCACCTGGCGTCCGGCGCTGACATCGGGGACAACAAGGCCGATCCGGGCTCCGCTGAGGTTCGGCCCGAGATCTTCCAGTTGCTCGCCATACTGTTGATAATACTGCTGGTGTGTCGTCGGTAGCCAGGCCGAAAGCATGGCGTCCACCTTTCCCGTTGCCACCGCCTCCCACATCTGATCGGCAGCCAGCATGACCAGCTCCACCTGATACCCCAGTTCCTCCTGGAGCACGGTCTGTGCCAGAGAGCTGCCGGCAATAGATGAGGACCAGTTGGTATAGGCAAGTTTCACCGTTTCCTGTGCCTTTGCGACGTCTCTCCCTGCTGTTGTCCATAACGCTGTAAGGATAAAGATGAACAGAAAACATTTTCCGGGTTTTTCCATCAATCGCCTCCCGAGAGTAAAATAGTTTCTTTTTCCGCTACCAGAATCGACGCCGTCCGAAAGTCGGCAGTTTTACAGAAGGACGGTGCCGGAGTTCCTTGGTTTTGGAGTCTCCGATAGACAGCTCGAAGGTCTGACCCTCCTTATACTCGGCAAGTCCTTTGTGCAGGGAATAACACATCCCCAGCAAAATGAGCGCAAAGGGCAGTCCGGTAGTGATCGCCGCAGTCTGCAGCGCCACCAAACCGCCGCCTATAAGCAGCACCGCGGCCACAACACCCTCCATCGTGGCCCAGAACAGACGCTGCAGCACAGGCGGATCGGGATTGCCTCCGGCGGTGATGATATCGATCACCAGCGAACCGGAATCAGACGAGGTAACGAAAAAGGTGATTACCACAACGATCGCCAGCATTGAGGTCAGGGACTGCAACGGATAATGCTCAAGCAGCTTGAATAACGACACCGGGACGTTTTCCTGAACCGCCCGGGCGATATCTCCTGCTCCGAACATCTCAATGTTTATGGCACTGTTGCCGAAAACGGTAATCCAGGCAAAGGTAATAAAGGTCGGCACAAACAGAACTCCTTTGATAAACTCGCCGATGGTTCGGCCATAGGAGACACGGGCAATGAACATGCCGACAAAGGGCGACCAGGAAATCCACCAGCCCCAATAGAAAATGGTCCAGGCCAGCTGCCAGTCCGTCGCTTCGTAGGTTTCATTCCAGGTAGCCAGCTGGGGAAGATTTTGAAAATAAAAGCCGATATTTTCCATCAGCGCCTTCATGATAAACAGGGTCGGCCCCAGCAGCAGCACAAAAAGCATCAATCCTGCGGCAAGATAAACATTAATCTGGCTGAGCAATTTGATACCGGCGCTGATGCCCCTGACCACCGACCAGGCGGCAATACAAGTAATACCGGCAATCAACAGGACCTGAATAAAAGTGGACTGCGGTATCCCAAAAAGGTGATTGAGACCGGCATTAACCTGCTGAACTCCTAATCCCAAGGAGGTGGCGACGCCGAACATAGTCGCTACTGTCGCCATAATATCGATCATGTTGCCGATGGGACCATAAATCCGTTCCTTGAGCAGCGGATAAAACGCCGAGCGGATCGATAAAGGCAATCCTTTGTTAAAAGAGAAAAATGCCAGTGACAAGCCAACAATGGCATACACCGCCCAGGGATGCAGCCCCCAGTGCAGAAAAGTCAGGTCCATACCAATTCTGGCGGCCTCCGCAGTGCCGGGTTCAACAAGGGGGGAGGCAACATAATGAAACATCGGTTCGGCTACGCCGTAAAAGAGCAAACCGATTCCCATACCTGCAGAGAAAAGCATGGAAAACCAGCCAAGTGTGGTAAATTCCGGTTCTGCTTCCACTCCACCCAGTCTTATGCTGGAGAAACGACCGAGCAACAGCGAAATGACATAGACCAAAATGATATTCATGGTCCAGACGAAGAACCAGCCGGCATATTTGCCGATCAGAGCCTGGAGGTTGGAGAAAAAATTATCGACATTGGCCTGAAAAACCAGGGTCAGGGCAACAAATGTGAGAATGAGCCCGGCGGAAATGAAGAAAACATAAGGATGGACATCGAGATGAAACCAACCTTTTTCCCCCGACGGAGAATGCTCACTGCTTTCCATGCGAAACCTCCCAATTATAAGAAAGAGCAAAAGGACAACTCATGAGAGGGGAAAAACAGCGTACGGATAATGAGGTAACGTGCTTTTTGCTGCAAGTGCCTCTCATAACCATTCGAATCATCATTCAGGCACTGAAATGATAGCATATCGTTTGCTCCTTTACAATGTATGCACAATTAGGTCGTCAGGCAGCTCTCAGCTTTTCGCTTAGAAGAAAAAGAGCGGATCTTCTTGGCTTTTGGCGTCGATGCATTACAATAAGGGCTATGAAAAAAGAATGCGATATATGCGGGGGTTCGGGCCAGGTCGGCCACTTTGGTGGAGTAAGCAGGTTTATCATAACCTGGGATGAATGCCCCGAATGTCTGGGAACCGGTATATGCGGAGCCGGACCTGAATCGGCGTCTGTTGACGAGCCATCCCCACCAACACCCGACAAAACCGAAAAAAATTTATCGGATTAATAATCTTGTAAAGGAACGGGAAGATGGTTGTTTCACCTCCAATGTACAGTGCCAGGGAAGAGCTCGCCAATGCGGCTACACATGCGCTGGGTGCCCTTCTCTCCATTAAGGGACTCATTTTCCTGGTAGTCTTTTCCGTTCTCAATGGTAATGGCTACCATATTGTCAGCAGTTCCATATTTGGGGCAAGCCTGGTCCTCCTCTATTCCATGTCGACTTTTTATCATCTGGTGAAAACAGCAAAGATGAAAAAGCTCTTCAGGGCACTTGATCATTCATCAATTTTTATTTTAATTGCAGGAACATACACCCCATTCACCTTGGTGACCCTGCATGGCAGCTGGGGTTGGACGCTCTTTGGCATAGTATGGGGTCTCGCCGTTGCGGGAATCATTCTGGAAACAGTCACCGGTCAGAGATTTGAAAAGCTTTCCCTCAGCTTATATTTGGCCATGGGATGGCTTATCATTGTAGCGATCAAGCCCCTTTTCCTCGGCATTGCCCCGGGAGGCATAGCACTTATTGTCGGAGGCGGCCTCTGTTACACCCTGGGAGTGGTTTTTTATATATGGAATTCACTCGTCTTCAATCATGCGATCTGGCATCTCTTTGTGCTGGGCGGCAGTGTTCTTCATTTCTTTGCTGTTTTTTTCTATGTCATTCCCTAGGCCTGGGAATTTTTACCTCCTTTCCTGCCGGGATTATCCTCCAATGAAAGCTACGATTCTTAATACAATTTATGCGGTCTTTGCCGAATGGTCTCCATCCGAACAATTTTGCTGTGCTCCGGGTTGTGCCTCATGCTGTACCCGCAATGTCACTATCACCGCTCTTGAGGGCAGGCAAATCCTCAACTACTGTCGGGAAATGAAAGGCAGAGAATGGCTGGTGCGACTATTCGACGGCCTTCATCCGGCAGACCCGGCCCTGCAGACTACAAACGAATACGTCGATGATATTCTGCATAATCGTCAGAACAGCGAAAACCAGGCGAAATCTTCAGAGAGCTGCCCTTTCCTGGAAGAAGGCAGATGCAGTATCTACCCGGTACGGCCCTTCAGCTGCCGATGTTTTTTTTCAACAATTCTCTGTCGCAGCAGTGGTGCCGCGACTATCCCCGATATCCATCTGTACGGATCCATGGCGATGATGCAGCTCATCGAACATCTCGGACAGTTTGACCATTGGGGTAATATGGTCGATGTCCTGGTCATTCTGGTGAATTCGCCGGAGTATGTTGCTAGCTTTGAACCATTGGACAATCAGAAACTGCTGCAGCACGCCCGCACCCAGGTGCACCGGGCCCTCCCGCTGCCCGGGTTTATTCTTCCTCCGGCGGAAAAGGCCAGGTTGGACCAGCTCCTGCACTCCATCTTTGAGACGCGGCTGGGTCGAACAACCATCGAACAGATCCTCAACGGCCGGTAATGGATTCGAAAACGGTGGACTAGTAGAGAGCTCTATCTACGTCGTTGTAGATCTGAAACGACGATTTGCCATACCACATACTGTCAAATCATCATCTCAAATACTACTTCTGGTATATCGAGCTCCTGTACGGGTGCTTGCCGCAGATTCCATCTTCGGCAGATTTAATGACTTTTTACGAGATCACAATAAATGAATTGAAATACAAAGAGATAAATGTAAAACTAACCTAACTGAGCTGGATAAGGGACTTGATGGTATATTAAAGTTATTGGCCTTTAACGCACTTTCCGTTTCTTTGTTTTTTCTGACAGACTCTCAGGAGAACGGGCGAAGGTGTCTTGGCTATAGAGATGAATTCACAGATTTAAATTAAAATTTTCGATTTTCTTGTTTTTGTGGCAGTTTTTCAGGAGTAAGGCATTAAACTATATATCAATGTTTTTCAAATGTATTTAATCACCTACTTAAATTCCAGGGATGCCTGTATATATGTCGAAGATCAATAAAAGAGATCTGTTGTCTCTTTTTTCCCCCAAGAATATTCTGCTCTTCACTCTTACGGCATTCGGCGTTGTACTTCTCACCATTTTCATCACCCTCCGCGTTGGGCACCAGCAGGTCCAGCGGGAACAACGACAGCTTACTTCCAGTCTGCGCGAGGACATAAACAGACACCTGGAGACAAACTTCAGCGAAAGCAGCCGTGCTCTCACCGGACAACAAGCGATACTTGAACTTTTTCTCAATCCGGCACCATCTGCAACCCGGCAGGCCACCGCTCTTCTCAACTCGACCAGAGAAATACTTGGAGCCAGCCTGGTTTATATCCAGGATCATACAGGCACGGTAATTGCCTCTTCCTTCTCTGAAAGCGGAGAAACTCTCTATGGCTACAACTATAAATTCCGGCCATATTTTACAGAATCGATGCAGGGTAAAGATTTTATCTACCCGGCTCTGGGAGTAACTACCGATCAGAGGGGTATATATTTCAGCAGTCCGATCAAAGACCAGGAACAGCGGATTCGCGGTGTAGCCATAATCAAAAGCGGCCTGAAGAGCATCGACAAGATATTATCCAAATCTGCAAACAAAGGACCTGCAGCCATTCTCACAGGCGACGGCATCGTTTTCGCCTCCTCGGAAGAATCGTGGCTCTTTCATGCCATTAAACCATTGTCGCCACAGAGGCTCACGGCCCTTAAGGAGTCCAGTCAGTTTGCCGGCCAACCTCTTACTCCCCTCCCTTTTCAGGTGCAGAACGGTGAAGCTTTCCTTGAAGGAAAAAGACATGGAGTACAAATGCAGGGAATTGCTCTGTCCGACTGGACCGTTATTACGCTGCTACCCCGAAAGTCCGCATTTTTCACCATTGCTCTGGTCTGCCTGGCCTTCACCATACCGGCCTTCTTCTTATTCCTGAAAGTTAATCAATACGTCAATGAAGTCAGATACAAAAGCAAAATCCACGATCAAAATGTTTACCTGAAGAAACTGAACTGGGAGATGAAAAAAGAGATCGAGGAGAGAAAGGAAACAGAACGGCAACTTAAGCGGGTGAGCCGCCAGGAGCTTCAATACAGGATGCTGTTTGAACAGTCCAAGGATGCCATTAGCATCGTTTCGGCGGACGGCCGATTCCTGGAGGCAAATCAGGCTTTTTTATCGATGATGGAGTGCACCAAAGAAGAATTGAAAGCCACCGACCCCAAAGATTTCTGGATCGACCAGGAGGAAAGGAGAGATTGGCTCAAACTTCTCCAGGAGCAGGGTTCCATCATCGACTACCAGAGTAAGCAGCAAACGAAAACCGGAGTAATCATCGACCTCACCCTGACCACCAATGCCACAATAAGTCGTGACGGGGCGACGGTCTACCTTACCATACTCCGCAACATTACCGACAAACTTGAAGATCAACGCAAGCTGATTGCCGCCAAAACCGAAGCTGAACAGGCCAACCGCGCCAAAAGCAATTTCCTCGCCAACATGAGCCACGAGATACGAACGCCGATGAACGGTATCATGGGAATGACCAATATCGTCCTCGACAGCCACCTGCAGCCGGAACAGCGCAATTATCTCGAGATGGTCCGCTCTTCCGCCGACCGTCTACTCGATATTATCAATAACATTCTTGACTTCTCCAAAATCGAGGCCGGGCGCCTGGAGCTTGAAGAGCTGGAGTTTTCGCTCCGGGATAAACTGAATGAGCTTGTTTCGCTGATGTCGATCAAGGCCCGTAACAACAAGGTCACTCTCTCTGCGGAGGTTGCCGACAACGTTCCCGACCGTGTTATAGGTGATCCCACCCGGCTTATGCAGATCCTTATTAATCTGACCAACAACGCCATCAAGTTTTCTGCAAACGGATCCGTCCTTATCCGGGCCGGTGAGAAAAAAATAGTCTCAGCTACTCAGACTCTCCTCTGTTTCAGCGTCAGGGATACCGGCATTGGGGTGCCGCAGGAAAAGCAGAGGGCCATTTTTGATTCTTTCTCTCAGGCCGACACCTCGACGACACGGCAATATGGAGGGACAGGTTTGGGGTTGACCATCTCTTCCCAGCTCTGCCGCCTGATGGGAGGTGAAATTGGCCTGGAAAGTGAGGAAAGCAAAGGATCACTGTTCTGGTTTACTGCCGTTTTTACTCTACCCGAGAACATACACCGGGAGCAGGAAAAAGGGCAGGGGCTTATCATTGGCAGCAAACTCAGCCGTACGGAAATATTCAGCGGCATCAGAATTCTGCTGGCCGAGGATGATCACATCAACAGAACGCTGGCGCTGGCGATCCTGAAAAAGGCCGGACTCAAGGTCACCGCGGTAAATACCGGCGTTGAAGCCGTTGAGGAATCGGCAAGAACAGAATACAATTTGATTCTCATGGACATTCAGATGCCTGAAATGGATGGCTACAAAGCCACCAAGGCAATCCGGCGGCGGCAGGCAAAGAGTGATCGGCATACACCGATTATCGCCATGACCGCCCATGCAATAAAGGGCGACCGGGAAAAGTGCCTGGCCGCCGGCATGGATGATTACGTGACCAAACCTATTAACACAACCGAGCTGTATGCCACCATTGAACGGCACCTGCTCCGCCGGGTGCTTATAGCTGACGATCACCTCTTAAGCCTGAAACAGGCAGGCCGTATTTTCACCGAAGCCGGCTGGCGGGTAACCCTTGCAGAAAATATTGACCAATGTCTGTGGGAGTGCGAAAACTTCAGTTTTGACCTCATCATCGTCGATTTTTTAATGGCGGAGAGCAACCTTGCAGCCATCGCCGAACGGGTGGACAGAAAAAAAAGAATGACCGGAAAATTCAGCCAGATACTCGCCACTGTCGGACATGTAGATGAAAGTCTGCAGAAGAGATGCGCCGCAGTGGGAATACAAAAGATCATCACCAAGCCACTGACGCCGGAGAAGGTGGCAATCCCGACCGCCAATTAACCATTAGCATGGCAGCATATCCTGTTGCACCGAGATGACGGTTCCCTGAGCAAGTTATTTCGAGAAGTGATCCGCGAATTCAGCGTATCCCTCTTTCTCCAGATCTTCGGCGGGGATAAAACGCAATGCTGCGGAATTGAGACAATATCGCAGACCGGTAGGTTCGGGACCATCCGGAAAGACATGGCCGAGATGTGAATCACCGTACCTGCTGCGGACTTCAATTCTTTCGGTGAACAGCTCCCGATCCACCCTTTCGACAATATTATCGGGGACCAGCGGTCTGATAAAACTTGGCCACCCGGTACCGGATTCATATTTGTCCTCTGAACTGAAAAGCGGTTCACCGGAGACGATATCCACATAAATCCCACTTTCCTCATTATCCCAGTAACTGTTATTGAAAGGCGGCTCGGTGGCGTTTTTCCGGGTAACTTCGTACTGCAACGGGGTGAGCTTTCTGCACAGTTCCTCTTCCGGTGGTTTTTGATATTTGTCGGCTGACCCAGGCAAGTCTTTTTCTTTCCAGACCTTTTCGATAAAGGCTTCTCTTCCCGAACCCTTTTTATAGGAAGAATAATGCAGGACATTTTTGAGGTGATAATTCTGATGGTATTCCTCTGCGGGATAAAAAGGTGTCGCCGGAAGTATCATTGTTGCAATCGGCTGTGAAAAAAGACCGGACTCCTGCAGGTTTGTTTTTGAGCGCTCGGCCACCTTCCTTTGTTCCTCGGTTGTATAAAATATAGCGGTTCGGTAATGATTGCCCCGATCGGCAAACTGCCCGCTGGCATCGGTCGGGTCAATCTGACGCCAGAATATCTCAAGAAGTTCCGCAAAGCTTACCTTCAGCCGATCAAAGGTGACCCTGACAGATTCATAGTGGTCCGTCTGACCATGAGCCACTGCCTGATAATCGGGATCTTTGGTTGTTCCTCCCGAGTAGCCTGCCACTGCCTCAATCACACCATCCCTATCGGAAAAGGGAGGTACCATGCACCAAAAACAACCGCCGGCAAATATGGCAATTTCCGTTTTCTTTTGCGCTTCCTCAGCCTCGCTCATCACCACTCCCTCCCCTGTTGAATTAAATTCAAGTTATAGTGTAATTCTTGCAGTCCATTGATCCGATAGGAAAATAATAGGCATTTAGCGCCAGCCTTACAAGATAGTGCCCATCCCCAAACGGTATTTTCGAAGTAAAGGCTTAACTCCCCTAACTCGTCAGAACCACTACTTCGCCTACCGATTGCTTTCAAAAACAACCATTGTGATATCGGTTATATAACTGCGGCTACATTCATCGAAGCGCCTGGATTCATAACAGATTGCGCAGATTTCGAAATTGGATTCCCGGATTGATACAAGATAGTTGGAGATTTTCCAGCCATTATGGTCTACACTCAGTCTCTGATTTTCATTTCAAAGAAGGAACTGGGGATCAGAAAATTCCAAATTTTCTGTTTCAAAATCTCACCTCCATTACTATAGTGGCCTGCATGAATACATCAAAACACACCCAACGTACGAAGTTTATATTTGTCACCGGAGGGGTTCTCTCTTCACTAGGCAAAGGACTGGCTGCGGCAGCTATCGGCGCTCTTCTTGAAAGTCGCGGTCTCACTGTGACTTTTCAAAAACTCGATCCCTATATCAATGTTGATCCGGGAACCATGAATCCTTTTCAGCACGGAGAGGTTTTTGTTACCGACGACGGTGCCGAAACGGATCTGGATATGGGGCATTATGAGCGCTATACCGATGCCCTGATGTCGCAGAAGAATAACTACACCACCGGACGCATTTACTACTCGGTGATCACCAAGGAACGCCGTGGTGAATATCTGGGCGGTACCGTTCAGGTCATCCCTCATATCACCGATGAAATCAAAGAGGCCGTGCTGCAACTCGACGGCAGCGCCGATGTCGCCATTGTCGAAATCGGCGGAACGGTCGGGGATATCGAAGGATTACCCTTTATCGAAGCAATCCGGCAGCTGCGCGGTGATCTTGGCCCGGGATACTGTCTCTACATTCATCTGACCCTGGTACCTTACATCAAGGCAGCCGGAGAGGTCAAAACCAAACCTACCCAGCACTCGGTACGCCGGCTGCAGGCCGACGGTATTCAGCCGGATATTCTCGTCTGCCGGACCGAAGTACCCATAGAAGACAGCCTCAAAGCCAAAATCGCCCTGTTCTGCAATGTTCCCAAAGATGCGGTCATTACTGCGATCGATGTTGACACCATCTATGAATTGCCCTTACGCCTGCATGACGAAGGACTGGATACCAAGATTCTCGAACTGCTCAACATCTGGACCGGCCAGCCGAATATCAAGCCCTGGGTCGATCTGGTCAACACCATCAAAAACCCTAAACATACCGTCACCATCGGCATTATCGGGAAATATATCGAATTGACGGAATCATATAAAAGCCTCCACGAAGCACTGATCCACGGTGGACTGGCCAACAAGACCCACGCCATTCTTCACTATATCAGCGCGGAAGAGCTTGAAGAAAACGATGCGGACGAACTTTTACGAGGCTGCGACGGCATTCTGATACCGGGCGGTTTCGGCAAGAGAGGAATGGAAGGCAAGATCAAAGCCATCAACTACGCCAGGATAAACAACATACCTTTTTTCGGGATCTGCCTCGGCATGCAGCTGGCTGTAGTCGAATACTCGCGTAACGTAGCAAATCTACCCGAAGCTCACTCCACCGAGCTCGAACCCGATACGCCGGATCCCGTAATCTACCTGATGAAGGAGTGGTTCGACTATCGCAACCAGAAGGTCCAGATACGTGATGAAAATTCGGACTTCGGCGGAACACTCCGCCTTGGCGCCTATCCCTGTGTACTCAGCAAGGACACCCATGCGGCGGCGGCCTATGGTGCCGCGGAGATCTCCGAGAGACACCGGCACCGATACGAGTTCAACAACGACTACCGGGAAGTGCTTGAGAAAAGCGGACTGATAGTCTCCGGAGCATCACCGGACAATAATCTTGTGGAAATTGTCGAACTTGCAGGCCACCCCTGGTTTCTCGGCTGCCAATTCCATCCGGAGTTCAAATCAAAGCCGATGGCACCGCATCCGCTCTTTCGGGATTTCATTAAGGCCGGCCTGGAATATAAGGCCCGAAAAAAGCAAAAGGAATAGAGTTTCATGCTGCCGACTCCTGTTACTATAAACACCCCAGAGGGAGCCCCCATTCAGGTCGGTGGCGGTCAGCCACTTCTACTCATCAGTGGCCCCTGCGCCCTCGAGTCTGAAGAACTGGCCCGCCGGGTTGCCGGGACAATGCAGGAAATCTGCTCCAGACTGCAGCTCTCCTATGTCTTTAAAGCTTCCTTCGACAAGGCCAACCGCACCTCCATCAATTCCTACAGGGGGCCCGGCCTGGAGAAGGGACTTGCTATCCTGGGCCGTATTCGTGAGGATCTTGGAGTGCCGGTCATCTCCGATATCCACGAACCGGGCCAGGCGGCCGAAGCCGCTGAAGTTCTTGATATTCTCCAAATACCTGCTTTTCTCTGCCGGCAAACCGATATCCTCAGGGCCGCTTCGGCAACCGGAAAGGTGATCAATCTGAAAAAGGGACAGTTCGTCTCGCCCTGGGATATGGAAAATGCCGTGAAGAAAATCCGGGAGAGCGGCAGCAGTGAAGTCATGCTGGTGGAACGCGGATCCTGCTTCGGCTATAATAACCTGGTGGTTGATATGCGCAGCCTGCCGGTGATGAGATCCTTTGACTGTCCGGTCATCTATGATGCTACCCACTCGGTCCAGCTCCCCGGCGGTCAGGGAGGGTCATCGGGCGGACAGCGTCAATTCATTGCCCCGTTGTCACAGGCTGCCGTTGCCGCCGGTATAGACGGCCTTTTTATGGAAGTTCATCCGGAACCGGAAAAGGCCCTGTGCGACGGTCCCAATTCCATGCCGCTTGAGGATATGGAAGAATTCCTTTTGCGCATACTTCGGATCCGCAAGGCCGTGGAGGAAAAAGATGAGCGATGACTGCGGCTGCATGACACCGGGTGCATACCCATCTGACTGCCAGGTCACAGAGGGACTGCGAAAAATGGCACATGACCGGACCGAGGAAAAACTTGACGAACGGATAGTGGCCCGCGCCAAAGAAATACAACTTCTCCTTCTTGATGTGGACGGCGTACTTACCAACGGCGTACTGATCTTTTCTCCGGAAGGCGAGGAGAGCAAAGGTTTTCACACCCAGGACGGCTTCGGCATCAAACTCCTGCAGGAAGCTGGAATAGATGTCGGTGTAATTACTGCGCGACAATCCAAGGCAGTTACGGCGCGGTGCAGTGGTTTGAAAATGCGCTATATCTACCAGGGCGATACCGATAAGCTCAATGCCTACAAAACCATCCTTAAAGAAAGTGGATTGAAACCCTTTCAAATAGGCTATATGGGAGATGACTGGCTCGATCTTCCTTTGATCAAACGGGTAGGCTTTTCCGCCGCTCCGGCAAATGGTGTTGACGAGGTGCGACAACAGGTGCATTTTACCACCAAGCACAGCGGAGGTGAAGGCGCCGTTCGAGAAGTGATTGATCTGATACTCAAAGCCAAAGGGGTGCAGCAGCAACTCCTGCATTCCTATTTGAACCGATGATTACCCGCAGAAACTCTCTCTGGCTCATCCCCCTGCTCCTGATTTTGACCTTTCCCCTGTGGAAAATTCCTGTAGCCTCCTTTCTGACCCCAAGGGGCGGTTTTGACTCAGGAGAATCAAGCAAAAAAAACGAGGGGTATAACTTTTCCATGGATGTGGTTACCATCCTGCAAAGCGAAGAGGGCAAAAATACCGCCACCATCCATGCCGCCTCCGCCTATTCCAGCAGAAGACACAATGAGTATATACTCCAGGAAGTCGATGCCGACATCTTTGATGAAAACGGCAACCTTACCAATGTCATTGCCGATACCGGCAACTACAATATAGACAGAAAACGCCTCAAGCTCATTGAAAACGTGGTTATCACCAATCTGGCCGATAATTATTCCATGGAAACCGGCCTGCTTTATTATGACGGTGACAAACGCACGGTGTTCTGCCCCGGTGAAACCCACCTCAAAGGGGACGGCATTTCCATCGACGGTTCGAGCTTCAGTCACAACATGATCAGTGGAGAATATATCGTCGGCGGCAGGGTGCTCTGCCTCCTGCAGGGCTACAAAAGTTCCTGAATCCTGCGGCACTCCACAACGGTAAAAACATTATTGCGGACCTCCCACCTGATATTTATATCCCACAGCCGAAAGCCGAAACTCCATTTCCTGCCACGCTGACTTGCCGGACGCGGATCCTGGCGAAGCACCTGAGATATCAATCCGGGGAGCTCCCTGCCGGTTTCCTGCTCATATCGATAACAAAACCGCTCAGCCTCCTTGAGAAAACAGACCTGAACCGGCTCCCTGTTTTCTCCGGAATATCCGGCGCCGGCGTCGGCAAGAGAATCGCTGTAAGGTATATAGGGTTTTATGTCGAGAACAGGTGTTCCATCGAGAAAGTCTCCGCCACCCACCAGCAGAGATAGCCCGCTTTTTCTATCAATTTCAAAAAGTCTTACAGCGGAAAGCCCAATATGGTTGGGCCTGTGCGGGCTGCGGCTGGCAAAAACGCCGACTCTTTTCCTGCCGCCCAGGCCAGGTGGCCGCACCGTCGGTTTCCAGCCTTCTTTGATCGCATCGTGGAAGAGAAACTGCACCCAGATGTGAGAAAACATATCCAACTCCTTGACCATCTCCTCCCGGTCATAGGGGGGCAGCAGCTCAATGCGCGCCCTGGCTTTATCCGCCATGCCGGGCTGACGCGGGATCCCGAATTTTTCGGTATAACATGAACGAATTATACCTATAGGACAGACATCCACCACGCCGGTAACCGGTTTATTATTTTTTGTATCTATTGTCATTTTCTCAGGTTACTCCTCTCTACATAAATCTATCAGATTACCCATGAAACTCAGCATTTCCTGGCCCAGGCCGGGACTGCTCTTTTCCTCTGGACACCATAAATCCGTCCTGAGGGGCTTCTCTACAGCCGTCCGGGCTGCAGAGGCCCGTGAAAAGAGTAGTCCCAACCTTGAGTTGAGAATTTAGTAATCAGGTAAATCCATCTCGAAAATTCTACACAGCCATTACACAACAGCAAAAGGCTGCCAATAAAAAATCAAAGTAATAATATTTTTCAAAAAGATGTGTTACCTTTTTCTTGACAGCCACCCGAGGCCTCGATATATTACCGGGTAACACTTATTAACATATTGTGTTACCCTCTGCGGCGCAATAATACAATTATTGATAATTTACTACATTCTTATTCTAATGCATATATCAGAAGGCATACTTAACGCACCCGTTCTCATCGGCTGCGGCGTCGCAGCCGCCGCCTGTACGGCCGTCGGCTTGAAGAAGCTGGATATAGACAGGATAATGAATGTCTCCCTGCTCACCTCAACTTTTTTTATCGCCTCTCTTATCCACGTCCCCTTAGGACCAGGCTCTATTCATCTGGTGCTCAACGGCCTTCTCGGCGTTATTCTGGGGTGGGTTTCTTTTCCCGCAATTGTTACCGCCTTGCTGCTCCAGGCTCTTTTTTTTCAATATGGCGGATTCACGGTGCTCGGGGTTAATACCATCATCATGGCTCTGCCGGCACTTCTTGCCTTCTATATCGTCCGCCCCTGGCTGAAAGACAACGGCAAAAAGCGAGCAGTCGCCGCCTTCGCCGCTGGATTTCTGGCCATCTTTTTTTCCTCGATCCTCATGGCACTCGCCCTGATTACCAGCGATTCGGGGTTTTTTGATACAGCTGTCCTGATTCTGGCAGCTCAGTTTCCTCTTATGATTATTGAAGGCTTTATAACCATGTTCGCCGTACTCTTTCTCGCCAAGGTACAACCCGATTTTCTCTACAACAATAAATCATGACAACTATATTCCTGCGCTCAGTTTTCGTCACCCTTGCAGTGACATTCTTTCTCTCCTCCTCTGCTCATGCCCATAAAATTCGGGTCTTTGCTTATGAAAGCGGTGGGACAATAATTACCGAGGTCAAGTTCGGCAACGGACGGCCTGCAAAAAACAGCACGGTTGCCGTAGAGAAAAAGGACGGCAGTCCTCTTCTTTCAGGAACCACGGATGAGAACGGAGAATTCCGCTTTACTGTTCCCCAAGAGGCCCTGAACCAGGGATTGGATCTGAATATTATCGCAGATGTCGGCGAGGGGCATCGGGGGGCCTGGCTGTTCGAGGCAGGTGATTATCTTGCCCAAACTCCGTCCCGAAAGACTGAACCGGCACCTGAGCCGGCCTCTGAACCGCCTTCCAATCCAGCTGATACTCTAAAAAAAAGTGATGCACCGGATCACCACGAGTTGGAAGAGCGCATCGAAGAGATTATTCGGCAAGAGCTCCTTCCAATTAAACGAATGCTTGCTCAGGAAAGGGAGAAAAAGCCGACCCTCCGGGACATTCTCGGCGGACTTGGCTATATTTTCGGTCTTGCCGGCATAGCCGCCTATTTTAAATTCAAAAGAAACGGAGGAAAATCATGAGGATTCATCACGGCGCATTCTCTGCTGCGCTGCTGTTATTGTTGTGCCCATCCGCACAGGCTCATTTCGGCATGGTCCTTCCATCAGACAACATCGTGACCCAGGACCGTAAAGAAATCACTCTCACCCTTTCTTTTTCTCATCCTTTCGAAGGAATCGGCATGGACATGGAACGACCCAGCCGGTTCTATGTTGTTCAGGGAGAACAGAGCACCGATCTCCTGCCGGATTTACAACAAACACAAGTCATGGATCATCTATCCTGGCAGACTTCCCACAAACTGCAGCGTCCCGGCGTATATCAATATATAATGGAGCCCACACCATACTGGGAACCAGCGGAGGATCTCTATATTATCCACTACACCAAAACCATCGTTGCCGCTTTTGGCGATAATGAAGGATGGTCGGAGCCGGTCGGCCTTCCCACCGAAATTATTCCCCTTCTGCGGCCCTATGGCAACTATGCGGGTAATACCTTCACAGGCCAGGTGCTGATAGGGGGGCAACCTGCTGCCGCCAGCGAAGTTGAAGTCGAGTTTTACAACAAGGACACTGTCCTTAAGAGTCCAAGCGAATACCACATCACCCAGGTGGTCACCACCGACAGCAACGGGATGTTTAACTTCAGTTGTCCTGTCCCGGGCTGGTGGGGATTTTCGGCGTTGAGTGAAGCGGATTACACCATAACTGGCCCCGACAACAGGGAAAAAAACGTGGAACTCGGCGGTGTTCTCTGGCTTTATTTCGATGATCTTGTTACCGCGGACAAATAATGATCGAAGAACTTTTTGCACAGGGTGACTCGTTCCTGCACCGCCGCGATCCACGTGGTAAAGTTGTGACCGCAGTCTGTTTTACCATCACAGTTGCTCTGTTGAACTCCTTTGCTGCTTTATGGCCGGCACTTGCCCTGTCACTGTTTCTGGTTCTGCTCGCCAGGCTCCCACTCCTCCCGGTTCTCAAAAGGATGCTGCTGGTCAATGGGTTTACTCTGTTTCTCTGGATCTCGCTGCCGCTTACCTATGGCGGCGGGCAGCTGATCGATACGACCTTTTTCAACCTGAGCCGGGAAGGCATCGTGCTGGCTGCACTCATCACCCTGAAAACCAACACCATTGTACTGACAATCATCGCTCTGCTGACAACATCGACGGTTGCCGAGCTTGGAAGCGCCCTGGACAAGCTGCGATTTTCCAAAAAAATCTGTTTTCTGCTGCTCTATTCCTATCGCTACGTGTTTGTGATATACCAGGAGTATGCCAGACTGCTTCGGGCGGCAAAGCTGCGCTCTTTTTCGCCGGGGACCAACCTGCACACCTACAGAACATTCGGCTATCTTTTCGGTATGACCCTGGTGAAAAGCTATAACCGTTCCCGGCGTATCCATCAGGCCATGCTGCTGCGGGGCTTTGACGGCAGGCTGGTATCATTGTATAGCTATCGTTTCGGTAAGATTGACGTAGTTTTTGTCTCTTTTATTGCTCTTGCCGTCATAAGCGTCATACTTCTGAATATCACCTATTAATATGATATTGCTGCAGATCATTACATTTGAAAAATGCCCCAAAAAATAAAAAGCAGAATAGAGGCCAACGACAGCTTAGACCACTGCCAAGGCACATTTATCCAACTCAGCTGAGAGAGATGATAAATCTTGATCCCTCATGACGAACAACAGCACCACAATCAATATTTTTTTGCTTCGTGGATTGGCCCGTGAGGTTCGCCACTGGGGAACCTTTCCGGAAACATTGCAGACTGCCGGGGCCGGAATAGAAGTTACTCCCCTGGAAATTCCCGGGGCCGGAATCCTGCGAAATGAAAGCTCCCCGACTACTATCAGTGAATACGTCGAAAGAATACGGCCACAATTTCTTCGCCATAGCCGGGACCAGGAACATAACTTCCTTCTTGGCCTTTCCCTTGGCGGCATGATAGCTGCACAATGGATCGGCACCTATCCCTCCGATTATCGAGCAGCTGTTATTATTAACAGCAGCAGTTCTCTCTCTCCTCCCTGGCAGAGGATTTCACCCTCCGGACTTAAGGCCCTGATCGGCAGTCTCCTGATCCGGGACGTTTACCGGCAGGAGAAGAGAATAGCCGATAAAGTCTGTAATCTCGCAGATACCGAAAAAATCGCCCGGCAATGGGCGGACATCAGCAGGAGCGCACCCATTGCCAGATACAACGTTCTTCGTCAGCTTTTTGCCTCCGCCATCTTTTCGCTGCCGCGGGATGTCAAGGTTCCGGTGCTTATTCTCAGCAGTGCCCGGGACAGGCTGGTTTCCCCAAGCTGCTCGCGCGATATCGCTCAAGTCTGGGGATCACCTGTCATAAGTCATAACCGGGCCGGCCATGATCTGACAACAGACGATCCCGACTGGTGCATTTCCCACATTCTCCCATGGCTATTTCGTGTCGCGCGCTGATTGGTTCTTTTTATTTCAGACCGGCGGTTGTCGTCCTCTCGTGCTTTTTAAGACGAAATGCAGTAGAAAAGAAAGAAATACGGAATTCTCCACTGGAGAGCACTTTTTAACAAGAGAATACAACGAATGTCCGATCCTCACTTTATCGAACTCAGCGATATCAGCTATAGCTTTTCCGCGGAAACTCCTCCTCTTCTCCACGATATCAACTTCACCATCGGAAAAGAAAAAATAGGGCTGATCGGTCCCAACGGCAGCGGCAAAACAACTCTCTTTCATATCATAATGGGGCTACTCCGCCCCAGTGGAGGAAAGATCTTTTTCAAAGGTGAAGAGATCTCTACGCAGAAGCAATTTAAGCCGTTGCGCAGGGAAGTGGGTTTTCTTTTTCAGAGCTCGGATGACCAGCTGTTTTCGCCAACCGTACTTGAAGATGTCGCCTTTGGCCCACTCAACCTCGGCTTCAGCATCGATGAAGCGCGGCAGATCTCACTGGAAACCCTGGAAGACCTCGGCCTTGAGGGATTCGAGAATCGCATTACCCATAAATTATCAGGAGGTGAGAAGAAACTGGTGGCCCTGGCGACCATTCTCGCCATGAAACCCAGGCTCCTTCTCCTTGATGAACCGACCAACAACCTCGACCTCGAGATTCTCTCCCGTCTCACCGACATACTCAACATCCTGGAGCTGCCCTTTGTCATTATTTCCCATGACTGGGATTTCCTGGCCGAGACAACCTCCGCACTTTATACCATTGACCATGGACATCTCCACAAGTGCGGAAAAGATCACATCCATGAACATCGCCACGTTCACCCCTATGGTGATCGGCCCCACCAACACAAAGACTGACAATGATTCAGGTAGGTTGTTTTGTCTCTCCACATGGTTTTGGCCACGCTACCAGAACATCGGCAGTACTGGAGGCCCTGGGAAAACGGCTGGATATTACCGCCCATATCTTCAGCACCATTGGAGAAGGAATTTTTGCCCAGACCATTTCCAACTACACCTACCATCATCAGTTAACGGACATAGGTTTTATACAGGACGACGCCTTTCACCTCGACATGGAGGCAACTTGCGCCGAACTGGAGTCGTTGCTGCCCTATCGCGAAGATCTTGTCGATGATCTGGCGGAGATATGCCGAAAATGTTCCTTTCTTCTCTGTGACATCAGTGGGCTGGGAATAAAGGTGGGGAAAAGGGCGGGGATTCCTTCGGTCCTGATCGAAAACTTTACCTGGGACTGGCTCTATGATTTTTATACCAGGAGTCACCCAGGTCTCGGCTTTTTCACAGACTACCTGGCTCAAACCTTCCGTATGGCGGATTTTCACATCCAGACAGAACCGCTCTGCGCTCCCGCTGCTGCTGATCTCCACTGCGGACCTATCTTCAGAAAAACCCGGGGAAATCAGGAAAAACTGCGGCAAGAGCTCGGAGGAGGTTCACGAACCATGGTCCTCATCACTCTTGGCGGCATTGGCCATACTCCCGACTTTTTAAACGAGCTTCAGGAGTATGATTCCTTCTTTTTTGTCTTTGGAGGACAGCAGCGGGAACACAGGCAGGGGAAGAACGTGCTGCTTCTTGACAGATCCGCTAAATATTACCACCCCGACCTCATTGGCTGCGCCGATATCGTCGTCTTTAAAAGCGGCTACTCAACACTGGCCGAATGTTACCAGTGCGGCACTCCTTCACTTTGTATTCAACGGAATTTTGCCGAATCGGAAGCCCTGGAGCGTTTCGCCGAAAAAGAGATGGGCTCCACCATCATCTCACAAAACGAGTTCCTTTCCGGAAAATGGCCGGCAATATTGACCCGGGAGGTACTGAGGGGCAAAGCTGCTGTTCGAAATGGTGCAGATGAGGTTGCCGAATTTCTCCTAAGCCGACTGCGCCTTTGAGACCCGCTACCCCAATCTTACTGCTTCAGGATCCTGGGCGTCATAGCTGACTTCCCAGGACTCCTGTTCAAAATCGGTATCGGTTATGGTATCAATCTCCATCTTCAGATATTTTCCGGCTGCGGTAATGGCCTCACTGCCGTCAGCCAGCACTATTTCTCCACTTCCTTCAAAAATCTTTTTCCTGTCCCTGGTTATTCGAGCCAGAACCTGAATTTCCCCATCCAGTGGAACCGGCTTTTTCAGTTTCATGGAAAAATCCACGGTGACGCCCCAGACAGTGCCGGAATATTTCATCATGATGGCCCTGCCGATCGTCTCATCGAGAATGGCCGCGGCTATGCCGCCATGCAGGCGGCCAGGGTATCCCTGATGTTCAGGGGCGGGCGTAAACCGCGCCAGAAGATCTCCGTTTTCCAGCTCGTAAAACCTGCTCTTCAAGCCGAAACCGTTTTCCGTACCGCAGACAAAACACATTTTAGAATTAGGCTGTTTTCCCTTAACTGCTAATTGCATATATTCTCCTTGGCCAGGATTATTCAGATGCTTTGTTTTTTCCAGGGCTCCGCTTAAACTCCGGTTGCAATGCCGGTGGCCCCTTTACCAGCATTTCCGCAATGTTCAGTTTAACCCTGGGATAGCGCTGCCTCTGGTTGTTGAGGTAATCGTTTTCCAAAATCGCCAGCCGTTGCAGCATTGGGGTACGCTCAACCACGGGGGTGTTTTTATTTTCACCTCTTTGCTCCTGACAGCGAAAGCAGCCGGGAAAGCGCAGCATTTTCCCGTCGGGTCGTGTCAATGTTGCCGGAACCCCGTGTGTTCTGCAGACCATTAAGCGGTGCTTGTAGATGATACAGAGGCCGTTCTCGTTCAGCGGGCACATGATTTGTGGTCGTCTGCCCTGTTGCAGGTCTCTTTCAGCCCGGATGACATAATCATGCGCCCTGGCAAAAATCTGCTGCTGCTTCCCATTGTCCAGTTCACCGACGCCAAGCCACAGGTAGCTCCACTCAATATAGGTATGATGGAGGAAATAGGAGTCGCAACAGTTATCGGGACAACCCCGGCAGCTGAAATCGAGTTCGGCCGCAACTTTGTCGTAGGCCGTTTCCATTGCTGTATATATCTCTTCTATCCGCACTATCATCGAGGCGGAAAGGTTTACATCATTCATTGTTGATACTCTCGCAAAAAAGTTTCCACGATGTCAGCTGGTTAGACGAAAAAATTCGATATACAAGGCGCAGTGTGAGATCGGGCTTTTTACGCCGCCATCATTGTTCATTTTCGGTAAAGCTCTGCACCTGGTAGATGTACACTTCCACCTCACCGCCTTTCCAGCATTCCTTCGACAGGCCGGCCTTTTGACAAAGATGGGAGAGAAACTGTTCTGTCTCCGGAAGCTGTTCCCACACCTGAGGCAAAAAGGTGGCTGAGCGGACGCCGTGCCGCAGAATCACCCCATCCACTCCTGGACGCAGTTTTTTCAACAGGTCTTTGGAATCGGTATAGGAAAGCCTGCTTGCCGGGGTAAGAACGGAAAGAGATATTTCTACCTCATCAAACTCTTCCCGGGACAGCGGAGAAAATCTGTAATCCTCAAAGGCGGCATTAAGAGCATTGTCGCGGACACCATCCCGCAATGACCTGACCGGTTCGATATTCCCGATACACCCCCGCAACCTGTTATCAATCTTAAGAGTGACAAAGGTTCCTCCCGCCTCATCAAGGACTGGATCATTCTCCTGCGGAGGCGAGAGCGCCTCTCCCAGTTTTTTGCCGATAGCGGCCCTGGCGATTTTAAGCAGGATTGAACCCTGTTTTTCTGTCAATTTTCTCATGTTTATTATCTCACCTCAGGGGTCCATTCAACACCCAGCATCAGGCAGTTGATGCCGCTGCCGATACCCAGGAGAGCTCCTTTCTGTCCCGCGCTGAAGGCCCCGTCTTCTATCGCCATGGCCATGGTAATAGGAGCGGATACAGAACCGACATTCCCGAGTGTCGCCAAGGTTTCGAAATTTTTAGTGCTGTCGAGCCGCAATGTATCAAAAAGCAGCTTGGCATGAGCCGAGCCGACCTGGTGGCAGAAAAACCTGTCTATCTCCTCTCCGGACCAGCCTGGTTGTGAGGAAAAGGAGCGCCAGGTTGACTCGGCGGTTTCCACTCCACGATGCAGCAGTTCTTCGGAGTTGGTCTCCATCAATATCGTCTCCCTGCTGTTCTGCCCCCCATGACAGAGGTTGGAATATTGGGTGTTGGCCCGCCAGGTACCGTGGGTCAGCTTGATCTCGCCACCCTTCGCCTTTGAACGGTTCATAAACACAGCCATAGCACCCGAGCCGATGGTCAGTGAAGCAAAGGCGGGTTTTATGGTTTTGCGATTAAGCTTCTCATCGGCCAGCATCGTTTCAATGGTCGAGGTGATCAATTCTTCGGCAGTCTCTCCGGAAACGACAAGACCATTTTCAACCTGTCCCAACTCAATCATGTTGGCAAGCATCACCATTCCATCGAGAAAACCGAGACAGGCATTGGAGATATCAAAGAGAAGGCAATGAGGAGAGATGCCCAGCATTTCATGAACAAAGGATGCCGTGGCCGGCTCCATCATGTCTTTGCAAACGGAGGTGAAAATCAGGCACTCGATGGAGTCGGGAGAAATTCCACCCTCCTCCAGGACCTTTCTGCCGGCACGTGCAGCAGCCTCACTCGGCCGCGTTCCCTCTTCCCAGAGGCGTCTTTGGTGTATACCGCTCATCAATTCAAGCCTGCCCTGCGGCAGCTTCAATCTTTCATACACGGGCGAGAGGCGCCTCTCAATTTCTTCCGAGGTAAGTATTCGTGGAGGCAATTCATAGCCGAAGGTATGGAGGCAAACGTGGGAATATTGTAACATGGGTTATATAAAGAAGTATAGGGGACAACAGAGAGAGCCGGGGGACATGGCTCTACATGCTGTTTTAAGGGCGTTCAGATTTCCTGTCCCTGATTCCGGGACATTGTCCCCCTGTTTTTCCTTGGAAACAGCGGATGCCAGAGTCCATCTCGGCAATTTCGATGATTTTACGAGATCATCACCTATGATAATACCGTAAAAGCCGTCACTAATTAAAATGCTCGACTCTCTTTTTCAATTCTTTTTCCATCACTGAGCGGGTGTACAACGCATCAAAACCGCAATCGCTATAATGACGACTTTCTTCTTCCCCGGCAAACCCCACTCCCAGAATCGTGGCACGGCAGCCGGAAAACTCCTCGAGTTTGCGGATCATCTTCACCGTCTCCCGACCGTCTTCGAGCGGCAGGGATGAATCGATCACAATCATATCGAAGTGGGACAGCGATGCCTCATACATGGCCAGCCTGCCGGTCTCAGCAAGTATCACTGCCCAACCGTTTTGAACCAATGGTTCCATTATTTCATGCTGGTTCACAGGATCGCTTCCTACGACCAGAGCTTTTCTGGTCATACACCTGGCGAGCATTTCGATCAGCTGATCCTTATCAAGGGGCTTGGTGAGATAGTCATCCATACCGGCCTGCAGGCATCTTTCCCTGTCACCATGCATGGCATGGGCCGTCAGGGCGATAATAGGAGTGTAGCTTCCCTTTTTGCGCTCTTTTTTGCGGATCATGGCCGTAGCCTCCAGACCATCCATCACCGGCATCTGCACATCCATCAGTATTGACTGAAAGCTGTCTTTTTCCAAGGCCTCCAAGGCTTCCCTGCCGTTTGAAACAACCGTCACTTCAAGGCCCGCCTGTTCCAGAAAGGCCTTGGTGATGGAGGCATTGATATATTCATCCTCAGCCAGCAGAACCCTGGCCCCGCGCAACACCATGCTTCTGTCCTGCACCTGACTGAACATATCCGGAGGCAATTCTCCCATATACATTTCAACAGGGTTTACCACCGGCCAGGTGAACCAGAAAGTCGAACCTGCAGCGGTGCTGCTCTCAATTCCTATCTCACCGCCGAAAAGCTGCACCAGTCTTGCCGAGACAACCATGCCCAGACCGCCTTCGCTAAATTTTTCCTCCCCTCCGTGGATATCGAGAGCCAGGGGTGTTTCGAAAATGGAATGTTGTATTGCCGGAGATAAACCACGGCCTGAATCTTTTACCGTGAACTTCAGAAGAAGTCTGCCCCTCTCGTCGAAACCATCTTTCTCTATCCTGACCGAAACCTGACCTGAATCGGTATTCTTGATGGCATTGCTGATTATGTTACTGAGAACCTGGCGCAGCCTGGCAGGGTCACTGTTGAGATAGTTGGGGATGTCCTTTGAAAAGGTTGCGGAAAAATCCAGGTCTTTGTGTTTGCAGGAGAGTTTTGCGATATATAGATCATATTCAAGCTCTTCAAATAAATCGAAATTTACCACATCGCGCCGCAGTTTACCCTCGAGCAGTTGGGAGTAATCGATAACATCGCTGATAACCCCAAAAAGGCGATCGGCCGAAGAGTTGATCATTTCCAGATAATTGCTTTGATCGCTGTCCAGCTCCGTGTCCATAACAAGATCGGTCATACCCAGAATTGCATCCATGGGTGTGAGGATTTCATGACTGATGCTTGACCAGAGCTTACTTCTGGTCAGATCTGAAAACGGCAGGCCCGCCTCGCCATTTCGGCTGGTCAGCAAACCTTCAAGCTTCCTGTTCCTCTCCTGCTGAAATTCGAGTTCGGATTTCAGTCTGACTATTTCCTGTTCTAG
>JADQBJ010000026.1:0-14807 GCA_016278675.1 Desulfobulbaceae bacterium | reverse complement strand
GGGGGCTTCGCTGCAGCCGTCCGGGCTGCAGAGACCCGTGAAAAGAGCAGTCCCGGCCTTGAGCTGAGGATTAGGGATAATCAGGTTTATTTTTATTAAATTTTTTTGATAAAGATGCCGAATCATATGGCGGGCTCTTTTACCGATAAACATGTTACGGAATGGATATGCCCGAAGCACCCTGGCAAGTTCGCCTGAAGAACTTGGCTTGAAATTGTCGCATCTTGCAATCGCTTTTAGAGGTGAGTGCGGAAAAATAAATGAAGAGTATGGGAAAAGGGGATCAAACTATGATGACATTACAGAAAATCAGCACCAGGGTCATCCTTCCGGTTGTGGTGGCAACGGTTCTGTTTTCAATCGTTCTGTTTTTTGTAGCAGGGTCAACCGTAACTCAATTACTGGAGAAAAACCTGAACAACAATGCAAGGTCCAAAGTCAACGATATCAGAACAAATCTTACCCGCATTGCCGATGAAAAACTTTCCCAGGCATCCCTTTTCAGTCGCGCCGAATCCATACTGGCGGCCTATGACACCGCGTATCAGGGGGATTTGAACGACGCCGACGATCCGCAAATGGAACTGGCCCGCCAGCAGATTCGAGGGGCCTTTTCATCAATAGAAAAGGGCTATAAGGCAATGCATAATGGGAACGCGCTGCGCATTCATTTTCATGTTCCTCCGGCCAGGAGTTTGGTTCGACTCTGGAAGAAAACGCAGAATAAGAGCGATGATCTGATGAGCTTCAGGCCTACGGTGATCGCGATAAGCAGGGGCAACCACGCGCCGGTGACCGGCATCGAAATAGGGGTGGGTGGTTTTGAAATTCGCGGCATAGCTCCCGTGATCGCAGAAGATGGCAGGTTTCTGGGTTCCGTGGAATCCCTTTCCTCATTCGACCCGGTGGTCAAACATAGCATCAGCAATGATAAAGAATCGATTGCCGTTTATATGAATAAGGAATTCCTTCCCATCGCCAAGGAACTCCAGAACCCAAGCAAGCATGCAGTGTTGGATGATCAATTCATTTTCGTCTCCTCCAGCGCTCCTCAGGTCACCAATGCTATAGCGACAGCAGATTTGCTGTCCAAGGGCAAATCCGACATTCATACTGAAAGAATCGGAGATCATTTCGTCACCGTATTTCCGATCAAAGACTTCAGTGGTCAGCAGGTTGGCGTCATGGCATGTCTTTACAATGCGGCCGAACTTTACAGCGAAATGCAACGTATTCAATATGCGATCATCGCATTGTGCATAATTTTGCTGTTTGCCATAATTGTACCTCTTTTTATCAGCACCCGCGCCGTAACCCGACCTATCGAACAAGCAGTGGCCGGCCTTAAGGACATCGCCCAGGGCGAAGGCGACCTGACCATGCGACTCCAAGTTTACCGCAAGGATGAGGTCGGCGAACTTGCCAAATGGTTCAACCTTTTTATTGAAAAGCTTCAAGGGATTATCGGAGAGATTACTCATGGAGTTGAAACACTCTCTTCATCTTCAACGGAATTATCGGCCATTTCTGAGCAGATGACCGGGAGGATCCGGAAAGTTTCCGCCACATCCTCCTCGATTTCAACCACTGCCCAGAATATGAGCACTAATATGAATAATGTAGCAGCAGCCATGGAAGAATCAACCACCAATACCCATATGGTGGCCGCCGCATCCGAAGAAATGTCCACCACCATCGGCGATATCGCCAGCAATGCAGATAAGGCAAAGCTTATCTCAGACGAAGCGGCTCAAAAGGCGGCCAGCGCATCGACTAACATGGACCAACTCGGTATTGCCGCCACATCCATCGGCAAGGTCATTGAAACCATTACGGACATTTCTGAACAGGTGAATTTGCTGGCATTGAACGCCACCATTGAAGCTGCCCGTGCTGGTGAGGCCGGCAAGGGTTTCGCCGTGGTGGCCAATGAAATCAAAGAACTGGCCAAACAGACGGCCCAGGCAACCCGCGATATAAAGGAGAAGATCGAAGACATTCAGGGCACCACCAACATGACTGTCGTTCACATCAGTGAAATTACGGCCGTAATCACCCGTGTAAATGACGTGGTGTGCAGTATCGCCTCAGCCGTTGAGCAGCAGTCGGCCACTACCCGAGAGATCGCCACCAATGTCTCCCATGCATCCCTGGGAATTCAGGAAGTAAATGAAAACGTGAACCAGGGATCTGCCGTTTCTGCTGAAATCTCTACAGGCATCGCCGGGGTAAGCGACGCGATGAGCGAAATGTCCACCAGCAGTTCCCAAGTGAACCTAAGTGCCCAGGAGCTGTCGCAGCTGGCTGAACAGTTGAAAAACATGGTAGAGCAGTTCAAGATTTAGCAACAATACGTCACCGGAAATCATGCGATCCTGATCATTTAGAAAATCGGGATCTATCGATGCCGCGAACACTAATATGGGAATTATCCACGACAGTGATCCGAGTCGGGCATTTCTCAGGGGTAACGGCTTTATCGTCGCTTTCCAGCCGACGCGGCATCGTTGCCGATCCAGGCCGGACCCCATTTTTCGCTACATTCCGCACCTACCGTGACCCTGCCCTGGACTTATCCAGGCTAAGAACCGGATTGCATCAGGAAGACTCCATAATTATCATATTGCTAGTCGATAGATAAACATGTTCAGCAAGCTGTGCCCATTGGATCATCACGATCAACCCAAGGAAAAATTCCGAAGAGTATTATCATGTTTTTAACAGCAGACCATACATTATGGGAAAAGATACCCGCCAAAATAAGGAAGCGTGTGTTGTGGGGAATATGGTTTGTCACCTGGATTGGTTTGCTTGCCGGTTTATGGGAACGTGGATTTTGGCAATATGTAGTTTTTCTTTCGGCGGCACATGCTTTGCTGGTTCTCTTGCTGCATGGCCTGCATGTTTCTGCATTTCCCGTTCAGGTTCGCCTGGCGTATTTTGTCTGGGTGGCAATTGGCACCTATGTTCCATTCATGGAAATACTGATGTATATTACCATCGCCGGGCTAGCCGCCAATCTGTTTTTAGGCTACTGTCCTTTAGCACGGATGCTGTATCTTCTGCCGTGGAATAAAAAAGAGCCATTTTCTCTGGATCTTCTCAAGCGCGTATTCTTGTCGCCACCTGTGGCCGGAAAGTTCACACCACCGCCTTCCCGATAATAAAGCTTACTAAAAGTGCCTTGAAAGCGCCCCCTGCACTTGATTCATGGCCCTCGTCAACATTACCACTATCGTAGCCGACACCATGCAGCGCATCGGGCTGGCATGAGGTGATGATGCATCACCCTGAAAATGTTCTTGCTCTTGGAGAGCGGACCAATGTCAACTCATTGAAAAAAAAATTATGATACAAAACAAAAGAACGTTCCGTATGCCAAAAAGCTTATTAAGAGCTCCGGTTAAAACGAACTCAGCGCCGTTGAAGCAGTTCCATAATGCCCTGGAGGAGGTGCAGCGGGCTCGGAGGACATCCTCGAATGACCGCGTCTACGGGAATGACATTGGAGACAGCGCCGCAACTCGCATAGGAAACGCCGAATTCTCCTCCATCCGCCCCGCAGTCGCCCATGGCGATAACGAGCTTGGGGCCGGGTGTGGCATCATACGTCCCTTTCAGTGCGGCCTGCATATGCCTGGCTACAGGACCGGTAACCAGGAGTAGATCTGCATGGCGCGGTGAGGCAACAAAATGAATGCCGAACCGTTCAATATCGTAAAAACCGTTATTCAGCGCATGTATTTCAAGTTCGCAGCCGTTGCAGGATCCGGCATCGACCATTCTGATCGCCATGCTCTTGCCGAAGATGCGGGCAATCTCCTTTTGACAGGCCGAACCGAGTTCGATCACCGACTTGTCGGGCGGCGGAATTTTTTCCGTCAAACATCCTGTTTTAAAGATTTTCGTAAAAACATCGAGCATAGGCTTCTTTTCCTGGAAAGCAGATTACAGGTCATGGCCGGAATACGACCCGTTTACAGATTTGTTGCATAATGGAAAATCAGGGACAATAACCCCATCGATCATCGCCTCGAGCGCAGGCCAATTGAGCCAGCTGGGATCGCGGGGGAAATACCTGGAAACGGTGCCGGCAGCGTCCAGATGTACATAGGCGAGAATTTCTCCGCGCCAGCCCTCAACGAAGCCGATCCCGCTGCAATCTTTTTGAACGGTGGGAAACTCCAATGCTACCTCACCGGCCGGCAGTTTCTTCAGCATTTCTTCAAGTAGATCGAGGGAGACGAGAATTTCATCACCCCGGATTCGCAGCCGGCCGGAAGCATCTCCATCCAAGGTACGAGGGACCGTGATGACCATGTCGTCATAAGGGGCATAGGGTGCATCCCGCCGCAGGTCCCAGCATTCGCCACTGGCTCTGGCGAGAAAGCCAAGGACACCAAGACTTCGTGCCTTTTCCAGCGACAGCACGCCGGTGGCGCGCAGCCGGTCCTGCAGCGACGGGTACTCGTAGAGCAGGGGCAGAAGGTCCTGCAGTTCGTGGCGTAATTGCACGACAGCTTGGTTTAGCAGATCGATCTGCCGAGTGTTCAGATCACGGTTCACCCCGCCGGGAACAACGACGTCCATCAACAGACGATGACCGAAGACGGCACCGTTGAGTCGTTGCCACAGTTCACGCAAGCGACTGCATTGCGCCTGGGCGAAAGTAAAACCGACATCGTTGCAGCAGGCGCCGATATCTCCTAGATGGTTGGCAATTCTTTCCCTTTCCGCCAGGATCGCACGGATCATCACAGCCCGCCGAGGCAGGGTGATGCCGACCGCAGCCTCGCAGGCCCGGCAGGCAGCCCAGGCATGCGCCACCGTGCTGTCTCCCGATACGCGTCCAGCCAGCCTGGCAAGCCCCCGGACATCCCGGCCTTCGGCACATTTCTCGATACCTTTGTGCACATAACCAAGACGTTCTTCAAGGCTGAGAATATCTTCGCCCATTGCCTGAAAACGAAAATGGCCGGGCTCGATGATTCCGGCATGAACCGGTCCCACAGGGATCTCGTGGACCCCCTCGCCTTCGACCGGAATAAAGGGATAGCTGCAATCGGGCAGGGTCATCTCCCTCGGCGTTCCGGCCGGCGGAAAGGTTTTCAGCAAGGGATACTGCCCCTCCTGCCAGGCCTGATGGCGTATCCACCTGCGCTGATCCGGATGGTCGAAAAAACGGACCCCGAACATGTCCTGGAGATACCTTTCCGGTCGATTGGCGGCCGGGAAAGAGGGGGTCTGCGAAGGCATCCCCCCTTGCCGGTCGGAGACGTTTGTCTGCAGCAGAAGATGGCCGTCCCTGCCGGCCAGTGCGGCCAGAATGCGGATCTCCGGTGGACGGTGTTCTCCCCACACGGCGCACCAGCGGACCCGGTTGGTTGCGGCCACGGCGGCAGCCTTGCCCCAGGAACCGGGGTCGATCGACACAACCTTGACCGGACCCTGCAGCGTGGTATGCACCTCGGTCGGTATCTCTGCATCATTCAACAGGAGCACTAGGGAATCGATGTCCGGGGAAAGGCGTTGCCGGTCCGGATCGGCATGAGCGATCATAGCACCCCCCTGCCGACCAGCATGACGGTCGCCTGATCGAGCCATTGCGCCAGCACAGCCGGAATGGAAATACCGAGCCATAACACTAGTCCGAGATGAATGAAAACCGGCCACATGTTGGCAACAACCGGTTCTTGATCCACCGGCGGCTCACCGAAGACCATGGGCTGAATATTGCGAAACAATCCGGCAAAAGCGACCGAAAGCCCCAGAACCAGGGCCGGCGCTAGCCACGGGTAGCTTTTGATGGTGGCAGTGAAAAGGAGAAATTCGCTGGTAAAGACGCCAAACGGCGGGAATCCGGCTATAGCGCAGGTGCCGATGAGAAGCCCCCAGCCGACAAAGGGCTGGGTACGGATCAGACCACGTATTTCACGCATCTTTTGGGTGCCGGCTATATGGGTGGCGTGACCTACCGTGATAAAAATTGCGGATTTAGTCAGTGAATGGACGATCATATGCAGCAATGCGCCAAAGGTGGCTAAGGGGCCGCCGATGCCAAAGGCAAATGTCATCAGGCCCATATGTTCAATCGACGAATAGCTGAACAGACGTTTGACATCATATTGCCGATGAAGCAGAAGCCCGGCAACGGAGAAAGAGAGCATGCCGAACCCCATCATCAGGTTGCCGGCGAGATGGTTGCCGAGGGCCGGGTCGACCAGCATTTTAAAGCGGACCACGGCATAGAGAGCGATATTGAGCAGCAATCCCGAGAGAATGGCGGACATCGGCGTCGGTCCCTCGGAATGGGCATCCGGCAGCCAGTTGTGCAAGGGCACCAGGCCGACCTTGGTACCGTAACCGACAAGAAGAAAGACAAAGGCCAGAGCCATAACCCCGCCATCCATCCGTGCGGCATGCTCATGCAAAACCGTCCAGAGCAAGCCCTCTTCCGCGCCGGGGATGATCTTTACCGCAGCAAAATAAACAAGGATGGTGCCAAACAGCGCCTGTGAAATGCCCACCCCGCAGATAATGAAATACTTCCAGCCAGCCTCGATCGATTCATGGGTGCGATACAAGCTGACCAGAAGCACGGTCGCCAGCGTCGCGCCTTCGACCGATACCCAGAGAATCCCGAGATTATTGGTCGACAGAGCCATCAGCATGGTAAAGAGAAAGCCCTGATACATCGAGTAGTAGAGTCGCATTCTCTGATCATCGACCCGACCGATGGCAACCTCATGCTCCATATAGGGGCCGGAAAAAACGGCGGTGGTCATCCCGACAAAGGCATTCAGCAGAATGAGATAGACATTGAAACCGTCGATATAGAAAAGCTTATTTTCCGAAAGAATCGGTCCTTGGCGAAAGACCTCGATTGCCAGGAGCAGGGCGGTGACAAAGGTTGCCGCACTGATAATGAGATTGACGGTTTTGGCCGAGCGCCGGTGGCCGATAAAGGCCAGGAGAATAATGCCCGCAAGAGGGAAGACCAAGGTGGCACCGAGGGCATTCATTTTTCCACCTCACTCAGATGGTTGAGCCGATCGGTATCGAGGCTACCGATCTCCGTGCGAATATGAAAGAAGAACACCCCGAACAGAATGGCGGCGACGAGCACGTCAAAGGCGATGCCCAGTTCGACTACCATCGGCATGCCATGGGTGGAGACTACTGCTGCGAAAAACAAGCCGTTTTCCATGGACATGAAGCCGACGACCTGGGCCACGGCCTTGCGGCGGGAAATGACGATCAGCATGCCGATCAACACCACCGCCAGGGAGATGGCTATGGTGTTCCGCGTCGAAAGCAGGGACAGTTCGCGGATCGGCAGGGCTACATAGTAGCTGAAGAGCACCAGAGCGGCGGCGAAAAGCATAACCAGCATCGGGTTGCCGATCACTTCCACCTCGCGCCGGATATCCAGGCGAATAACGAGCTTGCGCAACTGCCCGGGAATAAAATAGACCTTAAGAAGCAGGGTTAAGGCAGCGGAAATCAGTAGGTGATACTTGCCGGAGATAAAGGCCATGAGCACGGTTGCAAGAAATATCAACAGCCCCTGCAGGGCAAAGGTGTTGATCAGACTGTCGAGACGGACCTGGGCCAGGAGGAGAAAGGATGACAGCAGGATCAAAGCCGCCAGGGTCAGGACTATCTGCTCGGGAAAAGATAAGGCAGCTATCAGCATCTTATTGCACCTCGAGAATAATATGGCTCATCATGCCAAGCAAGCTCAGGATGAAGGCCAGTCCCAGATAAAGGGGCGCACGGAACAGCCGCATCTTGGCCTGGATGGTCTCGGAAACGGCAAGGAGCACTCCCCACAGGAGCAGCTTACCAGTGACAATCAGGGTAGCGAAGGCAAGATCGCCAGGTACCAGGGTCAGGGCTACCCCCCATGGCACAATCAGATTGACGATAAGCAGGGAATAGAGGGTGAGCTTCAGCATGGCGCCCCATTCCATCAAGGCCAGATGGCGACCGCTGTATTCCAGAATCATCGCCTCATGGATCATCGTCAGCTCAAGATGCGTTGCCGGGTTGTCGATGGGGATGCGCCCCGTTTCGGCTATCGCTACAAGAACAAGGCCCATCGACGAGAAAATCAACGAGGGATATAAGGTGATATCCCGCTGGCTGAGGACCGAAATGACGGTCGACAGATTGGTGCTGGACACATTCATGGCCAGAGTGAAAAAGGCCATCAGCAGCGCCGGCTCGGCGAGAGAAGAGATCGTCACCTCTCGGGAAGAGCCCATGCCGCCGAAGGCGGTGCCGACATCCATGCCGGCAAGGGAGAGAAAAAACCGGCCGAGAGCCAGAAAGCCGACCAGGGCAATCACATCGGCCAGCGCGGCAACCGGCAGCTGGACGGTGATTACCGGGACGGTCGAAACCGCGAGGATGGTAACACTGAAGACAATATACGGGGCCATGCGAAAGATCGGCGAGGCCGCATCCGCCAGGACCACGTGTTTGCGCGAAAGTCGCAGCAGATCCCGGTACGGCTGCCAGGGCGGGGCTCCCTTTCTGTTCTGCAGCCGGCATTTCAACCACTTTACCCACCCCGCCATGAGCGGCGCTGCCAGGACAACAATGAGGGTTTGAGCAATTGCCCAGAGCAAACCTGTCATACGATCACCCACAAAAGAAACAACAAGGTGAAAAAGGAGTAACAGAGATACACCCGAAGGTTCCCCCCTTGGATACGGGAGGCCCTCTCCGCCAGTTTCAACATGATTTTGCCGATGGGAATGTAGAACATCAGCCATACCCGGTCATCTGTTCTCAGAATGTAGCGCGGTCCTTTGCCGAGGCCGGCCGGTTCAACCTTCTCGACGATCAGCCAGATAAAGGAAAAGATGCGGCGAAGCGGCATGGCAAATGCCGAGGCGGTGTATTGCATCCGCGAGTTCAGCGGCCCGAAACCGCAATCCCAGGCAGGGGCGATACGGATGCGATTGTCCCGCCTAAGCGGATGAAGAAACACAAAGACAATCAGCCAACTGATCAGAATTCCGAAAAAGACCGCAGGTGCGCCATAGGAGGCGGTCTGCGGACCTACCGGGGTCAGCCAGAGCCAGCCATTGTCGGTAGCACTCGATAAACCTGTACCGATAAGGCCTTCAGGAATTCCGTTAATCGCCCGGACCACCCAGGTGGGAAATATACCAAAGCCCAGACAACAGAGGGCAAGGATTATCTGGCCCAGCTGCATGCCGAAGGAGGGGTCCTGTGCCTCTGCAATTTCCGGGCTGCGGGGCAGTCCCAGAAAAACGATCCCATAAACCTTGACGAAACAGGCTGCCGCCAGCGCTCCGGTCAGGGCCAGCATGGCGGCGGCAACCGGAATCATGGCCCCAAGGATGCCGCTCTTTAAGAGCGGTCCCTGCAATGCGGCCTGAAAGGTCAACCATTCCGAAACAAAGCCGTTGAATGGCGGAAGGGCAGAAATACTGATGCAGCCGATGAGAAAGCAGAAGGCGGTGACGGGCATTTTCTTGATAAGTCCGCCCATCTTTTCCATATCATGCTGCCGGCTCTGCTGGAGGATGGCGCCGGCACCGAAAAAAAGTAGACTCTTGAAAATGGCATGGTTCAGGCAATGATAGAGGGCGGCGATTAATGCCAAAGCGGCAATTTCGAAGTGGTTGGTGGCATGAAAAATCATCGACAGACCGAGGCCTATATAGATGATGCCGATATTCTCGACGCTGTGATAGGCAAGCAGTCGCTTAAGATCGTGCTGCATCAAGGCATACAACACGCCCAAAACGGCTGAAGCCGAGCCGATCAGCAGAACAACCACGCCCCACTGCCAGGTTATATCCCCCAACAAATCGTAAACAAAACGAATGAAACCATAGATGGCAACCTTGAGCATTACCCCGGACATCAGAGCCGAGATATGGGAAGGAGCCACCGGATGGGCTAGCGGCAGCCAGACATGCAGGGGAACGATACCGGCTTTTAAGCCAAAGCCGAGAAAAGCAAAGGTAAAGGCAATGGTTGCCCAGGTCGGGCTTAGGCCGGCAGCCTTCATGGCGGCAAAGCTGAAACCGTCGGAAAAGCCGGCGAGGACACCATAGGCAAGAAACAGAAAAGCGCCGCCCACCACCGCCATCAGCAGGTAGATAAAGGCGGCATGGCGGTTTTCCGGACGGTGATGCTGAAAAACCACAAGAAAATAGCTGGCAACGGACATCAACTCCCAGGCGAGCATAAAGGAGAAGGCATCGGCGGTCAGCAGCACTAAAAACATGCCGCCGACAAACAATCCCGTGAACAGTGTCAATGTACCGATAGAGAGTTGCCCACCGATATATTCACGAATGTAAGCAGGGCCGTACCAGGCGGCAATAACGGTTATGAATCCGACAATAAAGAGGAAAAAACCCGCAAGCGGATCAAGACATAAAGTTACATGCAGCCATGGAAGTCCGATGGGCAGAACAACCTGTTCGGTTGTCCGAAACAGCAGAGCCATGCCTCCGCTCCAGGAGGCTGCAAGTCCGGAAATCCCGAGCAGAAAAAAAGCTGTAAAGCTCTGAAGATGCGGTCGGCGAAGGAAAAACAACGGCACGACTGCCGAGAGCAATGTCGTCAATACCGCCAATTCTGCAATAACTATGGCCATTCGTCATTCACCGGTAAGATTTGGCTGCCGAAGCGGAGGAAGAAACCTGGAAACAAATTTGCTGGACAATTTGGTATAACTCTGTGGGATGTGCTTGTCAACACCATAGATTTTAGGAAAAGTTCTTGCCATTTGAGCTTAATACCGGCAAGAATCATTTCCAGTTGCTGTGTGAACCGGATAGATTTAGAGCTTGAGTCACGCTATGATTGATCATTGAAAGATGAGATCTTTCTCGACAATGCGGCTGCGCAGGAACTTGATCGTACACACCAGAAAATTTAGACAACCCTCATCGTGTATGCTGATAATCCATTGTGCCGCCTGCAAAAAGAAGCTCTGGCGATATGACAAGATCGGCCCCGGGCAAGTTTTGCGCTGTCACAAGGACAAAATACACAAAATGTTTAATTCTCAGGTAGGTGGACAGAAAATTCAATGTCCATACGGAAAGGATATCGGTATTGACAAAGGCTCTATCTATAAGGGAACCAAAGGCAATTGACGAAATAACCTTCATAACCTTTGGATTCGTATCCACCACTGTGATGCCCCGAGAAGAAAATAGCAATGGATCTGTTGAAAATTGGCGAGCGAATGTAGACGACGACTTCCGGGCGATGGACAAGGGGCTTGACGAAATCGGCACCGCGATTTTCGGCGATGCAGCCGCTCTGCCGTTGCCGTATCACGCAATTTTTAGTATTTCTGCTTTTCAGGCAATCGTTCCGGCGTGTGATAATAGGCTCAGTGCGGTCACTGTGATTAAGATCAGCACCATGCCGAAAATTTGCGGACCGACCAGGCTTTCATGTAAAACCACGACGCCAAACAGCGACGCGGTAACCGGTTCGACCATTGCCACGATTGAGGCTACGGCCGGCGCGGTATGATTCAGGCCCATGACATAAAGAATGAACGACACTCCCGCGCCAAGCACACCTAGTCCGGTGAACAGCTGCCAATCCGGTGTACTCAGGGCTGCAACGGTCTGGCTGGCATCGCTCGGCCAGATAAGGATGGCGGCAACTAGCGCAAACGAAATTGAGAGAATCGCCTGCGGGCTCCCGTGCGGCGCAGCATATTTGAAGCCGAAAATGAATACCGCGTAGGACAGCCCGGCAAGCAGTCCGGCAGCCACACCGAGAGGCGTTACACCGCTCGCACTGATGTCGTAAATCTGTGTGAGCAAAGCGATGCCAACCATCACCACTGCTATCGCAGACCACTTCAGAGAGCTGGGCTTTTCAAGCTTTAGTGCGAATGACACAAGATACACAAACACTGGTGCGCAGTACATCAATGTAGCTGCGACCGCGACGCTGCCCTCCGCGATACTCACGAAATAGAACGCGAAGTTGCCGGCTACGCCGAGGCCGGCAATCGTCGACCAGAACCATAGTCGGCGACTTGCCAATCCGCTGCAGCGCGGGCGAATCATTAGCCAGACGAGAACGAACAACAGCCCGATCACGCCCCGGTAGAACGACACCACGAGAGCATCCCAGCCGTGGGCCATGAGAATTCCGCCGATTCCGCCTGATATCCCCCAGCAAAGAGCCGCCAGCGCCACGAAAGCTGTACTCACGCCCTGCATTTGACCTCCTTTTTCGTTATCAAATAAAGAAGCTTTGTGGCTGCTATATTTGCGTTACTCTCGTTGAAAGGGGTATAATTACGGCCACCTCCGTCCCAGTGACTCATATGGATTCTTTCAGAATCGGTAATTTTGGTCTTTGGTTTTGCCCCATTCCATTTATTCAGAAGGTATATACTGTTTTCTTGGTAGACAATCCGGCAATGCGAGGATAGAACAGAATGAAAGGGGAGGACGAATCATGTTTTTACCTTTTTTTCGGGAAATAATTCTCCACGCCAGGGAAATCCGCCCTTATTTGTTGACGGTTCTTGCCTTTTTCGCGGCCGGTGCGAGTGTTGGATTTTTTCGGCCCATGTTTTTTCCCAACTCTTTCGGCTATCTGGCCGAAGTGGCCGATTTTTTAAAAAACAGCACTATTCCCACCATAGTGATCTTCCTGTTTATAAAAAACGCTCTGGCTTCCTTCCTGGTCCTGTGGACGGGAATCCTGCTGGGGGTCTTCCCCCTTTATGCCGCCGCTCAGAACGGATACTTGCTGGGGGCCGTCCTATCATTGCAGGAGAACCCCCTCGTCAGCGTCCTCAACATCCTCCCTCACGGAATATTCGAACTCCCCGCTTTTTTTCTGGCATGCGGTATCGGTCTGTGGCGAGGCTTTTGGTTATTCAGGAAAAACAAAGAGGAGACCTACGGGGAGAGGGCTAAAAAAGGCTATTTCATCTTTTTCCATCTGGTCCTGCCCCTTTTGGTGATAGCCGCCGTCATCGAAGGAGTGCGTATCGGCCTGGCATGAGGTTTCGCTCACGATTCGGGCTCACAACCGCAGTTGAAAGAGGCATAAAATATCCGAAAGGGAAATCCCATACTCGACGTCAACGGCTTCAAAGCATTGCTTGATTATCTCGACCGACCCTGGCAGGGCTACAGGAAAGTGCGCAAAGGGGTGATGAAGCGGTTGCGCGGCCATATGGAAGAGATTGGCTGTGCCACCATTGACTGCTATATCGACTTCCTGGAACGAGATCCCGAGGCCATACAGATCTGCCAGGCCCATCTGCGGGTCACCATCAGCAGATTCTTCCGTGACCGTCAGGTGTGGCAGCACCTCGAACATCGCCTGCTCAAGGAACTTGCTACCCGTTTTCCCACAGGGCTGTCGGCCTGGTCAGCTGGCTGCGCCTGCGGCGAGGAAACCTACAGCCTCGCCATCCTCCGGCACAGGCTAGGATTGACGGGATCCCTGCAAATACTGGCAAGCGATGCCGAGCTGGTCTGCCTCGAGCGTGCCCGTCGCGGCATCTATCAGAAAAGCAGTCTCAAGGAGTTCTTGGCGGAAGATATTGATTCTTCCTTCATCAGGATAAAGAAAGACTCCTTCGCCATCCGCGATCATTTCAAGGTAAACATCGTCTGGCTGCAGCACGATCTGATCGAGGAGCCTCCAGCGAAGAGATTCCATATCATCCTGCTGCGCAATAATCTCCTCACCTATTACCGCGAGCCTCTGCTCGATCCTGCCTTTGGTCGCATCGTCAGGACCCTAGCGCCGGGTGGCCTTTTCGTCGTCGGCGCCCATGAACGGCTACCGGCATCGGCTGTCAGCCTCGTCCGTGATAAACAGTGCCCCTTAATCTACCACCTCCCGTCTTGGTAAAATGGACAATTCATCTTAGAATCAGCCACATTTTTTTTGGGGCGCATGATACAATAGAATACCGTTTGGAGGTGTCTGGATTTCGTTGTAATGTCATAAGCTGAAGGATTTCGAACCACGCCCGCTCTCACCATAGTGAGATCTATATATACAAGACATTTTGCCAAATCTTGATCAGCCTCAACTGCTGTTGGATGATATCTATCTTCTCAGAATGCACCCTTTCTGTTCTTGCGAATGTTGTACTCTTGAGCAGTCCTGCCAGCTATCAATTGAAGACTTTTGGGGATAACGTCCTCTCCGGTATCAACGACGAGCATATGAATGTGATTGGAAGTAGCAATGTAATTAAGATTATTCATCCGTTTTATACTCATTGGTATTTCTTCAGACTTATAATACGCTTGACTCAGTACAGACAGGTCTTTCGGACATTCGGTATCGGGTTTAACGTTGGCGAGCTTTCTGAAAAAAATAGTCATATCCGTTTCAACGAGTTGCAGGATATCAATCAGTTCTCTGATAAATGCATCGTCCGTCTCAGCCACAAAACTCGTAAGTCCTATTTTAGCAGCCATCATTCGTTCCATCTATTGAGAAACAGCGTATTGTAGGTACCGAGGGCTTCCTGCAGTGGTTCGACTTGTTTTACGAGGGGATAGATGGCATTGTGTGGAGTAGTTTTGGTCATTGGACGAGCTATTGACTCACGCCAGAATGATTGTCTTTTTAAGCTTATCATTCGTTAATTCAACATTCTCCCCGGCCATATGGCTGAAGTTTTCTAACCACGTCTATAAAACAGGAGGTGTTGGCAAGGAAGAATTCAACCCTTAAAAAGAATTCTGATTACCCCTGAAACTCAGCATCTCCTGGCCCAGGCCCGGACTGCTCTTTTCATCGGGACG
>JADQBJ010000016.1:0-109467 GCA_016278675.1 Desulfobulbaceae bacterium | reverse complement strand
TTCCCTTCATCTTTTTGAAGGGAAGCCATAGAGAAGCTTATCCAGCTCAGCTGGACATTATTTGTGAACATTCAAACGTCTCCATCTGGAAACGAACGTTCAGCAGCGCCGCATATTTACAAAGGCAGACCGGTTGGCTATACAACCTGGTATCCCCCTCAAGGGGGGACTGCAAAGAGTGCCGAGCGGGCTGATCGTGCAAAGATGGGGTGCTGATGAATCGTTCGAAGATTTTTCGGTGACAATAGCGAAGAGGACCCACCCGTTCCCATTCCGAACACGGAAGTTAAGCTCTTCAGCGCCGATGGTACTGCATGGGTGACTATGTGGGAGAGTAGGTCGTCGCCGAATTTTTATAGAAAAGCCCCTTAACGTTTTTTCGTTGAGGGGCTTTTTTTGTGCTCTGAATCCCTTCAGGATAGATCAGGCGATTAGCTTCCCTACTCCTCTATCTATTTTCAATAGACCTTGGTTTTCCATTTCTTCTTTCAGCCCTTTCGCCGAAGGCGGTAAACTATTCTGTCTTCTGCCCTCTGACTTCCGGCTTCTGATACCCAGCCGCTCCCATCACGAGAAGTTTCCCTACTCTTTCCACCATCATCTTTCCAGCTATCTGCTTCATTAGCTAAAAGATTTTTTTAAGTCCTTGTCACAAACACTCTTCTTTGGCTTTGCAATAATTTCAGAAACTGGCTATAAATAATCGAAACATTGTTCGAATATCATGCATTTAGCACTACCAACCTGAGAAAAAATGCAGCTATGGCTAGATAGTGTCTGAACATAAACAACCCTATGGACAGGATAGGATTATGAGTAATAGGTATAGTGTACTCTTTTGCGGTGATATCATTGACGGGGGTGATGTAACAGAAGTTAAAGAAAAATTAGCACTACTCTTGAAACAGGATGTCCAGAAGATAGAACACTTATTTTCCGGCAAGACCTTTGTTATTAAGAAAAATATAGATCTCACCACATCTGAAAAAATCCAGCGCTCCTTTAATTCCACCGGAGCACTCTGCCACATTAAATATCCTGAGTCGGCAACTGCGAACAATGATCAGCAGGAATCTAAAGAAACTCTGCAAGTTGTTGAGGAATATTGCCAAAATACCGGATCATCACCGGAAGAATTGAAGTCCAGGGAGAAATTCAAAGATGCTTTTTTGAGGATATCCGCACTTTCGGGCAAATTCAAACTGGTATTGAACGGTGCTCAAAAGAGCATATCTAAATTATGGGCCGACGCATCGGAATCGATCCATTCAGATCTGGAAGTGGACGGTATGAAGATGCTCATAAAAAATAGATATTTCCTCACCTCGCTTGCTGCTGCAATCACCATTTCCTCTCTTCTTATTTTCGTGGTCAGCTATGAAAGGAAATCGATGCCGCTCAGTGCTGAAAATATCGACAAGCTATTGAACCATATAGAATTTATAGAGAAAGCTTTTACTATAGAAGAACTCCAAAATATGACAAAAAACCGCAACGACTTTCTCGATTATGTTCTCGTACATCCTATTAAGAAGATGGGCTATGAATTTGAAGCCAGTATTAATGAAATTGCCGATGCTTATCTCAAGGATAATTTTAACGTCAATCAACTCAAAAAAGTAAATATGTATCTCGAAATAGCCTCACATGAGCGAGAAGAGCTATTCAACAGCGGTATTATTTCAGAGAAAACGCAAAAAAGGCTCGATGCCGTCTCCAAAAAAATTGGAAATTGAGACTTAGAATAGCTTTTCCCCTGAATAAGCGATTATTGCCTATTCAACCTCTCGTTTTTGCGGGGCAATTTCCTCAAAATCATAAATTATTGATTGCCGACAGGACTTCCTAATTATCTGTTATTCCTTTTTGGAAGTTAGTGGTGGTATGATCGCATTTTTATCTATATTACAACCTTGGAGAACGCTGTAGGCGCCTATTCGCACATTATCACCTACTTTGCAGTGATGGAGAATAACACCATTTTCGATGATGCATGACTTGCCGATCACGCTGTTTCCCGTGATATGTACATTTTGCAGAAGTTGGCAGTCGCAGCCTATTTCCACCGTTGGTGCTACCGTTACCATCTCACTGTTGAAAATCGTTATGCCCTGCCGCATCAGTTCAATATTTCGCTGCAGCTGGAGCTGTTTGTGGGCTGCCTCAAGCTCAACCCGGGAATTCACTCCGAGCACTTCCACGGAGGAGCGATTCAGGAATTTCGCCGCGTTCTTTCCTCTTGATACCGCGTATTCGACAATATCTGTCAGATACAACTCACCTTGAGTATTATCAGGTGTCAAGGTGTCCAAGGCCTCAAAAAGAAACTCCCGCTCCACCATATATATTCCGGCATTGATCTCTTTAATCTCTCTTTGCAGCTCATCTGTCTCTTTTTCTTCAACAATTGCCAACACACTGTTTCCCGCTGAAATAATACGGCCGTAACCTGTCGGATTATCAACTATGGTGGTCATAACCGTGAGCACGGACTGCGTAGCGATATGGTGCTCGTACATTTTCCTTAAAGAGCTTGTACTGATCAGGGGAGTATCTCCACAAAGGATCATCACCACCCCGGCATCTTCACTCATAGCAGGTCCAGCCACCTGTACGGCGTGTCCTGTGCCGAGCTGCTTTTCCTGCCGGACGATTTCCACATCAAAATCGACCAGAGAATTTCTCACAGCTTCCTCCTGATGACCGACGACAACGACACATCTTCCCGGCTCAAGCGGCTGCACACTATGCAGTACATGATGCAGCATCGGCTGGAAAAAAACGTGATGCAAAACTTTGGCCGTAGCCGACTTCATCCTTGTCCCCTTGCCGGCGGCGAGTATGACCACTGAGAGTTGAGAGTTGCGACTCATTGTTCTCCTTTTTCAATGTTGTGCTATAAAAATTTACATCATTATTCTCAAAACTTCCTGAAAGGATAAGATTTAATACTATCTTTTCCAAGTCACTTCATCCCATTTCTTCAAACTATGGTGATTGCCGCACTAAAATCAAAACCTTGAGAAGCTTCGTTTCTTCCATCCTCTTGAAAACAAGGTTGGCAAGATTTTAATATCTGATTATATTTGACAATCTCGTAAAAAGTCATCGAAGTTCCGGGATGGACTCTGGAAAAAGTTTGATATACTAGGCGTAGTATCTGAAACGACGATTTGGCAGTACATGTGGTACGGCAAATCGTCGTTTCAGATCTACAACGACGTAGATCGAGCTTTTTACGAGTCCATCATATTTGCAGCTTATTCTTTAGCGGAAGGGAGGAATGGACACGTTTTTCGTCAACTGCAGCTCCACACTTTTTTTGAACCAATCCTGCCGGGGGAGCTCAATAAGAGCCTTAGTGATGCGTTATCTGTTGGCTTAACGTGCTTTCCGTTTTTTTATTTTTTGCTTACAGGCTCTTATTGGTGAGGCACTAACAACAATTTTTCTCTTTTTTTATGCTATGAACATCACTATTAACGGTGAAAAGGTTGCTGTTTCACCTGGATCCACTATTGTAGAAGCTCTGGAAGGCTATGGTCTTCCACAATCATTTGTCGTAGAACTGAATGGTGAAATAATCGACAACAACAATCTCGCTGATTACCTGCTCAATGATAATGATATTATGGAAATCATTCGATTCGTAGGAGGCGGCTGATATGCTGACAATTGCAGGAACCTCTTTTTCTTCCAGATTATTTCTCGGGACAGGAAAGTTCGCCTCCTCCACAATAATGGAGCAGGCAATCTCTGCTTCCGGAACGGAAATGGTCACGGTTGCGCTGCGCAGGGTCGATTTATCCAATCCGAAAGATGACATCATGAGTGTTATCAATCCACGAAAATATACCTTTCTTCCAAACACCTCCGGAGCCAGAAACAGCGATGAAGCCATCCGTCTGGCCAGACTGGCCAGGGCGGCATCAGGGAACCGCTGGCTTAAACTCGAAGTGACCCCCGACCCGCGCACTCTTCTTCCCGATCCCGTCGAAACTCTCATCGCCACTGAAAAACTGGTTAAGGAAGGCTTTATTGTTTTGCCCTATATGAATGCCGATCCAATCCTTGCCCTGAGGCTCCAGGATGCAGGCGCAGCTGCGGTAATGCCGCTTGGTTCTCCCATCGGCACCAATCAGGGGATTCTGACGGCTTTTCAGATTGAGATAATAATTGAACAGGCCGGCGTTCCCGTGGTTGTTGATGCTGGAATCGGAGCACCTTCTCATGCGGCACAGGCTATGGAAATGGGTGCCGATGCGGTGCTGGTCAATACCGCCATAGCTATAGCCAGGGATCCGATAGCCATGGCAGGCGCTTTTGCCAAGGCAGTGGAGGCCGGTAGAACAGCCTATGAAGCAGGTATGGGAGCTAAGAGTACCAATGCTCAGGCCTCCTCTCCTCTCCAGGGCATCTCTGAAGATCTCTCTTTTCTGGAATAACCAATGATGACGATGCCCGATTTCTCCTCATGGCAAAACCAACTTGAACGCTGCTCTGAAAGCGATGTCCTACACGCTCTTCAATGTGCCAAACCTGGTATCGGCGAGCTCTCCGCCCTACTCTCTCCTGCTGCTGATCGTTTTCTTCCGCAGCTTGCCACGCGTTCACGTGACCTGACTCTGCAGCGATTCGGCAGAACAACGCAGCTCTATGCACCCGTATATCTTTCCAACTTCTGCACGAACAGATGTGTCTATTGCGGTTTTTCCGCAACCAACAAGATAGATCGCAAAGCATTGACCCTTGATGAAGCTGAAAAGGAGGCGGAGATTTTATATCGGAGAGGATTCCGCCATATTTTGCTGGTCAGTGGTGAATCCGATGCGATTATCGATGTTTCTTATCTGGAGGATCTGGCCAAGCGATTACGCTCCGGATTCGCCTCTCTTTCAATTGAGGTTCAACCACTCTCGACAGAAGCTTACCGCCGATTATTTGCCGCCGGCATTACCGCAGTCGCCGTTTATCAGGAGACTTATAATAGAGAACTCTATAAAGAACTTCATCCGGCAGGCAAGAAACGCGACTATGACTTCCGTCTGGATACGCCTGATCGAGCTGCCGCCGCCGGCATGCGTGAGATAGGAATCGGAGCACTCCTGGGACTTTCAAACTGGCGCGCCGAAGGCATGGCCCTGGGATACCACCTGAACTCTTTGCGCCGGAGGTTCTGGCAGACTAACTTCAGTGTTTCTTTCCCGCGCCTGAGGCCTGCGGCAGGAGCTTTTGCACCGCTGACGGAAGTGAATCTGAAAAACCTCAGTCAGCTGATCTTCGCTCTGCGTATCTTCGACCCCGATGTAAGTCTTATCGTGTCGACCCGCGAAGAGGCCTCTTTCAGGGATGGTATGCTGGGGTTGGGCCCAACCCGCTATTCTGCCGGATCAAGCACGGCCCCCGGCGGATATGGCAATCCGGAACTGAATGGAGAACAATTCAGCGTAGGTGATCATCGATCATTGCCTGAAATGGCGGCTGTTATACGAAGCAAAGGACTTGATCCGGTCTGCAAGGATTGGGATGCCTCTTTTCAGGAAAGCACACTTTCGTAGCATGATGGACTCGTGAAAAGCTCGGCCTGCGTCCGTTTCAGATATTACGCCTGCCATCGAGCTTCGGAGTTTATGACCGTAGGGGTGCTTATCGCAAAGTCCATCTAGGCGACTTCAATGTCTTTTTACGGGATTATCATAATTAAAAGGAGAAGAGAATGAGTAATATCAAAGAGATGTACTCCACAATACTGGGAGATAATTTTCCCATGGAAATGAAGATCTCCTTTGGTAACCAGACACTGGTCTATCGTAAGAAAACCTGGGAAATCAAACAGGAAGACGGCAGCGTAGTTGAACGGGGAGTCAGATATGGTGAAAACCCCGATCAGGAAGCGGCCCTCTACGAGCTGGTGGGCGGTAACCTGGTGCTCGGCGATTGCTCCTATATCACGCCCTATAACGGCCTGGTCTCTTCTATTACAGCAGAAGACATGCTGCAGGTGGGTAAGCATCCTGGAAAAATCAACCTCACAGATGTCGATAACGGCCTCAATATCATCAAATACCTGACTGAAAGACCAGCAGCCGTAATTCTCAAACACAATAATCCTTGCGGTGCAGCCTATGGTAACTCCCTGGCCAAGGCTTTTGACAGGGCAAATCGCAGTGACCGAATCGCTGCATTCGGCGGTGCGGTGGTTCTGAATCGCCCATGCGATAAGGAGACAGCCGTCCTTCTGGCAGAAAATTATCTTGAAGTCGTCTGTGCTCCCGATTTTGAAGAAGGCGCCCTTGATCTGCTTAAAAAGAGAACCAACCTCCGTGTCATAAGAATATCAGGAATCGAAAGACTTTCCGATTTTGAACTATATCGTTACGTCGATTTTAAAAGCCTGATTGACGGCGGCATCATCGTCCAGCAGTCCCCTGTCAATTCTATTCGCGCAGCCCAGGATCTGCAACCGGCTGTAGCCTCCTGGAAAGGAAAAGAATACCGTTGTCAGAGGGCACCGACAGAACAGGAAATCGACGATATGATTTTCGGCTGGGCCGTTGAACATGGAGTTACTTCCAACTCGGTCCTGTATGTAAAAGACGGTTGCACCGTCGGCATTGGCACAGGAGAGCAGGACAGGGTCGGAGTTGCCGAAATCGCAGTGCATAAAGCGTATATAAAATATGCCGATATCCTCTGTTTCGACCGTTTCGATATCTCCTATGCCGACCTTACCCTCGCCATAGAAAAGGGCAAACGGGACCAGGCAGACAAGGAAGAAATTGACGCGAAGGTGCGTGCCGATCGGGCCAACCTGCCAGGATCCGTCATGATATCAGATGCTTTTTTTCCATTTCGCGATGGTGCCGATATAGGAATCCGCCAGGGAGTATCGGCAATCCTGCAGGCAGGCGGTTCAATGCGGGATTTCGAAACTATTGAAGCCTGCAATGAGGCGACTCCGCAAGTTGCTATGATGTTTACAGGACAACGCTCCTTCAAACATTGATTGTAGTCGGGACAATTTTACTTCTACTAGTCAGCCACAATTACTTGTCCAATTTGAATGGCGGGAATTTATCTACCAGAAACAAGTTCAAGAAATTTGATGACGTCGCGAAAAAGCACGTTCTATCTCTAAAACATCAAGAACTTGCCAAAGACATGACCTACAAAGACATGCAGAAAACGACAGTTATGAAATCACAAAAACCACCGCTTCAGCGAATCCAATCCGCCTTTTGCCACTCAATCGATGGATTAAGCGCTGCCTTTAAAGGGGAAGCCGCCTTCAGGCAAGTGGTTATGATGTTTATTATTCTTCTGCCGCTTCTCTTCTTCCTGCCGATCCCGCTTACCTTTAAGCTATTGTTACTAGCGGCAAATTTTATTGTGCTCATTTCCGAGATTTTGAATTCCGCGGTGGAAGCGGTAGTCGATCTTGCTTCTCCGGAGCTTCATGAACTTGCTAAAAAAGCGAAAGATATGGGAAGTGCCGCTGTTTTTCTGGCAATGATCATGGCGGTAACACTCTGGCTCTACACCATCCCGTACTTGCTGCTTTAGTTCTGCTCTGAGAGAGGCTCTTCTAGATGTGCAGTTTGTTGACGGACACATCAATCCACAAGCTTCTCTACTCCGACAAATTTTACCGGAGAGCGCTTGGAATCTATACACGATTGCAGCGCAGTAAGGGTTTCTTTATGCGGGTGGGCAATACCAATAGCCTGTCCGTGCTGCAGCGCAATCCGCATCAATTCGCTAAGCCGTTCACAGATCGCCTCGACCTCCTCCACGTTATCTAAAAAAATTTGCCGTCTGGCTGATCGAATTTCTTTCTGCTGCGCCAGGGTATAACCCAGACTGTTCGGCGTGGTATAACTGTCAACATAGAACAATCGCCTTGCATCTATAAGTTCAAGAAGTGATGTCATGGCGGTTTTATCTTCGCTATAAAAAGATCCCATATGGTTGTTCACGCCAACGGCGTGAGGTACCATCGTGAGATTCTGTTGAAAAAGAGACTCCTGCTGTGCTTGTTCATCGACATAAAGCGCCCCAGGACCTGGGTCCCAAGTACTATCCTTGGGTTGAAGCGGTAAATGCAGAAGAATAGTTCTTCCCAGTCTGAAGGCCATATTTTCCAATTCGGATGTGTAAGGTGCATGAGGGAGAAAAGAAAAAGAGAGATTCAACGGAAGATCTATCATCTTTTTCCCTATTTCATGGTGGTATCCCATATCATCGATAATGATTGCACATTCGGGTAAATTCACCTGCTCTACTCTGTCACCTTCTTCGCGCGAAATAGGCGGATTCGGCGCCAATTCCAGTTCGGCTGCAACAACCATGCGGAAAAAGATAACATAGGTGAGAATTCCGATGGAAAACACCAGGAAGCTCAGTAAACACAGGGTGTATACTATTTTTTTAAAATCTATCCGGGAAAACCTGCTTCGATTCTTAGATGCCGTCTTCTTTTTTTTGCGTCGCGTTCGAGCTCGTGCCATTATCACATCCCTGCCTTTCCTAACCGACGGTTATCATTTCTTGCGCTGCAGTGCATACTGAGCCAGTCCCTGAAGAATCCGGATATCTTTGTCCTTATATGCCGGAAATACGCGCAGATTATGAAGCGCATCCTCAATACATCGCTGGGCCCTGCTTTCGGCACGACTGAAACCTTCATGTCTTTCGATAAAGTTGTAAACGCTGTTAAATGATTTACCCCGGGTTTCCGGATCCGCCAGAATTTCGATAATGGTGTTCCTCCCGCTCTGATCAGCCTGTTCCAGAGCAAGAATCAGCGGCAGGGTCATCTTTCCTTCACAGAGATCATTCCCTGTTGATTTACCGGTAGCGCTCTCTTCCCCCCGGTAGTCCAGAAGGTCATCCACGATTTGGAAACCATATCCTAAATTACGCCCATATTCTCTCAGGGCCTGCTGCTGGTTTCTGTCAGCTCCACCGAAAAGGGCCCCTATTTCGGTGGCTGCAGAGATCAGCAAGGCCGTCTTCCCTTCTATGGCTCGGAAATAATCTGCCTCAGACTGGTTAAAATTTTCTGCGTTTCTCAATTGAACAAACTCACCATCTACTATTGCCTCTGTGGCCCCGCAAAATATTTCCAGAGCCTGTTCTCCTCCAAGCCTTCCTATTACCTCCATGGCACGGGAGTGCAGGAAATCCCCGGCAAGAATGGCTGCAGCGATACCATAGGCCTTGCACACAGAAGGTTTTCCCCGCCGTGTTTCAGCACGGTCTATGATATCGTCATGAAAAAGCGTTGCCAGATGAAGGTATTCAAAGGCTATGGAGAGGTTGTAAATTTCCTCCGAGGACCCGCCGCTCAGACGCGAAGAAATCACCGTAAGCAGAGGACGGAAGCGCTTGCCCCCGCCGAGCAGCCCATATCGTAAAATCTCGACAAGACGCCCATCCAGTTTTACCGCCAGCTTTTCAAGATCATCCAGCATAGTGCTGTCTATCCGTTCAATATCAGCTTGAACGAGTTGCATCAAAACGTTCATATCAGACATACGTTTACCACTAAGTAAAGATTACTCGCCTATCAATTCGAAAAATTCATCAACCCGCTGCAGATTTCTGACCACGGGAGATGGAGGCAGGGACGCAAGAAATATACGTCCATATCCCTTTGAATACAGGCGAGGATCCATTATTGCCAAAAGACCCCGGTCATCACTTGTCCTCATCAATCGACCGACACCCTGCCTGAGGGTCAAAATGGCTCGAGGTATCTGGAAATCAAAAAAAGGGTTTCCACCGGCCTCCCTGACCGCGGCGATTCTTGCCTGAAGGACAGGATCGCTTGGTACTTCGAATGGAAGCTTATCGATAATTACGCAGCTTAGGGACGGCCCCGGCACGTCTACCCCTTCCCAGAAGCTGGCCACAGCCACCAGAACCGAATCGACCTCTTCCTTAAACTGCTGCAGCAGGAAATACCTTGACGCCCTTCCCTGAACAAGCACCGGAAATTGCAGGTGATCCTCGAGAAATTCAGCGACGCTGTCCATACCTTTAAAACTGGTGCAGAGAATAAGTGCTCTTCCTTCGGTGATTTGCAGAATATCGTAAATCCGCTGGCAAAGCTCCTCGGTATACCGCCGCTCGGAGGGCAGGGGAAAGTCATTTTCGGGAATGTAGAGTTGTGTCCTGTCCTGATAATTGAAGGGGGATTTTAAACGTAAAGTGTTGACGTCCCCTTCCAATCCGAGCCGCTCACATACATAGGAAAAATTTCCCGCAGTGGTAAGGGTGGCGGATGTCAAGATACAGCACTCGACTGCCGGGTAAAGAATTTCCCTGAGATTCTCAGCCACATGAATAGGAGTTGAACTCAAAGAGATGGATCTTTCCCGACGCTCATACCAATGCACCTGCCGGGTCTGCTCCACAACATCAGGCAATGCTATTGCCAACAGATTTCCATGTAATTCCTCTGTCCTTTTCAGCAGAGTTTTCCAACCCTCGCCATAAGAAGTAAACAGCTCCAGCTCACCGATAATACGTTCCAATCCGGAAGCAAGATGGCCGACCTCGTCATGCCATTCCTGGTGTCCCTCTATAAACTCGCCGAGAGGAAAACGTCCCCTTTCTAAGGGAAACATCCGAGAAAAATCATCAACCCTGTTTTTCAACCCCCTAATCGAACTTATCATCTTGTCGGCCAGGGAAGGCGGTAAGTCAGCTTCGGCCTGTCTTTCAACATCCTGCACCAGATCAAGAACCTGATATTGACTGAAACTCTTTCCAAAGAAAGTTGAAGCGACATTCTCCAGATGGTGAGCCTCATCGAATATGACCCCTTGATAACGCGGCAGGATCTCACCAAAGCCGGCTTTGCGCAGAGCAAGATCCGAAAAAAACAGATGATGATTGACTATCATGAGCCGCGCCGAGCCTGCTTTTCTTCTCAACTCGTTGATGAAACACCTTGGTGCCTCGGGACATTCTCCGCCGAGACATTGGTGTGACTGAGCAGATATCTTGGGCCACAATGGCGAATGATCGTGCAGCCATTCCAGTTCTGCACGATCTCCGGTTTCGGTGCTCAAAAGCCATTCATCCACTTTATCACAGCTGCCGTCGTCAACAACCGTTAACTGGGGTGAGCTTCTATATTGATACCACCTGTAATAACAGAGATAGTTCTGTCTCCCCTTTATACAGACAACCTCTATTTCTTCCCCGAGAATTCTGGCCAGCAGGGGAATTTCTTTCTTGAGAATCTGGTCCTGAAGGTTAATGGTTGCGGTGGAGACAACCAGCCGCTTGCCTGACAGGACAGCAGGCAGCAGGTATGCCAGGGTCTTGCCGATTCCGGTCTCCGCTTCAACCAAAAGGATCTCGGCCCTCTCATATTCTTTCTCATTTCCCTTCAGTACATTCTGCACAGCCTCAGCCATCTTCAGCTGGCCGGTCCTGGGTTCAAATTTTTCAAAAGACTTTGCCAGAAGTCCGTTTTCACCAAAATATGTATCCATTACCTCTTTCCGACAAACCCTTTCGAGGAGTTAATTATTGACGAGTTTTTACCTGATGCAACTAAAGGACAAGTTATACGTTTTTTATTTTTATTTTTCAACCAAGCCTGTACACTTAATCTATAATACTTGTATATAACAGATTATGTTTGATAATCTTGTAAAAACCGCGAAGCTCTCAGATGACTAGACAAAATGCTCGATATATATTCCGGCAGGCCGCCGACTATACGTCTAGTTGCAACCCGGGAGATCATGCCTTTTGTGACGTCCCCGTGTTGGAGTTTCCGGCAAAAGGACCCCACTTCAAACTGAACCGATGGTAGAGATACTTCCCACAAGAGACATACCCGAATTTCCATCCATCAGAGACCTGCTCTATGACAACGAGATCGTTGTTATAGTTGACGATTCTGCTGAAATTGTACTCCTGCTGGAACATTACCTTAACCGTCAAAATATACCTGTGGCCAAAGCCTCTAACGCTGAAGAACTCTACGGAATATTCAGAAAGGAGAAAGTTGCGCTCATCCTTCTTGACATAGGACTCCCGGGAAAAAGCGGTACCGAAATTCTTTCCGATCTTGTCCCCAACAATCCTGATTTGGGCATCATAATGGTCACCGGAACGACAGATATCCAGACGGCACTGGAATGTCTCAGGAAAGGAGCGGATGATTACCTCACAAAACCTGTGATCCCCGACGAGTTCCTTCATACCCTCAGCCAGACTCTGAAAAAACGACGCCTCGCCATCGAAAACAGGATATTTCAACGGGAGCTGGAAGTCACGAATTTTCGGATGCAGTTTCTCCACAACCTCAATCTCAAGATGAATTCGGCTTATCTCAATGCACTGGAGCTTGATAGTGTTCTCCAAACCATACTGGCGGGAATCACTTCTGAAGATGGGCTCAAATTCAACAGGGCTTTCCTGGCCTTGTACGACAGCAATGGTGAAACTCTCAGCGGTAAACTGGCAACGGGACCATCCACAAGAGAAGAGGCGGAGCAGGTTTGGCAGTCAATAAAAACTAAAAATCTTGGATTACACGCCATTCTCAATGGAATAATCGATAACAGCATACATCAGGACACGAAAGTCAACCGGATCGCCAGGGAACTCAAGGTTCAAGCCTCTGAAACAAATCATATTCTGATTCATTCAAGCCTAAAAAGGAAATCAATTCTCGTTAAAAACGGCAGGGCAGAGGGTGTTCATGTCCCCAGGGAGTTCCTGCAGTTGCTCAACGAGGAGAATTTTATTGTCGTCCCTCTTTTCTCTCCGAGCCGATCCCTGGGTGTTCTTATTGCGGATAATTTTGTAACCGGAGCGGAAATTACGTCCGATGACGTGATTACTCTCGAAATATTCGCCAATCAGGCGAGTCTTGCTATTGAACACAGTCATCTCTACCGTGACATGAATGAAAAGATCCATGAACTTGAACTTGTCACAGAAGAGCTTGAAAAAAATAAGGATATGCTCATTGAGGCCGAACGCTACTCGACTATTGGATATGTCTCGGCACAACTCGTCCATGCTATCCGCAATCCCCTGACCTCGATAGGCGGGACGGCGCGACTCTTACTCCGTCGGGCTCAGGAGGATAATACCAGGAAATTTCTAACCATAATGGCTGAGGAAACCACTAAGATCGAGGAAACTCTGAAAAATCTCTTTCAATTTGTAGATGATGTCTCCCTCGAAATGGGACCGTATTCACTCACTGCTACTTTAAGAGAAAGCCTGGCGGTCTTCTATGCAACATTCAAAAAAAACGGTATCAAGCTGGAGCTTTCAGTTCCGGATAACGACGTAATCCTGAAAATTGATCCACAAATGATGCGCAAGGTCTTCATGCATCTTATCCGCAACAGCATAGAAGCTATGGAATCGGGAGGAATACTGCGCGTTGAGCTTTCCCATAGTGAGGAAGGAACAACCATAAGTATCTGCGATACCGGTTCAGGCATCAGTGATTTCAACTCCAAACTGGTCAGAGATCCCTTCTATACAACCAAAACCTACGGGACGGGGCTTGGGTTGACTCTCGTAGAGCAGATTCTTGAATTACACGGTGCCGCCTTTTCGCTGCAGCAGGTCTCTCCGCACGGAATACGCGCGGTTATCCGTTTCCCTGTGCAGTCCTGATTGATGCGGCATCCGGTACTTAGAGACTCACCGGCGTCTTAAAGAGATGATCGCTCCGGAGAAGGCAAGAGCAGCAGCAACAAAGAATGTATACCTGAAGGATTGCAGAAATTGTGGCATGAGCCCGATATGGTAGCCGCCCAATTTCTGTCCATCGGTCAGGAGTTCAAAGAAATAACTGAATGTCATGCCGACCAGGGCTACTCCCAGCAGCATTCCCAGATTTCTACAGGTTGCCAGCATTCCTGCTGATATTCCAGTATCCACAAGGCTGACCCTGGAGAGAACCGAAGCGGTATTAGGTGAAAGAAAAATGGACTGGCCGCAACCGAGAAGGGACAACCTCCAGCCTATATCCAGCAGAGAAGATGTTTCAGTCACTGCAGACAGGAAAATAACCGCACTTCCTGTTACAAACATTCCCGTGAATGTCAAATACCTAGATCCCATTCTGTCAAATAGTCTCCCGGAGAGCGGGGAAACGACAAAGAGCGTCACCGGGACAGCCATCATCATATACCCTATTTTATCAAAGGAAAGGCCGAGGACATAATTGAAATAAAACGGCATAAGGATCAGAACAAAAAAGAGCACAGCAAAGGAGAGTGTCACCGACAGCATTGCGACACTGTAGAATTTCTTCCGTAACAAGATGACGGGAATCAGAGGATCCGCGTTCTTAAATTCCCAGCGAAGAAAAAAGACGGTTACCCCAAACAGCAGAAACAGCATAAAAAGAAACTGGGATATTTTCCAGATATCATGACCGTTGAGGATCACAACCGTCAAGGAAACTACGACGCACCACAGCATTGCGCCAAACCAGTCGAAACGACTGTCTTCCTTGATATATTTAGGGAGAGTGCCGGCAATGAATATCCAGCCGAAGAGAAAGGCAGTAAAACTGATTGGAACATTGAGCAGGAAAATTGTGCGCCAGTCGTAAGCATGCAGAATAAAACCGCCAATCAACGGGCCGGTCATCAGCCCAAGCGAAGTGGCAATACCCAGCGAACCAAGCCATCTGCCTATCTGCTCCGGAGGTACGGCAAGTCGTATTATAGCTGGCCCGGTCGACATCATCATAGCGGCGCCAAGCCCCTGAATAAAACGTGAAACGACAAGTAAAAAAAGATATTGAGAAAAATAGCAGCACAGAGCGCCTAAAGAAAAAACCAGCATGCCGATCAGATAAATGACTCCCTTGCCATATCTATCCGATAGTTTTCCCCAGATCAGCAGGGAAACAGAAATGGTTAAAAGATAGATAAGTACAACCCATTCAACTTTGACCAGAGTCGTTGAAAAACTGTCCATGATATACGGCAAGGCAATATTGATCATACTGCTGTCCATGGTCGACAAAAACACTCCGGTTGCAACCATGAAAAAATATGCCATAGGTTTTTTTGTTTGGCTCATGCTTTCCTTTCATTGACTATTTCACCTATATTCCTACAAGTAAAGGACGATGTCAACCGAGGGATGTGGATGGCCGCGCGCAACCGAGAGGCCGGCGCCTGTTTTAGTGCAGAAAGGCCTTACCGGAGGGATTAAATTGCTAACCGGTCAAACCTGGCCAAAGAAGTTTACTCTTGTCTGCTCGGAGTTTAAAAAGGTATGAAAATAGATTGGTCACTTTAGATGAGATTCGGCAGTCTTCTTTCTTTGATACCCCTGGATCCGGCTCAAGTTCGGAATAATGGCGCAAAAAAAAGTGTTTGATCAGGACTGCAGAGCGGGCGACTGGAATTTTTCTCCGTTCCGTTGGTTAGCGGAAAAAAAAAGGCCCGGTGAAGCTGACTTCACCGGGCCTTTACATATTACAACAACTGCAATGTAGTGTGTCTTAATTTAGAATGCCAGAGAAAGACGTGCACCAACTTCAATCGGATCCTCTTCACCACCAGCAGTAGCATCTCCGGCCAGCAAATAGGCGCCTACCAGATCCAGGTTCAGGTTATCCATGATTTTGTAGGTAACAACCAGGTCGATCTCAAGTCCGAGATCGTCTTCACCGAATTCATCTTCTTCAACAAGCTGGGCGTACCAGACATCCAAGCCAACGGTCCATTTAGGCATCGGTACCATTTTGACGCCAACGTTGGCGGCCCAGATATTGGAAATTCCGTCACCCGGTGCTGATTCGGAGGGAGTAAGATCGAAAATGCCTAATCCCATGATCTCAGACCAGTAATAGGATCTTCCTGCTGGTAACTGGAAGTCATCGACATCACCATCAAGGCCATCATCATCGCCGCTGGCGTAGAACACCTGACCATGAACATCTGCGGCTCCCATGTTTGCATTTGCCCCGGCAGCCAACAAGAATGCTGAGATATCGTTATCAAGATAATCTCCGCCGTTGTAGATAGCTGTACCCCATGCACCAAAGGCATCGGTTTTCATATCTACATCCATACCACCCCAGTAGATATCTGTATCAGCACCTTCGATTTTCGAATAAACCAAATACGGATTCAAGGTCAGAGTATCGCTGACAGTGATAACCGGGAAAAAAGCATAATGATCTTGTTCTACACCGCCGGTGAATGCATTCGGACGTTTATCTCCCCAGAATTCATACTCTTCTGTAACCTTTATCCATGCGAAGGGCAGAGCCACGGTATCGGTAGGATTGAATATTGCTACAACACCGGAAAAATCATCTGCGAAGAGGAAACCACGTGCCAGTGTTGCTCCCTGAGTACCCACCTTGAACTGGGAGGAACCAACTTTAAAATCGGCATAGGAGTTCTTGACTTCAAAACTAACACCATCTGCGCCTACATCACCGAGTGCGTTTCCACCCCAGTGGGAATCAAACTCGAACTTATTAACGAACTGAAAGTTCTCGTTAAAAATTGCGGTATAGTAGAGACGAGTACGTGAATCCGCTACTGAGCGGGTACCATCATCATTCATATCAATCATGGTATATCCACGAGCACGCCAGTATCCACCAAATTGGCTTTCCACAGCCGAAACTGAAGAAGCCATGGCGCCAACCATCATCAGGCCGGCAGCTGCAGCAATAATCTTTTTCATTTTTCTCTCCTTGATAACTTTTGTTCCCTTTCTTACGAGGGCCCATTACTCTCCAAATTCTCATCGACACCGTATTGGCAATCAAAATCTCTTGCCAAATCAACAAGAAAAAACGTATTATCAGTGAAAGTAGCTTGCAGCGCCTTTTCTGTCAAGTTTTTTTTACCTCGGTTTAAATAATTATACTCTATTATTTCTTTTCTATTGAATTAACAGGTTTGTCAACTAATTTAAAATCATAGACAACCAGTTTTCCTTTCTGACTGGAGAAATCAAGAAAATCAGCAAAACCTTCATTGGGAATCTGACCGACCACCAGGCGGACATTGCCGGCTTCTCCCGGTTCCTCCTGCTCCCCGGATGCTTCCCCTTCTCCGGAATAATGAATATATTCGATACCGGTAATATAGCCTTCCACCATGTCGGTAGACCAGAGTTCTTGCATTTCCGTGCCATCCCAGCCCAAGCAGACAGCTTTGCCACTGGAAAAGCCGCGTGTGTTTTTGAGCACCTTGAAGGTCGACAACGTATTTTTTGCACTGACTATTTCATCCCTGCCGTCATTGTTAATATCAACTGCTACGAGCCTAACCGGTACATACTGCAGATCAGCAAAGCTTTCCCCATCGTTGGCAACCTCACCAATGACACCGGAATTGTCCTCCTGCCATCTGCTGCCAAGATAAATTTTAGTGCCGCCGAAATCATCTTCACTTCTCCAGAGGAGCCTGTTGTGTTGACTGTGCACAGCCAGTTCAAGCCTGGAGGTGATTGAAATAATTTCTTTCTCTCCATCACCATCTATATCACCATGGACAAAGTCGAAGAGATTAATCCCCCCGGGCACATAGATTTTTTTACCACGCCTGATCGCGTCAGCTTCTATCTCTAAAATATAAAGACCGGGTTCGAGAAAATACGCCTGAGCCTGGGCCCTGCTTTGACCCGCCAGAACAATTCCATCCCCGGGCAGGTTTACAGGACGTATTGCCCAGCGGATATCCTTCATATTTACCTGCACGCCATCCCGGAGATTCCAGGAAAGTATCATCGATGATAAACGGTTGTTTTTCACAGCACTGAGGTATATTTCATCATTGCCGTCACTATCCAGATCGGCAGTGTTCACGGCATGCACGGCGAGGGCCGATTCAAAAGGATACTCTGCACGCTCTTCCAGCATGCCCCGGCTAAAATTGAATATTTTCAAATTATCCGGTGAAACAACAATAATCTCTCTGTTACCGCTTCCATCGAGATCACCGGAAGCTAATGCAATCACACCGTCGGCAAGGGATGAGCTACGGCGCAAAATATCACCCTGCGCAATCGTTATACCCACATCTTCCATGGACAGTGCTGCTCCGGAGACAATATCTTCCTTTAACCGTCTATCAGGATGTTCGGTCTGGAAAGCCTCTATTCCCTTTTTCTGTTGGGGTGGCGATGCAGAAGCGACCGGGAGAGTCCTAATCCCAAAAACTTCTTCGGTAATTTTCTTTGTGAGTGTTTCAACCGCAGCAAGTATCTGCTGCTCGTTTTCAGCCTCGATCTTCAGATGAACTGGTGCCGTACCATTTTCACGATAAAACGTCATCAGCAACGACAACCTGTCTCCCGATGCAGACAGCTGTCCGGCACCGATGTATTCCGCATTAAGCTGACTGAACACGGAAGCGCTCTCTTCAGGGTAACCATCAATAAACGCCTGCTGCTGCTCAATGCTGAGACTGTTTTCGACCACGGAAATTCCTTTTCCGGCTTCCAGCCGCCCGGCGATCATGGCCCTTAAACCGTCCCTGAGGTTGCTATATTTTCCAGCTCCGTCGGCGTTAAAGGAAAAAAGCGCTACATTTTCAATATCCTTGCCATAACTCTGAACAGGTACACCGCAGAGAACTACAAGTATGTATAGGAATGGAATTATACATTTTCGCTGCATTTTTTCTCCAATAGTAATATGTTAGCATCCATCCTTAGCTTGAATATACCAGAAATCGGGCCCGAATAGCGTGACGGACAAAAATGTACCGTGTCGTTTCGCTGGAAGATATAACATGGAAAGGCAAGACAACATTCCGATGAAATTTTTCGAGCTAAGGCCTGATCAGCCGGGGATGTCTTTTCGGGGACAGACACTTTTTATTTTCTTTTTCCGTACTGCAACGTCATCTATATCGTACTTTCCGGCCACTTGCAAAGCTTATGTGAAATGTTCCCGAACTCATTTTCAATTGAAGCTGGCTGCTGAGAAGCTGAACTTGTACCGCCCAGGGATGGCAAATTCGAAGTCCACGTTATCTGTCCTCAATCCAGGTACCCGATAGATTTTATCGCAGGCATATAATTGCTTTCAGGGGCCGCTCTTACCCGGAGTCTAATGCTTAACGGAGGAGAGTTTTATGTCGGCACTTCTCTACATATTTCATTTTGATTTCCTCTTGACATTTTTTTGTTTGGAGTACACTATATAAAAGAGTAAAAATTTTTGTATCCATGATATATGAATATTGTGCTCATTTTACGATTCATAAATATCATGAGAAGCCGGAACGTTATCTGTAGTTTTTAGAATTTTCGGTGCTTCTCCGATGAATAATGACTTTGATAAACCACAACTTCCACGATTGGCAGAAGGACATGAAAACCATATCCGCATACATCCTCGCACTTATTTTTACGGGTATAGTGGTCTCCGGTGCATCCGCAGCCAATCTTGACGGACATGTGCAATACCGTATCGTCAGCTATAGTTTCAGCAGTGATGATCTTTCGGGATATTCCGATTCTGTCGACCTCGGGCCCCTGCTCATTACCGGAACCACATCAGACATTCTCACCGACAGCGGAGCAGGATCATCGAAATTCGGACCAAGCGATCCACAAAATGTAACCGACATTTTCGCCGTTTCAGCTGATTTTTCAGCCACGCCGGATATTTCGTTGCGTGGTGCCTTCGGTATCACCAAGAATCGCTGGGACGCCTCCCTTGATCCAGATTACGATACCGGCTGGGAAGCCAATCTTGGGGTGATATATCAACTGTTCAACAATATTCGCTATGAGGTTCATTTCGGTTATATGGCAACCGGTGATCTTTTCAAGGAGAAGAACACCTACAGCGATGTAGAAAACATCATCATGATCAGCAATCAGTTGACCATGAGTTTCTAGTCATCCGGCTAGGCCTTCGTGGTCTACGCTTCCATAAGAAGGCTAGTCTCTAAGGGTTCGACGTGAGCTTACGAACTCAATTACAATAATACTTTCTCCTTTTCTTCTTTCTTATTACTATAGCGTCGTGGTTTTCTCTTTTCTGAGGAGGTCTAGTCTGACATAGAGACCACCGTGTCGATTGACATGGCGGCAGCATATCGTAGGGCTGTCCTATTTCGTGTAATTTCCTCCAAGTCCCATCCGGTGATAGAATAGCACTCTTTTCTCCGTCTATAATAACCTTGGGGGTGACTATGTCCGGAAAGGCGGCAAGTGATCCTTGCCGTATCTGTTGAAGGAATGAATTAAAATAAAGACAAGAATGCTCAAGGACCTGTTGCAACGGATCATATTTCTTCTCAAGGTCGGAAGAGTAAGGGATGACTCCCGATGGATCTAAAAAAGTACATTGTATCGAATTCTCCGGAACCACAGGCTTTTTTGATCTATGACCAAATGTTTCGGATATCCAAAGAGCCAATGGGCCATTGTTTTCCTGAGCGTCCCTCACTAGCTGATACGGCTTTTCCGTTGTTACATCTCCCAAATGTGCATGAAATATCACTTGATCCTTATACCTGCTTTCCATCTTAAGAATTTTAATGATCTTCAGACTGTCGTCACGCGATTTCTGTGATTGCTCAAACGCGTGCATAGTCAAGCATCTTCCACTTCCTACAAAAGGGACGCTTCCAGCGACCGATAGGATACCGGTCCCCGAGCCAAATTCACAACCTGTCACTTCCGCAGGCAGGTCATCAGAGGGTTTCAAATGGATTAGATGATGGACCAGAGCAGCCGTCGCTCGTATATCCAGAATACAATCGAGTGCGCCTAAATGGGCAGAATATCGCTTCAGTATCTTACCAAGATCATCCCCTTTGAGTATCTGCCGTTGCAACAGTTCATAGGGTTTTCGCCCCCGGCGTTCCCAATCGGCGGCTTTTGCATGAAGATCACGGTTCTTCTTCATGACGCTTTTCAAACCGCTTTCATTCAGGTTAAAGAGGTTTTGAATGTAAAGACGTGTAAAGTCCGCGACCATTGAAGCCTCTTTTTCAAAAGATAAAGCTGTATCCCGCGAATCTACAAGATCATCAAAGGCTTTGGCCATCAACACTTCAGGAGAGGGTCTTCTCTTCATAAACATCATCCAATATCTTTTGGCAGCATCTGAAAGTTTTGTGCGGTTTCCTCACCTACACAGCCTCATCTATATACTTTTTCCAGATATTTTTAAAGGACAACGAAACTTTCACGAGAGAATCTTGACATTAATTTTTAAAAATAATGTCACTTTAAAAACCTGCCTGATAGCCCACTCGGAGCTTTCTGCGGTTTTTCATAGCCTCAATTATGATAATTTCAAATTATCAGGCGCTACCAGGGTTTTGAGGAAAGCTTGTTGCAGTTTTTGCTAAGGAGGTGGGCAAATCGCCTGGCAGGGATTACACGGCTCTACTTGACAAAGGTGCCCCTTCTGCATTAAATGTTAAGAATATTTAATAAGTATTCTCAAAGATTTGCGCTTTCAAAAAGGAGTCAATGAGGAGACCATGTTTTCATCTTCCGACTACAATATTCTGATGTATTCCCACGATACTTACGGCCTGGGCCACATTCGCAGAACAATGGCCATTGCCAATCATCTTCGTGGTCCGAACACCAACATCCTTATTCTTACGGGCTCCCCTATTGCCGGACGGTTTTCCTTTCCTGAACATGTCGATTTTGTCCGAATACCCGGTATGATCAAAAAGAAAAACAACGAATATTGCTCCCTCTCCATTCGGATCGACGCCAAACATGCCCTTAAAATCAGAACAGACATCATCAAAGCTACTGCTAAGACATTTCAACCTGATCTTTTTATTGTCGACAAAGAACCGCTCGGACTGAAACGTGAAGTCTTGCCGACTCTGAAATGGCTTAAAAAAAGTTTGCCGGCAACTACCACTGTTCTGGGCTTGCGGGATATTCTAGACGAGGCCGGGATAATCCGTAAAGACTGGCGAAAAAAGGGGGTCTACCGCTACCTTGAGATGCTCTATGATGAGATATGGGTATATGGCGAACAGAAAATCTATAATCCAATTGAGCAGTATCAAATTCCGCCGCAGATAGACGGGAAGGTTGTCTTTACAGGCTATATTTCCAGAAAAAAAACAGATGCAGCTAACCGTGCCAAAATACGCAAGCAGTTCAGAATCTTTGATGATGATACATTTATACTGGTTACCACGGGGGGCGGCGGTGACGGCAGCGAAATACTGGAAAATTTCCTCTCCCTTCACGACGAGTATCCAGAGCCGCTACCATATAAAAGCGTTATCATTACCGGACCTTTTATGCCCCGACAAAAACGGGAAGAATTCAGAATCAGAGCCGACAGGTGCGGCATTAAATTACTGCCTTTCCATCCCCGGCTGGAAGAGCTGATAAATGCCGCAGATCTTGTTGTTACCATGGGGGGCTACAATACACTCTGCGAGATACTTACACAGCGAACGCCCGCACTGGTTGTCCCCAGGGAATCACCACGTCTTGAACAGCTCATCCGGGCGGAATGCCTTCATGCCAGAGGACTTATCGAATATATTCCCTGGTCCGAAATCTCTCCCGGCCTACTGCGCGAAAAAATTATCTCCATGGTTTCCCAATCGTCAGAATACAAAAATGCCATGGAGAATTTTTCGCTCTCGGGTCTGGAAACTATGCGCCAGCGCGTAGAAGTGTTCAAAGGGAACAAAAAGCCTGACAGTAAAGCGACCACTTCCTGACGATATATATCGGCCCTCAACAGAATTGTCCCTACATCCTATGCGCATTCAAAAAAAAATCGATAGTCACAATAAAAAAAATGATAAACCCGTGCTGGGGTACATCCTCAAAGGCTATCCGCGTATTTCAGAAACATTTATATCAAACGAAATACTCCTTCTCGAGAGCTATGGCTTTAAAATAGTGATCTTTCCAATGCGTCATCCGCGGGAATCTTTTTGCCATGAATCGGTAAAGCGTATTCAGGCCGAGGTGCATTATCTGCCAAGTCATCTTCTCGGGGATTTTTTCAAACTTATTCTTCCCAATATGGCTCTTGCCCTCAAATCTCCAAAACGTTATGGCCTTGCCATCCGTGTAGCGGCAAAACGTTTTGCACGGACAAAAAAAGCGGCAACCTTCAAACATCTTTTCCAGGCAGGATTCATGGTTAATAACCATATCATCAAGGATAGCGCTGTGCGGGTCGACCATCTCCACGGCCATTTTGCCCATTCGCCAACCTCTGTTACCATGTTTGCCTCTCTGCTCAGCGGACTGTCATTCAGCTTCACCGCGCATGCCAAGGATATTTACACGTCGAACAAAGAACAACTCAGGGAAAAAATAGAAAAGGCGCTCTTTGTAGTAACCTGCACCCGCTATAATGCCTTGTATCTTCAGAAAATTGCCGGTTCATCACACACTCCCATTCATTGCATCTATCACGGAGTGGATACCGGTCTTTTTCGCTCTCAGGGATCCAGAGAAAACTGCACCCCTCCATTTACCTTGCTTACAATCGCCCGACTCACGGGAAAAAAGGGCTTACCCGTACTTTATAAGGCCTTGGCCAAATTAAAAAAACTGGGCATCGAGTTTCACCATACACTCATCGGCGATGGTGATGACCGCAAAAAGATTCTTGATCTTATCAGTGAGCTTGATCTTACCGACAATTGTGTCTGGCTGGGCACACAAACTCATGAAGAGGTACTCCGTCACTTTGAAAAGTGCGATCTTTTCCTTCTGAGCTCCCGCGTCGCTGCCGATGGCGACAGGGACGGCATTCCCAATGTTCTGGTGGAAAGTCTGGCCATGGGGGTTCCGGCTATTTCCACCGATGTCTCGGCTATCCCCGAACTGATCCGGCACCGGCACACCGGGCTCATTGTGCCTCCGGATAACAGTGAGGCAATAACCGATGCCATCATATCGCTCCTGAATGATTCCACACTCCGCAGTAAATGCATCAAGGAGGGTCGGAAGCTTGTTCTTGCCCAATTTGATAATGGCCGGCTTACCGCCAAGCTGGCCGATATCTTTACCGGACATGTCGGCGCACAAAAAGCGGAGCGGTGAGATCATGGAAAGAGAAGAAAGTAGGGAGAATTTCTCAGCAGATACATGTTTTGGACTGCTGCGCCATGGCGCCACACTGTGGAATGAAGAAAAACGCATCCAGGGAAGCCTGGATTCCAGGCTCAGTCGTGCCGGAAAGAAAAAAATGCATGATTGGGCTCGGTTTCTGGCTGCACAGCACTGGAGCAGGATACTGGCAAGTGATCTTGGCAGGGCAAAGGAAAGCGCGGCAATCCTCAATTCCATTATGAACATTCCTGTCACTTTTGAGCGCAGGCTTAGAGAGCAGCACTGGGGAGAGTGGGAGGGGCGGAGGATCTGGGAGATTACAACCAAGTACTCAGAGGAGGTAGCACGGCAGGTAGCTGCCGGCTGGGACTTCAGGCCGCCACTGGGAGAGAGCAGACGGGAAGTTCTTCAACGTAGCCGGATCGCTCTTCATGAGGCTGCACTGGCCTGGCCGCAGCAGAAAATCCTGATTATCTGCCACCAGGGTATAATCAAATGCCTGATTTCCGATATTTTGCACACAAAATTCTTGCCGGACGCTGCCCCACAACTTGATCAAGATGCCCTGCACACCATAATTTTCCGCAACGGCAGTCTCCTCTGCAAGGAACTCAACATCTCTTTGATATCATGAGAATCGCCTACTACTGCCAAAATGTTCTCGGCATCGGACATTTCCATCGGAGCCTTGAAATCTGTAAACAACTGGCCCGACGCCACAGGGTTACTATGATAACCGGTGGAGCATCTTTGCCGGGAAACCGGTCCGATATCGACATCTCCTTTTTTCAGCTGCCGGGATTAATGATGGATTCCCGGTTCAACAACCTTGCTCCCTGTGATTCCAGCCAAAGTCTAAATGAAACGAAGAAGCTCAGAGCCGAAATGCTCTATGGCTTTTTCCAAAGCTATAAGCCGGATGTATTCCTGGTAGAACTCTACCCCTTTGGCAGAAAAGCATTTCGTTTTGAGCTTGATCCGATTTTGGAGAGCATTAATAAAGGGCAGCTGTCCCCTTGCCTCTGCTTCTGCAGCCTACGGGACATTCTGGTGGAGCGGCATGACAGCAAAAAATTTGAGGATAGAATCATTGCCACCCTTAACTCTCATTTTGACGGATTATTGATCCATGGGGATCAAAATCTCATTTCCCTTGATCAAACCTTCAGCAGGGTTGGCGATATAACGGTTCCCATTGCCTACACTGGATATGTTACCCCTCCCGTTCCCGATCTCGACCGCGTTCGGCTTAGGAAAGATCTTGGAATTGCAAAAGATACACGTCTTATTGTTGCCAGTATCGGCGGCGGCAATGTTGGCACCGAACTCCTTTTTGCAATGGCGGAATCTCTTCGGTTCATAGACGATGATTCCCTGTCGCTTAACATTTTCACCGGTCCTTACGCCTCGAAGGCGGTCTATGATTCTCTCAAAAACTCTTCTGACAAAAGAATCAAAGTGGAACGGTTTACCCCGCATTTCACCGACTGGCTCCTGGCCGCGGATCTGTCAGTATCGATGGCAGGCTATAACACCACCATGAATATTCTCTCGACGGGAGTCCCTTCGCTGCTTTATCCCTTCAGCCGCAACAGTGAACAATCTCTGCGGATCGGCAAACTTCAAAAAATGGCGCCATTAATAATTCTTAAAGGTGAAGAGCTATCTCCCGGCAGACTCGCCGCTCTCATTCTTAGCGGGCTTGCAGAAAAACGGTTCAATCCCCCAATTCGTCTTGATGGTGCGCAAATCACTGTCACCATTGTGGAGCAATGGTACCAAGCCATGAGGAAAAATTAATGCGCTACGAGATATCTTCCCTTTACTCATCCCCCATTCCACACCTGAGCAAGAAACTAGGTAATTCCATAGAGTCAGGACTGACTGCGGGTAAAGGTTCAGCCGTTGTTTTTTTCCGGGCGGACGATATCGGGGTTCCGTCGCAACAATTTTTTGAGATGATCTCGCTTTTTATAAAACATGATATGCCGCTTTGCCTTGCCGTCGTCCCAACATGGTTGACAGAGAGACGCTGGCACAGACTTAAAGAGGCTGCTGCCGGTACAAGACTGTGCTGGCATCAGCATGGCTGGCGGCATGCCAACCATGAACATTCCGGTAAAAAGCAGGAATTCGGCGACAGCCGTCCTGCAGAGGATCTGCGGAGGGATCTTCTCAGAGGCAGAGAAAGGCTGTCCCAGCTTATCGGCTCGGAATTTTTCCCCCTCTTTACTCCTCCCTGGAACAGATGTGGTAAAAAGACATTAACATTACTGCAGGAATTTCACTTCAGAGGAATATCAAGAAGCTCCGGTGCGACACCATCGGCAACGGATCTGCCGGATTTCCAGGTAAATGTCGATCTTCATACCGGTAAGGAGCGGGAGCCTGAATTGTCGCTGCACCTCCTGCTCTTGCAACTCAGCCATTCCATGACTTACGGTACTTCCGGAATAATGCTTCATCACCAGCGCATGAATAATCATGCACTGCTGTTCCTCGATCAACTGCTGCAGACAATTCGTAACTTCAAGAGCTTACAGTCTCTCCGATTCCAGGATATGAGCACACCCTGACACCCGGCTGCTGAGAATCGTGCCAGAAAACCAAACCCTGCTGAGCTGGACTCTTTACAGTACCCCCTTGAGGGGTATAAGCGCCTTGGATATCAAGGCAGGTTCATGGTTTTAAAAGATTTTTCGTTTTCTTGTTTTTTGGCCAGTTTTTCAGGAGTAAGGCGCTATCCCAGCTGAGCTGGATAAGCGCCTTGGATATCGAGGCAGGTTCACGAATTTAAAAGATTTTTCGTTTTCCTGCTTTTTGGGCAGTTTTTTAGGAGTAAGGCGCTAATCCGTGACAACAGCACCATTTTTTGGGATAATAATTACTATTGTAATATTCTCTATTAGCGCTAATAATCATTCTCAGGGAGGATCTAACCCCCAAAAGGGGATAAGTTCCTTGGATATAGATGGCAATTCACAGATATCAAATACATTATTCGTTTTCTTGTTTTTTCTGACAGCTTTTCAAGAGTAAGGTATCTAAATGAAACGCTTACAAAGACTACCCCTGAAAGTGTCCTTTGATATTGCCTATAAAAGTATTCGGGTTCGTTTTTTCCGATCCCTCATTACCACTTTGAGCCTGATGCTTGCCGTGGCATTTCTCTCCTTCACCCAAGTCAGCGACGACATAGCTCAGTCGCTGCTTGTTCTTGGCGATGCGGAGCTTTTCGGCAAACTGACCCGACTGGGATATGACATCGACCCAGATACGTTAAGCGCTACAGGCTCTCCCAAGCAACGCTGGATTGTCTTTCTTTCTCTGCTGGTCTGTATCGTCGGTATTATCAATGCACAGCTTATGTCTGTTACCGAACGTTTTCGAGAAATTGGAACCATGAAATGCCTTGGCGCCCTGGATGGATTCGTAGTTGTACTTTTCATCATCGAGGCGGCGATAGAAGGACTTGCCGGAGCGGTGATCGGGACATTCTTTGGAATACTCTCCGCACTTCTTACCGGAATCAGTCGGTTTGGGGTGATCTCCGTCACGGCATTATCATGGTGGGAAGTCGGAAATTCTCTGGTGATCGCTGTACTGATCGGCACCTCTCTCAGTCTTTTGGGAGCATTATATCCCGCATTGCTGGCAGCCAGAATGCAGCCGGTTGAGGCTATGCGGGTAGAGCAGTAATCATAAAATCACGACTCAAATTGGAATTGAGGAAAAACCATGGCATCAAAAAACGTAGTCCGGGTGACGGGAGTGACCAAGGACTTCGACCTGGGCAAAATAGTCGTCCCGGTTCTCAAAGGCATAGATCTTGAAATATCGACGGGACATTATATCTCCATTATGGGTCCCTCCGGCTCCGGCAAATCAACGCTTTTCAACATGATCGGGGGGCTCGACAAACCAACCTCCGGAAAAGTGTTTATCGATGAAGTCGATATCGCCCAACTCGATGCCTATGAACTGGCCTGGCTGCGCTGCCGCAAAATCGGTTATATTTTTCAAACCTTCAATCTTATTCCGGTAATGACCGCCCTGGAGAATGTCACCCTGCCCATGACCTTTGCCGGCACTCCCAATGAGGCGGCAACAAAAAAAGGGATGGAACTTCTCCATCTTGTGGGACTGGACGGCCGTCATTCCCACAGGCCCTCTGAACTCTCCGGCGGACAACAGCAAAGGGTTGCCGTGGCGCGCGCTCTGGCTAATGATCCGGCCATTATCCTCGCTGACGAGCCTACCGGGAACCTCGATCTGACCACGGGAGAAGACATCATCACTTTGCTGAAACAACTCTCCAGTAATAGAGGCGTCACCGTCATTTCAGCGACACATGATTACAAAATGCTCAATGTCTCCGACAAGGTTATCTGGATCAGAGACGGTAAGATAGAGAAAATCCAGGATCGCGATGAACTTGATATACAAACAGGGAAAGTGGAAAATACCAGCGAAAACTAAACCGCTTTCCCGAAAAATTGCTTTTCAATACGTAAACCACTACTCGTCATAAGAGCCATGAGTAGATACTTTAATTGAAAATGATACCGATACGGAAAATACTCTTATTCCTCCTTGGGGTTCTATTCATGCTGCAAAGCCAGGTCTTGGCCGAAGACAGCAGCCACAAAAACCTGGTTAAGGAGCTCACCCTCTTCGGTGATCGAAGTACCGGCAGCACGGGAAACAGCTGGGCTGCGGCTTTTGTATTCAACCACTTCGAGAAACTTGGATTTTCTCCACAGCACCATTCTTTTACCGTTCCCGTACGAAAAGTACATGATGCATCAATGCAGTTCGGAGAGGATAGCATTGCTCTCCAACCGTTTTTCTATAATGCCATAACGCCCCAGGGTATAGACGGCACGCTTACGGGACCACTCTATTACGTTGCCTCCGGTACCATGCCGGAACTGAGTGGAAAACCCATAAAAGACAGTATCGTCCTAATGGATTTCGACTCCGGACTGAACTGGCAGACAGCAGCCTCCCTGGGAGCCAAAGCTGCCATTCTTGTAGATAAAGGCAATATCAAAGGCAGACACTTCTTTGAAGAGAAAACGGAACTTTCGCCCATTCAGTTTCCAATATTCTGGATTACCGAGCAGGAGGCGGTTTCTCTTTTCGGCGATTTGACGGAGAGCACCTCTCCTGTAGCCGATTCCATCACTCTGCACTCTGCAGTGGAGTGGCAGGAGACGATCGGCCAAAATATCTACTGCTTCGTTGAAGGCAACGACCCAAGCCTCCGGGATGAGCTGCTCGTCATCGATGCTTTTTATGACAATTCCGTCTTCCTGCCGGGACAGGCGCCGGGAGCGGATGAAGCGACCTCTATAGTTACTCTTTTAAAAACCGCAGAATACCTGAGCCGCGCTCCCCCGGGCCGCTCTATCCTGCTCCTGGCCAGCAGCGGTCATAGTGAAGCACTTGCCGGTTTACGGGAACTCATCTGGTCTCTACAGTCCAAAGAAAAAGATCTTTCAGGTTACCATAAGCTGCTGATTCATGATATTGAGCAGGCACAGAGCTATCTTGAGGAGCTCTCCTCACTTGATTTTCCCCTTGCCGTCGAGCAGGAGCGCGACAACCGTCTGAAAGAAGCTGTTGACAACACTCTGAAGGCCTCCATAGATCAAGTAACCCGGGAACTCGTCAATCTGCGCCTCAACCGGGAAGCTGCCGAGAACAAGGAAAAAATAGACAAGCTGGTGGAGAGACGGTTCGCCCTGCGGCAACTCAGCTGGAAGAGACGATATGATGACCTCGATAAGCGGGAAATCACACTGTTCGAGGAACTTATTCCCGAGGCCATTGCTGAACATAAAAAGATTATCGGCCTCCGCAAAAAACACCTCGATGTTTTTGAGACCAGCCTGGCCTTCCGGAAAAACATAGAAAAATACCGCATAGCCGCCTTTATCTCGCTGCATCTTTCCAGTCACGGCACCGGTATAGGCGGCTTCCACGAAGGCTGGCTTTATCAACTCAAACCTAATATCAACCGTACCGGAATATACAGTGCCGCTGGAGATGCCATGCGGCAGTTCGCCCAACAAAGTGGCAGTTCCACACCCTACATAGATTCTCTCAGTCCCTCGAGGATGCGTACCTGGGACACCTGGTTTCTCGGAACTCCCTTCCACGGTGGTGAGGTGAGCTCACTGGCCGGATATCTGGGGTTCACCCTGGCAACCATCGGCGACGCCAGGCATTTATGGGGCACTCCCTGGGATACTTTCGATTCAGTGAACTGGCAGGCTCTGGTTGAGCAGGAGAAGCTGGTAACGTATCTTGTCGGCGAACTGAGCAGGGTAGAAAATCTTTCCACGGGCAGGCTGCCGAGAAACGGTTTTTCAACAGTCACCGGAAGGGCCAATCTTTTGCTCCAGGGAGAACTCTTTGCCGACTATCCGGCACAGGGCACCACAATCATGGCCTTCCAGGGACAAGCCCGATTTTACGCCACCGTCGATAGCGGCGGCACCTTCCATCTCAAAGGCGTTGCCGACAGTAAAAACGTAGTGGATAAGGTAATCATCGAAGGGTACCGTTTCGATGGCACGACAGGCCGGGTGAAATGGGCCATAGATAAGAATGAAACCGACAAGGATAATTACAGATTGAAAATCAGGCGGGAGAATGCCAAAACCGACCTGACTCTCTTCAGCTGTACGGAGACCACCATTTTCGATCTTCTTGAGCCCCGGAACTTCAACTATCTCACCAAAATAGACCTTCTTGACGGTCGCCGGGATGCTCCGCCGACGCATTACTGGTACAGCCGCATCGATACCCGCTCATCGATCATTTCCTCGATTTACACCGAACCCGGAACCTGGCTTAAATTGACTCTCTCCGATACCGTTCTCACCCGGAAACTCCTACTGACAAACAGTACGGAAAAATCTCCCCTCGGCTACGGCTATCCGGTCAACACCTACTCCTCCATTCCCAACACCAGCTATCATGCTGCAGAAGATATCTGGACGCTGCTCAAACCGCGCATCAACAACCTGGAGAAACACGGCATTGTGGACCCTCAGGTAAACGCCCTTGAAAAGAAAGGTCTCGCCGCACTGGAAAAAAGCAGACGTGCTCTCGATGACATGGACTACGGAACTTTTAAAGAATCCACACTCCAGGCACTGGCACTGGCCGGCAGGGTTTACGTACAGGTCGAAAAAACCCAGAAAGACGTGCTCTTCGGCGTCCTTTTCTACATTGCCCTCTTCGTCCCCTTTTCCTTCTGTCTTGAGCGCTTTCTTTTCAATTATGCCAATATATACAAGCGAATCACTGCATTTACCGCCATACTGGTGATTCTGATTAGTGTCATCTATAACGTGCACCCTGCCTTCCAACTGGCTTACAGCCCCATGGTGGTGATTCTCGCTTTTTTTATCATTGGCCTCTCTCTGATGGTGAGCTTAATTGTTTTTTCGCGGTTTGAAGAAGAGATGATTATGCTGCAGAGGCATGCAAGTCATAAACGCCCCTCCGAAATAAGCCGATGGAAGGCCTTTGTCGCCGCTTTCTTTCTGGGTGTCTCCAATTTACGCAGGCGGCGGCTGCGCACAATCCTGACCTGCCTGACCCTGATCATCCTCACCTTCACCATTATGAGTTTTACCACGGTCAAATCCAGCCTGAGAGCAAATAAACTGCTGTTTCAGGAAAATGCTCCCTATGCAGGACTGCTCATCAAATCCTTCAATTGGCAAAGCCTGCCGAGACAGGCGGAAACGGCAATGTCGGCAGGAAGTGCGGACAGGACCACTGCCGCCCGGATATGGCTGGAGGGAAGAAGCATGACCCGGCCGGTGCAGGTTCCCCTCTATCACCAGGAAAGCACGGTTGAACTCCGAGGACTGATCGGTATGGACCCGGCCGAAAGGAAGATATCGGCAATCGACTCCATCCTGACTTCGGGAAGATGGTTCACAGCCGAAGACAGGTATGCCATCCTCCTGGGAGACAGCACCGCAGCCCGCCTTGGCCTGAAAACTGAAGAGCTGCCGCAGACCATCTATCTCTGGGGCATGGAATTTACTGTTATCGGCACCTTTTCAGGATCGCGGCTCGATAGCATAACCGATCTTGACGGTGAGCCCCTTACCCCTGTCACCTTTCCCGAGGAGGTATCCACCGAACTCTCCGAAGTCGAGCAGGAAGCCATGGTATCCGGAGAAGACGTCCGCTCTCTGCAGAGTAGATACCGGCACATCGCCGGCAATCAGGTTGCAATCATTCCCGCAAAAACCCTTTACGCCATGGGGGGATCGTTAAAAAGCGTAGCCATCAAACCCGGTGCAGGCAGAGATATTCAGGAGATTGCCTCACGCCTGGTGGAGCGTTTCAGCCTGCCGATATTTGCAGGAGATGCCAGTGGTGTCTGGTTCTTCTCTCCCAGCAACACCCTGAGCTACAGCGGTGTTCCGAATATCCTGATTCCTCTGATCATCTCTGTTTTTATTGTGCTTAACACCATGATCAGCTCCGTCTATGAGCGAAAAAACGAGATTGCGGTCTACACCTCCGTGGGGCTCGCCCCTTCGCATGTCTCCTTTCTTTTTATAGCGGAAGCCATGGCCCTTGCGGTCATATCCGTCGTCTTTGGCTATCTGCTGGCACAGGTATCGGCTGCACTTTTTTCCTCAACCCCTTACTGGGCCGGAATAACGGTTAATTATTCGTCACTGGCCGGAGTCGCGGCGATGATCCTCATTATGGCGGTTGTTCTCCTTTCGGTCATATATCCCTCCCGCGTTGCCGCAAAAATCGCCATCCCCGATGTCAAACAGACCTTTCAGCTGCCCACTCCGGTAAACAACAGAATTGAGGTGACACTTCCCTTTTTCATGAAATATGAAGAAAACGAATCCATCGGTGGGTTTCTCTACAGCTATCTTACCGGCCATCAGGATATCTCCCACGGCATGTTCTCCACCGGTCAGGTGGATATTGTCTTTAGCTGCACTACAGCGGCAGAGATAAAAGAGATGGTGACCAGGGCCGCCGAGCCTTCGTCGCTGAACTGCCTGCATATAAGGGCCAAAGTGTGGCTCGCTCCTTTTGATTTCGGAATCATGCAATGGATTGATATTCAATTTTGTCCGGTTCGGGAAAATCCCGAATATCTGGAAATCAAAATTTCACTGCAGCGCAATTCAGGTGAGATTGAGATGTGGAAGCGCATCAATAAAATTTTTCTTCATGATATACGTAAACAGCTGCTGATCTGGCGTTCCCTGGACGATGAAGGACACGCATCTTACCGGGTCGTGTTACAAGAGGCACTGGGACATCAGAATCCTCTCCCTGCAGGCCAAACAGGATAAAAAACATGGCGGAAAAACAGGGTCACACCATACGGTTGCGGGCAATCATTATTGGAGTGGTGTTTGCAATGATTATCTGCCTGCTCACCCCGGTCAACAATATCTACCACCAGGCTACTCCCCTTGGCGGCGGCCATTTCCCACTTGCTCCATTTTTTATTTTCTTTCTCCTTGCCCTGATAATAGCCTTTCTCAATCGTTTCTTGCAGAGCCGAATGCTGCTGGGCGGCTATGAGCTCATCGTCATCTGGGTACAGATGGTTATCGGCTCCGGCATCGCCTACACCGGTTTTGCCAGAACATTTCTAATCAATTTGACGGCACCTGTCCATTTCGCCACCGTGGGCAACATGTGGGAAGAAAAATTGCTGCCGCTGCTGCCTCGACAGCTTATTCCCGACGAGGGCGCCATAAGGATTCTTTACAGAGGTATAGAAGGCGGTCGCGACCTGGACTGGCGGCAGCTCTTCTATCAAATACCGTGGGAGGCATGGCTGACGCCGGTGCTGCTTTGGTCGATATTCATTCTTCTCAGTTTTTTGGTGATGTTCTGCATCGTCAACATCCTCTCCCGGCAATGGATACATAATGAGCGAATAAATTTTCCACTGCTCAAGGTGCCCGAAATGATAGGTGCCGCGGTCAACGATAAAACACTGGGCAGTCTCCTGTTGGACAGATTCCTCCTGGCTGGTTTATCAATTCCACTCTTTCTCCACCTGCTCAACGGCGCTGCCTTTTACTTTCCATCTGTTCCCAGCATTACAACTCTGGTATTGGCAGGGGGTTATTTCCCGGACTACGGCCTTTTTTCAGGATTCCAGAAAATGCGCATCTATTTCTACCCCGCCTTTATCGGTTTCGCCTTTCTCGCCTCGAGACAAATTTCCTTCTCCTTCTGGTTTTTCTATCTGGCAGGCTGCCTGCTCTATGGCATTCTTAATGTACTGGGTTTCATCATCCCGGTATCGGAGCTGGGAGTGACCTTCGGCCCCACCCTGTCGCGGCCCGAGGAGATGCAGATGATCGGGGCCTATGGAGTATTCTTTTTTTTCCTGGTATGGCTGGCCAGGCACCATCTCATGGAAGTCACCCGGACATCCCTGTTCCTGAAAAAAAGGATCCCCTCCGGAACGGAATGGTTTGATGTGCGCCTGGCTTTCTGGGGAACACTCGGCGGCATGGCCGCGCTCGTCATCTGGTATATGCAGATGGGCATGAATATTATTACCGCCATCCTTATGGTATCCTTTTTTTTCATGATCATGATCGTGGCCACCAGAATTATCTGCCAGGGCGGCCTTGCCTATTTCACTCTGACGGCAGCTCCTTTGGACGGTATTATCGCCCTGTTCGGCACCAAGCTTTTCGCCGGAGTAAGCGGAGTACTGGCCGGTATGAGTCAAAAAACGCTCTTTGTTGATCTGCGTGAATCGCTGATGCCTTCCCTGGTGCACGGCAGAAAGGTGCACCATGGCAACAATCCTGCACTTCTTCTTTTTGCGGGACTGGTGATCACCGTTATTCTTTCACTGGCGGCCTCCTTTATCGCCATGATGATGCTCTGTTACCGATACGGCATGCGGGCACTCAATCAGGAATGGGCCACCGGTTCCACGGTCGCTGTTTACGAGAATATCTTCCGCCTGGTTACAACTCCTCCGGATACCGGAACCTGGGTACTTGGTTTTGCCTTCTTCGGAGCCCTGCTTATGCTGATGCTAGTCATCGCCTATCACCGCTTTATCTGGTGGCCGATTCATCCCATCGGATACCTGACCGCCTACAGTTCAGCGATGAGGATTCTCTGGCTCAGCTTTTTTATAGGATGGGTCTGCAATGTTCTGTGCATGCGCTACGGAGGTATACGTTTTTTTAAAAAATTTCAGCTGTTTTTCGTCGGCCTGATCATCGGCGATTTTCTGATGGGTGGTGGCTGGGCCATTGTCGGCCTTTTTACCGACATAGGCTACAAGGTTCTACCCGATTGATGTGTTTAATGACGATATCGCCCGATCTCGGGCGTTGTCACCTGCTATAGCGATTTTTTAGGTTAATATCTAACCCGGTTGAACTGGACTCTTTACAGTACCCCCTTAAGGGGTCTAAGAACTGTTAAATAGATTGTTTTCTTGCAAAAAAAACACATGAAAACATTCTGTAGGTACTAAATGAATATGAGAAAAATTCCATGCTGTCCGTCGAACCGTATCCCGGGGGCATAACAATAAAAACGTTCAGACATCAGGCATAGAGCCGACTATCATGTACGATGACAAGGAACTAAAGGAATACAGGGACCTGCTGCCGACTCCGGATCATTTTGAGGAAGGATTCGACTGGAAAACCATCATCGGCGCCATATTCATAGGATTTCTGATGATGCCCGGCTCCATGTATCTCCAGCTGGTTATCGGTCAGGGGATCGGCCCCGCAGCACGGTGGGTTACCATCATCCTTTTTGCCGAGGTTGCCAAGCGGGCTCATTCCGAGCTGAAGCAGCAGGAGATTTTTCTTCTATACTATATGGCCGGCGCGGCTCTGGCCTCGCCATTCTCCGGGCTGCTGTGGAATCAATATCTGGTGCAGTCCGATGCTGCCAGAATGCTTGGTCTGACGGAGTATATTCCCACCTGGATAGCACCCGCATCCGACTCGCTCTCTCTGGTTGAGAGATCTTTCCTCCACCGGGACTGGCTCATACCGATTCTGCTGCTGGTGGGATCTCAGATCATCCAGCGCATCGACCATTTCGGGCTGGGATATGCTCTCTACCGCATTACCTCCGATGTCGAAAAACTGCCTTTCCCCATGGCCCCGGTCGCTGCCCTGGGGACCATGGCCCTGGCGGAATCGACGGAGGAAAAAAAGACCAGCTGGAAATGGCGCGTTTTTTCCATAGGGGGCGTGATCGGCCTTGTTTTTGGGGCGGTATATGTTCTAATTCCTATTGTCTCGAGCCTTATCTTTACCGAACCCATCCGGCTTATCCCCATACCATGGGTGGAACTGACCAGCCATACCGAAGATATCCTGCCGGCAGTGGCCACCGGAATCCAGCTTGATCTGGGTTTGGTTTTCATTGGTATGGTCATTCCCTTCTGGGCCGTGATCGGTGGTTTAATCGGTCTTATTATTACCATCATTCTCAACCCCATCCTCTATTCCCAGGGCATCCTCCATCGCTGGCATCCCGGCATGGCCACGGTTGATACGGTTTTTGCCAACAACTTTGATTTTTATATGAGCTTCGGCATAGGCCTGGGGCTGGCTATCGGCTGTATCGGCATATGGTCGGTGGTTCACTCCTTTCGCCAGGCCAAAGACGAGAATACGTCCTGGCAGGATCTCTTCAATCCACCCAAGGGTAGAGGTGATTTCAACTTCTGGATATCTATTGCCATCTACGTTTTTTCCACTCTGGCCTACGTCTACCTCTGCGTTCTCCTGGTGCCGAATTTCCCCTGGATTTTCTTTTTGGCCTACGGTTTTATCTATACACCGGTGATTTCCTATATAACCGCACGAATGGAAGGTATTGCCGGTCAGTTTGTCAGCCTTCCTCTTGTTCGTGAAGCAAGTTTCATTGCCGGCGCCCGGTATTTTGGTTACCAGGGAATTGAAATCTGGTACGCCCCGATCCCCATACATAATTATGGCGAAGCCACTGTGCAATTTCGTCAGATTGAGCTCACCGGGACATCCATCCGCGGCATTATTAAAGCGGAAATAATCGTCTTTCCCATTGTGATGACCGCCAGCCTGCTGTTCTCACAATTTATCTGGCGGTTGGCGCCTATTCCTTCATCAAGTTATCCTTATGCCCAGGAACTCTGGCATCTCCAGGCCCTGAATACTCTGCTGATGCAGACATCCACGCTCGAGGGAAATTCTTTGTTCTACCAGGCTCTGAACGGAACAACTGTTTTTACCGGGCTCGCCTTCGGCATCGTCATGTATGGTGTTTTGAGTCTTTTCGGCCTACCGGTGCTTCTCATTTACGGGGTGGTACGTGGTCTGGGACAGTCAACTCCGCACGGGATGATCCTTGAGGTGGCCGGAGCTCTACTGGGAAGATATTACTTTTATAAACGTTACGGCAAGATGTGGCGGCAGTATGCACCAGTACTACTTGCCGGTTTTTCGTGCGGAATGGGCCTCACCGGTATGTTTGCCATGGGATTTGCCCTCATTGCCAAATCTCTCGGCCATATGGCATATTAATACCGTCTATTCCCTTCACAAGAACAGCCGCCGGCAACCGGAGAAGTATTTTGATTACCAAAAAGCCATTATTTTACTGGATACTCCACAAGTACAGAGGCCTGCAGTTCCTCTTGCTTTTTCTGATCATCTCCAGCCTCTTTTTCAAGGTATTTCCCCTTGAAATGCAGAGAAAAATTATCAATATCGCCATTAATCTGAGAAAACTCGAACTGCTCTATCTCTACTGTGGTCTGTATATGGGTGCCGTGATGATAGCCGGACTGATAAAATATTATATCAACTGGCTCCAGGCTATAATCGGTCAGAAAATTCTGATTGAAATGCGCCGGGAACTCTACAACCATGTCCTTAAGCTTCCGCTCCAGTTTTTCCATAGAACTCAGACAGGCATCATAATTTCGGCCATGACATCCGAGCTCAATGCCGTGGGAACTTTTCTGGGAGGAGCATTGGCCATTCCCATTTCCTCGATTTTAACATTTCTCGCCTTTCTGGGTTTCATGATTTATCTCAACCCTGTCCTGGGAATTCTAACCACATTAATATATCCATTTGAATTTATAGTTATTCCCATGCTACAAAAGCGATATAACATCCTCAACCGTTCACGGGTACACACCGTCCGCTCCATGGCTAATCTGGTAAATGAGTCCATTTCCGGGATCCACGAGGTGCAGAGCAACAGCAGTTTCCAGCTGGAGCAGGGCAAACTGGATTACTATATTAAAAAGCTCTACAGAACGATGAGCAAACTGTTTATCTTCAAGTATGGCATCAAATTCAGCAACAATTTCTTCCAGAGCCTTGGTCCCTTTCTTCTTTTCCTTATCGGCGGGTATCTTGCCATCAATGGGCAGTTCACCATCGGAGCGCTGGTTGCCTTTTTATCCGCCTATGAAAAGGTGTACGATCCCTGGAAAGAAATGATAGAATATTACCAGATGTATCAGGATGCCCAGGTCCGCTATCGACAAATCATGGAAACCTTTGACAGTAGCGAACGAACATTGTTGGAAATACCTGAAAATAAAGAGGCTATAACTCTGCAGGGAACAATCGAAGCAAGAAACCTCGGCTTTCAAATCAGCAGTGACGTGCAACTGCTGGAAGACATATCCTTCGATCTCGAAGCCGGGCAGCATCTTGCCCTCATCGGATTTTCAGGATCCGGCAAAAGCACCTTGAGCCATTTGCTGAGCCAGCTGCTCAATTATACCGACGGTACCCTTAAAATAGACGGTCATGAAGTAAACAGTCTCAGCAAACTTGATATTGCCCGAAACATCAGCGTAGTTTCACAACACCCTTTCATCTTCACCGGAACGGTAAATGATAATCTTCTCTATTCCTGCGAGTCCCTTCGTTTGGCTGGTATAACCGAGGAACTGCCCGGCAGAGAAAAAGTGCTGGCCATGATGCGGGAGGTCAGTCTTGAAGCGGATGTCATCCGCTGGGGTTACCGATCTGTATTGCCACTTGAGAAAGCGCAACAACTTGCAGATAAAATTCTCTCCATGCGCAGAATTATCCATAACACCTTGCGGGATGAGTTCGATGGTGTTGTTGAATTTTATGATTCCGAAGCATTTCTGGAATATTCCACCATCGGACAAAACATTATCTTTGGAGAATACACCGGTAATTACAGCAGTGATTATCTTCTTAATCGCAAAGATTTCCTGAACTTTCTGAAAAAAACGAACCTTGAAGAAACGCTTTTGGTCCTTGGTAGAAATATTGCTGAAACCACGGTGACGCTGCTCCACGACATGCGTGAAGATGATTTTTTCTTCCAGGGAAGTCCAATGGAACCGCGAGAATATGACGGTTACGCAGGAATTATTAAAAAGCTGCAGAAAACAAGCCTCGTTAATCTCCGCAAAAATGAAAAACATGATCTGCTCAAATTAGCACTCCTCTATATTCCCGGAAAACATAAAATCTACACCCTCCCTGCCAAATTGCGTTCTGCCATCATCAAGGCCCGACACATATTTTTATATGAAATTGAAAAAATCAACCTGGAGCGGTGTAGAGACGGTACCATCCAGCAACATATTCTCCCAATTGAACGGCTTGAAGAAACACAGGAAGCCCCTCTCAGCACGTTCACCCCGTACTGCACCAGTCAGTATCTCTTCAATCACACGCTACTTGATAATGTTCTCTTCGGCACGGTGATAGACCGCGAGGCTCTCAGAGACAGCCTGGGAGCACTGGCAATTCGTCATTTTTCCGAGCAGGGTCTGCTGGATGAGATACTTGAAATAGGCCTCGACTTCCATGTTGGCAGTAAGGGGGACAACCTCTCGGGAGGCCAGAAGCAGAAGGTTGCACTTGCCAGAGCGCTGCTGAAACAGACCCCTCTTCTTATTCTTGATGAAGCGACGGCGAGCCTGGATAACCAGTCACAAACGCAAATTCAGAAATATATCGATAGTCGGCTGAAGGGAAACACCACCGTCATTGCCGTGGTCCATCGTCTTGACATGATTTCAGGATATGATCATATTCTCGTAATGAGAGCAGGGAAAATCGTTGAATCCGGCACATACGATAAACTGCTGAACCAGAAAGGAGTACTCTATGGGCTCATCAATGAAACCTGATTTTAAATGCAAAATTACCTGTGACTTTGAAGTATTACGGAATTCATCGATTTTTGCCGGAGCAGACGGCGAGATGGTAAAACTCTTTGCCTATCTCGCCGGCAGAAAAAAATATGTCGCGGGTGATCATATTATCCACGAGGGACGGGAAGCAGAAGCGGCCTTTTACCTTCTCTCCGGCAGTGCGGAGATATCGGTGAGTCACAATGACAGGGAGGTCGTGCTGCAGCAGCTCATCCCGCCGGTCTTTTTTGGAGAACTTGCACTTCTTGCCCGGTTCAAATGGTTTTTTAATGTTCGAGCTCTAGAGGGATGTGAAACTTTAATTATTACCCGTGAAAGCTTTCAAAAAGTAGTCGATAAATTTCCCGCACGCCGGGAATCCCTTATTGAAAGGATCGTCCAACTGCGGGTGCAACGACTCATAGAGCAGACATCATTTATGCTGGAAAAGGTCCCTGACTCCATTCTTAATAAAGGCGGCCCTCTGCTCTGATGTATTTAACATTCCATAATTGCTCTCCGGTGATGGTAATGATATTTTTTCTTCAATGTATAGCAGCACTTGTTCTTCTTGTCGGCACTCCGCTCCCGGCTTCATCTTCCGTTGTGCCTCACGAAATAGCTGGCATCGAACTGGGCGCCAGTGTTGAAAAATATCCCGATTTTGAACTCTCAAACTATCTCAAGGAAACCGTTGTAGTCGATTGGCACGGTTTCCGGAAGGGCGTTATTTCATATGGAATCTGCAATGCTCCCGGCATTATCGTCAAATTACAAATGAAATATGAGGATTCTAGCAAACGGTTCTATGATATACTTATGAACCGTTTTACCGAAAAATATGGCCGCCCAAGCGAGTGGGAAGGCGATTCCTTCGGCATCAATCAGGTCTGGAAGTGGAGGTTCGTGGACGAAGATGGGAGAAAGATCAATATGATTCTGCAGCACAATATGCAGGATATTGATGAAAACATAGGCAACCAGGTAAAGCTCTATTATCCAGAGATGATAGAAAAAGAACGGCTCTGTTTCATAGAGCAGTGCAAACGAATCAGCGATCCTGAACAGCAAGCCAGAAAAGAGAAACTGAAAGAAAGCGGCTGGGATTACCTTATTCCCCAATAAATCGACTTGTCACGTATTTTCCGACTGCTCAACTGGCACCATACCGCCATCAACAATGCCTGGATCATCAAATGGAAAATCTAGATAATGCTGAACATCGGTGTATCTGCTGGAATGGCATAACCATTAACGTTCCGAACACCTGGGAAGCTACGGTAGCGGGTTCTCACCACCTTCATTTTGATTGTAACTTCCAGGGGGTCATGGAAATGCGCTGGCTCAACGCCCCCTCAAAAAACATCCCGGAACTGATCCAGTCGACCATCCGACAATATCAAACGCTTACCGGAACCAAGCTTTTGCAGGAAACCGTGTCCGACAGTATCAAAAAAGATCTTCTCCCTCTTCAAGCCCACCGCTTTGCCACTGAGGACCAACAAAACGGACCTCAACTCATCTACCTTTATGATCAGCTTTCTTCAACTTTTGTGATGTTCCAGTTTTTTCGAAAGCTATCCGATATTCAGTTTCAAAGATGTCTTAAGTCACTGCAATTTGCCTCAGCCGATGATACTTGCTCCACCTGGGCAATTCAGGATTTCCGCGTTAGAATACCTCAAGAATTCAGCCTGATGAACTATACAATGGATGCAGGTCTCAGTACTTTGCATTTCCGGAAGGTCCGAACTGGCCTGCATATCTGCCGGCTGGCTCCGGCGGGTGTGCGGCTGCGCGGCAACACTCTTGATGAAATACTCGCCTCACTTCTCAATCTGCGTGATTTTCATCCCCAATGGCAGGATTCCGGCAATCGAGTAGATTATGCTCGAAATCCAGGTATCTTACAGCAGATCTCTTACCGATTGCAGGGTAAAAAGCCATTCATGGCGGCCACACTTCGCCATGATTCCGCAGCAGATCGTCTTCTGGGGGTCTTTATGGAAGGCATTCACCCCCTGGATGATCAACTTCACCATGAAATCACGGCAAGCTATGAAATTACTCCAGTCTGAAAAAAAAGGACCATCGGCCTTGAGTCGCCAGGAGGCGCTGAAATGTGTTCCCGTCATCAATACCTCGGTCTCCTTCTCAGCATTGGATTCCGGAGAAATACTCCTGGAGTATCCTTTGCGCATGAAACCATTTTTCCTGAGTGTTTTCCGTCGCTTTCAGCACTCATACCAAATACCGACAAAAAGATTGCAGCTTGATGAAATGGGCAGCCGCGTCTGGAAAGATATAGACGGGGAAAACAATGTCCTGAGTATTATCCGTAGCTTTGCAACGGGGTATAATATTACTCTGCATGAAGCGGAAAAATCAGTAACGGCCTTTCTTGCTGATCTTGGCAGAAGAGGCATTATCGCACTGCGATAGCTCACTGGATAGCAGGAAAAGCACCTGGGTCATCGCCGCAAATGTTTCTCGATGAGCTGCAGGTCCTCCCATGTCGCTTTTTTCATTTCCGGATTTTTCAAAAGGAAGGTCGGGTGATAGGTCGGTATTAGCGGAATCTCCCGGTGCTCATCAAGGTGATATGTATAAAATCGTCCGCGCAACCGGGAGAGAGGCTGACTGATCTGCAACAGTGTCCGCGTTGCCGCGATTCCCATTGAACAGATGATTTCAGGAGAGGCAGCGGCAATCTGTCTCTCCAGATAAGATACACAGGCATCGATATTCTCAGCTTTAGGCTGAACGTCCTGATCTATCCCGCATTTGATGATATTAGACACAAAGGTTTGGTCGGCAGAGAGATGGATGGCCTGCAGCATCCTCTCTAGCATCAGGTCTTCTTCTCTGCCGAAAACAGTTTCGGTCTTTCCGTCGGCCATCAACCATCCTCCAACGACAAAGAGCCTGATCTGCTTACTTCCTCCTCTGCCGGCAACAGGAATAATTCTTTTCTCTGCCAGACTGCAAGCTCGGCAGGTATTAACTTCTTCAGCTATCTCCGCTATTGTTCCCCGGTAGCTGGACGGCCTTACGTCCACTTTCCCGGCAGGCCGCTTTGGCTGAAGTTTATCAGTCGTTTCTTCCATCGGGGTCTGCAAAGAGAGCTCCGAACGGAGAAATGCCATTACCTCTTCAGAGCGCGGATAGGTACAGAGTCCCGAGCCCTTGTGGTAGGACAATAAAGAATGAAGCTGCTGTAATATTTCAAGTTTGGTTGAACTCATCGGTGTTTGAAACTCCTCATACAGTTTTGTGAGTCCATCATACCCATTTTCACTAAAGGGATCACATATTTTTTCCTTAGACAACAGTTCCAACCAGCAACACAAACCCGACCGATGAATTTCTTTGCCATTGCGGAATTCTGAATTTGCGGGAAGAGCCTTAGTTAATTTTCATATGCACGCTACATAAATTATTTTGAACATGCTCCTATGTTCTTCAAATGACACAATGTCGTGCCGAAAAATCACTGCTTAGCCAGTTAAAAATCATACCACGCCGTAGGACTTTATGGTTACATTGTAGTACCTCAGACGCCAATCAAGTATTGAATATAAATAGATAAAAAAAACACATTCTGCATATTTTTTGGAGGCTAATCTGGAAATTTGTGGTATACTACAACAGAGATAAGATGGAATAGTGCATGATTGATCCGCTATTTTCATCCTTCCGAACCGCAATGCAGTAAATAGCAAATGCTCATTACTTCAGGAATTGACACTGTACAAGACCTGCAATCCAAGAAGTGGGCAGGGAGGAGAAGTTTTGGACAAAAACGAATTTGCAGTCTCCAGAAAAAAACTTGGGAAAACACAGAAACAGCTTGCAGAACTGCTGGGAATGGCACTAAAAACGGTGCACAGTTACGAGCAGGGCTGGCGCAAAATACCGTCCCATATAGAACGCCAAATGTTTTTTCTTCTCTGTAAACAGAGAGCCCGGCATAAAACCCTCACTCCATGCTGGGAGAAAAAGCAGTGCGAAGCCAAACTCGATTGTCCGGCCTGGGAATTTCAAAGCGGTCATCTCTGCTGGTTTCTCAGCGGCACCAAATGTGAGGATATAAAAGGAATGACGGACGAGGAAAAAATCCAGAAGTGCAGAGAGTGTGAAATTTTGTCTTCTCTTCTCATTGAATAGTGCTTACTATCCTGCAACAAGGAATTAATCAAGTTAATGTTTTGCAGCAGGTGGGATCCATGCCTATTTATGAGTATAAATGTGAAAAATGCGGTACTGTCTTTGAAACTATAGTGGCAGTGCGTTCAAACGACGATATAGTGTGCAAAAATTGCGGCAGCCGGGAAACCCGCAAGCTGATGTCGGCGGGTATCAAAATCTCCCAAAGTGGAGGCAATCCCGGGTGCCAGCCTCGTGGCGGTTTCTCTTGAGGTTAACACAATTGCAGCCGGTCCGGCTGCTTACTTTTCTTTTTTACTAAAATCGAAGATCACCTCGTTCTTCTTCAAAAGACCGTGCTTTTCTCTGGCCAGACGCTCAAAATATTCAATGTCCGTCTGTATTCGCTCAATCTCCTGAAGCAAGATCGCATTCTCCTTTTCCAGCTCATTTTTCTGAAGCTGAAGCGCTTCAAGTCTGTTCTGTTCCCTTTTCAAGGTGACAATGCCCATATTTGGTGCAAAAAGAAGCCATAGAAGGGCTGCAAAGGCCAGCACGGCAATAATTCTTGTCAGCCTTTTTCTCTGCAGCGGCGAAAGTACTTTTTTTGGTTTCTTTTTCATTGATAATATCTTAGAATCACTACTCCTAAATGGTTAGGAGCGTCCGTTTATAACCAGCACTAACTCCCGGAGTCTCATGCTTCGCTTTTCGATTGCTCCCAAAATTTTATCTGACATATGACCGTCCCTCCGGCTAATATATATCTGGTGAGCAGTTGCCTCATGGGCCTGTGTACCCGCTATGACGGCAAACTCAAAGCCAGCGAGGAATGTCGCCTGCTGCTGCAGAATGCCGTATGGATTCCGATCTGTCCTGAACAACTCGGAGGGCTACCGACTCCGCGAGAGGCAGCCGACATTATCGGCGGCGACGGTCATGACGTTCTAGCCGGCCGGGCCAAAGTCATCACCAAAAGCGGAGAAGATGTCAGTCGGCAGTTTATCAAAGGAGCACGGCAGGTGCTGGCCATTGCCTTGTCGCAAAAAATCCATTCCGTAATCCTCAAATCCCGCAGCCCTTCCTGCGGCACCTCTGGGAAATCAGGGGTTACTGCGGCCCTTCTCAAGGAGAACGGCATCCACCTGGAAGAGTTTTAGTGCCTTACTCCTGAGAAACTGCCACTCAGTTCAGTACCCCCTCGAGGGGTGCAAAAAACAAGAAAACAAAAAATGTATTTAAATCCGTGAAGCTGCCTCGATCGCCAAGGCACTTACCCCTCAAGGGGGTTCTTTAAAGAGTCCAGCTCAGCTGGGTTATCTTACTCCTACCCCCCTGCAATAATCAACATCCACCAAAGCCCCAATCATCCATCTTAGTTAGTTGCTTTGCTCCACGGTAGATCATTTAATCCTCATTATCATAAGAATTATAATTCCGGCCTCATACAAAAGATACAGCGGCCCACCCATCAGCGTCATGTTGACGATATCGGGTGTCGGAGTGAGCAGCGCCGCCACAATTGCTATCAATAGCATAGCATATCTCCTGCTTCTTTCAAAAAAAGCTCGCGTACACACCCCTACTTTTGCAAGAAATACCATAAATATCGGCAGTTCGAAAATTACACCGAAGGCCAGTATGAAGAGAGTGGTAAAGTTTACAAACTTGCCGACGGAGATTACCGGCTGAAGTTCGGCGGAACCGAAGCCAAGCAGAAATTTAATGCCGAAAGGCAAGGTGACATAATAACAGAAAAGCGTCCCGCAATAGAAGAGCAGACAGGTAAAAAATATGAAAGTAAAGAGCTGGCCGCCCTTGACGCCGAAAGGTTTGCCGATTGATCTCCATAAAACCGTCATCAACCAGGGCATCAGGGCAAAAAGCGAACTAAACAGCGCGAGCTTGACATGCGCCAGAAAGGGCCCGGCAACATTAAAAAAATAGAGCTTATCCGCGAGGTGATGCTGCACCATCTCCAGCAGGCGCGGGGCCATAAAAAATACGGTTGTCGTGGTCAAAGCTATTGCCAGCGCAAGCATGCGCACGGATTTGCGAAATTCACTTATAAATATAACTAGATTGTTTCTTGCTTCCATAATCTGTAATTGATCCCCGCAGGTCAACGCCCACCAAAATCCCCATCCGGCAAAAGACAGGACGCCACCGCCCGAAGATAGCAGAACGGCGGAAAGAAAGCAATTATCTTGCTGCCCCGGACGATGCACTCCGATTCCTCAAGGCATGGAGACAGGCGGTGTGACGGTATCTCTCAATAAAGTGGACTCAACAGCATCAGAGGTTGCTTTCAACCACCACACATGATACATATTTTCAAAGAACTCTTACCTTTTTAACCATAAACAGAAAATAAATAAACTCATCATGCTCGAACTACGATTTCTCCGAGAGAATATAGAACTGGTAAAGCAAAAAACAGCCAAACGTGGCCTCTCCCCGGAAATCCTCGATGATTTCCTTGCAGTCGACAAAGAACGTCTTGATATCCTCTCGGAAGTGGAAAATCTTAAAAATTCCCGCAATACCGCATCCCGGACAATCGCCCAGCTGAAAAAGGGCAATGAGCAAGAGAAGAAAAAGGCCGACCCTCTCATCGCGGAGATGAAAGAGACCTCTCAAAAAATTAAAGACCTGGATGCCAGGCTCAGCGAAATCCAGGATAATCTGCAGCACATCGTCATGGCCATTCCCAATATCTGCGATGACTCAGTGCCGGAAGGCCAGGACGATTCGGATAATATAGAGATAAAGGTATGGGGAGAAAAGCCCCAATTTTCCTTTACTCCCAAGCCCCATTACGAATTAGGGGAGAACCTGCAGATCATTGATTTTGAATGTGGTGCCAAATTAGCCGGCAGCAGGTTTTCCCTCCTGCGCGGCTTTGCCTCCAAGCTCGATAGAGCGCTCACCAATTTCATGCTGGATCTGCATACCGAGAAGCATGGCTATACCGAAGTCCTTCCTCCGTTCATGGTCAATACGGCAAGCATGACTGCAACCGGTCAGCTGCCCAAATTTGAGGAAGATCTTTTTAAAATAAAGGATTGGGACCTCTATCTCATTCCCACTGCAGAGGTACCGGTAACCAATATTTACAGAGATGAAACTATCGCCGAAAAGGATCTGCCGATTAAGTTCACCTCTTTTACACCCTGCTTCCGCTCCGAGGCCGGATCTCATGGTCGGGACACCAGGGGGCTGATTCGTCAGCATCAGTTTACCAAGGTTGAGTTGGTTAAATTTACGACTCCGGAAACCTCCATGGACGAACTGGAATCACTGCTGGCAGATGCCGAGGAAGTCCTGCAGCTCCTCGGCCTGCACTACCGGATTGTTACACTCTGTTCCGGTGACCTGGGCTTTTCGGCCACAAAAACATATGATATCGAAGTGTGGCTGCCGGGCCAGCAGGCATATAGAGAAATATCTTCCTGCTCTAATTTTCTCGATTTCCAGGCGAGGAGAGGCTCTATACGATATCGGCCCGAAGGGCAGAAAAAGAGTACCTTGGTACATACCTTGAATGGTTCGGGTCTGGCCGTCGGCCGAACACTTCTCGCGGTAATGGAGAATTATCAACGTGAAGACGGCACAATTCAGGTACCGGAAGTTCTCGAACCTTACTTTACCAGGAAATTCTGATCTCTTCCGATGAACAGAAGCCATCCCGAAGATGCCCCTGCCATGAAGGTCATAGGCAAGGAATCTGTTTTCACCTCCCTGAAGCAGGATGGACCGTTTTCCTGTGAGGAAAATGTCCCCTGTGGTCATCCTTTCTCCAGGGAGGTCAAGAATTGGGTGCGTGACCACTGCCGCGAGCAGATAGATGTCACCAAATACCGCAGCGTCCGTAATCAGATTTTCGAATTTCTCGACATCCAGTCTTTCAGGGACATACAAACTCTCATCAATAGTTTGGAAGAGCGCGACAAACGACAAAGAAGATCGAAAATGCTGCTGGGCAACATGTTCGGCATTGAAGGCAATGTTCGCGAAATTGAAAGCAAGCTCACTGATTATGCCAGAACTGCAAATGATGTAATCATCTATTTGCGCAGCAAGATTCTTGCACCCTTCTCGTCGCATATCGAAACAACCAATGAGATACAGATAACCAGCAATCCCTTGGATTTGTTGCTCATCGTCTTCAATGACAGGTATCACAAGAAAGCGCGGTTTGAAGCCAAACGCAAGCTGACCCTGATGAACCTTGCGGCCTTAATCGATCAGCGGGAACGGGAAACGGGGATTGAGGACAAGTTTTCCAGGTTCCTGACCTTTCTCAATGAGTATGTCTGGAGCCCCTCGATGAAAATCGGGGAACTGGAAATCGCCTATCTGGTCAGCAGCCATGAGCCCCGGTTTTTTTCCTGTACCGGGGTAGAGGTGATCTCCGAGGACCAGCTGCAAGCGATAGAGCATATTCGGGGAAGGAAAATAACCTTGATTAAACGCAGGCGCTTCCGCTCCAGAGACAGAGATTATCCAATCTACGTGACCATCCGTAAAAAAACACCGGAAGCGAAGGTCCTGAAGCTGCTGCGCAAAAACGAAAAGAATCCTGCAGTGGCCGTCGACGACGAGCTGGGTCTTATGGCCGTTCTCAACACCATCAATGACGTCAAACAGTTTCAGCGGCATCTAACCAACAGCGCTCTCAAGATTGACTCATTCATGACCCTTGAGGATATTTCCGACACCCTCACCGGCAAGGAATATCAAAGTTCGACGGTGGGCAGCTCTGCCAAGACCCAGATGCTCAAGTTCTTTGCCCGACTGGGCGGCATTCGCGTGGAATTCATCCTTCATACCAACAAATCCTATCTGAATTATATCTATCAGCGCGATGTGTCACATGATGAATATGAGGTAAAGAGGATATTTGACACCGGTGTCGCCATGCTGCTTTTTCCAGCCGACATATATCGCCTCGACCACCGGCAGCTCAGGGAACAGCAGCTTCGTCGTTTCCGCAGACAGATTGAAGATTATTAATGTTTCCAGGAGCTCAGGCACTCCTGGAGTACTATAATTTCTGCTCGTTCCTGTTAACACCCGGTATCGTTTTATAAATCTACCTGTTATTGCAACCGAATTAAAATTACCATGAGTGAATCCGCACCCTATTCAAGTGATCCCGCCCTGGAGAGGTCGGCTTTGATCGTCACTACTCTGACCTCATTCATGGGACCGTTTATGATTTCCTCGGTCAATGTCGCCCTGCCCGCAATCCAGAATGATCTACACATGAATGCGGTTCAGCTCAGCTGGATCGCCACCGCCTATCTTCTGGCAGTTGCCATTGCCCTTGTTCCTGCCGGAAAGATTGCCGACATTTATGGCAGAAAAAAGATCTTTGCCGCAGGCCTGGCCGTATACACTCTTGGATCAGCCGCGGCCCTGCTGGCCCATTCAGCCACCGCACTCATCGCCACACGCGCCCTCCAGGGATTCGGCGCAGCCATGTTCGTTTCTACGGGAATGGCGATTTTAACCTCAGTTTTTCCAGTGAATAAACGCGGAAAGGCCATCGGCATCTATGTTGCGGCGGTCTATATCGGTTTATCGGCCGGCCCATTTGCCGGCGGTTTACTGACCCAGCATTTCGGCTGGCGCAGCATCTTCGTGATCATGCTGCCGCTGGGCATCTTCTCTCTTCTGCTGACTCTGCACTATCTCAAGGGTGAATGGCGCGGGGAACCCGGCCAGCGGTTCGATCTGTTCGGCAGCCTGCTCTATATTACCGCAGTCCTGGCCCTGGTCTATGGCGCAACGCGGCTGCCGTCCCTTCCGGGCAGCATGCTGCTTTTTAGTGGTCTGCTTCTTTTAGGGTTCTTCATCAGACACCAGTTGTCGGCACGGTTTCCAGTGTTTGATGTCCGCCTTTTTAGTGAGAATAGGACCTTTGCATTTTCGAGCACCGCTGCCCTGCTCAACTACTCAGCTACGTTTGCAGTTACCTTTCTGCTAAGCCTCTATCTTCAATATATTAAGGGAATGTCTCCGCAGGCCGCGGGAACGGTGCTGATGGCCCAGCCTGTGATGATGGCACTGCTCTCTCCTATTGCCGGTCGACTGTCTGACAAGATCGAGCCCCGCCTCATTGCCAGCATCGGCATGCTGATAACCGTTATCGGGGTAACCCTGTTTATCATGCTGCAGCCTGATACCGAAACATATTTGATCGTCACCAACCTGATCCTGCTCGGCACCGGATTTGCCTTGTTCAGTTCTCCCAACATGAACGCAATAATGAGTGCCGTGGAAAAGCAGCATTACGGACTGGCCTCGGGAGTGGTAGCCACCATGCGGCTGCTTGGGCAGATGTTCAGTATGGCCATGGTCACAGTGGTCCTTGCTCTGATTGTCGGGCGCCAGGCGATCACCCCCGAGAACTACGATCTGTTTCTGCAAAGCATCCACATAATTTTCACCATATCGGCCGTTCTCTGTCTCACGGGCGTCTTTTTTTCCTGGTTTCGGGGTTCCCTGCACGCATCCCCGGAAAAGGCGGATAGCTGATTAATCCTTTGCAGAAGTATCCCTGTCTGTGAGTCGTATCCTCATCTCAATTTCTTTTATCCCGTCTGTAAGTTTGAGTGCCTCGACAAAACCGACGACGGTGCCGGCCAGACTATCCTGGATGAATTCCTTAATGGGAATTTTTCTGCCATTCACCAGCAAAGATGTTTTCTCCGGCCGCTTGTTGCGCTCGCGAATATATCGCTTTTCGATAAAAGAGGCAATTTCCGGAGCTTCATCCATCCGGAAGATATAATCTCCTGAAATATCCAGATCGGTAACCACAGCAATTACTCCGTGAACTTCATCGCGAAGATCCTGATCTCTGTTGCTGCGCACTTCAATCTTGGGAATCTTGCGGGCATGCTTGAATCCCTCACCAATGACTATATCCACATCCGGGAAATACCGATGGGCCAGAGTAATAATAGAATGGTGGCTGGGCCCGGTCTGCAGCACCATCTGGTCCGGCCCCACGAAGAGAACTGAATCGGCACCCGCCTGACGATGCTTATAGGTATCGGTGCCCTCTTTATCAAAAGCAACCCCGGGTTCGTTGCTGGATTTTATCACCGCTACACGATGACCGAGGTTTTTGAGATTTGAGACAACCCGGCTCACAAGTTCGGTCTTCCCGCTGTCATGATATCCGATAAAAGTAACTACAGCCGACATATTTCCTCCATAACCAATTCGGTTCTTAACGAATGTCCTTGCAGAATACCTACCATAATTAAGCAAAGGCCTCATCAAGAAAAGACCTCACCAAGCCGGGCACCGCAGTATATGTAATGTGGAATTGGTCGACAAGATTATTTGTTCAGAAGAAATCAAGGCGAGGACGCAAAAAAGGCGGATTAACCTTAAGGTCAACCCGCCTTCATTTGCTTACTCCTGAAAATCTGTCTAAAGGGTCTTTTCCAGCTTAGCTGAGTTTGTTTTATAATTATACCTGCTGTGCAGGATATCAACTTCTTCCTCTGGCTTATATCCGGTCTTCATACTCTGCAGGGAACCTTCTATCGCAAAGACAGACATGTAGAAATGAGTGAAATAGAAGGCCACGATCCCCATTCCAAGGATATTATGGATTATGGTGTAAATCCTGACGGTATCCACCCCTGCACCGAATCCCCAGATGAAATAGCCCGTATATGCCATAACTCCGCCACCCAGCGTTGCAAACCAGAAGTACATCTTCTGCCCGGCGTTAAACTTGCCTGCAGGCACTGGTTTCTTCTTCTTGCTGAGATATCCCCCCACAATAAGCATCCAGGAGATATCATGGAGCTGCGGCAGCATGTCCTTGAACCAGAGAAGAAACATGAGCAAGCCCGGAACAGCAAAAACCATAGCCGAAGCCAAATGGACATATCTTGCCCCCCGGATGAAGGCTCCTCCACCGAAAAAGGTGCCAAAAATGATGAGCAGTCCGGTAATAACCAGCAATGAAAACGAAACTGCGGCAATAAAATGGACGATTCTGGCATATTTGCTGAAAAAAAGTATCTGTTCGCCGTCATGGTCGAAATGCTTGGCTCCGACAATCAGATAGTGCAGCAGGAATACAACGGGTACTGCTGTGATAACGATAAGAAACAGTTTCCGAAACCATTCCCCTTGTAAATGGGTAAAGAGCTCACCGTACTCCTGCCAGTTTCCAGCAATACCGTTCATGAACTGGGTATAATACATGGAAAGAGATGTAGACAAACCTTGCTGCGCCAGAGCTTCCTGCGCAAATGCCACACCTGCTGACCCTGCCACACATACAATTCCCAGCAGAAACGCAGATGCGATACTTCTCTGCATATCATGCTCCTGTAATAATATGTTGCGCTGCTTCATCCCTTTTTGAATGGAAAAAGCAGCGCTGATTGATGAGTAATCCCGTCATTGAAGATTACTTTTTCTCATAAGCCTTATCCCAACCCCAGGCATTTACCCCGGAACCCCGTTGAAAGACCCGTTCGCGATAAACATCGGCGACCACATCGGCATCACCTGCCAATAAAGCTTTGGTAGAACACATTCCAGCACACAGAGGTACTTTCCCTTCAGCGATCCGGTTCTGGCCATAGAGTCGCTTTTCCTCCTCACTGAAGGTTTCTTCGGGACCGCCGGCACAGAAAGTGCACTTATCCATGGCTCCGCGAGCTCCGAAAAAACCGGACTGCGGAAACTGCGGTGCTCCGAAGGGGCAGGCCATAAAGCAGTATCCGCAGCCTATACAGGCCTTTTTATCCACCAGGACAATACCGTCATCACGCTGATATACGGCATCAACCGGGCATACCGCGAGACAGGGAGCATCAGCACAATGCATACATGATACTGATATCGACTTTTCCCCGGGTTTGCCCTGATTCAGGGTAATCACCCGACGGCGATTCACCCCGACGGGTATATGGTTGCCTTCTTTACAGGCGACGACGCACCCGCTACAATCGATGCAGCGTTCTGCATCGCATAAGAATTTTACTCTTGCCATATCATTTCCTCCTCATCAGGCCTTGCTGATTTTGCACAGTCCATCCTTGGTGGCCTGAATTTGCGTGACAATGTCATATCCGTAGTTGGTGACCACGTTACCGCATTCTCCGACAACATACGGCGCATGACCTTCAGGATATTTATCGACGAGTGACTCACCCATGAGCACACCTGCAAAATGGTATGGCAGAAAGATAGTCTTCTCATCCACTCTTTCGGTGACAAAGGCCTTGACCTTGATCTTGCCTCCTTCGGGAGACTCCACCCACATCATCTGACCGTCACGAATTCCCATATCATTGGCCAGCCGTGGATTGATCTCCGCATACATATCCGGTTGCAACTCAGCCAGGTACTGATTGCTGCGGGTTTCGGCGCCGGCACCCATGTGCTCGACCATCCGGCCGGTGGTGATGACGTAGGGAAATTCCTTGACCAGCTCAGGATTCTGCTCACTCTTGAACCTGGTATCGACACGGTAATGATTTTCCTTATCCTCATAGGTAGGATACCGTTTGATAAGATCCGGCCGCGGCGAATGCAGGGGCTCGCGATGGATGGGTATCTGATCCGGAAATTGCCAGACGATGCAGCGGGCTCTGGCGTTGCCGAACGGCGCCATGCCGCGGGAGATGGCATTCCGCAATGTCTCCTGGGACAGATCGGTTTTCCAGTTCGTTCCCGGCACGACATCCTTGAATTCAGCATATCCGCCGTTTACTTCGCTTCCGGGATTAGCCACACCCTCGGCAGCCAGCTGGTTTTCCGTACGTCCGCTGGAATCGTAGGTTTTCTCGAGTCCGAACCGGTTCCTGAACGGCAGGCCGCCTTCTGCGACCGGTTTGGAAATATCGTAGAGAATTGGTGTTCCCGGATGATCCTCGGTCCAGCACGGCCACGGCATTCCGTAGTATTCGCCGTCACAGGGGCCGCCTTTGGCCTGCAGGGTATCGATATCGAAGGTATGCCAGTTCTCCATATGCTTCTTGATTCGTTCCGGAGTCTGGCCGTTATAGCCGATGGTCAGTGAACCCGAACCCAGCTCACGGGTAATATCTTCAGGGATCTGTTTGATATTCTTGTAGAATTTATCGGCGAATCCCAGTTTGTTGACCAGCAGCTCCATAATCTGATAGTCGTCCTTGCTGTTATGAACAGGATCGACAACCTTGTAGCGCCACTGTATCTGCCGCGAGGTGGAGGTGACACTGCCGGATGTCTCATATTGGCTGGCACTGGGCAGCAGGTAGATGTTGTCGGTCCCGCAGGCGGCGGCAGCCATTGTTGGAAAAGGATCAATCACCACCAGCAAGTCAAGTTTATCATAGGCCTGCTTCACCTTGTGGTACTGGGAGTTGGAGTTGGCCCCGCATCCCCACTGAATCATGGCTTTGATGGGAGTATACTGATGGATCTTCTCCTCCTGGTTGACGCCTTCATACCAGCGGGAAAGGGTGAATCCTGGTTTTTGCATCCATTCCGGAGACTTAAACCTGGAGGCAATCCAGTCAAAGTCGACATCCCAGACCCTGCACCAATGCTTCCACGCTCCTTCTGCAAGCCCGTAATATGCAGGCAGGCTGTGAGAGAGGATACACATATCTGTTGAGCCCTGAACATTGTCATGGCCACGGAAGATATTGGTTCCTCCACCGGATTTTCCCATATTGCCCAGGACCAGTTGGAGCAAACAGAAGCTCCTGGTGATCGAACTGCCGATTGAATGCTGGGTTCCGCCCATGCACCAGGTGAGGCTGGTCGGTCTGTTATTGGCCAGCAGTTTGGCAACATGGCGGGTCTGATCGGCAGGAATACCGGTAATATCCTCCACTTCTTCGGGCGTATATTTCTGGACGGTTTCAAGGAGTTCCTCGTAGCCGGAAACCCGGGTTCTGATGAATTCCTTGTCTTCCCAGCCGTTGGCCACGATTTCACGAATCAGGCCCAGCATGAATGCCGCATCCGTTCCGGGACGTATTCGTACATAGTCGCTTGCTTTTGCCGCAAGTTTTGATCTGCGCGGGTCAACGACTATGATCGGTGCATTATTTTTTTCCTTTGCATGCAGGATATGCTGCATGGCCACCGGATGCGCTTCCGGCGGATTCGAGCCGATAAATATGAAACTTTTGGCATGCCTCATATCGTTCAGGCTGTTTGTCATTGCTCCGTAACCCCAAGTATTGGCGACACCTGCCACCGTTGCGGAGTGTCAGATACGGGCCTGGTGATCGACATTATTCGACCCCCAGAAGGCGGCAAATTTCCGGTGCTGATAAGCCATTTCGGTGGAGACCTTGGCGCTGCCGTTGAAATGCAGGGCATCAGGCCCGTCATTTTCACGAATTTCCAAGAGCTTGTCACCTATCTCGTTCATGGCCTGGTCCCAGCTGATGGTGGTCCACTTGCCATTCACTTTTTTCATGGGATGCTTGAGGCGCTTAGGGCTGGTAACCATATCAATGGCGCCGGCCCCTTTGCAGCAGTGTGATCCTCGTGAAACCGGGTGATCGGCGGCGATATCCTGGCGAACCCAGACACCGTTATGCACTTCAGCCTCTATTCCACAGCCGACGGAACAGTAGGTGCAAATGGTATTGATCTTCTCCGAGTTCGCATAAGGACTGGATTTGCCCTTCGCCGCCTGGGCCCTGGTGGTAAGTTTAGTGGTCATTGCAGCTCCGGTAAGAGCCGCGGTTGCCGCGGATATCTTCAAAAAAGATCTCCTGGCAATTTTAGGATTGAGAGTAACTCTTCGGCCGGTACTTTCTATGCCCGTTTCCGAAGATTTACGAATTTTACATCTTGCCATATTCTAGCCTCCTTAAGTGCTTGATCTCCTTGCAACCTTGTCGGTTGACGGCATACCTTGAAAAAACAAGGAACTACGATCGCAGAGATTGATAATATTTCTTAAATTTCTCACTCTCATGATAAAGCACATCTTCACCTTCCCGCCTCAGAGAGACGGATTTGGCCTTGGCAGGTTTTATAGCGGCAATACTACCTGCCACAACAGTTGCCCCAGCCAGGATATGCTTGAGAAACGAACGTCGTTTATCCTGATCTTTTTTCATTTTTCCTCCTCCTTTGTTAGCGTCCGTCCAGGGGTGGCAATTTGGAAGTCTGCGCTGTCTGTTCAAAATCCAGGCACTCGATGAATTCAACCACAGGCATTACTTAATATTCCCTGGATTAAATTTTGAGAGCAACAAAGAGTTAGGACAGGTAAGCATAGACTCCGAAAGTGCCATTTAGGACAACACTATTTATTAACATGCCGATTCACCCATTACGGATGTACGACAGATCCAGTCAGCCCCTTTTCAAGTTCAAGATAGCCACAGAAGAAGCGGCTGCATGCTTCATAAAAAAGGGCCGAGTCATTTTTTTCGCAGGCCGCCTTAAAATTAGCAGCCAAAGGAATCAGATAATTATTGAGAAGCTCTGCCTGCAGTTCCTCAGTTTTATCTTTAGCCATACCCTCTTCATTCTCGATAAGCCGGGTCAGCACATCAAGCAAAACCACCAGGGAATCCTCCGTTTCGATAACTTCCTTTTTCTTGGAGAGTCCCATCCCGGAAAGGAAAGTACGCAGCTCGACCAGGGTCTTACCATGGCTCCTGCCGTCGAGATAAAACGATGCCGAAGTGCTCAACTGTTCTTCCCCAAAGGGATCTACAAAAAGAGTGTAATATTCATCTTGCAGAGCCTTGAGGTTGCCTTTTTCCAGAAATCGATGGATTTGAGTGACACTTTCGTCGAAGGCAGGGTTAACCCTCTCTCTGGCCAGGGCGTTGAATGTTCCTCTCCAGCGGCTGATCTTCTCTCCATCCGGCTCTTCGATGAAGAACGACTTGAGCAGATCGAGGAGGCGCAGCCGTACTTTTCGTATTTCTTTTTCTTCCATATCGATCATGTTGTTTCCGCCTCAAATAATTGTATTACCCGGCAGGTTTCGCAATATTCGAAATGCTCGACATTCACCGACTCCCGCGACGATAAAATCTGCAGTACACGATCCAGGCTCTTCCGGGTGCCGAAGATTTTACCGCACTTTTTACAGATGGCCGGATCACCCTGAGAGAGAACCTTCCTGCTGAAATACTCCTCGCCTACACCTTTCATGCGGGACAGACTGAGAACCCCTTCCGGGCAGATCCGGACACAAATGCCACACCCCACACAAAGTCCGGCCGTATAGGTAAGAGACATGCTTTTTTCATCGGCAAGCAGGGCTCCGGTTGTGCATTCATTCAAACAGGCCAGACACTGGGTACAGCCTGCCGTATCGCATGAAACGGCGGGAAAATCATTGGAAATCGTCTCCGTCTCCAACTCTTTGTCCGCCTCGCCGATCAAATGGAGAAAGAGAGCGGAGAACAGGGCTCTTCGATTGATGAAAGCAGACACATCAAGAAGGGATTTGAGCGGATGAGACAGGTCGGTCTCATGCATCGCAGCATTATATTCCTCGACAGGAAGGCAATGCGCAAAGTCTCTTCCAAAAAGAGACGATATCACCTTGTTGGCCTTTTCCATTTCCGGATGTTGTTTCGCTGCATCCTGCAAAAGGATGATCCGACGGAACCCCGAAGCGAAAAAGAGGAGAAGATGAAAATACGAAAGCGCCTGAATCATGGAATACTCGAGATAAAAGACCTTATTCGATCTCCTGCGGCCATTTTGCCACCAGAGAAGATGCAACTCCTGCTCCTCTCCGATAATGAGATCCCTTCCCGAGTCGATATCCAGTTTCCGCAGATACCGCCACAAAGCTTTATCGTTGAAATAACCGTTCTGCATAGCACCCGTCGGGCATGACGCTATACAGGTGCCGCACTCCCGGCAGAGACTGTGGTCGATGACGATGCCTTTTTTCTGTCTGCTCAAAGCTTGATAAAGACAACTGTCAACACAGCGGCTACAACCTATTTCAAGCCGGCCGCTGTATTGGCAGATGCTGTTGTTATGGCAGACAACCTCTTTTATTTCAGCAGAAGACAGAGTCTTGAAAAACTCCGGCAACTGCTTTTCATGGTATACGCAATCAGCCTTTTCAGGCAGTTCGAGCTCTGCCTCGCCCAGGAGAATAAGGGCAGGCACGTGAAGGATAATTTCCTCCACCCCGTGGACATCCAGGGCATCATTCCTGCATGCCTTCTCGCATTCTTTGCAAAACGTGCAATGCGAATAATCAATGTGGAGATGTGGCGAGATATATTTTTCCGGGCAGGCCTCACCGCATGCTCCGCAGTATGTACAGAGATCACGGTTTAGCGATGCTCGTTTTCGATAACGGATTCTACAGCTATGCTCGGCTTCTTCTATCTCTATCTCGGTTACGGCGGGATAATCGGGGTTCGATCCACGAAGCGGAAGGGCATGAATATCGAGAATACCCCCGTAGGTATCCACGAAAGCGTCGAGCTCCGCGGCAGTTGTGCCGATTACACATATACGTGGGTCGGCATCGATCTGATAGCTGTTATATTGTATTGACTGGTAGCGCTGCAGTTCAGCATCGGCAACGGACAAAAGCTCACTATCGCTAAGATCGGTGAGTTCCGCCTGCAACTGCAGGGTTGGCGACAGGGGAAAACTGGTTTCGGGAGAAAGCTCCGGGAATCCTCCGGCCAGTAGAATGGTGTCGTTATCGGGCAGCACCAACGATCGTCCCGGTTGAATACTCCCTTGGTATGACCTGAAGTCGACATCACCATTATGATCAGTGCATATATATCTTGTGGAAAATACTTTTTCCATGCATCTCCTCATCCATTGGGGTCCAAGACAGCTCCGTCATGGGAAAAACCCTGACTGAGCAAGGCAACCGGAGGTCTTCCGGCCAGGATACCTTGGCTGCCTCAGGTTTGTAAAATCCCTATAGCAGCCTTACGGTATGGTTTTGCAGTATAGAAAAAAAGAGGGAGAGAGGAAATCGGTGGAAAACCTTAAATCAGGTAAGGAAAAAACCAGGTGGGGATGTAGGTTATTTGCCTACGTCGACAGCTTTCTGTGAACCAAATGTATCTTTCTCCGTCCAGAGAACCGCCCTTCTGGTGAGTTCGGAGCCGCTCTTGATGCAGAGTTTCTGCTTAATTCTGTCACGATACGTTCCAATGGTTTTTACACCAAGGTTCATTCGTGAGGCTATTTCCCGGGTGGATAACCCCAGCCCTATCAGGCGAAAGACCTCGAGCTCTCTATCTGTCAGGGCCTCTTCCGTACAGGCCGTGCTGGAGTCGGGGTTGACGTGGAATTTATCAAGCAGACGAGCCATGATTTTATCACTGACATGCACCTTGCCGTCTAGTATGTTTCTGACTGCAGTAACTATGGATTCGGCGGCTTCCTTCTTCATGATATAGCCGCGCGCACCGGCCCTGATAGCCCGCTCCGCCCAGACTGATTCATCATGCATGGAAAGAACCAGGATGGCTATGTTTCTATTGCTGCCATTGATCTCCTTGACCAGATCGAGCCCGTTTTCTCCGGCCAGTGATATATCGATTATGGCCATATCCGGTTCAGTCTCTCTGATCGCTTTTCTCGCGGAAGAAATAGTCTCGGCAACGGCGCATACCTCAAAGCCATCCTCCTGGTTGAGAAGTTCCCTCATGCCCATTCTCAGAATGGGATGATCATCGACAATAAGTATTTTCGTCATTTTTTATACTCTCATAAAAAGTCATTGAAGTTGCTGAGATGGACTCTGCGATAAGCGCATACTTCGAGAAAGCTCGATGGTAGAAGGAGTAGATCGAGCTTTTTACTAGTCCATCATTTTTTATCCTGATTCCCTATAATGCTCAACTCAAGGTCGGGACTGCTCTTTCACGGGTCTCTGCAGCCCGGACGGCTGCAGCGAAGCCCCCATGGAAGGGTTTATGGCGTCCCGATGAAAAAAGCAGTCCCGGCCTGGGCCAAAAGATGCCGAGTTTCAGGTGTAATCAGATTTTTTATTTTTCTCCTTCCAGTGAAATACTGGTGCCCTGGCCCACTTTTGATTCGACAACAAGACTCGCACCTATAGCCTTGGCTCGATATTTCATGGTATGCAGACCAATGCCGAGCTGAGTCGACTTTTCTTTAAATCCACAGCCGTCATCGTCGATTTTCAAACTGAGCCGTCGCTTTTCAATGAGCAGATGTATTTCAATATTCTGTGGCCGTCCATGTCTGGCGGCATTGAAGACAGCCTCTCTGGTAATATAATACAGGTGGATAGCCCTCGAGGGATCCATCTGTTCATCGTCAATATCTATAATTAAATTGCACTGCAGATCAAAAAGATTTTCAATCTCCACCTTCAATTCACCGAAGGATGATTCAAGACCATGTTCCACCACATGAACCGGGTATAGCCCCTGAGCCAGTCTCCTGGTTATCTCAATGGCCTCCCGGATCAGATTTCTGATAGCGTCAAGTTCTTCCACCTTATCGGGGGCATCCTGTTTCAACTTTTTCTGCAGGACCATGCACAGCAATTCGACCCCGCTGAGATGAGAACCGAGATCGTCATGAAGATCCCTGCCGATGGTGCTGCGTTCTTCTTCGCTGACCGCTATGATCTGACGTTCCAGTCTGGTCATTTCCTCTTCGGCGCAAACTTTCAGGACATGGAGCCAGAGACCGTCGAGCAGCATCGTCATCTGGCGAATGTCAGAGGTGTCATAATCCCGGCTGTTGTTATAAACACCGGCAACAATGACGATCTTGCCGCTGTTGTATATCGGCACGTCAAGATGTCGATGCACCATCCTTTTATAAGGGAAGAGCCGCTGTGTACCGGGATACTCGTTGCAGACAACCGCCTCTCCCCGGGTCACCGCTTTTCCGGGAAGTCCTGCCTGCTCGAGCGGTCTTGAAATACCGGACACCTTGATGGTTTCTCCTGCCCCTTCAGCTGATATTTCATAACAGCAATAGAGATTGAGGTGTGTCTGCGCGGTGTTGACAAGCGCGAGATACCCCCCTTCACTGCGGGTGATCCTGACTATCCGTTCCAAAATAAAATCATATTTATCCTGGAAACATCGATCTTCCATCATACCGAGCTGCAGCAATGTATCAAGCCGGAGCTCATCCCGCCTGATCAGAAGCTCCTTCTGGGAGAGATCATCCACCATCTGATTGGCCAGATATCGCAGATCTTCAAATTCCGTGAAGGCCAGATGGGTATCCTCTATCCTGTTCTTTTCATCAACGGCTCTTCTTAAGAAATTGGTGAAAAGGCTGATGCCGTGTTTGATTCTCAGTGAGTAGAAATAGGCAAAAAGCAACATCAGGGAGACGGCAACGATGAAGAGACTGATGAAAAGAGTGATATTTTCAAAATTAATACGAAGATATGTTTTACGCTCTTTCTCAATGGCCTGCTCCATATCATCCATGGACATTGTTGCGACAAAGATCCAACCCCAGCTGTCATACGCCTTTACATAGGCAAGATTACGATTGTTTTTGACATCCTGAGAAGCCTTGGAAGAGACATAACGCACGAAACCTTCAGCATCCGTGGATATGCCTTTTTGCCACATCTCACTGCCAAACTTATATTCCTGATCATCGCCAAAGTCAGAAATGGAGCGCCCGATGAAACGTTCGTCCCGATGACATATTATGGTGCCGTCGACACGGAAACCGAAAATCTCGCCATCCCTGCCGAAGCGAATATTCTGAATTCTCGCGAGGACATCGTCCTGCAGGGTCTTTTCCAAATCGTCTATATAGATCCCTGCTCCGATATACCAGTCAAATGGCTTGAAATATTTCACGAATGAGATTTTGGGATATACTCTGCCGACTGCTTCGGGCTTGGTCCAGTTATAACGATATATTCCAGCGCCTTTTTCCTGGACGATCCCGGTAATATCCCGAAATTTTTTACGCGCCTCGCGCAGTTCCGGAGAAAACCGGCTCTTTCCTTCATAGAACGGGTCATCGCCATACAGATCGATAATGCCGCTTTCAACACCACCGGCAAAATAATACCCCCTGCCGTTACTCCATCTGATCGGGCGCAGTACCTCAACCACAAGATCCTTAAGCTCTATCTCCTCCATTTCATCCTTGTGCCTGCTGTACATGTGCGAAGAGATAGAATAAGCGGACTGGACCTTGTCACGGATTTCACTTTCGATTCGCTGCACCGCCTGCGAGCGTCTGTACTCCACGAAATCTATTACCTTCTCCACCTCCTCCCGAACACGTTCACGATAACGGGCATCATAGCTCTGCCTGATATTCTCGATACTCTCGTTGTAGGCTTCATATTCATTAAATGCCCAGAATATAGCCATAAAAACACCAAGCGATATAATCACCGCTGCGGAGGCGTAGAATGGAGACGATGAAAGAGATATTCTTCGGGGGCCGATATTCATCCTCTGCCATATGTTTTTTTTCATATTAAGCAATTACGATCGACATGAGGCTTTTCGGCATTATTGCACTGATGTTTCGATAACTTGAATAGTCGGCATTATTCTGGTCAGATAAATCTCATCCAGGCCCTGATGATCTTTCTCACCAAAGCTGAGGACGAGTCCGCCGAGGTCGAAGCGGCCAATAGATTCCATAGTGTCCACAAATTTCTTCCTGGTTAACTCTCCCTGGACACGAATGGCAATTTCAGAGAAGAGTTTCCCGGCGATGTAGCCTTCAAGAGAAGTGAAGCTGATGGGTACATCATGCTGGTATTTGCTCATTGCTTCGAGATATTCCTTAATCAGAGGAAGGGAGGAGTCCCGGGGATTGGGAACCACTTGAGAGACAATCACGTTTTCGGCATAACGGCCGAGAGCCTTCTGCAGACTCTCGGTACCGACAAAAGAAATGCTGCAGTAGATCCTTTCGCCCCTCTTCTTGACCTTGCTCAGTTTGATAAATTCAGCGCAGGCCGAGTAGGCCCCAACCAGAACTATGGCCTCCGGGTTACCCTTATGCACATCCCGCAATCCTCCCATGACCGCCACGGTATTGCGTTCATAAGTCCCTTCGGAGACCAGTTTCATCCCTCTTCTTTTAAGAGCTTGTCTGATGCCCTGCAGGCCATCAAGGCCATAACTGTCGTTCTGATAAAAGCAGGCTATTCTGCTGATCTTTTTTTCATCGATGAGATAGGAGGCCAGCTTTTCCATCTCCTGATAATAGCTGCCCCTGACGTTGATAACGTTCTTCCTGAATGGTTCACGGAGAAATTCTGCACCGGTAAACGGACCAAAAAACGGCACTTCATGTTGTTCAATTAACGGAATTACCGCCTTTGATGTGGGGGTGCCGACCTCACCTATTATCATAAAAACATTGTGTTTTTCGATGAAGGACCGGATATTCCTTATTGCCCTGTCGGGTTCATAGCCATCATCTCTACTGATAAGGAGAATATCTCTACCCCGAATTCCACCTTCATCGTTTTTCTTGGAAAAGGCGGCCAACAGGCCGGCTCGCAATTCCAGGCCAAGATTTTGAGCGGGGCCCGACAGGGCACAGGACTGCCCCAGGACTATTGGCTGATTTTTTACTGCCGGTAGAGGCTCATCACTCATGGCCGGCACCGTGAATACTATGGAAAAAGCCACTATCAAAAATACGACTGGAACTGAAAAGCTCCTTCGTGTGATCATAATTTACTTCCCTTCATTTGTTTCTGTCTGGAGAGTGATCCGCAATGAAAAAAACGGCTCACCTGCACCTCGCAAAAGATAGATAAAAAATTACCTAATAGCAAGGAAAAGCAAACATACGGATAGCCCCGGAACTTCAGAATCAGTCGCTGAAATCTGATGATTTCCCAAAAGTCATCGACGGTTGCGAGGATGGTTCTGCGCTAAACGCAGGCTCGAGAAGGTTAGTGGTTTTTTTTGCAAGAAAATAATCTGTCTAAAGGTTCTCATCCAGCTCAGCCGCGTTAGATATTTTAGGCGCCCCCTTTACTTTACCCGGAGGGCTGAGTATTAATAGCTTGAAAATTATTTTATGGTTTTTTCTCAGGAAAATGGTTCTGGAGGAATGTAATGTAAAATCCATGAAATAGGCGACACTATCTCAGGGGAACGCCCTGATCAGCTTCGCTTGTGGGGGCAGTAGTCCCGGCTCGTATCCTGGAGGAACAGGTAATCCGTGCCGAAAACAACTATTCTTAACAACAGAAACTGAGGTAAAAAAAATCATGAAAATAATACTCTCCGGATCTCTGGCTTATGATAGAATCATGGACTTTCCGGAACTTTTTTCCGACCATCTCCTTCCCGACAAGCTGGATGAAATCAACATCAGCTTCATGGTCAATGGCGTAACCGAAAACTTTGGCGGAACAGCCGGAAATATAGCATACGCTCTAAAACTTATGGGTGGTGATCCTGAAATCAGTGCCACCATTGGTTTCGATCATCATCGCTACTTCAAGTGGCTGCAAAAAAACGGCATCTCTTCTGAACATATTCACATTGTCGAGGATGAATGGACGGCAGGAGCGTATATTACCACCGATAGAAAGGACAACCAGATTACCGGATTCAACCCCGGTGCCATGAAATATTCATCCAGGTTGGACTTCGACACTCTCGACCGGGACTCCCTGCTGGTAGTATCTCCGGGCAATCTCGAGGATATGGTCGAATATCCCAAAAAGGCAAAAGAGAGGGATCTCAAATACATTTTTGATCCGGGCCAGGCTCTGCCCATGTTGCAGAAAGAGGAACTGCTGAATTGCATAGACGGCTGCATGCTCCTGATGGTCAACGACTACGAAATGAATCTGATCCAGAAAAAAACCGGACTTGCAAGAGAAGAAATCATAGCTCGCTCCGGCTCCACGATCGTCACTCTGGGTCATGAAGGCTCGCGTCTCCACAGCAATGGCTCATCCGTAAAAATTCCCGTTTTCCCGGGAACCAAAGCCACCGATCCGACGGGAGCCGGAGACGCCTACCGTGGCGGACTGTTAAGCGGTCTGGTTGAAGGAAAAACTCTCGAGGAGAGCTGTATTCTTGGCAGTGTCTGTGCATCGTTTGCCGTGGAACATTTCGGAACACAGGTGTATTCATTCTCCAGAGAAGAATTCAACACCAGGCTCAGCCTGCATTAAGCAGAACTTTTCAGAACCTTACAGATTATTTTCATGTTTTTTTTGCAAGAAAATAATCTGTAAGGTTCTTATCCAGCTACGCTGGGTTCGTGCACTTATCAAGCTCCGCTGGGCTAGATACCTTTTTTTTGTAACTATTCAGCAAGGAGCTAAAAACCGGCAATTTACCCTGAACTGTAACTGTTCAGAGGTAAGCGCAGACTCCGGGCACTCCAGATGTACGCTTACCTCTGAATAGTTACCCTTTTTTTGAAATAGATGATGAGCAGTCAAGTAACAGTACCTCATAAAACGATAGTAGTGACGCCACAGGGCAGAGAGGAACGGGAAGAACTTCTCGCCCTGGAAACTCCCTATACCGTGGCCTTGAATGACCGCGACATCGGCTCGTCCATGGTCCTGCCCGTGGGACTGGAAGAGTTCGGAGTAGGTTTTCTTTTTGGTCAGGGCTTCATCAAACGGCCGCAAGAGGTGGTCGAGGTTTTGGTTTGCCCCGATGGCCGTATCTCCGTGTATGCCGATGTCGATGAAACTTCAAACCATGAAGTTATAATCACCTCCGGCTGCGGCGGCACTGGAAAAATCTCAAGGGAAATGCTGGAAGGCGCCTTTGAACCGCTTCAGGAGGCCACGATCACCTTTCCGGAAATCAAAGAGTTCATCCTCTCCGTCCTGCAGATATCACCGCTTGGGGCTCAGACGCACTGCGTTCATGGGTGCGGTCTCTGGGCAGAGGGAAAGCTACAGGTCTTCCACGAAGATGTCGGCAGGCATAATGCCGTCGACAAGGTGTTGGGAGCCATTCTCCTGGGTAATGCCCCGGCAAACGGGGCGATTTACACCACAGGCAGGCTTACCTCAGATATGGTGTTGAAATGTGCACGCATCGGTATACCGATAATAATGTCGAGAACCGCGCCATCTTCTCTCGGCCTGGCCATTGCCAAAAGGGCGGGAGTAACGCTTGCAGCTTACGCCAGGCCGGAGAGACTCAATATATTTCATGGGATTGAACGGATAAAGGTCTAGTTGATCCGCAAAGCGGAAATGGCTATTTCTCTGATCTTCCCTCAAGTCCCAGTTCAATGAGTTTTTCGAGCATTGCCGAAAAACTCAGGCCATACGCAGATGTCGCCTGTGGAAAAAGACTGGTAGGCGTCATGCCGGGTATCGTATTGGTCTCCAGGAGAAAAAGATCCCCCGCCTCGGAAATGATCATATCGGTGCGTGAATATCCTCTCAGCTGCAGAGCCTTATGTGCAGTCACCCCGAATTCCTGAGCCCGCCGAGTCAGCTCGGAGTCAACCTCCGCCGGACAGACCTCTCGGGTTGCACCGGGCTGATATTTGGCGTCGTAATTAAAAAATTCAAAATCCTTTCCGGGAATAATCTCGACAAGCGGTAATGCCACAGGGGCGTCATTGCCCAAAACCCCCACAGTTACCTCCCTGCCCCGGACAAAACTCTCAACCATGGCTCTCCCGCCATGCTGCTGTGCTATTGCTATACCCGCCGCAAGTTCCGAAACATCCCGAACGATGGTCATGCCCAGGCTTGAGCCGTCAGATACAGGCTTGACCACCAGGGGCAGCCCCAGAGCGGCAACAATCTCTTCAGCTGAATACTCTTTGGCAGTCTCAATAATACGCCATGGAGCTACCGGTAATCCATGAAGTTTGTAAAGTTCCTTTGCCAGATTCTTGTCCATGGCCAGAGCGCTTCCGATCACTCCCGACCCCTGATAAGGAATATCCAGGAGATCGAGAAACCCCTGCATGGTACCATCCTCCCCCCACAGGCCGTGGAGCAGGATAAATGCAAAATCGATTTTCTCGGCATCTGCTGCTATTTTTGCCAAATCCGTTAAAGGATCATAGCGGGTCACATTGAATTTTTTTTGGTCGAGTGCCTTCTCGACCCCTTCTGCTCCCATTAAGGAAACTTCCCGCTCTCCCGAGCGGCCTCCAGCGAGCAATGCCAGGTTTATTCCGTCTCGATTCATTGCTGTCCTCCTATTTCTTGGTAAAGCTGCTCTTGATGGGTGAAACAGTCACTGATCTAGTGTCTTAAATAGTACACTTAAAAAAAACAACAAGCTCTTTTCTTTTTTTTAAAACAACGAGAGTCGACATAATTATAATACGTGAATATCATGTGAATATTAGAATAAAGGCAGCATCGGACCAGTCAAAACCTCTTGAAAAAGATATTGACACCACACACCATATCTACTATATGTAATGGGTTATTGCTGCATAATCGGGTACATTTACACACACCCTTTTCGATATTACCAGACCAAAAAAACGCTAACGGAGCAAACAATGATAGAAGTCGAAGTTCGTGGAGACCTTGAGTACGCTATTAGACAGTTAAAGAAAAAGCTTCAGATCGACGGTATCAAGCGAGAACTGAAGCGCCGCGAATATTATGAAAAGCCCAGTGTTAAGAAACGTCGCAAGCAAGCTGAAGCTCGGCGTAAGCTCCGTAAGTTTAACCGTATGAAGAAAAGTTTCTGACCCTGTAGATAGCAAGAACTATACCCCTTGGTCTCTTCATTTACCTGAAGCTTTGGTAAATGACGGGAAAGAGATTTACAGGATGACCTGAGCAATGGCCGACGGTTAGTGGACGTTGCTCCTTTTTGCAGCCACCACCATACTATACCGATCGACAAAAGAGAAAAAACACCTCTGCCTGAATCGTTTGATGCCCTGCAGGAACAGTTCTACCGGTACCTGATCACGGAGAGACGGCTATCAGACAACAGCGTATCAGCTTATGTTGCTGATATTCAAGGATTTCTCGGTTTCATCTCCCAAAATAAAATTACCCGCCTCAATAACGTTGATATTGCTGTCATCCACCGCTACCTCGAAGGCGCCCGAAAAAACAGAATATCTCATCGCACCAATGCCAGGCGCATATCTGCCCTGAAAACCTTTTTTATCTTTCTCCTGCAGGAAAGGATTGTCACTTTCAATCCCTTCTATTCAATTGACCTGCCGAAGAGTGGACGGACATTGCCCAAGGCCTTGACCATAAAAGAGGTCGGTAATCTGCTCACAGCGCCTGCTGTATCTACTCCTATAAGTCAGAGAAACCGGACCATGGTCTACCTGCTCTACTCCACGGGACTGCGGGTGACGGAACTGGTGCAATTGCCGCTGAGGGCATGCAATATCAGCTCTGGCTTTGTCAGGGTGATGGGAAAAGGCGGAAAAGAACGTCTTATACCTTTTGGCGAGGCGGCAAAGACACAGCTTGAAAACTACCTCGGCAATGCACGGGCTCATATTCTCGGCGGCAAACGCAGCAATTTCCTTTTTGTCACCAACCGGGGCGGTGCCATGACCCGGCTGCGATTCTGGCAGATTCTCAGAGAAATTGCCACAGCTGCCGGCATCAGCAAAAACATCTCGCCGCACATGCTGCGTCATTCTTTTGCCACTCATCTGCTCGCCCACGGTGCCGATCTGCGGGCTGTCCAACTTATGCTGGGGCACTCGGATATTACCACCACCCAGATATATACCCATATCGACCAGGACAGGCTCAAGGATATCCACAAGAAATTTCATCCCCGGGGTTGATCCCGTGAGGGTGAGCACAACGGCCCGTATCCCGGAATATGAATTTTGCTTAAAAATCTTTAATAGCCATTGCCGATGCAAATTATAACCACCCATCTCAATGCCGATTTTGACGGTTTGGCCTCGATGATCGCGGCAAAAAAGCTCTATCCCGAAGCCATAATGGTCTTCTCCGGATCTCAGGAAAAGAATGTCCGCGATTTCATTGGAGAAAACCTCACCTATCGTTATGATTTTCAAAAGTTAAAAAGTATTGATCTTACCAAGGTAACGGAGCTTATCGTCGTCGATAACCGCTCCTCCGCCCGTCTTGGCCCGATCAGCCGCTGTCTTGAAAATAAAAACCTGTCCATTCATATATACGATCATCACCCGAAAAATCCCGGGGATATGGTAGGTGAGCTGCAGGTTATCGAGGATGTCGGCTCCACCGCCACCATTCTCATGAGGCTTCTCAAGGAAAAAAACATTGAAGTCACTGAGGATGAAGCAACAATTTTCTGCCTTGGAATCTACGAGGATACCGGCTCCCTGACCCATATCACCACTACCCCACAGGATCTCCGAGCGGTTGCCTGGCTTCTCGAAAAGGGGGCCAAGCTTGATCTTGTCTCTCAATTTATCACCTATGAACTGACGACGCAGCAGGTTCAGCTGCTGGGTGAATTGATGAAGACCGCGAACAGCTATGTCATTCAGAATATTCCCATAGTGGTGGTAACCCTGTCCTTAAGAGACTATGTCGATGATTTTGCCCTCATTGTCAGGCGTTTCATGAACATGGAAAATCTTGATACCCTGTTTGCCCTGATATCAATGGCCGGCCGGATTTATCTCATCGCCAGGAGCAGAATACCGGATGTCAACGTCGGTCTGGTGGCCCGGGATTTCGGCGGGGGAGGTCATGCTTCCGCGGCATCAGCAACGGTACGCGACATGACCCTGATCGAGGCTCAGGAAAAGCTCATCATGATCCTGCACAGACATGTCCGGCCCCAGCCTGTTGCCGAAGAGATGATGTCCCGGCCTGTCATCACTATACCCACCACAACCACCATCGCCGAAGCCAAAGATATTCTGACGCGCTATAATATCACCGTTCTCCCCGTGGTTCCCGAACCTCGGGAGACCGGTGCGGATACGAAGGGGCAGATTGTGGCCGGCACCATATCGAGAAGGGTGGTGGAAAAAGCCATTCATCATGACCTCGGCCACCTGCCCGTGAGCGATTACATGACCTCCGATATTCAAACTCTCCCGCTCAAGGCAACACTGGCCGATATTCAGGAACTTATCATCGAGCACCGCCAGCGTCTTCTGCCGGTTATACATGAAAATAAACTGGTCGGGATCATTACCCGCACGGATCTGCTCAACAGGCTGGTCAACGACCCGGCCAACATGCCCAAAAACCTGCTGCATGAAGCAGACTATCCATCCCTGGAAAGAACCCGGAATCTCAACTCGATCATGGTCGAACGACTCGGCAAAGGGGTTATCGGCCTGCTGCGTACCATCGGCGAAGTGGCCGATGAGCTACACTTCAAGGCCTATGCCGTGGGCGGTTTTGTCCGCGATCTGCTCTTGAAGAAGCCCAATCTTGATCTGGATATAGTTATCGAAGGAGAGGGCATAGAGTATGCAAAAGCGCTGGCAGCCAGGCTCGGAGGGCGAGTCATTATGCATGAACGCTTTGCTACTGCCAAGGTGCTGCTCCCCGATGGCATGAAAATCGATATCGCCACGGCACGGCTGGAATACTATGAATATCCGGCGGCGTTACCCACCATAGAGCTCTCATCCTTAAAACTGGATCTTTTTCGCCGCGACTTTACCATAAATGCCATGGCCGTTCAGCTCAACAGTCGGAGCTTTGGAACCCTCAATGATTTCTTCAACTGCCAGAACGACCTGAAATACAAATCTATAAAGGTTCTCCATAATCTCAGCTTCGTTGAGGATCCAACCCGCATCTTCAGGGCGATCAGACTGGAAAAACGAATGGATTTTACCATCGCCAAGCATACCGAACGGCTGATGCGCAATGCCGTCAAGATGGAACTCTTCGGCAAAGCCGACGATCCTCGTTTTTTCACTGAGATAAAGATAATCCTCTCTGAAGAGGATCCCATCCCGGCGATCGAAAGACTTGCGGAATTTGATCTTTTCCGCTTTCTCTGGCCCGATCTCAAACCATATCTTAAAATCGACAGACGTTTTCATCACATATTGACCCAGGCGCACAGGGCCATTTCCTGGTTCAAGCTACTCTACCTCAGGGATAATCTGGAAACCTGGATGGTCTATCTCCTTGCCATCATGGGGAGATCTGGAACCAGAGAGCTGCGGTCATTCTGTACACGGTTCAATATTCCCCGGAAAATCTCCTCAACACTTATTCACCAGAAAGAACGCGGTGATAAGGTTGCCGATCTCCTGCTGCGCCGCAGGATCATGAACAACAGTGAACTCTATTGGATTTTTGAAGAACTGAGCAATGAAAGCCTTCTTTATCTTATGGCGATTGCAAGAAAAAATCACATTAAACGATATATCTCCAACTATGTCACCACACTGCGCCAGGTCAAGCCCTTCACCACCGGCAAAAAACTCGAAAAAATGGGATACACCCCGGGCCCTCTTTTTAAATTAATCCTCAATGACCTGCTGAGTGCCAAACTTGATAACCTGGTGCAGACGGAAAGGGACGAAAGGGCTTTTCTGCGGGAGCATTATCCTTTATGACAGGAGGATCACCGTCGCTTCTTGTTTTTTCCATTCCAATGTTTTATCTGTATCATGTCGTTCGATACCTTGAACACCCTTCTACCTGTTGTTTCCAGACAGAGGTTAGTATTTTTTTATCATTTAAGAAAAGTGGCAGAATAGATCATGACCGAAATTCTCACAAAGATAGTACTGCTGGCGCCGCCGATACTGCTGGCTCTGACGCTTCACGAGTTTGCCCATGGCTATGTTGCCTACAGACTGGGCGACCCGACAGCTAAGACCTCAGGAAGATTGACATTGAACCCGATAAGTCATCTTGATCCCTTCGGTACGCTGGCCTTTTTCCTCATCAATATCGGCTGGGCAAAACCGGTTCCGGTCAATGGCGCATATTTCAGGAACCCCCGGAAAGATATGCTCTGGGTCGCTCTTGCCGGTCCGGTCACCAATCTGGTTCTCGCTATTGCCAGTGCTCTTGTCGCCAAATTCCTGTACCAGATGTTGTATATTCTGCCCGACTCAGGGATCATCTCAGCCATAATCGTGCCTCTGTTTGAAATGATCAAAGCATCCATCTGGATCAATCTGGTTCTTTGTATCTTCAACTTTCTACCGATACCACCGCTTGATGGCAGCCGTATCCTCATGGGCCTCCTGCCTGATAAAATGGCTGAAACATTTTCCTCTTTCGAGAGATATGGCTTTGTTCTCATTCTTATTCTGGCTTTTACCGGGATCCTTTCAAAAATGATCTTCCCCGTGATTCAATTTGCCGGCAACCTGCTGCTCTCCTGAGAGATACATGCATCCAGGGAGAACATGCTTTCTTACAATACTGTCTTAATTTGACACCAACATACTTTTCAGATACGCTCAATTGAGGAAGTAATTTTACTACAGTTGCACCTCCGCTTTTCTCCCGTGACCTCCTGACATGATGGCATTTGTAAAAATCGCCCTTCATGAAAGGATACGATTCGCCGCACCATGCCCTAAGGAGTTGCCATGCAATCCGAAAAACCCGGTAAAATGTTCCAGAGAGGTTTTGTCCTGAAAATCCTGCGCCGCACCTTTGCAGCCATACTTCTCCTGGGATTTGTCTATGGTATTGTTGCTGCCATTTATGCGACCAAAACCATCTTCAAGGTAAAGGAAAACTATGCTGTCGTTTTGGAGAAATTTGGCGGTAAACGTGATGCGGTGACCGATGTCGGCTGGCATGTCCGTCTGCCGTTTTTCACCCGCATAGAACAGGAGGTCACGCTGATGAACCAGACCATGTTCCTGGGAGGTGAGATTGCACCCCTGCGTATTATCTCTCGGGAAAATGTCGCCCTGTGGACCTCCGGACTGCTCACTTACAGAATCAGAGATCTTGACCAGTGGGCCATTGAAAATCTACTTCCCATGACCCTTCTCCAGGGTGATTACGATGGAATCGTCAAGGATATTCTTCAGGCCCAGTCCCTCAATAACCTGATCAGTGATCGCGAAGAGATCAAAGAGGCAATATTTCTGGCGCTGAAGTCCCGCCCTATCAATGAAGGTGGGCCATCTCTGGAACAGAAGTATGGGATAGAAGTGGTCAGCTTTGTCCTGCGCGACACCCGCTTCGGAGACCAGCTTATAGCAGCATCGGAGGAGAAAAAACGCCGGGAGCTGATAGCAGAAGGTGAAAACTATGCAGCGAGCCAGGAGGCCGATAGAATCAGGAAACTTTATGCCGCCTATCTGGAGGGCATCAGTGCCCTGCAGGAAGGACTCGGCGGCAGGCAGGACGCCTCCACCGACCAGGCACTGCTCAACTTCCTGGCCCAGCAGAAATGGGCGGACGCCTATGAGAAAAACCAGGCGGGTCAGAACACTGTGGTTATCCAAGGAAGCGGAAATACAACGCCGGTTACCCTGCCTCTGCCTGCCACTGACAAAAATAAAGATAAAAACAAAAACACAGAGTAACTTTTCGTGACAGTGGTGACGCAATGCCTAAACGATATACCAAAAAAATATATTATGTTTGCCTGCCTGAAAAGCGCATCGCCGAAATCGAATCCCTTATTGATTCCTGGTCCTATGACACTAAAGAATTTATGCGGGCCCGTCTCAACCAGTACACCCCGCCCCGAGGATTGATTCATGAGATCTACACCTCCGTAAAAAAGCTTTTCTACCTGAAAAAGGAGAAAAACTTCATCATCCTTCGTGAACCCGCCATACTCACGGACTGGCAGCGCCGTTTTGAACTCTCCGGCGAGACAATTCCCCGGAAAGCCTGGAACAACATTCTTGAAAAGGAGGTCAGCAGAAAAGACCATGCCCTGATGCTCGCTCTCCTCAACAAGGAGCTCTCCGATGTCCATATTCCTGAAGAATTTGCCGAACTCCTCGAGAAGATTTATAAAGCGCATATTCGCAAGGAATATATCTCCGATCCCCAGGTTCCCAAAGCCCCGCTGGTGCTGCTTACCGGCTCCAGCGGCAGCGGCAAAACCGCTACTGCAATCGAGGCGATAGAACAGGTAATTTTTTCCAAGGATGTTCGTCCGGAAGTTGACCTGGCTCAGAAGAAAGCCAATGTCATGGCCTCCCTGCCTGTGTGGAAATCACTTGAAGAAGTGGATCCTGAACTTGCCCTGGAAATCGAACGCCGGAAGAAACTCAAGGTATACCAATTTCTCTCGGGTCTGCCGTTGATCAGGCTGATTTTCAAAAAACATATCAGCCGTCATCTCAACGAACTTGAGGAGCAGCACCTGCTTGTCGACTATTCACGCATCACTCCCAATGATTATCAGACCGCACTTTCCGGTGAGCCGGGTAACTATCTGAAAAAGGCCTTTGGCGCAGCCAGCCGCACTTCGATCAGACACCTGGAAGAGGCTCACAGTGCCTTCGCCCGCACCGAAAATTCCGGTTCGGGAGGAGTGGAGAGACAGCAGCGCACTCTGGTTGACACCTCAAATATCATCATCGATGAGATTATCAACGGCAGCAGAGACTGTCTGCTTATCGCCACCTCTGACAAGCCGGAGGTTTTCGACTCTGCCATCTACCGTAGATTTGTGGAAAAAGGCATTATCATAGATGTTTCGGAATATTGGATGAAGAAGAACAACCTCCTCGAAATAATTCGGATTGAGCTGAGGAGAAACAATATTCGCACCTATGCCGGGAAAACGCGGCGGCAGGGTGAGACAACATTGCTCAACTATGATGATCTCAACCTGGCAGTAGGCAAATTTTATGCGATTTTTGCTGAAAGAGCGCTGCAGGTCACACCTGCCTATGTGCGAAAACTGGTCAGTTTTCTTATCAGCATCAAAGGAGATTTCCGCACCGAATATCTGGATGATTCCCTGCTGGTGCGGAATGCCTTCGAACTCGTGGCCAAAAATTCCTTCGGAGATCTTTTCAAGAAGGTGGTAGACCGCATTGACCGGACAACCCATTGGAACGACTATATCGGAGAAATCAAAGACACCTTTTCTGAAATGGCCAACAACTGTCTGCTCTATAATGTCAGCGAAGAAAAAGGGGTAGTTTTAAACGGTCCTCCAGGTAGCGGCAAAACCTTCCTGGTCAGATCATGGCTCAGTGAAAATACCAAGATCCACGATATCTCGACCAGCCCAAGTGCCTTGCACAATCCATCCGATCCTGTCGACGGCACCGTTGCCAATCTAACCAAAGTCTATGATATCGCCAAGATGATCGCTCCCACTGTGGTCTTTTTCGATGAAGGCGATTCGCTCGCTCCAAAAAGAAGCAGTACCGGAGGTTCTCCTTCCGACCGGCTGACAAATAAATTTCTCTCCATCATTGATGGAGAACAATCCTACTCCAAAGTATTCACCGTGCTGACTACAAACCGGCTCGATTTGCTCGATCCGGCCCTTATACGTTCCAAGAGACTTAAGGTGCTCGAAATTTCGGGCCAGCTGGGTCAGAGAGACATCAGCGCCATTATCCACGCTGCCCTGCAGGACATTCCCCGGGCGGATGACCTGACCACAGAGGCCATCATAACTGCTGCCAAGGGAGTATGCAACACTCCCGCCGATTATGCCGCCTTTGTTGACAAGGCACTCTCGCTGAGGTCCACCGAGTTAACTGTTCTGAAAAAATTCCAGTCCATTTCCTCCCTCTCCAAGGAGAAGCAGCAGAAATTTCTCACATTCAACCTGAAAACCATCAGCGGCATTATCGATGCGCTCGGCGGCAATCCCGAATTACAGCTCGCGCTGAAAGAATCTCCCGGGGCATTCCTCGATCATTACAGTGAAGCCAAGGAACTCTTCTCCTCCGTCTTGGACGAAAAAGATTATCCTCTCGGCCAATCGCATCTTCGTAATGTGCGCAAGGAGATTTCCCAAAGCCCGATCAGGCGCGGCAAGGTGGAGCTTGATACTTTTCTGGAGGCGGAACTGAGCCAGGAACCGCAGATAGGATTTATCGTTGGGGTTGGTGCAAGTGATGTTGACGGCGTACTCCTCCCCATAGCAACCAGCCTTACCTATGGCCTCACTTCGGAAAGAGTATTGGTAACCGGTGCAGTTTCAGCCTCCGGTTCAGCAACCGCCCAGATGGAAATGGCGGTAAAAATGACCGAACAATCCGCTCAGGAGGCGCTGACCCTGGTAAAAAACTATTTCCAGGCACTTGATCATGAAATCAGTATGGCCAAGCTCCTCGGCGGATTTCTCTCAAAAATGACCATTCACCATCAGCTGCTTTCCGCCTCCTATAATGTCGGCGGTCCCTCAGCGGGCTATGCCCTGGCACTCAACACCCTTTCAGCCATCCTGCATATCCCTATCTACAATGACTTCGGCATAACCGGCGCACCCTGGACCAAAGGCGTCACTAAATCCGCAGTCGGCGGTTCCGTGATCATTGGCGGCCACAAGAAAAAAACGGAAAAAGTACTGCAGTACCTCCGCAGAATGTATATGCCCAGTCAGAACTACAACAGCCTTGAAATCGATTTTCTGATTAATTACTGGCTGCAGAACAAGGATATTCTGGGAGTGACTCACTTTGGCGATCTGGTACCGGAAACGATCTGGCTGAACGAAGAATATGAAAAGCTTGTGCAGGAATTGACGGAGCAGCGCATTAAATTCAAACTCAACAAATATCAGCACAATATTTCCGAAGAGGCCGCCAAGGAAAATATTATCAGGCTTAAATCAATGCTGCGGCAGAAGGCTGAAAAAGAGATAGTCCGTAAATTGCGGGCGATACGCAATCACCTGCAAAACCCCAACCACGACCCGCTCTCTTCTCTGGACTCCATCTTCAGGGAGAAAAATCCAACGGTTAAACAGGTGGTCGGAGTATTCGATCCTCTCAAGGAATATGTGAAAATGAGCCGTTTAAGATGGAAGAAAAGCTGAAAGGCTGGGAACTATTCAGCAGCACCCGGATTCGGATTTTACGCCGGTCAGGGTGCCTACCTCTGAACAGTTACAGTTCAGGCTGAACTACTGGTTTTTATCTCTTTGCTGAAGTTTAAAAGCCTGTTAAAAAGGAATGGATTTCGGCGATAGTTATTGAGCAGTGTCGAGCCCCAGCGGTGCAATAATCCGGCTGTTAAAGAGGTTCTGAACAAAATCGTCGGGATCTTTTTCTATTCTTCGGGAAATTTCCAGAACTTTCTCAGCCAGTTCCATATTTTTATTTCTGCAGCGTGCAGCGGCATCTTCGATATGGCTCCAGTTATTATCCCGGCTGAAGCTGTCCCAGGCTTCGGCCAGTTCGGGAAACAAAATCTTGCGCACGCCTTCAAGAAGGCTCATATATAAGCCCAGTGAGGTTTCACGCCGTTCCCTGGTGATGTATGAGAGAAGACCCTGGGGATGAGTATCGGCGAGAATATCCTTTATCGAGCGGCAAACCAGCTCTATGGCGGAGCCCGGGAATCGGCTGACTATTTTTTCCAGCGTTGCACTCTGCAGCGTATCTTGCAAAATCTCGCCCACTTCATGATAAATGAACACATTCATTTCTTCATCGACAATGGTATCGAGCTTTTCTTTAAGTCCCTCCTGATCAAGTTCGCCCTCCTTCAGCAGGCCGTAAAGTTTCAGGGTATGACGGAATGGTACTCTGAGCGAAGAGCGCAGCTCCTGAATCTGGTCCCAGAGAAAGTAGCGCAGGGAATCCCGGCGAATATATACTACTCCATCCTGGGCCATGGCGAAGGGACTGGCCATTTCTCTGGCCATTTCCCTCCCCAGTATTATTACGGGACAGCCGGCGACATTGCGCTCTTCAAGCTTGTCGGCAAGGAAGAAAACGGACTTCATCGAACGGCCGTATCCAGCCCCATAAACCAGTCCGCCGCCGGAAAAGAGCCGGTTTACGTCCACCAGGTTATCAGGTGAATAGGTTTGCCCATTGACACCGAGCAAGCGAAACGACTCATCGGCAATGGAGCTCCAGTAATTTTCCTTGCACTCGATCCAGTCAAGCAGATCGGCTGGCTCCGCCTCCTCCCATGGCTCAAGGTCATGCTCCCATTTGTAGAGATTGCGAAGCTTGAGAACCATGGTGCACATGGAATAGATGCCGTGATCCCTGGCATCTGAAATATGACAGTTGTGCTGTATATCTTCGATGATACTTTTATCTTGAAATGATATCGTCATAAAATTCTCACATTCTGCAGGGAAAGTCACATGGAATGAAAATGTCTCGGTAAACGATGTTTCCTTCTTATCAAGATAACCACTTCTGGAGAAAAAGTGGACGACAGATTATTCAGCTTCTCCGTAACTATTCAGCAAAGAGCTGTAGAACAGCCCTAAACTCCGATTCCGGGTGCTGCTGAAAAGTTACCTTTTTCCTTTCAGGGTACCATGCTCTGCCCGTCATAAAGATATCGTTTGATCTTATGTGTTGCCGTTTTGATAAAAGGTTCGCGTCTTTCAAATATTTTGCTGATCCGTGAAGCGGTGGAAAGCTGACTGTTGAGTTCCTTGCGCATATCCTCCATAAGCTTATCGACATACTCCTGGCGTTTACTGCGGGCCTGATCGGCGGTTTGCTCGTCGATCAGTTCGTAATCAGGATAGATCCAGGCATCCAGTTGACCGTTATTCTCAACCACCAAAGCCTCTACAACCCAGCCGTAACCGTTAATTTTATGCTCTATGGTTTCCGGATAGACGTTCTCGCCGTTGGACATGACAATGACATTCTTGGATCTGCCGCGTATATAAAGATTGCCGGCATCATCGAGGAATCCCAGGTCACCGGTGGAAAGCCAGCCATCTTTGCTGATCACCTCCGCTGTCCCCTCGTCATCGTTGTAATACCCTTTCATTATATTTGGTCCACAGCCACAAATCTCACCAATTCCTGTCTGCGGGTCAGGATCTTTAATGGTTATCTCGACTCCCGGGATAGGCTTCCCGGTGGAGCCGGGCACAATGGTGGGATCACCAAGAGGACCTCCGGCAAGAAGGGGTGCCGATTCCGTCAGACCATAGCCGATCAGATATGGAAATCGGGCGGTTACCAGAAATTTTTCAACATCGGGGTTGAGGGCTGCTCCACCTACTCCCATGAACATCAGTTTGCCACCGAAGAACTCAAGCAGCTTTTTGCCTATCCGCTTGTAGATAATTTTCTGCCCTAAGCCCATCTTGCAGACCAGCTTCAGAGCCTTGCTGCCCTCTATCTTGGCGACTATCCGTTTTTTATATATTTTCTCCAAGACCAGGGGAACGGCAAAAATGACATCAGGTCGTTCATGTTGACAAAGCTTCTGCAAAATCGCAGGCGTCGGGGTCTTGCCGGCATAGGCTATGCGACACCCTTTTATCAACGGCAGAATAAAACCGCAGGTAAACTCATAGGTGTGCGAAATAGGCAGGATCGAAAGGAACACGTGGCCCACCTTCAACTCCGCCAGCCCTGAGGCTGCATAGGCGTTCGAGGTCAGATTCTTGTGGGACAGCATTACCGCTTTTGAATAGCCTGAAGTTCCCGAGGTATAGAGAATCGAGGCGATATCATCCTCTTCGACTGACGGAAACTGCGTTGCGTCTTCCCCGGCATGCTCCTCAAACTGTTTCTCGGCCTCCTCAAGGTAATCTGAAAATTTGGTAATCTCCAGAACGCCCGAAATGCCAACATAATCGTCAAGAGTAATAATGGGACCCTTAAGTTTCTGTTTGAGCTCATATACCTTATCTATCTGTCTCTGCGTGGTAAAGAGAAACTTAACTTTCATTTCATTGAGGATATGATGAACATCGGCCTCGGGAAGATCCGGCAGGATAGGGACAGCAATAGCCCCGATCCGAACCACGGCAAGATAGACCGTACCCCAGTTATGAGAATTTTCAGCGAGAATTGCAACATGGTCGCCTTTTTTCACTCCCTCTCTCATCATTTTCGCGGCCAGCGAGAGTATTCGTCCATGGAATTCTCTATAGCTGAGCGGTGCGGTCATGGCCATGCCGATCGCCGGCTCATCACCATACTTATCGCAGCTGGAATCAATGATGTAGTTCAAGGTCATACGTACTTCCGTCCCCTCTACCATAACTTCACCTCGCAGGAGCTGAGGAGCCTTTCATCGCTCCATATACCTGAAATATTATAATTTTACCTGTTGTTAGACTGTTTGAGTATTCCACAAATGAATCGGCAGGTCAATCAAGAAGAAGGTTTTTTGCGGCCAGGATCTGTAGGAGAAAGATTTTTCCACTTATAATGGCCATACCATAAGGTTTTTCAAGCCCACTGAAAAATTCCCAGGGACTAATACTCTTGACAAGTACGCGGACAGGGAATAAAGAAATTAGCAGGTCTGTTCAGAAATGAGTCTCCATCTACTTTACAATAAAAGCAAAATTTAAGGCATAATGTTTTCTAAGATTTCCAGCCATCTGCCGGTTTTTGTATTCCTCCTTGCCCTTCTCTGGATTTTCTCCCTTTCGAAAACCACCCTTGCCATGCCGGCTTTGGAAGCCGACAAGAGTCCAGTTTCCATGAAAATTCTGGGAAAATATGGCGATTTTTCCACAATTAAAAAGCAAAATGTTACATACGCTTTGGCTTCGGCAAAAAAACGTGTTGCCAAAAATCTCTCCGCCGCCAGCGTTCTGGTTCTCGATGCCGTCAGTGAAGAAACCATCTTCGCCAAAGATCCGGATACACCGCGCCAGCCGGCAAGCACCATAAAGGTTTTAACCGGCATCATTGCTCTCAAATCCCTGAAAGAAAGCGACAATATAGCCATCAGCGCAAAGGCCGCCCGGCAGCCTAGTTCCAAGATCTATCTGGACCAGAGAAAGGAATATCCTGCAGGTGATCTCATCAATGCAGTTCTACTGTCCTCCGCCAACGATGCGGGGGTGGCCCTGGCGGAGAAGATTGCCGGCTCGGAGCAGGTGTTTGCCAAAATGATGACTCTGCGAGCCAAACTCTGGGGAGCAAAGATGACCGTCTGCAAGACAGCTACAGGCCTCACTGCAAAAGGCCAGCACAGCACTGCCCGCGATTTGGCCATCATCTTCAATCATGCCATGAAGGATGGTGATTTTGCCGGAATAATGAAACACAGCAAGGCACGGACAACCGAGGGGAAAATTCTTCGCAACCACAACAAGGCCTTATGGCAGATAGATGGCGCAGAAGGCGGCAAGACCGGCTATACCAATGCCGCCCGGCAGACCTATGTCGGCAAATTTAAGCGCGGCACGGCAGAGATTGTTGTTGCCATCCTGGGTAGCGAGAAAATGTGGGATGACTTGAAGTTGCTGGTGGAGTATGGCTTTCAGACCAAGCAGCTTATTGCCGAACAGCAGTTGGAAATGACTCGGATGGCTGATGCGACGCCTTAATCTTCTTCAGTGAAGCAATTCCCGGACCACCTTCAGTATCTCCGCTTTTTTAAATGGCTTGGCCATTGCCCTGACATTATCCAGATATCCGGCAACCGCCAGGTATCTCTCCTTGGCTATTGCCCCGCCTCCGGAGATGGCAATCACCGGCACGCTCTCATTGATTTGGCGCAGTTCAAGAATCGTTTTCAGACCGTCTTTTACAGGCATAACAATGTCGGTAATAACAAGATCTGTAGGTTTTTCGCGAAACAGCCGCAGCCCAATCTCGCCATTCAAGGCAAGATAGACAATGTAGCCTTCTTCCATCAGCACCTTTTCCAAAAACCGGAGCGTGAGCTCCTCGTCATCTATGATCAGAATTTTTTTCACACCATTCCTCTTCAACTTGATCTGGGAGTGTGTCCGAAAACAGGCATTTCTCGGAGTCGTCGCACTTCATTTCGCTATCTGCGAGCATTGATTTTCTGATTCATCGGCAATCGTAAAAGTTTTTCGAACATAATGGACTCGGCGACTTCGATGAACTATGGAGTTTTGGTATTGTAAGTTACACCTTTACCGTACTTTTTCCAATGCGTCAACTCTATCAACTGTCAAGGTAACCGCCCCAAAATCACTTTCCACCAGCCCATTGAGAACATAAGGCTTTCCCGAACGCAGGATATTGGCATAGCGCCGATAGACACGGGGGAAAAATGTAGCCTCCACCAGACCATATTCGTCTTCAAAGGTTAGAAATTCCATAACTTCGCCGGTTTTGGTCGACACCAGTTTTCCGGTGAGGAGCCAGCCGAGGAAACGGATGCGTTTCCCTACATGGCTTTTAAAATTACGGGAGATCACCATAGCACCGACCCTTTTCCTGAAAAGAACCACGGGGTGGACGCTGCACAGAAAGCCCAGCGCCTGATACTCCCTTCTCAGCATTTCCTCAGGAGCAGGCTCAGCAAGATCGGGAGCAGGCGGCAGCTGAATCCCGAACAGCGGCGCCTTTTTGCCGGATGCCGTCAACCTGCGAAAGCGGGCCAGTTCCCAGAGCAGCACCGTCCGATTCGCCTTGCGCTGCAGCGAATCGAGAGCTCCGCAGTGGATGAACTGCCGGGCCTCATCCTCGGAGGGCTGCGTCCTTTGAAAAAAATCGGCGGGATCTTTATAGTTGCCACCCTGTTCCCTGTTAGAGCAAATGCGATCAATCAGCTTTTCCGAAACACCATGTACAGCCCGCAGCCCCACGCGAATACGGCGGTTTTTACCTTTCCATTTCCTGCCGCTCAAATTGATATCGGGAGGCAAAATTGCCACTCCGCAACGCTTTGCCTCCGAGACATAGCCAAAGGTGGAATAATACCCTCCCTCATTGGAAATCACCGCCGCCATGAATTCCGCGGGAAAGTAGGTCTTCAGGTAGGCTGCCTGGAAAGATACCCGTGCATAGGAAGCCGAATGCGGCTTGCAGAACGAGTACCCGTCAAAGCTCATCATCATCGCCCAGATAGCCTCAACTTCCCTTTCCCCTATGTCCTTGGCGCTGCAGCCTGCAAAGAACTCCTGCCGATAGTCGGCGAGTTTGCGCTCCTTATCCTTTTTCGACATGATCTTGCGCAGGCCATCCGCCCGGGCATGACTGAACCCGGCGAGATGCACAGCCACCCTGGAGACATCCTCCTGATAGACCATCAGGCCGAAGGTCTCATCCAGAACATCTTTCAACTCATAATGAAGCGGCTGCCATTCCCCCCCATGAAGACGACGCACATATTCACGGACAAATTCATTTGCTGCGGGACGGATGATGGATGACTGGATGACAAGCTGTTCATAGTCTCCATCGCCTGCCTTCTGCTGAAGCAGACGCATGGCCGGACTTTCTATGTAAAAACATCCCATGGTGGCACCGCGGCCCACGGTTTTCCGGGTCGGCTCATCGTCCTCCGGAACCCAGCCCTGTTCCCGAAAAATCACACCATGAGCGCGCACCCCGGCGATGCAGTCACGAATAACCCCGAGGCTCCTGTTGCCAAGCAGATCTATCTTGACCAACCCCGCATCCTCGGCACCGTCCTTTTCCCATTGAATAATCGGCACTCCCTTGGGAGCATACTCTACCGGTACATAATTGCTGATCGGCTGCGGCGTGATAATCACCCCTCCCGGATGAACCGAGATATATCGGGGAATGCCGATAAGTTTTGCAGCAAGCTGTATAATCTCAGGCCAGGGGCCGCTCAGGTTTTCCCCCCGTAATGTCGGCATATTTCCCATTTGCTCAAGGAGATCCGCGCCCCGGGAAAACCACGGCAGTTTTTTGGTAATGCGCGAAATCTCATATCCCGGCATACCGTAGGCTTTGGCGGTCTCACGAATGGCCATTCGCGGTTTGAAAAAAATATGATTGCACACCATAGCCGCATGGCCCTGATGATCGCTGAGCACCTCATGCAGGACTTCGTCTCTTTCATCCCAGGCAAAGTCGATATCGATATCAGGGGGGTCGATGCGGCCAGGGTTGAGAAATCGTTCGAAGTAGAGATTATATTTAATGGGACATACATTGGTAATTTCAAGGCAATATGCCACCAGAGAGGCGGCGCCCGACCCCCTGCCGCAGATGCGCCGCTTCCTCCTGCTGCCGTCTTTCCGAGGGCGGTGCACGATATTGCGGACCACCAGAAAATACGAGGAAAAGCCCATGCTCTCAATAACTGCCAGTTCATGCTCCAACCGGTCGACTACAACCTCGGTCAAATCGGTGCCATACCTCTTTTCGGCCCCGCGATAGGCCCACTGCCGCAGAGTGTGTGCCGCAGATCCGCTGCCTTTCCACGGAGGCATGACCAGACCGAAGTCCGGGCCGTCAAAGAGGCATTCTCCGGCCAGACGGTAACTCTCTCTGAGAGTCTCCGGCCATATGGCAAAACGGGCGCTGTAGACATCGGGCGCAGCAAAGCTGTTAACGACGGTGCACTTTTCCGCTTCCAGTGCCTCTGAAATACTTATATTCCGATCTATTGCCCGCAGCAGGACATAAAGAGCGATATCCTCCTGTTCAGCAATGCCGCAGTCATGTGATGCCACGGCTCTGATCCCATTCCGCTGCGCCCATTTGCGCAGTACGGCTGCCTTCTCGGTTGGTCGCGGCCCTAGATCGGCAACCGGATCTGCACCTTTTTCCCGCAGAAAATGTAGTATTTGCTGATCCCGGGAGAGCACAAATAATCCATCTGAAAACTGCGCCAGCGTTTTTTCCAGGCTGAAGTTTTTCTCCGTATGTCTCCTGCTCAACAGATTGCACAGATGGCTGTATCCTGTTCGGTTGCGTACCAGGCAGGTCACTATCCGGCCCGTTCCGGGTTCGCTGATTTCGCTGCCGATGATGGGCCTGATCCCCTCCCTCCGGCAGGCCGCGAGAAAGGACCACATCCCATACAAGTTGTCCCGGTCGGTCAGGGCTACGCTTTTATAGCCATATCTTTTAGCCCGGGCACAGATTTCCGCGGGCGACATAGTCCCCCGCATGAGTGAATAATAGGAACGAACATGAAGTGGGAACACTATAATAGACCTGCCCTAAAAATATACCTGATTACCCTAATCCTCAGCTCAAGGTCGGGACTGGTCATTTCACGGGTCACTGCAGCCCCCAGGGTTTATGGCGTCCCATGAAAAGAACAGTCCCGGCCTGGGCCAGAAAATACTGAGTTTCAGGGGTAACCGGAAAAATATAAGTGATTGGGTAATGCCAACCCCGGCATCATGAGGGCTGAAGCGTCGTTTCCCGTCCGTGCCGTGGCACGCCACTGCTGCCGACGTGTATCAGAGAAGACCCAAAACGGTTCCTGATTTTATCCATCGCCCCCAAAACTTTCTCATCTCCTTTATTTTTTGGAGATTCCGCAGGAAATAAAGAAAGCTGCGGTGATTGACGATGCAGCCGGTCACAGACAAGATAACAGCTTCTTATCCGGGTCCGCCGCCTCCAGGCGCGCTGCAGGGCGAGCATGGCCATATCCCTGAGGACAAAATCACTGGAGGTGCCGATCCGCCGCGACGCCTGGCGAATAACCGCGGCACCATCGGAGTAAATTATTCTGATCCCGAGACGCCGTGCCTCCCGCCTGGTGAAACGCAGCTCGCTTCCCGCCTCGGCGGCCATGCGGCCGACCACATCCCGTACTTCCCCCCTGTCGTTGGTGTCATCGCCAAAATGATGCTCATGACAGACGGAGGACGCCTGTTTAACTCCCCCGGCAACCATCTCCCGGCTGATTCCGCGGCTGGTCTCGTAGAAAAAGTCGCCGCGACCGCCGAAGGGCACCATTAATTCCTGCCTGCTCAGTCGGGCAATCTCCCCTATTCTGTTGATATTGAATTCACGAAGCCTGCGCATTTCCACTGCACTGACTCCCGGCAGCAGAAAGACGGAAAGCGGCGCCAGGAACTCTTCCTCCTCACCGGATGCAACGATATATTCCCCCACCGGTTTGACCAGACGGGAGGCCACTTTGGCCACAAGCTTGTTGGATGACAGGGTCCAGATAGGATCAACCCCCAGGTCGCGGCACACCTCCTTGCGCACCTTCCAGCCGATATCCGGAGCTGGGCCGAATAGTCGATGGGTTCCGGTCACATCGACAAAAAGATGACCGTCAGCCGGACCGTGTTCGATCAGCGGAGAAAATCGTTTGGCTCTTTTCAGAAAATCGCGCATGGCCCGCTGGTAGAGATCCACTTTCGGCGGCAGAATCTCGGCCCCTTTGCATAGCCTGGCCGCCTGAAAGAGGGGCATTCCCTTGCGCACCCCCTCCTGAAAGGCTTCTTCGCTCATATCATAAACCACCGCTCTGGCGGCCTGCAGCGGCGCGATGATAAGAGGCTTGCTGCGCAGGGAGATGTCGACAACCCTTTCCACGGCCACGGCAAAATCAGCCACATTGAAGTGAATTATGGATCGTTCACGCTGCATCTTATTCTTAGCCCGGATATTTCACTAAAAATTTATTCCCAAAATCCCCGGAGGGGAAAAATCGTACAGCCGCTGGTTTCAACCACCGGACAACTCCCCCATGCTCCAAGTCCTGAAGGGACGACGTTGTTCCCCCTCACGTCCAAAGGTATCGCTCGTCATATTCCACCTCATGACGTTTAAGAATCAGAACAAACTCATCTTTGAATGATAAAGTTCGATGGTGGTTTTCCTGCTTCTTCACGTATCCAATGACCGCCGCTGTTTGAGATTCGCTAACCGTAAATGCACCATATCCCTCTTGCCAGGAGAATCTATCCACCAATTTATTTTGTTCATTTACCCATTTTGACGAACTGCCTTTAACCTTTTTCATGATTTCCGCCATTGGACTCCTAGAGGCCGCCTTGCAAAAGGCGCTGCAGTTCCCCGGCGTTTCTCGGTGCCTGAGCCCGCACGTGGTTATTGAAGAAAATTATACCCATTGAAGTCTTTTCCGACATTGTGCGAATGCCTCCCCTTATCCACTCCTGCAGTTCAGCCGTCGAATAGTCATAATCAAACTTCTTCTGCATGTTGCTGGAGCTCCAGCCGCGCCGGTTGCGCCCATGGAAACGCAGATAAAAAAAATTCGTACTGGTAACGATATCAAGAGGCGGGAACAGCCCCGGCAAAGGCGGAGCATCGACGGCAACCAGAACGATATTTCGTCGTTCAAGTTCGGCAAAGACCTGATCGACGGCCCAGGAGTCATGACGAAACTCCACCGCCAGCGGCAATCCCTGCAGCCCGTCAAGCAGCTTTGCCAGGTAATAGCGATTCTGTCCAGTCCTGTTGAAATTGGGCGGTAGCTGGATAAGCACGGCGGCCAGACGATCGCCCAGCGGCTCGATTCCCCGGCGATACAATTGCAGCTGGGTATCCCGGTCTTCCCGGCGCTCATGGGTCAGGGTTCTGGTCAGCTTTGCCGCAAAACGAAAATCAGCGGGCACCTTGACCGCCATCCGGGCAACGGCTTCGGCCCGGGGCATCTGGTACCAGGTATAGTTAAGTTCCACCACGGGAAAGAACCGCATATACAGGCCGAGCATATCGGCGGTCCTGGTACCCGGGGGATAAAAACCGCTGTCGCTCCATTCGGTATACGAATAGCCGGAGGTGCCGATCAGCAGCGGGCGACCGGTGCTGCCGACCACTGGTTTGCTCAGCGCAGAGAGCCCAAACATCATGGCTCCCGGTTCGGCTGTCGCAGTCATCATCGATTGCTTCCTCCGATATCATCAATGTTATCACGGATAACACCCACAACCTTTCCCTGGACAAGCAGTTCTCCGAACTGATAGTGCATGGTTCTGTACGCCCTGTTTTCCGGGCGCATTTCAATATGATCGTTTTTCAGGAAAAAACGTTTCACCGTCGCCTCCTCGCCATGGATCAACGCCGCGACGATCTCGCCGTTTTCCGCATATTGCCTTGGCTCGCAGATCACCAGATCACCATCGAGGATACCGGCATCCTGCATGGAATCCCCGGTAATGCGCAGACAGAAGAGATTGTCGCCGCGAAACCGGCTGCCGTCGACCACAACGGTGCCCTCCCATTCCTGCTGAGCATACATGGGCAGACCGGCGGTAATCTGGCCGATAACGGGAAGCTCACGTACCCGCTGCCCCTGGTCCCCGCCGACTGTACCATCCCGCAGACGAAGAGTGCGGCTATAATGGCCGTCACGCTCCAGCAGACCCTTTTTTTCAAGCTGCTGTATCATCTGGGCCACGGCGGTATGGCTTACACCCATCTCAAGCGCAGCCTCTCTCAGACTCGGCGCCCCTCCATCCTCGGTTATCTTCTTTTTAAGATAACTGAAAAAATGCTCCTGTTTCTCGGTCAGTTCCATATGTTCTCCAGCTAAATGTATATGTACATTTTTCCTAATAATATCATTTCAGGAATGATTGTCAATTTACATTTACAAATGTCAAGCGCTTCCGGCAACAGTATATGTCAGGCTCGGCAGATGAAGTCATTGATTCGCAAATGGATTTTTTCTGCTGATCGGTACCGGAAAAAAATCAGGAATGGAATGCTGGTGATTTTAACGATGGAGGGGGTGGAGCCAGCTTGAAGGGCGCTGTGTTATTGGCAGGTTTGATATAGGTAGTTATACCAAAGACCTGCCAAGAACCTGCAAATGCGGAAGAGCGAACTTTCTCGAAGTCGAAGTTAATGTCCGTACGGATGCTTATGGCGACGCTATCGAAATTTACGATCTACGCCCACCCTTGCCGCCACCACCGCGGCCCCGACCGCCGCCGGTACCGTCACGGCGGCCTTTTCCACCACCACGGCCGAGTCCTCTGCCGGGTTGTTCCTGATTGGGATTCTTCCGAAAAGAGTCCTTTTTATTGTCCTGCCGGGTCGTTCCGCTTCCGCCTGTTCTGTTCCTGTCTTCCTGTTGCATTTTGCTGCCCTCCTTGAAAATGGCATGGTTGCCGAACAATTATTTTGTACATTTGCCCATAATGTAGTGATTAAACTTTTTCATGCAACTACTATTATGCCAACCACGAACTTCAGGAAAAATGTAAGGGAATCCCCATAATCCTTCCGGACCGGATCATTTATTCCTGCAAGACCGGACCGCAGGCGGCAATCATAGCAGCTCCGCCTTTGCTCTTCTCTTCAATCCATGAACCAGCGCAGGCATTCAACGCAAGACTTCTCTACAGATCCGAACGGCACGTTTTTTGCTTTTACAGAATAAAGATACCTGATTACCCCTAATCCTCAGCTCCAGGCCTGAAAAATGCCAAGTTTCAGGGAGAATCAGATAAAGATAATCTCGTAAAAAAGTCATCAAAGTTGCCGAATGGGCTCTGCGATAAGCATCCGTGCGGCCATAAACCTCGACTTCGAGAAAGCTCGATATATTCCTACACCCTGGAGGGATACCCATGCAGACACGGGAGCCGGTATCGGCTTTAAGCGAAGCAAAAGATATCTTCAATCAGCTGCAGAGGGAACTTCCGGCCATTTTCCTCGACTATGACGGCACCCTCACGCCGATTGTCGACGATCCAGCCGAAGCAAGGCTTGATGATACAACCAGAGAGGTGCTGCAGAGGCTGGCCAAACATATGTTCGTCGCCATCATCAGCGGCAGGGGGATTGAAGATGTCCGGGAGATGGCCGGGATCGACAACCTCGCCTATGCCGGCAGCCATGGCTTCGAGATCAGCGACGGCAGCGGCTATTTTGATGAGGATGACCGCAAAGAGCAGTTTCTTTCCACCCTGAAGAAAGCGGAAGAGGATCTCGAGACTGCAACAAAGGATATACCAGGCGTTCAAATCGAGAGAAAACCTTTTGCCATTGCCGTTCACTACCGAGGCGCCGCAGAAAAAGCTATCGCCGACGCCGAGAAACAGGTCGACACAATTATCGACCAACATGACGAACTGAAAAAGACTTCCGGCAAGAAAATCTTTGAGCTGCGCCCGGATGTGGACTGGGACAAGGGCAAGGCACTGCAGGCAATGCTCAGCCGATTTCATGTCGATTGCTCCAGGATAACACCGTTGTATATAGGTGACAACACTACCGACGAGGACGCTTTTCGCTGTATCGGCAGCAGCGGCATCACTATCCTGGTCAGCGATCATCCCCGCCCCACCCGAGCCCAATACATCCTGCGTGATCCAACGGAGGTAACCTCCTTTCTGGAAAGACTGGCCGAAATAGCCGACAGAGCAACAACCAAGGGAATCTGGTCGCTGACCTATGAAGGTTATGATCCCGAAAGCGAAAAACTGCGCGAGGCTCTCTGCACCCTCGGCAACGGCTCTTTCGCCAGCCGCAGCGCAAGCCCGCAGTCATCGGCCGACGAAAAACATTATCCGGGAAGCTATATCGCCGGCTGCTATAACCGGCTGCAAAGCAAAGTTGCCGGAAAAATGATCGAAAACGAAAGTCTCGTCAATATTCCCAACTGGCTCCCCCTGAGCTTCCGTCTTGACGGGGGGCCCTGGTTGGACAGCGATACCATCAAGCCAACTGACTATCATCAGGAGCTTGACATGGCCTCCGGCATTTTAAACAGGACCATCCGCTTCGTCGACGAACAGCAGAGAGAGGTTCACCTGCGCGAGCGCCGGTTCGTCAATATGGACAAACCTCATCTTGCCGGACTTGAAATCGTAATCACAGTAAAAAACTGGTCGGGAACCATCCACTTGCGCACTGCTCTGGACGGCGGAGTGGCTAATACGCTGGTCGCCCGCTACAGAGATCTTAACAACAACCACCTGAGAACAGTCGGACAGGGCATCGATGAAGAAGGTGAGATCATCTGGCTGCAATCGGAAACCAGGCAATCGCATGTCCGCATTGCCGAGGCGGCACGTACCCGGTTCTTCCTCGATGAGGAGCTTATCACTGAAGCAGAACGACGCCCCCTGCGCGAATCCGATTATATAGGCCAGGAAGTAACCCTTTCGATCAAGGCCGGAGAAGAATTGCGCCTTGAAAAAATAGTCGCCGTTTTTAGCTCAAGGGACCGCGCCATCTCCGAAAGTCTTGACGAAGCACGGCTGCGAATCGCTCATGCCCCGGCCTTCGGGGTCCTGCTCAAGGCACATCAGCGGGCCTGGCGCCATCTCTGGCAGCGTTGCGGTTTTGATCTGCAGGCATCTCATCCGAGGATCTCCCAGATTCTCAATCTCCATGTTTTTCACATGCTGCAGACCGTATCGGTGCATTCCATCGATCTTGACGCCGGCATTCCTCCACGGGGACTGCATGGCGAAGCATACCGCGGCCTGATCATGTGGGATGAATTATTCGTCTTTCCCTTTTTTAACCTGCGTATTCCCGATCTTACCCGGGCATTCCTCAGATACCGCTACAAGAGGCTGCCACAAGCCAGGCTGGCGGCTGCGGAGGCGGGCTTTAAAGGCGCCATGTTTCCATGGCAGAGCGGCAGCAACGGCCGGGAAGAAGCACAGACACTGCATCTCAATCCGCAATCGGGCCGCTGGATCCCCGATAATACCCAACTGCAGCGCCATATCAATATCGCCGTGGCCTACAATGTCTGGCTCTATTATCAGGTAACCGATGACCGTGACTTCATGTCATACTACGGTGCCGAGATGATAATCGAAATAGCCAGATTCTGGGCAAGCCTTACCAGCTATAACGACTCCCTTCAACGCTATGAAATCCACGGAGTTATGGGTCCCGACGAATTCCACACCGCTTATCCGGACTCCACCGAGCCCGGATTGACCAATAACGCCTACACCAATGTCATGGTGGCCTGGCTGTTCTGCAGGACGTTGGAGGTTTTCGAGATGCTGCCGGAAGAACGCAGGCAGTCAATGCGGGAAAATCTCTCTTTAGATGATAAGGAAATTGCGCTTTGGGAGGATATCAGCCGCAAAATGCGGATCGCTTTTCATGATGAGGGCATCATCAGCCAGTTCGAAGGATACGATCAACTCGAGGAGTTTGACTGGGAAGGCTATAAAAACAAATATGGCGATATTCACCGCCTCGACCGTATCCTCGAGGCGGAAAACGACAGCACCAACCGCTACAAACTCTCCAAACAGGCCGACGTACTCATGCTCTTCTTTCTGCTTTCCGCGGATGAACTGGGCCAGCTCTTCAAACGCCTGGGATATTCCCTGGAGTACGAGAGTATTCCTAAAAACATCGACTATTATCTCAAACGCACTTCACACGGATCAACGCTCAGCCGGGTTGTTCACGCCTGGGTACTGGCCAGATCCAGACGTGAACAATCCTGGCACCTCTTCTGCGATGCCCTGAAAAGCGATGTCTCGGATATTCAGGGGGGCACCACTCACGAAGGCATTCACCTTGGAGCCATGGCAGGAACAGTGGATCTGATGCAGCGCTGCTACACCGGTCTGGAAACACGCCAGGACATCCTCTGGTTTAACCCGGCCCTGCCCGATGAGGTGCAAAGCATGGCTTTTAATATCCTCTATCGCCGACATTGGCTGCGGGTGACAATCCAGCGGGAAAGCATTACCATCAACAGCAGACAGGGGCGGACTGCCCCTCCCATCAAAGTAGGGGTGCGGGATACTCTTCATGAGCTGCAGCCCGGATGCTCCATTGAACTGGGGCTGAAACGATAGGATTCCCGCCGCTATTTATTTTGCCTCCGCCGCCCGGGCGCTGGAGATACAGAAGTCTGTATATTATAAGCCAAAGAAAAAGTGTACCGGAACCTGTTCTGTGGTTATGCCTTAGCTGTACCGGCTACTACTTTCTCTTTTGCCAGTTCATTTTTGACCGCCAGAGCAATATCTTCAAAAAGATAGGGCTTCCTGATATAACTTCCCGCACCAAGACGGAGGGCCTCTTTTACCTGTTCAGTTTCGGAATAACCGGTGGTGATTACGGCTCTCTGGCCGGGATGAATCTGCAGAATACGTCTATACGTTTCCAGCCCGTTCATTCCGCCTTCCATCAGCATGTCAAGAAGAAGCAGATCTACGGAATGTTGATTCAGAAAATCGATGGCCTTTTCGCCGCTTGGCACAGTTATGACATTATAGCCCATCCGGCCGAACATCATCGATGCTAAATCGCGCTGTTCCGTCATATCGTCTATAACCAGAATACTTTCCCCCCTGCCGTGGTAATCATTTTTAGTTAGCTCCAGCTGCTCCTGCAGGAGTACTCTTCTGGTCACCGGAAAATACAGACTGAAGGTGGTTCCTTCGCCGGGAACCGTCTGCAAGTCAATATAGCCTTCATGATCCTCAACAGCCCCCCAGACAACAGCCATGCCAAGGCCGGTGCCACTTCTTCCCATTACCTTGGTGGTAAAGAAAGGCTCATAAATACGGTCCTGATCCTCCGGGGCGATGCCTGCGCCGGTATCGCCTATAACCAGAACAACATATTCGCCCACACCTATCTTTTCCGCCCTGGGATCCTCTTCATCTATGATTGTCACTGCTGTGGCGATTGAAACATATCCTGATTCCTGGATGGCTTCGACAGCATTGATAACCAGATTCATGATGGTTTTAGAGAGATGCAGAGAGGAGCCGAGAATATTGACCAGCCCCAGCTGCAGATCGACCTTTATTTCGATATGACGGTTATCACGGATCAATTGCCGATGCTCGGGGCTCTCCAGATATCGGTTGACGACGTTGTTGAGATTGATCACTTCATTGACCACGACACCTCGACGTGCCAGGGTAAGAAGATCCTGAACAATGGCGGATGCCTTCAATCCCGTATCTTTAATGATCTGCAGAGGAACCTTGAGACTGCTGTCGTCCGGATACTGCAAAAGGAGCAAGTCCGGATAACTGACGATTCCTGACAGAATATTGTTGAGATCATGGGCAATGCCGCCGGCAAGGGTAGCGATAGACTCCATTTTCTGTGCTTTTCTCAGTTGTGATCTGGTCTCATCGCTCTTCAGCTCGAGCTCCTTTCTTTCAGTAATGTCAAAGGCAATCTGAAATTTGACGCTGCGGCCGTTAACCCACCTGATGATCCGATCATGATGGACATACCAGTTCCCGTTCACGGGATTTCTGCCCTCCCAGGTCAACACCTTCGTCGGAATTTCACAGGGGGAAGGAGGTTGCATGCTTTGGCATCGCCTGCAGGGTTCGGTATTACCATATACCACCTGATGGCATTTCCCGCCGACCCTGTTGCCTCCGAAAGATTCAGACATACAGGCATTCATGAAGAGGATCTCCCGGGTCTCTATATCACTTACGTATATTGTTGCCTGAATAGAGTTCAAAACCGTAAGCAAGGTGCTGTGAGACTCCTGCAGGGCTTTTTCCGCCTGAGCACGAGCAGAAATATCGCGGACCACATTCAGAATTACCACCTGGTTTCTTAAGACGATCTTTCGAGCATGACACTCTACAGAAAGATGTTTTCCCTCAGAATCCATAATTTCTGTCTCGAAGACAAGCTGTTCTTTTTCTGTCTGCAGAGTCTCCAGCTTTCTTTGCAGCATGCTTTTCTGCACGGGGAGCACGAGGTCGTAGAGATTTTTCCGGGTTAGCTCGGCAAAAGGGTAACCGAGTTTATCAAGTGCTACTTTATTGACATCAATCATTGCTCCATGGAGATCATTGATAAAGACCATATCGGCCACGCCTTCAAAAAGATCCTGATAGCGTTCCATTTCACGCGCCTGGTGAATATGCTCAAGCATGGAAAAAAGCGAGACTCTCAAACGATTGAACTCGTAGATACGCGAAGTCGCCAAGGTATTCGAAATATCATTTTCACCTGAGGTTATCTTATGAGCGAACCTGGTAAGCTGCCGCAAGGGCTCAACAAGTTTTCTGCTAAGAAAAATTGAGGTCAGCAGGGTCAGCAGGACGACAATAATGGCGGGAAACAGCACGGCATTGAGGACACGATTCTTGGCGGCCCTGAGATTTCGTAGATTACCGAAAAAATAGACCCCGTCAAACTCAGCTCTTTTTGAGACGGCAAAATCCTCACCATTGAGGGTAATGTAGTCCAGGGAGTTGTCGTGATAGACAGAAGCGGGAAAGGTGAGGGCGGAAGAAAGCTTTCTTCCGGAGAGAAGATCCCAGACCTCACCTTGGTCAAAATAAACCAGCTTATCGGCATATTTCCCTTCCTTGCCGAAAAGTGACTGAAGATGCTCGTCCTTGCTTATCTGGTAAGTGGCCGCGGCCACTCCAACCTGTTCCTGCTGCCTTCTTATCGGTACGCTCTGGATTAACTGGAATCCGCCATTTTCGACAGTATTGACCAAAACAGGCTCGGTTGTTTGCACCGGAAAGACTTTTTCAATCTGTCTGCCATCGATCCAAACTTCAGAAGGAGTAAAAAAGGAACCCGAAGCCGAGTCCTTAATAATAAAATGCAGATCGGCAATGTTGTTATAGACCGAATGGAGATGCTGGGACAACTGTTGATGTGCTCCCAGCATAAGCGTGACGCGAACGGTATTGTCATGCGCCAGAGCATTCAGCCTGTTGCTGAGTCTGTTTATGCGGTTTTGAAAGACCTGCCCCGCCTCCCCGCCTTTCGCCTGTATACCTTCCTCAAACTCACTGTTCAGGCTCTTATTGAGGGTGAAGTAAAGAATTCCCGATACCGCTGTGACGGAAACAATAACGAGCAGAACAATAACAACCGTCAGATACCCGGCTAGAGGAAAAGCCGGCACGGGTACGGCGAGCGGTTCATCCACATCCTCACTTGCTGAATACTTCATCTGCCGCCAAAAGGATATCTGCAGGAATTTTCAGCCCCAGCTGTTCTGCACGTTTAAGGTTGAAAACAAGGGCGACTCGGGGAGCATCTTCAATAGGAAGACTGCCGGGCTCGGTTCCACTGAGAACAGCCGCCGCTTTTTTGCCGGCCAGCTCTCCCATGGAGAAAAAATCCACGGTGGCGCCGCCGTAAAGTCCCAGTTTGATAAAGGCGTAATTTAATCCTATGGTGGGCTTGTGCGCATGCAGAAGCGTGTGGTTTATAATTTCCGGCGCGGTGTAAACCCGGCCTTTTTTATCCTTAAGCAGCAGCGTACCGAGGTACAGGGCACCAAATTCGGTTGAGTCGTTAAACTGGGCAAGGGTGCTGATGAACTCCTCCCAGGAATTCATCATCCGCAACTCCACCGCCGGAACCGGTATATTACTTTCTTCATTGAGCTCAAGTTCCACCTGTTTCTGTATGGCCTTACCGGTAGGCGACATGTCGCCCAGAAAGAGGACGCTGTTCATCTCATGCAAAGAGGAAAGGACGCGTATGGCTTCGCGGATATAAAGCTTCTCATACACTCCGGTAATATTGTTTCCCGGTATTGAACGATCGGCCATGAACTCCTTCTGCTGATCATAATTTTCCGGCTGATTGTTCATGCCGGAGAAAATATAGGGAGTGGAAGTGCCGGAAGCTGGCAGCGCCACGGCACGAAAGGCATTATCATCAAGAGTTAGAACAACATCAGGCTGAAAAGCAGCAATTTCCTCCATGGCCAGATTTGCCTGCTCGGCAATAAGTTCCGGAGTATTGTTGTTCTTTTTGGTATCCATATAATACGTCGCGACCTCAAGGTTTTCCCCCTGTTTCCAGCCGGCATCGTTCAACGCCTTAATTGCGCCATCATGCTGAGGCTGCCCGCATATATGATCTTTTTCGTAACTATGGACAATGAATAGCTTTTTAACATCCGCAGCCATTCCCGAAGACAGGAAGCCACAGACAATAGCGAGAGAACACGCCATGCTGAAAAATATCTTACACAACTTCACCATAAACCACCTCATATGCTTGATTAATGCCTTACCCCGACAAATGCCACAACACGAAAAAGAAGAAAAAAATGAATTCTAATCTGTGATTTGTCTCTGGAGGAGCTGCGACTGAGTTCGATCAACCCTAAGTCATTTTCGATGAGCATTTTGCTCATATTGCAACAAACATACCCGTCGAATGACTACATATTTATTCAAACAAGCAATGACTTAGCCTGTCCGGGCAGCAACAGATCAACCCACTGAGGTTACATTACCGTAACCTGCATTACAATGGCGAAATCTAAAAACTTGAATGAGAGAAATGAAATAGGAATCGAGGGGATATTGGTGGGAGATGAAATTTCTTATTGATTACCAATCAAAATCAGCCAAAAATGTTTGTATATTATTGTATTATAATGAAAATTGGACGATATTGTCATTCCAGGTCTGTTTCGGTATGACGGCAAAAAAATGTTCTTGCAACCTTCAAGCCTGCCAGCTGAATATCATTGGTAATCAGTAATGTGTATGTATTTAATTTCTTGAAAATATGATGATCTGTGTGGCAATGTTACTTCAGTGCCTCCAGAATCTCATCGGTGACATCCGTGCCGCCGACAATCAAGGAATTGGCATCGAAGATATAATCATAGCCCTTTTCATCTGCTATTTTCTGCAGATCCTTTTTCATTTCCTTGAGAGCTTCTTCCTGCAACTGTTCGCCTCTCTGTTGCATCTGCTGCTGCATCTGCTGCTGTGCCATCATCTGCTCCTCTTCGCCCATGCCCTGCAACTCCTCCTGCATGCCCTGGATTTCCGTTCCAAACTCTTCCTGGGCTTTGAGGAAAGCGGAGTGCACTTCGATAATTTTCCCGATATCAACGTAAACAATATTTTTTTGGTCGTTTTTTTCGGCAGCCGCCTGACCAACTGGGTACATCAGCATGGTGACCATAAAAAAAATGGCTACAATACCGGCCACCCGGAAAGAAACTTCCCTGCTGCTCTTTATTTTTTCATACATTCTTTAACCCTCCCTTTCAATTTTTCAAAAAAAGAGCCGCGAAGACAAACGGTTAACCATCGCATTCTGTTGAGTGTTTCAGCTGCGCACTCAGACATTCTACGAGTCTGCCAATACTTCACGACCCCACCTTTGACGCCTAATGTTATATTCAGAGTTTAAGCATCACATCATGTAATTGTCAAATCAGACGCTGCAAACCGCTCCATTGATACTGCTTCATTTTCACCAGGCAGTCCAAAAATTCTACTTTGAGTTTTTGTGTTGCGGCGATGAGCGCTGCACCATGGCAGTATCGTTTGGCGTGGCATTGGTAATTGCATTTTTTTTAACCGCTTTCAGCTCAATATGGTAAAAGATACACTTACCCCCAATATGACTTCAGAGGATTTTTATGAAAGTGACACTGCCTTTATCAAATGGTGATCAATACCAACTCAATCCCAGCAAAATAGTGGCTCTGGGTCTTAATTACCTTGAGCATATCAAAGAAAGCCAGTCTGTTGATGTCCGTAATTTTACAGAGGAGGTGCCGACGGAGCCGGTTTTGTTCCCCAAGACTCCGAATGTTCTCATCGGGCCGGGAGAAACAATCATTCTGCCTTCTTTTGTGCGGGAGTATGGCTTTACAGACTGCCGTACCGACCATGAGGCGGAACTCGCCATCATCATCAAAGACAGGGTGAAAAATCTGCCTCCCGAACAGGCTCTGCAGCACGTCCTGGGCTTTACCTGCTTTAATGATATCAGCCAGAGAAACCTGCAGAAAGGCGATAAGGCCGGATGGTTTCGCGGAAAATCACTCGACACCTTCGGACCCATCGGCCCGGTAATTGTACCGCCCGAGGCGATCGGCGATCCACAAAATCTTGTTATCCGCTGCCGCCTCAACGGCAAAATTGTTCAGGACTCCAACACCCGTCATATGATTTTTTCGATTCCTGAGATCATATCTTTCGTCTCGAAAAATTTCACCCTCGAACCCGGTGATATTATCATCACCGGCACTCCGAGCGGTGTTGGACCGTTGAAAGATGGCGATACGGTGGAGGTTGAGATTGAGAACATAGGTACGCTGAGCAACCCGGTGAAAGAAGAAAGATAAGGTTGGCGCAGCACACAAGAGGCATTAAAATAGCGTGAGAGGGAAGATACATTTTCTCACATCAAGGAGGCACAATGAGCACGAAAGCGATTTTCGAAGCGGTGGATCTCGGCAACCGCATGGAGCACGTCTTCGTGACCACCACAAACGGCAATGGCCTGCCCCACCTGGCTGCCGCCGGCATCATCCGTTACATTAGCGAAGACCATATTGGCGTTGAAGCATGGTTTTGTCCAGCCACGATTCAAAATCTTGGCGACAACCCGCTTATTTCAGTGGTCGCCTGGGACCCTGCGACTGATATCGGACATCAAATTCTCGGAGAAGTTGAAAAAGTCGAGGAGATCGCCATGATGGATGGCTTCATTGCAGATCTTGAGGGCGAAGAACAGCTGCCTCAGTCCGAGAGCAGGCTGATTATCCGCGTCGACCAGGTACTCGCCTTCAGCCATGCCCCCCACAGCGATACCGTGGAATGATAACTCAATCTGGGTAGGAGGGGCCCATGCTTCTGGAGTGCAGACCGCCGCAGGTCATAAGCCGATACCGCTGCGGGTTTCCGCTATCTGCACGCCGCGCCGCTCTATCAAGCTGCCCTCGACCAGATAGAGCTGCACCAGGGCTATGCGGTAATTGACCACGGTCTCAACCTCGGCTATCTGGGCCTGGAGCAGGTCGCGCTGCGCCTGGGCTACCAGAAGGGCGGTGCTGCTTCCTACTTCAAAGCGCTCCTCTTCCGCCTTCAGGGTCTGCTCCTGAAAGATACGGGTGGCCCTGCTTGCCTCGATCTGCCGACGAAGCCGCTCCGCCTCGTTAATAGCCAGATAGACATCAAGCCGAACTATCTGACGAAGGTTCTCAATTGCCTCTTCGGCCTGTCTCCGCTGGGCAAACGCGGCCAGATTGGCTCCCTCGGCAGCACGATTGCCCAGAAAATGACTCAGACGTAATCCGGTAGTAATGGCATAGGAGTCGCCGGCCACGTCTCCAAAGGAATCCCCGAATGAATCTCCGTAACCGGTTTTCCCCAAAGTCATGAAAAGTTCGAGCCGGGGCAGAAGCCCGTTGCGCGTCATAATCGTCTCCAGGCGATTGCGATGCAGCCTCAGCCTGGCTTCTCCCAGATCTGGCCGGATCTGCTCGGCCAACTTCAGGCGGTCCTCTATATTGTCAATTGGCTGGGGCGACACCCCTGGATCAGTTACGGCCATAATCCTGCTGTCGAGAAGATTGTCAAGGCGGGGACTGATCAGGCGAAGCAGACGAAGGCGACGATCCTCCAGAAGGCTTTCGGCATCGATCAGGGCCTGTACCCGCAGAGCCTCTTCCGCTCTGGCGGCAGCGGCCTCGAATTCAGGCAGGAACCCTACCTCGATACTCAACTCGATCTCCTCTCGCTGCTTGCGGGCAACTTCCAGTGACTGTACAAAAATGTCGATCTCCTTCAGAGCCAGAACATACTGCCAGTAAGCAGTCTCCGTATCTGCAAGGAGAACATTGATAAAGCCCTTTAACTCTTCAATGCTCGCCAATGTGTCAATTTCAGCCTGACGGACACTAACCAGATTGACCGATGGTCCGAAGCCACGCAGCAGAGACTGGGTTATGCTGAGCTCAACCCGTGCCTCCTGTTCCTCATCGTCATCATCAAAAACTGTTGTTTCCCTGCCAACCGCAGCCTCCAGCGTAGTTCCGGAAGGCAGGATCTGCCTGACTCCGGCGGCAATTTCCGTCTCCCTGGTGGAATCATCCCGCCGCACACCGGTAAATCCGCGGTCACTGTCTTCCTTTTCCCGGAAATGACGTGCCTCGGCAAAGATTTCCGGATCAAAGACTCCACGCTCGATCAGTTCAAAGGCCCCGCTGATCACCGGTGAGAGCTGATTGACCCGGAGGTCGCTGTTGTGGCGAAGAGCCAGCATGACCGCCTCCTCCACCGCTAGCTCCTGCGGAACGCTGCCATCCGCTTGTTCGCTTTGCTCTCCGCGGATCTCCACCCGGGTGGGGATGATTACCGGATCACCGGCTTTTTCAAAAGAAGACGGCTCCCTCGTATCGGCGAAAAACGGCAGGCGCTCAACGGGGGCACAAGCGGTGATGGCCATCGCCAATAATCCACTGCAGAGGAGCATTAAGAATGTAGGGTGAAATGTCTTCATGATGCCGCAGCTTCCTTTTTTTCGGGATGACAAAGAGAGTAGACCGCCGGAATCAAAACCAGAGTAATCAGGGTCGAGCCGCTTAAACCGCCCACCACCGCCCGCGCCAGGGGAGCCTGGGCATCGGCCCCTTCTCCTATTCCCAGAGCAAGCGGAGTCAGGGCCAGGATTGTTGTCAGTGAAGTCATCAAAATAGGGCGCAGCCGCCTTCGTCCGGCCTCGGCTACGGCCTCGTTGACCTTCATGCCGCCGCTGCGAAGTTTTCCGGTCTGATCGACCAGGAGAATGGCATTGTTAACCACGATGCCGCCAAGCATGATGCACCCTATGTAGGATTGCAGATTCAAAGTGGTGTCGGTGAGAAAGAGGATCAACAGGACACCCACCGCGGCAACCGGAACGGAGGCCATCACCACAAAGGGATCGCGCAGGGATTCATATTGACAGGCCAGGACCATATAGACAAGAACCAGAGCAAGCCCGAGTGAGATCAATAATTCCCGAAAGGCCTTCTGCTGTTCTTCGAAATTGCCGGCCACCATGAGATCATAGCCGACGGGACGGGGTATCTGCTCAATCACGGCCTGGACATCTGCGGCAACAGAACCCAGGTCCCTGCCCGCCACATTGGCCTGGACAGTGACTATCCTCTGCTGGTCCTTTCTGTTTATCATGATGGGTCCCAATCCGGTGCTATCCATTACCAGATTGCGCAGGGATACCAGATCACCCGAAGCCGTAGTCAGCGTCAGGTCGAGAATTTCATCCAGCGTGCGGTTTTCGGCATCTTCAAGCTGCACGAAAATACGATACGAATTGCCCTCGGCACGATACTCCCCGGCCTTGCTGCCGGCAATCGAGGTTTCCAGAACTGCGACCACATCCCGAACGCTGAGACCGAGATCGGCCGCTTTGTCGCGGTCAACCCGAAGTTCCTGCTGCGGTACGCCGGCTTCCTTGCTCGTTTCTATATCGGTGATTCCCGGAATATCCACGATCATTGCGGCTGTCCTTGCCGCCAGCATATCCAGAGTCTGCAGGTCAAATCCTCGGATCTCCACGGTAATTCCCTCGACACCTCCAAGGATTCTCTCCAGCAGAAACTGCCCCTGAGGAGCACGGGTTCGAATGGTCATGCCCGGAATCTTGCCGGTCAGTTTCTGTCGCAGATCGTCGGCAATTTCGGTATTGGAACGGTCCCGCTGGGACGCCGGGACCAGCGACAAGCGAATATTAGCCATAACGGCATCGCTTGGCCTCCAGCCTGAGGCACCCATGCGAATTACCCTTGACACAGCCTCAGGCACAGCGGCATAGACAATTTCCTCCATTTTGCGGGCCTGTTGATCGACCACCCCAAGTCGGGTGCCGATCTCCATCTCGCCGCTTACTCTCACCTCGCCCTCATCGCTGGGTGGCAGGAATTCACTGCCGATAAAGGGAAGAAGCAGCAGGCTGGCGCCGAGTACTGTCAGCGCCAAAAAGATGGTAAACAGCCGCCGGCGCAACACTCTGCGCAGCAGGCCGCGATAGCCGGTATCCATATTTTTGAAAAGCTCATCCAACCGTGTCATCAATGATCTGATCCGGGGAGAATGGTTTTTTCTCCTCTGTCCGGGAGCCTCGAGAAGCCTGGAAGCCAGCATCGGCAGAAGACTCAGCGAAACCAGCAGTGAACAGACCAGAGAGAAAATAATTACATAGGAAAGCTCCTGAAAAAGGATGCCGGCTACCCCGCGCACAAATACCAGAGGCAGAAAGATAACCAGAGTAGTAATGGTCGCGGTAACGATTGCAGGCCCCACCTCGCTGGCTCCGTTCACCGCGGCTACCTGGGGATTTTCAAGGTCTTCGTCGCGGCGCCTGAAAATATTCTCGAGAACCACCACGGAACTGTCAACCATCATGCCGACACCCAGGGCGAGACCGCCGAGGGTCATCATATTCAAGGTAAAGCCGCCGAAATAAATGAGGGCGAAAGTGGCTATCACCGAGATAGGAATAGCCAGCGATATCACCACCGTCGAGCGGATATTACGAAGGAAGAAGAGCAGTACCAGAACAGAAAGCCCGCCACCGTAAAGGACCGAGCGGGCCACGTTGGCAATTGACCGCTCGATAAAATTTCCCTGGTTGATTATGGGCACAACACGGATTTGAGGGAAGGCCCGGTTGACCTCATCTATCTCCTCGAGCACGGCATTGGCAACTTCCACCGTATTGGCATCAGCCTGCTTGCGGATACCGACATGCAGGCCCCGCTGCCCGTTTACCCGGACAATGCGCGTCGGTTTCTCGTACGTGTCCCGCACCTCGGCAATCTGGCCCAGAGTTACCGCAGACCCTGCCTGACGAAAAATAATGGTATTTCGAATCTGATCAAGAGAGGTGAACTCCGCTGGTGCCCGCAGGGTGACCTCGTAACGTCCCTGTACGATTTTACCGGTGGGCAGATCGATATTGGCATCGCGGATGGACTGCAGCACCTGGTTTAAGGGCAGTCTCAGAGCTTTGATGCGGTCGGGATCTAGCTCGATCCGGACCTCACGGTTAAAACCGCCGAAAAGATCCACCTGGGCAACCCCCGGCACCCTGCCGAAACGATAGCGTACCTGGTTTTCGACCAGCTCCGTCAACTCCACCGGGTCCAGATTGCTGGAAATGCCCAGGATGACCACGGGAAAGCCGGCTATATCCCACTTGTTTACCCGGGGGCGGCCGACATCGTCCGGCAGCTCATTGATTTCATCCTCCAGCTTGGCCTGCACATCAAGGGCGGCCATATCGACATCGGTTCCCCAGGAAAAGGTGACACGCACGGTACTGCTGCCTTCCGATGACTGAGAGGTCATCTCCACAACACCGGGAACGGTTCCGACTATCTCTTCAATGACTTGGGTTACCAGCCGCTCCATTACTTCCGGGCTGGCTCCGTCATAGTTGGTTCGTATCGAAATGGTCGGCAGTTCGATGCTGGGGAGCAGATCGATCTTCAGGCGGTCCAGGGAAAATATGCCCATAATGACCACGATCAGAGTGATCATTGTCGTAAAAACCGGGCGGCGGACACTGAAACCGGGAAGATTCATGGTACCGCCCTTTCCGTGGAACCGTCGGAAACGGATATTTCATCGGGAATGGTGATTTGCGAACCGTCATTAAGCAACTGCTGGCCGAGGGTAACAACGCGTCCCGAGAGCTGCTCACCGATTATCTGGACAGCACCACGGTCACGAATGCCGACATCGACCTGTTTCCAACTCACCGAACGCCCATCTTCATTCACTAAAAAGATTCCGCTGCGGTCATCACGCTTGGCCAAAGCCTCTTCGGGCACCAGAGTGGCCTCTGCTATGTGCTCAAGAACTACTGTGGCCCGGATGAACATTCCCGGTTTAAGACGCAGCTGATCATTGTCGATAACCAGTTCAACCCGCGCCTGGCGAGTCGTCTCTTTAAAAACGGGCGCGATACGTTCTATGGTTCCCCGAAATTTTTCTCCGGGATAGGCGTCGGTCACCAGAGAGACATCGAGGCCCGGCTGCATTCGGGCGTAATCATGTTCAGTTACGAAAATCACACCGATAATGGGATCGATCTCAACAATGCGCAGCAGAGCGGTATTCGCAGAAACCATCTCGCCCTCGTCAACGAAACGCTCCGCAACCACCCGCCGGTCGGCACCGCCACTCCACCCTGCCGTAATCCTGGTATACCCCAGCCGGATATTCGCCGTCGCCACCTGGGATTCGGCCCGGGTTACATTCGCCTCAGCCACTTCGCGTTTTGCCCGCTTGGCAAGATGGGTCACTTTGGCCGAGTCAAGCTGGGTCTCGGAAGCAACTCCCCGCTTCCGCAGGGTCTCCACCCTTTCCAGTTCACGACCGGCAATCTCAGCCTCACTGCGAGCTTCGGAGAGATTAGCCTGGGCCACGGCAAGATCTGCCCGGGCGAGGGCTACCGCCTGAACATATTCATCGTTATCCAACTCGGCTACCACCTGGCCGCGCCCAACGAAATCGGCAAGATTGACACTCAACCGTTCCAAGCGGCCGCCGACCTTTGGGGCCACCACAAATTCCGCTCGGGGTTCAAGAGCCCCGCTGAATGTTCGACGCAGCTCGATGGAATCATGGGTTATGGCTGCAACCTCTACGGGAATCACACGATCTCCACTTTCTTTCTTCAGCGAATCACCGGACTCTTTGAAAAAAGGTCCATACATCCACAAAAGTCCGCCCGTCCCGGCAAGGAGAAGTATGAGGAATGCGAGTTTGCTCAATGAATATTTCATTAATATCTTCCCAAGGAATAAGTCTTACCTGATGGTGTAGTAAAAATGACCAAATTACCACATCAGGATTGCTTTTAACATAAGATTCGGAAGGTGGCGGAACGATGTGCCATGACCTGAATACACTTTTTCGGAATCGAGTATAATAATCGACAGAGCGGCAGATCGGTTTTCCTTTGCAAGGCCGCAGGAATTTCTTTGGGGGGGATCCAGCTTTCGGATATTCTGGAGGAATTTCTTTACTCTTCCAATTTCTTTGAATCACTCACGACGGTTTTGGCCAGATCCGCAAAAACAAAATGGTGCAGAGGAGTGACCGCATACCAGTAGAGTCTGCCCAGCAGTCCTCGCGGGATATAGTGGGCCGTTTGAACCAGCTGCTCGGGTTGACAGTCAAACTCCAGCCAGGCCTGGCCCGGCAGTTTCATCTGGGCGTAAAGAAGCAGACGTTTTCCGTCTTTGATATCAGCTACTTTCCAGAAATCGAGAGCATCCCCGATCCTCAGCTCGCGATGCTGCCTTCTGCCCCTGTTGAGACCGTACCCTCCTGATATTTTATCTATGAATCCCCGTACTCGCCAGAGAATATTGTACTTGAACCAGCCCTTTTGGCCACCGAGATCACAGGCAGCCTGAAAAACCTGCTCCTGTTTTTCTCCATTGGCATAGGGAACAATACGAATATCGCGGAATACCGCCCCTCCGGGATCATCAAAATCCTTGACGTCACAGGCCTGTTCGCCGCTGCTGTCGCACCAGCGGCTGATTACCTGATTCTGTTGAAGTTCGTAGTTGGCCCTGATGACCGCCTCGCGGAAGGGTATGGGCTTTATCCCGGGGTAATATTTTTCGGCATGGTCATTCTGCATGACGGTTTCACTCTTCAGCCCTTCGACAAGGGCGGTTGCCAGCCGGAAAGGCAGAGGGGTGATGAGGATTACCCAGTAGGAAGAGAGACGGGGAGAAAGCAGAGGTACCGGCAGCAGAAACCGCTTCAGCCCCATTACTTCAGCAGTCTGCATCATCATCTCCTCGAAACTCAAGCGTTCAGCCCCGATATCCACCACGAGATCTCTGTCATATCCAAGATTTATGGAGGACTCCAGATAACTGAGAACATCTTCTATGCTGATCGGCTGGGTTTTGGTGCGCACCCATTTGGGCGTGATCATAACAGGCAGCTTTTGGGTAAGATGACGAATGATCTCAAAGCTTGAACTGCCTGAGCCAATGATTGCCCCCGCCCGCAGCCAGATGGTCTGGATTTTTTCCGGTTCGGCACCGAGAACCTCACCGGTCTCCAGCCGGCTGAGCAGATGCTTGCTTGCACTTTCCTTGACCCCGAGGCCACCGAGGTAAACGATGCGTCTGACCCCGGCTTCAATACAGGCCGTGCGGAAATTGTCGGCACTTTTTTTATCAAGCTCCCAGTAATTTTCTTTGCCTCCCATCGAATGAATCAGATAAAAAGCCGTGTCTACTCCGGCAAGGGCCTGCCTCAGCGGCTCCATGTCAAATGTACTCCCTTCGACAATCTCCACCCGGTCAGCCACCGCGGTGTGAACCTTGCGGCGGTTGCGCACCAGAAGGCGCAGCCGGTATTCATCTCTCGGCAGGAGACGTTGACACAATCTTCTGCCGATATATCCGGTTGCACCCGTGATCAGGATTGTTTTTTCAGGCATGATTTCTCAGCTTCAGCTCCGTGGGATGCGGTTTAAGATAATATTGATTGAGCAGATAGGTTTCGTTGTACTTTCCGGCATAATGATTGATCAGAGTGATAGGCACGATCAGCGGTACAAACTGCTGCTTATAGTTGTCAATTATCTCGAGCAGTTCCTGCTTTTCATCACGGCTGAGCATTTTCTTGAAATAACCCATCATATGCATGAGTACATTGACGTGAGAGTTGGAGGTGGGTTTGATCTTCATGGCCTCCATCAGCCCCTGCTGATAATCCTGAAACAGTTCAGAGACGTCCGCACCGCCTGCCTGCGCCACCAGTTTCCCGAGGTATCTGTAGATCTTTTCGCTGTGGGCCAGAAGAAGCAGCTTATGTCTGGTATGGAAGGTAACCAGCGCTCCGGGAGTTCTCTGCCGCAGGGTTTGCCGCCAGCGCCTGTAGACAAAAACGGATTCTATGAAATTTTCGCGCAGCGCCATGTCATGCAGCCTTCCTTCCTCTTCCGTCGGAAGCAATGGGAAATGATCCTTAAATATCCCTGCAAAAATCCCTACACCGGCATTATGGGGGATGGTATCATCATCATAGACCTTTACTCTTTCCATTCCCGATGAAGGCGATCTGCTTTTAAAAATAAAGCCGCAGAGATCCTCCGTTTCGAGCTCCCGGACCCGTTTTAATGCCCAGGATTTCATTCTCTCGGTATGATCGATTCCTGTCTTAACGGTCACCAGACGTGGATTTTTCGGATCGCCGATCAGCCGCATGGCCTCACGCGGGGTAGGCAGACCGCATTCGACCTCGGGGCAGAGCGGTACAAAATCAAAATAATGGCCCAGAGTTTCGGTTATATATTTATCGTGCTTATGTCCCCCGTCATACCGGACGCTCTGGCCAAGCAGGCATGAGCTGACCCCCATGCGAATTTTTCCGGGCTGCATGTTTTCAGGCATAAGTCCCTCATTATCGCGGCAACTCTAGTGGTTTCTACGAGTTTATCATTATTTGCATAACACATAATATAGCCGTTGCTGCGGGAGAACAATGTCTGCGGCACCATTTTATACAAAAACATGCTCCGCGTGCCCGTACGGGTGCTTATCGCGATGTCATTTTCGTCCGGGAAACCCGAAATGTCGTCATAACAATGCCTGCAGATATCAATGAAACACCGAAGATATGATACAGATACACTTTTTCACCAAGGAAGATGATGGCGAGTATGGTGCTGAACACCGGCATGAGATATATAAATGGTCCGGCCTTGTTGGCGCCTACCATTCTTACCGCCCGGTTCCAGAAAATAAAAGCCAGAACCGAGGCGAACAGGGCCACATAGAGTATGGCCGCCAGGGAGGAGCCGCTTAAATGCATTGCTTTGCCCAGGGAAATTTCGATGATGTAGAGCGGGAAAAGACCAATCAGGCCGACGATGACGATACCCGAAAGATAGCTGAAGGGGTGCAATTCGGCCGGATATCTTTTCAGGTTGGCTGAGTATAAAGCCCAGAAAAGGGCGGCCACCAGTACGAACACGTCCCCCCGATTGAAATCCAGGCTCAGCAGAAACATCATATCTCCTCTGGCCAGGATCAGAGAGACGCCGCACAAGGATATCAATACCCCTAAAACCTGCCTGACGCTCATCACCTCTTTATACATAATCCAGGAACAGACGGCAATCAGCACGGGAATGCAGGAATTAACCAGCACGGCGTTGATAGCCGTCGTCGTCTGCATGGCCAGGTAGATAAGGCTGTTAAAGCCGGTAACCCCAAGGATACCCTGAATGACGATAAAGCGCAGATGCTGTCGCGCCAGCCGGCGCTGCCGCCAGAGGTGGGCTACACCGAAAAAGGAGAGAATCAGCAGAGCAAAGGACCAGCGCCAGAAGGAAAGCGCCAGCGGCGGGATCTCGGCATGCATGCCGCGCCCTATGATAAAATTTCCTGACCAGAACAATGCGGTTAAGACGAGTAACAGATAAGGCATAAGGCTGCTCGCTGACTCCCCACTCTGCGCCGGATTACCGTCTCTCATGAGGAAGTTTATAAAAAAAGGTAGACTTCAGGTTTCCCAACAGTTCTTACCATATCAGAGAGATAACGACAATTGCCGTGCCGCGGATAGCGGATCAAATTCGCACCAAAGACCATATTTCCCACATCGAGTAGGGTGAGGTGAGTTCATAATTCTCACCTCATCCCTCTCACAGAACCG
>JADQBJ010000003.1:0-333806 GCA_016278675.1 Desulfobulbaceae bacterium | reverse complement strand
AAATAAACAGAGAAGAAAAGGCGCAACATAACTGATCTCGCAACATAATTCCTGACAGGGTAGGACCGGCTAAGCACCGAGAATTAGTTTGAGATGGAGTAACTGCAAACAGAAGATTTCCAAAGAGTATCTTTCCGAAACCATCCGGTTAAAATCGATAGGAGATATTGATTCTTCTGAGGTACAGGATGCTTGATTAATAACAACAATCGGCCAAGGCGTGCTAGAGCACTTTCCAGATCCCTTCAGCAGTTGCAATGAGTTGCTCACCACATTGCAATTCGCCTTGCATGAAGACCAATGAACGTGTTTTTCTAAGGACTTTGGCTGTGCCCATTAGTAAATCCCCTGTTTTGGAGGCGGAGATAAATTTGACGTCGAAGGAAATCGTTGCTGCTCTTGCGTTTTTACCAATTGTCCGATGAGCAGCCGTCCCCATTCCTGAATCCATCAGACTCATGATGAAGCCACCGTGGGTAATACCACCAGGATTCAAATGAATTTCTTGTATTCTGGCCCTGAATTGGTAATCAGTTTCAGAAATTGTCCTGAATTCTAGGCCGCCGTTGTGTTTCATAAAACCAACAAGGCTTATTTGTTGAAATGTTTCGCTCATATCTTTTGTGATGGTTGTTTTTATGCAATGAAAATCTCCCAAAGACCTGGCTTATACCAAGTAAGGGAGCAAGTCTGCTATGGGATACTTTAAGCTTTCTACAGAGGAGATATCTGGACTTCCCTTTTGGCGATGTGCTAAAAATGTTATAAATTTGGTTCCATGAATTGAAAACCTGTTCTGTCAACTGTTTCGAGGATTGTGGTTAGGTATCTAACGACTCTTCCCATTCCGCTCCCATAACCCAAGATAATGCTGACAAGCGGCCGTTAACCATACCCCACTCAAAGTCATCCCATCCGAGGTTTTCCTTACCATATTTCATTTCCATACCTCGTGCAGCTTTCTTTGCTTGTTCTAAGATGGGCTGTTGCTGCTCAGTCAAGACCTCTTCGCCACTCTCAATTTCATAAATCCAATTTTGGTGACGATTCCACCAAACCTTGTCCCAAAATTCCTGTTGAGCCGATAGTATATCTTTGTCGTTGCGACGAAGTATCATTGGCCACTCATTGCCTGGACATTCATCGTCGGGTATCCACTCTACTTTATCGCCATCTTCTGTATATCCAACCCTGTAACCATTTGGCCCGACCTCTCCTGGTTCCACCGGATCTTGAGTTTCTGCATTTGAGCGCTTCCTTGGCCCTAATACATCACAGTATCTCTCAAATACCTCAGGCATAATCTTGTTCTTCTTATGTAGTAGTATTAGATCAGTGATTTTTCTCGCCTCATCAAGTTTTCGATTATTTGGCAAAGCATGCTCTTTAGTCAAATTTGATATGTTTGATTTTGGGCGTCTCCCGTTTAGGGCTTCCGGTCTGAAAAATGCGGATCCTGCAACAATGGCAACAAGAATAAAAATAAGCGCAATCATACTTATGATAAGAAACCCACGATTCGTTCCTTGAGTTGCGTTTACTGCAATACCAAGAATTATTTCTACAATTAAGACTGTTAGTGTGAAGAATCCAAGGGGGGTTTGTACAGTTTTGATAATATCGACACGATTATTTCGATTGATATTTCCTTTAGTTTTCATTTACAACAATTTCCTTATCATAAATAGGGGATATTTGGACCTCCGGAAATGAGCCTTCCCACTTTTTTAGAACGACTCATTTACTCCGGCAGTCCCGCATCGAGAACAAAAGCTTGTATATAAATGGAATCACATGAAAGATCAGTAGCCTGTTGGTCAAAAAATGCCCGCGCCTCTTGAATGGATAAATTCAATTTAAGTGTATCTTTCTTTTGATAATGACCACTATCCCATTTGCTGCAGAGAAACCAGCCAACCAAGTACAGCCCGAAGCGATGTTGATCGTCTATGAGGTATCTATCGCGTAATTGAAATTTCATGGCTGTCTTTAAATCTTTATTCCAGCATCCTTTGCTTTCGATAACCACAGAAACCGTCTCAAGTCGTTCACCGATTTGACAAACAGCATCGACAACAATATCCGTTTTTTCTCCAACTCCAGATTGCTTTAAACGACGAAATTCAACTTCACGATTGGCGAAAAACCCACGCGTATTGAGGTCGTTTTCCAGATGGTTTTTCACATAATCAGAAAAATCATTTTCACTTCTAGGGCGATTATCGTTCCACAAAAAAGTTGCCATAGGTGTGACGCCATGAAGAGTTTGTTCGAGTCTTTTTAAAGAAGCAATGATGACACCAAGGAGTTCCTGCCCACTTCGAACTAATAAAAAATCTCTGTTCTCAGTAAGCGAAAGAATCTCTTGCGGTGAAGGCGGGCACCAAGTGGCTCTTCGATAAAGAGATTCACACTCTCGTAAGCTCCATTTAAGCCATGCCTGATCAGGGAATGCTGAAACTATTTTTGTAAGGCCAAGACATGCACCGAGCGTTCCCCTTGTCTTTAAATGACCGAGTAGTTCTTCATTAAATTCCCTGGCACTCAACAGGTTGGCGTTATCGTCCTTTTCTTCTGAATGCTGGCGATTCTGTTCCTGCCAGATATATAAGTCTGCGGCTTGATCATCGGCTAACCGTGGGATAACCCTTTCTCTACCTGATATTTTTTCTATCAACTCATGGCCAAAATCAGAATCCTTTTGAATAATAGGCCAAATAATGGACCATCCGGCATCATCTGCATACATCATTAAATTAGCAGCTGCAACCAATGCTCGCTTGCGCGCCATCTCATCAGCTGGTGGCGGATTTGTAATTATGGATATGGTAAATGACAGCGCTTCTTTAAACCCCTGCTCTATCAGAAGTCCGAGCAGCCCCCCTTCAACTCCTACCGTTAAATAAGTATTAATCAACTTTTCGAAGACTGCTTCTGATAATCGATCATCCCAAATATCCTTTATGTGGTGAAAAGAAATTGTTTGATCATTTTTCTCTTTATCAATCGTTTGAAGGACACCTTCGATTACTTGTTCCGGCACGGATTTATAAGCTAGGCGTAACAGTGCTTGTCCTTCCTCTCCGTCATGGTGCGACGAGTTGACTAAAACGACTTTTCCCCATTTATTCCAAGTATTACTGTCAAGAGATAGAACGAAATTGGAATCTTCCTTAAACAACATTCGGAGGGCATAGTCAGAAGCAAGAGTTTCAAGCTTATAGCTCTTTTCAAAAAGACTTTCAATTTTGGGCGAACCATTAATAAGATATTCTTTTGTCGCTACAATAATCCTTTTTTTCGTTTCTGTTTCTGCGTTTTTCCAGCCGCAAGATTCGCGATAATCAGAATTCGGCCAACTACCAGAACCATATTCATCAAGATTCAAATTATAGAGAAGAGATGGCCAAACATTTACTTGTCCTGCCTCTGATTTTTCCAGATTTTTTATAATGCGTTCCATGGGAGTGGGAGATATTTTTTCATGGAAACGATCTCTTCCGTAATGGTATCTACGCATTCTTTCAGCTTCTGGTGAATCCAACCGAACAGGCTCTCTTATGAATTTAAATTCTTCTGCAAAAACGGGGTCATCCTCACAAATAGTAAGAACAACGTCTGTGTGTTGGTAGTTGAATATACATTTGGTTAATTCGGCCAGATATTGTCTGACATGTTGCGGTTCATTGTTACTACGGTCAATCAACCAGAGGATATCATCAGGATGTACAAAATTTGCTTGAAAGCACAGGTAGGCATCTAGCTTTTCTTCGCCGACATCAGTAAGCAAAGCATTAATCAACATTCGTCGTTTGTTTTTTTCATCATTTGAAATAAGACCTTCTATTGGTCTCAGATCATATCTTTTAAAAAGAACTGAAATAGCCCTTACAAAGATATTTGCAATTTCAGCCGAATCTAAAAGTTCCCAAGCCTTGGTAAAGATGCTTTTTGCTAATTCTCGCGAGCGATTATTGTTTTTCCAACTAGGATAGGAGAGTTCCATCCACTCAAGTGCGACCAAAAGATTATCCGGGCCAATTCCTTGAGCAACCCGCCTATAGAGAAAGTCATAGTAGGCACCAATCAAATTCTCTGTAAATGACAACCGAAAATTGACCACCTGTGATCACCGAAAACTGACCACCCTGAAGTTATGATAGAGAAGGGTGTTGGGTACCACCCAATGTGTTTGTTTCCGGGGGTGCAGGAGAAATGGAAGGAGCCGTAGGCGACTGGAGTTTCTCCTGCACCCCCGGAGGCCCCTCCGCTGCTTATTTAACTCTACATTAAAGCCTGCTTGAACAATTCTTCTGCCTTTTTACGGCTGTAATTTATCCCCTCTCGTGAAATATCATAAACAATCACGGGATAATTTATATCATCACCAGTGATCAATAAACCGTAGTCAAGGTCAGTGCTCATACTGATACTTTTAGGGCTCATTGTGACAGGAAACCATGTTGTGGTATCTTCGGTGAAGAGAACCTCAATGGTTTCCAATCGACCTTTCTGTGGATTATATGCAGTGACATTCATCTTCATTTTCCTTTTTTGGAATGCCCTTTGAGACTTTCTTTCAAACGAAAGCTGTCCCACTGACAGTTGATGATATGGGCTCGGTGTGTCAATCGATCAAGAAGGGCCGCTGTCATCACCGGATCGCCGAACACCTTGGTCCAGTCGGCAAAACCGAGGTTTGTTGTTATGATTACCGACCCTTTCTCCTGACGTTCGGCAAGAACCTGAAAGAGCAACTCCCCGCCTTCCCTGGAAAACGGGATGTAGCCAAGTTCGTCAAGAATCAACAAATCATACCGGGCGTGCCGTCCGATAAGACGCTGTAGTTCTTTTTCCTGCCGGGCTTCGATAAGTTCGTTGACCAAACCATAGCAACTGACGAACCGTGTCCTACTATTGTTCCTGCAAGCCTCTATCCCGAGTGCAGTGGACAAATGAGTCTTGCCTGTGCCGCTACGCCCAAGAAAAATAACATTGCGATGTTCTTTAATGTATTCGCCTCCAGCCAATTCTCGTATTACCCGGATATCGAGATCGGGTACGGCGGCGAAATCAAAACCATCCAAGGTCTTCAGCAGAGGGAATTTTGCCTCCCTTACCCGGCGGTTCAGTCTGTTTTCCGCTCTGACGGCAAGCTCGGTTGTCGTTAGATCCAGCAAAAACTCATCGTAGCCTGGCCCACTCTCTTTCGCCTGGCGGATGCTGGTTTCCAGATCCCGCGCTGTGGTTGTTAAGTTGAGGGCCTTAAGATTTTCACGCAATTCGACAATGGTTGCACTTCTCATTGCACACCTCCCAACACGCCATAGACGGTCACATCAGGAGAAGGCAGGCTCGACCAACCTGCAATCGGTGCAATAGTGGCCTCAGACTCATTGGCATATATCAGCAAGTGCCGAATTCCTTCACTGCTGTTAAGATTCTTTTCCAGGGCGAGTTCAACAGCAGTCTCCACCTCATCGGCCTTATAACGACTGTACAGCATCAAGACGGCAATGAAATCTTTGATCCCCTTGGTTTCTCCTTGTATGCTGCAGAAGCTGGCAAGTAGTCGATGCAGCGACGGAGGCCAATGTTCCCGCCATTGCCGAATTACTCGGGCACTGGAAAACGCCATCGGACGTTGCTGGATCAACTCCAGATAATGCTCCGGGGCAAGGCTCCATTTGTTGTTGGCAAACAATCGTTGGTGGGCGGCCAGTCTTTTGCCGTCTGCAAAAACCTCCACCCGGTCTACATGGACGAGTGTCTTCAACTTGCGACCTGCGTACTTCCAGGGCACGGAATAACGGTTCTTGTCAACCGTCACCGTGGCGTATTTGTCGACCCGGGCATTGCCAGGCTGGATATTGCTGTAGGCTATTTCCGGCTGTGCAAGAAGATGAGCCTTTTCTTGGTCAAAGAGTTCGGAAACGCACTCTGAACGACCGGCCATCTTGTGCGAGCCGTAGCTTAGGCAGTCAACAAGAATCTTTTCGTTGAGTTCCTCAAGGCTTTCGGCCTCCGGCATTGGAACCATGTAGTTTCGGCGAGCAAATCCTACCAAGCCTTCCACTCCGCCTTTTTCGTTACCGCTGCCAGGTGTGCAAAACCGGGCGGAAAAACTGTAATAGGCCCTGAACTTGCTGAAGCTTTCCTGCTCAATACGCCTTTTTCCCTGAAGAACTTTACGCACCGCCGTCGTTAAATTATCGTAGATCAGAACTGGGAAGATTCCATTAAAAAAAGCAAAGGCCTGGATATGGGCGTCAAAAAATGCCTGTTGACGTTCACAGGGATAAAAACGGACAAAGTGCTTCCCGGAAAATTTGCTCCGCATGCAGAAAAACTTCAGCCGGACTTTCTCTCCTCCCAGTAAGGCTAGCGCTGTCCCCCAGTCCACCTCCGCTTCCTGCCCGATTTCAGGTTCACAAGCGATGAACACCTGACTGGAAAGATCAAATCCTAATTCCATCTGTACCATCCGCACATAGCGACGGACATTGCTTTCACTGCCTTGATAGCCCTGTTCCGTTCGCAATCGGTTATATACTCGTCGTGCGGTGTGCCGCTGCTTCTTCGGCTGCCCCCTGTCCTTCTTCAGCCACTCCTCGATAAGAGGGCGATATGGCCCTAATACCGGAAACTGTTGCTGCTCCCTTTCGCTGTACCCCCAGGGTTCCCCGCGAAGGGCCTTTTTGATTGTATTGCGCGAATGGCCGGTCTGCCTCGCCAGCTCGCTGATGTTCTTGCCATAGACCCTCTGGGCCGTCCTGATGTATTCGTACTGATCCATCTTGAGCAACTCCTCACCTCCTGGCAGATTGTCAAAAAAAATGACATTCTAACAGAAGATCGCTTGCTCAGGGTGGTCAATTTTCGGTGATCACTAACCCTCTTTGCTGGTCAATTTTAGGTTAGCACAACCAAATTCTCATTTTGAGGAGGTGAGAGCGGTGAAAAAAGATCTTCTGCTGAAATATAGATGGGCCACAAGGCTCTAAGGGCTTGGCCTTTCAACTCATCATCAGGGTCATACCCTGCTTGCCCAAATGCCAAAGGTTTTAAACTCTGCTTTGTCTTGTCGTCTCCTAATAAGCAGATCGCGTGAGTGGCCTGGCTCCGGATGTGATAATCTTCTGATTGATTCAGAGCAGTGGCTAAGAGCTCTTCCTGTAAAGCTGTTAAATTGCAGGATTCGGCAATATCTATAGCAACTCGTCTAACAATTACATTTTTTGATGAATCAGTAATATATGGACGGAGTTGATTCGTCAGATTGGGATGTGCCAACTTGTGATAATGATCTCTTAAGGCCCAGTCGCTATCTACAGCATTGCCCTTTTCGTAGAGAACCAAAAGCTCTTGAGTGAGATCATTTTTAGACTCGTTATTTATAGAGGAAAAATCACCTCTAAGCAAAGCCTCCGGATCTGTCCTCATAAGATGAGAAAATACCCCTCTATTGATACTTGATACCCAAGCGGCTGCTTCCGTTAATTGGGGGATTAAATTTTTCCCTGGATCCTCAGGATGGCTTAAGAGACTTATGACCTGATCCAAATTTGCTTTACAATGAGCTAAATAGAAAGCAGCAAGATATTCTGCGTACGTCTGATGGGCCCACCCTGTTCTGTATATTCCTCGTGATGAGAAGAAACCTGTGTCACCAAGCACTTCGCGAAGTGTCGATTCATCTATTTCGATTTTACTTCCATTAATTGCATCTGCCACTCCAGCTATACTGGCTAGAGTTAAATCTTCATCCGGAATTTCACCATTAACAGGGCCTGTCCAAATAGCATTTTTGCCACCAAAAACCGTCAATGCAGCAATTCGAGCCGCAACAATCACTCTTTGTGCAGGACTCAAGTTGCCGAATTGTTTAGCATCACGCCTTGATTTATTCGATTCTTCTGCCAGAGACAAACAACCTTTGCGATAAAGTTCTGATTTACTTGCAGGAAACCTTGACTCCTTCTTGAAAATATTGATTAGTATTTGAAGGGTAATTGGCTTGATCGCGAACGGAACAACCTCACTATTTTGGATCTCTTCAATAAACTTTTTAGGATCAAATCCGTTAATCTTAGCTGCTTCAACGACGTCGATTCGCCTTAATGGAGTCAGTTCATAGACCTCAACATCTCCTTTTCCCCAATTGGCTTTCAGAAACTCCTCAAGACCAATAGGCCAATCATGCGTGCGACATGCGATTCGAATGAAAAGATTATGCGTGGTGAGGTTTTTGAATTCTTCAGAAAGAAATCTGGAGAGGGTGGGAATGCTCAACAGACACTCATCAAAACTGTCGAGAAATATATGCAAAGGCTTTTTTTGGGTCTCCCACGTTTTGAACTCAATGCTGCCAAAAAGTTTCTTTTCTAGCCGGGTCTCACTGCCAATGGCATTAAGATTCAAATGTAGAACATGACCACCCTCAGACGCTATTTCGCTTTTCGTATTTTCAACCAATTGATCAATGGCAAACGATTTTCCGATGCCGGGCTCCCCTAATAATCCTAAAACTGGATGTTTCTCGATCTCGGAAAAGTTTTTAACATCAGGATTGTAAATTGAAGCGTACTCGCTATCGGGGTCACATAAGTAACCACCGTCACTAAGATTTAACTGCCCGACTCGTGGGCACCAGAATCTTTTCCAAGTATATATTGCAGATGTCATGGCTCTCTTAATTGACAGACGTAATGTAGTATTTGAGCCGCTTAGCGTTTTTCCAAGCTAAAAGTTTAAGGCCATTTCCTACAGGAAAATGGTACGGAGAGGAGTACACATATTTCAGACTTGCCAAGTTCATAGGAGATATCTTTGCTTCTGAAAATAGATCTAGCAGCCCTTTTTTGCCTTCAAACGCTTAGTGCGTATCCGCATGCTAGAGTTGTGGAGAAGGAGGAAAATCCGATCTTACCAGATTATAAGCCTTATCGTTCATAGCTCGCCGAGACTTTATCATGAAGATGGCAGCAATTACTCAAAACTTCTAGCGAGGCTTCTATTAGTCTTTGATTCCTGCCAGCCTCAATCTCGCCGTCAGGACAATACTTACCTCCATGAAACAGATTGTTTCTGATTGTTCTTACCATTTTAAGAAGCTGCTGGGTTGAGCATTGGTTGGTATCAATTGTTTGATCGGAAAATTTAAGTTCACCATCTATTAATACTTGTTTACGAGGAGGCTCTTCTAGCAAATAAATCCTAGCTTTATTCAATGATTTATCATTAGCTGCGATAAGTTGCTCATGAATATGATTAGCAAACCGATCCCAGGCAGGATCAACTCTAGCCGGCCCACCATCTGCGAAATCTGTTGATTTTAGTGCGTATTCAAATCGGGAGAACACTGCCATAAATTCTACCACGAGATCTGCAGAAATATTTAGATGTCGTAAAAGCTGGTCATTCATGGTGATACCTTAAAACGTGTAGGGTAACATGCGAATTTCAGCGAGTCACTGTTGACCCGTTCGTTTATGCAACCTGATGTTTTCATATTGATTTACTTTCACCAATTCATAATTCCTGCATCAATTTGTTTGTTGATTTCAAGGATATTCGGCTGATTTTTTAGCATTTCCAAATAGCCTATTATTATCTTTTTCACGAGGTTTTCAGATAGATCAGTTAATGCCTTTTCATCTAACTCTGTATAAAATTCTGATAGCTTATTTCTGAGAGGACGATGATTTAATAGATCACCAACGGAATACCCCCTATGGACAATGCAACTCCGCATATCGTAAAAAGCTTGCATCTTTGTTTTTATTTCCTTTGGTGCGAAATTTTTTCTCAACAACCACGAAGCCCGCATACTCATTCTGTAAAGTAACTCTGTGTTATTCTCAGAGAGGAGTAAACTTTCTAAAGCTATTGAATAATCGACAATTTTGTCAGTAAGATGTGATCTGGAATATGAAAGATGAAGTCGACTTAAGGAAGTACGTACACCTTTATATTTGTCACTATTAACTATTTCTAAAATGGAATTAAATAGTTTTATTACTTTTGGCATATCTTCTGACAATAGATGATAATTAGAGCTACTCCTAAATGTAATGAAATCATACACCGGACCACCTGATGGCCCTGTGATTCCGTGAGGTTCTGGCCCTCCTGATTTCATTAATCTACTTTTTGTTCCGACATTCCCATGTTGCAAAAGCCTAAGAGATGACAAAAGAGCAAGCAACGGGTTAGCTCCATAGCCTTTTTCCTCACCCACCTTCCACACATTTTTATATTTAATCAGGTATTTAGTATGCCATAAATCATAAAGGTTTAAATCAAAAGAGTTGCTTGGTGATGTGTAAAAAAATGCAAATTCTGACTTGAATTCATCATTAAATTCTTGGATTTCTAAATATTCATTTATTTGAAAAACATCTTGTGTGGAAAAATTTAGCAAGGGAATGTAATGATACTCGACACACTCATCGCTTACCCAATAAGCATTATGAATTCTGTGAGTCTCGACAAGAAATCTCTCACTAACATCAAAAGACATTTCTTTAGCTACTGCATTCAACAAAGGTGCAATTATTAAATACAAAGGGAATTCAAAATCTCTTTTAATTACTTTATTTTGAGCCTCCAAATATTTATGCGTTTCTTCAAATTCGTGTAATTCTTTTTCCCAACCAAGCTCAAAGTACTGCCAATGCAAGTACATTTCAACTTCAACATCCTTTACTTGCTTATCGGAAAATATTGTTCTCTTAACCTTACGCTTCTCGACTTTACCGTTAGGAGATCTAGCTTTCATGTAATTAATTGCGATTTTACTGAAATCCAGGAAAGCTATTTCCAACGCTGAATATTTCATAATTTCTTAATGACATTAGTAAAATCAATTTTTTATACATGCGGATTGTAATCGCTTTAAAAACGCATAACTGACCAATTGGGGTGATATGCGAATAGTGAGATTGGACGTTGGTCACCATGGTTAAGAGTCGAGTAGCCCGAGGGAATTTCACCCTCAGGCTCTCACAGATCCGGACGTGAGCCTCTCAGCTCATCCGGCTCCTATCGTCCAGCCGGAGGTCTCATGCCAAGCATCTGCCAATGGGCAAACAACTGTGGCTGCCGCAAAGCCAAGCGCCCCAACCAGTGCGTCGCTTTTCTTTGGCGTCCTCTGAAATTCTTAAATTTCCTCATGACCCATTTAATTATCACGCGATTCAGAGTGTGAAACACCTTATACATCTCTGACTTGTAAAACTTCGCATAATAATTAATCCAGCCTCGCAACTTCGGGTTAAACATTCTTGAGAAGTCTTCGAGAGATTTGTCGGTACGATTGAGAATCCTCCAGCTTCGCATTTCATCGCGAACTGATTTTATGGCTTTGTTACTCATGGCCGGCAGAAACCCAACAAAGAAATTTCCCTTTTTACTGACCGCAACTCTTGGTCTGAAAGAATAACCCAAGAAGTCAAACGTGTAATTAGGGTAGTCTCTTCGTCTTTTGTCTTCCTTACAGTAGACAATCTTTGTTTTCTCGGGATGTAACTCCAGCTGGCACTCCGAAAGCCGTTGTTCAATTGCAATCCTTAATGCTTTAGCTTGGGACTCACTGTTGCAGTGACAAACCACATCATCAGCATATCGCTCGAACAGGACCGTCGGAAAAGCGCGTCCCATCCATTTATCAAAGGCATAATGCAAGAACAAGTTCGCCAACAAGGGACTTACAACGCCGCCCTGTGGGGTTCCTTTATCCCTCAATTCAACTGATCCATCAGGATACTGAACCTGGCATTTCAGCCACCGTTCAACATACATCAGAACCCACCGGCAATCTGTATGTTGCCGCACCGCCTTCATCATGAGCTCATGGTCGATATTATCAAAGAAACCTTTGATATCGAGATCCAGCACCCACGGATATCGCCAACATCGTTGGCGTGCTACCCCAACCGCATCAATAGCAGACTTACCCGGACGATAGTCGTATGAATCTTCATGAAAATGCGGTTCAATAAGAGGTTCCAAGAATTGCTTCACTACCATCTGGGCGATTCGATCTGCCACTGTCGGTATTCCCAACGGCCGCATCTTGCCATCACCTTTCGGTATCTCCACTCGACGTACAGGAGGAGGAAAATAACTCCCCGAGGACATACGATTCCATAACTTGTAAAGGTTATTTTTCAAATCCTCTTCAAAGTCGGTTATCGATTGCCCATCTACTCCAGCAGCTCCTCGATTTGCCTTTACTCTCTTAAACGCCTCCCAAACCTGCACTTTGGAAATTTGGAATGGCTTTGCTTTATTCAAAAAGATCCTCCCAATATATGGTTGTCTTTATGGTAAAAGCTGAACAATGTAGCCCCTTCGCTCCCTCTCCATTACAGAGATTTCATCACTACTACAGGCTACTCCGCCCCTGTGCTCCGCATCGGTACTCTCATCCTTATGGGGCTTCCATTTGGATTTCTTCCTTAACATCGGAGCGACAGGTTCCCACGTTCCACTCGAAAGCCAAGACCATGTTCACGCCACCTTTATGCCGGTCGCCGTTCGGGCAATAAACAGGCTCCCCCCGAACTTATCCTGGGATGGAAATAGGTCCCAGTTTTGACGACACCTTCTTTTTTCGACACCTCATCAGTGGTTCGGTTTTACTCGTCTCCATGATCCATACCTGACCCAGTCATGCCGGGCCTTTTCCTTAACGCTCACCACCATGGCTCTTTACCACAGCAGCTTAAGGTGGTTTGAAGCCCGCTCCTGCAAGCCGACTCCGAGGGACCTACCCTCATCTTTCGTGTAGCCTCGTGGCACACTATTTCCAAAAGATCATAACAGATAGAGCGAGAATCAGACAGATATTTCCAGACTTGGACAACAACTGACCCATTAAGGGAAGAGATGTTCACCGGCAAGCCTCAGTTGAGGTGGAAATCAGAAATCGAGGGTATTCCAGGGAGGGTAGGTTCTGCGTATGACGTTAAGTATTTAGAAATGGAGTAACTGGAAATTGTAGATATCCAAAGACATCTTCTAGCAAGCAACGGGTATAAATCTCTTGCGCTGTATGAGGTAGAATGAAATAATTTAAGAAATGTGGCTTAACTGAGTGTTCACTTAAACCGTGGAAGATCAATTCGCCACTGAACTACAAGAGAATGAACCAAAAACATGCGAATCCTCGCCGCTCTCACCATCGTTTTTTGTATCCCGTTTACGCTCCTCGCGCAATCACCGTTGCCAATGATCGAGAAGGTGAGCAATGCGATCGTCCAACAAACGAACGACTTCCGCAAGGAACATGAGCTGGCGGCGCTTGCAACGAATGACACTTTGACAAAGGCGGCGAAGGATTTTGCGAATTACATGGCGCGGACGAACAAGTACGGGCATCGTGCGGACGGCCGGACATCCGCTCAGCGGGCGAAAGCCGCCGGCTACAAATACTGTGTGATACGAGAGAACATCGCCTACCGAACTAACACGGGCGAAGCAACCGCGGAGAGTTTGATCGACGTATTCGTCAATGGCTGGATCGATTCGCCACCTCACCGCGAGAACATGCTCGCTGATTATGTGACGGAAACAGGCGTTGCCGTAGCTACCACCGACGACGTCACTTATTACGCCGTCCACTTGTTCGGCCGACCCAAGTCGAAATCGCTAAAGATCGAGGTTCGTAATGAATCGAAAGAAGGGCACGTGCTGATGATCGAGACTGATGGGAGCAGCGACGAGATTGAACTCGTCCCACGCATCGTCCTGAAGATGTCCCGATGTTCTCCAACGACCCTTCATCTAGAGGGCCGTCAGGAATCAATGACGATTGACGAATCGGCGGACGTCGTGATCGACGCTACTGGGCTGAGGCGAGTAGAACCCTAGGTCCCTTTAGTGTAAAACTCAAAAAAACGGAGCAATTTTTTTCATTAAAATCCTTATAATCGCTCAACCACAGTAATCTGACTCATCGAATATGAAGTAACGTTCCGGGAAAGCCATTTGCAATTATCCAACTCAACACAGGCGAGAACCGCAGAAATCAGCGAGATTACATTCTAACAGATGGGTGAACACCTTTTGTCGTTCAAATGTAAAATAGCGGTAGATGCTTTTCTGCTTTTTCTCCTGCTCCGGTTCTTTCAGCTTCTTCTCAGCGTTTTCTTTTGTGATCTTCACTGCGGCTTAACGCGGTTGGACTCTTCTTGGTATGCAACTACGTCATACTCCGAGAACCATAATTCGCCCTTTGCATATCGTAAAAGTGCTATTAAACCCTTTTTTTGAAGTTGCTGAAGGGTAAAACCTGAGAGCGGTTCACCTAGCTCTAGCTGATCTAAGATCTTGGACAAGAAGCTGCCGGGGAGGAGCGCCCCGGTCAAATCCTCGACTCGGTACTTTGTGGCAAGACAACTACGGGGGGAATTCTCTATCGAAATATTCTGCTCGGGATACGTTTTTGTGTTGTATCGAGAAATTCTGCTCATAATTTAAACTCAGCAAAAAGTTGATAACCTACATTTTAGAAGACTCCGGCATTTTTTTGTAATTGACTAAATCTCTATTGAGAGCTGTGTTTTCAAGATCATCGAGTGTTATAAAAAAGACAGTTTCTGGGATGCGACGTAGATTATCAACGCATCCTTGTGGATTTGGACTCAATATAGGTTTTAGCAGGTGCAGATTTGCCGTGGCAATCTTCAGTTAGTAAGCATACCTCTTGTGTTAACCTTGTTACTGACATGGTAGGAACCGGCTTGGCCTAAAACAATTGCCCAGAAATGGAGCAACTGCAAAGTAGAGCTTTCCAAAGACAAGGTCTAAGGAACGTTAGGAGAGAATGTCAGTCATTCTCATTTCCTAGCGTTTTGTAAGAGTTTATGGGGCATCTCTCAAAAGTGCAATGGCTCCCCAGCGTGAGGTGTATACTGTTGCTGTTCACAGGCGAGAAGCTATTCTCGCCTGTTGTACACCTCTAGCCATATAGGGTATAAATATATCCGCAGGCTGAGCCGGGGGCAGAACTGCTGCCACCCGGCGATTGCGGGTTCCGGTTGCCCCGGCCATGATGCTTACCTGAATGGCCAGCCCGGGGGGAAAGGAGCAAACCCATACTTTCTTTCATGATCCGGCCAAAACCTGTTGCCCTTGTCGCGGTCGCGATAATCGCGGCAGTTGGCAATACCTTTTTTGCAGAGGGTCGAAATATATTCATATTTAATGAATTCTTTGTACGCAGGGTTTTTTTCCGGCTCAAAAGCAACTTCTCTGCTGGGTGACCATTCGCTTTCGCCAATGCCGGTGCCGGGACCTTTCTGAAAGTTTCGCATCGAAGGCCCGTCCGGGAGAGTGTCTCTCCGCTGGCGGGGATTATAGATATCCTGCCGCCGATCCTTATAAACCGCCAGAGCGATAACCCCAATGGCCGAATAATCCCCCCAGGCCGCGGCATAGGAGTCTTCCATACCGGTGAAATAAAAACGGTTGACTCGCTCCCTGCCTGTGCGCCATCCTTCATATTCGCCGGTCTGGTAAGGTTCGAGAACATACATACGTTCCTGGCGGCCAAGGTATGATTTTGTGCCGGAAATGATATTGCGGCCATCCACGGCAATGACAACTCCGATGCGGGAGCCGCTACGGTTGTGGATCCGTATCCGGTAGCGCTCATCATCTCGCACTCCCACATAAATGCGTTTTTCGCCCCCCCTGCCGAAACCGGCATCATATTTGGTCAGCACCCCACGGTGGTCGGAAATGATATCAACGTCGACAGCGGAATAATGTTCAAGGCCACGTGCCGCCACCTGGCCGTAGCTGAGCATCATTGCGGTGAAGATTAGGACCGCGGCCCTGATTTGCAAATGCATTTTTCTCATAATACCTCCCTGATTTGAAGTGTTTCCCTGAAGCGTCTTTTTACCTGCTTTGCCATTATAGTAATATGGGAGAGGGTAAAAAAAGCCGACATCGGGTGATGTCATGTTGATTTCAGCTTCTTAACAGAGGGATGACACACCGTTCCCAGGTTCTGCTGTGCTGTCTCTATTGACGGACGGCGGAATACGGTCGAGGGGGTGAAGCCGGACAGGAGGGCGGAGAGTGCGCATGTTTACGTTTTCAGGGCGAGGCTTGGGATTGTAGGTGATTATTGCTGGTTTGTTCAGAGGATGAAGGCGCTGTGAAATCTATATCGCCCCGATGTCGGATATGGAGCAACTGCAAAATAGAGCTTAGCCAAAGATAATCTGAGGCTTAACAGTAAAACTTGTCAGATCAAATTTCGATTTATACATCTGATCTAACCGACCCCACATCCCACCTTTTTTCCTAAATAAACGCCTTCAAGATTCAAGATCAAAAGAGCAATCCATTCAGAAGCTGAAGTATCTTTTTCTCGCACAACATCATGAGTAAGAATAAGGAATAATGGAGAATCTAAAAATTATGGCAAAATTATGGCAAAATCACTTACAAAAGCAAAGGGGTTAAGCCACTATTACGACTTAACCCCTTGAGATAACTGGTGCGCCAGGAGAGATTCGAACTCCCGACCTACGGATTCGTAGTCCGTTGCTCTATCCAGCTGAGCCACTGGCGCTTGAAAGAGAAGTTTATACTCCAGTTCGGAGTATAATTCAAGACTGTTTTTTTCTTGATTCATCCTTTTCCGACTTATGAAAGATGATTTCATTGTCGGCTGGCTTGAGAGACGGATCGGCTATTATAACTACTTCCGTGTCATATTTATTTTCAAGGTCTCGCAGTTCCTGTCTCTTATTGTTGAGGAGATATTGGGCGACATCGAGCGGAAAGCGGCATTCTATCTGCATCACCGTTTTTCTGCTGGCGGCGGTCTGGATGCGCCTGAGATAGAAGAGCGCAAGTGTTTCCACGGAACGAACAATTCCCCTGCCCTTGCAGTTGCTGCACACTCTGTAGTTACCTGCTTCGATCGGGGCGCCAAGTTTCTGTCGGGAAATCTGCATCAGACCGAATTTGGAAATCCTGCTGATATCCACCTTGGCCTTGTCACGCTTCATGGCGTTTTTTACCTCTTTCTCAACTTCCCGGATGTTTTTCGAGGAGCGCATGTCAATGAAATCAACAACGATAAGCCCACCAAGATCACGCAGTCGAAGCTGTCGGGCCAATTCCTTAGCTGCCTCCATATTGGCAAGAAATATGGTGTCCTCGAAATTCTTCCCTTTTCCGGTCGAGCCGGAGTTGACATCTATGGCAACCAGCGCTTCTGTGGGATCAATGACAATTGATCCGCCCGAAGGCAGGCCCACTTTCGGTTGATAAATCGATTCGATCTGATCTTCAATCGAATACTGATTGAAAATCGGCCGCGCACCACCATGGAGCTTGCACCTTACCTTGCGCTGTTTGGAAGGCAGCAGTTCGATAAAACCCTTTACCTGCTCCAATGCATCTTTATCGTCTACCAGGATTTCCTGTATATCAGGGTCAAAATGCTCCCGCAAAAATCTGAGAACATGGTCATGATCCTGATAGACCATGCCGACACCATCTAGCTCCTGGCCTTTTTTCTTCACTTCTTCCCAGAGATTGAGAAGATAATTTACGTCCCGCGCCAGAGCAGTTTTGGTAATATCATTGGATGCGGTCCTCACGATCCAGCCAATCCCTTCAGGGATATCCATGGAGAGGAGATACTCACGCAGCCGCGAACGACGCTCCTCCCCGGAAATCTTTCTTGATATTCCGGTGGAGTCTGAACCCGGCATCAGGACAACACATCGCCCGGGCAGGGAGAGATAGGTAGTCATATTGGCCCCTTTACTGCCGACCTCTTCCTTGACCACCTGGACCAGGACCTCACGGCCTCTCTCGACCACATCGGTTATGCTCAATTTTTTCCACTGGTGCTGATCGATTAACTTCTGCACCTTTTCGCTGACATTTTCTTTGTAGTACTCAGGGTGAATCTCGCTGAAGGGCAGAAAACCATTTTTCTCCGTGCCATACTCAACAAAAGCGGCCTGGAGATTGGGCTCTATAGCAACAATCCTGGCCTTATAGATATTGTTTTTCGTCTGGGTCCTGGTGCTTGTCGCCACATGGATGGACTCCAGCCTGCCATCTTCGAGAAGAGCCAGCCTGCATTCCTCAGGTTCTTCGGCATTAATGAGGAGCTTTATTATTGGCTTGTGCTCTTCAGCTTCTTCCTTTTTAAAGGATTGCTTCTCTTTTCGGTGCTCCTCCCTTTTTGCAGATGGAGCGGCCTTATCAGCAGTCTGAGGCGATCCTGCAGATTCATCGGGAGAATCGTTTTCCCGTGGGGCTCCGGGTCTGCCTTTTACCTCAACCTCCACAGCAGCGGCATCATCACCCTTCTCCGCCGGGATGATGGTCTGTTCTCCTGAAACGTCGGATAGCTCGGCTACAGATGGACTTGCAGTTATAGGAAGATCCTGATCGATATCTAATGTTCCCGAGGTAGCGGGTGCAGATTTTTTCTTGCGCGGAGACCTCTTCCGTCGCGGTGGCTTGACTTTACTCGCTTCTTCTGCAATTTCCTCCGGTTCTTCGGAGATCTTTTTTACCTGCAGAGCAGAAAGCGTTACCGATTCCTGGGCCTCCTCGGCTTTCTCAACGGGCTTTTTGCGGGGCCGTCCTCTTTTGCGGCGCGGCTTCGCTACCTCCGGCGCTGCCTCCACTTTTTCATCATTTGTCTCCACAACTGCTTCAGCCGGCGCGGACGAGTGCGTGGCAGCTTCATCCTTGGCGATATCAACCGCGGAATCCGCATCCTGCTTCTTCACTACAGGCTTCTTTCGGGCAGGGCGTTTGCGGGCCGGTTTTTTGAGAGCGGCTTGCTCGGCGGGGACAGGGGTCTCGGCTGGTTCTACCGTATCGACTGCAGTTGCTGGCAACTTCGACTCATTTTTTTTTCTTTCTGCTGCCGGTTTGGAAGATGACTCAGTAACGGTTTTTTCCTCGGCTGTGGTGCTTTTCCACCAGGCGCCGGTTGATGCTTTTTTTCTTTTTTGGTTCGAATCTTGTTCGTTTTTTTCTGCGTTTTTTTCTGTTGTAGAAATTTTCTTATCTGCCATTCTTTATCCATGGCCGCAACTGTAGTAAACACTCCTCCCGTGCGACTGTTCTTACGATCCCATCACTTTTTGTTTTAATGAGACCCTAATAATTATATTGATGGTTCTTTGAAAACCACCCTTGCAGGACATCGGATTCCGAAAAATGTGCTCTCTCAAGAGTTAATTACGGATTTCATCCCCGCCTTTTTACATGGCTGAAATCATCAGGGATGTCCTCATTATTCGACGAGAATGCTCTTTTTCGTCAAAACCACTGTGTTTACAGTACTTCCTATGGGTTAATTACATGTACCGAAGCGATTTTGGTCCTGCCATGGCCCGATCATTCGGGTCCATATACCTTCATTGTATGCGCCTGAATTCTCCGCTTGTAAATCATAGTGTTTGCAGCTGGTTTCACTTTTGTCTCCTAGAGTGAAAGCAGTAAACTCCAGCTGGAAAACAAAGACACAGACATAACTCTTTTTACCGGAACTGTTCAACCACCCGGTTCCCGGCTGCCATACTAACCTTTTTATACCTATTTTCAGGGATTAGAGAGAGGACACTCTCCAAAAGATTGCTATAATATGCAGCTTCTTATAAAATAAAACAATTTCCTTTCATTATCAAGGTAAATTCTGCTTTTAGTCTTGACACCATCCCCTTCGAAAAGTTAACTTCCAACGGTTGGCATGAACCTGCCCGACTGCATATTTTCGGGTCTTCACTAAGCGAGCAAAGCCGGAGAGACATTAGTTTTCCCGGACTTGCTGAAGATAAATACCAATGCGGGCTTTAGTGATTTACATCCGTTTTTGTACATTTGACGGTCTTACCATTTAAAAATTCTTCTGTTGAAAAGGAGAAAACTGTGACAAAGATTTTGCCACATGTGAAGAGGTCGAAGTATATCTGCCTATTTCCGGTCCTGGTTGTTCTTTTTCTTGTCTCCACACCCTGCTTTGCAGAGTCCACCTCAACAGCTGAATGGAATATCTCGGCGGACAAGCTTACCCGTTTCGAAAACCCCAGCCGTATTGTTGCCGAGGGAGATATTGTTCTGGAAAAACGGGAAAAAGTTCCTCCTCCCTCTCCCATCCAAACGACAACCTTTACCGACTGGGACGAATTGTTGGGCGAAGAGACAGAAGAAGTCGAGGAAGTGACACCGGCAGACCTGCCAGAGGACCAGACTCCGCGCTACCGGACCCAAACCGTCATTAAAGCGGACTGGATCTCATATAATATCGAAGAGCAGGCTATCGAAGCCAGAGGTAATGTCAGCATTGATTCAGGAGACGATAGACTAACAGCGGATGCTGCACAGATCGATCTCGACACCGAGACAGGATCATTTGAAAACGCCCTCATTACCCGCAAGGAAAACGAGCTCCACCTAGAGGGAAAAATTATTGAAAAAACCGGTTTAAAAACCTACCGCATTGAAGACGGATGGGTTATCACCTGTAAAATCGGAGAAGACGAGAAGCCACCGTGGAGCTTTTCCAGCGCTGAGGCAAGAGTTGACCAGGGTGGTTACGCCGTTCTCAAACATGCACGCTTCAATATCCAGGATGTTCCGGTATTTTATATGCCCTATATGATCGTACCGGTAAAAGACACAAGACAGACAGGCTTTCTCTTCCCCACTGTCAGCAATTCAAGCAGGGATGGATTCGGTTTCAATCTTCCTTTCTTTTGGAATATCTCGGAATCAGTCGACATGACTTTTTACCCGGAATATTATTCAGATCGCGGGATTATGCCCGGTGCGGAATTCCGCTATGTTCTCAACCCGCAGGACAAAGGAAAGTTCATGGGGAGCTATCTTGAAGACGACCTCTCCGGTTCGGGCAATGCCGAATACTATGCAGAGACCAATTTCACCCACACTAATACGGACAGATACTGGCTTCGTGGTAAAATTGATCATACCTTTGGGGAAAACTGGATTTCCAGAACCGATCTCGATGTTGTCTCCGATCGCGATTACCTTGAGGAATTTGATTCTGGGGTAACAGGCTTTGATTCGTCTCAGAAATCATTTCTCGAAACCTTTGGCCGAGGTTTTGAACACCAGAGCGACGACCAACGTGAAAATACTTTAAAGCTGCTGAGGTCATGGAACAACTCGTCCTTGAATATCAATCTCCTCGCCATTAACGATGTCAGAGCAATAGAATCCAGCCCGACACCTCTGTGGCAACTGCCGCGGGTCGATTATACCGGAGCTATTCCGTTGCAGGATACCTCCCTGGCTTTTGAATGGGATGCAGATTACGTTAATTACTGGCGGGATGAAGGAATCGGTGGACATAGAGTCGATCTTTATCCACGCCTGAGCACACCCGTATCTCTGGGACCATATCTCGAATCACGCGCCGAAATCGGGGGCCGCGGTACCCTTTATTCCCTAGAAACATATGGCGAGAGTGTCTGGGACCAGGACGAGAACCCCAATCGCTCCCTGCTCACTTTTCAGACCGATGTCGCCACCACACTGATGCGCGATTACACCTTGAACAACGCAGCATACTCCTCTTTCTCTCACAGCGTACGACCATTTGTGCAGTACGATTTTATCAGCGATGCAGATCAAGATGATCTCCCCTACTTTGATTCAGTCGATAGAATCGGTGACCAAAATTCCATCACCTACGGCGTCGACAGCTTCTTTAATCTCTATGACAGCGACAACAGTCTGCTCCGCCAATACGGGTATATTCGCCTGGAACAGAGTTATGACCTGCGGAGCGAAGCTTCCGATTATCCCTTTCAGCCGATCGTCATGAAGCTGGGCTGGAGACCGTTGGAGAGAATGACTTTCTTCTACAAAACGCAAATTCCCGTCGAGGATTTTCAAAACCGCACCCATGGCCTTGAAGGGTATTACACCAACAGCCGGGGAGATAGGTTTTCCTTTGACTATCGCTACAATGAGGATCAGAATATTGAACAGATCAATGGTGCAGCCAGGGCCATGATCCTGCCGCAGATAGGTCTGAACCTGCTGGTCGAACATTCCATCTCCCAGAGTGAGACCAATGACGCCATAGTAGGGTTGACATACTACGCTCAATGTTGGTCCGTCCAGTTGAATACCAGATACACACCGACTGATGAACGGATCATGCTTGTTTTCAATCTGGCTAATATCGGCGGCAGTCTGGGACTTAGCTTATAAGAGAAGATACGCGCTTTATTTTAGTGAAAGAAATGATCCGACCCGGCTGAACCGGATATGAGCCTTGGTGATATATTTTAGGCTATTAGCCTTTATACCTTCCGTTTCTTGTTTTTTTATGCCAGACTTTCAGGAGTAAAAGACACTAACCCAGCTGAGTTGGACAAGTACCTTGGTGGTAAACTCAAAATAATTCCTAAAGTACTTTCCATTTTCTTGTTTTCATCGCAGACACTGAGGATTAAGGCACTAACTATGCACTATGATGTTTTTAACGGCGACGCGGATGGAATTTTCGCTCTCCACCAGCTTCGTCTTGACAAGCCTGCTGCAAACGCACAACTCATAACAGGCGTCAAGCGGGATATAAACCTGCTGGAACGTATCTCCGGAATCAATTCATCTTCCGTCACGGTTCTCGACATTTCCCTCGACAAAAACCATGCAGCCCTGGTCAACCTGTTGAAGAACGATAACAGAATCCTGTATATAGATCACCACTATGCCGGAGAAATTCCAGCCTCTACGGCTCTGGAGCATTACATTGAACCATCCGCGGAAACATGTACCGCCCTTATTGTCAACACCCTTTTGAACGGCAAATATTCAGCCTGGGCCGTCTGCGGGGCCTTTGGCGACAACCTGGATGAGCAGGCCATAGAACTGGCGGAAAACAATGGTGCCAGCACGCCGGAAATAGAAATTCTCAAAGAGATCGGTGAACTTTTCAACTACAACGGCTATGGTGCGAGAGTAGAGGATCTTCTTTTCAACCCCGCCGATCTATACCGGGCTATACAACCCTATCACGAGCCCCTGCAGTTTTATGACTCAACAGACCTTGTAGCCCGTCTCAGAGACGGTTATAAGGAAGATATGGCTCGGGCTGCCGACCTGGAAAACATCGCGGAGCAGAGCCAAAACAGAGTCTATAGATTACCCGCCGCTTCATGGTCGCGAAGAATAGCCGGTGTCTTCTCCAATATGAAAGCCAAGGAAAAAAAAGATGCCGCACACGCGGTCATCGTAGAAAATGACGACGGCACACTGCAGATCAGTGTCAGAGCCCCACTTATCAACAGAAAAAATGCCGATACCTTATGCCGTCAATTTCCCAGCGGAGGCGGAAGAGCTGCAGCAGCGGGCATCAATACGCTGCCGGCAGAGATGCTGGATACATTCATTGCATCCTTTCATGCAATTTACAGTCGAGATTAAACCCCAGATACAATAGAGGTGCCATTATTAAGTCTATTTTCACTTTCAACAATTTTCTAATTCTTCTTATACTTTGTTTCTTCATGTTCATCACCTACTCTTATGCTGATGCAGACACCCCAAAAGCTGCCGATCTGGTCGAAGATGGCCAGAAAATAGATGTTAACCAGCCTAAGCATCAGGAGCTCTTTGAAGAATTGCGCCGTGAGCACGGCTTCAGCAAGAACGAGCTGGATATAATTTCTCCGGTGCCCCTATTCACAAAAAGGCACTGGTGCTGATGCATCACCCAGTGAAATCATTCCAACAGGTATGCGATGGCTGTAACAGAGTTGGTCCTGTCGCTTTGTTAGACGCCAGGTAATACCCCACAGAAGGGATTTTATTATGCTGGAATGTTCAAGTGGTCGCAAAGCCGCCTGTCAAACAGCTGCACTTTTGTTCATTGCGGCAATAATCTCTCTGCAGGGCTGCAGTTATCACCACCCTGATATTTTCCAACCCCGAACCCCCCCTCTTCTTTTCGATGATGGCGATCTTGCCTCGCTGCAGACCGCACTCACCCGTCAGTATCACTTTATCAGCAGCCTGGAAAAGGATACAAGGGTAAACATCGGCGGAACGCCTTATACCGCCGCCTGGCTTGCCGAATCACTTGCAGCTTTTATGGAGATAATCGACCTCGAGCCCACGCCACTGGAGCTTGATCGGATTATACGCGAAAATTTCACCATCTATCAGGCAGGCGGGCGCCATAATAGCGGTCCGGAAATGCTGGTCACCGGCTACTATGAACCCTTGGTACCAGGCAGCCTGACACCTTCACCGCCCTTTATCCACCCACTCCACGCCACACCTTCTGATTTGGTGGAGCGGACAACCGCATCGGGAAAAAAGGTAATCGGCAGAATCGACGATGACGGAATATTCCAACCCTACTGGACACGAGAGGAAATTGAGGGCACGGATCTTTTGCGGGACTATGAACTGGTCTACCTCAAAGACCGTTTTGAGGCCTTTCTTTTTCATGTCCAGGGCTCGGGCAGAATCCGGTTGCCCGACGGAAGTGTCCGTTCCCTGCAGTATCGCACCAACAACGGCCATTCTTATTCCAGCATCGGAAAGCTGCTAGTCGATGAAAAGAAGATGCTTCTAGAAGAGGCGGATACCGATGCAATCAGAGCCTACCTGCGCCGCAATCCCGCAGAGGTCTCCCGTATTCTCAACCATAATCGCAGGTTCATCTTCTTCGGCTGGGGTGGGGATGAAGGCCCCAGAGGGAGTATCGGCGTACCACTGACTGCCGAAAGATCGATTGCCATAGACAAAGATGTCCTGCCCATGGGGACAGTTGCCTTTCTTGTCACCAGGAGGCCTGTACTGGGCGAAAATGGCGAAATCAGCCACTGGGTCCCTCTGCATCGCTTTGTTGTTCCCCAGGACAGCGGCGCAGCCATTAAGGGTCCGGGCCGGGTTGATCTCTTCTGGGGCGGCGGCCCCTATGCCGAGACCGCAGCCGGTGCCATGAAAGAGCGGGGATATCTCTATTTCTTGGTCAAAAATAATTTTGAAGCCGCGAATGACTAAACCTAATGGCATCATCAGCCTGATCACCGATTTCGGGTATCACGATGAATATGTAGGCGTGATGAAAGGCGCTATTCTCCGTACTTGCCCTGAGACAAGGATAGTCGATATTTGCCATGAGATCCCTCCTCACGACGTTGTCCGGGCATCTCGAATGCTAGCGGCATCCTACCCATATTTCCCGTCGGGAACTATTCATCTGATCGTGGTCGACCCAGGTGTGGGGCTGGACAGGCATATCCTCGTACTCGAAGCGGCCGGGCATCTCTTTATTGCTCCGGATAATGGTATTCTCACTCCCCTGTTGTCTTCCAGCAGGCTCTCCGGCTGCTACCGACTCATTATCTCAACAAAAACCACCAGCAGCTGTACTTTCCATGGACGTGATATCATGGCACCTGCTGCTGCCCGGTTGGCCGCGGGGATGACGCCAAGAAAACTGGCAACGGCAATACCTGCAGAGGAGTGTGCTACCATTATCATGCCCTCGGCACGCATTGAGGATGATTGCCTAATCGGTGAGGTCGTCGCCATAGACCATTTCGGCAATATCGCCACTTCAATCGGGAAGGAACATCTTTTCTCCATGAGAGATTCGGTGGAAGTATGTCTCGGCGAGACAGTGATCAGGAATATTCATGCAACTTTTGGAGAAGTCGCGGCAGGATTTCCCGTGGCCCTGATCAACAGTCGAGGGGATCTTGAGATCGGCATAAACATGGGAAATGCTGCGGTAATTCTGAATTGCAGGGTTGGCGATAAAGTTGTGGTCCGCAGCTGCAAACCAAGCTAAGCCTGAGAGAAACCTTCAGACGGTTATCCTCGGAATCCGGAGTGGTAAACCTTACTCTTCTTCGACAGTGACCGCCTCCAGCAGAACCTGCCGCATTACCTCAACCGGAGCCGGCAACCCTGTCCACAGCTCGAACTGAGCCACTCCCTGGTAGAGCAGCATCTCCAAACCATTGATAGCGATACAGCCTGAACGTTGGGCGTCGGCAAGAAGCCTGGTGGTTGCCGGTACATAAACGATGTCCATTACCACTTTGAATCTTGCGGGTATATTCTCCGGAACCGGACTTTTGTCCTGCAGCGGGGCCATGCCAACCGAGGTGGCATTGATAAGGATCTGCCCCTCCGGAATAAGTCCATCCTCCAGCGGGAACCATTCACAGCCAAGATCGGCGGCCAGGTTTCTTCCTCGGGAAGCCGTTCTGCTGCATAACAGGATCTCTGCTCCAGCTTCCAGCAGTCCGAAGCCTATTGCCCGGGCGGAGCCTCCCGCCCCAAGTATAACGGCAAGGGAGCCTTTTAGTTGTATCTGCTCCTGCAAAGGACGTACAGCTCCCAGCCAATCGGTATTATACCCACAGAGCAGTGTCGACCCATGATGCTGCTCACACTTGATGGTATTGACGGCCCCGATCCGCTCTGCCACCGGATCAATACGGTCCAGGTGCGCCATAACCGCTTCCTTGTGTGGTATGGTGACGCTGACTCCTTTAATCTTCAGCCCTCGCAGGCCCTGCATGGCCGCCCCAACATCCTCTACGCAAAAAGGAATATAGATGCAATTTTTTCCCAACGCGGCAAAGGCGGCATTATGCATGGCCGGACTCAGCGAATGGCTCACCGGGTTGCCGATGATGCCATACGTTCTGGTTTTTCCATCTATCTTCATTTTTTGTTTAATCTTAGAGATAGCTGTAGATAGCGAGCATATCATCCACGGTAATCTGTCCCGAAGCGGTCGTCTCTCCGCTATCGGCCGCACAATAGGTCATATAGCCGCCAAGCGCGGGGCTCGCCACCCTGCTGATCACTCCGGCTGCTCCCATGCAGAAGGCAATGAGGGGAAAATCAAGCTGGGCCGCCCTTTCCTGCAGGCTCAACACGCGAAGAACGTCACGATAATCCCGGGCCATGGTAACTATCTTGCCGATGTGGCCGCCGCTATCGGCCATTTGTTCAAGCTTGTCAAGCAGCACCGGATCGGCAGGTGTTTCCAGAAAATTATGCCATGAGCAAATCAGCTTTGTCGCCGATCTGCCGCATTCTTTCTCCAGCCTGCTCCAGGATCGAGGCGGTGCAAGAAGCTCGAGGTCCACATATGCCGCCGCCCCAAACCCCGCTTCGGCCAAGAGGGCGATTCTGGCCGTTTCGTCACCATTGAAGCCACCGCCTTCCCAGGAGGCTCTGTTAGTGAAAAGCAGGGGTTTGGCAATCTTCTCCAAAAAAGGTGCAACGGCCCGATCTTCTATCAGATCCAGGCGGATCTCGATAATATCGGTTCTTTCGGCAACTGCAGAGGCCTGCTGCAGCGCCTCCTGCATGGTCTTTTTGCCAATGCTGGCACAAATCAGCTTTTTCATGTAATCCTGTTGTTCCCAGCCGTTTCCATCTGAGAGTTGCAGCTGGAGCAGCTTGTCGAAGTCATGCTAACCCACTCGTAGAGTGCCGATAAGTTCCCTGATAGAGGTGAGCTTCTCCTCGATCACAAAGCGGCTGATGCCTTCCACGATATCTTCGCCTGCTCTGGGATTGATAAAATTTGCCGTTCCCACCTGTATTGCCGTGGCCCCGGCAACCATAAACTCCAGGGCATCCTCAGCTGTTTCGATACCGCCGATGCCGATCACGGGAATAGCGACTCTTTGAGCGACCTGATAGACCATGCGTAGTGCCACCGGTTTAATTGCCGGACCGGAGAGGCCGCCGATGACATTGGCGAGCTTCGGCTTCCTGGTCCGCAGATCGACGGCCATTCCTATCAGAGTATTGATCAGGGAAATCCCATCGGCACCGCCATCCTCCACTGCCGCGGCAACCGTTGCCACATCCGAGACATTGGGAGAGAGTTTGACGATTACCGGTACATCGCTTCTCTCGGCCACGGTCCGGGTAACAGCTTTGGCCATTTCCGGATCGCTGCCGAAAGCGACCCCGCCTTTCTTGACATTGGGGCAGGAGATGTTGACTTCAACTGCGGATATTCCTTCAACCCCCACCAGCTTTTCGGTAATTATTCTGTACTCATCGATGGTATCACCGAGGACATTGACGATAACGGGAATCCCCAATCCTCTCAGATAAGGCATTTTCTCGAGGATAAAACGATCAACTCCCACATTTTCCAGGCCAATGGCGTTGAGCATGCCGCAAGCGGTCTCGACAATCCTGGGTGGTGGGTTACCGTGCCTCGGCTCAAGCGAAATACCCTTGACGATCACTCCGCCGAGCCGGTGCAAATTCATCAGACCGGCGAACTCACGGGCATATCCGAAAGTTCCGGAGGCGGTCATTACCGGATTCTGCAACTTCAAACTGCCTACATTGACACGCAGGTCCGGAAAAGGATCCTGGTTCCTGATTACTTCCATACCAGATCCTCCGCCTTGAAAACGGGTCCTTCATAACAGACATGGACATACTCTCCATTTTTCGCCGGAATGTTACAACCCAGGCAGGCCCCCATCCCGCAGGCCATGACACTCTCGACCGAAACCTGGCATTCCATGCCTCTGCTGTGGCAGAATATATGGAGCTGGTGCATCATGGCATGGGGTCCGCAACCATATACGACAGTCTCCCGGGGAAGTTCAAGACCGTGGATCAGCTCGGTTACAAATCCTTTTGCCCCGTAAGTCCCGTCATCCGTGGCCGTTAGCAGACGCACACCCATTTGTTCAAAATCAGCGACCAGCGGCTCTACCTCCTTTCGCGTCCTCCCTCCGAAGACTATCAGGTCGGAGGCTGTACTCTTCTTCATTCGGCAGATCATTTTTGCCAGAAAAAACATCGGGGCAATTCCCATGCCACCGCCGACCAGGCAGGCAGGTCTGTCTGCTCGTATATCGAAACCGTGCCCCAGAGGACCAAAGACGGAAAGATTCTCGCCTTCCTTGCAATGGGCCAACAGAGAGGTCCCCCGCCCGGTAACCTTGAATAGAATCTGGATGCGGCCGTTGGTGCTGCTCTGGTGAATGGAAAAAGGGCGGCGCAACAAAGGGTCTTTGCCCAGGGCTGTTCGTATCATAACAAACTGGCCGGGCTTTGCCACGGCGGCAATATTATCGGACTGCAATGTCAACCGGATGTTATCCTCGGTAAGCTGCTCGAAACGGATTATGGTTGCATTTTCCTGATATTGAGCCATAGTAGGTTGGTTAATTTTCTTTAAAATAATTGATTATCAATCAAACTCAGTCAAAGACTGTTTGTATGATCCGGTATGTATTCGGCAATATATGAATTGCATTGACCACATCTTTCCGCTCCCAGGCACAGATCCGGACTGAATGTCGGTAAAAATGCTTTTGCTATATCCTCAAGAGCACTATTCTTCGATACCATGGACATTGAATTTATCATCAGCATCGTCGCCCTGATTTTTGGTGCTATCGTTGGTAGTTTTCTCAACGTTGTCATTCTCCGGCTTCCCCAGGAGGATAAATCGATAGCCTTCCCGGCTTCACATTGTCCGGTATGCAGCACTCCGCTTCTCTGGTATGAGAATATCCCCCTGGCGAGCTATCTCTTTCTACGGGGAAAATGCAGCCACTGCAAGACAAATATTTCGCCCCAATACCCTGTCGTCGAACTGTTGATGGCTCTGCTCAGCGCCGCCGTTTTTGCCTCATTCGGCCTCAGTGTCACCGCTGCAGGTTATTTCATCTTCTGTGCTGCCCTGCTTGCCATTATCTGGATAGACATATATCACCAGATCATTCCCGATCGGATCAGCCTGCCTGCTATAGTATTAGGACTTTTCTTCTCCTTTTTCAATCCAAACCTGACCTGGCAAAGTTCTGTCATCGGCATTCTGGCAGGCGGCGGTGTTCTCTACGCCATTGCCGTCCTTTATTATCTTGTACGAAAACAGGAGGGAATGGGAGGAGGAGATATAAAGCTTCTGGCAATGATAGGAGCATTTCTGGGCTGGCAGTCTCTGCTCTTTGTGATTTTTTTCAGCTCACTTACCGGCTCCATTGTCGGTATAGCGGCCATGATAAAGCAAGGAAGAGGCGGCACCAGCCGCATTCCCTTCGGACCTTTTCTCTCCATCGCCGCTTTGATCTATCTCTTTTTCAACAAGTGGATCCACTACTATTTCCAACTCTATCTGGAGGGAAATCTCCATTTAGTGCCTTACTCCTGAAAAACTCACAAAAATACAAAAAAACGCAAAATGCATGATAAATCGTGAATCCGTCTCTACAGCCAAGGCACTTATCCAGCTCAGCTGGATGGTCGCCTCTACTCCTGAAACTGCCACTCCGTTCAATACCCCCTTTGAGGGCGCAAAAACAAGCAACCTAAAAATATATTCAAATCAGTGAATCCGCCTCTACAGCCAAACCACTTATCCAGCTCAGCTGGATGGTCGCCCCTACTCCTGAGTATTTTGCTACAAAAACTTATACAGCCGAACCACTTATACCCCTCAATGAAGTACTGTAAAGAGTCCAGCTCAGCTGGATTGGAACGAACGACAACCTCCTAATCCCTGCCCGGTTCTACATCCTTTATTACAACAGTCTTCATCTGCTCCAGTTCCTGCCGCTTTAAAGCAACACCATATTCAGCTCCCAATCTCTGTGCCAGATCAACCTGCTCCCTGGTATGGCCGAATCTCGTATAATACCTGCCTATCCATGACCGTCCTAAATCTGGCGCCTTTCCAGCCAACTTGAGAAACACGCCTATGGTGCGCCAGGGCTCGGCTCCGGTATGTAAAAATATTAGAGGTTGCAGCGCCACGGCTTTTCTCCTGGCGAGCATCAACCGTAACTGAAAGTAATGCATTCGCCAATACCCCCGGCAGGAGATGAAAGGAATTACCGTCTTTCCCGAAAGGAGCATGCCGTATCTATCAAAAAAAGAAAAAATCGGTCCGCAGGGGCTATAGGACCATGTTGGTCCTGCAAGAATAACCACATCCCAGCCATCAAAATTTTGCTGATCCAGGGGTTCGATCTCATAGCGACGATGAAAAAACGTTTCCACCATCATAATGATGGTCGACCATACCGATCCCAGTGGGAACGGCAGCTTTCTGGTGGTTTTCAGCTGTTGCCAACCGACATCGACTCCGCTTTCGGCAAGACCTGCTGCAAAAGCCTGCAGCAGCTTCCTGGTTTGGCTACTGTGCGAGAAATAAACAATGAGGGCTCGGTGTTTGGTCGTCACTTATTTTCCAAATAATGTATTGATCCGTGTTGCATAAGAAGTATGCATAAGAGTATACACAATTATCCAGTAATATTCATACGGGCTCCGATACGATTTTCTGGGCATTAACAAAAAAAGCCCCGGCAGTTTCTGCCGGGGCTTTTTTTTACTATTATTATTTGTGTACCAGTTACGCTTCCACTTCGTGTTCTACTCCAATGGCTATCTTGTAGAGCACGGTCAGGATGAAGAAACCGGTGGCCCATATACCGAGAGTAACCCCAATTTCGTTGAGGGTCGGATAATATTCGTTAATTTCATGAAGCGGGCTGACAACCAGTCCACCCAGAACGAATCCGAGTCCCTTGTCGAGATATAGAGCAACAAAAATCAAGGCGCAGGCTATGGCTATCAAAGAATCTGTGGCAAAATCTTTTATCTTCATATAGGCAAGAATTCCCAACCCGCCGAAGAGGAATAGAACTGCGGCCCACATAAACGGCACCAGATTATTATACGCCTCACCGTGATGTTCCAGTCCGAAAAAGAGATACTCAAGTGAGTAAATATGACCGGGTATCTGTGAATAATAGCCGACGAAGAACTCAAGAAGAACAAAAAAGGCATTAATCAGGGCGGCGTACATAATGATCGTAGTAATCTTATTTATCGCTTCCTTACCGGCGTCGAAATTGGCCACTCGCTTCATGATCAGACACGCCAGGACAATAAGCGCAGGCCCTGCGGCGAAGGCTGAAGCGAGAAAGCGCGGTGCCGTAATCGCTGTCAACCAGAAGTGACGCCCGGGAAGTCCCATGTACAGCATAGCGGTGACGGTATGGATGGAAACGGCGAAAGGTATCGATACATACACAAAAATATATACCCATTTCGGTGGCTTGACCTGTTTTCTTTCGGCAGTGAGTATTACCCAGCCACATATAATATTCAGCCCAAGATAGCCAAGCAGCACCACCATATCCCAGAAGAGCATGGAATTCGGTGTGGGATGAAGCATCATATTCAGACCGCGGAGAGGCTGGCCGATGTCAGCCATGATGAACATAAGGCACATCAACAGAGCGGCTATCGCCAAAAACTCACCAAGAATGGTGATGCGGCCGAAGGCCTTGTAGTTATGAACATAATACGGCAGGACCAGCATCAATCCTCCCGCTGCAACACCTACCAGGAAGGTAAACTGGGAAATATATAATCCCCAGGCGAGATCACGTCCCATGCCTGTCAGACCGAGACCAATCATAAACTGTCGTAAATAACAAACTGCTCCGATGGCGATAAACACGCCGAGTACGGCGAGCCACATCCAGTAAGCCGGTTTGCCTCTGAGCGCTTTTTCAATCATGACATCCTCACACTATGTAAAAGATCGATGGTTTAGTTCCAAGGGACGGTTTCCGTTGGATCGTCGGGTTCTCCTCGAGAAATTGCCGAATCTCTGACTGCGGGTCGTTGAGGTCGCCAAAAACAAGTGCCCCCGAGTCCTTGAGTGCTTCGACACAGGCAGGCTGCTTACCAAGCGGCAACCGTTCAGCACAGAAGTTGCATTTTTCAACGACACCTCGCGTTCTCGTGGCAAATTCAGGATTGTAGACCTCGATATGCTCTCTCGGGTTGAACCAGTTAAAGCTTCGTGCACCATAAGGACAACCCATCATGCAGAAGCGGCAGCCGATACAACGGTGATAGTCCATAGCAACTATACCGGTTTCTTCCATCTTGAAGGTAGCCTTGGTTGGGCACACCCTCACACAGGGAGGATTATCACAGTGGTTGCAGAGAACGAGAAAATTGTTTTTCTCGGCAACCTTGGATTTGTGGTAGGCCGAGTGCTCAGGGAAAGCATTCTCAAAGGGCACGTCCCAGATCCACTTGATCTCGTTATCGGGATTCTCGAAGTCCGGGACGTTATGCACCAGATGACAAGCTTTTCTGGCCTTTTCCAGCAGGTCGGGTTTGCCGTAGAGTTTGCGCATGTCGATAACCATGCCGTAGCGTATGCCTGTAGGTTCGACCTTGGTGTGGCCATCTTTGGCCAGGCCTGCAGTTTTTTGAGAGTCAGCCGCCGCACCGTGTCCGTCCGATGCATGGGAAGGGGTGGAGGTCAACTTGACCACCGCAGGGGCGCTGACGCCGGCGAGCGCTGTAGCGCCGGCTATTTTCAAGAATTTTCTTCGTTGCTTATCCATTAGAGCGTCTCCTTCGATGCTAGCTCAGCGGGAGCTAAATGACAATCCCAGCAGTATGGTTTCACGGATGCATATTCGTGACAGGTATCGCAGAATTTCTCTTTGTTGCTGTGGCACTGCATGCAGGTCTCCTGCAACCCTTTACGATACTCTTTGCCATCGACCGTTACTGCGACACGGTCACCCTCGCGAAGCACGTCGTCCCGCCATTCATTCAGCAGACTCATGTGAATATCTCTCATCTCCGAAGCCGGTCGAATGCATTTCTCTTCGCCGCCGGGAGGCAGTTCAGGTTTCGGCAGGGGACCTGCTTCGAGACCGTTGTACCAGATGGGTGAGGTAACAAGGGCGACGAATATTAACAGTCCGGCAATGATAGTTCCTTTGTTATACATTACTTATACTCCTTTAAGTGCAGGATTAGATCAAGGTCCGAAGGCCTTCATCCAACTCCTCACCTCGTGTTTCACCTTCTTGTACAATTGCATTGCCGACAAGCTCAGATATACCGCATACACCAACACCCGGATTCCAGTAATCCATGAGTGAGGTAAGCGTCGCTCTGTCAATTGCGCAGACACAGGAAAGCATATTGACCGCATGTTTTTCCTGAACATATTTTACAGCATTGGCTCGAGGCAGACCTGCACGCATCCTGAGTTCCATGATTTCATCGGTGTTCAATCCTGTTCCCGAACCGCAGCAGAAGGTCTGCTCGCGGATGGTGTTCTCGGGCATCTCAACCCAATCGACAACATGATCAAGGATATAGCGGGGCTCGTCCATCAATCCCATGGCCCGTGCCGGGTTGCATGAGTCATGGTAGGTTGCCTTGAGATGACTGTTGCGGCTCTTATCGAGCTTGAGTTTATTGTGCTTGATGAGATCGGCGGTAAACTCGCTGATATGCACCATCTTAGTAGAAGCGGCATTATTGAAAACCGTTCCTGTTATTGGTGAAACAGGCATTTCGAGAAAATCAGCAGGGCCGTTCATGGTATCCATATACTGATGGAGCACCCTCCACATGTGACCGCACTCACCGCCGATAATGTATTTAACGCCGAGACGCTCAGCTTCCGCATACATCTTGGCATTGAGTTTCTTCATGGTTTCGTTGCTGGTGAAGAGCCCGAAATTGCCACCCTCGGAAGCATAGGTCGACCAGGTATAATCAAGACCGATCGCTTCAAAGAGAATCATGTAGCCCATGGCGGTGTAGAGTCCCGGTTCAGCGAAAACATCCGCCGATGGTGTAATAAAAAGAATCTCTGCACCCTTCCGGTTGAAGGTGACATTTGGTCTGACGCCGGTAAGATTCTCAACATCGTCCACCAAAAATTCTGCGTTATCCTTAAAAGTATGAGGTTGCAGTCCCATATGGTTACCGGTCCGGTTGGAGTTGGAAACCGGCTCCAGGATCCAGTTGATGCCGATGCCGACCAGATGCAGCAGCTCGCGCAGCATCATGGTCACTTCAGCGGTATCGATTCCATAGGGACAGAATACCGAACATCTTCGACATTCCGTACACTGGTAGGAATACATGAACCATTCTTTGAGCACGCCTGCGGTCATCTCGCGATTGCCCAGCATCTTACCCATGATCTTTCCGGCAAGTGTAAAGTTATTGCGATAAACGGAACGCAGAAGCTCGGCACGCAGAACAGGCATATTTTTAGGATCGCCGGTGCCCAGAAAGAAGTGACATTTGTCGGCACATGCACCGCAGCGCACGCAACAATCCATGAATATTTTCAGAGAACGGAATTTGTCGAGCCTCTCCTTCAAACCATTGAGGATAATCTCCTCCCAGTTTTCAGGAAGTTTCCAGTCGTCGTCTTCGGGCGACCATTCTCTTGCATTAGGAAAATTCAGGCCTTTCTGACTGTTAAGATATTCAACCTTATCAGCCTTTGCAGGGTAAGCATAATTCCCCGGCTTGAAAACGGCAGGGGTATCCATCCAGCCTCTGGCCGGTACTGCTCCGGTTACCAAGGATGGTCCCTGCACTACGCTTTTTGATAATTGTTCTAATTTTGGAACTGCCATCGTTGTTATCCTTATAAGCTAGTGTTGGATCAATTAATTACTTCTTCATCCTTTTGCGGAGGCAACTCTTTTTCTACAGGAATGCCGGCTTCAACCATATATTCCCTGAATTCATCCTCGTAGGCCGCATAGGAGTGCGGTTTTATCTCGGGGTCGTTCCAGGGATTGATATGACGAACCTCACGGCTGTTATTCTTCATATTTCTGGTCGGGCTGAGAAAAACACCGCCCAAGTGCATGAGTTTGCTATAAGGAAAGTAGATAAGCAGAACGCAGACAAGAAAGAGATGAATGTAGAAAATGGCTCCGATCTCAGTTGCGATTACCGGGCTAAAGGTCACCAGTCCTACTGCAAGCTGTTTTATAGTCACAATATCAATATCGGTACGCAGAAAATACCTCATCAAAATGCCGGATACGGCAATGCCGAAGATAAGAACCAGCGGAAAATAGTCGTTGACCAAAGATATGTAACGGATATTGGTATTCCAGATACGCCTTCCAAAAAGATAGACTACCGCCATCACCAACAGCACATCGGTCATATACCACGTTGGCGCCCCCACCTGAAAGATGCCGTCGCCGAACTCGAGCCAGGAGATCCATGCCGGTACAGGATTGAAAAACAGGCGCATATGCCGCAGCACTATCACAAGAAAGGAATAGTGAAAGATTAGACCAAAGAGCCACAACCATTTCGAAGATTCATAGGTAATTTTGGGACCGTCATACATCTTGGATTTGGTATTGCGAAAAAGAGATCTGAAGGTCAGCACTTCTAATGCCATTCGTGCGATGACTTCACTTGTAGTGTGAGGGGCTTCAAGCTTATTTCGCTTGATAAAATCCAATGATTTTGCCTGGCCACAGGTGGTCTGAATGGAAAAAGGAACCGGCGACTTGCCCCATCCGACGACTCTGTAGATAAAGCCACCCAAGAAAATCAACAATGCCAGATATGGTAATGCAACCCCAAACAGGTATGGCATCCCCGGTATCTGGGAACCTAGCCCTGCAATCACTATCAAACCTATGACTGCCAGGAATGAGAAGGCGTACTTCATTTCTTACCTCGCTTCAAATTAAAATCTAGTTTTAGGAAACCGGAAGGGAAAACTCCGCACCTTGTCATCTCACCCGGCAACCGGTTAATAACTCTCGATATTTCTATTGACTTCTATCCTTGCAATTCTTCAGGCCAGATCCCTGTTGGCGACGATATTCGAGTTGCACCATTAGCAGAGATTAGTTTCTACTGAATGATTGACTATTTTTCTTTTTTCCTGTCCCGCAGCAATGCTGAAGGGCACCCGACGTCCGTATACATATTCCTGCCGGATTGTATCTCCGCTATCCTGACGGAATACAGTCTCTCGCGACATTCCATATAGATGTCGAATGCCGCAAGTACAGCCATATCCACTGCGAAATCAAAATCATACAAATCCTTCACTAAATGGCAGCGCTCTTTGTCCGCGGACAAAACATCCCGTGTAATATGTTTGACCGCATGAAAAGGTGAAACCGCCTGAGAGGGCGCAAATTCCTGAATCGCGCGGATGCGCATGATTTTTTCCAGTGGAGCGATAAACGTTTCCGGCTCTGCATTTTTCGCTAAAAGCAGAAAAAGCGCATCAAGCGCTTCTTTGGTAACTCCGCCGATGGGATTGGCAAATTTATCACCTTCCTTGCGGAAGAACTTGGAAGACTCGTAGGTTGACAAGGTGTAGTCTACCCACTGCCCAACTATTTTTTCCCTGTAATTCCTGAATGCTTCTGCTAGATCCATTGTTCGACAACCTATTTAAATCATGGAATCATTCACAATTGATGACACATCCAGAATGAATGACCATTCACAAAGGGGCATTTTTAGCATCTTTTATTGGGTTTTTCAAGCACTATCTTCCGCCCTCCGTTATGTGCGAATTGTGCTTACCGGAGATAAATCGGCTGCGGCAGAATTCAATTTTTCGAGAGGATATCATCAATTACTCTGATAGCCTCACCGATATACGCATCCTCTTTCAGTTCATTCAGCATTTCGGTTTCATCTTTTTCCGACTGGTCCGCATCGGGATCTAATGACTCAAACTCTTCATCCTGTCCCTGCTGATAATTCTGAAAGTGTTCGCCAACCGTCTCTCTGGCTCTGATGGATTCCTCACGCTCCCTCTTCATGTCTTCCATTTTCAAGGATATCTGTGTATTTTCAAAACGTTCTTTCGTTTTCAGAGCCTCTTCAGCGATGATTTTCAATCCTTCTTCCTGTCCTATCCTGGCGCTGCTCCTTGTCTGGATCTTTTTCAGATCGATTCCCCCGGTGGCATAAGGGAAATACGGGACGGGGGACACATGATCCCAAGGCAATGAGTAATCAAGATATTGTTCGCCGGACTTCAAGTGCTCATAGAGACTCGGCAGAACCACATCCGGCTCTACTCCGCGAAACTGGGTCGAACCTCCATTAATTCTATAAAATTTCTGGATGGTAACCTTCATCGCGCCAAGATCATCATAACTGCGTAAATTCAAAAGCGGGATGTTTTCGTTCATATCGATAATGGTCTGTACCGTTCCCTTGCCATGAGTGTGTTTCCCTCCGACGATAACCGCTCGCCCATAATCCTGCAGGGCGGCGGCAAGAATTTCAGATGCGGAGGCAGAGAAGAGATTGACAAGCACCACAAGCGGACCGTCATAGACCAGTTCTTCATCTTCATCATTGAGAACTTTGCGGGTCCCGAAACTGTTTTTTACCTGTACTACCGGCCCCGACTTAAGGAAAAGACCTGTAATATCAACGGCATCTACTAAAGATCCGCCACCGTTGTCCCTGAGATCAAGAATAAGTCCGGAGACATTCTCTTTTGTCATCTCACGCAGGGCTTCCCGTGTATCGTCCGTTGAATTCCTGGCAACTTTCCCATTGCGGGACATCTCGAAGTCTCTATAAAAACTAGGGATTTTAATATAACCGATCTTGCCGCCTTCATTAGACTCCAGAACATGGCTCTTAACAAAGGTTTCCTCTATCTGAACCACGTCACGGATGATAGGGACAACCTCGACCACCCCATCCGGTTTTTTAATCGTCAAACGAACCTCGGTGCCCTTCGGACCGCGGATGAGGCGAACGGCATCCCTTAAACGCATATCGGTTACCTCGACAGGCTCATCATCTCCTTCGGCTACCTCCAGCACGATATCCTCGGCGGCCAGACCGCCCTGCCTGGCGGAGGCGCTGCCGGGTATAATGCGGACAATCTTGATAAAGCCGTCTTCCTCACGCAGCAGCGCCCCTATTCCTTCAAGGCTGCCCCGCATATGGATATCGAAGTCTTCCTTTTTCGAGGGCGGCATATAATTGGTATGCGGATCAAAAGCTCTGGTAATGGCATTAAAATAACGGTCGTAATGATCCTGCAGATTCTCCTGATTGAGCCGGGTAAAGAACTGGCCGTTACGGCTGTCAACCTTTTCCTTAGCTTGCCTCCACAGTTCCGCGTCCTTTACCTTTTCACCCTTCTCTTTCTGCTCTTCAAGCAGGACCAGATATCGGGAAATTACCTGAGCCTTGAGAATCTTACGCCAGCGCTCACGAAGTTCTTCCTCGTCAACGGCATAGTCAAGTTTTTCAGGGTCGGTTTCATAGACTTCCTCCTTCGCGGTGTCGAAATCTCCGGTCATAATGTCCGCTGCAATTTTTTTTACCTGCTCTATGCGTCTGGACAGCAGATCATAACCGACATCGGGCAGGGTAATGTTGCCGCTTTTCAGATTATCGTCAATCAGCAAAGCATACTTCCCGAGTTCCTCTATATCTTCTTTTAAAAGAAAACGTTTCTGGTAATCGAGTTGTTTAAGAAAGAGATCAAACGCAGCCTGGGAAAGCTCGTTATCCACCTTTTTGTCACTGAAGTGAAGTGAAGGCAGCTGCTTATAGAGCATATAACCGATAAGCTGGTTTCTTTTCTGATCGACTCCATTTTCAGCAAAGGAAAATGTGACGGCAAGAAACAGCGCCAGGCAAGCCACTGTAGTTGTTTTAATTTGTTTTATAATAGTCATGGTATATTTAATGGAAAAAGAACATCTTTCGCTGTAATAATTTGGACTGGAGAATGTCCGGCTTTTCAGAAAGACATAACAGAAGAGCCGTACAAATACCATGATAATTAACCACTCCTGGTGAAAATAACAAGCGATATATTATTGAACAGTGAAGAGACAATCGCGGCTGGTTCCGCCGCCGGAACCTGCGAATCCGAGCCTTGAGCACCCCTCCCGGGTGGGATGTGTCCTTCAGCCGGAGGTCCTTGGAACATCGAGGAGAATCGATGGTTGTGGAATCACAGATGATACACTATCAGATAGTCAGGATGGACGGAGCGATTCTTGCGGCGCTGCAGGAAAGGGTTGGAAAGTATCCGGATCATTCAAAATCCAGAGACATCGGCTTTGAATAATAAAGAGAACCCGACTGAGCTGGATAGGAACCTTTAAGCAGATTGTTTTCTCTCAAAAAAAAATGACAGGAAAACAATCTGCAAGGTCTAAGGCAGGAAGTGTTGGTTTTGCAACTACCTGATCAGTCCTGATCTTTATTCTTCCACGACATCATACGCCTCCAGATAGTACTGCTCCGAGACTTTCGTCCACTTGCGCGCTACATCTAGATAAGCCTTACGGGATTCATATACTTCCTTGAATTCCTCATTTTCTGCAGCATATCCTGCCAGGACCTCATCGGTTGCCTGTTTCATTGCTTTCAGGACCGGATCGGGAAATGTCATTATTTTGATATCAGGGTATTCCTTTTTCATCTGATCCCAGGCTTTGGCATTGACTTCAAAATTGGCAGCTGTCATTCTGATGACTACTGCCTCCATGGCAGTTTTCAGAACAGCCTGATATTCTGGCGGCAGTTCTTCATAAGCCTTCTTGTTTACCAGGAACTGCAGCTCGGAAGCGGGCTCGTGCCAGCCGGCATAATAGTATGGTGCGATTTTATGAAAACCCATCTTGATATCCATTCCCGGGCCGACCCACTCGAGGGCATCGATAGTTCCCAGCTCGAGTGCAGTATACAGCTCGCCTGGGGCTATATTGGTCACATTGACGCCTAGTTTGGCAAAGACCTCTCCGGCAAGACCGGGAATACGCATTTTCAGACCCTGCAGATCCTGAAGAGATTTGATCTCTTTGGCGAACCAGCCGCCCATCTGGACACCGGTATTGCCTCCCGGGAATGAATAAACATCGAACTTGCTATAGACTTTCTGCATCAGATCGAGGCCACCGCCATAGTAAAACCAGGCATACTGCTCGGCAGCAGTCATACTGAAGGGAGCAGTGGTAAAAAAGGTGGTGGTAACATCTTTACCTTTCCAATAGTAGGAGGCGCTATGCCCCATCTGATATTGGCCGCCCTTGACCATATCAAGGATGCCGAGCGGGGCCTTGTGTTTTTCGGCTCCCTCGATACGTATCTCAAAGTTTCCACCGGTCATGTCGCTGACCATCTTCGCCAGCCAGGGACCTGAATTTGAAAGCGGGGTTAAGGTGCTTGACCAGGTCATTGCAAATTTCCAACGGACTTTCTCCGCGGCAAGAACAGGCGTGGCAATCACCAGCAGAGCAGCGATGCACAAAGCAGTACGGGCGAATTTTTTCATGTAGTATTCCTCCAGATAATAATTTTGCTTGTTGAAGATTTGTTCCGGCCACCTGGAGACCAGGCATCCCGGCGCAAACATGGAGATGAGTAATAAGCATTTAAGTAATACGTTGAAAACGTTTAAGCAAGAAACTTCAATTATTTGGTGCAAAAGGAGGAAAACATCGCCTCCTACCGGAAAATCGAAAAGAAACAACGGAGACAAATCCAGAGTTCTTTAACGCAACATCCTTGCCATGCGATTGAGATCCTCTTTTTTTCCTATAACAACTATTACATCGCCGCTGCTGAGTATCTGGTCAGCATCGGGATTAAAAATCATTTTCCCGGAAGATTGTTTGATGGCAATGACAATGACACCGAAATTTTGCCGCAGCCGGGAATCAATCAATGAGCTGCCCACCAGAGAGGAGGTCGGATAGACGACAGCCTCCTCCATGCGCAGCCCAAGCTGGGAATTCATCATTGTCTGATCGAGAAAATCCACCACCGTGGGCTTTTGCAGAATTTCGGCCATACGCTTGCCGCCTATGACATAGGGACTTACTACCCGATTGGCTCCGGCCCGCACGAGTTTGCTTTCGTTGGTGTAATCCAAAGCTCTGGCCAAAATAAAAATGTCAGGGTTGAGTCCACGCGCGGTCAGAGCGATAAAGACATTATTGGCATCGGAACTGACCGTAGTGACCAATCCTTTTGCTCGCATCAGACCTGCGGTGAGCAGAGCCTCTTCATCGGTTGCATCCATGGCCAAATAAAGAAAGCCCGATTCTTCCAGTTTCTCTATAATCTCAGCGTCCTGTTCGATAACCACCAGAGGGACATTATTTTCCACCAGCTCCTTAGTGATAGTTTCGCCTATTCTACCATAGCCGCAGATGATAAAATGATCTCTCAGTTTTGTCAGTTGTCGAACCATTTTTTTTCTCCCCAGAATCTTTCTCAGTTCACCCTCGACAAACACTGTGACTATCTGACTCAGTGTGTAGGTGAGCAGGCTTATACCTGAGATGATGATAAATATGGTTAATATCCTGCCTCCGGGCGAAAGTGGTTTTACTTCGCCAAAACCTACTGTACTGATGGTTATTAGAGTCATATAAAATGACTCGAATATTTCCATATCCTCAAGATAGCAATAACCAAAGGTGCCGAAGAAAATTACGCAAATGAGAAGACCAAGAGAAATGAATGTTCGCGAATGTCCCATGCCCTGATGCTTATTCGAAATGGTAAAGGAGATTTTTTGCCTTACTTTCTTCATGGATGTTGTTTACCATGAAAGTTTCCGACATCCTATAGGAATTTCGCATGAAGCAAGAAGCTCAACTGGAGATTATCAGGAAAGATTTGACTCCCACATTGTGGTAATCTACATTGCGAGAGTTGTTCGTATTGAGCAAAAAGGAGACCTGCATGCAGATTTCCTAAAACCACATCACCAATAAATTATTGCCCGACGGCTCATTCAACGAAAAAGGACGGATACCATTGGATTTTAATGATGCACAGCTGGAGCGCTATTCACGCCATATAATACTTAAAGACGTTGGTATAGAAGGACAGCGAAAAATTGCCGAAGCAAAAATCCTGGTTATCGGCGCCGGCGGGCTGGGATCTCCGGCACTCTTGTATCTGGCGGCAGCCGGAGTCGGCACAATCGGTATCGCCGACGGTGATTCGGTTGATCTGAGCAATCTGCAGAGGCAGATCATTCATGCCAGCGAAGATATCGGCAGGCCCAAGGTTGATTCGGCAAAAGAAAAGATACACCGGCTCAATCCGGACGTCGCTGTCTCCGTCCACCGTGAAATGCTGGATGCCGGCAATATCATGGATATCGTCAGGGAATATGATTTTGTCATTGACGGCACCGATAATTTTCCGGCAAAATTCCTGGTGAACGACGCCTGCGTCCTCTCCGGAGTGCCTTATTCCCATGGAGGTATATTGCGTTTTGACGGACAGACCTTCACCATCCAACCGAAGGAATCGGCCTGTTACCGCTGCATTTTCATGAAACCACCGCCAACCGATGCCGTACCGGCCTCCAGCCAGACAGGGGTTATCGGAGTGATAGCCGGAATCATAGGGACACTACAGGCCAATGAAGCGATCAAATTTGTGCTTGGCAAAGGAGAACTGCTCACCAACAGGCTCCTCACCTTCAATGCCCTAAATACGAAATTCCGGGTAGTTACGCTCAGGAAAAATGCCAATTGCCCCGTTTGCGGAACAGAAGAGATAAAGGGCCTCGGGGATAAGATGGGGTCGCGATAAACAGCCGAATAAACTCCGGCTTCGAGAAGACTTCCCCGCGCTGGATTTCACCTTTTCATCTCCTCTCAGCATATCACGGTTTATTACTTTTTCCATCCTCCAGCTTGAAAATATTGCGTAAATTGTAGACCTTTTTTTCATTACTTCGCTCGCAGTCATTGTTCTTCAGATACTGCAGCGGATCGTGGAGCATTTTGGCAGCAATTGCCCGGGTCATTTTTTCCAGGTTTCTGCGTTCCCCGGCACTCAGATCCGGCATTTTGCCATAGGTCCGCTCCAACTCCTCCCTGCAGATTTTCTCAATCTTGTGGTGCATCGCCCGTATGGTTGGAGCAATCGTCATGCCCTCCCGCCATCGCTGGAATTTCAGAGATTCTTCATCGACGATACGGCGGGCCTTGACGGCTTCCTTATCGCGCTCCGACCTGTTCATCTCCACAACACTTGCCAAGTCATCGATGTCATAGAGGAAAACGTTATCAAGATCTATCAGTTTGGGATCCAGGTCACGGGGAACGGCAATGTCTATAAGGAAGAGAGGGCGGTTTCTTCTGGAGCGCATTACCCCCTTGACATCATCCTTGCTGATGATAATTTCCGTCGCTCCTGTTGAACTGATGATGATATCGACATATTCCAGCTGATTCCTGAGCTCCTCCAGTGAGACGGCTTTGCCGTTGAATCGTTTCGCCAGATCGAGCGCCCGGGAAAATGTGCGGTTGGCAACCACCACACCGCCGACACCCTGCCCGACAAGATGTTCCGCAGCAAGCTCCGCCATCTCGCCTGCGCCTATAAGAAGCACCTTTTTCCCCTTGAGACCGCCGAAGATCTTTTTCGCCAGTTGCACCGCAGCGTAACTGATGGAAACAGCCGATGCGCCGATGCCGGTCTCGCTGCGCACCCGTTTGGCTACGGAAAACGACTTATGCAGAAGCTTATTGAGCAGAGCACCGGTACAGTTGAGGCCGGCGGCATGACGATAAGCCTCCTTGAGTTGCCCGAGAATCTGGGCTTCACCTACTATCATTGAATCAAGACTGGCGGCAACCATAAAGAAATGGTGAACGGCCTCGTCATCGTAATAGACATACAGATATTCCCGGCTTTCTTCCCGGGAGACCTTTTCCTCGAAAAGATAATCGATTATCTCATTTTCAAGTTCTGCAACTGAATCGGTCACCAGGAGCAACTCTACCCTGTTGCAGGTTGAGAGCAGATAGCATTCCTTGCATCCCTTAATCGATTTTAACTGCAGAAGCGGTTGTTCGTAACCACCCGTGAGTGCCATTTTTTCCCGTATGTGCACTGGAGTGGTTTTATGATTAACTCCCAGAAGGAGTATTTTCTCACCGGGCATTGAAATGATCCCCCCCCAGGAGATACGTGACACCCCAGAGGGTGAAAATTACTGAGCAGAATCCTATTATCGCCATTATGGCGGCTTTTTTGCCGCGCCAGCCGACGGTAAGACGCTGATGAAACTGGATCAGATAGATAAACCAGGTGATGATCGTCCAGACTTCCTTGGGATCCCAGCGCCAGTAGCTTCCCAGAACCTGCCTGGCCCAGATGGTACCGGTGACTATACCGAGGGTGAGGAAAATGAATCCTGTCGTGAGACAATGAGTATTAAGCTGATCCAATGCGTCCAATGAGGGCAGCCGTGAATAGAAGTAGCCGAATCTCTTGCTCTTCAACTCCCATTCCTGCACAAGGTACATAAGCGCGCCGATAAAGGCGAGGCCAAGAAAGGCGTAGGCAAAAATGGTAATCCCTGCATGGACAGGAAGCCACCAGCTTTTGAGCACCGGCAGCAGCGGATTGATGTCCTTTGATACCATTGCGGAAATGAGAACCAGGACAGTAATGAGCATCGAGGTAAAGGTACCGAAATTCTTGACGGTGTAACGCCAGCGAAAAGACAGGTACGCCCACGTCAGGGCCCAGACAAAGAAGAAAACGGATTCATGCTCGCTGGTTATCGGAGTATGTCCGGTGAGGATATAGCGCGTGATTATATACAGTGTCTGCAGAATTCCCGAGAGAATAAGGACATTTCTGGCGATTGTACGGATTTTTTCCTTCTGGTTGACAAAAAAGACCAGATAGAGGGCGGTAGAACTCACGGTGACCACAATAATAGCCTGGAACAGCAGATAATTAATTTCAGAAATCATTGTTCGCTATCTGGTTGTTTTTTGCAAGGACAAGGCATATCCTGCCCCGAAGAAGATGTTGCCGAGGAAGCTTGTATGGCGGCCATTACGTCATCAACATCCATGTTCTCAGGCAAAATCGTGCTCAGTTCTTTTTGCAGAGCGAACCAGTCCTGTTGACGTATCTGCGCTGCAATATCTAGCTGGAGAAGTTTTTCGAACACTGCCTTATGAGATTCCTGGGTGTTACCGTCGCTAATAATTTTTCCCCTGACATAGGACATCAATTCGATAAATTGCTGGTATTCCGGGCCATATTCCTTCTCAAGCTTTTTACGCAGTTTTGAGGCAAGAGCGGGACTGCCGCCTCCGGTGGACACTGTAAGTAAAAACTTTCCGCGACGCACTTTGGCCGGAACCTGGAAAGTGCAAGCTTCGGGCTGGCTAGCGCTGTTGACCAGGATGGATTTCTCCCGCGCCTCGTCCACAATAGCCTGCTGAACAGTCCTGCTGCCTGTTGCCGCAAAAACCAGGAAGGCTCCGTCCATATCGCCCCTCTGATACGATCTCCGCAACCAGGTAATTTTTCCCGCCTCGGCCCTTTTTTCTATAACCGGGAGTACTTCAGGACTGATAACGGAAACAGCGGCGCCGCAGGAGACAAGAGCACCAATCTTCCTGGCTGCAACTGTACCGCCGCCGAAAATCAGGCAGATTCTATTTTGTAAATCGAGGTTAACGGGATAAAGGTTCATATCTAAATAGTCTCTTCTCTAGTGTTTGTCCCTGAACAGACACTACCTGACTTTAGGTGAGGACTTCCGGCGTATTCACCTGCCTGGACCTATGTAATGTAAAGGTACAGCATTCCAGCCAGGCTGAGAGCCAGACAATAATACCCAAACCATTGTAATCTATTTTTCCGAACAATATCAAGCAGCAAAACAATTGCAAAATATCCGGAAACGGCAGCAGCCACTGTTCCGGCGGCGATGCCGGCCATTGATTCCAAAGGTGGTGGACTGCTGACAAGATCCTCGAGATGCAGCACCATGGCGCCCAGAATCGCCGGAATGGACATGATAAAGGAGAACCGGGCCACAACCTGTCTGTCTATCCCCAACGCCATGCCGGCAAAGATTGTCGAACCGGAGCGTGACATACCGGGCAGAATAGCCAGGGCCTGGGCGCAACCAATCAAAAAGGCGTGTTTGCCCTGCAGAGGTATGTTCCCAAGCCGTAGATATTTACTGGCAACCATCAAAATTCCGGTGATACTGAGCATCGCAAAAACCAGCAGCAGGTTAGAAAAAATACTCTCAATAGAATCTTTGAGAAATAAGCCTACAATTACCGCAGGAATAAGGGAGATGACGACAAAGACATTCCACCTGAGGCCCAACTGGACTCTTTCGCTTCGCTCTCCCGCCATATACTGAAAGGGCGCCGCAATCATCTCCATAATTTCACTGCGAAAGACCAGTAACACTGCAAGGAGAGACCCCAGATGAAGAAAGACATCGAAAGCAACACCTTTTCCCTGAAAAGCAAGGAGCTCCGAGCCGATGACAAGATGCCCCGAACTGGAAATCGGCAAAAATTCCGTAAGGCCCTGGACTATGCCAAGCACCACCGCTTTGAGTAACTCCATTTATCTCAAACTCTCTTTTGTTGTCTCTGCTAAGTGAATCGTTTTCCTGCATAAAGGAAAAAAGGTTCGAGGCACCAACCCGGCTGAGCCGGAAGCGCCTTGTGGGCATATGTAAACTCTTTGCTTTTTAAGTTCTCTTTTATCCGTCTTCTCGATTTTACGACATAGTTTCAGGAGAGGCACTAGTGGACGGTTCAAGGCTGAATCGGGGAAAAAACACCCGGCGCTCTTGTCATATTAACCATCAACAGAAAAGAGGTGATTCGTGTTGACCCTATCGACGCATCTCTATAGTATTTTTTTCAGATCTTTTTCAAGAACAGATTGAGGAATATATCCGGTGTACTTCTTAACGACATTGCCTTCTTTGTTAACCAGAAAGGAAACGGGAATCCCATATACACCGCCGAAATCCTGCATAGTCCGGGCATCCGCCAGAGCTACCGGATAATTGATGGATTTCTTGTCTACAAATTTTCTGACAACCGCGGCACCACCCTGATCAACCGAGAATCCTACAACGGAAAAATCTGCCGTGCCGTATTTTTCCTGAAGCTTGATAAGTGTTGGCACCTCTTCCACACATGGCGGACACCATGTCGCAAAAAAGGTGAGGAGAAGCACCTTGCCTTCAAAGGAGCTGCTGCTGATAGTTTTTTCATTAAGTATATTGGGCAGGGCAAAATCGGGCATTTTGGTAGCACCCGATGCGGTGGTTGAATAGAGTAATGCCAACCCGATGAAGACCACCTGAAGAAATGCACTTTTCCTGATCCTGCCGCTGCCGGATAAACAAAAAATATGTTTTGGGGAATTCAACATCTTTTCCTCGCTAAATATATTATATCAATAATGCAGATCACGTCCTCATATCGTAGTGCCGCTTTTTCAGGGAGTCAATCATTTATAGCCCTTGCCGGCTCTTTTGAGTACTCTTCTTCTTTTTTATTACCATGCCGGGATCAGCTCAGCCAGTCATATTCAGCGATGAGAAGCAAGAAAATGTTTTCAGATTTGGTGAACAAATGGTAAATACTTGATACACTGATTGGAACTTCTACACAAAGACCACAGATAATTCTGCAACCTCAGGTACTTATATGACCTTTAAAGTGTTTCACAGCCCCACGACCGCAATACCGGCACTCCTCTTCACAATCCTGATGCTCTTCCCTCAGGGAATTGCCAAAGCGCAACTGGTTGATCGCGTTGTCGCCGTAGTAAACGAAGATATCATCACTCTTACGGAGTTACAGGAAAACGGTAGAGAATTTCTAGAGAAGATACGAGAGTCGGTCCCAGAGGATCAGCGCCGACAAGCACTGCGAGAAGCCCAGGAAAGGATTCTGGCCAAACTGATCGACCAGCACCTGATTTCCCAGGAGGCGGCAAAGGTCAATATCGAATTAACCGATGCTGAATTCGAACAGAGTTTTGCCAGAAACCTGGAAAAAATGGGAGTGACGCATCAGGAACTTCTCGCCAAGCTGAAGGCCTCCGGTCTTTCAGAAGAAAAATACATGGAAGATCAGCGCAATCAACTCCTCCGTGATAAACTCATCCTCTACGAGGTTCGCTCCAAAATCATTATCACCGATGAAATGATCAGGGAATATTACGCCGCCGAATACGCAGAGGAACTTCAGGACGGTGGCTACTATCTTCTGCAGATGGGTTTTTCCTGGGGAGATTCCGAGGAGATGCGGCAATCACCCGGCCTGTTGATGGCAGATAAGGCACGTGCACGCAGGGAGGCTGTAGAAACTCGGCAGCAGCTTTTGGGCGGAGCCGATTTTGCCGAACTTGCCAGACAGAAGTCTGATCTACCATCCGCTGTCGATGGCGGCGACATAGGAATCTTTCAGGAAGACGAGATGGCCTTAGCAATGCGCGAGGCAGTGGTCAAGCTGAAGGCGGGAGAAATCACTCCGGTGCTGGAAACGCAAAATACTTTTCAGATCTTCAAGCTGCTTTCCCGGCGCCAGGGAGAGGTAGTGCAACAGGTTCCTTTTGAGACTGTGAAAGAAGAAATTCGCAAAAAGCTTTTTGAAAGCGAGTTCAATAAGGAATACAGGAAGTGGATTGAAGAAATGAAAAAGGCCTCATATGTAAAAAAGATGTTATAAAGAAAAGCAGGAGTTCGTCCCTTTCATTTTCATCTGATGTTCAAGGACACGAGGAATCATAATGACAGAGGATACACAAGATAAAACGGAATCTTTAGGCGAATATCTGCGTCGCTGCCGTAGAGAGAAAAATCTTTCCGTCGAAGACGTCATGCAGGAATCCAGAATACCCGGAAAAACCCTGCAGGCCATGGAAGCCGATGACTATGCCATGCTCCCGGCCGATGCTTTTGCTCGGGGATTTTACGTACTCTATGCCAAAAACCTCAAACTCGACCCCCAGGACGTCCTGAGGAGGTTTGACCATGAACGTCTGGCGAATCCTGATAACAGGAAATTTGCCTCTCCCTCGAAACAGGAAAAAGCAGTCAACACCATGGCCGCCAGGCCCTCCATGACCACCGGCGCAACGCTGGCTTTCAGCCTGGTGGTCATTGTTGCGGCAATAGCGTTGTTCAGCTGGTATTTTTCCTGGAATCCTGCAACATTTATCAGCTCGAAACTGCAGAACCTTCAGGAAACCAGCTCCGAAACCCAAGGTAAAGAAGGAGTTTCCGAAAGAGGGACTACCAGAGAACAATCCACAGAGACCCTCGCCGAAACCAACTATTTTCTCACCATAGATTTTCTTGAGGATACCGCCATTACCATCGCCGTTGACGGCAGTCTTCCGGAAAAGGAAGCATATACCGAAGGCTCCACCAGAAGCTGGTATGCAGATGAGTCCATTTCCCTGATCCTGCCGGAATCGGCAGAGGTTGTACTTTTTTTCAATGGGACTCAACTTGGACTGCCGGAGCCCGAAAACGGATTTATCACCCTGGATCTCCCCTGAATACCAGCGCATCCACTTAAAGAGTTACCTTTTTAAATGTCCACCGTCAGCAAGGAAACAGATGCCATTGTTCTTGAATGTTTTGATCATGGCGAGTCTGACAAAATTGTTACCTTTTTCTCGGAAAACCATGGCCGGATAACGGGAATCGCCAAAGGCGCCAACCGCAGTAAAAAAAGGTTCCTCAACAAGCTTGAACTTTTCTCTCATATTACCTTACGCTACAGTGAAAAGCAGCGATCTTCACTGGTCTTCATTGCCGAGGCGGAACTGCACAGCAGCCATATTCAGCTGCGCAGCAATTATGAGCGGTATATTGCAGCAACCTTTATTCGCGAAATCCTTCTCATCGCCACCACTGAAAGAGAGGAAGACAGGGAAATTTACAGACTGCTGCTCTGGTCGCTGCAGGCCATAGACGAAGGCAGGGAGCCACTCGGCACCACTATTATCTTTCTGCTGAGACTTTTTCAACGCCTGGGATATCAGCCCGCTCTGCTGGACTGCCGCAGTTGCGCTGCCCCATTCAGCTCCAAAAGAAGCTACCGTTTTCACCATATGGCCGGAGGACTTATCTGTGATAACTGTGCCAGCGATGCGGCAGGAGGCGCCGCGGATCTATCGACGGGAACGATACGCATTCTGCAGTCTGCCATGAGCGAACCGGTTGAGCGCCTTCATAGACTGCACTTCTCCAGACAGGCGCAAAACCAGGCGCTCACAATGCTGCACCGCTATGGCAGAAATATTTTTCAGCGGGAAATCCACTCCTGGAAGGCAATGCGCGGCTTGATGCAGTGAAAATATCCAGCGCAGGTATTCAGACGCAATATCTGATCTCGCCGCTGTGCTCCGTGACCACCGAACCATCATCCAGTGTCATCTGCAGACCGCCATCGGGGGCAATTCCTGTTATTACGGCGGAATATTGCGGGGAATTGATAACGTCATGGCCGAAAATAACCTTTTGCCCCACTATATCGGAGAGTTCCTTCCATCTCTCGATAATCGGATGAGAAAATGAGCTGTCCTCCTGCAACCACTCAGTCTGCCGTGCCTCCACAAAGTAGAGAAGGCCGATATTCCAGGCGAGCTTGGCAATAAAGTTGAGACTAAAGTCTTTGAGATCTATCTCTTTTGCCACTCTGTTGCGCAGCGAGGTGGCAATATCACGCAGCTCTCCTGGAAAGTCAAGGTTATTGACGTTAATGCCAAAGCCGACAAGGTGGAACTGCTCACCCCAGCGCGGTCCGGTGTAGCTTTCAATCAGAAAACCGGCGACCTTGACACCCTCTATCAGCACATCGTTTACCCAGCGCAGAAAGGTCTTATTGCCGCCAACCTCCAGACGTACGGCTTCACAGGCGGCAATGCCCACAGCGAGGGAGAGGAGCATGGTGGATCGCGGCGTCAGAGTATTGGCATGAAGAAGACAGCCCCACAGGCCCCCTCTCGGTGCATGCCAGTTTCTGGTGAACCTGCCCTTGGGACCGGTAAGGGTCTCCGCAACGATTATTCTGCCGTTCGGCACCGCCTTACCGCTTTTCTCCAAAGAATCAATATAGCGCCGGCCATGATCCATAGCCCGCTGAAGATGTGGATGACACTCCACGGAGGAGCCGACAAAGGCGCCGTAACGCATGATCTCATCGGCAACATCGCCCACCGCGCCATTGCGGCGTTCCGGCAATTCGACCTCCTGAAAGTAGCGAAGAATTTCCTCAGCCGTCAACTCGAGATTTATCATGGAAATTAGTACCTTACAGATTGCGTTCTTGTTTTCTTGCAAGAAAAATAATCTGCCTTAAGGTTCTTATCCAGCTCAGCCGGGTTAATTGTTCTTATCCCAATCTGCCTTAACCCGGTTGATTATCTTCTGTATCAAAGGAACCTTATCATTTGCACATACTCCGATAAGGGGAGTGCCCTGGTCGACGGATATTCCGGGTTTGAAATACACCGAATGGATAACTCCCGGCTCCCCTTCATAATAGATCGGAGTGTCCCGCTTCATCAGCGACATGGTAAGAATTTCATCGCCCGGAGCAATGGAAACGGAGCGGGCGCCCTTTTTCTCAATTCTTGCCTGAACATCCAGGGCAAAGAAATACTTGGCTCTTTCCGGTGCAGTGAAAAGATAAAGGACTTCCTGGAGGATGTTTTCGATAATTTCCTTTTTCTTCAGGGGATGACGGATGGTCATCAATTTTTCCCCGGCTTCGACGAACTGACCCTCCAGATCGGCGTTCAAATATGAGATGGTGCCGTTTATCTGGGAGTGAACCAGCTTGGGATTTCGCTCCCTGTTGATCTCATAGACAGCCGTACCGGGTATATGGTTCCATTCGCCGCCCGGCGAGTCAACCCCGTCGCCTTCGGCCACCTTAAAGGTGACCACTCCGGTATGTATTGCATTAACATCAATGTAATCATAGGGATCAGAGCGGTATTTCCCTATCAGTTCATCAAAATTTATTTCTTTCGACATAGCAACCCTTGTGGTATTTCACTTGATGACCTTTTTTGCTGGAGCTAGGGACATACAAGTTTATTTATAACATTTTTCAAGACGGTAGATTTATATACCTATAGAATATAGCCATGGCAAGTTTAAATCTTTCATTGACGGCCTCGCGATAAGCACCCGTACGGGCATAGAACGACTTCGAAAAAGCCCGATCTCCCCGCGTTGCCGGTTTTTATCCAGCCACCTGACATCATGTAGACAAGATCATCTTTATTGATTTGTTGCAATCGTACAGTAAATTGCATGTGTGATGGATGCCTACTATTGCCGTGTCTGACTTAACGATACATGCTATCATGATAGCCGTTAAGAAAAAATACTCTACATAAACATTATGAGAAAAATAGCTTTTGGATATTCAACCCGCTGCAATATCAGATGCAGTCACTGTGTAGCCGCTGGCGAGGCGCCGGAAACCACCAAAATGGAACCGGCCGCTGCACAAAGAGCTATCCGGGATCTGGCGGAAGCAGGTGTAACCGGGATCAGTTTCACCGCTGGTGAACCTTTTCTCTATTTCGACGATCTTCTTGAGCTGGTGGCACTATGTCGTGAACTCAAGATATACAGCAGGATCGTTACCAACTGCTCCTGGGCCACCAGTGCAGAAGTCGCGCAACACAAACTGGACTCCCTCAAACTCTGCGGGCTCTCGCAACTGCGCATGAGCTACAGCAGGTGGCATCAGCAGCACGTCCCTCGTCAGAATATTATCCACGCCGCCAATGGATGCAAGGCATCCGGAATCGATTATTTCGTCTCTTTCGTTACCGATTTCTCGGAAGAAGATGATGCATCTGAAGATTTTCTGCGGCACAATCATCTTAAGTTTTTTCCTGAACCGGTTATCTATGCTGGCCGGGCAAACAGCTTCGGCAGGCCGGCGATCTTCACCGATTATCAGGATAATCGCTGCGCCATGAACCCTTATCTTGCACCGGATCTCAACATGTATGCCTGCTGCGATGCCGGCAGCCATTTTAACACAACCAATTTTTTTCTTCTCGGCAACCTCAAAGAACATAGCGCAGCCCGGCTTTTTGAAGAACTGGAAAGTAATCCGCTGTATAACTGTATCCGATCTCAGGGAATTACCACAATAGCCGGTTTTGTCGGATTTAAGGCGCGGGAGATTGTCACCTATCGTAAATGCGAGCTTTGTCGGAAAATGTTTGATTCTCCGGAGATACTGAAGTTGCTTGTTCGGGCAGGCGCTGGTGAGTTGCAGGGCTGGAGTCGATAATACAATGGCGGACACGTAAGCCTTGCCCTTCTATCCAAACCATGTCCTGAGCGCGTTCATCTATTGACATTCTGCCGTCGGCATAGAATATTGCATATTTTTCCGCTCCGTCTTACCAGTATTTAAAGAGATTTGCTGGAATACGATGTCTCATAAAAGATAATCTCTCAAAAAATTACCACGATGCCGGAGGGCTCCAAAAACCTGCAACGCTGGGATCGGGCTATCTCGAAGTCGGTCTATGCCCGTACGGTTGCTTTTCGCGACGCCATCATAAAAAACAAGCTCATGACAGATAAACCTAAAGATACCCTTTTTCAGGTGGATTCAGTGCAGGAAGATTTCATCTTTTCCGAACGGGTGGTCGAAGTTTTCGACGACATGCTCGACCGTTCCATCCCCTTTTACCACGAAGTCATCCAGGCCACGGCTAATCTGCTGCAAAGGCTTCTCAAAGATGATGACCGGATAGTGGATCTTGGCTGTGCCACCGGCACGACATTGCTGGAATTCTGCAGGCTGATAGCCAATGATTCGATTCGCTATCTTGGCGTGGACAACTCCCCCGCTATGCTGGACAAGGGCCGGCTCAAGGCGGAGTTGTACAGCAAAAAGAAAAAAATCGAGTTTCTTGACCTGGATATCATGGACATCTCGCTTCCGGACACCGGCGTCTTCATCCTCAACTATACACTCCAGTTTATCCGACCGGTTCTGCGGCAGGAGTTTTTACAAAGAATTTATGATAATCTGCGGCCCGGCGGCGTGCTCATCCTTGGAGAAAAAACCATACGCCACGATCCTCTTCTCAATCGAATTTTCATTGATCTCTACCACCAATATAAGCGGCAAAAAGGGTATTCTGAGCTGGAGATAGCCAAGAAACGTGAGGCTCTTGAAAATGTACTGATCCCTTTTTCCATCGAGGAAAATAAAACCATTCTGAAAAATGTGGGTTTCCAATCCATCGAAAGCTACTTTCAGTGGTTCAACTTCGTTTCCTTTGTCGCCATAAAACCAGCGGGAGCCATTTCCTGATGGACTATCTCGCCAAGCTTCCCGTATCACCATTCCAGGATACTATCGTTGCGGAACACAAGGCAAAGCAGAAGTGGGTGAACCAGAAGAAGAAAGGCTTTCTGCGCTACCGTGAACCCTGCGAGGCGCTTTCCCGCTTTCGGGCACACCACGTGGATTGCAGCGGAGAAGCTGTGATCATCGGTGACAAAGAAGAGATAGAGGAGCAGGAGCAGCAGTGGATCAGGGAAAACCTGGAGGCATTCATGCCCTGGAGGAAGGGTCCTTTTTCGATCTTCGGTACCCATATCGATGCGGAATGGCGCAGTGAGAGAAAATGGCAGCGCCTGCTGCCGCAGCTGCCCGATCTGCAGGGAAAGGTGATCGCCGACATCGGCTGCAGCAATGGCTACTATATGTTCCGCATGGCGCCCTACAATCCCGCTATTGTCGTGGGGTTTGAGCCCTCGGTACAGCATTACTACTGTTTCCAGGCCCTGAGAAACATGGCAGGGCTGAGGAACCTGTATATCGACCTGCTTGGTGTGGAACATATCGGACTTTTCCCGGAAACCTTCGATGTGATTTTTCTTATGGGAGTTATTTACCACCGCTCATCTCCGGTCGATGTCCTCAAAGAGATATTCAAAGCCCTCAAGCCCGGCGGTACCCTGCTCCTCGAATCACAGGCCATCCCCGGCGAGGAGCCTTATGCCCTCTTTCCGGAAAAGACGTACGCCAAGGTTCCGGGCACCTATTTTGTCCCTACCGGAAAGTGCCTTCAACACTGGATGCAACGTGCAGGATTTGTGGATGCCCAGCTCTTTTGCTCCCATCCCATGTCGGAAAAAGAGCAGCGCAGAACCAAATGGATGACTTTCGAGTCTTACAGCGATTTTCTCAATCCCCAGGATGCATCACTCACCATAGAAGGTTATCCGGCACCTTTTCGGGTCTTTTTATGCGGAACCAAATAATGGTCGGGTCATTGCGCATCCTGGGTATTTTTCGCAGGGAAATGCAGGCACCAATCAAGGGACAAAAGTAAAGAACTCCATTGCCTTTCGAGGAAACAGGATATACAATTCCACAACATTTATTCTTAGCTGAACGCGTTGGTATTTTTAAGCATATGAACTATATTATTTAATCTTAATTGTAACAGGAGTCGATATATGGACAAATCAAACTGCACCCTCTATCACGGCGGCCTCAAAGGCGCCGAAGCCACCTTTGGTGAAATGGCCGAAAAATACGGCATGAAAGAGGTTATCTATACTTTTGAGGGGCATAAGCTCAACAGGGACAAAAACAGTGTGGTTCTCAGCCAGGACGAGCTCGAGCGCGGCGACATCAGCATGGAACTGGCTTCCCGCATGCTCAATCGAACCTACTACGAGACAGATAAAATCAGAAAAGTCCTGCAGACCATTTTTCATATGGTGAACAGCGGTCATCAGATATTTGTCATAGGAACAATACAGGAAGGCGGATCCGTGAAAGGCGGAACCGGTTGGGCCGTTGAACTTGCCAAGATGTTCAACCGTCCGCTGCACGTTTTCGACCAGCCTTCCAAAAAGTGGTTTACCTGGAAGGATGGCGGCTGGCAGGAAAATAGCCCAAAGATCGAATACGATACCTTTGTCGGTTCAGGAACACGGTATCTCAGCGATGCGGGCAGAGAAGCCATACAAAAGCTCTATGCGGACTCGTTTGGCGAGGAGTGATTTGCCGGCAGCTCACCGAGGTTGGAAACTCATAAGCCCGGCTCATTCCGAGACGGGCTTTTTCTGCATCAAGGCGGTGCGGAAAGATCAGGCATCAAGATTGACTACTATCCGTCCCTTCTGTTGTCCCTGAAGGATCAGACCAATATGGTGCTCAAGTCCCTCCATGCCAATCTCTTCACAGATGTCCTTCAATGCTTCCGTTTTCCATTTATCTCCTAAAAGATCCCATATTTGGCGACGAAGGGGCATGGGGCAGTTCTGCGAATCTATTCCTATCAGTCTGACACCACGCAGAATAAAAGGAAACACGGTAAGGGGCAGATCAGGAGAGGAGACATTGCCGCAGCAGGTAACTGTTCCCAGGGGCTTTGTCGACTTGATCGCCGTGACCAGTATGTCTCCACCTACAGTATCGATGACTCCGGCCCAGATTGTCTTGAGCATTGGTTTACCGCTGTCGTCCCGGGCCTCATCCCTGCCGATGACCCGGTGTGCTCCGAGCTTCTTCAGGAATCTCTTGCCTTGAGGTTTGCCGGTTACGCCAACTACCCGGTAGCCGAGTTTTGCCAACAGGGAAACTGCCAGAGAACCCACCCCGCCGGAAGCTCCGGTAACGAGGATTTCACCGTCTTCAGGGGATACATCCTGCACCAGGGCATGAACAGACAGCGCCGCCGTAAATCCCGCGGTTCCAAAAATCATGGCTTCCCCCAGACTGAGCCCTTTCGGCTTTCTCACGACCCATTCAGCCGGAACCCGGATGTACTGCTCAAATCCCCCGCAGGTATTCATACCGAGATCATAACCGGTGACCAGCACTTCGTCCCCTTTCCTGAACTCGCTGTTCTCACTCTCCACCACTACTCCGGAGGCGTCAATCCCCGGGGTGTGTGGATATTTTCGGGTAACACCTCTGTTGCCGCTGGCCGAAAGAGCATCCTTATAATTCAGAGATGAATATCTTACCCTTATCAGAACTTCGCCTGGCGGAAGATCCTTCACCGCCTTCTTCTTAATATTCAGTTCGAATTTTCCGGGGGTGATTTCTTCAACGACCAGTGCCTTAAATAATTTGTCATTGATTTTCACTCTTTTCTATTCTCCACTATCTGTAGTTATCCTCAAAAAAATCTAACATATTGGTGATTGCAGTAATCGGGAGCCGGTAAAGCTCTCTAAAAAAGGTATTTATCTATCCTAGTATAATTTGATCCACTTTTCCAGCATAAGTTCAAAACATGGGTCATCGTCGATCTCTCAGAGATCTACTATTTCATCCAGCGCTGTGACAAGCTGACCACATTGAAAATCGCTACCTACTGTAATCCTGAGAAATTGATCAATTCTAGGCTGCTTAAAATGCCGTACGAGAATATTTTTACGGCGTAATGCACTGCATAACTCCAGCGCATCGCAACGTTTATTTCGTGCAAATACAAAGTTAGCCCGCGATGGCAGGACCTCGAATCCTCGTTTCGTCAGTTCACTGCTCAGCCATTCCCTGGTAGTTATTATCTTCTTCCGGGTGGTTTCAAAATGCTGCCGATCAGACATCGCCGCCGCACCTCCATAGATGGCAAATCTATCGAGAGGATAAGAGTTAAAACTGTTCTTCACCCTCTCCAGAGCCTCGATCAGGTTTTCTTGTCCAATGGCAAAACCAACGCGAAGTCCGGCAAGAGAGCGGGATTTCGACAAGGTCTGAATAACAAGGAGGTTGTCGTATTTGTCAATCAGCTCAACAGCGGATTGCCCGCCAAAATCAATATAGGCCTCGTCGATAACCACTACTGATTCCCGGTTCACCTGCAGCAGTGATTCAATCTGCTGCAACTCGAGAAAGCATCCGGTTGGGGCGTTGGGGTTGGCAAAGAGAATGCCGCCATTGTCGCGCATATAATCTTCAATCCTGATCGTAAAGTCCTCTGCCAGTGGAATCTCGCAACATTCGACCTCATAAAGACCGCTGTAGACAGGATAGAAACTGTATGAAATATCGGGACAGAGAAGAGGTTTTTTCTGTTTCAGCAGGGCCTGGAAGGTATGGGCAAGCACCTCGTCGGATCCATTGCCGACAAAAACATGGCTCCTGTCAATGTGATAAAATTCGGCAATGGCATTTCGCAGATGCTCCGATTCCGGATCGGGATAGAGGCGCAGAGCATCACCTGCCTGCCTTTCCATTTCCCGCAGCGCAAGGGGTGATGGACCATAGGGATTTTCGTTGGTGTTCAACTTGACAAGGTTCTCAATTTTCGGCTGTTCACCCGGCACATAGGGCTCCAACTTTTTTACCTTTGAACTCCAATACTTGCTCATCTGCCTGTTCCTTTTCTTTTGCTCTTTTCAAAGTTCTGCTTCTCACTAAGTAGCTGGAATTTATCAATCACCATCGCAGCAGCCGACTAAACTGCCATTGAAAGTAACCAGGATATTAATTTTTGCCATCATTTTCCGCCTTCGGATGAATCCACCTTGATCTTTTTCGGCCATTCGCTACAATCTAACAAGGTACTTGGAGTATTTCCTCGACCGTACCGGCGCAGAAAATAACAAGCAGTTGTTCTTCAGCATGGGTCCCGCAACGAATGGATAGTCAGCATTAAATCAGACTTTCTATGTTTTTGGCGACCAACCTGGCAGACAAAGGAAAAGAAGGCTCAGCAGCAAAATCTTTTGCTTGATCCATATTATCCTTAAAGATCAGATACATTACAGACAAAACAGAGGCCTCGAAAATGCACTGGAAACAATTTCTAACTCCCGCTCAATCACTTGACAGTGAAGAAGTGCGGGAACTGCAAAAAAACTCAACTGAAGAAATTCAGTTTCTTGACGTACGCCAACCTTCGGAATATCGGATTTCCCATATTCCGGGAGCCAAACTCATTCCGCTTCCGCAACTGGCGGGCTCGCTCGATCAGCTTGATCGACAGAAACCCGTGGTGGTCTACTGAGCCATCGGCGGAAGAAGCCGCGTGGCGGCTCAACAGTTGGCAGGCAAGGGATTTAAGGAAGTCATAAATCTTAAAGGCGGTATGAAGGCCTGGAATGGACATGAGGCTGTCGGCGCAGAAGACCAGGGCCTGGAGCTTTTTCACGATCTGGGATCCGCCGAGCAGGTTCTGATGACAGCGTATTCACTGGAGCAGGGCCTCAAGGATTTTTACCTCCGCATGATGGAGAAGGTTTCATCCCCTGAGGTGATCCGACTTTTTAAAAAACTTGCCGGTATCGAGGAGATCCATAAGGAAATTCTTTTCGATGAATATATCAGACTTACAGGTGCTGATGACCTGAGCGTATTTGAAGAAAATCTGGAACAGGATGCTCTTGAGGGGGGAATGACAACAGATGAATACCTGCAGCGTGTCAATCCCGACTTTGAAAAAATGGATGAAGTGATCGGTTTGGCTATGTCGATTGAAGCACAGGCCCTTGATCTGTATATGCGCGCTTTGCAAAATACCAGCGACAGCCAGAGCAGAAAAATGCTGGAACGCATTGCCGGCGAAGAGAGATCTCACCTTGAACAGCTGGGATCACTCATGGATACGGTCCTGGAGAAGGCCGATGAATAAAAAGCTTGTGCTTGCCGGTGGCGGCCACGCCCATATGAAAATTCTTGCCAACCTGAAGAACCTCAAGGATGCCGGCTACCTGGTTACCGTGATCCAGCCCTCTGCCTATCACTACTATTCGGGGATGGGGCCGGGAATGCTGAGCACTCACTACAGCCCGGATCAAATACGCTTCAAGACCCGCTTTGTCGTGGAGCGCCAGGGATGTCGTTTCTTCAAGGCCAGGGTCACCGGCATCAATGCAGGCAAAAAGACAGTACTTACTGATACCGGAGAAACGATTCCCTATGACGTTCTTTCCTGCAATGTAGGCAGCTATGTACCGTCATTGCCGATTGAAGGCTCCAGCAAAAATATTTTCCCAGCAAAACCGATCGAGAGGCTTTTGGAAGCTCAGCAGAAGATTATCGCCAAATGCAACAGCAACTCCATCGCCATTGGTGTGATAGGCGGCGGTCCTGCCGCAGTAGAAATAGCAGGCAATGCCTATCATCTGGTGCGCACCACCGGGTGCAAAAATATCACCATCCGACTTTTTGCCGGAAAGAAACTGATGGAGGGTTACAGCCGATCAATTCAGAAAATTATCCGTAAAACTTTTCAGCACAGGGATATCGTTATCGATGAGTCGGGCTACGCCGCTGCAATTGATGATGGCACCATCATTCTTGAAAATGGTCAGCGATTCTCCTCAGACATTATTTTTCTGGCCATCGGGACCAAGCCGTCCCCCCTCTTTTCCGACTCCGGACTGGCAACAGGTCCCGATGGAGGTCTGCTGGTCAATGAATTCTTACAAGCTACTGATAACAAAAGTATATTCGGAGGTGGAGACTGCATTAACTTCTCACCTGAACCTCTGGACAAGGTGGGTGTCTACGCGGTACGGCAAAATCCTGTCCTGCTCAACAACATACAGGCCGTTCTGAACAACGCCCCTTTGAAAAAATTCCAGACTGGAGGAAAGTACCTGTTGATCTTTAATCTGGGCGAAAAAATAGGCGCGTTGCAGAAAGGCCCCATAACCTGGGGAGGCAAGAGTGCTTTTTTTATCAAGGACTACATAGACAAGAAATTTATGCATCGATTTCAGGCACTGGAAAAATAGCTTTCCTCCTCTTCTATGTCGTCTTTCTTCAGTAATGAACGATTACCACCCGAAGCGATTTTTCGGGTTAGCCTTCCTCGCTAAGCAGGACAGCCCGCATAAATACGGCGGATAATTACCAGGTTGCACTCAGCTTCAGAAAAAAAAAGAGGCTAAGCAAAGCTTCTCCATATCACATGATATTACACGGCATCCTCGCCGCTTTCACCGGTCCGGATTCTCACAACATTTTCAACGGGCAGGACAAATATTTTACCGTCTCCTATTGTATTGCTGTTGGCAGCATTACGGATAGTCATCACCACCTTGTCGGCAATGTCTGCCGTGACAACCAGTTCAATTTTCGTCTTAGGGTTAAATTCAACCTGATACTCCGCCCCCCGGTATATCTCCTTATGCCCCTTCTGCCTCCCATATCCCTTCACTTCGGAGACCGTCATTCCCGTAATGCCGAGATCGTTCAGGGCCTCCTTTACACCTTCAAGCTTGAAGGGTTTTATAATCGCTTCTATCTTTTTCATGACACATCTCCTTTCGAAAATATTCAGGTTGGCCCGTATTATTTAGCCAAACCCTCTACCTGTAACTGTTTAGAGGTAAGTACCCTGACGGGCATAAACTCGACACCGGGTGCGCCATATGCCTGCAAGCAGGGCGGTTAGCTGTACATTGGATATGCTGGACGCCCTGATCATGGACAGATGGTTCTCCTTTCAGTCTTTGGTGAACTCCGGGTAGGCCTCAAGGCCGCATTCGGAAATATCACACCCTTCAAGCTCTTCCTCTTCGCTCACGCGGATCCCTATTGCAGACTTGATTATCAACCAGGTGATGAAACTTGTGCCGAACACCCAGAAAAAGATCACGACGATTCCGATGAGCTGGGCGACGATTGAACCTTCGGGATTGGTAAAGGAGACGGCGAGAAGCCCCCATATTCCTACAACTCCATGCACGGAGATCGCCCCTACGGGATCATCGATTTTTACCTTGTCGATGAAAACGATAGCGGCAACGACGATCAGACCGCCTATGGCGCCGACCAAGGTGGCAAGCAGAGGACTGGGAGTAAGCGGTTCAGCGGTAATAGCCACCAACCCGGCAAGAGCCCCGTTGAGCGCCATGGTGAGATCCGCTTTACCGAACCAGGCACGGGAGAAAAGCAGTGCAGCGACAAGACCACCCGCAGCGGCGGTATTGGTATTGACAAAAACCATGGCTACCGCATTGGCCTCCTCTATGTTGCTGATCTTCAATTCGGATCCGCCGTTGAATCCGAACCAGCCCAGCCAGAGGATAAAGGTTCCCAGAGTCGCCAGCGGCAGGTTGGCGCCGGGGATGGCATTTATTTTTTCCTTAACATATTTTCCGGTACGGGGACCAAGCAGCAGTACTCCGGCAATAGCGGCCGAGGCTCCGCAGAGATGCACGACACCGGATCCGGCAAAATCGAGAAAACCCAAACCGTCGAGAAAACCTCCGCCCCACTTCCAATACCCCTGGACTGGATAGATAAAGCCGGTCATCACTACGGCAAAGATCAGAAAAGCCCAAAGCTTCATGCGTTCGGCAACGGCACCGGAGACAATCGACATTGCCGTGGCCACAAAGACAACCTGAAAGAAGAAATCAGACATCTTCGAATAGTAGGTCGCTCCGCCGCTGGCCAGGACATCATCGACACCATTGTCGGGACCGAGGAAGAAGCTGAGACCCGGAATGACGCCATTGCCGTCACCATACATGATGTTGTAGCCGACAACCATATACATGATGCAGGCGACGGAATAGAGCGCCACGTTTTTGGTTAAGATCTCGACGGTGTTCTTGCCACGCACAAGACCAGCCTCCAGCATGGCAAAACCTGCCGCCATCCACATGACCAGCGCACCGGACATGAGAAAGTAAAAGGTGTCAATGGAGTAAGCAAGGTGTATCACGGTATCGCCAAGACTTTCATCCTCCGCCAAAGCCGGAAATCCGGCAGCCAGGACCGCGAAAAAAGCGGCCCCGCCCCAATAGGTTTTAGGTTTCATTCGTATTCGCACTTTCACAGCGTGTTCCTCCTGAAGAATTAATTTTACCTGCATGCACCAGGCAGATAATCTGCACATTAACTTTACTGAGTTCACTGTTTACAAGTGGCATGCCATACGAGGGAGGGTTTTAGATTTAACCAGAATTACTATATACTTGCGTTAGTCCCCAGCGTTGTCCTCACCTTACATCAACAATTTTCATTACATTTATGTTTATTTAATTTATATATTATAACATTTTTGGAATTTTATAAGCTGCTGTTACTGCCTTTCTTAAAGTCTCACCGAAAGGTCCATATCGGCTCAAGTGGCATTGAAGGGACCTTATTGATTTTACTTGCCCCTCAAACTCCTGAGACCGCCGGTGCATTTACCCAACTCTCCAGCTTTGCAAAACATCTTCCCGTTGTCGGGGCCATCTGTTATAGTAGCCGCTGATATTTTGATGCATGAGATCGGCTCTTTAAATCTCTACCAACTGGATCTTTCAACAACCCCCCGCATTCATGGATACCGGCAATGGCACAAATCACCCCCCTTCCCCGAAACGAGCACGCCTCCACAACATTTGACGATCATTTCAAGAAGCTGGTCAACCAGATACATTCCGCATCCACTCCGAATGCCATCATGGTTGGATTGCGCAACAAAATTCTCAAAATTTACGATGTGGAGATGGCCACCATTTTTCTGGCGGACGCCAAAAAACACCAGCTGGTTTCCTGGGTACTGCTTACCGGGAGCTCCCTGACCAAGTTCAGAATAAATATTAACCGCTCCAGCATTGCCGGATTCGTTGCCGAAACCAAACAAAAACTCAACATATCCAACGTCTATGACAAAGAAGAACTTACCAGGATTCATCCGAGCCTGACATTCGATACTTCATGGGACAAAAAGAGTGGCTGCCGAACCAGACAGGTCCTGCTCGCCCCCATTGTTTTCAAGAACAATGTGCTGGGGGTCATCCAGCTCATCAACAAACGCAACGGCGCTGAATTTGACATCGGGGATGAAAAACGTATCACGGAATTGTCCGAAACACTGGGTATCGCCTTATACAACCATTACAAATCCGGCAAAAAAGTGCCTATGCGATACGAAGAACTTATCCGCCGGGACATTATCTCCGCCCAGGAAATGGAAAGGGCACTGGTTATCGCCACCCAGCAGGAACTGGATGTCGAGACCGTCTTGATGGAAAATTTTATGGTCGCCAAGACCGAATTAGGCGAAACACTCGCCTTTGTCTATAAAACGAAATTCGTCGATCTCTCCCAGACCATCCATTCGGCCGGAAGCCTTCTCAAGGGTAAGGACATCGACATTTTCCGCAGAAATCTTCTTGTTCCGCTGCAGAAAAAAGACGATACGCTGTTTCTTGCCGCCAAAGATCCGGCAAATCAGAGCGAAATCCCTCTCCTGAAAGATATTTTCGAGGTTGAAAAGATTCATTTCGTGCTTTCCTTTGGTGATGATATCCGTGAATGCCTGTCGGCTTTTGCTCCGGAAGACGAGGCACACCATTCCGATAATGACGAGGACGGACAGACGGACACAACAGAGCCTGAGGAAGAAATAGTGATCGAGGTAGACAGCCGGCCGGCGATCGAACTCGTCAACAAGATCATAGAAGAGGCCTACAACCTTGGCGCCTCGGATATTCATATCGAACCCTACGGCAACATTCAGGATGCGGAAGTACGCTTCAGGGTTGACGGCAACTGTATCGACACCCTGCGTATCCCGAAATCCAACGCGAAATCGATTATAGCGCGAATCAAGGTCATGGCGGATCTTAATATTTCGGAGCGGAGGAAACCGCAGGACGGCAAGATAAAATTCACCACCACGCAGGCGGAAAATATCGAACTCAGGGTGGCAACCGTCCCTACATCCGGCAACAACGAAGATGTCGTGCTGCGGATCCTGGCAGACAGCAAACCGCTGCCGCTTGAAGACATCATGCCATCCAGGGCCCTGAAAAGACTGACTGCCACCATAACCAAACCACACGGTCTGTTTCTGGTTGTCGGTCCGACCGGTTCAGGCAAAACGACAACTCTGCATTCCGCCCTCAGTTATATCAATACCACGGAAAAGAAGATCTGGACGGCCGAAGACCCTGTTGAAATCACACAGCACCGCCTCAGGCAGGTTCAGGTCAGGCCTAACATCGGTTATACTTTTGCCGCGGCGATGCGTGCTTTTCTTCGTGCCGACCCCGACGTCATCATGATCGGCGAGATGCGTGATTTCGAAACAGCAAAAATGGGTATCGAAGCCTCACTTACCGGCCATCTGGTTTTCAGTACGCTGCACACCAATTCGGCGGCAGAAACCGTGGTCAGACTTATCGACATGGGCCTTGACCCCTTCAACTTTGCCGATTCTCTCCTGGGCATTTTAGCCCAGCGGCTGATTCGGACGCTCTGCGATGAATGTAAAGAGGCTTACAATCCAACCAGACAGGAATATGATTATCTCGTCGACCATTACGGAGTTCTTTTCTATGACCATATTCAGCAGCACTATTCCCCTTCCCTGACGCTCTACCGGGCAAAGGGCTGCGAGGCTTGCAACAATGTAGGTTATAAAGGCAGAGCCGGCTTGTTTGAACTGCTTCTGGCCAACAAGACCATCAAGCAGCAGATCATTGAAAAGGCCTCCGCCGAAAAGATCAAGCAGGAGGCTATCAATGGCGGTATGACGGTTCTTCTTCAGGAGGGATTACATCTCGTTTTTTCCGGAAAAACAGATATCAAGCAGGTCATGGCAACCTGCATTGCTTAACGGTAATGATATTGTCAATATGCTAAATTCTGCGCTGGCCAGCGAATCTTAATTGAACAAAGGGCACTGCCTTCCCTGGAACTTGGGCGAAAGGGGATTCCGCTAAGAATGCTGCAAAAAAAAGGACCCAGCCGCAGCACCTATGTCAGCAGGCCAACGGCATGGAAGACAACAGACCATTTCCCGCCAGAGACTGTAGCTGACAGGAATGGCCTGGAAGTACCGGCTACCGATTTTAGTCGTAGTAAATGTCGATAGTTGTCTTGGACTCGGGCATGAGATCGCGAGCCCTGAATTCCGGTGCGATGACTACCCGCGGGATGATCATGTCCTCCATCGGTTTGAACTCGCCCTCTTTTTTGTAAAAAGTGGGAACACCGAAAAATTCGCCGTAGCGATACCCCTCCAGGTTTTCCCGGTAAAATGCCACCACCTGTTCCACCGAATCGGGAGTCCCCAAGAAAATCCTTTTGGGCAGATTGATCTCTTTTCCGTCTTCATAGGACCGGTTGTTCATTTGGGTAAAAAGTATTTTTGCTCCGGGATAAGCTGGGAATCCTACCTCCTCCTGATCGGGAATTTGACTCTTTTGGGCCGTGACGGCATTCATGTATTGATCATGCCCTTCCTGCAACATTTCGCCGGGAATTCCCACCCGGGGGGCAAACGGTTCGGCCAAGGCAAAATCAGTTACACCCGCGACGAACAAAAGGATTGCCGCTACAAACAATAATTGTTTCATTATCAGTTCCTTTTTTCCAACACCCCACAAGGAGGTATGAGTATTGTGGCTATAGAGGCCGATTCGCAGAATTTTCTATATTTTTTTCCTGTTTTTTCAGCACCAACCAAACTCACCACAATCTATCCTTTTTCAACAGTTCGCTCAAGATTTTTTTTGCCTATCAACATGCAATCTCACAACTTTCAAGCCAGAAGCTGCCTTTTCGATCAGAAAAAGTGTTTTGCGGGAACTGCATCGGAAAGAAAAATCAGAGGGCCTTTGATATGCACTCAACCTATACTCATCCCCCCCAACCATCCCGTGATTGCGGCGGAGCTTGTGCAGTATCAGGAGCAACCGTTCAGAGACTTCAGAACCTCGCCGTATTTCTGCTGCACATCAGCCCTGTCGTTTTCTTCCGGGAAACTTTCCCGGCTTACCCGCTGAATCATCACAGCCTGACGAAGTATAGCATCCTTATACTCCTGCTGCTCTAGATGCCTGCCAATATTTCCCAGTACTTCGAGCAAACGGATGGTCACGGCGACATTTTTTTGCCCGTTCTGGCGGATCTGGTCAAAAGCGGCGTTAACCATGCCGGTGAAATCAACAGGCATGGTAACGAGTCGAAGTTTGTCTTCATTGTCGGTTATAAATGAAGATGGAAATTTTTTGGTGGAAACGAAGCAAATAGCCGACCCTATTCTGTCGATGCATGAAATCGCCGTAAAAGGATCGTTTATTCCCGGAGAGAGAGCACGTATCGCCACCTCAACAAGCTGATGAATGGCATATTCCGGGTCCTGCTCCGGAGTCCTCGCAGTACCGATAATAAAAGACCTTGCTATTGGACCATGTTTTTCTTCTGATTTTTCCCGGCTTTTCACGGTAACAAGGACATCCCCCTTCACTACATATTTCCCTGCCCGCGAATGAAGAAAAAGCAGATAATCATCGGCCTGAGCAATCCGCAGCAGCCCACTTTGGTCAATAGCCTGAAGGTAACCGTCTTTAGAGCTTGATACGCAAAACTCATTTCCATATCTATCGAGTATAGAGCTGTCGAAGCTCCCATCGTCCTGCTTGTCGTTGTCATCATCAAATATTCTATTGATATGCTCTGTAAGCTCACTGGAAACGCCTGTTATCACGTAATCCGCCTGAATGGAAACGGAAATGTGATGAATGAAAAAAACCAGTACACCTGCATTCGCGAGCATCAGAATAACAGCCATCGACACTGAAAGGCTCGGGACAAAGGGATTGCCATCTACAGCCTCAACCGATCGCAACACCAGAAGACAATAGATAAACGTGGAGATGAAGGTGCCCAGAACAAACTGGTTTGACGTGTCTCGCATGAAATTTCTCAATAGGCGCGGTCCGAACTGAGAAGATGCCAGAGTAAGTGCGACAATGGTGATGGAAAAGGTTACACCGGTAACCGTTATTACCGACCCGGCAATAGTTGAAAGCAGAGACCTGGCGCCTTCGGGGCCGGCATTGTAGAGTAAACTTCCTGCAAAATTGGCCGACAGGGTGTAGTTTCCATCAATATAAAGAAGCAGAAAGGCAAGAATGATTGCAGACAAAACCATGAGCCCCGGCAAAAACCATAAACTTGCCCGCAGACCCTGCCATAAATTGAATATTCTCGTTCTCATATCCGCTTTTTTGTGTATGCTTTTGGGTTCGGATTATGCTTCAACTCCTCGAAAATCCAGATTCGTGAAACACAGAATTCAGCTATTGAAGATCGGGTTACCTGCTGCTCTTGTTACTTTCTTTTTTCTGATTATCCCTGAAACTCAGCATTTTCTGGCCCAGGCCGGGGCTGCTCTTTTCATCGGGACGCCATAAACCCGTCCATGGGGGCTTCGCTGCAGCCGTCCGGGCTGCAGAGACCCGTGAAAACAGCAGTCCCGACCTTGAGCTGAGGATTAGGGGTAATCAGGTATTTTTTAAGATATTTTCCGTTTTCTTGTCTAAAAAACAGATGCTCAGGCTTAATGGATTTTCACGATTCTATCAATCAAGAGGTGCTATATGAAATTATTATACACCCAAAAGTGAGGTGATTGGAAGTACACTTGCGGTTAACGGGAAATTCCCTTTTCAACTTAGCATGGATGACTGGGGGACTGTCCTGCCGCGTCGACTCCGGGACCCAACGACGACGCTGGAATTTTTCGTTGCCGGTTTCTTCTCCGGAATGACATGCGGAAAGACGGGATCGTCTTCACCTGCAGTATTGAAATCGCGCTCAACATTAATGATATATGGAGAATATCCTGGTGATCCTGGGTGCAGCAGAGTTGGAAACCAATCAGGAGTTCGATCCCATGCAACTGTGTCCGGTGTACCCGGACGCCTACCCGATGCCGCCGCTCCTTCAAAATACCAAGGTACGCCGGCAGCGTTACGTCTTGCCTATTCTTCCCAGCTGGTCAAAACGCCTCTTCTCCCATTCCGGTACTGTATTTTGTGCTGAATTCATTATCCATCATCGTTAACCCACCGTTCTCATTCTTCTCTGCACTATAACTATCCCATAGAAAACGAAACAGTATATCCTCAGGTTGAGCGACAGCAGAAGATCGCCGTTTGCCGTACAACTGCATCTCAGGCAACAGGAACGTATTTTGCAGAACACCAGTAGGTGCCTCTGCCACACAAAAAGGGTTCGCCTTTAGAACGGCGACTCCCGCTTTCAATTAACGAGCTGAATGCAAAAATAACTGCAAAATACCCATTGTGAGAGTTTTCGGCGCTCACCGGCACCAAGACTCATAACCGTCAACAATGAACAAACGGAGTAAAATCATGAATAAAGATAATATGAAAGGCAAATGGAACCAGCTGAAAGGTGAGGCAAAAATCCAGTGGGGCAAACTCACCGACGATGAACTCGATCAGATTGACGGCAATTACGATAAGATGGTCGGGAAACTGCAGGAAAAATATGGATACGAGAAGCAGAAGGCTCAGCAGGAGGCCGATCGATTTTTAGAGAACCGCTAGCAGGCTGAGCCACTCAGCAGGTGAAAGGTCCCTAATGAACCTGTTTTTTTTAAGCAGCTGCTCCGTCTGGCTACGCCAGATGGCTACTATCGCCAACCAGGCTGGTTGTTCAGCAGGAACCGTACATCAGGCAAAGCAGGCCCAGGTCGGCCGACCCTGGCAGGGCGGCCGATGATTCCCTTTTCTATTCCGTGTCCTTTAGCATACACACAACGAGATGCTCATGCCCACAGAGAGCTGCTTCTTCTTGCCGGAATACAGAAACTGACTATCGTAATCAGGCATTGGCTCATCTGCATTTATCACAATATGCCAATGCCTTTCTCCAGCAGCCACTTGGCCACCCTTATCCCCTTGGCTTTTTCTTCCTGAAGATAGGGGTTTGCAAGGACATGCTCTACGATTATGCCGCCTCCGGCGCGATCAAGACTGAAAATTCGAAAAAAGGGGGCCTCGCCAAAATGAGCTGAGATGGTTCGTTTATCCCCGGCAAGGGGGATAACGTAGGTAAGATATTTCTGTGTCTGAGGTTGATAATGGATCAAGACGCGATCGACTTGGGAGATTTCCAGTTTTATCCTGTTTTCCAGCTCTTCTGATATCCTGTGCCCCTTTTGCAGTTCCTTGACGCGAAGAATTATATCCAGCTCGACAAACTTATAACGGCCCGCATTTCTAGCCCAGAGCTCGTTGATTGCGAGCACCCGCGAATCGGCAAGGACCAGATCGCAAATTTTGTTCAAGGAGGCGAAGTCAAGCGAAGCGTCAAGCAGAACGCGCACCGAGTCAAGGAGAATAGCCAGGGCGGAGCGGCCGATAAACAGCACCACCACTACCGCGGCATAGCGATCAAGGGCGAAACCCGACGGCGCTGCCCACCAAGGCGGTAAGAATAACCAGCGAGGACAGGACATCGATCAGGATATGGCGGGAGTCGGCAATCAGGCTGGGAGAGCTTGCCTGCAGGCCGATTTTCAGTTCATACCTGGAAAACAGCCAGGCGATAACAATGGTCGCTATGATGCCGACAATGGTCAGGGGAAGATTGGTGGGCAGGGACAACTGACCGCCGAAAACCTCTTTTAGAATTTCATAACCGGCGAAAATAATGAGTCCAGAGATGCCGAGAGCTACCAGGTTTTCAACCTTGTACAGGCCGTAAGGGAAGCGCGGGAGGATCTTTTTGAGATTTTTATGCCAACCAGGATAATAACCGATGAAATGACATCGGTGAGACTATGGAGCGCATCGGCCCTGACTGCAATGCTGCCGGAAAGAAGAACCAGTCCGGTCTTTGATGCCCACCAGGACAAGATTGACCATAATGGATAGCCAGGCAACTCTTTCCGAGGTTTCCATCATTACGTATTCTCTCCCTTGCCGCAATGATTTCAGCAAGTCCGGCAATCACCAGAGATGCCGGCGAAGAAGGATAAGCGGACGACCCCATAAACAGGAAAGGCTCATTCCAAGACCTCTAGACAAACGGAGGCCCTGGAGCTGCGGTCATTTCTTCTCGTCGATAACCTCAACACCTGTTCCCTTGCAGGTAGGGCACTCCGTTTCGGGCGTGCAGACTACACCATCTTCATTTTCGGTCCCCGGCCATTCCGGACTTGACTCACAAATACCATCAATAACCTTTTTTCCCTGGCATGTCGGACATGGGTGTGTTTTTTTCTTTTCGCTCATGAGAAGGACTCCTTACCAAATTTTCTTACATTACCGTACCCTGGAGATCGGCTGCTTTTTTTATCTCCGCATACTTCCTCTTACATAGCAAAATAAGCAGCTGCATAGTGATGTCAATAATGATTATCATTTACATCAGAATTTTTCCAGATTCTAAAAAATTAAGTTTTTTGATTCCAATGGAACTCAGCATTTCCTGCCCTGGCAAGATTTAAAGTAACCAAGAGTTGTGATCACTTATTTTCTCTTGACATTGACTATATCAATTGTGTATCAATACAGTATCCATACACACTCAACTTGAGATTTTTGCCATGTACACCATCGACAGAGACGCCGACACTCCGCTCTACATGCAGATTCGAGACAGGATTATAAGTGCCGTCCAGTCTTCCGAACTCAAACCGGGAGACAAATTACCATCGGTTGCAGCGCTGGCCAGGGAAATCGGGGTGACCCAGGCAACTATCCGCAGAGCTCTGCAGGATCTTGGCGATGCGGGATACACCGATTCCCATGTGGGACGCGGTACCTTTATCTGTGAATCCACAATGGCTGTTGCGGAAACGGAAGAGTCCGAGAGCCACGGGTCAACCCCGGCACCCTCCGGCACCAGCCGACCAAATCCGATAAATGCTTTGCAATTTGCCGGCAGAAGGCTGCGCTCGGGAATCAAGAAGGCGTTGTTCGACATTATGCCGCTGGCACATAAACCCGGGATAATTCAGCTGACGCGGGGTGTTCCCGATGACAAACTGCTTGCTCCCAAACTCCTTGAAGATGTAACCCAGGAGACCCTGGCCGGAGGCTCGCAGCAGTTTATTCAGGCTACAGAGGAATTGGGATTGGCTGCACTGCGCCAGGAAATCGCCAGACGCTTCAATGAAGACGGTAATGCCATCAGCGCCGATCAGGTCCTGATCACCAACGGCGCCATCCAGGGCGTCGCCCTGGTTGCCCAGGCGTTTATGGAGAAGCAGCCGGGCATCATTTGCGAAACCCCATGCTTCCAAGGGATCCCCGATACTTTTACGGCAATGGGACATTGGGTGGAAACAGTGCCGCGTGACGAGAACGGACCTCTCATCGAAAAACTGCATCGTTTTGCCAAAGAAAAACCGCACCTGCTCTACCTCTGCCCCTACGCTCACAACCCCACCGGAACGGATCTTACCCCCGCCCGTTATCAAGAACTGACATCATGGGCCAGAAAAACCGGCAGCATCATTGTCGCCGATGAAATCTTCAAGGACCTCGGATACGACAATACCCTGCGTCCCAGCCTTTTCAAGGAACTGGGTGGCGAACAGACCGTCGTCGTCAGTTCGCTCTCGAAATCAGTGATGACCGGCCTCCGCATCGGCTGGATTATCAGCTCGCGCGAGAGAATACAGGAGCTGGCGCAGCTCAAACGGCTTATGGATCACTCCACTCCCTCCCTGATTCAGGGCATGGCCCTGACAATATTGACCTCCGGAAGATTTGATAGCCACACCGATACCATGCGCACTCTTTACCGGAAACGCATGGAAACCATGCTCGGGGCCCTCAAAACCCACATGCCGCCCGGAGTCACCTGGACACTACCCAGCGGCGGCTTCTCACTTCTTCTCGAGCTACCGAAGGGATATTCAAGCGTGGCGCTGCTGCTCCTAGCCGTCGACAATGGAGTTTCGTTTCTGCCCGGCCCCCTTTTTGATATAGACCAAAGATATGTGCACACCCTGCGGCTCAGTACCGCCTGGTCGAACACCCGGGAGATCAGGGAAGGCATTGAATTGCTGGCCGGAGCCATTGAGGAGTATATCCGCCGGCCGCCTGAAGATTCGGGACTAAGCGGCTTAGGAAATTTTCAGTAACTTTCGGTGAACAATTCAAACACGATGACCCAAGAAGTCGTCGAAGTTACCAAGAAGGTGAAGCTATGAATCCATACCTGTTGGAGAAGATGCTGGAAGAAAGACGTGGAGAAATGCTTGAGGAGGCTGCCCGGCTACAGCTCCTGGCGGCCTATAATGCTCATTCTCCATCAAGAAGGTCCAGACTGTTTACCGCTCTGGGAGTATATCTGGTCGCCACAGGCGAGAGACTGATCGAGCGCAATAGCTGCAGGGTGGAGATTGGAAATACCGACACCACCGCACAAGCGTAGCTTTCAGGAGATAACTGGTTTTTCTACAGGGATGCTTAGTCTTCCTCCAGCCCTTCTTCCATCTCCAGTATCTCCAGACGATCATTTCTCCTGGCCCAGTCGACAAACAACCTGCGGCAGTCCTCTTCCCTGACCGGACCAATCTTGAGCAGCTGGGTATGATCGAAGCGGACTTCCAGAATCCATTTAAAGGTTTTTGAACCCGAGACAACCTTAGCCACCTGAGCCTGCAGCAGCGCTCCCTGACACATGGGGCAGGGCCAGAGCGTGGTGTACATTACACAGCCGCTGAAATCAGTTGAGCCCAAAGCTGCGCCGGCCCGGCGCAGACAAAGCATCTCGGCATGAGCGGTGGGATCCTTGGCGGCCTGTTCTTCATTTCCACCGCGCGCCACTATAACACCATCCTTCACCAGAACGGCACCCACCGGACATTCTCCGCGCCTACCAGCGGCGACCGCCTCCCTGTAGGCCTCTTCCATAAATTCCCGTTCGTCCATGCATTTTATTCTACCTGCAGATCATTATTTTGACAATATTGCAGCACCACCCTTCCTGTTCAAGCATCCTGTTAATGACCAGACCATCAGAACCAGAGCAACGACGCCAAAAGCAGCTCAAGCCAGAGCACAATCTTTCTCCAGAGTGGCCCTGTACTCAATTTCACCTCTCCAGGCCGTAGAATGTTTCCCATAAACCTGAGATCAGCCAGCACCGATTGAGTAAGTCAGAGACAGAATTCACTCATCTCTTTTTCGGTTTTCACTCAGATCCTTGTTTTATGGCGTTGTAGCCGCTATAAGAGCTGGCAAAATCGTCCTTTTCATTATTGAGAAATTCGACAAAGTCCCAATCCTTGTCATCCAACCTGTCAAAATATTCGGGCCGGACAACATAGGCATATGCCTCCATTTTGGCGCCGTCTTCCAAAAACACCTGTAAAGATCTGCGGGCGTATATTTTCCCTTCGAACCTGTCAAGAATCAGCCCGCTCTTATGAAAAATATTGGAATAAACAAGGCCATCTACCTCAAACCCCCGCGCCGTGTACAATCCCGGATAGTGACCTTTTTTGATCCTGAGCCGTCGGTATCCTCTGACAACCCCTTTTTTAGAGAACGGCACGAAACCGGTAACCGCTTTGATAATATCAAAGCACATCAGGGTTCCATAGACAAAAAAATCAGCCATTGCCATCCTCCTGGTCACGATTGACCATTTTGCTTCTCTTTACCGGAAGAAGGGAAAAGAACAGCAGGAGACAACCAATAAGAACAGCCATATCGGCAAAATTAAAAATGCCGGTCCGCAGACTGCCCAGGCCTACATTGACGAAATCGACTACGGCCCCGTCTCGAAAACCGCGGTCTATCAAATTGCCCGTACCGCCGCCGATTATCATTGATGAAGCAATCAGTCCGGCAGACGTGGTATTGTCATCAAATAGCGTATAAACAAAAAAGCCTATAAGAAAAACCGAGGTAAGCAGCAGGAAAATCAGGTTTCTCGCCCCGTCTGTCAATGATGCACCAAGGCTGAGAAAACCGCCGCGGTTTTCAACAAGAAGAAAGCGCAGGCAGTCATTGAAAAGCGAAACAATCCTTCTGTCTTCAAGGAGCTGAATCGCCAGATATTTACTTCCCTGATCCAGCAGAATTACAGTGACTGCAACCAGACCTATACTGCCGAGCCTCTCAAGTAGTTTACGGCTATTCATCAAGTCCCAGGGAAAACATGGACTCCAGGTCATGCTTTGAATAGGCCTTGAATGCGAGCATGGTCTCAGTGGCGGTAATATTCTCGACATTTCTCAGTTTTACCGTCACCAGAGTGGACAGATCGTCATTTGTCCTCACCCGGACGATGGCAATCAGATCATATTTACCGCTTACCGAATATACTTCCGAGATCTCATCGAATTCAACCAGCTTCGCTGCAACCTCGTTGATACTTGTTCGGTCAACATTCATTAATATTATTGAAGTTACCATAAGCCCACCTCCTTATTTTTAGATTGATAGAAATTTCACAAATTTTTCCAACCCCCATCGGAACCGGATAGGACCTTGGCTACAGAGGACAGTTAGCTGAAATGAAACCCATTTTCAACAACAGTTACTGATAAGGTCTCTACAATCCGAACCATCTGCTCAGGGCAACAATAAAGACGCCGACCAGCATCGAGACAAAAACATTGCCCGTCTTCAAGCTGCAGAGAGCAGTGCAAGCGGTCGCAATCCAGCTCCACAGGCCGCCGGCCATGGCAGCGGGGACAACAAGGGAGAGCAGGATGGTGCCTGGAAGGGCATCCATGAATTTCTTGAAGCGTCCTGTTTTTGGGAGCCTGCCGGCCAGCAGCAGCCCTCCCAGCCGTAATCCATAGGTAATCACGGCGGCGGCAGCGATAACCAGGTAGCTCTTTTCAATCATGCTCTTTCCCCTTTATCTCTTTCTCAGGGAGAAAAGCCGTGATCAGCGCTCCTCCTATCCCGCCAATAAGAATGTACCATTTTCCGGCCAGAAGATTAGCGCCGGCTACTGCCAATACAGCGGTAGCAGCCCATGGCAGCAGATCGCGCCGGCCTCGCCAGAAACTGAACACCAGAGCGGTAAAAACGGCAACGAAGGCAAAATCCAGACCGAAGCGTTCAGGGTTCGCGATGACCGTGCCCAGTCTGTGCCCCGCCATGGTCCCGGCACACCAGGCACTCTGCACGCAGATGCCTCCGCCGAGAAGAAAGTAGGTAGTGATCTTTTCCTTGTGAAAACGGGCCATGGTCATCGCCCAGTTTTCATCGGCGACAAGATGCATAAACAGTGCCTTGTGCCGCAGTGATGTGCCGGCAAACAACGGATTGAGCGAGGCGCCGATCAGGAGATAGCGCATATTGATCACCATAACCGCCAGGGTGATCTCCACAATAGCCAGGGGCGGCAGCCACATATCCACCATCACGAACTGAGCTGAGCCTGCAAAAACGCTGAGGTTCATGGCAAGCAACTCAATCCAGCCGATGCCCTTTTTGGCGGCGAGCAACCCTAAAACACTGCCATAGGCGCCAACGCTGGCGGCAACCACAAGATTTGCTATAAATCCCGCACGTAACTGCTCTAAATTATTCTGTTTCATCTCAACTCTCTACATCCGGCGAATAGGCCGCCCGGGGAATAGGCTGGCTTAGCATAATTACAAGCTGAACGTTTGAGTCTGGGCAACCTCGATAGCCAGTTGCGCGCGGGCTTCGGCATTCATCGGCAGGTCCTTCTCCTTACACCATTTGGGAAAAGTTTCAGGATCAATATAAACCTTGATAACCGCATCTCCTTCGGCCTGAACCTTTTCCTGCATCTCATGGGCCCGCTCCAGCCAGGCTTCATAGGTTCTAGGCAGCATCTCGGCATCGGCAAACATAGCTATAAGCGTCTCCCAGTCCTCTTCCCTGTACCAAACCATGGCCTGCACCGAAGGTTGCCGCTCCGGGACCTGCTGAGCCTCCTTTCCACTGCATTTTTTTGTTTTTTGCTGAGCTCGTTTAAATTTTCTCTGTGACATCAACATCTCCATTCTCTAAAAGTAATACAGTCGCCAGCCGGAGCCTGAAAAAAGTCAAACCAGTGGGCGAAACTGTGAATTTTTCATCAGCGCAGAGCACCACTATACAGGATCGAATTCAAGCTTCAAAGAATTGTTTAGCGCCTTACTCCTGAAAAACTGCCATTAAAAAAAAAAAACGAAAAATGTATTTAAATCTGTGAACCTGCCTCTATGGTCAAGGCACTGATCCAGTTCAGCTGGCTAGCCTTACCCCTGAAAACCTGCTACCGTAAAGAGTCCAGCTCAGCTGGGTTAGGCACCTCCTGAAAATAGGCAGGTCATTCCTGCCGCTATTTTAAGGTAGATGCTTTGACTAAACTTACGACATGAATTATTTTTATACCACAAAGTGGTGATAACTGACTTGCAAAGAAATATATGGTATCATGGATTTTGACAATTCTACGGGCAATCATCGGATTGCTTATTATCAAAACCGGACTGGATCTTCTTCTGGGTAATATCATCCTTTCAGGGTATTACAGCGAAACGTCGCTTACCGGGATTTTTTTCATCCTGCTCGGTGTTCACATCGTCTGTGCAGCCTTCTCGATCCTCCTGCGGGAGAGGGAACAGTACAAAAACCGGAAGTCTTCGAATCCATAATCCATGCCTCCCGTGTATATCACATATAGCCCTGCAGGAAAATTCAACGAGCACCTCGACCTGGAACAGATAAGCGTAGACTTCGGATAAGCGTAGACTTCGGATAAGCGTAGACTTCGGATAAGCGTAGACTTCGGATAAGCGTAGAGTTTGGATAGCGCCGTAGTTTCCAAATTGCTCATTATCCGGCAAACACCGGCCGTTATTGCCGCCGGCAGGGAATCGTCCGGCCCCCTTTACTATTGACGAAAATCATGAATACGAGTTATATACTAAAATTTTGTCTGCTGAATTTCCAGGATATAGCTGCGAATGTTTCCTGAAGAGAACCTCACATATTCGGGATTACCGGTGCATCGAAAATTCATCCTGCCAACCTGCAGCAGAATACCAAAACAAAGAAAATAATTACTGGGTGGTTGCGGCAATATGATATGCCAGGCCAGCCGGTGCACAGAAGAAGGATTTATTGATGAAAGCAATTATCGCCCTGGAAGACGGAACAATCTTTGAAGGACAATCCTTCACCGGGGCAGGCGAAGCTATAGGCGAAATAGTTTTCAACACCTCAATGAGCGGCTATCAGGAAGTGTTGACCGATCCGTCCTATACATCTCAGATCGTAACCATGACCTATCCACTCATCGGCAATTACGGTATAAACCCAGAGGATATGGAGTCAGCGGCCGCCCATCCCACGGCTTTTCTGGTTAAGGAATATAACAGAATTCCGTCGAATCACCGCGCCACCATGTCGCTTGCCGATTTTCTCATCAAGTTCGGTGTCCTGGGCGTTGAAGGTTTTGATACCAGGGCGCTGGTAAAACATATCCGCACCGCCGGCGCCATGAAAGGCATCGTCTCGACCGAGGATTCCGATCTTGAATCCCTTGTCGCCAGAGCGCGCAACTGGACTGGCCTGATCGGACAGGATATGGTCAAGCGGGTAACCTGCGGCGAACCGTATGGCTGGTCGAACAACCAACCGGTCGTCGGCAGCAATTTCAGCACGGCGCAACAGGATCTAAAAAATCCGCTGCGGGTAGTTGTCTTCGATTTCGGCATCAAATACAACCAGCTCAGGATATTGAGCGAAATGGGCTGTCAAGTACAGGCGGTACCCGCCACCACGGATGCGGCAACTGTTCTGGCCATGAAGCCCGACGGCATTTTTCTCTCCAACGGCCCGGGCGATCCCGCCGGTGTCGAAGGAGTCGTGGCAACACTGAGAACCCTTCTCGGCAAGGTTCCGATTTTCGGGATTTGCCTCGGGCATCAGATGCTGGGCCTTGCTTATGGCGGTTCCACCTATAAACTGAAGTTCGGCCATCGCGGCGGTAATCAACCGGTCAAGGATCTTCTCAGCGGCCGAGTCGAAATCACTTCACAGAATCATGGTTTCTGCGTGGATCCGGACAGCCTTGATCCCGACGAAGTTGAAATTACCCATATCAATCTCAATGATGACAGTCTCGAAGGCATGCGCCACAAAAGATACAAGGCCTTTTCGGTGCAGTATCATCCGGAACATGCCCCCGGCCCGCACGACTCTCTCTATCTATTTAACCGATTCATTGAAATGATGCGGTCCTGCTAGCTGCCATACCGTAATCAATTTCAGACGAGCACCAATTATGCCAAAACGAACTGATATAAAAAAGATACTTATCATCGGCTCCGGGCCGATAATAATCAGCCAGGCCTGCGAATTTGATTATTCAGGAGCCCAGGCGGTTAAGGCCTTGAAGGAAGAAGGATACGAGGTCGTTCTGATCAACTCCAATCCGGCCACCATCATGACCGATCCTGAACTGGCGGATGCCACCTATATCGAACCGATCACGGCGGAGATGGTAGGCATGGTCATCGAAAAGGAACGGCCGGATGCATTGCTGCCCACCCTTGGCGGGCAGACTGCCCTGAATACCGCAATCAAGGTCGCCGAAGCCGGTATTCTGGAAAAATACGGCGTTGAACTCCTTGCCGCCGATATCAATGTGATCCGCAAGGCCGAAGGGCGCGAAGAGTTTCGCGCGGCCATGAAGGCCATAAACCTCAAGGTACCTGAATCCGCCATTATCCATACCATCGATCAGGCTCTGGCCGCAGCCGAGGAAATCGGCTTCCCCATTATTGTGAGGCCAAGCTTCACTCTGGGCGGCACCGGTGGAGGTGTGGCCTATAATCGACAGGAGCTTGAAGAATTCTGCATCTCGGGCCTCGATCTTTCGATGACCACCGAAATCATGCTGGAGCGCAGCCTGCTAGGCTGGAAAGAGTACGAGCTCGAGGTAATGCGCGACAAAAACGACAACGTCGTCATCATCTGCTCCATCGAGAACATGGACGCCATGGGAGTGCATACCGGAGATTCGATCACCGTCGCCCCCGCCCAGACCCTGACCGACCGCGAATACCAGACCATGCGCGATGCCTCTATCGCCATCATGCGCGAAATAGGTGTTGAAACAGGCGGTTCCAATGTTCAGTTTGCCGTCAATCCCGTCGATGGCGAGCTGATGGTCATCGAGATGAACCCCCGGGTCTCGAGGAGTTCGGCCCTGGCCTCCAAGGCCACTGGTTTTCCCATTGCCAAAATTGCCGCCAAACTGGCAGTCGGCTACACCCTCGATGAAATCAAAAACGATATCACCCGGGAGACCTACGCCTCTTTTGAACCCACCATCGACTATTGCGTGGTAAAGATCCCACGCTGGACCTTTGAAAAATTTCCGGAAGCCGACGACGTTCTCACCACCGCCATGAAGTCCGTGGGCGAAACCATGGCCATCGGCAGGACCTTCAAGGAGGCGTTCCAAAAAGGCATGCGCTCCCTGGAGACGGGGCGGTTCGGTTTCGGCGGTGACGGCAAGGACATGATGGACCACCTGGAACAGGAAGACCTTGAGCGCAGCCTGCGCACTCCGAATTCAAAAAGGGTCGCCCATATCTATGAAGCCCTGAAACGTGGTATGTCCATCGACCGGATTAATGAACTGACCTGGATCGACCCCTGGTTTCTCAGAAACCTGGAACAGATTGTAGCTACGGAAGAAGAAATCAGGGTGGCGGGCTTTCAGGGACTGACCCCCGCTTTCCTGCGCAAATGCAAGGAGCAGGGTTTTTCCGACAGGCAGCTGGCCTATCTCACCGGCACATCACGGGACGATATCCGCAGCCTCCGTAAGAAATGCGGGGTCACTCCGGTATATAAACTGGTAGATACCTGTGCCGCGGAATTTGAATCCTATACGCCCTATTACTATTCCACCTACGAGCAGGAAAACGAGGCCGTTATCAGTAATAACAAAAAAGTAGTCATCCTGGGCGGCGGTCCCAACAGAATCGGCCAGGGTATCGAATTCGACTACTGCTGCGTCCATGCATCCTTTGCGTTGCGTGAAATCGGCGTTGAATCCATCATGGTCAACTCCAATCCTGAAACGGTTTCAACCGACTACGACACCTCGGATAAACTCTATTTCGAACCGCTGACCCGGGAAGATGTGCTCAATATAATCGAGATGGAAAAACCGGATGGTGTCATTGTTCAGTTTGGCGGACAGACCCCGCTGAATCTGGCGGTCGAGCTGGAAGAGGCCAACGTTCCCATCATCGGAACTCCGCCGGATGCCATCGACCGGGCCGAAGACCGTAAGCGCTTCCAGCAGTTTCTGCAGAAGCTCGGCCTGCGCCAGCCTGCCAACGACACGGTTCATAACCTGGAGGAGGCTCTTGCCGCCGCCAACCGCATAGGTTATCCTGTGGTCGTGCGCCCCTCCTATGTTCTTGGCGGCCGTGATATGCGCATTGTCTATGCCGATCAGGGGATCCGCGATTTTATGAAGGCTATCGGCACGGCCGGCCTCGAGCATCCGGTACTGATCGATAAATTTCTCAAAGACGCCGTGGAGATCGATGTGGACGCCGTCAGTGACGGCGAGACCACAATAATCGGCGGTATCATGGAGCATATTGAAGAAGCGGGCATCCACTCCGGCGATTCCGCCTGCGTCCTGCCGCCACACACCCTCTCCGAGAAACTGCTGGAAGAGATCCGGGAAGCCACCAAAGCCATGGCGGAGGAACTCGGCGTTCTCGGGCTGATGAATGTTCAGTATGCCGTCAAGGATGATATGCTCTATATCCTTGAAGTGAACCCGCGGGCATCGAGAACGGTTCCGTTTGTCTCCAAAGCAACCGGAGTACCGCTGGCCAAGCTGGCCACCAAGATTATGATGGGCATGAAGCTCAAGGATATGGGGGTGACCAAGGAGGCCAAAATATCCCACTGGGCGGTCAAAGAGGCGGTCTTTCCCTTCGATAGATTCGAGAATGTCGATACGCTCCTCGGTCCTGAGATGAAATCCACTGGGGAGGTCATGGGAATCGACGACAACCTCGGACTGGCGATCGCCAAGGCCACCCTGGCGGCCGGGACCACCCTGCCCTCTTCCGGTACGGTATTCATAAGTGTTCGTGACGGCGACAAGAAGGCTGCCACTATGGTCGCCAAAGCCCTTGTTGAACTCGGCTTCGAGATTATGGCAACCGACGGCACCGCCGCCCACCTGCGGGAAAACGATATATCCTGCACCAAGATTAATAAAATCTCTCAGGGCCGCCCGCATATTCTCGATAAACTTCGGGATAAGCAAATAAGCTGGCTTATCAACACATCATTTGGAAAACGGACGACAGAGGATTCCTACTCGATCAGAAGGGCTGCTCTTGAGCTGCACGTTCCCTACACCACCACATTATCAGGGGCTGGCGCCACGGTCAGAGCGTTGCAGGATCTCAAGCATAATATCATAGGGGTAAAGCCGGTGCAGCATTTCACGGCTTGCGGATGATCTCATCTGTTTTACTGCTGAAAAAAGTACTCTTTTCACCAAATTGTAGCAGCATAAAGGAAGAGGAAAAAATACCTTGCCCCTCGACATTGAATCATTATGATTTACAGTAGACTGATTGATAGAAATGATTGGATTTATTTTTTATTCTTTTCGTTAAAAAAAACAGAAAGTTAAATCCAGTTGAAGATAAACGGAGAACCCCCGGAGGATTCTTTGAACACCTTTTATAAAAACCTGAGCATGTGGTTGGTTATTGGCCTGACCATGATCCTGCTGTTCAACCTTTTCAATAAGCCTCAAGGCACAGCAACATCGCTCACCTATAGTGAATTTATTTCCAGAGTCGAATCAAGGACAATAAACCGCGTTGATCTCAGTGGTGATACAATCAGCGGCACGACTCAGGACGGTAAGCCCTTCCGTACCATCTATCCGATGAATGATGACGAACTTATACCTATGCTGCGGGAGTCAGGAGTTGAAATTAACGTCAAGGAAGGTCAAAAAGACTCCTTTCTGATGACCGTCTTCGTTTCATGGTTTCCCATGCTGCTCCTCATCGGTGTCTGGATCTTTTTTATGCGGCAGATGCAGGGAGGCGGCAAAGGTGGAGCTCTATCTTTCGGTAAAAACCGTGCACGCCTCATGGAGCAGGGACAGAATAAGTTTACCTTTGCCGACGTTGCCGGAATAGATGAAGCCAAGGAAGAACTCGAAGAAATAATCGATTTCCTCAGAGAACCACAGAAATTTACCCAATTGGGCGGTCGTATCCCCAAGGGCGTCCTGCTGGCCGGTGCTCCCGGTACCGGTAAAACGCTGCTGGCCAAGGCTATAGCGGGTGAAGCGGATGTTCCTTTCTTTTCCATTTCCGGATCTGACTTTGTCGAGATGTTTGTCGGTGTCGGAGCAAGCCGTGTCCGTGATCTCTTCACCCAGGGCAAAAAGAATGCACCATGCATTATCTTCATTGACGAAATCGATGCGGTCGGACGACATCGTGGAGCTGGCCTGGGCGGTGGTCACGATGAACGCGAGCAGACTCTCAACCAGCTGCTGGTGGAGATGGATGGCTTTGAGTCCAATGAAGGCGTCATTATTGTGGCGGCCACTAACCGCCCGGACGTTCTCGATCCAGCGCTGCTGCGTCCCGGACGTTTTGACCGGCAGGTTGTCGTTCCTGTTCCCGATGTCGGGGGCCGCAAGCAGATTCTTGAGATCTATTGCAAAAAGACCAAGATGGCGACGAATGTCGATCTTGAAGTAGTTGCCCGTGGCACCCCAGGGTTTTCAGGTGCCGATCTGGAAAACCTGGTCAACGAGGCAGCCCTGCTGGCTGCACGTACAGGGGCCAAGGAAATCGACCTCGAACTCCTGGAGAAAGCCAAAGACAAGATCATGATGGGAGCGGAACGCCGTTCCATGATCATTACCGAAAAGGAAAAAGAGGTTACCGCCTATCACGAAGCCGGCCATGCCCTTGTTGCCAAACTGCTGCCCGGAACCGATCCTATTCACAAGGTGACGATCATTCCACGTGGACGCGCTCTCGGTCTGACCATGCAGCTCCCCATAGATGAAAAATATACGCATTCCAAAAGTTTCCTGCAAAGTACCATCTGCATTCTTTTCGGCGGCAGAATTGCCGAGCAGATCATTTTTAATGAGATCACCACCGGCGCCGGCAACGATCTCGAAAGAGCAACTGCACTTGCCCGAAAAATGGTGTGTGAATGGGGAATGAGCGATGAACTTGGTCCCCTGACTTTTGGCAAGAAGGAAGAGCAGATCTTTTTGGGCCGGGAAATTTCACAGAATCGTGACTTCAGTGAAGAAACAGCCCGCCAGATAGACGGTGCCGTGAAAAACATCATCATCACCGCCAGGGATAAAGTCTCCAGTCTTCTTGTGGAAAATCGGGATATTCTGGAAAAAGTAGCCGCAGAGCTTCTCGAGAAGGAGACCATCGTTTTGGAAGATATCGAGGCGATTATGGAAGAGCTTCATCCGGAGAAATACCCACGTAAGGTCCGGACTGAAAAGCCCAAAGCCGAACCTCAGCCTGGGTCGCCGATTGTTGTGGACTCCGAAATCAAAGCTGAGAAAAAACCGGAAGAGACACCTGCTGAAGCTGAAGAAGCAAAGGATACAGAAGAAGCAAAGGATCCGGTTACTGATGCAGAGCAGAAGGACCGGGTGGAATTATCCAGTCGAAAAAAACCTGCCGAAGGCCAGAAATCATCATCAGGTAAAAAAGGTGATGATACCGCCGAAGCCAGAACATAATCATCTGAGGATTCTTCTATGCAGGTAATGGGAATTCTCAATGTAACCCCTGATTCTTTCTCCGACGGCGGGCTGCATTTTTCTTTGCAGGCCGCCATCGAACAGGCTGATCGTATGGTTGAGGAAGGTGTCGATATCATCGATATCGGCGGTGAATCCACCAGACCATTCGCTGAACCGGTTTCAGCCGAGGAAGAGTTGAACAGGGTCATACCGGTCATTGAAAATATTCGTGGCAAACATTCCACTCCAATCTCAATCGATACCAGTAAAGCAGAAGTTGCCCGCCTCGCCCTTGAGGCCGGTGCAAATATAATAAACGATATTTCTGCCTTGCGAAAAGATCCCGATATGCTTGGTCTGGTGCAGTCCACCACGGTTCCGGTGATCATCATGCATATGAAGGGTACGCCCGGAGATATGCAGGTCAATCCCGAATATGATGATGTTGTCGACGAGATTAAGAGATTCTTTGAAGAAAGGCTTCTCTGGCTTGATAAAAACGGAGTCGATATCAACCGAATTACCATTGATCCGGGAATTGGTTTCGGCAAAAATCGCAAACACAACCTTTCCATCATCAAGCATCTGGGAAAGCTGAAAGAGCTGGGTCGGCCACTTCTTCTGGCCCATTCGCGAAAACGGTTTCTCGGGGATATTACCGGCAGGGATGCCGAAGACAGGGATCTGCCCACCGCAGTTGTGTCAGCCTTGGCACTTTATTGGAATATCGACATGATCAGGGTTCATAATGTAGCGGCAAGCCGCGATGCCGTCAGGGTCACTCAGGCGATTCTAGCAGCAGAATAGTCTCATATCCACCACCGCCAAGCGTTCAAGAGATCATCAAGCTGACCTACTCCTTTTTCCGCACCTCAAAGCTATCCAGCACCAGGAACTGAAAGACATATGGTGATTTTCGGGTGCCGATAGTCAAGACATCACCATCCCTCAGCTCAATCGTCTCATTTCTGTCACCACCACCCACACTCTGCTCTTCCACCATGGTGCCACAGGCGCTGCCCCTATCGTAAAGATAGAATTTCTCGCCCTCTCGCTCTATCTGGAAGTGTTCTCTGGAAATATTGAGCAGATGACCGTCATCTACAAGGTAGAGATCATTTGTCGGACTGCCCTCTTCGGGTCTCTCCCGCTCAATTCTCTCAACCCTGCCTTCGATAATTTTGACTCGTGACTCTCTGCCCACACGGAAGGGAAAGCGTCGTATCGGTACCATACCACTTATCAGAATTGTTTGCGGGACTGCGCGTTCAGCCGCATCAGTCAATGCTTTGAGAACGGCAACCGGAATTATTGTCTCGATAATTTTCTGTTTTTCTTCCATTAGGCTGTCACAGTAGGGGTATCTGGGTTGTTGAAAGTAATTTGCATCCGAAGATATCTTTATTTGAGAAGAAGCTCAATTGTTTTTTTTTTACCGGTGCATCGTTGTTGCCGATTTCATAGCTTTTTCTCCGGTCATGGAAGAATCTCCGAAAAGATCTGAATAATGTCCTTCTTATCAATTCCATGGCACAAAATAAATTCTGTCTCTTGAACAATTACTGCAAAATGGTTTCTTAAAGACAATTACCTTAGGGTGGTAATCGTATTAAGAGATTGATAGAATAGAAATATGGTATATCATGCAGCTCAATAAGATATCACAGCACTATTAGATATTAACGGAACTGAAATCATGAAGAAGATATTATACATAGAAGATGATCACTCTCTTCGCCAGCTGATTAAATTTATTATAAACAACAGAGATGATCTTCATCTGTTAGAGGCGGAAACCGGTGCTGCAGGCCTGCAGCTCGCCCTACAGGAAACACCCGATATTATACTCTTAGACCTCAGCCTGCCTGACATTTCCGGATATGACATCTTACTCAAGCTGCACAACACTGAGGCCACCGCCGAAATACCGGTTATCGCCATGAGCGGAGACAGTCTGCCGGAAGACATCGAGAAGGGCCTGCGAGCAGGATTCAGGGGATATCTGACCAAGCCTGTCGACATCAAGAAATTCTATGCAACACTTGATGCAGCCCTGGAATAACACACACCAATTCAATGCCTACTCTCGAAAATGCTAATCCAGCCCTCTATTTCTTTTCCGTTCAACTCCCGCCGGTTGAATAGAACCATCTATACACGAATAGTATTGCCAATTTTGATCGAAGTTGCTAAATGTTTGGGTCTTACTATCCGTTTCTATCACTCTGTTTCTTCCTATTGCCGATTGCAGTGGTAAGTTTGATCAGCGCTGCACCGAGCAGGATACTTTATGAGCGTATTCAAACTTACATCCCGATTTCATTGGAATAATATTGTTTCACGTTTTTTGCTTATCTTTTTATCACTAGCCCTCTTTTTTGGCAGCATCACATTTTTATTCTATTACAAGGATGTCGATGCCGAACAGCTTACAGTAGAAAAAAGTGAATTTTACAAGATAAATTCCCAGCTGAAAATGGTGAATTCAAGATTTGAATCCATCATCACCGATCTGCGATTTCTTGCACTGCAAAGTGAACTATCCGACTACCTTGAGGACAGTAACCCCCGTAATCTCGATAACCTCGCAGATGAATTACAACTATTTTCCGACATAAAAAAAATTTACGATCGTATCCAGTTTATTAATGAAGACGGCCTGGAAAAAGTGCTTATCGACAGGAACAGCACTCCCCCTGCCCTTCCCAAGGGTAGCCGGTTCCAGGATGAAGTCCGACATTCCCTTTTGCAGTCGACTCTTTTGCTGCCAAGGGGGCAAATCTTCATTTCTCCTCTCAATCTGAGTGGCGGCGAAGACGAGCGAATAAACACCCTGATCAGCTTCAGCATGCCCGTGGTTGACAGCAGGGGCAAAGCCCGCGGCATCATTGTTCTCAACTATCCAACCACTCACTTGCTTGAGAATCTGCAGACAACCGCCACAAATTCACCCGGAGAAACACTGCTGGTTACCTCTGACGGGCATTATCTCGACGAGTCGACAACAAATCCCACAAACTCAGATGAGGCTGTTTCCCTCAAAAATATAGAGAATTTCTTGAATGAAGAGTGGCAACGGATAAGGGATGCTGAAACCGGTCAATTCATCTCTCCAAAGGGGCTGATAACCTTTAACACCATCTATCCCTTCCAGCCGGTAACTGGGGAAACAGGCCAGCCAACCGGTGTTTCAGATATGAAAAACGACAGCGAGTATCTATGGAAGACCATCTCCTATGTACCACGGAATACCCTGAACGAGTGGCCTGAAAAAATCCTTGGCCGCATTCTCCTGCTCTACACTGTCTGCCTGGTAATTATCGCCATCAGTTCATTCATCCTGGCACGAACCAGCCTGCGCCGCAGAAGAGCGGAAAAGGCCATGAGAGAAAATGAGGAAGAATTGCGTGCTATAAATGAGGCTGCCGCAAATGCCATAATCGCTATCGATAACAACAAGAATATTATTCACTGGAACCCTGCTGCGGAAAGACTTTTCCAGTATAGCGCAACCGAAGTGGTCGACATGCCTATCACCTCGATCATCTCCCCCCCGAAACACCAGTCGACCTTTACCAAAATCTCCCGAAAGTTCAAGATGCCAGTCGATACAGATAGTATGGAAGCAAAAACCATAGAGCTGTATGGCTATAAAAAAGATGGCTCCGAATTTCCGGTAGAAGTTTCTTTTTCCGCCTTTAAAAAAGGCGACCAGTGGCATACTGTCGGAATCGTACGCGATATTTCCGCACGCAAAAAGATGGAAATGGAGGTACTGCGGGCCAATAAATTTGAGTCCCTCGGTGTGCTTTCCAGCGGCATCGCTCATGATTTTAACAATCTGCTCACCGCCATCATCGGCAATATCAACCTGGTCAGCAAACTTTCCGGAACACCGCCCGACTCTTTGGATCTCCTCAAGAATGCCGAAAAGGCTGCTCGCCGTGCCAAAGCGCTGACCCAGCAGCTTCTCACTTTCTCCAAGGACGGAATACCCATACGTAAGACAACATCAGTGGAGGATCTGATCCGGGACTCGGTTGAATTTGCCCTGCACGGCTCCAAAATCGCCAGCAGTTTCGATATACCTGATAATTTGCTCCTTGTCGACATCGATGCCGGACAGATAGGTCAGGTTATCCAGAATATCGTTACCAACGGCCGCCAGGCGATCAGGGGTTCCGGGGCAATAAATATCTGCTGCCGCAACGTTGAAGGCAATGAACTTGATGCTCTGCCGACCAGGGCCGGCGGCCAGTATATCGAGATCGCCATCAGGGACAGCGGCCAGGGGATCGCCAAAGATGATCAGGCCAAAATCTTTGAGCCCTATTTCACCACCAAGGACAATGGCAGCGGACTCGGCCTGACTATTGCCTACTCAATTGTTCAGCGTCATGACGGCCTTATCACCGTCGATTCCGATGAGGACAGTGGCTCTACCTTTACCGTTTATCTTCCCGCGGCAGTCGATCAGCATCCCACAAAGGAACAGGAGACACGAAAGGGAAAAGGTAAACGTTTCAAAATCCTGGTGGTCGACAGCGAGGAGATGCTTCTCAATATCGCCGGTCGCATGCTGGTCCATCTTGGCCACGAATGCATCTGCGCCGGAACAGCCCGGGAGGCACTCGATCTGTATAAGCATCTGTGGAAAACAGGCTCTCCGGTTGATGGCGTCATTGTAGACCTTACCCTACCCGGAGGCATGGGCGGTAAAGAGACGGCGGGGGCAATTTTTGACATCAACTCAGAAGCCCGAATCATCGTTTCCAGCGGTTACTCCAATGATCCGGTGATGGTCGATTTTGACGAATATGGATTCTGTGCTGCTATCGCCAAGCCTTTTGACATGGATGAGTTGGCCGAAGTAATTGAAGAGGTGCTGGAATAAGGTACCAAAGCCATCGCATCTTTTTTCGTTTTTCCCTCATTTTTATATATGATAATTTGACTATCCCCTCTCCTATAACATACAATTCAACCATCACCACCGGATTCTCAAAGAAGAGAGTCGACAATACCTTGCGGTAAATTAATTACTTTTTACGTAAAATTCTTTCCTCGAAGCATCTGAGATAAAGTAAAAGTTTGTATAAAAGTAACTTAAAATCAGTCCGTTATTGATTAAAGGTTCATCGGTATGCCTGATCATTTCCAGGGTATGCCTTTTTATCATGTATCTTCGGAGAAAACCGTCCTCCGAGATAAAAACGGGAATGTTTTGCCACCACATCTCATCCCGCTATAATCAGGGATTCAAGCAATTAATCGTCTGCTTATAAGCCCTGAATGCTGACAGCTCCAGTGCCGGGGGAGAACTGTGCCTCCCTGGTGCCTGGTATACACTCTCAGTCAGTGACTGAACCAGTCTTGATAGCAGAGGGAGATATAGGAAAACATCTTCACCGGCAGAATAGAAAGTACATTCTGAGAATGAGCATTTTTACATCAAGTTTTCATCCTGATTCTTTTGAATTTTTTTAAGTTATTAATCACATCCCATAAAGAGTGGAGAATGGTACCTTGATGAAATTCATTGCGCTAAACACGAGATAATTTCCAGGGTGCTACCAGATAATCAAACGAAATGGAGGAGGTGCAGAATGACTTTCAAGATGCCTGGTACGTTATTGATTCTTTTACTTTTTGCTTATCCCGCAGCAGCCCAGGGAGAAGATCCCTACACGGAACCCACCACAGGAATGGATTTTGTTTTTATAAAAGGAGACTGTTTTGACATGGGCGATACGGTAGGTGGAGGTGATCCCAGCGAAAGACCGGTACGTGAGGTCTGCGTATCGGCTTATTATATCGGTCAATATGAAGTGACCAATGCTCAATACAAAAAATTCAGGCCCGAACACGACAGCGGCACGTCTGAGGGAATCAGCCTGAATCAGGAAAATCTGCCGGTGGTCAATGTCTCCTGGGAGGACGCTGTTGCTTTCGGCCAATGGTTATCTCTGAAAACAGAGCAAGTATTTCGCCTTCCCACTGAAGCTGAATGGGAATACGCCGCACGTGCCGGCTCGGAACAGAGCCGCTTTTGGGGCAATAATCCCAATGAAGCCTGTAAGTTTGCCAATGTCGCGGATATGACGGCGCAGGAACATTGGGCAAAATGGACCACCTTCACCTGCAATGACGGTTATGCCGTAGCGGCTCCGGTAGGTGGCTTCAAACCCAATGATTTTGAACTCTACGATATGCTGGGCAATGCCTGGGAATGGTGCTGGGACGTGTACAACAGCGAAGCATATGAAAAGCTCCCGAAGGATGATCCAATCTACCAGGGAGCCGGAGAGTATCGTGTCATGCGCGGCGGTGGCTGGAGCAATGGACCTCTGGGGATACGAAGCTCTCATCGCGTGGGACTTTCACCTGAATTCGGTCATCATGCCCTTGGTTTTCGCCTGGTGAAAGAGGCCCGGTGAAGTAATACGTTCTGAAGCTTGCTCAAAATTTCATATAATCCTGGAGGCACCATATGAACAGAAAACGTACATTTTTGACGGTAATACCACTGAGCCTGCTCCTGCTCTCTCTCTCCTTGTTCTTCAGCGCTGCCGGGGAGGCGCAGGAGGCCGAGCCCGGAGGATTTATCGGCGCGGAGACATGTATAGAATGTCATGAAAGCCAATATGAAAGCTATGCCCGGTCAATTCACTCCAGAGAATCAATAAAGGGACCGCAGTCACAGGATGCCTGCGAAACCTGCCATGGCGCCGGTGCACTGCATGTCGAGAAAGGTGGCGGCCGCGATGTCGATATCTTCACTTTTGATGACGACGTCGACCCGGAAGCCCGTTCGGCAAAATGCCTCACCTGCCACCAGACCTCCGAGGGCATGGACTTGTGGAGCCACAGTGCCCACAGCCGCAATGAGGTTTCCTGCGACGGCTGTCATGATTTGCATGTCGACGGAGTGCAAAAACCCAACGAGCCAGAGGTTTGCTTCAACTGTCACCGGGATATCAGGGTTCAGGTTAGCAAACGCTCGCATCATCCGATTCTTGAGGGCAAAGTCAACTGCTCCTCCTGCCATCAACCTCATGGAAGCATAAGCAGAAATCTGGTCAAAGCCGATGATACCCAGCAGCTTTGCTATTCCTGCCATGCCGATAAACGCGGGCCGTATATCTATGAGCATCCGCCGGTCGAGGAAAACTGCCTTACCTGCCACACCGCCCACGGCAGTCGACATATACGGCTTTTATCCGAGAAAGTCCCCAATATCTGCCAGGATTGCCATAACTGGTCCCGGCATCCGGGAACACCCTATGATGCAGATACCGGATTTACCGGGGATAGCCCGAGCAACAGATTTTTTGCCAGGTCCTGCTTGAATTGCCATGGCACTATTCATGGCAGTAATACATTCGAAAACCACAGACTTACTAGATAGGAGGAGGGAATATGAAAAACAGACCATTAATGCTCGCAGCAACAGCCCTGCTCATCCTCCCCTTCGGTAATGTTCTTGCCGCCGGCAATGAGGGTATGAGTGGCTCGATTGAACTTGGAGCACAGCTTTCCGACGGAGAGGATGAAGGCGCAAAATTCCAGGAATATCAGGATCTTGATAGCTCAATATTCGGTGATTTCCGCTTTGATTACTTTCGAGATTCCTTTTACTTCAAAGCCGAGGCTGATAACGCCGGCCTGGACGATCAATACTATCAACTCGACGGCGGTATCTATCAAAACTACGATTATTCACTCTTCTATGATGAAATACCTCACAATATCTCTTTCGGGGCACGATCATTTTATTCAGGATTGGGTTCCGACCGGTTGACCATTGAAGCCACCCCATCAAGCCCCGACACCTGGCGGTCTTTTGATTATACCATTGACACCAAAAGGTATGGCGCCGATGTGGAATTGTTCAAGGCTTCACCATACTTCTTAAGTATCAATGTCAACAGACAGGAGAAAGACGGGTTGCGGCCACTGGGAAGCGGTAGTTTCTCAGGCGTCGTGGAAATGCCTGAGCCGATAGATTACCAAACGAATAACTTTATTCTGAACGGCGGTTACCGCGGTGAGACAATGTCGCTCAAACTCTCGGGCCTGTATAGCACTTTTGACAACGACAACACCACTCTTGACTGGGAAAACCCGTTTCTGGGAATAACCGAACACAATTCCCTGCCGATGGATAATGATTTTGGAAAAGTCGGAGCCACATTTACCTGGAGACAACTGCCCTGGATGTCAACATTAGCCATGAGTGGAAGCTATTCCGACCTATCGAGTGATTTAAGTATCTTTGAGACCAGGACATCAATTCCTACCGGCCTCAACCGCACCGAATTCGATGGAGATATTGCCACCACCAGACTCTCTGCCGCATTTACATCCCGCCCCATGGACCGGCTGGACACCAGGGTGTTCTATAAATATTACGACAGAGACAATGATTCGAGTGTAATTGAATACGATGAGGGTGGTAATGACATCCATCTCTTCGATTATTCCAAACACACCGCCGGTCTCGATGGCGACTACAGCTTAGCATATCAGACCAGACTCAGCGGCGGCTATACCTTTGAAAATGTCGAGCGCCGCAACCGTCCGGATGGCGACAGCAACCAGGACAATCTGTTCTTTGCCAAACTGAAAAATACCAGCCTCGATTATCTGACGGCAAAAGTTGAGTATACCTACCTGAACCGGGACACCGACCCTGATTTTGATCTTGTCGGGCTTACCGTTTTCGATGCAGCCTACATAAATCAATTCATGCAGCGTTTCGATGTGGTTTCAAAATCGAAGCATGCAGTTGAATTTGCCGTTGAGGTCTTCCCGCTTGACGCTCTTGATTTCGGTTTGTCCTACACCTATGTCGAAAACGACTACGATGATGTCATACTCGGACGTACTGAAGACACCGGTCACGAATTTTATTTGGATTTCCTGTGGCGGGCGGCTAGATTCCTGACCTTGAACGGTTTTGCCGGTTATGAGAACTATGAAGCAGACTCGAACCACTATAACCACCAGGCCGGTGCAGGGACACCACCGCAGACCGCCGATCCGACCATCGAGGATGGAAATCCCTCCTCGTTTCTCTGGAGCCAGGATCGAGATGAAGATTTCTGGACGGTTGGACTCGCCACGAACATACCGCTCATGAGGGAAAGATTACTGCTGGGCCTCTCTTTTCAATATCAGAAATCAGACGGCGAATCCAGTTTTACCAGCCAGGGCCCCGCACTTGAGCCAATTAATGAATACGAGGATTATTACATAACCACCTTTGAGGCCAAAGTGAAATATGCCATGAGCGAAGCTCTGGCCGTGAACCTTGGATATATTTTCGAAGAAACCGATTATGATGACCTGCAGTATCTTGGCTATGACCTAGCCCCCGGAGGAACTTATCTGACCGGAGCCTACAGCGACCATGATTACGATGCTCAGGTCGGCTATGTTACCGTACAATATAACTTCTGATCAGTTGGTGTATGTCCGAGTCGGGATTATCGCCAAGATAGTCCCGGCTCGAGGTGAAAAAGTCCTGGCTCCTTTTCCCTAAAGTTCTTTACTGTTATTTTCCCATAACTGAGACTCTCTGCAAGGATTCACCGAGGCCTGTCCTATTTTAGAGGATAACAATCTTGTCAAATCGGATATCCTATCCTTTATTATCCTTTCGTCCGCTCCCCCTAAAGGCTATGACAATGAAACCAAGCTTAATAAGAAGATGGTCCGACAGCCTGTTCAGAGCTCCGCCATTGCCGTCCCGGTGAAATCCATGACACAATGCCGATTGGCATAGTCTTTGTATCAACTTCTCTCACGGAAACCTAACCAAACAGTCTGATATGGAGGGTACGAATAACATGACAACAGACTTCGAACGGGCTCGGGAAAAAATGGTAAAGGAGCAGATCATCGGCCGGGGAATACATGATCGTAAGGTTCTTGCGGCAATGAGAAAAGTACCCCGGCACCTTTTTGTAGCTGAAGAACTCCAAGGTCTGTCCTATGCCGACAGGCCCCTGCCCATAGACATGCAGCAAACTATCTCACAACCGTATATGGTTGCCCTGATGACTGAAGCGCTTGAACTGTCAGGAGGCGAAAAAGTATTGGAAATCGGTACAGGCAGCGGTTATCAGGCGGCTGTTCTGGCTGAAATCTGCAAGATTGTGTATTCAGTAGAGTCGTTCCCTGAGCTTCATGAAAAAGCATCGGCACTGCTCCGAGGCCTCGGATACAAAAATGTGGTCACTACGGTGGCCGACGGAACCCGGGGCTGGCCCCAACATCAGCCCTACGATGCTATCGTCGTCACAGCCGGCGCCCCGGATATCCCCACCCCCCTTCTTGACCAGCTCGCCGAAGGCGGCAGGCTGCTGATACCGGTTGGAAACCATGTGTCGCAGCAGCTCAAAAAAGTTATCCGGCTAGCCGATGGGTTCAGTGAAGAGATGCTTCTCGGATGCCAGTTTGTCCCGTTACGCGGTGAGCATGGCTGGTAAAATAAAAAGCGTCCAGAGCATAGTCAGGCAAGCAGCAGTGAGCTGGCTGCGGCCGGCTTTGCAAGAAGCAGATCCTGAATCCGGAAGCACAGGACTACTTCTTTATGACCACCTGTCCTTGCCGGTAGCGTTACACTTTTTTCAGAGCCGTCTCTATCCGCCATGCCCGGACCTGATGGCTGAGGCCATCCCAGATAAGCAAAGCAAGAGCCATCCAGATAATTGCAAAACCAAACACCCTTTCAGCAGGAAACGGCTCATGATAGAGGAAAATGCCGACAAAGAGACTGATGGAAGGTGAAAGATACTGCAGCAGACCTACAAGAAAAAGCGGAATCTTCTGGGCGGCATAACAGAAACAGAGAAGCGGTGCTGTCGTAGCCACTCCGGTGCCCGCCAGAAGCATGGCCTGCGTAAGTGAGCCCTGCAGAAACGGTCCGCTTCCTGCAATTTCAAAGTAGAGAAGAAAAGCACAGGCCGGCAGAAAAAGTATACTGGTCTCAAGACACAAGCCCTCCAGTGCCGGGACTGTAGTGATTTTCCGCAGCAGTCCGTAACAGGCAAAGGTGATTGCCAGGGAGAGGGCAATCCAGGGTACCTCTCCATATATCCAGGTGAGGTATGAAACCCCCAGGAATGCCAGAAAGACGGAAATCCATTGTACCTTCCGCATCCGTTCCTTGAGAAAAATGACACCGAAGCAGACAGAGACAAGTGGATTGATGAAATAGCCGAGACTCGCTTCGACAATATGTCCCGAATTTACCGACCAGATGTAAATAAACCAGTTCACCGATAAGATGAGAGCGGTTAGCAAAAAATAGGAAAGCTGTCGTATCTCCCGGAACAGCTGGAAAAAACCGCGGAGATGCCCAGTAATCGCCAGCAGAACAAGAGTAACCACCAGCGACCAAGCCATTCGGTGACTCAGAATTTCATAGGCCGGAACGGTGTCGAGCAACTTCCAGTAGATCGGCAGCAGCCCCCACATCACAAATGAGGATGTTGCAGCCGCCATCCCCTTATTATAGTTCATTTTCAATCATGACTTGTAAAAAGTTCGCTTTACGTCGCTGTAGATCTGAAACGGCAATTCACCATAGTCCTTACCACACGTACGCTAAAACCTGCTGCCAAAAAACCTGTTATGCCGGAGATCGGGCGATGCCACCAGGCAAATGCAATCCAATTATTTTACTCTTTCAGTATCTTCCGGTGAAAGCAAGATATCTGAATTTCCGGTCTTCTCATTGATTGTTCCCGAAAAAATCGGCTACCCAAAGACAGTGTCTGAAAATATGTATATACTATACTGAACACATGAACATTCCCTTGTAGCAGATGTCCCGGTGTTACGCCAGCAGTAATCCCGGCTATAGCTGGAAAAAGAAAAGGAGCAGGTAAAGGCCATGGCACAGCACAATAAAACTGCAAAACCCAACAGCCTCATTCACGAGAAGAGTCCTTATCTTCTGCAGCATGCCTACAACCCGGTTAACTGGTATGCCTGGGGTGAAGAACCTTTCGAGACGGCCCGACGGGAAAACAAGCCGGTTTTCCTTTCCATCGGTTACTCTACATGTCACTGGTGTCATGTCATGGAAAAAGAATCCTTTGAGAATGAAGCTATTGCAGAAGTTCTCAACAGGAACTTTATTTCCATCAAGGTTGACCGCGAAGAACGTCCGGATATCGACCAGATATATATGATTGCAACCCAGGCCATGACCGGAGGAGGCGGATGGCCCATGTCCGTCTTCCTCTTTCCCGACAAAAAACCGTTTTATGCAGGCACCTATTTTCCGCCGGAACCGAGATACAACCATCCCGGCTTTACCGAACTGCTCAATTCAATAACTCTCGCCTGGTCCGAAAAGAAAGAAGCCCTGTCCGAGTCCGCCGAAAAAATCACCTCCTATCTGCAGGATTCCTCGATCGTATCTTCTGCGGAAAAATTGAAGAAAGAGTGGTCGGATACGGGTTTCAAAGCGTTTCGGGAGAGCTACGATGTCCGTTTCCACGGTTTTGGCACCAATAATAAGTTTCCACGACCGGCCTGCCTGGAATTTCTCCATGCCTATGCTTACAGGACAGGAAACGAGACCGCCTTCTCCATGGCCGACAAAACTTTGGAGGCCATGGCCCTGGGCGGAATGTATGACCATGTCGGCGGCGGCTTCCATCGCTACAGTGTCGATCCGCAGTGGCGGATTCCTCATTTCGAAAAGATGCTCTATGATCAGGCACAGCTGGTGGTGTCTTATCTGCAGATGTATCAACAGACCGGGGACCCGTTCTTTGCAAATGTTGCCGAGCAAACCCTCGAATATGTTCTTCGTGATCTGCGCCATCCGGAAGGCGGCCTCTACTCCGCGGAGGATGCGGACAGCGTCAACCCTTATGACCCGAGTGAGCATAGCGAAGGTGCTTTCTATCTCTGGAAAGAGAGCGAGATCAGGGAAGTTCTCAATGATGCAGACGCTGAAACATTCATACAGTGCTATGGAATAAAGGCACAGGGCAATGCTCTTGAGGATCCCGCCGGGGATTTTACCGGCAGGAATATTCTCTATATGGAAAAGCCGTTGCCGGCGCTTGCAGATGATCTCGGCAAGGACCTGATAGATCTGGAAAACTCGCTTGATCAATCAAAAAAACTGCTTCTTGACAGGAGGAGCAGCCGAACCAGGCCGCATCTCGACGATAAGATTATCACAGCCTGGAACGGCCTGATGCTCTCGGCACTTTCCCAGGCGGGCCGTATCTTCAACAAAAAAGAATACCTGGATGAGGCGGAGCGGGTTGCCGCCTTCATCCTGGAAAACCTGATAACCGATGGAAATCTGCAGCGCCGCTGGCGCGAGGGAGAGGCCCGCTTCGACGGTGTGCTCGAAGATTATGCTTTTTTCATCCAGGGCCTGCTTGATCTTTATCATGCCACGCATCAAGGCCTTTATCTGCAAACCGCTATCGATCTCTCGGAGAAGCAGCTGGAAATATTTGCCGATCCTCAAGGAGGTTTCTTTAACAGCAGGGAATCCACAGATCTTCTTACCAGGATGAAGGAAACCTATGACGGCGCGGAACCCTCCGGGAACTCCGTAGCCGCCATGAATTTTCTTCGACTGGGAAGAATGCTGAACAATAGCCAATGGGTGACTCTGGCCGAAGAAACCATCAAATCATTCGGCAAGATTCTCGATACGCACGGCTCGGCAATGCCTCTCATGCTTGCTGCGCTGGAGTATAGTTTCGATGCACCCGAGCAACTAATAATTGCCGGCACACGGGGTGAGAAAGACACCGAAGACATGCTTCAGCAGGCAAGCCGCTTCTTTCATCCCCACCTACAGGTTCTGCTGGCCGACGGTGAAAAAAATCAGGAGATGCTTACCACTTCACTGGATTTTTTCGACACCGTTGAAAAAATCGACGGCAAGGCCACCGCCTACCTGTGCAGGGATTATACCTGCCGAATGCCGACCAATGATGTGGAAAAACTGGGTCACCTTCTTGAGGAAATGAAATAGTGCTTTCCGCGGGCAGACCAGAGAATATCCACTATTGATAATCTCATAAAAAGTTGCCACGGAGTTCTCAGATGGCTTTCTCGAAGTCGGAGTTTATGCCCTGTGGGTGCTTATGGCGACGCCATCACTATTGAAAGAGCAGCCCACTGGAGAGCCAATAATAGATTATATAGGAGCCTGCAAATATTGTCAGCACCGCTGATATCTTCTGAACGTGAGGAAGAAATCTTCGCATGGCGCTTACCACCACACCCTCTTTGACAAAGGCCATTCCCAGTGTCAAAAGCAAAAGCACCAGTCCCATTCCCAGAATATAGCTGAGAAACTGGATGACACCTCCGACAAAATCACCGGCGGTAAGAGAACCCGCCATTACCGCCAGGAAAATAGGCAGTGTACAGCTGAGCGAGGTGGCACCGAAAGCAACACCAAAAAGAAAAAAACCTTTGAAGGTCAGTTTCCGGGGATCTCCTATTTTATTTGCCAGATTGAGCATAAAATTAAGAGAGAAATGCTTACCGAAAAGGATCCAGATACCTAAAATAATCAAGATACAGCCGACGAATATGGCGATCCAGGGCATAATATTGCTTAAAAATACCCCTCCCGCAGAGACCAGGAATCCCACCGCCCCAAAAAGAACACCAAAACCGGAGGTGACCACCAGTGTAACCCAGACTGCTTTCCCCACTCTGAGGAAAACCGAGCGATTGTGATAATTCTTCTCTTCAACACCGAGATACAGTGAGAGGTAGACCGGAAGCATGGCGAAACCGCAGGGATTCACGGCTGATACCATTCCCGCTCCGAAGGCATATCCCAGGGGAAGATACCCTGCCACCTGGCTCAGCCACTGACTCGCCCAAACCTGAATATCCATAAAATGTTAACCTTTCAATTCTTTTTGATTCATTCGGCTGCACCAGATAAAAACCTGCAATGCTGAAAAAAGATCGGATTTTCCCGAAGTTGGAGTTTATGCCCGTATGGGCGCTTATCGCAACGCCATCACATCATGGTTTATCCAGATCTACATTAAAAGTTACATCAAGTTCGTTGCCGTCTTCATCAATAAGGTATTCGAGGGTTGTCCAAAATGGGGTCGCCCCAGAAGTTACTTCTGCCGCTGTTCGCGTTACTTTGTTTGAACTGGTAGCGGAGTTCACCGATGAGCCAGCCGATACCCGTGGTAGCCAGGGAGAATATCACGATTGCCGAAGGGAAGCAAGAATATACAATGACATAGAATTCAAGAAAAGTTACTTCAAGCAGGGTCTTATTTGGTGGCAAAAAAAGATGGGGAATTTGATTTATGAGAATCTGTCAGAACAGGCAGCGTTGACATCAATGCAGGCCGGAGGCTGCTTTCGCCGCTTCAGCCTCATCGGAGCTTTGCTGCCACATGACCTCCTGCCATTCCCAACCGGAATAGGCGACGTAGCCATCCAAAGTTCGTCTTCGTTCATCCAGGGCCTGCAGCCTTCTGTCAAATTCATCGGCCTCAACACTCTGCCGCTCAAAAAAGGCAAGATCATTCAGGGGCAGCGGAGGGGGTGGTTTATCGGCAAGAGGGATACACAGGGAACGCAGGATACGGAGGTAGAAGGTCAGGCTGTGCCGAAGCGGCAGCAGATTTTCAGCTGTCGCCGGCAAATCGGCGCTTCCATGGAGAATGAGTGTCAGTGTTTCATCAAGGTTCGCCAGGGCTAGAGGCAGAGAGGCTTTAGGATTGCTGCTTTGCATAAAGCGAAGGACTGGATAGGCGAGCTGCTGTTGCCCGAGGCGACTGATTTTTTCAGTCAAGGGCTGTAGATTTTCAATAAGTCCGTGCAGTCCCAATCCTTGAAATGAGGGAATGAGTCCGCCCCTTGCAAAACCCATGGAATGTATGTAAACCGCGAGCTGGCGCTGTTCGACCACCGCGGAAACAACAGGCAGAAGATAGGTAATGACCAGGGTGACCATGAAAAAACCGCTAATTGCCAGAACTATGGAAAGGATTTCCCAGAATTCGCTTCCCGCTTTAAAATCACCTATCCCCAGAGTGATAAAAGTGAATCCTACGTAATATGCCCGCTGCAGGAAGTTCGCGGTCGCTCCGCTCTGAGATTCGAGTACGGAGAAATTCGAAATCGAGAATATCAGGGTCCAGCCAAACCAATAGAAAAATATCCACACCGTAATGGATGCCAGGATGATCAAGCCGCCGCAGACGGAGAGGAAACCCCGGAGCATGAAGCGCCGGTGCAGCTTGAGACAGATTTTCCACAGTCCGCTGGTCAATGGAAAAGTGAGCGGCCCGGCGCCGCTTAAAAGCATGGTGGTGGCCATGACATCCCAGAGAACGATAATGACAAGCAAGGTACCAGCCAGACCGATAATATAATCCATCAATTTTTCCGTTTCCCGGATTTTTTAGTGGGACTCTTCCCGACGGTATCAGCGACATAAGCTCCTCGCTGCCCCAAGGGTTTCGAGGGACCGTGAGTAGTATCCGTTTGGGTCTGAAGCTCCATTTCCGCGTTGATCTCAGCTCCCAGCAAAACAGTAAAGGCGGTAATATAAAACCACATGAGCAAAATTATGATTGCACCTATGGAGCCGTACATCTCGTTGTAGCTGTCCGAATGTGACACATACAATGAAAAAAGAATGGAGACGGCAATCCACAGTAATGTGGCAATGATCGCTCCCCAGTTAATCCATTTGAACTGCGCCTGGTCTCGATGCGGGGCGTAACGGTACAATAATCCCAACCCCATGATCACGAAAAATGCCAGAAGGGGCCAGCGCAGGATACTGGTCAAGGCTCCTGCCATTCCGAATAAGCCGATATACTTCAGCAGTATTGGAAAAACGACAATGAACCCGAGAGAGATCAGTACAAAAATTATGGCGCCAAAGGTCAGCAGCAAGGCAAGAACATTGAGAGCTATGAAACCGCGTGATTCTTCTTCACCATAGACGATATTGAGTCCGGTAATGAAAGCCTTCATGCCCTTGGTTGCACTGCCCAGGCTGAAGAGGATGCCGATCAGGGCTCCAAAACTCACCCCCCCGCCTGCCCCTTCGGCAACCCGTTCGAGCTGGTTCTGCAGAATCTTCATGCCTTCTTGGGGAAGGATTCCAGAGAGTGTCGAAACCTGTTGCTGCACCTCTCCCGGATTGGAAACCAAGCCATAAATGGCAACCATTGCCCCTATTGCCGGGAAAATGGCAAGAAGAGCATAAAAAGCCACGCCTGCAGCGACAATGGAGAGGTTGTCCTTGCCGAGGTCCTCTTTTGTTCTGAGCAGTATGTCCTTCCACCCCTGCCAGGGAATATTGCCCGGACGCCTGGCACCACGCCCCCTGTTTTCTTTACTCATCCGCGGTCATCCCATTACCTTTTCAGAACTACCCATAATGCATGAAGAATACCCGGAATATAACCGAATACGGTCAGCACAAGGTTGATCCAGAAATGTTTCCCCACTCCTTCCTCTACAAGGACACCCAGCGGCGGCAGGACAATGGCGAGAACGATTTTGCAGATGTATTTGGCATTTTCGTAACCACCATTTATCGCAACAGGTGTATTGTTGCCGAGAATCCGGTCTTGTTGTGTTGCACTCATAGTGATTTTATTGTTTTTGGTGTTAAATAACTGATGATCTCGCAATTAATCATCGCGGTAGCCGAGATACTGGACGCCAATTGCCACATCACCTTGATATGGCCCGTCCCCTTATTTTTATTTCATGCAATATTTATGCCTCAATGAGCTTACTGAAAAATTTTAGCAAACCGTGAATCTATCGACTGCTGGACAGATTTTTCCCGGTCAATCATCCAATTCGGCAAGAACAGTCCTGTGAAAACGGAATGGTTCAGCTTTCTCTTACGATGAGACGGCGGAGTTCTTCTTCCGGAAGGTCATTATTCACAATTAGCTGAGCACCGAGGAACTGCCGAGTCAGCCACACTAGAATCTCTTCGGTATGTTTCGCCATTTCAGGGTTTTCCTCCATATATCTGTCGAACACATCTGCTTCTCCCAGAGTTCTCCGTTTCTTTATCCTCCTCTTGCGTATATTCTGATCAACAGATAGAACAATGGTGTGAAAAGAGGGTATGGTCCGTATCTCCGCCAATGTTGCGGATAAACCCTGAGGAAGAGGAATCAGATCTTTGCGGGGATACCGATGAGCCCAGTAAATTGCCAGCCCCCGCAGATAGTTGTGGCCGACGATAATTAGTTTTTTACCAGGACTTTTGAATTTTCTCAGATCTCTTTGCAACAATACGGTGAGTATCCTGGGAAGCAGGAATCCAAAGATGGGGAGAAGACCGAGGAAGGCCCGTTCAAGAAACAATTTCAGCGCTGTCTTAGCCCCACCGGTATCTTCCGCCGCTTTGCCGCCGCTGAGGAGATTTTTTCGTTTCTCAGCACAACCTCCTTTCTCCCTGATCAGCCGTTGCGCGATTTGGGCCAGATGGTCCTTTCCGGCAGCGTCTATGCCGACAATCAAGATAATATCGGGAATATCTTCTGGTTCTTTAGACAAGATCAAATTACCCTCGGTTTGGGGATTGTAGAAATGCCGACATCCTCTGAAACTTTACCGGCTATCTCCATTTCCATTTATTCCTTTTTCATATTGATGGACTCGTAAAACTCGATATCAAGCTTTCTCGAAGTCGAGGTGTATGCCCGTACGGGTGCTTATCGTAGATTTCATCTCGGTAATTACAGTTACTTATTACGAAATTATCTTCATTTACAATATAAAATTTATCGAAAATTATCTGCGGATAGAAAAAACCGACCATGGTCGATTTTTTTCTTGACCTAATGCTCATTGTGGTTAAAATCTCGACCTGCGGTCGACTTTAACGAAGGAATCAGGAAATGAGCATGTCGCGAGAAGAAAAAAAACAAAAAACCAGAAAGGCAATAATAGCAGCCGCCATTCATCTTTTTGGCAAAAAAGGATTTGAAAAGACTTCCATTGCTGAGCTTGCTCGAGAAGCGGGCATAGGCAAAGGAACCATCTATTCCTATTTCCAGACAAAAAAGGAAATATTTTATTCCTTCTGTGAAGATCAGCTGGAATTCATACGTGATGAGCTTGTCGGCAAAACCGACCCGGAAGCTCCCATACTTGAACAGGTCATGACCGTTTTTATGGGTGAGTTCATTCACGTCACTCAAGACCGGAAATTCGGCCGTTTTTATGTGCAGCAGGTCCTTTTTCCTGATGATCTTGATAATGGTAGCTTTAAAAAGCTTGAGGATAAATGGCTCGAACTGCTTTTCTCCCTCTATGAAATAGCTCAGGAAAGAGGTGAGCTGCGCAAGGATATTGACCTTCTCTATCTCGCCGGTCATTTCTACGCTCTCTATATCCTGGTTGTCTCAGCCTGGTATTCAGGAAGAATTACTGAGGAAGAAGTCGCTCCGGCGATGCGGCTGCTTTTTCAACAGGCACTTGAAGGCCTGGCACCATCACCAGTCTCAATCCCAGAGCAAAAGGTAAATTACAATGGATCATCAATATAATCAACCGACCACAGCCAGAGCCAAGTCAGTTTATTTTATCTGGAGAATTCTGCCCCGGCTCGTCCTCCTCTGCCTTTTCCTTCTGATAATAGCTTTGGGGATGGCTACCACCAGGAAACAGAATTCAATCGCAGCCGACAATGCTGATGCGGTGAGCAAAGAGCGCCCCCCCGTCAATACAGTTGTCTTCCCTCTGCAGCGCTCGGTAATCAGTGATCGAATCAATCTGCCCGGCAGCATCGAGCCATGGACCAAGCTGGAACTTATGGCTAAAGTCAGCGGCGCCATCAATGAAGTTCTGGTTCAGGAGGGGGATAAGGTAAAAAAAGGCGATATTATTGCCCGGATTGAAGATAATGACTACAGGATCGCCCTGCAGCGCGCCCAGGCCGCCTATAAACAGGCGAAGACTGACTTTGAACGCGACCGGAATATCTTTGAGAAGGGCGTCATCCCCGCCGCCCAGTTGGATGCCAAGGAAACCAAAATGCTCACCGCCAGGGCGGATCTCGATAATGCCAAGTTGCTCCTGTCGCGAACCACGATAACGGCTCCCATTGATGGAATAGTGCGCAGGCTTGACGCCAAGATCGGTCTGCTTCTTTCCGTTGCCGACCCCATTGGCCAAATACTGCACATCGACAAGGTCAAGGGGGTAATAGGCATTCCTGAATCCGACGTCGCAGCGGTGCGCCAGCTCGATGAAATAGAGGTAAGTATTCAAGCCCTTGACAGACTTGGCGTCCGCGGGAAGAAACATTTCCTTTCACCCTCACCCGATACCACCGCGCGGTTATACAAAATGGAACTCGAAATAGACAACCCTACCCATAGTATTCTGCCCGGCATGTTCATTCGTGCCGACATCGTCAAAAGGAGTGTGCAGGATGCCATTGCCATCCCCATTTACGCCGTTATTTCAAGGAATGATGAACATTTTGTCTTTGTCGAGGAAGATGGAGTAGCCACCAAAAGATTGGTTGAACTCGGAATCATGGAAAAATGGATGGTTGAGGTAAAGAGCGGTCTGAACCCCGGAGACAGATTGATTGTCGAAGGACACAGAAATATCGAAAATGAACAAAGGGTCGAGGTCGTCAAGGTGCTCACCAGTGTGGATAATTATACATTATGATAATCTCGGATACGGCAATACGAAAAAGCACCACCGTCGTTGTTCTCACCCTGCTGCTGATCATCTTCGGAATCTACAGCTACCTCTCGCTCCCCCGGGAGAGCGATCCGGATATAACCATACCCAATGTCTTTGTTTCCACCACCTATCGAGGGGTGTCGCCTGCCGATATCGAGACTTCGATAACCATAGAAATCGAAAAAAAACTCAAAGGCCTTGACGGCCTCAAAAAGATACAGTCCGTCAGTTCGGAGGGTACCTCTTCGATCAATATCGAATTCGTCACCGGAACGGACATCGACCAAGCCCTGCAGGACGTCAGGGACAAGGTGGATGAATCTCTTGGTGAACTTCCCACCGATCTTGATGAAGATCCTTCGGTTTTTGAGGTGAACTTCTCCGAGATGCCCATCGTCGTCTTCTCCCTCTCCGGAACCTGCGGGTTGCCCTGCCTGAAAGAGATCGCCGATGATATCGAGGATGACGTCGAAGCTATCACCGGAGTTCTCGAAGCCGATGTCACCGGAGGGCTGGAACGGGAAATCCGGGTCGAGGTCATTCCGGAAAAGCTCGCCTACTACGGACTCACCATCGGCAATTTCGAAGCGGCTGTCAGAAGTGAGAATCAGAACACCTCCGGCGGCACCATACAACTTGGGAATGGACGTTATCAACTGCGTGTACCAGGAGAATTTTCCACACCTGAGGAGATCTACGGCCTGGTAATGGCCACCCATATGGGTGAACCGGTCTACCTGAAAGACGTCGCCACGGTCGTAGACGGCTTCAAGGATGAAGCAAGCAGATCACGGCTCGACGGACGCTCCGCCGTTAACATCGCGGTAAAAAAGCGATCCGGGGAAAACATCATCGCCATCAGCGATCAGATCGACAGGGTCATTGAAAGACACCAGGCCACCTGGCCTTCGGGAACGGAGATTACCAAGGTCATGGATAAGTCACGGGACATCCATCTGATGGTCAAGGACCTGGAGAATAATATCCTCTCCGGTCTCTCCCTGGTACTCATCGTCATCTTTTTCGCCATGGGTATACGCAACGCCCTGCTGGTAAGCATGGCCATTCCCCTCTCGATCCTGCTTTCCTTCACGGTTCTGCAGATTATGGGGATAACCCTGAATATGGTGGTGCTTTTCAGTCTCACCCTGGCCTTGGGCATGCTGGTGGATAATGCCATTGTCATTATCGAAAACATATACAGGTTCATGGAGCAGGGGGCAGGCCGAATCGAGGCGGCAATGAAGGGCACATCGGAAGTCGCCTATCCCGTTATCGGCTCCACCGCAACCACTCTGGCGGCCTTTTCCCCGATGCTCTTCTGGCCTGGCATCATGGGAGAATTCATGAGCTATCTGCCCCTGACTCTGATTATAACGCTGTCTTCAAGTCTTTTTGTGGCACTGGTGATAAATCCTGCGCTTGCCTCCATCTTCATGAAAGTCAGGAAAATCGAGAATACCGAAGCCAGAAACCTTGAGGAGGTTTCCAAAGCGGTTGAACAGCCCATTGCCATCAGGGGGAGATTACTGAAAAGCTATGCCCGGCTGCTCTCTTCCGCTCTCGACATGCCTTTAACCGTTATCGCCACAGCCTTTTGTGTGCTCATCCTACTCTTCCAGTCATGGTTGTTGGTCATTGGCCTGGAAAAACCGGTGGAATTTTTCCCTGATATTGATCCAAAGGGCATGTATGTCAACATGGATGTTCCCGAGGGTGCCGATCTCGATTATATCGATACTATTATTCAACGTGTTGAGCGGGCTCTGGCAGGATTTGGCTACAATCAGGAAGATGTCTTGATCGAAGAGGCACTGGCACCAAAGAAACATGAAAAAGCCACAGGAGAAGAGTTTTACGGCCCCAGCGATTTGAAGAACATCAAGAATATTTACACAAAGGGAGTTCTTTCGGCCGGAGGTGGATCAGCCTTTGACGCCAACACCCCTAATCATATCGGAATCCGTTTTCTCGAAATCGATGAACGGCTGCGCTCCACTCACGAAACAGTGGACGATATCAGAGAGCGTGTTGAAAATATTCCGGGCGCCATAATCACGCTGGCCATGGAAGCGGAAGGTCCGCCAACAGGAGCACCGATCAATATTGAGATCGCCGGAGACAATTTTGCCGTTCTCGGTGAGATCGCCGGGACCATCAGGGAAATTCTTGAAAAGGTGCCTCATGTCAAGGACATTCGCGATAACTACGTTGAGGGTATCCCCTCTGTTGAAGTCAACGTAGATAGGCAGAAGGCCTCGCTCTTCGGACTGTCGACCAACAGCATCGGCTTCGCCCTGAAGAGTGCCTATAACGGTCTTGAAGTTTCTTCTTACCGCGAAGGTGACGATGACTATGACATCACGGTTCAACTGGGGGAAAAGGACAGAAATGTTGTGGATGTCCTTCATGAATTGATGCTGCCCACGCCATCGGGGGAAATGGTGCCCCTTTCCACAATCGCTACCGTCAGTTTTGAAGGTTCTTTAGGCGATATCAACCGGATCAATAATGAACGGGTAGTGACGGTGAAAGCCAATGTCGACGAAACCAAAATTCCCGGACCGGTAGCCCGCGAGCATGCCGCAAAAATCATGCAGGATCTGCCCATTCCTCCCGGATACAAACTGACCTTCACCGGTGAACATGAGTTTCAAAAGGAATCGGAAGAGTTTCTTTCCAAGGCTTTCGCGGTGGCCTTATTGCTTATTTTTCTGATTTTGGTGAGCATGTTCAATTCGGTGAGCCAGCCCTTTATTATCATGACCTCGGTGATTCTCTCGCTGGGCGGTGCTTTTTTGGGACTGGTGCTGTTCAGGTCACCTTTCGGCATCATCATGACCGGGGTCGGCGTGATTTCACTGGCGGGTGTAGTGGTCAACAATGCCATTGTCCTGATAGACTATACCAATAAGCTGCGGGAGCGCGGTTTTGCCCTGCGCGATGCCGTCATTTCCGCTGGAGCAACCCGCCTGCGTCCCGTTATACTGACGGCGGTAACAACCATATTAGGTCTTGTTCCCATGGTAACCGGAGTCTCTTTTGATTTCCACATCCTGGCAATTTCGTGGGTAAGCGAGTCGAGTCAGTGGTGGAGATCAATGGCTGTAGTGGTAATTTTCGGACTGGTGGTGGCCACCTTCCTGACGCTGATCGTGGTGCCGACTCTCTATTATATGATTGAACGTTTTTTTCTGTCGCGCACCAAAATCCTGCAGAGAATCAGTGAAATCTACTGGAAGCCCTATCCCATACTGGCGGGTGAAAAACAGCGGCGGGAGAAAAGATAAAGCAAAACTGGTTGGTTGGTATGTGTGATGATCTGGTAAAAGAATCATCGAAGTTGTTGGGATCGACTCTACGATAAGCACCTGTACGGGCATAAACTACGACTTCGAGAAAGTTGATCTACCAGGCGTTGTATCTAAACGTTGCAGCATCTATCTAGCTTTTTACGAGTCCACCATATGTTACTCAGGAACATGAAGAGTAACCGCTGTTAAAAGTTCCATGGCCAGCGCATCCGCGGCATTTTTGAGCTTATCAATATCGGCTTTGACTTCCTTCAAGCCGCCCTGCAGGGCTTCGCTTTCTATGGTGAGAGCTAGCTGCTGACACTCTTCCGCGGCAAAATGGTTGACCGCTCCCTTAAAGGCATGCGCCGCAAAGCTGAGCTCCTCGCCATCATTTTTTTCAAAAGCATCTATGACGGCTGCCATAAGGAAACCCTTTTTTTCGAGAAAAATTTTCATCAGCTCGAGCAGCAATTCCTCATCACCGCTCACATACTCAAGAGCGAGCTGACGGTTCCAGGTGCGCAGGGAGCTTTCTTTGCCATCCTCGGGTTCAACCACAATGGAAGGCTGAGGCTGCTCTGCTCCAGCGCAAATGCGGCAAGCAGAGGCGCCATGGGCAAGCAGAGAACGCAGGTATGGAATCAAGGTCTGCGGTTCAATAGGTTTGCTGATATAGCCATCCATCCCCGCGGCAAGACAGATTTTTTTTGTCGAATGTGAGAAACTTGCCGTCATTGCGATGATTATTTGCGGAGCATCTCCTCTCTCCAGTTCTCTGCGGCGTAATATTTCAGTCGCTTTTATTCCCCCCAGAACCGGCATCTGGATATCCATAAAGACGAGATCGTAATGCTTTTCTGCTGTTTTCTTCAGAGCTCCTCTGCCGTCGACGGCTACTTCAACTTCGAAACCTATTTTTTCGAGTATATTCCTGCCGACACGCAGATTTATTTGCTCATCATCCACCAGCAGCACCTTGCCCTGCAACATATCTACGCATTTGGTTTCCACCTTTTCTCCGTCTCCTTCTCCCCGCCTTAACTTTCCCGAAGGCGGTTCTTTTGAAAAATCCGGCATTCTATAAAAAAGCTGATTGAAATGAAACTCTCAGCTGGACTCATGCTGTAAAATTAAAAAGATATAGCAAGAGTCGATTCTCACCGTCCGGGATGACTGATTTAAGATGAGACCGAAAATACTATCCTATTTTCAAGCGTCGAGCAACATACATCCTGATTACCCTGTCCTCAGCTCAAGGTTGGGCCAGAAAATGCTGAGTTCCAGTGGTAATCAGACACTTAATAATCTCGTGCAAAATAACCAAAGTTGCCGGGAATGGCTGCGGAGAGACAGTGGTTCGGCTTTTTTGCCTAACAAATTTGGCAATTGCGCTCATTCGTTGTATAATCAGAAACGAGACGTGGTTTTGCCACTGTAGAGAGCAAGTGATTTCCGGCATTATGTTTTATTTTCAGAAGAGAAGAAAATATGAAACCAGGATATTTACAACTCTTTGAGAGTGGTGAGCTGCAGCGCCGCATTGATCATGCGTGGAAGATCATGGAGTGCTGCACCATATGCCCTCAGAACTGCCGTGTGGATCGGATAGCCGGGTCTTTAGGTGTTTGCGGAGTGGGGCCGCTCGCTCCGGTCTCAAGTTACGGTCCTCATTTCGGTGAAGAGCGGCCTCTGGTGGGACAACGGGGCTCCGGCACCATCTTTTTCGGATCCTGCAACCTTCTCTGCATTTTCTGTCAGAATTATGAAATAAGTCACTTCAATGAAGCGGATGCTCGCCATCTCTCCAGTGAAGAGCTCGCCGCCGTCATGATCAGCCTTCAGCAGCAAGGATGCCACAACATCAATCTGGTCACTCCGACCCATGTAGTCCCTCATATTTTAAGAGCACTGCCGGAAGCCATTAGAAACGGACTCAGACTTCCTCTGGTATACAATAGCAGCGGCTACGACTCCGTTGAAACACTGGCCCTGCTTGACGGAATAATCGATATTTATATGCCTGACTTCAAATTCTGGAGAAAAACAACAGCCAAGGCGTATACCAAGGCCGCCGATTATCCCGAAATTGCCAGGAAAGCGATTAAGGCAATGTTCGACCAGGTGGGAAACCTTCGTATGGACAGTGAAGGAATAGCCCAGCGCGGACTGCTGATCAGGCATCTGGTTATGCCGAATCATGTAGAAGAAACCGGCAAAATCCTCACCTTTATCTCTGAAAAAATTTCATCCCGCTGCTACGTTAATATCATGGACCAGTACCGGCCCTGCGGCACCGCCACGACTCCAATCGACAGAGACCTGAGCAACCGTGAATACCAGGAGGCGCTCGCCTATGCCAAAGCGACCGGTTTGGTTCAGTTAAATGAAAACAGGCTTACCGACCTCCTCAAGAATCTCGGCATTCTCGGCGGATTTTTTTAAGAAGATCCTGTTCTCATGCCTGTCCGAGCTCTTTGCTCCAACGATACCTGGTGAAACATTGAAATAAGGATATCATCCCGACGATATCTTTTCCCTCCCATACCCTTGTATTCTCCGAGCCATTAATTTTTTCACATTTCTGTTCAACATGTGCTATATGATAGGGTAGTCACATCGGAAAGCGGCATTTTTCTGCTGAAGGGAGAGTTTGCTCCTACTCTTGCAGCCAACGCCGTGATCCGTAAGTCACACCTTCGACATGACGCAAAACATACCACAAATATGGAGGCTTTATGCAGACAAAAATCATCCCCCCTACCCCTTCAGCCTTTTCCCAGCCCCTTCTCATCAAAAATTTGCTCATCTCGCCTCTCACTTATTCTCCAAACCAGCGGATATGCTACCGCGATCAGATAGAATTTACCTATCAGCAGTTTGGTAAACGTATATGCCGCTTGGCCAACAGCCTCAATAGCCTCGGGGTCCGGCCTGGAGACACCGTTGCCGTAATGGACTGGGATTCACACAGATATCTTGAATGCTACTTTGCCATTCCGATGATCGGAGCTGTCCTCCATACCGTCAATGTCAGGCTCTCCAGCGATCAACTTCTCTACACAATCAATCATGCCGAAGACGATGTCATTTTTGTGAACGCCGAATTCCTGCCGCTTCTTGAGGCAATTAAGGACAAGCTCACCACGGTGAAAAAGATTGTGCTTATCAATGATGGTGCAACACCTCCGCAGACAGACATGGTCCTCGATCATGAATACGAGACAATGCTCGGGGAGAATTCGGAGGAGTATACCTTCCCGGATTTCAACGAAAATTCCATAGCAACCACTTTTTACACTACCGGGACAACCGGTTTACCAAAAGGGGTGTACTTCAGTCATCGACAGCTCGTCATGCATACTCTCGGCATTATCGCTGCGCTCTGCGGCTACGATAGCCAGGCCAGGATAAGTTCCGCTGACGTTTATATGCCGATCACCCCAATGTTTCATGTACACGCCTGGGGCATGCCATACCTGATGACCCACCTGGGTGCCAAGCAGGTCTATCCCGGCCGCTATGAGCCTGACATGCTCCTCAAGTTGATTGCAACTGAAAAGGTCAGCTTCTCCCATTGTGTCCCCACCATTATGCATATGCTGCTGTCATCGCCGGTCATCGAAGAATGCGATCTCAATGGCTGGAAGGTTATCATCGGCGGGTCCGCACTGTCCAGCGGCATGTGCAAGGCTGCTCTCAACAGAGGCATTAATATCTATACGGGTTACGGCATGTCGGAAACATGTCCGATTCTGACCCTTGCCAATCTTAAGCCTCATATGCTTAGCTGGGACCAGGAGAAGCAGATTAAAATGCGCTGTCGCACCGGACTGCCTATCAGCAATGTCCAGCTTGAAATAGTCGACCCGGATGGAAATCCCCTGCCCCATGACGGCAAGTCCACCGGAGAAGTTGTTGTCCGCGCTCCCTGGCTTACTCAAGGATATCTCAAGGACCCGGAAAAAAGCGAAGAGCTCTGGGCCGGCAATTGGCTGCATACCGGAGATATAGGCTTTATCGATGACGAAGGTTATCTGCAGATCACAGACAGACTCAAAGATGTCATCAAAACGGGTGGCGAATGGATCTCCTCGCTTGAACTGGAAGATATTATCAGCAAGCATGATGGAGTAAGTGAAGTGGCTGTCATCGGTGTTGCTGATTCGAAATGGGGAGAGAGACCACTGGCGCTTGTGGTCCCCAAGCAGGGCTTCGATATACATCTTTCTGAAGCGGATATCAAAAGTGTAATTCAGCAGAGTATCGACAATGGCACACTCCCCAGATATGGCATGCCGGAACGGGTTCTGATTGTTGATTCCATTACTAAAACCAGTGTCGGTAAACTCAATAAAAAGGCATTAAGAGAGGAGTTTGCCTCAAATTAGAGCATTGTCAAAAACAGGATCACGGGTAAGTTGCTGCAGCTTTGACAGACTCGTAAAACAATTGAAAAAAAGCTCGATATACCAAGGCGTATATCGGGCTTTTTACGAGTCCCCATCAATGTTTATAAAGGTAAGCGGCAATATCCAGGACATCCTGATCCATGACGCCGAGATCAGGCATAGCCGTCTCAGGTGAAAACCTTGGTGGATTACGGACCCATTTGGCCATGTTGTCCGGAGAATTCGCCAGCACTCCTCCTATATACATCTGCTCGCGGATGTCGTGCAGTTTTGGACCAACCCTGCCGGTGGCTTTGCGAATTCCGGCAATTTCATGGCACGAGAAACAGCCATATCTGATAATTGCACCGGCTCCATGCTGAGGATTGCCATCAGGTATGGCCCACAGGGGGTCTTCGCCCTTCTGCATAATCTGCGGCAGGGCAAAATAACCGGCGGCCATGATAATTCCAATGACAAGGAGAGCTGCAGTCCCGGTCCCCCATTTAGTTCCTTTCCGCATGGTCGTTCTCCCTGTGTTGATTCACTTGTCCTTCTGCCGGGGAAAGGTCTGCGCTACCAGGACGAAATCCGCTACGCGGTCAAGATCCGTTGCCGATATCCGGTTCTGGTAAGCAGGCATAGGGACATCCCCCGGAGGCTTCAGAATAAAGTTGCGCAACTCCTGCACAGACATCCGATGCTCGATCCGGGCCAGATCTGGCCCGACCCTGCGGCGCTGCGAAGCGATGGCATGACAGCTGTTGCAACCGTATGCGGCAAAGAGCACACGTCCCTTCTCAGCCTCCTCAGAGATAACCACTCTGGAAGGAACCGGCGGCGGCTCCGGGTCCGGCCAGCCTGTCCAAGGGGATTTCGTGCGCAGATAGGAAAGCCACAGCAGGGCGACGATGATCAGTATCACGAAACCCATCCAGAGAGGCCTTCTGTGCGGTCCCCGGTTAGCCCCGCGATCTGCAAAAGGCAGAAGCAGCATGCCCACGAACAGCGCCAACGGAAACATCCAGTAAAAATTGGGGGCAAGCCAGGGAGGCAGCTGTGCTATTAGCGCGCTGTACCACCAGAACCACCATTCCTCCTGCGGCATGGAGGAGTGGATGAGATTTCCTTCGGGAAACATCTCCCTCGGTCCCACAATCAGCGCTACAATGAAGGCTATTGAGAAGATCACCAAGGCCATGGTGCCGGTTTTCAAGACCGTTCTCGGATAGAACCATTCCCCGCCTTCCTGCGAATGAGCCGTTTCCTTATATACCTTTTTCTCCTGCTCCGCCGTTCTCACCGAAGCCTTGTGCTCCGCCCTGGAACTCACCCCATGAAGAACCACGAGGTAGAGATGGATGCCAACCAGACCGATCAACAGGAGAGGAACCATCCAGACATGTACGGAAAAGAAACGGGGAAGGGTAAGAGAGCCCATCTGTTCGGACCCCTGAACCAGAAGCACCAGTTCGTCGCCAATGAAGGGAACCTTGGAAAACATGTTGAGCACCACCCGCGCGGCATAAACCGCGCGTTCATCCCAGCGCAGCACATAGCCGCTGAAGGACATGGTCAGCACCAAAAAAAACTGAAACACGCCGATAATCCAGGTGCCTTCGCGAGGAGCCTTGTAGCCGCCCAGGGCCAGATGCCGAAGTACGTGAAAGATCAGGGTTACCACCATTATTCCGGCACTCCAGTAGTGAATGCCGCGAACCAGCCAGCCAAGCGGCAGATTGGCGGTGATATGATTGATGCTGTCATAGGCGTGATCGGCGGCATTGGCATAATAGAGCGTCATGGTGACGCCGGTGATCACCTGAACCAGCAACAGTGTGGTCAAAGCTGCGCCATCACCCTGATACCAGAAGGTCTTCGGCACTCTCCGGTGGAGGACTTTTTCTATGAACGGCATAAAACCGAGACGGTGGGCGGCGGTTTTTTTAAACATTGCCCGTTACTCCTTTGAATTCTCCTGTTTTGCCAATCACAAATTTAAGCCTCATGTTTTCTGGTCATGCCATTGCCGGCACTGAATTGAGATCGATCTCAATTTCACCGTTGGTGACCCGAACCGTAAAACGATACATCGGACGATGGGGAGGTCCGGCCATCCTTTCCCCGTTTTTATCGAAAATGCCGCCGTGACAGGGACAGAAAAAGCACTCACTCCCAGGATCAAAAGTAAGCGGGCACCCCAGGTCGGTGCAACTCCTGGAGTAGACCACAGCTTCTGCCACAGTTGGACGCCAGGCGTAGACCGCCTTTTCCCGCAGAGCCTCGCCCCATTGTTCCTCGGGTAGGGAGATCACAATTTTCTGCATTTCTCCTACGGGAAAGTCCTCGAGCCTCCCCAGCGACTGCCATACCTTCGGCCTTCTCCGATACATCCAGGACGGCGAAAACGCGGCAATGAAGGCAGGGATGCCGACCATGCCCGCGGTTGCCAGACCTATGGCCCGGATCATCCATTTCATCATAGTTCTTCTTTCCATCACTTCTCCTGAAAATGCACAAGAAAGCGGGATGATCCAACCGCCTTCAACAGCCCCCGAGATAGGCGAAAACAGGGAGACTCTCAACAAAAATTATCAGAGCAAACAAGCCATTGAGAGGCCAGCCGAAGCTCGACAGATATCTCTCTCCCTCATCCTCCCACCCCGGCTTTCCCTGTTGTTTATCACGACGGGCATCGATATAGCCGACGATAGTTGCGGCCACAGCAGGCGCCAGCGAGATAATCCCCGTGATTATGAGCAGCCAGGCAACGCCGCTGATGCCGAGATACATCTGCTGGTCAAAACCGCTGACACAACCAAATTCCCCTATTGCATAAATTGCCAGCAGGTGAAAGGTCCAGGCAATGCCGCCGCCCAGAAAAGCGAACCAGCGCCGCCATACCGGTGGAGCCGTTTCACCTGTAGTATGAGCATACATGGGATCCTCTCAAAAAATGTAAAGTGAGATGTAATTGACCAGATAAACCAGCACGCTGACGACCACACCGAAAAACCAGAACATTTCGCTGTTCTGCAGCCAGAGCTGCAGCCTCGGAGCAGCAAAGGGTTCCGATCGTCGAAGACGGATCAGACAACCCGCCAGCATGGCCGTTCCGGCGGAGACCGTGAGCACCGCAAATCCGTTGAGGGTGAAGAAGATCGAGGCGTAGGCGTTGGTGGTCGGAACAAATGGTGTAGCGATCAGGAACAGTATCTCTCCTGCAACAAAGACCAGACCGGAAATGACGGCGCCTCCCACACCCAGATACACTATTCCCCTGCGCCTGCTCCGCCACGCCCATGATCCGACAATCTGCAGGATCCCGCCCACCGTCAGAACAGCAAAGGGAATGATCCCAGGAAGAGCCTTGGGCAAGGGCAATCCTCCCTGCGGCCATTGCTCTGAATAAAGCCACAGGTAAAAGTAGGAAAATATCAGCATCCCCAGAATTGTCGCAAAAATGGCGATCATCCCGATTGTACCCCACCATCCCGTCGCCCGGGTTCCACTGGAGAGCAGAGGAAGATCGAGACGGGCCGCCAGTTCCCGGGCTTCCCCGGGAGGAAGCTTCGGTTCGGAACACATCCACCTGCCGACCAGGCCAATACTGAAAAGTGCAAAAACACCGGCTACCAGGAAGTTCTTGGCCAGAAAAGCCACCGCCGCCCCGAGAATGGCAGCAGAGACTATGAAGGGAATATATGTCGGTCCAGGAAGATACTGCAGGGCCTGAGGGCGTGCGTTGGTGACATCGGTGAGCAGGGTCGCCCGCCATCCGGTGGGTCGGCAATCCAGGGCATCAGCCACACTGCTGAGCTCTTTCCGGGAATGTTCAGGTCCGGCCGGGTTCCATAACGGATACCTGTCCCGCACCACCGGCGGCCGGCGGAACCCGTAAACAGGGGGCGGTGAGGAGAGGGACCATTCCAAGGTCCCACCGCCCCAGGGGTCGGCGACAGCGGACCGCCCCCGCCAGCTGCTCCAGATCAGGCCCAGCAGAGCGACGGTAAAGCCGAGCCCCAGCACATAAGAACCGGCAGTGGAAATGAAATTGAGGGTGCCGACTCCGAGTTCTTCCGGATAGGTATACACCCGCCGGCGCATTCCCAAAAGCCCAATGACGTACATCGGCAAAAAGGTCAGGTTGAAACCCAGAAACATCAGTCCGCAACCGGTTCCTCCCCAGATTCTGTCGTACATGCGGCCGCTGATCTTGGGCAGCCAGTGATACAGCCCCCCCATGAATGGGAAGACCGCTCCGCCGATCAGTACGTGATGGAAATGAGCCACCACGAAATTGGTGTCGTGCACCTGCCAGTCAAAGGGCATGGTGGCCACCATGACTCCCGTCAATCCGCCGTTGACAAAGATAAAGAAGAAGCCCAGGATAAACAGCATGGGGACGCTGTATATGGGTCTACTTCCCCACAGAGTAGCAACCCAGGCGAATATCTGCACCCCTGAGGCCAGCGCTATCATGAAGCTGGCGGCCGTAAAGAACAGCATCGGCAGATCCGGCAATCCGGCGGTAAACATATGGTGCGTCCAGAGCCCGAAGCTGACGAAGCCGATGATGATGACGGCGGCGACCACCAGCGGGTATGCTACTATGCGGCGGCGGGTGAACACCGGGATGATGGTGGAAATTAGCCCGGTTGCCGGTAGAAAGATGATGTAGACCTCTGGATGACCGAAAAACCAGAACAGATGCTGCCAGAGCAATGAGCTGCCGCCGAGTTCAACATTAAAGAAGCGAAATCCTAAAGAGCGATCCATCTCCAGCATCATGCTGGCCAGCAGCAAAGGCGTAAAAGCGAAGATGATCATGACGCCGACCACCAGATAGCTCCAGATGAACAGCGGCATATGCTGAATGGCCATGCCGGGTGCACGGAATTTGAGGATGGTGACGACAATCTCCACGGCGGCGCTGATCCCGGCGATTTCCACCAGGCTGAGCCCCAGCAACCAGAAATCCAGCCCCACCCCTGAGAATTTGGAGCCGGAAAGCGGCGTATAGGCGGTCCAGCCGGCATCCGGCACCTCTCCGAACAGGAAACTGGCATACATGGTGAGCCCGCCGAAGAGATAGAGCCAGTAGCCGAAACTGGTAAGCCTGGGAAAACCGATGTCCCGGGCACCGATCAGCAACGGCACGAAATAGAGCCCCAGCCCCTCGATGAAGGGCACTGCAAACAAAAAAAGCATGGTTGAACCATGCATGGTAAAAATCTGATTATAGCCATCAGGGCCGAGAAATGTATTCTCCGGCACGATAAGCTGGGTTCTCATGAGGAGCGCCATGATCATACCGGCGAAGAAGAAGCTCAGCGCCGTAATCATATACCTCTTTCCCAGAGGACGGTTGTTGACGATTTTAGGCCATCCTGCCGGGCCGGTGGGGGATCGCCAGATCTCGGTAAAGCGCTGCTCAGTTGCCTGGTCAACGGGGTTCATTTCAGGCTCCGGAGATACTCCACCACCCCGTGCAGATCTGCGGGGGACAGATAGGAGGGCGGCATCAAATTTCGGGGTTTGATCGATTGCGGATCGGCTATCCACCCCGACATGTTCCCCTTGTTGTTGGGAACCGTTCCGGCACCCAGTGTTCTTCGCGAACCTACCCAGGTCAGATCGGGGCCGGTATCACTTTGCGACACTCCCGCTATGGCATGGCAGGCGGCGCATCCCTCCTCCTGGAAGACCCGGCGTCCCCGGCGCAGCTGCGGATCTGTCGGAGGAGGCGGCTCACGGTGCCGGCGGCGCCACTGCTCAAATTCATCAGCTTCATGAGCCACCAGGCGAAAGGCCATGAGCGCGTGGGGACCGGCGCAGTACTCGGTGCAGGTGCCGCGATACACTCCGGGATCATCGGCCGAGAGCCGCAGTTCCACCGGATGGTCGGGAAGCATGTCCCTCTTGCCTGCCAGTCTCGGCACCCAGAAACTGTGCACAGCGCCTTTCGACAGCAGTTCCAGACTGACCATTCTGCCTGTCGGAATGTGGATTTCATTGGCATCGACAATGCCGTAATCGGGATAATAGACAACAAACCACCAGTGATGACTCACTATTTTTATCTGAAAATCGCCGGGAATTTTACCCAGTTCCACCGTCGCGCGAATTGCCGAAACAAGCATGACCATGAGAATGATGAAGGGTATGCCGATTCCGGAAATAAAGACAAAGCGGGTGCCGAGAACCGGATGTTCACGCCGGCGGGCCAGCAGAGCCAGCACCAGCAATATCATGGTAATCAGGAAAACGATGCCGTACACCACCAGCATCTCCCACCACAGACCGGCAATGCGTTCGGCCGCAGGACCAGCGGGATAAAGCATGGATTCTCGGGCAGCGTGTACATTTCCTGTATGGAAAAATGATTTGTACATGACCGCAGATAAAACAATCAGGAACCGCCTGCTCGTCGATAGCGCCATAAAAAGCTCTGTTTGTTTGTATGAGAGCACGCCGGCCTGAGGAATCACCAGGGAGCGGTGGCCATATTCTCATATTGATGTTCCACTCTGCCAGGGAAGACTATCAAGCATAATGCCCCAGGACGAGCGATTTATCCAATGACTTTATTTGATCATCTTATTCCACCTGAAAGAGGAAGAAAGCAATATCCATACCAAATCAAACAAAGAGCACTGCAGCGGCCTCGGGAAAAAAATCGCGGGCCACTGCTCTGGGAGATCTCCTTTTATCGACTTTATTAAGCAGGAAGCGAAGCGGTCAGAAATGTAAAAATGATCAGCGCTGAGGAGATTCCTCCTCGAGGTCCTATTTGATAGGATTCGTCCTATTCAATAAGACATAGACAGGCTTGATGTAAGAATGTTTCCTGCGACCCTCCTGCTTTCAGCAATGCCATGCCGTCGAGGAAATTCTTAGCCGCTTGACAAGATGCTAGCCTGACCTAATTTTGATAGAGGAAAACAGCTCCTGATCGGCAGGTTATTTGCCATTCACGGGATCACCGCCTGTGACTCAATCATTCGGAATAAAAAATGAAAACAGATCTGTCTGGAATCACATTCATCATTCCGCTGCAAATAGATACACCTGACCGGTTACGCAACATAATTCTGGTCCTGGATTATCTGAATACATACCTTTCCACCAGCTTCATGGTGGCGGAGTATGACAACACCCCCAAATTTTCCATGTCTGAGACCGGAGCTATCGAGAACTGCAGGCATGTCTTCATCAAAACGGAAGACAGGAATTTCTGGAAAACAAAGGTGATGAATATAGCCGTCGAAAAAATCGATACCCCCTGCTTTGTTCTGCAGGATGCCGATGTCGTTATTGAACCAGTCTATCTGGAAAAGGCCTACAGGTTACTCCTGGAGGAGAATGTTGATTTCGTGTTCCCTTTCAGGAATGATGTCATGTGGATTCCTGAAGAAGTCGTCGCCCGGTTTGACAATATCCGACTGCATCACCTCCACCAATGGAATTATGAGACTGCCTCCGGGAGAGACGAAGAATATATCTTCGTGGGATTGTGCAATTTTATCAAAACTGAATCGTTCAGGCATATCGGTAAGTTCAACCAGAACATACGGTCATGGGGATTCGAGGATGTAGAGCTTTATGAAAGGGCTCGTAAACTGGGCCTGAACATCCGGCGCCTGGACAACATACCCTATCATCTCGGCCATCGACGCACCGGGAACAGCAATGCTGAGAACAGCTACTTCAAACGCAACAAGGAGCAGTACGAGCTGACCAGGGGTCTGAGTCGGGAAGAACTTGTCAAAATTATTCAGAAGTGGAACTGGTAAATCGGCCAAGCTCCCTGCTGGTTTTTACAGGAAAAGATCACTGTTCATCCTCCGGCAGCGCATAACTGAACATTACATTGTCCCTGGGCAGGCCTTCCAGTTCGGGAGTACCCATCAAATCAAATCCCGCCACCCATCCTCCCCAGCCGTTGGCAAAAGCAATATACTGCCGATTGTCGACACTGTAAACAACAGGCGCGCTATGCCAGCCGGAAGGAGCCTGAATCTGATGCAGCACCTTGCCGTCCCGGGCATCCAGAAATAGAGCCGTCTGGTCGGGGGTGCCGGTGATTACCAATCCGGAAGCAGTTGCCGAGATGCCGGAAACCACGGGAAACTTTGTTGGTATATCCCAGGCGATCTTTTTCTTTTCAACGTCTATGGCTGCAATATGTCCGTAAGCTTCATTGGGAACAGGTTCGGAGATGCCGCTCCAGTAGAGCAATCCGGGTCTATACTCCTGTTCAATCACTTTATGGCGATGCCCATTCTCGATAGAGGGCACGAACATGCGCTTCATCCGGGGATCATAGGCAACAGGACACCATTCCTTACCGCCCGCAGCCCCTGGATAGACGACCGTCCATTCATCCTTTCGGGGGAACCTCGAGCTGTCCGTAACAACGCTGCCGTCAACCTCGACCTTGCCCCAGGTGATTTTATGGGCAAAGGGAATGGCATAGATAAACCGGCCGTCCGTTCTGTCCAGCACATAGAAATAGCCGTTCTTGGAAGCGAACATGACAGCCTGCACCTCTTCACCATCGACGGTAATGTCATCGATTATCGGTTCAATCGAATTGTCAAGATCCCAGACATCATGGGGAATGACCTGGTAATACCATTTCAATTTTCCCGTGTCGGCGTCAAGGGCGACAATACATTCCGTGAACAGATTGTCTCCTTTGCGCCCGGAACCCTTGACGACAGGACTTGGATTTCCAGTGCCGACGAAGAAGGTATGAGTATCAGGATCATAAGTCGGTGTCATCCAGGCGGGCCCCCCACCCGTCTTCCAGGAATCTCCCTCCCAGGTTTCGCTTCCCGGCTCTCCGGGGGCGGGAATGGTCCAGAACCGCCAAGCCCGCTCTCCTGTCTCCAGATCGTAAGCATCAATAAACCCGCGAATACCGAATACCCCTCCGGAAACTCCCAGGATTACTTTGCCGGCCGCTATCTGGGGAGCGATAGTGGCGCTGTAGCCTTTCTCTATATCCGCCATGACGGATTCCCATACTTTCTCCCCACTGACGGCATCGAGGGCCACCAGCCTGGCATCCAGGCTGGCAAAAACAACCTTGCCTCCGCCGACAGCCGCACCGCGGTTCACGGCTCCGCAACACAGTGGTATATCTTCTGCCAGCTGCTGGACGTAGTGCCAGTAAACCTCACCTGTGGCTGCATCAACAGCATAGACATGATTCCAGGGCGTGGTGAAATACATGGTCCCGTCCACAACTATCGGACTTGCCTCAAAAGCATCGTGCAGGCCGGTGGGCAGTTGCCAGGCAATCCTGAGCCGGGAGACATTTTCAGGTGTGACCTGGGTCAGAGGACTGAAGCGCCAGGCCTTGTAATTTCTGCCGTAGAGCAGCCAGTCGGAACCGTCATCCTGTTGTCCGCCGGCCTGCAGCTGCCTCTCGGCAATATTCTCCGGCAGCGGAGGCGCTTTAGCCATGACCAATGCGGGAAGAGCAAGAGCATGCACCAAAAGGGCCACCATAATTGTCTTTTCCATTTCTCGCTCCCTGTATGCAGTAGTGTTTCAATAGGATTCAGCAAGAGGATGCGCTAATCCGCCTCTGTAGCGGATATAGGCAATCACCTGCCATCGTTTATCTTCCGGCAAGGTTTTGAAGCCGGGCATGAGTTTACCGGGTATTCCCTTTTCGATAACGGTGAAAACATCACCGTCCATGCCTGATCCATACATCCAGTCCCGATCGATGAGTCGGGGGGCCAGGAAACTTCCCTTACCCTGTGAGCCGTGACAGGTGGCACAATATAAATTGTATACTTCCCTTCCCTGATCCGTTTCCCCGGAATGCGGATTTACCTTTTCACCGGCCCTCTCGCCGGTACGAATAGTTGCCGTGGAATCCGGGTCAAAAAATGAGTGGACATACATGGTGAGGGCCCAGCGTGTCTGTGCCGGAAAATCTTCGAATTGCGGAGCCATCATCGTGCCCGTCCTGCCGGTCGTGATTATGAAGTACAGCCTGCCGGGCTTCGAACTGCGGGCCATGAAGTTAGCCGGCTTTGGCCAGATGCGGGGATCATCGGCCCACTCGCTCTTGCCGTCTCCCAAAATACCGTGACAGCCGGAGCAGGCGGTGACATATATCTTTCTGCCGGTCTCCGTCCTGAAATCTTCGGGATCTTTAAGTTCCCAGGGAAAGCCCCATTCCTGATTGGTATCAATCGGCCTGCTGTCCAGAAAGGCATTCACTTTATCAAAAACACCGCGGGGAATGTAGGGATGCGAAGGCATTGCCGTGCCGGGAACTCCCTCAAAGACAATGCTGTATGCCATATCGGCGGTATTGCGGGTCAGGGTAAGATTGGATGGAGGCGGAAGATGTTTTGAATGCTGGGGGCCATCACCTTCGGCATCTTTATCATGGCACTTGGCACAGCTCAGGGAAAACAACTGCTTTCCCTCTTCCATATCGCCTCCCGGCAGGATATCCGTGGCGTTGGTGAGCATCTTTCCGCAGGCCGCCAGGAGCACCAGAACCAAAAGCACCAGCAATAATCTCCAGTCGCCGAGATGTATGATTTTCATGTCGGTTCTCCCTATGTTGACATTATCAATCCTGATAGAGGCAAAGCTCTGCTATCAAGCACATTCTGACCGGAGACACCAAGATAAAGTATGGCCGTCTCACCTCAAATCATTTACCTGTTGACCTGTTTTTCCTGATCTTTTTTTCTCCTGTCCCCCGCACCGGGAAAAATCGAGAGCAATTCCTTGTTTAAGATTTCAGAAGGCGCTGAAACGGCATGCCCTTGATAGACTTCATGAGCAATCCGTCGTATATCCTCAAAACCGGCTGAACGAAGCAGAGCTTCCACTCCGGCATGATTGGGAGCCCACCAGTTAGTGGGATCGTCGGCGAATTCGTGTTCGATAAAGGCCATTTTAGGCCATCCAGGATCGTTCATCACCTCACGCTCGTTCAGTTGGTAATTGGCCCGGACCGGAAATATCTCCTCACCGGGCACGGTCAGAGTTTGAAAAATGATATACTTGCTGCAGCACCTGTGTACTATATCAAGGGCCAGCAGCGGATAACGCAGGTGATAGAATACTCCCATGAACAACACCAGATCGTATTGCACCTGCTCGTGAACCAACTGGTAAATCGTGGCATGACGAAAGGTTATTTTTTTTTCAGGATCCATTATATCTGCCGCCCAGTTGGCCTGCTTCAGATAATGCTCATCATGATCGATGGCGGTAACCCGGGCTCCTCTTCCGGCCAGCTCGAAACTGTAGAAACCGGCATTGCAGCCGATATCAAGGACTCTTTTGCCGCTCAGATCTTCCGGTAAGTGCTTTCTGATCTCCGTCCATTTACTCCTAGGGAAATCGCCGAGCCAATGATCAGGCGCCGTCTGGGTACCGTCCGGCAGGTGCAGATTGTGAAACCATGGACCCAGTTTTCTGATCTTGGAGGCAAGTGGTGCTGAGGACATATGCTTCTCCAACAAAGAGTTAACATTGACCCCGGTTGCTATCAGATAGTCTCTCCGGAGCGCTGCGCGGCTTGCACCTGTGCCGAAACTTCCTGCCAATAGCTTTCCACTTCCAGGGCCCGGTGGCGAGAAGTATGGGACTTCATAATCCTGTTGCGGAAACCTTCGGCGATCTTCAAGCGCTGCTCATCGTCAATATCCAGATACTCCAGAACTTCCCTGCTGGTGCCGGCTACCAGAATCTCCTCGCCTATCCGAAAAAATGAATCGAGGCCGGGCCAGAAATCACTGATTACAGGCGTTGCACAGGCGCCGGCCTCAAAAAGACGAACACTCGGCGAGAAACCCGCGCTGATCATAGCGGATCTGGTAACATTGAGGGTGAAGCGCTGAGCATTGTAGAAACTGCGATGTCCAGAAGGGGGAATATGGCTGATCAGCTCGATGTTTTCCGGCCATGGAATCGCCTCTGGATATTGAGCGCCGGCAACGCAAAAGCGAGACCCGTCAAGTATCCGGGCCGGCTCCACCAGCAGTTCGTCCACGGCCGGCTGGCGATCCTCGCTGTAGGTCCCCAGATAACCGAGAAGTATTTTTTTTCTGTCGCTATTCCTCGAGAATGAACCTTCCCTATCGGGATAATATAAATCGGTATCGACAGAACAATACAGCGGCATAGCCCGCCGTGCTCCAAAGTCTTTCTCCAGCTTTTGCAGAATTGGTCCGCCGCTGAAGGACCAGTACATATCGAATTCCGGAATCATCTCAGGGTGCAGATATTCGAAATCTCCCCGTTCCAGTTTTGCCAGGGTGACCGGCGTGTCTATATCATAGAAGGCGAAACAGGCAGGAGTCAGCCTTTTGATGATGGCGGCACATTTTTGCGAATCAGGCACATATGAACCGAGAATTACCAGATCCGCCTGTTCGAGAATATCCCCCCAGGCGCCAAGCTCTTTCACTGAAGTATATAGAACTGTGCGGCAGAAGGGCGGCTCGGCAAGATCGCGATTTTTTTCATACCACGGAACGTTTTTTTCGAAGAAGGTTATACGATGGCCGCGGAGCGCCAGGGCCTTGACCAGACTTCTGTACGTAGTGGCATGCCCATTGCCCCAGGCAGAAGTGATAGACAGACCGAATATGACGATATCGAGCTTTTTCATCGTTCAGCCTCCTCTGCCATCTGCCCTGTATCGGCGAGCCCAACCTGCGGAAAAAACGGGGCAAGCAGCTCCTCGAACTGCAGGACCCGGTGGCGGTAGGTATGCTCGGCAAGAACACGGCGCCGTGCAGCTTCACCGATGGCACGAGCGTTTTCCGGGGTGAGGTTCTGCAGATGAGCAATCACATCGTCGCCGTCTGAGGCTATCAGCATTTCTTTTCCGGGTAGAAGAAACTCTTCCGCTCCTTCCCAGTAGTCTGTGATCAGACAGGCGCCAGCCCCGGCGGCTTCAAACACCCGCGTCGGCGGAGAAAAACCGTTTCTGGCCATGCTCTTCCGGTTGATGTTCAGCACTGCCAGCGGCGTGCAGTTGAAAACATTATGGTCACGAGTATAAATATGCCCAAGATACCTCAGATTATCGAACTGCGGAGCATACTGCTGCCAGCCGCTGCCGCCGAGCATAAAGGAGTCGTGACTCAAGGCCTCGACCGGCTTGAAGAAGAATTCCTTCACGCGTTCTTCGCGATCCGGCAGGCGATTGCCGAGGAAACCCAGAGTGGCCCTGAAACGATCATCCGGCGGCACCGGATAATGCGTTTGCGGATCCAGTGCATTATAGATAGGCCGGCAGAGACGTGCACCCAGAAGGCCATAGGCATCAATTACCGGCTGGCCTCCCCCGTAGGTCAGGACCAGATCGTACTGGGGAATCAGAGGTCGAAAAGGGTCGGCGGGGTTGTTGTGGACCCGCTCAAGAGTAGCCGGGGCATCCACGTCCCAGAATATCTTCACCGTGTCCCGACGGCTTTGACTGGAACGATTGAGCACTTCTTTTTCCAGCCAGTCGTCAAGTACTCCCACCCCGCTGGCCTTGATAATTACATCGGCATCCTGGGCCTTAAGGAGCGCCCGCCTCGCACTTTCCCGGTTCGCACTATACACCACCACTTCGGCCCATTCCGGATCGTCCATATCCCGGTGCTGCTGCCTTTCAAAGGCATCGGGCTCGTAGAAAACAACCCTGTGCCCTCGTTCGGCAAGCGCTTTAACTATGCCGCGATAGTAAGTGGCGGCGCCGTTCCAGTATGAGGAAACCAGGCTGGAGCCGAAGAAAGCTATGTTAAGCGGGTTAGCCGGTGACATGCTTTTTTCTCCTTATGCTGTTGTCGTTTGCAGTGTTTTTTTCATAGAGAGGGGAAGGCAGCTCCTCCCTTTCAAAGCCTTCGATTTTCTGATCGGCAAGTATCTGCAGCAGCTGGTTGACCCTGTGGGCGCAGGTATGATTCTCCCTGATGGTCGCCAGCCCATGCGCGGCCAGCTGCAGGGCAAAATCGGAATCGTGCAGGATGGTGCGCAGATGGAGCTGCATTTCATCGCTGTCATGCGCCACCAGATAATCCTTTCCTGACTCAAACAATCCTTCACAGTCCTGCCATGGCGAGGTTATCAGGGGAATGCCGCAGGCCAGCGCCTCGAAGGGCCGGATAGTAGGAATTCCCGGCAGTTCACTGGCATAGATGCGCCGCGGCACATGCACACTGACGGCATGATTGGCAAAGACCTCAGGCACCTGAAAATTCGGGAGCCAGCCGCAATAATCGATGCCTTTGCGTTTGAGCCGGCGCAGTATTTTCCGGGGGTAGCGAACCCCGTAGATGTGACAGTTCAGTCCAAGCTCACGGACAGGCCGGAACAGGAAACGCTCCAGCTCACGGGCGCGCTCATTGTCGCCCCAGTTGCCGATCCAGACCAGATCGCCGAAGGGATAATCGAAAACCGGATAGTGTGGAAAAAACCGACGAATGTCGGCAGCCTCATGCCAGGTCCATACGGAATCGCTCCAGCCGTGTTCACGATAGATACCGCTAAGCACCTCGCCAAAGGCCAGAATACCGTCGTAATATTCAAGACGGAAGCGCCTGAGCCAGGCAGGATCGCTGATCGAGCGATGATGAGTATCATGGAAGAGAAGACTGAAGTTCTGCGAACCGCCGTTTCTCTGCAGCCTGTTGTGCAGTAGTCCGAGGCCGTTAACCAGCCAGGGTTCATTCCATTCATGAACAATGATCACATCCGAGTCTGCCGCCACTTTCTCAAGGTCCAGAGTCCGGCGATCATACATAGTGCTCTCCTGATGCGGATATTTATCCCTGAACTGTTTCAGGGCCGACGGTCCATGTTCCTTGATCAGATTTTTTCTGCTCCAACCGGAGGACGGCTCAAATACCCGCACCCGATGGCCAAGCTCCTGCAGTTCGCTGACCACTCCCCGAAGAAAATGAGCATTACCGTGATTCCAGTCAGACTCCAGTGAATGATAAAAGAGGCTGAAATTCATGAACAATTTCCCTTTAGCTGCGTTTCCTGTAGTTCAGGACGATTTTTGAGAAGTAAGTCGTAACAGTGACGATAATTGGCTGCCATCCTGCTGGCGCTGTAGCGCATAGAACGTCTCCTGGCCTGCTCCGCCATCTGCCGTCGCCGCTCCGGATCATCGACCAGAGAGCCAAGTACCTGCCGTAGCTCTTCAGGACTCTCCGGATTCACATATTCGGCAGCCTCTCCCCAGATCTCCCGCAGGCTTGGAATACCTCCCAATACGAGGGCGCATCCGGAACGTGCAGCTTCGAGTATGGAGAGGCCGAAAGGTTCATAGAAAGCCGGTGCCGCAAAAATTGCGCTGTGCGCCAACCGGCAGGCCAGTTCATTCTGCCCCAGAAGCCCCAGCATATGCACATTTTCATAGTTCGAATCTCCGCAGCCGATATCTTCTCCCGGATCTCCGGCAACATACACCGGCCAATTGATTTGCCGGGCCACCCGGGCAAGCAGTGCTATATTCTTGGCCTCGTCCCAGAGCCGGCCGGCGGCAAAAATAGATTTTTCGGAAGGAAGGACGGTACATGGTGTCATTATCTGGAAATCACTGCCGTTTTTTATAATCCGCGAGTCCTGCGCCGGTCCATAATGATGTAAGAGCGTGTTGAGCATGGCAGATGAGGGTGCGGCAAGCATGGTTGCATGGTGCACGCTGTGCCGCACCAGATTGCGGTAACGACGCCATTCGGGCATAGGCGCGGGCTCTTTTTTGACGGCTTGCCACCAGGACAGCACGCAGGAATGCCCGACGAGCAGCACCGGAGCCTGCCAGTCAAGGGAGCCATGGCCAAGATCATTGAGATGAACTATATCGGGACGGAAATGTCGGGCCACTCTGAGCAACCAGTCGCCGGCCTGTTCGACATCATCCCAGGGATCAGACATCCAGCACAATCGATAGCTGCTCTCAAAAAGCTCGACGTGACTCAACCGATTGACCTGGCGGTGCTGCTCGGCGGAGAGCTTCCGTCCCATAGTGGCCAGCGCAATTTTCACTCCGTAATTCTTCAGGCCGCCACACAATTCGATGGCATAGGTCCAGACACCGCCGATGGTATCGGCTGTAAGCAGGAGTCTCATCGGCAGTAAATCCTGTCGATCACCTCCGCAACCTGCACAACCTGCTCAACCCGAGAGTCAAATCCGCTCCCGGCACCAAGCTGTGCTGCCCAGTCCAGCAGGGCACGGCCTCCCCAGGAATCGGGATACCCGCCGATTATCCGCTCCCTGGTACTATCGAATCTGCAGATTTCAAAATCATAGAAAGAACCATTGACATTTCTGACTGCGGCACCGCCTTTGGTTCCATAAAACTGCGCCTTAATAACAGCTTCACGGCCGGCATGCAGATTCCAGGAACAACAGAGGCGCAAATGGGTATCTTTGAGGTTGAATTCAGCCATCGCATAATCTTCGACAACTTCATATGGAGGCTGTAGTTTTTTGCCGCTCTGGAAAAGACTGCTTGAAACCTGCTCCACCGGTCCGTCGCCCAGGAGCCATAGCGCCAGATCAATCAGGTGGATGCCCAGATCCATGACGCAGCCGCCGCCGGCGGAGCACATTTCGTAGAACCAGGGTTTATCGGGGCCATAACCATTATGAAAGATGAGATCGGCGGAAAACACCTCACCCAGCTCACCTGCGCCGATCATCTCCTTCAACTGCGCCATCCCGGTGAGATAACGATAACAGAAATCAACACTGAGCAATCTGTCGGCGGCACGAGCGGCATCAACAACTCTCTGAGTCTCAGTCAACGTTCGTGCCAGCGGCTTTTGGCAAAAGACGGCCTTGCCGCCGGCAAAGGCCTGAAGGCACTGTTCTGCGTGCTGGGCGTTGGGAGTTGCAATCACCAGACCGTCCAAATCACCATTAAGCAGATCCGCAAAGGATTCACCGACACTGATGTCGGCGGAAAGGGCTGCGGCCGCAGCAGCTGCAATGACGGAGCTATCATATACGGTGCATGATTCCATCATTTCCGCCTGCAGCAGAGACTGCAGACGCATTCTGCCAATCCAGCCGGTACCGATAAAACCAAGCCTCAAACGGCGGGGAGCTCCACCCTTTTCGTTCTTATTTTCTATATTCCTCATAAACTTACCCATCCTTTGACGAAGCCGTCCGGACGGTCGACCATCATCTGAAAAGCTTCATTCAATTGATCGAGCGTGAATTGATGGGTTAAGAGAGGAGCTAGATTTATCCTGCCCTGGCGCACGGCTTCGATGCCTTCGATTATTCCCCGGACATAGAGACCAGAGTCCCGTTCATGAGCATTGACAACATCAAGCCCACGCCAGTTCCATTTCTGCATGTCGACCTGGCGCATGCCGTCCTGATGATAACCTGCGATTACCAGCCTGCCGTATTCGCCGATTATCTCAGTAGCCAGATCCAGCGCAAATTGCAGGCCGGTCGCTTCCACCACTCGATGGCAGCCGCGGCCGCCGGTGAGTTTCATTATCTCCTGCGCACTGTCCTGCCAATTCTCGGTGCCAAAAGCCGCTGCTGCGCCATAGCGAAAAGCAAGTTCACGGACACTCCTGCGTCGGGAGAGCACCAGAACGCGTGCACCGGCATCAACCGCCAGCTGAACCAGCAGCAAACCCAGAAACCCTGCACCGATAACCGCAACACAATGTTCCCCGCCTATGTCGGCACGACGGAAAATGTTCATGGCGCAGCCGACGGCTTCCCCGGGAAAAGGCTGATCATGCAGGAATTCCGGCAGTGGAACCACCTGATCGGCGCTGACAGCGATATATCCGGCGAAAGCAGTTGTGTTCAGACAGGTAACTTTCTGGCCTGGAGAGAGATCATCCATGCGCACATCCCTGCCGATCCCGGCAACTGTTCCCCAGCCCTCGTGTCCGGGAGTTCCGGGCTCCAGAGGATAGGTGAACCAGGGGCGTCCCTGCCATAGCGGCAGACTTGAAGCACAGATCCCGCAGCCATCGAGCCGAATGAGAACCTCGGCGGGTTTGCAGACAGGAGCAGACTGAGGATGGAGATCAAAGTGCTGCGGCCCGCTTAAAACCGCATATCGTGCGGGAGCAGGGGTGGTCAGGCTTTCACCGCCGGATTCGGAGTTAGCGTACTGTAACATTGTGCAATGCTCCTTTGCCGGCTGATATGGGTGAACAGAAAGGCAACTGCCGGTCAAACAGATGCTCGACTATCCAATTATACAACTGCTCCAGACCGCTTTCGATATCCACTGCCGGTTGCCATCCTGTCAATTTTCTGAATAGTTCACTATTGGTGACATAGTATTTCTGATCACCTTGCCGCCAGTCTGAAAAAGAATATTCGCACGCCCTTCCTGACAGGATTTCTATGCGCCGCAGAAGTTCCAGCAGGCTGGTGCTGTTGGATTCACCGCCGCCTATATTAAACGCCCGCCCGGAAAGTTGATGCATGTTGTCCATGGCCAGGAGCATGGCGTTGACCAGATCTCCGACAAAGAGGACATCGCGCACCTGGCGACCATCCCCGTAGAGGGTCAGGGAGTGTTTGCGTAAAGCTTCGATCAGAAAATGCGCCACCCAGCCCTGATCTTCGTTCCCATACTGATGGGGACCGTAAATACAGCTCATGCGAAAAACCACCGCCCGGATTCCATAGGTGCGGGCATAATCGAGCACATATTGATCGGCCGCTCCTTTGGAGCAGCCGTAAGGACTGTGAAAATCGAGGCGTTGAGTTTCAGCGATTCCTGCGGCATACCCTTGATCGGCCGGTTGATAGCGTTCAGCCGTTTTTTTCAGTGCCACTTCTTCCAGGGCGCCATATACTTTATTGGTCGAGGTAAACAGCAGGGGCGGCGGGTTTTTCATCTGGCGCAGCACTTCCAGTATGTTCATGGTGCCATGCAGATTGACATCAAAATCGAACCGGGGAGAGTCGACACTGGTGGTTACAGCTACCTGAGCGGCAAAATGAAAAATTCGCGAGGCCCGATGCACGGCGTCTCTCAGCAGATGTGCATTGCAGACATCGGCGATTTCCACCTGTACCCGACTGCCGTAAGTACGGCAGAGCCATTCAAGATTATGCTGGACCCCTGGTCTTGCCAGATTATCGAATATGAGCACATTCTCGCCCTGCTGCAGCAAGTGCTCAGCGACGTTGGTGCCGATGAAACCGGCTCCGCCTGTTATCAGCACTTCCTTCTTCGGCTTTCTTGCCATCTTGCAGTCTCTGCCATCTACCAGCATCAGGGGCTTACGGCTTAATTCAGCGCCTCTTTTATCGACACAATCCAGCAGATCCAGCAAGCCCTTTATCCCATCCTCGTGCCATACCCGGTATATCAGCTTGGAGGCACCGTCGGCGGTCTTCAGACCGAAGTGATAATGCCGCTCATCTTCATGAAACCCCTCCTGGTGATTTTCATCAGGATGAAGATCGAATCCGGAATACCAGTAAATCCGTGCCAGCGGCGCCCCCAGCACTTCCAGCAGTGTTCTGATCTGGATGATTTCATCATGACGCCAGGTCGAATAGCCAACCTCCGTCAACCACAATTCCGGAGAAAGGTCGTAGCAGCCCAGCACACGATTGATTTTTTCTACCTTCTCCGGCCAGCTCTCGCCACTGAACTCCCAGGTCCCTGGAAAACCATGCAGACCAACCGCATCAATGCACTCCAACGTGCCGCGCTGACACAGCATATTGAGCCAATTAGGGTCGGTGGGAGCCATGCCCGCCAGCACCGTTTTTTTGCCATGCTCTCGGGCAAGGCGGGCAGCAAGACCTATCATTTCTGAGAAAATTGTCCAGTTCGGGTCCAGACGCCAATCCCAGTCGCTGAGATTATTTGGTTCATTCCACAGTTCGACCCACTCGAAATGGCGGCCATAGCCGGTGATCATTGCCTCGACAAATTTGGAAAAATCTGCGGGATTGCGCGGAGGCGAAGAAACCTTCGCCTCAATACCGAGGAAAGGCGGAGTATAGGTAAGACATGGCAGCAGCACAACCTCGCGCGCCAGCTTTGGAATCATCCAGTCAAACCATGCCTTGCCGCTGGGGGTGTGCCAGTCAGCCCAGGATATCCCGGTGCGCAGATGCTTAATTTTCAGTTCATGCAGCAACCGCAGAGTTTCTTCAGTATGTTCATATTCGCCTGGTCTGAGCCATTCCAGCACCCCCAATCTTTCCTGAACATGCTGGTGATTGTCTATCTGCTCACTCATAAACTCAACCCCCTGCTTGTCAGTTCGCTGCGCATGATTTCCACACGATCAACGGATGACTGATCCTGCAGCCATTGCGCCAGTTCGCCCAGACCCTCCTCCAGACTGACACGCGGCCGGTAGTCGAGCAGGGCTTCTGCTTTGCCTATATCTGCAAAGCAATGTCGGATATCACCTACCCGATACTCTCCGGTAATCTGAGGCTGCAGGTCGGAGCAGCCCAGAACTTCACCGACTTTGGCGGCAATCTCATTGATACTGTAGTTTTTTCCACTGCCGATATTGAACACCTCTCCATCCGACTTGCTGCTCTCAAGAGCAAGCAGGCATGAACGGGTGATATCATGAACACTTATGAAATCACGGCGTTGCCGGCCATCCTCAAAAATGACGGGAGCTTTGCCATTTAAAAACCGGGATGCAAAAATGGCCAGCACCCCTGTATATGGATTGGACAGGGACTGGTATGGCCCATAGATATTGAAAAAGCGCAGCGCCGTTGTTGGTATGTTGTATGCCGCGCCGATCATCAGGCTCATTTTCTCCTGGTCATATTTTGACAGCGCATAAACAGAGGAAGGTGATGGTGTTTTATTTTCCGGCGTGACCACGGGCTGCAGCTCCTCCTGCTGCTGCCGCAGTTCCCATTGGCCGGTCCTGAGCATTTCGCCGGTTCTTTCAGGCGGGGCATACAGATTGCCCTGGCTGTCGCAATAACACCCTTCCCCGTAAACGCTCATGCTTGAGGCGACCACCAGTTTCTTGACAGGTTGTCGGGTCAGGGCCTCGAGCAGAACCGCGGTACCACCATTATTGACATCGGTATAATGGCTGATCCGGTACATACTCTGGCCGACTCCCACCGCCGCCGCAAAATGGAAGATCGCGCCGACACCCTGCAAAGCCTCTTCTACCTGAATGGAATTTCTGATATCCCCTTTTATACATTCAATGCCTTCAGGCAAATGGCCGGGCCAGCCCAGCTTGCCATGCACCTGCTCATCGAGGTTGTCAAGCACTCTGACGCGGTAGCCCTCCTCGACAAGACGAATGGCCAGGTGCGATCCTATAAAACCGGCTCCGCCGGTTATTAGCACGAGTTCACTCATTTTTTTCTCCCTGGCTGATCCTCATACTCAGCCTGTTGTCGCATTTCTGAACTGTATTGAATCCCGCCTGAACCAGTGAAAGGAAGATTGGCGCATATTGGTCAGTGGATGGTCTCTTGAAAACATCCATACACTATTCTGCTGCACATCCTGAATGAGGAGGAAGCAATATCCATACCAAACAAGGTAAAGATTCTTGGCGATTCTTCTTTATCAGCATTTTTCCGGCATGAAGCAGTCGGGATCTATAAAAATCCTCACCCTCGCGGAGATTGCACCGCATTGCCTATCCTATTCTCAAATTGACGGGAAAAGTCAGATCACAAGGCCCTGTTCCGGGTCCTACTTGATAGGATCTGTCCTATTCAACAAGACAGAAGACTGTCTGATAATATACAAAGGTTTCTCCAGCTATCCCGCTTCACGTTCATCCTTTCGTCAGACGGTATTTTTGTTTTTCATGAACAAGATAGCCGTTGCCTGTCTGTGACAGGCCCGGAGGCTTTGGAAGTCTACATCTCTTTCTTTTAAAGGAAGCATCATCAGGCATGTTATCTGCAAGGCACAGAGCATGCTTCTACCGAATACCCTTAAGGACAGCATTTCCGGACATTGCACACTCCGGCAGCATCACGACGTTTTAGGGCAATGTATCTGTTTCTGCCGCCGATCAACCTCATCTGCAGGCAAACTCTATGAAATCACAGATCCGAAAACAGGTTTTAGTTACCGGAGGTTCAGGTTTTCTGGGTTCGCACCTGTGCGAACGGCTTCTGCGCGAGGACAACGATGTCATCTGTGTCGATAATTTTTTTACCGGCACCAAGGATAACATCAGTCATCTTCTGGATAATCCTCATTTCGAAGTTATCCGGCATGATATCACTTTTCCTCTCTATCTTGAAATCGATGAAATATACAATCTAGCCTGCCCCGCCTCACCGGTGCACTACCAGCATGATCCCGTGCAGACCACCAAGACCAGTGTCCATGGCGCCATCAATATGCTTGGTCTGGCCAAAAGGGTTAAGGCGAAAATTTTCCAGGCCTCTACCAGTGAAATATACGGTGACCCGAAAATCCATCCCCAGCAGGAAGCATATTGGGGCAATGTCAATCCTATTGGTCTCCGCTCCTGTTACGATGAGGGCAAGCGATGTGCCGAAACCCTTTTCTTTGATTATCACCGCCAGCACAATCTCCGTATAAAGGTGGCGCGGATATTCAATACCTACGGACCGCGAATGCATCCCAACGACGGCAGGGTTGTATCAAATTTCATAGTGCAGTCTCTGCACGGAGAGCCTTTGACAATTTATGGCGACGGCTCTCAGTCCAGATCGTTTTGTTATGTGGATGATCTGATTGAGGCGTTTATTCGTTTCATGGAAAGCCCAGATGATTTTATCGGTCCTGTCAATATTGGAAACCCTGGAGAATTCACCATAAGTGAGCTTGCCCTTGCCATCCTTGAACTCACCGGATCGAAATCAAAACTTGAATACATATCACTGCCAAGTGACGATCCTCTGCAGCGCCGGCCTGATATCAGCCTGGTTCGGCACAGACTAGGCTGGCAGCCGAAAACAGGGCTCGTGGAAGGACTGCAGAAGACGATTCGGTATTTTGAAGAAGTTATGAAGAAAGCGGAAAAGAACATAACCCTAGCCGATGCCCTGCCGCCGGAGGTTAGGGCTGTATCCAACTGACCCAGGAAAGTCGGTAAACCGGCCGGTATAAGTGCCTTGGCTACAGAGGCTAATTCACAAATTAAATACATTTCGTTTCTTGTTTTTTACATGCTGAACCGAGTGCCGGTTTTTCAGGGGTAAGACACTAAAGGACCATCGGGGGCTTCTGCCAATTCGGCTTCAGGAATTACGGCAGTCACGCATTACAAGGGGAGAGCGTATGAGTGGACATCACAGGTTGAGCGGCCGTCTCATCATGGTTCAGGAATCCCGCTTCCGGCTCGCTGCCGCTACGGGGCGCTCCTGTCTTTTTACGTTATCTCATTCATCTTCGGTCGATGAAATGGACCTGCTCGATTTTTTCAAAGCAGATACTCCGGTAACCATCGAATATGAGGGGGAACCGGATCTTGCCTCCGGCATGGTCACAACTATCAAGCCCCTCAAGGGTAGCCGCTGATCAGCGATTCAAAATTTGGATAATTCTTATGGAAAAACGAAAAAAACCACTTTCCAATCGTCTCAGGACAGCCTTCCAGGACTGGCCCATGCGCAGACAGTTCGCCGGCGAAGACCCTCAGGCCGGGGCGGCGCAGTCCAGACTTTCGCAAAAGCTGCGCCCCCGCCTGGAGGATGCGGACAGAGTGGGCACCAGTATCTGCCCCTATTGTGCAGTGGGTTGTGCCCAGTTGCTGTATGCCAGGGGCAACGACATCATCCATGTGGAAGGAGACCCCCGCAGTCCGATCAATCAGGGAACCCTCTGTCCCAAAGGCGCTGCGGTGCTCGGCTGGATGCACAATCCTAATCGGCTTACCAAAGTCAAATATCGTGCTCCATTTTCCACCCATTGGGAAGAACGGCCGCTGGAATGGGCTATGGACCGCATTGCCTTCCTGATGAAGAGGACACGTGATGAAACCTTTGTCCGCAAGTTGCCCAATGCTACCGCGGTCAATCATACCATGGCAATGGCCGAACTAGGGGGAGCGACACTGGACAATGAGGAAAACTACCTGATCAAAAAACTCTGCGCCGGCGGACTCGGCATGGTCTGGGTAGAAAACCAGGCACGGGTCTGACACAGCTCCTCGGTACCCGGTCTGGGTGCGACTTTCGGCAGGGGCGCCGCTACCACCACCCAATGGGATCTGGCAAATTCCAATTTCATCATGATCATGGGATCCAATATGGCCGAATGCCATCCCGTCGCCTTCCGTTTCGTTCTTCAGGCAAAAGAGAGGGGCGCCACTATCGTCCATGCTGATCCGCGTTTCACCCGGACATCCGCCATGGCCGATATTTACGCCCCGATCCGCTGCGGTTCGGATATCGCCTTCATGGGCGGACTCATCCGCTACATTCTGGAAAATGATCTCTGGTTTAAAGACTATGCCCTCAACTACACCAATATAGCCACCATCATAGAAGACGGATTCAGGGATACCAGTGAATTGGAGGGTTTTTTCTGCGGCTGGGATGAAAAGTCGCATGCCTACCAGGTGGGAGACTGGCAATATAAAGGAGACGAAGTGCCCTCTGCCCTGGTGGATGAACATATGAATACAGGTTCTTCCTACAGCGAGAAGCTGAGACGATCAACCATGAAGTCCCCCCAGTCGGATATGTCCCTGAAGCATCCCAACTGCGTCTATCAGATCCTGAAAAGGCATTATGCCGCGTACACCCCGGAGGTAGTCGAAAAAATCACAGGATGCCCGAAACAGATCTTTCTCAAAATCGCCGAGGCCATGACGGCCAACAGCGGCCGGGAAAGAACCGGAGCCTGGTGCTATGCAGTGGGCTGGACTCACCACACCACCGGCGTGCAGATGATTCGCGGAGCCGGGATCATTCAGTCGCTGCTCGGCAATATCGGCAGGCCCGGCGGAGGAATCATTGCTCTCCGAGGACACTGCAGCATCCAGGGCAGCACCGATATCCCAACGCTCTACAACATGCTGCCGGGATATCTTCGTCATCCCAACGGCCGCAAAGAATTTCACAGAACTTTCGAAAATTACCTGGAGGTGGAAACCATTCCCCGGGGATATATGGACCGCCTCCCCAGGTTTATCGTCTCTCTGCTGCGCGCCTGGTATGGAGATCATGCCACGGCTGAAAAGGCCTGGTGCTATGAGCATATTCCTAAAATTATGGGTGATCATTCCCAGCTTCCCATGACCATGGCGATCAGGGACGGGACCATCAGAGGCTTGCTGCTGATGGGCCAGAATCCTGTGGTCGGCGGGCATAACAGCGGCATGATCAGAAAGGCGCTGCCGAACCTGGAGTGGATGGCCATACGCGAGACTTTTGAAAATGAAACGGCTTCCTACTGGTATAAATCTCCGGAGGTCAAGAGCGGTCTTCTTAAAGCGAAGGAAATAAAGACCGAGATGTTCCTTTTGCCGGCCGCCCTGCCCGGGGAAAAAGACGGATCATTTACCAACACCCATCGGCTGGTGCAGTGGCATGACAAGGTGGTGGAACCTCCGGGAGACTGCCGCTCCGATCTCTGGTTTATTTATCATCTGGGAAAGCGGCTCAAGAAACTCTATGGCGACAGCATCGACCACAAGGATGCGCCGATCCGGGAACTGACCTGGGATTATCCGGAAATGGGGGCAAACCGGGATCCATCGGCTGAAGCCGTGCTCAAGGAGATCAACGGCTACAGCTGGAAGGAACGGAAGCAGCTCAAAAACCCCAAGGAGATACGGGACGATGGTTCAACAGCCTGCGGCTGTTGGATCTACTGCGGGACCTACCCGGAAGAAAATCACAATCAGACCCGGTCGCGCATACCGGATCCTCCTGACGGTCCGGGTTCTCATCAGGGCTGGGGTTTTTCCTGGCCTGCAAACCGCCGCATCCTCTACAATCGGGCTTCGGCGGATCCGGCAGGAAAGCCGTGGTCGGAGAGGAAGAAGTATCTCTGGTGGGATGACGGTAAAGGAAAATGGACGGGCCTCGACACTCCCGATTTCAAAAAGAGAAAAGCCCCGGATTATGAGCCCGACCCGGAGGAGAATCTTCGCGGGATCAGTGCTCTGGACGGAAAATCACCATTTTTCATGATGTCGGATGGAAAAAGTTCGCTGTTTGTGACCTCGGGTTTGTCGGATGGTCCGTTGCCCACCCATTATGAACCCGTCGAATCACCGGTAAAAAACCTTCTCTACAAACAGCAGGATAATCCAGCCGCCAAGAAGTGGGAACGTGCCTATAACCCATATCATGCAGTCGAGGATCCGAGATATCCATATGCAATCACCACATATCGCCTGACCGAACATCATTCCGGCGGTATTCCTACGCGCATGGTTCCTTCCACAGCCGAACTCCAGCCGCAGGCCTTCGTTGAAATCCCGCCTGAGCTTGCAGAAGAGAAAAAAATAGCCAATCTTGACTGGGTGGTTGTCGAGACCGCACGGGGAAAGGTTGAGGTCCGCGCTCTGGTGACTAGAAGATTACGACCCTTCGTCATCGACGGCAAAACTGTGTATCAAATAGGCTTGCCCTGGCACTTCGGCTGGCAGGGGTATGCCACTGGTGCCATAGCCAACACACTCACGGCTGTCGTCGGTGATCCGAATACCACTATTCATGAAGGTAAAGCCTTTACCTGCAATCTTCATAAAGGGAGGCTGTGAGATATGTCCACCAGAACACTGAAGGCAAATTCCGCAACGATGTCATCGGAGCAGGCAACCGCAATGACCGAACCTCTTTATCCACTGCCGGTGCATCCACGATCAGCAGATTATACCGCCAGCATACTCAAGAGTCTCATACCCGATGAATCAGAGCTCACCTCGAGCGTTAGGATCAGGCCGGGAAAGAGTTATGGCTTTTTCACCGACACCAGCCTCTGTATCGGCTGCAAAGCCTGTGAAGTTGCCTGCAAGGAATGGAACCTGCTTCCCGGCGAAATTGGTGGATTAACCGGAATGAGTTATGACAACACCATGGCTCTGACTTCGACCACCTGGAGACATGTTGCCTTTGTCGAACAGATCAAGGATGAACAGGGCAACCACCCGACGGAGCTTCCGGGATTCCAGAGCTACTGGCTGATGATGAGCGATGTCTGCAAGCACTGCGAGCATGCCGGCTGCCTGGAGGCTTGTCCCACAGGCGCGATCTTCCGCACCGAATTTAATACCGTGGTGGTGCAGCAGGATATCTGCAACGGCTGCGCCTACTGCATCCCCTCCTGTCCCTTCGGTGTGATCGAACTCAATATGGCGGAGGGCAAGGCTCATAAATGCACATTATGCTATGACCGCATGAAAGGAGGTCTTGAGCCTGCATGTGCAAAATCCTGCCCCACAAATTCGATCCAGTTCGGCGAACTGGAGGATTTGCGCGGCAGGGCCTTGGATCGACGACAGAAACTGCGAGAAAGCGGCAGGAAAGAAGCCTATCTCTACGGTATGCCCGGCGGTCCCGGAGCAACCGGCGGAATCGAAGGACTGGCCGCTTTCTTTCTGCTGCTCGACAGGCCCGAAACCTACAACCTGCCCGAAGCCCCGGAGCTGCCTGCCAAAAGAATTAAAAGAAGCCTGTTAGCGGGCGCCGCCATCATGACCGGAATGGCTGTGGCGGGTGGATTTATTTTCTCCCGCCGGCCTCCGAACAAATGGCAGAACTTTTCAATACTGGGAGAGTAGTCTTATGTGCAGCGAACACCGATCGCCGCAGATGGATCCTGAGCACAGCAGCGATATTGAGATAAATCTTCCGGCAAGGCGGCAGGATGATCCGGCAGCCATCTCCTACTATGGAATGCCGTCGGTCAAACAAAGCCATTATCACTGGAAAACGGCTCTGAGTTTTTTAGCGGAGGCATTAGGCGGTGCGCCCCAGATTATTGCCACACTCATCCGTTTCTTCGGAAACCGCAAAGATCACAACCTGGTACGGGCCGGACGCTATTTGGCTCTGGCAAGTTCATTGCTGAGCCCGGTCCTGTTGATCTCCGAACTGCATACCCCAAGGCGCTGGTTCTACATGCTGCGTATCTTTCGTCGCACCTCTTCGATGTGCATCGGCAATATGTCCCTGACGACCTTCGGCATTTTCAGCGGAATGACAGCTATCGGCCAGATGCTTGAGGACTATGGGTATACAACCACAGGCCGAAGGATAAGCACCGCTTTCTCTCTCCCAGCTGCAGCTGCCGGCGGCATGATCTGTCTCTATCCGGGAACGGAACTCGAAGAAACCTGCACTCCCCTGTGGACGGCCAGTCATCCCCTGCTTTCTCCTCTGATTGCCTCAACCGGTTTTTCCTGCGGTGCCGCCGCGCTGGCCATCGCCGCACAACATATGCACGTGTCCGATCAAGGACACAAGCAACTGAATAACCTTGCGTCTATGACTCTGGGCGTACAGTTGGCAATTGCCCTCCTCACGGAAGGCGCCTGGCGCAATAATCCGTCGGGACGATCTTACCAAGCTTCAGTTCATGCCCTGGCCTACCGTTTCGGCATAGGAATTGGAATTCTTTTTCCCCTGGTTTTGCGCTTTAACAGGATGTGGACCGGCAAGCGGCTGCCGAACAGGGAAGTTGCGGCTTCCACGGCCACTATTGCAGGAGGGTTTCTGCTGTATAATGCCGTTCTGGAGGCAGGAAACCAATCCGCCGCCAACCCCGCAGAATATCTTGAACACCAACAGAAAACTGAACTGTTCCGGGGAGATGAATCGACACCAGTACAACCAGGCCGTCGATGGCGAAGAATAGGTTTTTCCCTGCTTGCTGGTGCAGGCATAGCCTTTATGTTCTTGAAAAGGAGATCGCGCAGGTGAATACAAACGGGAAAATAAACGAAGATCCCTTTGTGCTTGAGAACGTGCGGATCATTCTGGAAATGATCGACGAAGCTGTTGAGAAACACTCGGCTGAAATGAAAAGGGATGTCGATGTTGTTGAAGACAGGCTGGTGCACCTGAGGGATTATCTGATCGACCGGCAGCGCGAACAGACGGAATCTGCCACTCAGTCAGCCACTCTTAAACGGATAAATATCGCCCTGAGCCTGATAATCAGCATCGGCTATCCAGGTGCTGGCATCGATCAAGTTGGGCTGGAGGAAACCAGAGACATGTTCAGGGAATACTTTTACGGCGAAACGCCAACCCAACATTCCCCCAGCCCCGGATGACTATGAAGGAACCGACACGCTGCAGGATCTGGTGTGCAATACCCGCGATCGCGGAGATAAGGAATGCCTTGTTCAGTTTGGCGACGACAGAACGCACCGTTTCTCCTATATCGAGGTGCATGAACAAGTAGTACGCCTTGCTGGTGGACTCGCCGCTCGCGGAATCGGTCCGGGCAAAGTCGTTGGCCTGATCGCCGAAAACCTTTACCAGAGCGTATTCATTGCTCTGGCCGTGATTCATTGTGGTGCGGCGATTATGCCCATTGATCCGCAGTTTGACGGAAAAAACCTGGCGCATGTGCTCAACGATGCCTCGCCGGCTCTGCTGTTTGCCCCTCAGGGCCAGGCCGCGCGGGTGGAACAACTTGATATCGAGCCGAAGCCGGAAATGCTCTTCACCGACCGCCGGCAGGGGCAGGAACAGAGCTGGCTCTCCATAGCTGCAGGACCAGGAGACCTGCCGGAAATAAATGCCGGAGATGTAGCCGCGCTCTTTTACACCTCAGGCACCACAGGCAAACCCAAAGGAGTGCCGCTCTCTCACGCCAACCTTGTCTTCCAGCAGAATGCCCTTATCAAATCAGGACTGGTCGGCGAAGGAGACCGCCTGCTCCTGCCGCTGCCCCTGCATCATGTCTACCCCTTCGTGGTCGGTATGCTCGCTCCGCTTGCCCTGGGCCTGACACTCATTCTGCCGCGGGCAAGAGGCGGGGATTCTGGACCGGGATGGCGAGATAATGGCCCTGGTCGTACCACACCCCGGCAATATACGGGCGGAGGGCACCGGGGTGGAAGAAGCTGTGCGCCGGGCAGTAAGTGAGGCAGTGGGCAAACTGCCCTCCTACATGCAGCCGACGGAGGTGGTTATCTCCCACCGCCCCATCGAACGTACTCGCCTGGGTAAGATCAAGCGCCATAAACTCCAAGAGCATTACCGGAGCGCCCTGGAAAGTGAGGACGGTGAAGGATTGGAGCCGATGCCGCAGGAACGTATGGAAGCCGAGGATCGCAAGCTCCTCAAGGCTCCCGCTGCCTCTGCTGCCTGGGACCTGCTGGTCGAACGATTCCCCAGGCGCGGTCTTTCTCCGGATGCTAATCTACGTAGCGATCTGGGGGTCGATTCAATGGGGTGGTTGAACCTTTCCATGGAACTCCACGAAGAGACAGGGATAGAGCTCGACGAAGAAATAATCTCCGGAATCCACAGCGTTCGCGATCTGCTCAAGGAAGTCAATCGGGGAAAGAAGAAACCAGGGGAAGAGCATGCCGATCCGGTGGAGCACCCTGAGAGATACCTGGATAAGGAGAGTGAACGCTGGCTGACGGAACTTTCCAGGGGACAGCGCACCGCGGCCCGTCTGGCTCACGGGTTTGTCCGGCTTTTCTCTCTGGTCTGGTTCCGCGCTGCCGCTGAAGGTACCGGCAACATTCCCACAGACAGACAGGTGGTATTTACTCCAAACCATGTAAGCTTCCTGGATCCACTTGTCCTGGCGGCTCTGATTCCCTACAACGTGCTGCGCCGCACCCAGTTTGCCGGATTGAAGGAACCGGCGTTCGCCAATGGTTTCAATGCCTTTTTTGCCCGTCTGGCCTTCGCCTTCCCGGTGGATCCGGTGCGCAGGCCTGGTATCGGTCTGGCCTATGGCTCAGAGGTACTGAGACGTAACCGCAGCCTGATCTGGTTCCCAGAGGGCGCCCGCTCCCGCACCGGCCGGCTCGGCGCCTTCCTTCCCGGCCTGGGTATGATATTAGCCAAACATCCCTGTCTGGTTGTACCGGTCTATATCGCCGGAACACGCACAGCCATGCCGCCGGGCAGCCTGCTGATCCGGCCGAAGAAGGTGGTCGTGTATTTCGGCGAACCGACCTCATCCGAAAAACTGCAAAAGGAGGGCAAGGGCGAAGAACCGCTGGAGCGCATCACGGATGCATTGAAACAACGGGTAGCCGAACTCGGCAAACTGGCCGGGGAAGAAAGATAAAATCAGCAACCATTATATTGTCCCTTAACCAATGGTTATTTACCGCAGGCAGCCTCTATTTTTTCGATAAGAATATCCAGGGAGACAGGCTTCATCAGGTAATCAAACAATCCTTTATTCATCCCTTCTATGCTGCTTCCGGCTGTAGGATGGCCGGTGAGTATCAGACACTGTACGGCAGGCGAATGGGCCTTGATCATCCCCATTGTTGCCAGGCCGTCATATTTGGGCATCAGCAAGTCGAGAATGGCCACATCGGGTATCCAGCCCTCATCAAGATTGGCCATCGCTTCTTCTGCACCCGCTGCCGCCCTGCCCTCAAATCCTCGCCTGCATAGTCTCTGCACCAGGGATTCAGCGAATTCTTTCTCGTCATCAACTACCAAGACCTTTATATTACTCATTTTATACCTTCTTCATGTTGTCCGGTAAGGTCAAATTCTCATCTATGCTGTAAACATCTTTTTTTATCGAAAAACAAATCTCTCAATGACCTCTTTTGTATATTTAAAAACAAAAATTGTTGAAATATCAAATAAAAAATTGGCGATGCACATTTATTCCGGCAAAAAGACGCCTGCCTTTCCGGCAACAATCTTTGCCCCCTCCTGGATCGGAATCTATTGGTTGGCGCCTCTTGGAACCTCAACGGCAATTGCGCCGATACAAATAAATACATTTTAATACGTTCCGGAGCTGCGATACATTTTGTCACGGGGAGAGAACTACAAACTAAATCATTCATGTAACTGATAACAATGACAAAAGATATATTGACAGATGTGGCATAGACTGTGCAAAGAGGCTGAAGTGCTGGATTAAAATGTATCAGGCATTAAATACTATTTTTGATCCGGCCGCAAAAGGTCTACTAATAAACCCCTTTATCAATTCCAGTTATTCTTGACACAACATAATTAGAAATGGTATGAAAAGTAGGTCTCTGCACATTAAGACAATAAGTGATGGAAGTAAGAGGAATAATTCTATCACGGACATCTTCCCAAACGACTCACTTAAATTTTCAAGGGGGTAATTAATGCTGCATGTACTCGCATTATCGGCAATGCTCAGTGGTTTCTGGCTGATCAATTCCGGCCATTACACCCCGCTTCTGCTCTTTTTTATGGTGGTATCCGTCCTGTTTGTTGTGACTCTGTGTCACTTTATGGATGTTGTCGATGGCGAATCCCAACCGCTGAACCTGACCTTTACCATTCCTTTTTATTACCTTTGGCTGATCAAGGAAGTCGTAGTTTCCAATATCGCCGTGGCCCGTAGTGTCTGGCTCGGGGCCAATTCCATCAGCCCTAACGTCGTTACCGTTACAGCCCATCAGAAAACCGATCTTGGCAAAGTTATATATGCCAATTCAATAACACTTACTCCCGGAACAGTGAGTATCGATCTGCAGGGTGACCAGATTACAGTCCACGCCTTAACCAGGGAAACGGCAGCAAGTTTGCTGGAGGGTGAAATGGACCGCCGGGTTTGCCGGGTGGAGGGATGATGTTTTCTGTTGCCGGTATCGCACTTCTTATTGTCATGGCCATGGCTCTGATCCGTGCATTTCTAGGGCCGACACTGTATGACCGGATTCTGGCGGTCAACAACTTCGGGACCAAAACCGTTTTGCTGATCGCGGTTCTCGGATTCATCGGAGGAAGGCCTGAGTTTCTTGATATTGCAATTGTTTACGCTCTGATAAATTTCATAGGAATTATTGCCGTATTGAGATTTTTTGAATATGCGGGTGTAAAATCGGAGGAGGAGCTTTAGTGGAAATCATCTTCGATACCTTCAGCTGGATATTTTTAGTCAGCGGAAGTTTCTTCTGCGTCACCGGAGCGGCTGGCCTGTTGCGTTTTCCGGACTTCTTTACCCGGATTCATGCGGCAAGCATCACGGATACCCTGGGGGCCAGTTTGATTTTAATTGGTCTGATGCTGCAGGCCGGCTGGACACTGGTTCTTGCCAAACTGATCATTATCCTTCTGTTTTCTCTGCTGGCGGGTACAACGGCCAGTCACGCCATGGCCAAGGCGGCCTTGCAAAGTGGTATGAAACCGGAATTTCTGAATGTCGGCGAAAAACAATCAGGAGAAAAGCCATCACAACTCTAATCGACATAGTCATTTTGACTTTTCTGGTATGTACGGCCCTGGCTATAGTGCGGCTGCATGATCTTTTTGCCGTAGTCATGCTTGCCGGTATCTACAGTCTGCTTTCCGCCAGCCTCTTTCTTGATCTCGATGCAGTTGACGTTGCCTTCACCGAGGCCTCTGTTGGAGCCGGTATTTCAACACTGCTGATGCTTGCCTCCCTCAAACTTGTCGGCAGGCACCAGAAAAAGAAAAGGTATAAACCTACACTTGCTCTGGGAATTGTCATTGTTACCGGAGGACTGCTGGTCTATGGAACTTTTGATATGCCGCATTTCGGCTCAGCTGACGCGCCTATTCACAACCATGTAGCTCCACGCTATATGGAAGAATCGATGACGGAGGTTGGCGTACCCAACATGGTGACCTCCGTCTTAGCCAGTTATCGAGGCTTTGATACGCTGGGAGAGACAGTAGTGGTTTTCACCGCGGCGATCGGAGTAATGTCCCTGCTGCTGGTCTCGCGCGAGACCAAGCAACAATCGAAAAAAAAGGTGCCTGCCGATATGCAGCAGCAGATTATCCTGCGCGTCGTCGCCAAAATGATGCTGCCTCTCATTCTGTTGTTCGCGCTTTATGTCCAGTTCCATGGCGATTACGGACCGGGCGGGGGCTTCCAGGCCGGGGTCATTTTTGCCGCAGGAGTAATTCTCTACACCATGCTTTTTGGTTTGAGCACCGCCCAGCGCATTTTCAAACGTCAGGTACTTGTGCTTCTTACAGCCTCGGGCGTCCTTATATATGCCGGTGTCGGGGTGGCCTGCATGCTGCTTGGTGGAAATTTCCTTGACTATGACGTACTCAGGCATGATCCGGTTCATGGTCAGCATCTCGGCATATTGCTCGTGGAACTGGGCGTCGGCATTACCGTGGCTTCAGTAATGATCACCCTCTTCTTCAAGTTTACCTGGCGAACCGTTAAGCATAAATATATCTCATGAATATTCTCGGGCTCTACAACTACTGGATTGTCGTGGCACTGATGATGATTGGCTTTTACATCGTTATCGCCCATGAGAACCTGGTGAAAAAACTGATAGGATTATCCATCTTCCAGACAGCGGTGTTTTTTCTCTACATCAGTATGGGCAAAGTCACCGGCGGGACAGCTCCCATATACGACGAAAAGTGGGAGCTTTACTCCAACCCTCTTCCTCATGTTCTCATCCTTACCGCCATTGTTGTCGGTATTGCCACTACTGCACTGGGCCTGTCGCTGGTCATCAGGATCAAAGAAGCATACGGCTCGATAGAGGAAGATGAGATTCACGCTCAGGACGCCAGCGATGAGCTGGAATGTCATCTGGAAGCATATGGTCCCAGACGCAAATTCATAGACGGAAAAAGGAAATAGACGAGTGATTGCCCAATATCCCATACTTCAGGTTATCGTCCCTCTAATAGGTGCACCGCTCTGTCTTTTTATCCGGATTCCGCGTCTGGTCAGCCTTTTTGCTATTCTGGTCAGCAGTGTTGCTTTTCTTATCAGTTGCGGCCTGCTTCAGCAGGTACTCCTGCACGGCACCATAATTTATGAACTTGGCGGCTGGCCGGCACCATGGGGAATCGAATATCGCATCGATCAGCTTAACAGCTATCTCCTTCTGCTGGTTTCCGGCATAAGTACGGTTGTTCTTGTTGCCGCCCAGACCAGTATCAGGGACGAGCTTCCTGAAAACAGGCATGTCTTTTTCTATACTGCTTACCTGCTCTGCCTTACCGGACTCCTGGGGATTCTGGCAACCAACGATGCATTCAACGTTTTTGTATTTCTGGAAATTTCCGCCCTCTCTTCATACACCCTGATTGCCCTGGGCGGTGACCGCCGAGCCCTGACGGCATCCTATCAATACCTTGTCATGGGCACCATCGGCGCCACTTTCATCATCATCGGTGTCGGCCTGATGTATATGATGACGGGAACGCTCAATATGGGCGACCTGTCGCAACGACTGCCCTCGGTTTATGAATCGAAAACCGTATTGACGGCCTTTGGGTTTTTCATCGTCGGCGTCTGTCTTAAACTGGCGTTGTTCCCACTGCATCTCTGGCTGCCCAACGCCTATGCCTATGCACCTTCTGTGGCCACCGCTTTTCTTGCGGCGACCTCCACCAAGGTTGCCGTCTATGTCCTGATCCGTTACGTATTCGATGTTTTCAGTATCGAATTTGTCGCCAAGTCACTGCCGCTCAACGATATATTTCTGGTCCTGGGGCTGACAGGTATTTTTGCGGCCTCTGTCTCCGCCATCTATCAGCTTAACATCAAACGTCTTTTTGCGTATTCCAGCGTGGCTCAGATCGGCTACATGATTTTAGGTCTGGCTATCGGAACTTCTCTTGGTCTCACTGCAACCCTGCTGCATCTTTTCAATCATGCCCTGATGAAGAGTGCGCTTTTTCTGGCCATAGGAGCGGTTGTCTATCGCATCGGCAGCTCACAGTTGAATCATTTTGCCGGACTGGGAAGAAAAATGCCCTGGACCATGGCTGCCATCGTAACAGGCGGGCTGAGCCTTATAGGACTGCCGTTAACCGTCGGTTTCGTCAGCAAATGGTATCTGGTGGTCGCCCTGCTGGAGAGAGGCTGGTGGCCCGTTGCCGTACTTGTGCTCCTCAGCTCCCTGCTGGCTGTTATCTATGTCTGGCGCATAGTCGAATGGGTGTATTTTTCCAAACCCCGGATTATTATAGACGACATCAAGGAGGCACCCCTGAGTCAGCTTATCCCCATATGGACGCTGGTTCTGGCAAATCTGTACTTTGGCGTTGACACCCGCCTGACGGTAGGTGTGAGCAAGTTGGCAGCACAAAGCCTGTTTGGAGTGAATCAGTGATGCAGTTGTCGCCGGAAATGATACTACTGTTGACCATGCTGGTACCGGCATTAGCCGTTTTGGGTATCCTTGCCGCCGATCGCTATCCCAATCTGCGTGAAGGGGTGACCATAGCCGCAAGCATAATTCTGATATATCTGGTGAGCAGCCTTTACGTCCTGGTGAAAAACGGAACCTCTATTTCCCTGATCAGCCCGGATCTCTTCCCCGGTCTTGCCCTTTATTTTGAAATTGAGCCGCTCGGCATGCTCTTTTCCCTGGTTGCCGGTTACCTCTGGCTGGTAACCACCGTCTATGCCATCGGCTATATGCGCGATCATCATGAAGAGAATCAGACCAGGTTTTATGCCTGCTTTGCCATTGCCATATCATCGACAATGGGCATCTCTTTTGCGGGAAATCTTTTTACTCTTTTTATTTTTTATGAAGTCCTGACCCTTTCCACATATCCGCTGGTAACCCATGCAGGGACCCGGAAAGCAAAACAGGGCGGACGGGTCTATCTCGGCGTGCTGCTGACCACTTCCATCCTGTTTCTGTTAATGGCCGTTATCGGCACCTGGCATACCGCGGGAACACTGGATTTTACCAGAGGAGGCGTATTCTCGGCCGAAACCCCACATCTGGTAACCGGAACCTTGCTGGTACTCTTTATCTTCGGGATCGGTAAGGCCGCCATCATGCCTTTTCATCGCTGGCTGCCCGCCGCCATGGTTGCGCCGACTCCCGTCAGCGCCCTGCTTCATGCCGTAGCCGTAGTCAAGGCCGGTGTATTCACGGTGCTCAAGGTATGCGTCTATATTTTCGGCCTCGACCTGCTACAGCAGCTGCCTAGCACCGATATCATGCTCTATCTCGCGGCGGCCACAGTTTTGCTGGCATCTGTCGTTGCCATGCGTCAGGATAATTTAAAAGCCCGGCTGGCCTATTCCACTGTCAGTCAACTTGGTTATATCACCGTTGGAGCCTTGTTGGCGACCAGTATGGGTGTGGTCGGCGGAGCAATGCATATCGCCATGCATGCTTTCGGCAAAATCACCCTGTTCTTCTGCGCCGGCGCCATCATGCTTGCCGCACATAAGACCGAAATCAGCCAGATGAGAGGTCTGGGGCGACAAATGCCGATCACCATGACTGCCTTTTTCATCGGCAGTCTGAGTATTATCGGCCTGCCTCCGGCCGGAGGAACCTGGGGCAAATGGTTTCTGCTGACCGGCGCATTTGATAGCGGAAAATGGATAATCATGGCTGTATTGATGATCAGTACGCTGCTCAATATCGCTTATCTTCTCCCCATTCCCCTGCGCGCCTTCTTCAACAGTGATGCAGCGCAGGAGGACATGAAGTACAAGGAAGCGCCCCTGCCCTCACTGATAGCCCTGAGTATTACCGCGCTTGGTTGTATTGGTTTGTTCTTCTTTACACAACCTCTCTATCAATTAGCACTGGCAATTCTTTAAGTACAGGAAACATATATGGCGAAGCATACTCAACATTTTTTCGACAAGCCGAAGAACGTCAAGATCGTTTTGTACCTTTTGTACGGCTGCTGTATTGTTCTGTTTATCCTTGATTTTATCATTCATCGCCATACCTCCCACCGCTGGGAAGGACTGTTGGGCTTTTATGCGGTATACGGCTTTATCGGCTGCGTCGTTCTGGTGCTTGTTGCCAAATGGATGCGAACCTTTCTGATGCGAGACGAAGATTATTATGACCAGAAGGAGCTCGACCTAAAAGAAGAGGAAAGGGAAGAGAAAGGAGAAAATCATGTGGCCTAGCGATATTCCAGCCTTTCTGCCTTTTTTCATCGGTGCCGTACTGGCTCTTTTCACCAAGGGTTACCTGAGAGGATTCCTGCTTCTCGGCATCATCGTGCTCAGTGGGCTTCATCTCTGGAATGTGCCCCAAGGGGTCACGGTTTCCCTGCACTTTCTCAACTATGAGCTGATGCCCTACAGGGTAGACAGGTTAAGTCTTCTATTCGGTTATATCTTTCATATTGCCGCCTTTATCGGGGTCGTCTATTCCCTGCATGTCAAAGACACCTTGCAGCAGGTATCAGCACTCTTCTATGCTGGCAGTGCCATCGGCGCCGTTTTTGCCGGCGATCTGCTCACCCTTTTCGTGTTCTGGGAATTTCTGGCTCTTTCATCCGTTTTTCTTATCTGGGCAAGACGAACCGAACGCTCCTATCAGGCCGGAATACGTTATTTACTGATCCAGGTTTTTTCCGGCCTTCTTCTGATGGCGGGACTTCTGATATATGGCTCCCAGAACGGTACCCTTGCCTTCGAATATATCGGACTTGACGGTATTGCCGGCTGGCTTATCTTCTTTGCTTTCGGAATTAAAGCCTGCTTTCCGCTTCTTCATAACTGGCTGACCGATGCCTATCCGGAAGCGACGCCGACAGGCGCCGTGTTTCTCAGCGCTTTCACCACCAAAGTTGCGGTTTATGCCCTGGCCCGCAGTTATCCGGGTACCGAGCTGCTGGTCTACATCGGTGCGACGATGACCTGCTTTCCCATATTTTTTGCAGTAATAGAGAATGATCTGCGACGGGTTCTGGCCTACAGCATGATCAATCAGATAGGTTTTATGATCACCGGAATCGGGATCGGTACGGCTCTAGCCTTAAACGGCGCGGTTTCGCACGCCTTCAACGATATTATTTTCAAGGGACTGCTGTTCATGTCCATGGGAGCGGTGCTGCATATGACCGGTCGCATGAACGGCTCCGATCTTGGAGGACTGTACAAGAGCATGCCGAAAACGGCGATACTCTGTATCATCGGTGCCGCCTCCATCTCCGCTTTCCCGCTGTTCAGCGGTTTCGTGAGCAAGTCCATGGTCATGTCGGCTGCCCTCCATGAAGGATACCACTGGGTATGGCTGATGCTGCTTTTTGCCTCCGCAGGTGTTTTCCATCATGCCGGTATCAAAATCCCCTATTTTGCATTTTTCGCCCATGATTCCGGCATTCGCACCACTGAACCTCCGAAAAACATGTTGTTCGCCATGTCGATTTCCGCATTTCTGTGTCTGGCCATCGGCATTTACCCGGATATGCTCTACAGCCTGTTGCCCTTTGAAACAGGATATAATCCTTATGATGCAACCCATATTCTGGCACAGACTCAGCTTCTCTTTTTCTCTGCGCTGGCGTTTGTCTGGCTTAACCTCAACGGCCTTTATCCTCCGGAACTACATTCGACTAATCTCGACGCTGAATGGATCTATCGACGCCTCTTTCCCCGCATCATTTCCTCCGGCTTCAGTTGGTTATGGAGAGCAGATAAGGCTGTGCGCACCACAACTCTTAATCACATGAACAACTTTTTTTCCTACTTGACTCAACTCCACTACCCCGGAGGTCGTGTCGCCCGCATGCGCCCCACCGGCAACATGGTCATGTGGGTTGCCGTTCTTCTTGCCGTTTATACCTGGCTGCTGCTGAGTTGGTGATCAAAGCCTAGGCAATAACTGGTGCCAGTCAATAAAGATGATCTCGCAAAAAGTAACTGTTTGCCCAGATAAAGCACGTCATGGCGGTACTAAGATCAATCTGCTGAGCACGCACTGCATCTATTGTCTTTCGCTCAAAAGGTTCTTCCTGCCGGAAAGGCACCGGTGGGTTCCCCCGGAGCTAGTTCGAACTTTCATAATAATAATTTTCTAGATACAATATATTGTAATGTCAATGAGGTACTGAATTTTCAGAATACTAAGTGTAACCACAGCAAAAAACAGCTATTTCCCCCTTCGGGCTTCACTCACAGCCTGATCTCCGTCCAGTTCTTTCTGATTCCCAGGATGAGTGGCCTGTGTTGTGGGCGAAGGCTCCTTGAAATTCTATGTTATGCGATAGTTGGCACACCTCCAACAGAAGATCTTTTTTATCTGGATCTCGGGAAATACCTGGAAGCTACATTGAAAACTCTCATTTCACTGTTAAAGTAATATAAAAGGCGAATCTTTTCTATCATCCTGCAATGCATGCGCACCCACGACCTTGTCGGGGGTACTATAATGAGGGACAAATGTCTAAAAATCCTAATTCTATTGCTAGACCAGGATTAATCTCAGCTTATATTCTTCTGGGAGCTGCGCTACTTGCATTTATTCAAAGTTATTTACTTATTTCTCCCTTAATCTTATCATTTTTTCTTATCCTCCTGATCTCCCTGGCCGTCAATCCACTAATCCTCAAAATGAAGAAATTGTCAGGTGGGAGAAAAATACCGACGTTTTTGATCACTCTGGGATTGATCATCGGCATTGCATCGATAGGGTTGGCATTGTTCGGTCCCATGAAGACCTCGGCAGAAAAGTTGTATTATTCCTGGCCAAGCTATTGGGAGCGCTTACAAAAGCCGTTGATAAAGATGGAACAGAGGACTGAACTTTTTGAGCAAAAGATCCAGGAAGAAGTGCGAACTGAAATCGCTCAAGATCAATCAGTGGCTGATGGCCTGGAAGCCACACAAGAACCTCCCACCGAACCTCCTCCAGAGAAAGCTGATTCTCCTCGACCCGATATGAGTGAGATGCTTCAGGGCGCCATCGGCAGTTTTACCGCATTAGCCGTCAATGGTTTAGAAATATTGATTGTGCTGGTAACAGTATTTTTCGGTGTAATATTTACGCTAATGAATCCCCGCCCAATATTTGCGGCCATGCTCGCGATTGTACCCGAGAATCATCAAGGCCAGACCGTAATAATTATGCAGAGGATAGCAAAATTCATTCCCGTCTGGGTAGGAGCGACCTCCCTTGGGATGATAACAATCGGTACACTGGTTTTTCTGTTCATGTGGCCGATTTTCGGTTTCACTGATGCGTTGGTACTCGGAATGACGGCGGGCCTTTTGGAAGCAATACCTTATCTTGGACCTATCTTCAGTGCCATTCCTGCACTTCTGCTCGCTGTTGGCGAAGGGGGAATGATTCCATTATGGGTTTTGCTCGCGTATATTGTGATTCAATTTCTGGAGAATAACGTTATCCTCCCTCTGATAATGTCACGAGGTATGCGAGTCCACCCCTTAGCGGTGATTTTTTCCATGCTTATATGCGTCATAGCTTTTGGCGTTTTGGGAGTTCTCATCGCTACTCCCTTGGTAAAAATCGTCAGCATCATTCACGATGAACTCTACCGCAAGCGTTTTCTCCCTTCAGTAACGGACGAAGACCTTGATCGTCTGGCTGCAGTGGTTCTGCAGGAAGTGAAGTCTTCGGAGAGATAATTCATAATTGCAAAAATAAAAGATCTGCACAAGCCATGACACTCTCGAAAGATGCCATGAAAATTCTGACTATTCACTGCATTCGAAAGGAGTACTTCGATCTCCCTCTCAATAAATATCGTCTCAATTTTGACGATGGACTTTTTTCTCAATATTACTATTTTCCGCTGTTGCGCAGGCAAGAACATGAATTGCTCTATTTTATATCTTCCGCGTTTATCCGTCCCGGACCTGCAAGAAGAATGTTCGAAAGCGAGTACATCCCCTACAAGAAGTCGAAAAAATACATGTATCGGGCGCTCATTGAAGACAACTACGAAGACTTCATGCGGGTCGAGGAGCTACAGGAACTCGCGAAGACAGAAGGTGTGCGCATCGGTGTTCACAGCCATTTCCACGATGTTATTCTAACCCGCACCCATTCCCAAAAACGGAAACCGTTGAGTCAGTGGAAGATAGCTCATCTCGGATATCCTTCAATCCCCAAAAACCTGGACTTCAGCATCCGCTCTAAATTAGCTTACCAGGGCTATTGTTATCATAACGGCAAATTTATCAGACGCTCCAAAAGCGACTGGCTGGATTTCATCAGATACGACACCGAAACTGCACTGCAGTGGTTCGAAAGCCATCTGGGGTTTGTCCCCGACACCTACTGCTTTCCCTTTGGTGAACATAACCGAACTCTCATTGACATCCTGAAAACCTTCGGCCTGAAATATTTTTATAGCGCCCGCCCTGGTCCCTTCCCCGAAATCCAGGGACGGACCGATATCGATTCCCTCATCTAAGCTTTGGCCAAAATTAACCTTAATCGGTGAAAAATCCCGGCAGATTTTTTATGCAAACCCTGTGTCGCCGTCGCCGTAACGGAGATGGAATCCCCCCCGATATTCCGAAAGAGGACTATTTTCATCTCGGGGATGAAAGAGGTACAACCTCTCCTGCTTCTTGATGAAATGCTTTTTATCAAGCCAGCCGGGGAGATATCGGCCAAGATTAACATCGTATTCGACACGGTCGGCGAGATACCGCCTGGCACAGCGCAAGGCGACAACCATGGTCATAAACCCGACGTCCGGGTCCCGATAAGCATGATCAAGAACCTTGACGACGGTTCTTCCCTTATGGGTGAGAATCGAGACGACAACAAAGCCTAAGAGCGAGGGTTCATTTTCACTTTCTATATGAAAGGCCTTATAGGTGAACAGGTCACGCCTGGTGGAGAAGTAATACTCGCTCTTCTCGATGGCTTTGTCCCGTGAAACCACCCATGGATAGGTCAGCATCCAGTTAATTACCTCAACAGACCGGTAAAAACGCGGCCCGGTGACTTCGGTACTTGCGTGCCCGGGAAATTCCGCGATCTGTTCCACTTCCCTGACAGCAAACGTTGCAGCCTCATGACGAAACGAACGCAGCAGCCTGCTGAAGAACATTTTTTTCATCAGCCGATAGAAAGACAGGCTCACCACCTCGTTCATGGTCGCGGGGCCATGTTCTTTTTTTCTTTTGCGGCTCTCGCCTCCCCCGGGAAGCAACCGTTTCAGTTTATCCGCCCGCAACTGGCGGTAGCTCAGAATTCCCAGAGGTTCCATTCCCATTCGGCAGTAGAGCCGTTTGGCGTTGTCGGTCATGCGGGTGCCGATAAAGTCAATTCCAAGGCCTTGAATGGCGGCAACCAATAACTTGCCGATTCCCCGGCCACGCATTTCCGGAGAGACCAGGAAAGTTGTCCCCCAGAATACCTTGAAAACGCGACCGTCGACGCTGCATAAACCGGGCAGCAAGCCAAGGTAGCCGACACAGCGGCCGCCACAGAAGGCCGTGACCAGAGCTACATCATCACCATCACCGCAGGGATTGTGGATTTGCGAACGAACTCGTGCCTGCGAAATAGGGATAAGCTGACCTGCGGAGGAGTCATTGGCGAGTCGGCCTGCAAAACCCTGCAACTCTCTCAGCCTTACCGCCTTTATCGTTATTTCATCGGGATTAATCTGCTGCTCCTGTGTCATGATTTACCATATAAGAATTGAGAAAACGTAATTCAGAAATAGTATCCACTGTTATTGAATAAGTCCTTCATAAACAACAATAAAAATTAGAAATACAGGCGCGTGATTTTGGATCAAAAGAGGAGAAATCACGGCAAGTCAGAAGACGGTATGCAAATGATAAAATTCCTGTAATCCTCACCAATCGGTTTTGAAGGATTTTTTCAGTTTTCCCTTGTGAACGGCATGGGAGTGGGTTTCCAGGGCCATCATAATTTCCGTACCATAAAACTCCTTGAGATCATACTGGCACAAAAACAAATGGCCGGGACCAAGTCGGGCGTTGGTGCTTTCTTCAAGAGTCCTGAGTTCACCAGCGGTCCATTTTTTGTCCGCAGTCCATGACATGTCTCCGATGAGCCGGAAACAGCAGCGCGTCGATGCAGCTGCCTGGGCGGCATATTCCGTCATCTGCTCGGGAGTCCTTTTTCCATTGCTATGGATCAGCTTGTTTTGACGGATCAGATTCCGGATATCCAGGCCATCCTGCTCCATTGCCGAGAACAACTTTTCTTTCCGGCTTCGGGGTGATACCACCAAAACAGTTTCTCGGTTTTCGATTCCCTGCCGCACATAAAAAGCCTGGATTCCCAGGGCTTCCGAGAGATCAGCATAGAAATGAGCCAAGTGGCTGCCGTCCGGCACATCAAGGTCGCCAAATCCTAACATCACACGATGAGCAGGAGTGCCGGGAACCGGCCACTCTGTCTGTTGGGAACCAGTCCTTCCTTCAATAAATTGCTGAATATCCGATGGCTTGAACCGTCTTTTATGCCTGGCCTAGTGGAACCAGCAGCATATCTCCGGTCATTTTCAGTGCCTTATCGCCTGACGTCCGACATTTTTCCCTCACGGCTTTAAGTACCGCACCGGCGGCAGTCTTCTGCCAGAACCAGTCGGTGAAGGCGCCATCGTCCGGTAATATCATATCCGGACGAAACATCACAGATTCGAAATAGACCGACTTGAGATCCTGGGCCGCAAAACGAAGTGCCGCGGACGGTGAAGATATGTGCTCACCCGGTGTCATGGGGGTGTCAGAGAGAAAATCAGTGAACAGCTGCAGTGCAGCATCCGGCGTAAAATAGATTACAGCGGAATAACCGCGTTTTTCAACGCCGATATCATACCAGGAGCGAAATTCCCCGACTTCACGGCTGAATGCTTCAAGCAGTTTCTCTGTTTCAGTTTTTTGTGTGATTGGACCTGCGAAAGTAACCGGACAGGCCAGCTGATCAAGCGAATATTGTGACATATTTTTTTCGGGAACGTCATGAGGAAAAACCTCCAATACCGGACCATTTTCCGCCTCCAGAAGGATCAGGGCTGCCAAGACCACCTGTCGCTGAAAGTCGGGATCGCCCGGAAGTCCCAAAGGACGGCCCAAGGCAAACGGCACCCACAGGGCTCTGGGGGGCTGAATGGTTTGGGTATGCTCTCTGATTAGGCTAATCTGAGTAGTTGGGATTCCTTCGGCTTCCAGATAATGTGCCAGCGCGCCCACGGCGCGGGTGCAGAGAGGTCAGACCGGCACCAGCAGGGCCGCATCAACCTGATCACCTCTCAGCAGCCCGGCAAGTTTGTTTGCCGCGGTTTCCATGTCTGCCGGATCAGTGGCCCCCATAAACGAATAGTGAAAATCTGCCACGGATCCGATGGATTTATGGGCGGCAAGTTCATGAAGCCGGTCCAGGGGAAAAGCCACATTCCAGTCCTGTTGAAATCCGGTGCGGTCAAAATTGGTCGAAATATGGGACATCACCAGATCCTTGGCTGTGCAGGTGTCTGGGATCACGCGGAAATCGCCAGACATCCCTTCAAAGGGACGATCATCGCGGCGATGCAGTCCCGCGGTTGAAATAATGGCAACGCGGCGCCGGGAAAGTGGTGTGCCGGGAACCCATGGACGGTTCTCAAAGGTTGGGCAGGGCAGTTTTGTCAGGAAAGAGCGCAAGGGTTCAGCTATGGTGTTCAATCGTGCCATTAGGTCTGCTCCTTATAAATTTTATTTAACTTTGTTATACAATACTGTCTAACTCAAACAAAACAATGTATTTTCTGATCATTTATCAACCGTGATGGCGTCGTATGAAGCCGAGCTGATTTCACGGATGTTCCGGTAGCAGAAATATTTGAGAGGGGCTATGGAATCAGTGTCCGGATTGCTCTGGAATATTCACTTGTAACGCACCGAGATATCATAATCACCTCAAGCTCACATAAAAGAAGGTTCAGAATTTACCTTATGGCGGGGGCTACTTTCGGGGTGGGGAGAGGGCAGACCTATTACTTGATAGAGGTTTATAAATATTTAGTGTCTGTCCAGAATGAGCAATTTATGGACAGACACTAAATGACCTTATAACTGGTATCGAAAACCTTGGGCTCCTCTAAATTTACCCTATTAGTTCTTTACTGGTTTATTAGGATTTTCTACTTTGGTTGAGCCGTTTGAATTAGTTGACTTGTCAGGTTTATTGGGATTGTCGGTTTTCTCTTCTGTTGGCTCTTCTGTTGCTGGTGGTGGTTCTTCTGTTGCCGGTGGCGGTTCTTCTGTTGCCGGTGGCGGTTCTTCCGTTGCTGGTGGTGGTTCTTCTGTTACCGGTGGTTCTTCTGTTACCGGTTCTGGTTGAACTATGGTTAATTCATGGGTATACGCGCTCTCTTCATTGTCATCATACGCCGTCATAGCTAAATACGCAGTGCCTTCAAAATTACCAACGGTACAAACAGGATCATTAATATTATCAGTAATACAGGTCAATTCATCCGGTGCAAGATACTCACAAGTATTATCGTAGTTACTGCAACGAACCGACTCAAAAACATCAATAAAGTAGTTGTAGGCAAAGTCACTTTTTAAATTTCCGTTATCATCAAATCTTGAGTCAGAACTATAATATAAACGATACCCCACTACATACTCTTCCGGTGGATTTTCTTGCCATGTAAGCTCTACAGTTCCATTATCATACGCATTAGCGTATCCCGCATATAAACCAAAGATGAATATACCTGAGATAAAGAGCTGTTTATGGTTACGCAATTTCAATTTTGTTGTTCTTCTTTTAGTCATTCCGATTTCTTCAATTGAGGTTAATGTATAAGGACCGCATCTTCTATAAAAGCAGCCAAGGGATCGCCGCTTTTATAGCAGTTTTTATGCCACGGGCAGCGTATCATGGAAGCCGTGGCCTCTATCATTCGATATGCTTTAATAATCAAGCCTTATAGCTACAACGCAGATGCAACTGAGGATTTTGCAATGGAGGGATGAGGAAGTTTACTCGAGAAGATCAGCGAAAATTTGCACACTTCTGTACATCAACTGCACTTCTTGCACCTTCCTGTTTTGCTGACTTCACTTGATAGAGGAGTATCAGAATTGGTAAAAAACATTATACATGAGGGGGGGCGCATGATACTTTCTGGGGCGGTTACGCAGGATACTTTCAAGATCCTGATCAACACTTATGGGAAATCGTCTGGAATCCTCATTTAATCCCTGAAGAATAATGTAATTTTCACTGGCTAAACTTCCCTGTCATGCTCATTGTTTTTGCTATGAGAAAAAACGTAGTAGCTTTATGTGCTTAAACAAGAAAGACCTTCCCTGCATCAACGCCCTGAATTATTAAGATTGAAAAGATATAATTTCCATAACAGAGAGTAACCGGCATACTGAATCCTTTTTATCCCCTACTGATCAGGTTCAAGGAGTGATGACAAATGGAAATATTTTATCAGACGCTGCAGAATCTCGGGTATACCCATCCCATCCATCCGACCATTGTATACCTGCCAATCGGCGGGGTCATGGCAGCATTGATTTTCGGGATCATTGCGGTGATTCTCAATCGCTACAGTTTTGTGGTCTCCGCCAGGCACAGCAGTGTTCTGGCGTTTTTTGCCGCATTCCCGACCATTCTTCTGGGCTATATGGACTGGCAGTATTATCACGCCGGCACCTGGATGTTTCCAATCAGGATGAAAATCTATCTGGCCGCTGCTCTTGTCGTACTTCTTCTTATCACCATTTTGAGCCACTACATTTTCAGAGCAGGCATGAAAACCATCCTTTTTCTCTATTCCCTGTGTTTCATCAATGTGGTGGCCATTGGATATTATGGGGGCGAAGTAGTTTTTGCCGGTTCGCATTGGCAACTCGATGCACAGGAACAGGAGAAGGCAGAAGATGGGGGGCCACAGGAAGAAGTGGCCTGGGCTGATATCTCGGTAATTTTTGAGCAACACTGCAATATGTGCCACTCGGGAACCAGTGCTCCGCACGATCTCCGCCTGGATAGCTACGAACAGGTGATGGAAGGTAGTGAGAACGGCAAAGTCATCATTCCGAATAAGCCGGGCGAAAGCGAACTCGTCTTAAGGATGAAGGGCAGGAGCGAACCGGCAATGCCATTCCGGCAGCCGCTGCTCCCGGAAGAGACTACTCAGACAATAGTACGCTGGGTTGATCAGGGCGCCCCAGAATCCACTAGCGGTAAGACACTATAGCGCTTCGGGGCGACTTTTTATGAGTCCATCTTTCTTTGATATGAGGACATTTTGAGCATCGGAAAAATTTTGCAGGACCAAATAGTGCTGGTCACAGGTGCGAGTTCCGGAATCGGAAAAGAGATTGCCATTGCCATGGCCCAAGCCGGAGCTAAAGTTATTATCAACTATTTATCTGATCAGGAGGGGGCTGATCAGACAGTGCAGAGTATTAAAAAGAACCTGGGCAGCGCCATAACCGTTCAGGCGGATGTAAGCAGCGAAGACCAGGTCAGGGAAATGGTGCGGGCCGCCTGTAAAGAATTTGGAACTATAGATATTTTAGTGAACAATGCCGGTATTCAGCAGGATTCCGGTTTCCTGGACATGTCTCTGGCCGATTGGCAAAAGGTCATTGATGTCAATCTCACGGGAAGTTTTTTATGTGCCCGGGAAGCCGCCAGGGAATTCTGCCGCAGAGGAGTGGTTCGGGATCGTTCCAGGACCGCCGGAAAAATGCTCTTCATAAGTTCAGTTCACGATACTATTCCGTGGGCCGGCCATGCCAATTACGCCGCGTCGAAGGGTGGTTTGCTGATGCTAATGAAAAGCCTGGCGCAGGAACTGGCGCCTCACAGGGTCCGGGTGAACTCTATCTCGCCCGGCGCGGTGAAAACCAATATCAACAGAGAAACCTGGGAAAGCCCTGAGGCAGAAGAGAAAATCCTCCGCCTGATTCCCTACAACCGCGTCGCGGAGCCAGACGATATCGCTCCGGTGGCGGTCTGGCTGGCATCGGATGAGGCGGATTATATCACGGGAGCCACCATCTATGTGGATGGAGGAATGTTGCTCTATCCCGGTTTTGGCACCGGAGGAGAAGTCTGCAGCTGAATTTATCCTGTCAGAGGAGCAGGATCTTACCCAAATCAACGTTAAACCGGCAGCTTGATAAGTTTGGATAAACCCCTTTGCAACGAGGCCGTTTCCGGCCCCTCGGGAATTTTTTCAGGACAGCTACAGCGAGAAAATGAATTTGTCTATTGATTGAAATCGCTAGCTTTTTTTAGGTGCTGTTTTCGTTTTTTCTTTCTCGCTTGCTCTGACAAGAAATTTTGCGCCCTTAGCAATTGATACTTGTCTTTTCCCTTCAAACATTACACTGATTGTTCCACAGCTGTTCACCTCAAGGATTTTCCCAACACCCCATTCTGCCATTTTGTTATGTCTAACTTTTTCTCCAGCACACAGCATCGCTATCATTTTTGCCTCCTAAGAATTTTTACTTCAACATAAAAACTATAAGTATTAATATGACTAAATCTCCAACTATTTGTCACATAACTCAAAAAAGATGAATATTCAAACAGATGGAGAATTATTTCTTTATTCACTGTACCTTGGCTGAATCCTGTCCTTATGAGCAATGTCGGTATGCCAGGGGCAGAAATGCGCATGACCAACAAACGTGGGGATATTCCAGGATTACCAAAGCAGAAATACTCCATTCTTTAAATCTGCCCGGAAAGATACTTCTTTTTTCAACAATAATGATTACCGCTTTTAAACTGACATTCTTATGCCTGATGGCTTAAGAGAATAGCTTCTACTGAAGGTTAAATGTTCATGAAAAATTTATTTGTGAAATTGTTCCTCATCATTATCACCGCCGTGATTTTCGCTTTTTCGACTGTGGCCTGGACGCAGGAGGTAATTGTTCCACCAGAGGTGGCGCCTGAGCTGATCAAGGCAGTTATGTGTGAATCCATTGAGGGAATCTCGCCCGTAAACGAAGCTATTGTTTTTTCCGTCGAGCTGGGCCGGGTTCTTTGTTTTACGGAGTTTGACCCGGTGCCACAACAAACGGTTATTTACCATAGATGGTACTACCGTGGTGTTCTGATATCACAAAAAAAACTTACCATTAAGCCTCCCAGATGGGCATCGTTCTCAAGCATGCAGCTCAGAGACACGGATATAGGACCATGGCAGGTCGAGATAACCGATGCCGATGGCAATATCCTTCACACCCTGCGATTCAGCATAACGGAATAATTCAATGGAACCATTGATTCTCGGCCTGCGCTGGCAGGACATCCTCGATATTCTCATAAACAGCTACATTCTGTTCAGGCTCTATGTACTCTTCAGAGGCACCAATGTAATCAGAATGGTACTGGCTATCTGTATGCTCTGGCTGCTGAAGCGGCTGGCGATAAGTATCGGACTGATCGTCACCAGCTGGGTTATCCAGGGTATTATCGCTGTAGCTGCGTTGATCATCATAATCGTATTTCGTAATGAAATTGCCGGAGTTTTCCAGGTTCGCAGCTTAAGGTTGTTTTTCTGGGGAGTCCCACAGCGCCGGATTCAGACACCTGTCAACGTTATAACGGAAAGCGTCGAAGAACTTGCCCGCCGCAAACTGGGTGCACTGATTGTTCTTCCAATGAAAAAGAGCCTTGAAGAATTTATTCACGGAGGCCTCCTCTGGCAGGGAACACTCTCTCAGGAAATGCTGCTGAGTATTTTCTGGCACGGCTCACCGGTACATGACGGCGCCATTGTGATCCAAGGGAACCAGGTCATGAAAGTGGGGACCATTCTCCCGCTTTCAAAGAATACAGAGCTACCCTCCCACTTCGGCACGCGGCATCGTGCCGCGGCCGGGCTTACCGAGCAGACAGATGCCCTGGTAATTGTGGTGTCAGAGGAGCGAGGCGAGATCACGGTATTTAAGGATCAGTCGATTATCAATATAGAAAGCGGTCAGGAGTTGAGTGAAGTGCTGCAGGAATACGCCGGCACCGTACCTGACAAATCGGGCGCCCGCCACCAGACAATCGAACTCGCCGTTGCTGCTTTAGGATGCCTGGTCTTTATTTCCGGGATCTGGTTTAGTTTTGCCCGGGGCCTCGAAACTCTGGCAACCGTGGAGGTGCCGGTGGAATTTGTCAATCGTGACCCGAAAATGAAAATATTTTCCGCATCGGCGAGCAGCGTCAAACTTCAGATTAGTGGATCGGGATCGCTGATACGCTCCGTCACTCCGGATCAGTTAAACGTCAGACTCGATCTGGCAAACGCAGTCCCCGGCCAAAACGAGGTTCCCATTTCCCGTGAAGGGATCATCCTGCCTCCCGGAATCAGTCTGAAGCAGGTGGAACCGGAGACACTGGTGGTCAATCTTGACGTCCCCGAGCAGAAAAAACTGCATATTCAGCCGAACTGGACCGGAAAGCTATCAGAATATCTTCTCATGAAGGAGGCTTCCATAGTTCCGGAGACGGTGGAGGTTATAGGCGGCAGACTGGCTCTTGAAAATATTAAAACCATTTATACCGAAGCAATTCCCTTGAATGAAATCAGTTCTGATGGAAAAATCAAAGTCGGTCTCATGCTTCTCCCCTCATCTCTGGAACTTGCCGATGAGTCTCAAAAGAAGGATGTTGAAGTAAATTTTAATGTAGTCCCCAGACTACCTCCTCCTGATGCTGAGAATGAATAAGCAATCTTTAACGGGCTCTGAAGGCAAGGTCAAATTCGATCATAATGGGATCTTTGATGTAGAGTGCGCCGCCTAATGCAGAAAAAGGCTCAATGCCGAAATTCGTCTGCTCTATGACAAATGCACCTTCTACCGTCAACCGGTCCTCTTGCACTTGTGCCGTAACCGGAATTAAGGTTTGCCGTTCAAGCCCATGCAGGGTTATCACTGTATCAAGCACCAATCTGGGGAGCTCACCGATGATCCTTTTGGTGCGGAAGCCAATGGTAGGGAAACGCACAGCGTCCAGCACCTTCTCTCCCAGCATATTTTCCCGAGTACCCTGGACGCCCTCCGGCGTCATTCCCGTTCCCGCAAAGGATCCACCGATTTCTTTCCGCAGGGGCATCGGGTCCACCTCGATATCCTTTGCCTGGAAGACGATGTCCAGACGCGCCTCTTCATCCAACATGTTATTTGGCAGGAAGAACGCGCTCTTCATCTTCTTCACCCTCATTACATGATTATGCCCCTTCTCCGCCAGCAAACCGCCCCGCCACAGAAATAAGCGCGCCTCCGATGCCTCACTGTCCATCTCAAAAACCCGCCCCTCCTCTGCTGAGATGCCGGAGTAAAAACTGCTTGGGAACTTGGGCTGCACTGCTCCGTTATCCGGCATATCCATAACAGGACCGCCGCCTGGCGACCAACAGCCGATCAAAGCTATAGCGCTGACTGAAACCAATAGAAACGAAAAACTTTTCATGATCTTTTGCATGGGAATTCCTCCAGTATGATCACTGAACTTTTATAACTAAATTTTCGGAAAAAGTTGCCAGGATGTCAGAGGGCCAGAGACAGACTTGCGGTGCTTGAAATGAGGCTGTCTCGAATTCGGAGTTTATGCCGTACGGGTGCTTATCGCGACGCCGTCAAGGTTGTCCTTTTCCGTTACCCCGCTCTTCTTCGGTCACACCTGTCTCCGGGTGCCAGCGCCATAAGCGGAGAAGGTCGGGAAAGGCGTGTGGCTTGAAAATGGATTTGCCGAGCAGCATGCGTAAACATTCCTCGATACCCTCGGTAATCGTGGGATGAGGATAAACGCTCTTCAGTACATCCAGGACCCCCTTGCCATGATCCATGAAATGGGCAATCGACATGATGGTACTGGAAACCTGCGGTCCAGCCGCCCTCATGCCCAGGATGCGCTGTTGTTCATCATCGGTGACCAGAATCTTGACAAATCCGTGAGTTGCGCGCATGGCAATGGCACGGTTGCACAAAACATTGGACAGGTAGGCTGCCCGGTAGGGAATCTTCCTGCTCCGGCAGCCCTTTTCATTGAGTCCGATCGCGGCAACCGCAGGATAAAAGAACATCACGGTGGACATATTGTCATAATTAAGGGGCCAGCGGTTTTTACCGAACATATGTTTAACCGCGTAGCGCCCCTCCATTTCGGCGATATTGACCAGCGCGGGATGGTGAGTGAGGTCGCCCGCAGCATAGATATTGTCGGAAACACAGCAGTTGGCGTCAGTTTTGAGGATACCGGGACTGCCGGTCTCCAGTCCCAACACTTCAAGACCCAGCCCCGACCTCTCAAAGGTACGGCCGATAGATATGAAAACGGCATCGGATTCGATAACCTCGGAGTGACCATCCTGAAAATCCAGGACAACCTGCTGATATTCGGTCCTGGGGATAATTTCCCTGAGCTGGGCCGAATGAATCACCTGCACGCCGCTACGCACCAGATTATCACTGACAAAGGTTGAGATATCCTCATCCTCGTAAGGAATAACACGATTAGCACGGTCCACCAGATATACTTTCGTCTGCCCGAAACTGGAAAAGATTGTAGCATATTCACAGCCAATGACGCCGGCACCGATGATGACCATTCGCTCGGGAAAGCGCTGGAGGTTCAGGATTCCGTCCGAATTCAGCACCCTGCACTGATCCATCAGCACATGCGGAAAATTTCTGGGGCGGGATCCGGTGGCAATAAGAAAATATCTGGCCTTGATCACTTCTTTTTTCCCATCATCGGAGCGGATTTCCACCGCCGTCCTGGAGAGAAATCGTCCCCATCCATGTTTCAGAGTCAATGATCCCGGACCCTTCCATCTCTGTGGAGAATAGGTCTCGATCTGGGAGAGCATTTGGTATTGCTTTTCCTTGGCGGCCTGAAGAACCGTTCGGCGTACGGCGCAGTAGTCCACAGTGAGACCCGAGGCTTGATATCCTCTGTCCTGTTTGGCGGCAACGGCATAATCCTTGGCCAGCTCCCACATGGTTTTGGACGCCAGTGCTCCCCACATGATGCCGGCTCCCCCTATCTCGGCGCCTTCGACAATACAGACATGTTTGCCAAAATCGAGAGCCCGCATAGCTCCGGCAAAACCGGCAGGACCGCAGCCCAGCACACACAGATCATAGACATCATTACCGCTCATGGTATATTCATCCTTTGGTCATCGGGTTTCAGCAGGAGCCGTGATGTTAACTACCTCTTCTTTCTCAAAGATAAGCGAATTTTGCTGAGTTGTGAAGGGCAGGCGGGATATAACCCGGCTGAGCTGGACTTTACAGTACCCCTTGAGGGGTATATATAAGTGGTTTGGCTATAAGGTCAGTTCACGGAAATTAAATACAATTTTCCTTTTCTTTTTGTGCCGGTATTTCAGTAGTAACGCACTAACCCGGCTGAGCTGGATAAGTGCCTTGGCGATAAGGCCAAATTCACTGATTTAAATAGATTTCTCGTTTTCTTGTTTTTTGCGGCGGTTTTTCGGGAGTAAGGCACTAACCCGGCTGAGCTGGATAAGTGCCTTGGCGATAAGGCCAAATTCACTGATTTAAATAGATTTCTCGTTTTCTTGTTTTTTGCGGCGGTTTTTCGGGAGTAAGGCACTAAAATTCTTCGATTTTGCGTCCGCGTTCGACAAAGGTCTCCACATCATCGCAGCAGTTTCTTACAGTTTTCACCATCTGGTATATTCGGCGATAAACCGGATCGTCCTTATCGAGTGACTCATTTGCCATGTCAAAGATCTCTTCTCCTTCGTCAACCATTTTATACAGCTTCTGCAAAATCATCTTGCGCTGCTTATGTTTTTTCTTTTCCTCTGTAATAAGCGGGAGAATACGTTCGATGGAAAGCTCCACCAGAGCGTCCCGAGGAGTCTGGTATCTGCTTGAAATTTTTTCGAGGTTCTGCAAGGTCCGCCTTGATATCACATAGGTCTTCGCAACCCTCTGCTCCGGTATTTCATATTGAGTTGATTCTTCGGCAATCATCTTCATGACCGAGTCATCATCGATCAGATGATCAAAAAGTGACTTCTGCTTAATTCCAAGTTGGTTTGCAAGAACGCTCATCGCATCGATACTGCGTTCCGTCAGTTTAAACGTGGTTCGTACAGATTGCCTGCCGAGCAGTTCCTGAGTCGATTTCGAAGTAATTTCCAGGCGTATAAAAGATGTTTTCCTTGATGTCATCAAACCCTCCAATTCCATAGATTACTTTTAGTAAATTTAATAAAAAGTAATTTTACTTTATTGACATGAGACGATTCCTTATTACTATTTCAGCTACGGATGTAAACAATAATAGTTACAAACAGTAAAAATTGCAAAAACACAACATACGCAAAGGAGAACGATATGCAACTGACACGATGGAACCCAACACGGCAACTTGGTTCAAGAACTCTTTTTCCAGCCCTGATGGATGAATTTTTTACCTCGATGCCCAGCCGCAGTGCAGCTGTGCGCGAGTTTATGCCTTCTGTGGACATTTACGAGAAGGACGAGAAGGTATTTTTTGAAGCCGAACTCCCCGGTTTCAAAAAAGAGGATCTCAAAGTAGATGTGCAGGGGAAAATCATCACTCTCAGCGGCGAACGCAAAGAAGAGACCATTGAAGGAGAGAACAGGTTCAGAAAGGAAAGGCGCTACGGCAAATTTCAGCGGTCTTTCCATCTAGGATTTGAAGCTGACAGCGATATGGTCGAGGCCAGGTATGAAAACGGCATTCTCACCGTGATATTGGCCAGACCCGAAGAGGAAAAGGTCAAGCAGATTCAGATTCATTGATCAACTCCAGCTCTGGGAACGGCAAATAGCAGAGCTGATACAATGCAGTAAAAGCACATTCTTCTCAGTAGCAAGGGGAGCGTCATTGTGGCGCTCCCCTTTTTTCATAATCAGCATCCCTTCCATTCGGGCTTGCGTTTTTCAAAAAAGGCGGCCACACCTTCCTTGGCGTCATGTGTAGTGCAGAGTCTGGCAAAAGCTTCATTCATCAATTCGAACTGCTTATTGTACTCGAGATCTTCCGAGGCATAGAAGGCCTTTTTGGCTATCTGAATGGCCACCGGACTTTTCTTTGCCAGCACTCGGGCCCATTCGGCGGCTTCCTTTTCGAGATCTTCCTTGGGAACCACCCTGTTGACAAGCCCCATGGCCATGGCCTCCGGTGCTTTGATCAGATCGCCAAACAGGAGCAGTTCCAGGGCCTTTTTCCTGCCGACGATGCGTGCGACCGGGATAACGGGCCCAACACAGTTCAGACCAACATTAATGGCGGTCAATCCCATCTTGGCATTTTCAGCGGCAATCACCAGATCGGCCGCGGCTATCAATCCCATGCCATTCGCAGCTGCAACTCCCTGCAACTGGGCGATTACCGGCTTCTTCATTCTTGAGATCGCCAACAGGGGCTGTTCCATATGTTCAATCCAATCCCGGTATTGAAGAGCAGTTTTATCGGCAAGCTCATTAACGTCTATCCCGGCACAAAAAGCCTTCCCCTCGCCTTTTAACAAGACAACACGGACGGAGGGATCCTGATCCATCTCAAGAAGCGCGCGGTGTAATTCCGTGGCCAGCGCGGTGGTAAATGTATTGAGCTGCTGCGGACGGTTAAGAGTTATAGAACCAACAAAATCATCACCAACGTTGACAATAAGATTCTCATATGTCATTTCTTGTCCCTCCACTCCATGTTTGTTGTTCAAAACCTTCCATGCCATTATTCCTGAGGGCAGAAAGGAAGCTATCCCGGTATCATCCCTAACCCAGCCGAGCTGGAGAAGCTCAAATATTCTCCACAGACTATCCTGAATATGTTGTTTTCTCCAGCCTTTTTCAACCGATCTGACATTTTCCCCATTCCTCAAGTTCGAGACAACGAGAAATTGTTATTCCTGATCTCCATGAATCCAAGAATTCTCAGAAGGAGACCGGCAATTGTATGACTAATCGATTTTTGAGAAGAGTGCGCCCTTCGCCACAGCATCACGGGAAGAAGAAATGGTATTGACATTCCAACAATAAATTTGTAGTGAAATTATAGAGAATCGGTCTTCGAGGGGAAGTCGGATACAGACAAAGGGTATTTTAGTACTCATTCAGCTGAGCTGAATGAGTACCTTTTGCAAGATTGTTTTCTTGCTGAAAAACAAGAAACCAATCCATAAGGTGCTAAAAATACCACTGCATACTCTGTATAGTAGTGATCACAACAAAACAAATGAGGTTGTCATGAACAAATTGCGTCTCACTCCCACCTTTCACCGATTCGGGAAAGCTGCCATTCTTATCTCTTTTCTTCTGGGCGGGTGCGCCGGTTCTCCCTCGGAGGTACGCTATGACGATACCACCAGAAATTATTCCCTTGGGAAAGATGACAGCGCAAATGTGTATAATACACATGCGGCGAAAAGCAGCAGGAATTATACGCTCAGCCAGGATGATGATGTAACCGCCCATTATACCCTGGACAAGGATGATAAGGCCAAAGTCTATACGAATTCCGAGGATGGGGTCAGATATACAGTCGGTCAAAATGATGGTGTAACTGCACATTACATTCTCAGGCAGGGACCTCCCCCGGGTTTACAGGAAGGAGATACCCCAGCGATTGCCGATCGAGCGGGCGCGGAAGGAACAATACCAGGTTCTGCCGAAGAAGCCGTCGGCAAATCTTTTGTTATCGAGGCTTCAGATATCCTCTTTGAATTCGACAAAGCCACCATCAAAAAGGCTTACTATCCCATACTGGATAAATGGGTAGCGTTTTTCCTGGAAAATCCTCAGGTAACAGCCGAGATTCATGGGCATACCGACAGTACAGGTCCAACGGCATATAACCAGAAGCTTTCCGAAAGAAGAGCCGGTTCCGTGATGAATTATCTGGTCGACCATGGGGTTGAGCAAAACAGACTTACTGCAAAAGGATTTGGCGAGCGGTTGCCTGTAGCACCGAATACTACACCTGAAGGACGACAGAAAAACCGGCGTGTGGAAATGAAATTTTAACCCTGCGGGGGGATTTTGGCTCCGTGCTGGTGTAATGATACACGGTTCCCCTCGATCCGCGATGGTACCACAGGCTGCACAACCCAGCATTCCCACAACGGGGGCCTTTTTATTTTCGAACCCGTGTAACCGTGTGGGCTACAGCATTTCTGAGTTCTTCAATGGAAATTTTTACAAGATGTCTGTCATCACCGCCACCGGTCAGAATCCAATCTATCTGAAGGAGTTCCGGATCCAGCAGTATAATGGCGTCGCCTGCATTCAGAGGCGAGTTTCCACCCGCCTGCTGGCCAATGCGCCCTTCGATCAGCTCTGCATCAGCTATGAGAGGGCGCTCTTTAAGCTTTAGAAATTTTCTTACCCTTTCAGTGCTTGCACGTTTTGAGGCGGGAACCATGGCGATAACTATATTATCATCCGCTGTCAGCATCACGATTGACTTAGTGATTCTCTCAACAGGATAACCACTGACTGCTACAGCTTCTTCAACGGAATGAACGCTCTTTTCAAAAGAAAGCAGCTCGGCTTCGACATTATTTTGACGCAACCAGTTCTGGAGTCTCCGCGAATAAACAGTCATCGTATTCCAGACAATAGATTTTTTTATGATGGCGCCATAAAAGTCCAACTTACCGCGTTGAAAAGAACTTTTCCAGTTCCAGGCATCTGAACTTCTTGGCGATTTTTTCTGAGATAATTGGCGGCAAAACATCGTGCCACAGACAATCGGATTCCAACAATACACTTTATATGGATTTTTCTTTTTCCTCAAGAGCTTGATAATCTCAAGCTGTTGTGTTTTTACATAAAAAACTGCCGCCAACCAAGAAAGGAACTCAATGATGAAGCAGATATTTCTCCACGGCCTGGATTCCTCGAGCAAAGGCACCAAGGGACGATTTTTTAAGCAGAATTTTCCTGATTGTACTGTACCTGACTTTGCAGGCAGCCTGGAGCGGCGCCTGGAGAAGCTGGAGGAAATCTGCCGCGAGGAAGACTCACTGCTGCTGATCGGCTCAAGTTTCGGTGGCCTCATGGCCGCCTGTTTTGCCGCCAATCACCGGGAGCGTGTCAAACGCTTGATCCTTCTGGCACCCGCTCTGAATTTTCCGGGATATCCGGTCCCTGAAGAGCAGATCACAGCCCCGACCTATCTGCTCATCGGCAACCTTGATCAGGTTACCCCGGCCAATACCGTTATCCCCCTTGCTAAAAAGAGCTTTGCCAACCTGGAGATAGATGTCGTTGAAGAGGATCACCTGCTCCATGCCGCCTTTGCTAACCTCGACTGGTACGCTCTGACCAGGATGAGCTGAAAGCATTTACACCGATCAAAGATCCTCAAATGCTCGCCCCACTCAAAGACGCAGATACTCATCCCCTGGATCTTGTTAGCGTGGGTAACTATCTGGCCAGCAGCATAGCATCGGAGAGTAGTTCCTCATCAGAGGAGGCGTAAAACTTCTGCAGCAGGTCATCGACGGTCAGGTTCTTTTTTTCCTCGCCGGCAATGTCGGAGATGACCCTTCCCTGGTGCAGCATGATGAGGCGATTGCCGAACTGAATGGCATGCTTCATGTTATGGGTTATCATCAGAGTCGTCAGTTGCTTCTCTGCAACGATATTTTCGGTAAGCTTAAGGATCTGCTGGGCGGTCTTGGGGTCCAGCGCGGCGATATGCTCATCGAGGAGCAGGACTTCCGGCTTTATCATGGTAGCCATCAGCATAGTCAGGGCCTGTCGCTGTCCGCCGGAAAGCAGACCCACCCTGTCCTGCAGTCTGTTTTCCAGCCCCAGTCCCAGCATCCGCAGTTTCTTGCGGAAACCGTCCCGGTCTTTGATCTTGACGCCTTTGGAGAAACCGCGCCACTGCCCCCTTTTTTTAGCAAGTGCCAGATTCTGCTCTATGGTTGCCGAAGGGCAGGTGCCCAGCAGCGGGTCCTGGAAGACCCGGGAAATGAATTTTGCCCGTTTATATTCAGGCCAGCCGGTTACTTCACGGTTGCCCACCGTGATGGTTCCGGAATCGAGCAGAAAGCTGCCGGCAACGGCATTGAGCAGCGTCGATTTTCCAGCGCCATTGGAACCGATCACCGTGATAAAATCTCCCTCTTCAATACGCAAGGTGATGGAATTAAGTGCAAAAACCTCATTAACGCTGCCCTTGTGGAAATATTTTGAACAATTTTCCAGTGAGATCATCGTGCAATCACCCTTTTCTTTATACCGGGAGCAATTAAAGCGATAATCACCAAAAGAGCGGTAATAAGATTTAAATCACTTGGATTAAAGGAGAAACCGCCAATTTCCAGACCCAGGGCCAGAGCGATAGCCAAACGATAGACAATCGACCCCAGCAATGCGGCAACAAAGGCCACGGCAATGGTGGAATGACCGAAAATGGTCTCGCCGATAATGACAGAGGCAAGCCCGGCGATAATCGTCCCTATGCCCATACCGACATCGGCTGCTCCCTGATTCTGGGCAACGAGGGCGCCGCTCAGCGCCACAAGGCCATTAGAGAGTCCGACTCCGAGAATAATGATGGTATGGGTGTTGACGCCCAGGCTGGTAATCATTTTGGGATTGTCGCCGGTGGCCAGAATGGCCATACCCAGTTCCGTCTTGAGAAACCAGACAATTAACCCGGTAACACAGAGAGCAAAAAGTCCAAAAATCAGCATTCCCGCATACTGGCCCGGCACTCCATAGGCGATGACGAGGTCAAAGACGGTATCGGAGCCCAGCAGGGCAATATTAGGGCCGCTCATGATCCGGATATTGATGGAGTAAAGAGCGATCATGGTCAGGATCGAGGCCAGCAGATGCAGGATCTTAAATTTGGTATTGAGTACCGCCGTCACCATGCCGGCAACAAAACCGCCCAGCAAAGCGAAGAGCAGGGAGAGATAGGGATTAATGCCGTGGGTTATGGCAACCGCCGAGATCGAGGCGCCCAGCGGTAGACTACCGTCGACGGTGAGATCGGGAAAATCGAGAATTCTGAAGGTAAGGTATACGCCAATGACCATGATGCCGTAGACCAGTCCCTGCTCGACCGCTCCCAAGGCGGCATAAAGTGTCATATCAAGATTCCGTTTACTTATAAACGTATTTAGTAATCATTCAGCACAGAGCTAAAGACAGTTTATCCTGAAATGTGACTGTTCAGCAGCGCTTCAGGTGTGCGCAAGCAGCCTGGAAGACTATAGTCTGCCTATGTTTTTCGGGCTGATCGCGTGCAGATGGAGTGCTGCTGAATAGTTACCGTATTTATTTATAAACTTTAGCCGCCTTATCGAGCAGGGCCTGCGGCGGTTCTATACCCATTAACCTTGAATAGCGTGCGTTGATCTGCAGCTGCAGCTCCTCCTGAAATTCCACCGGCAACTCACCCGGGGAAGCTCCTTTCAGTATCTTCTCGATCATCGCTCCGGTCTGATAACCGTGACTGTAGTAGTCAAAACCCATGGCAGCCACCGCTCCCCTCTCAACGGAATCGATGTCGGCCGCGAAAATTGGGAGTTTATACTGAACGCCGATCTTGAGCACGGATTCGAGCGCGGAGATAATGGTGTTGTCGGTGGGGATAAAGACCGCATCGGTGCGGCCGATCAGGCTCTTGGCGGCTTGATAGACATCAGCGGTTTTGGCGGCGGTAGCCTCAATAACCTGGAAACCCATGTCACCACTCAACGCTTTGATGGTTTCGACAGTTGCCTTGGAATTAGCTTCACCGGCGTTGTACATTACTCCAAGTTTTTTGATATCCGGCTTATACTGCAGAACCATTTCCAGATGCTTACGCACCGGCAGGAGATCGGAGACACCGGTTATGTTTCCGCCTGGATTCCGCAGATCCTTCACCAGTCCGGCTGACACCGGATCGGTTACTGCGGTGAAGACAAAAGGCCGCTGCAGGTCTGTCGGGGCTTTTTTCAACGCCTGGGCGCAGGCCTGTGCCGACGGAGTGGCAATGGCCACCAGCAGGTCGGATTTTTCGCCAATCATCTGCTGGGCAATCTGGTTTGCTGTCGGCATATTGGCCTGGGCATTATGTACTTTGAACTCAACATCCATTGAGTTGTCTTTCATATAGTCCTGCATTCCTGCCAGGACGGCATCGAGAGCCGGGTGCTCGACAAATTGATTCACCGAAATGGTATATCCCTGAGCATACACCTGGCTGGCCACACATAGGGAAAACAACAGAAACGATGCGCTAATCCTTTTCACAGTATCCTCCTGAATTAAGTTCGCCTGGTGGGTCGCGAACGTCTGCAGTTGCGGTAATCCTTTTCCGGACCTGGTTCTACCATCTATCCCATCCGGTGAAATTCTTCAAGCCGTTTTCGGTTCTTCTGTTATGTGTATGCTTCCAGTTCTGATGAATTCGTCAAAACCCGACCGACGTCGCTGTAGAGCTGAAACGGCGATTCACCGTACCACATGTACCGGCGAATTGCCTACAAACAATATGGCTTTCAAAAATCATTGCGCATCCGGCGCAGAAGTGCAAACACCTCAACGGGGGATTGCAGATCGGCTTCTCCCTGCTGTATCAGAATTGTTTTGATGTCATCCGAATCTGTACGAAGAAATGGATTGGTTTTTTTCTCGAGCGCCAGGGTGGTAGGGGTGGTGATACCGGCCGAAGCATTCAACCCCTCAAGACGTCGGCCAACTCCCCTGTTCTGCGGTTCGACCCTTATGGCAAATTCCAGATTCTTTCGGGTATACTCATGGCCGAAGTAGATCAGGGATTCATCCGGAAGGGCGGCTAGTTTCCCCAAGGAATTGAACATTTGTCGGGCATCGCCCTCGAAAAGCCTGCCGCAACCTGCCCCGAAAAGGGTATCGCCGACGAAAAGATGGTCATCAAAATGATAACAGACACTTCCCCTGGTATGCCCGGGAGTGTGAATTACCTTACCCTCTACTTCTCCAATCTGTATCCTATCGCCATCTTCAACAAAAAAAGTCGCTGCCCGAATACGGGATTTCTCGGAGAGATGACAGATGACTTCCACATCTGGATATTGCTGCTGCAAATCCTCAATACCGCCGATATGGTCCTGGTGATGATGCGTGCATAAGATCGCCGAGAGTTGGACTTTTTCCCTTTCTATTTCCTGCTGGAGGGGATAGGCTTCGGTCGGATCGACCACGGCTGCCTTTCCTGACTCCCGACAGATTAACAGGTAAGAGTAGTTATCGAAGGAGCACGGAACGGGAACTATTTTCATCACTTTCTCTCCTTGTTCTTGGGCTTGATAATTGCCGCTACACCTGTTTTTGCCTTTATTTTTTTCATTTAGTGCTTTACTCCTGAAAAACTGCCCTTACAAACAAGAAAACCAAACATATATTAAAATCCTTGGCCGCCTCTATAACCAAGGCACTTGTACCCTCAATGGGGTACTGTAAAGAGTCCAGCTCAGCTGGCTTTGAAACTACTATGCTACCACGTGCAGTTTAATTGGAGAACGGCATCATGCAGAAAACATACTACATTTTCCAAAAGAATAAAGTGGTATATAAACCTGCTGAAGGCACACCGCGTCCCTTCAGCCGGCAGGAAAAGGATACGCTCTATCAGAAGGATAAGGTTATCTCTCGCAGGCTTCCCGGGAAAGAGGAGATACACGCAGTCGCCCTGCCGGACGACCTGGTACTGCCCGGTGATCATGAACTGGTACCGTTGCGCAGGCTGCTGGGTTGGGTCGATGATCATCTGTTCGCCCGGTGGGGTACAGCATCACAGCTGCTCCATTGGTGCCACACCAACAGATACTGCGGCAGCTGCGGCACCCCGACCATCGCTCATTCCAGCGAACAGTCATGGCTGTGCCCCGCTTGTTCGGCGCATCATTATCCGACCATATCACCCTGTATCATCGTCTTGATCCATCGGAACGAAGAGATCCTGCTGGCCCGCTCACCCCGTTTTTCAGGCAAGATGTACAGCACGCTGGCCGGCTTCATCGAACCGGGTGAATCAGCGGAACAGACCGTCCATCGGGAAATTTATGAAGAGGTTCGGGTCAAAGTAAAAAACATCGAATACTTTAAGAGTCAACCGTGGCCCTTTCCCAGCCAGCTTATGCTCGGCTTTTTTGCCGAATATGCCTCCGGTGAGATCAAGGTAGACGAAGTCGAGATCTGTGATGCCCGGTGGTACCCGTTTGACAGTCTGCCCGAGATTCCGGGACCGGGCACCATTGCCGGCCAGCTGATAAGGTTTCATATCCGCTCAAAGCGAATCTGAAAATAAAAAAGGATCTGCCGATATTTTTCGACAGACCCTTCAGATTTTCACTCAACCCGGCAATGAACGGGAAAAGATGGACTCCATGCAGAGGTAATTTCATGAAATGTTCTGGTTAGTTCCAGCTCTGCTGGTTATAGCAGGGGCCCATGCCGCGGCCCATGCCGCCTTTACCTGGACCACCCATCCCCCTTTGTCCCATGCCCATCATAGGAACACCTGCATCTCCGGCCTTCTTCTGCATTTCCGTTCGTAAATCAAAGAGCTGACCTTCTACTTTGGCAACTGCCTGAGGATCGGGGGCCTGATTGTTCAGCAAAGCCCTTTTCTCCGCCCTTTTCATAGCTATCTCTTTACGAAGATTGGCAGTTTCTGCTCTAAAGGCATCCACCTTTGCCTGGGTTGCGTCATCGAGTTGCTGGTAATTCATGCCGTAGCCGGGACAACCGCCTCCCCATCCTCTGGCTGAGGCCTGCTGAAATCCGACAAGTCCGAGCCCTGCAATAATTGCGATAGCGATGATTATCTTTCTGGTATTCATTTCTAACCTCCTGTAGTGTTGATGAGCGATTTTTATTTCCACCATCATTAATCTGTTAATATTTAACCCGGTTGAGCTGGGCTCTTTACAGTACCCCTTGAGGGGTAGAAGATCCTTTGGTCAGATTGTCTTCTTACAAAAAACGAGAGCAACCTGTAAGATATCGATCATTCCTCCTATTTCTTATATGGAAAGGAAAGCAATCCTTGTGCCGTTATGCGCTAACGCACTTATGTATTTGATATTCAACAACTTATAACAGAAGCAAAAAGAGGCCAAAGCAACCTGGCTCATAGAGTAGGGTAATAATTACCCACATCGGCCTGCCGATTGGATAATTATTGCCAGGACATGGGGTAATCGTTACCTTAGTGCAGGACAGAAGAAAGACATCATGCCCGAGACGGATCAGTGCCTCTCATCACCGAGTTGCCGGGTCCATGGTGGCAACATTTTGAGGTATTCAAGCTGCATGAAGGATAAAACAGAAAAAAACAAGGCTGGCGGCAGGTTTTTGCCATGGTGGCTCCACCTCATTTTGGCCATACTTTCCTACTGCCTGCTGAAATATGGGGTGGACCAGTTCGATACTTCCGGCTCTCAAAGCACACCGCTTTCACTCATGGCGGAACAGGCTGCGCCCATAGTAGCCATAGGCTTCCTGCTCCTGGCCGCAAACGCTCTTTATAAAAAAGATCCACCGAAAAGCGGCGAAAAGCGGGATGACGATCTCTTGGAAAATCAGTAAATTTTTCTTTTCCCAAAACTGGAGCCGATCACATCGTAGCTGTTTTCCACAATAAACAGGGCCTCGTCATCTATTGTAAAAACGAGTTCCTCCAGTTTCTTCAGCTGAATGTTGTTGGTTATTGCCATCAGAATACGCTTTTCCTTGCCCGAGTAGGCACCCTTTCCCTGAATAAAGGTAGCTCCCATCTTCATTTCCTCAGTAACCACAGCGGCAATCTTGTCACTGAAATCACTGATGACATAGACCACCTTGCGCTGGTTAAAGAAGGTAAGGAAATGATCCAGCGCCTTTGAAGATATAAAGACAAGCAGAATTGAGGCCACGAAAATATCGGCAGTATATTCAGTGAACACGAAGGCAAACAATACCACATTATAAAACATGAAGAATTTACCGATACCTATATTGTAAAATTTATACAGGATAATGGCGACGATATCGAGGCCTCCCGACGATCCTATGGATCGCAGAATGATCCCCCCTCCGGCGCCGACAAGAAAGCCGCCGGCAAGTGCCGCATAAATCTGTTCATGTATGCCTAAGTCAAGGACCAGGGTTTCCGATAAAACAGTTACCACTGTGGCGGTATAGACGGAGTAGAGAACAAAACGCCTGCTTACCAGAAACCATCCGACAACACACAAGGGAATATTTATCAGGAAAAAAAGTATGCCGGGAGAGAACCATCCCGTTTTATGGTAGAGAAGAAGGCAGGTGCCGAACAGCCCTCCGGGGATAAAGCTGTGATGAACGACAACACCGTTAATCCCTATCATAAAAATCAGCGACCCCACTGTCAACAGCATCAGATTCCAGCCGACCGAATATCTGTAGTTCCTTTTAAGAGAGACAATTTTATCCCTGCTGATAAGGCTTTCCTGCATACTCATTACTTACTCCGTTTTCATTATGGATGACGTTGCGATAAGCACCCGTACGGGCATAAGCTCCGACTTCGAGAAAGGCCGATCTACTGCTTGCCTTATAGATCGGACTTTTTATCTAGCCATTCGAGAGCTCCATGGCAATTATTTTCAAAAATAATCACATTCCGCCTGCTGCCCGGACAGGCCCGAAGGACCAGAGCCTATTTCTTTGCTTATAGCTGTCATTACTCGCCATCAATCATATTTTTGTGAAGATTTTTCAAACTGTCTCTGCATGCATGCTGTATCATAAAAAACTGGTAGCGACTGATAGCGAGTCGACCTGCTGTTTTCCAATATAGTTTCCATTTTCTTTTTTTTATGACAGCTTTTGGGAAGTAAGGTCTAAAAGGCAATTTTCTTGTTGAAGAGAACTCCGGATGTCTGATCTGTTTCACCATTACGATATTCGACAATAACATCAACAGCCTTATCATCCGCTAAACCGAAAAAAAGCCGATGAGAAGAATCGGAACAAAGTACATTACCGGCAAGATGAGTCTTTTTCATGGTTTTGCCGGAAAGGGTTTTCACATACACCGTCGCACCCAGAGATCTTACTGAATCGTCAAGCTGAACGATCAGGTAATTATTTTTCCCGGGCTTGCTGAGAAAAATACGCGATTTGCCGTCCAGGTTGAGGTGGATAATGTCGGGAAGGCCGTCCATGTTAAAGTCGGCCTGCAGAGGGGCAACCCCGAATTCGGAGTTTGTCAGACCGGTGAGTTCACCCACTTCAGCGAATGCACCGGATTCATTCTGCAAAAGGGTTCTGCCCGGTAAACGCAATCTTCCAATCCAATGTGGCAGCCAGTATGGATGGTTCTGTGAAACCACAAGATCCGTGCGGCCATCATTATTTAAATCGGAAAAAAGCGATCCTCTGGCCAGCTCGTATCCGCTAAGCCGGGTCCGCTTTGCGGCATCTTCAAAAGAGAAATATCCTTTATTTTTCAAGAGATTCCAGCTCCCGAAATGGTCCAGCCTTTTGCTTTGAATCACCTTCAGGAAGAGTTGCGGCAGAGTTTCCCCTCTATTGGTCAGAAGAAAATCCACATGACCGTCGCCGTTATAGTCACCGGCGCCCAATCCCATATAGTCTCCCTGAAGGCTTGCATGTTTGTTCTCAAAAAGAAGACTATCCCGGTTTTTCCAGGTGCTTAGTGTCCCATTTGTATGAAAAACAGTTAAATCTTCCTTGCCATCATCATCGAGATCAAGAAATATGGCCTGGCGGGCCTCGGCCATTCCTTCCAGCCCAGCACTTTCAGTACTATCGAAAAACGTGGTATCCCCATTGTTAATATAAAGTCGCGGCTGAATCCCGCTGCTTGCCGATGGACCGGAAAGCCAGTCAAACATAGATGTTCTTGTAACGATGGGAAGGAAAAAATCGAAATGACCATCAAGATTGAGATCGGCAACAGCAACGGCCAGGGGAACTCCTCGGGTCGGTATGCCAAGGCCAAGTCGTTCCATTTCAAACTTGCCGTCGTAATTGCTATAGAGCCAGATTCCCGATTCTCGTGAGATCACCAGATCCTGATAGCCGTTGTTGTCAAAATCGATGACCGCCGCTCCGAGGGTGACATCGTCCCCCAGTTTAATCAGATTAACCTGGTCGGCCACATTGACAAAACCCTCATCCGTGAAGACGAATAAGCCGTCGGACTGACGAACACCGCCCCCAAGAAAAAGCTCTTCCACACCATCGTTATCAACGTCGATCACCGCCCCAGCGGTATAGGGAATCCGACGTGATGCTTGATAGATATGGTGGAAAGGAATTTCTACCATTGAAAATTCTGGAATTACAGTCTCATCCAGAGGAACATCATAGTCAGGATTTTCGTCCCGGAATACGAGGAATCCGACTCCAGCGCCTATCAACAGGACCAATACCGCTAAAACTGCTATAAAAAAACGAAACATTCCTACAACACCACTTCAAAATCAATAGTATATTTGTAACTATTCAGCAATGAGCTGAAAATCAGCAGTTTACCTTGAACTGTAACTGTTTAGAGGTAAGCGCGGACTCCGGGTGCTCCAGATGTGCGCAGGCAGCCAGGTAAACTATAGTATACCTATGTTTCTCGGGCTGATCGCGCGCAGATGGGGTGCTGCTGAATAGTTACGTATATTCTTCCATCCACAGTCATACTATTCTTCCCTCTCATCATTGTCTAGAACTTTATCCCCGGGAATCGCTATAGATTTCAGCACTGCAGAATTTTTCTTCGAAGGTGAAATACGATCCGTAATCAGCCAGGCGTTTCCTGTTCGTGCTTTTTTACTCGTTTGAACTTCATATCCAGCTCAGCCGAGTTCGGGTGATTTTTTTTTTGTACTTAAAAGATGTTCCCGAACAACTCACCGTCCGGAATGAAGTATGAGGGATTTAGGTTTCGCAGGAGAACGGCGCCATGCCTTCAAAAAATTTTTCAGTTAAACAGGAATGCTAGCGCCGCCGCCAGAGCATAAGGTGAAAACTAATTTCAGGAAAAGCCTCACCTGCAGATATGGACGTGATTGTTATTTCGTCCAGACATATTCTTTAAGCTCGTCATTGATTTTCCGACAATCAAAATGAAATGGGTCAAAATCACTCAGATTCCGCTCCTCTACAATCCTTCGCCTGGCCTTGTCCTCGGAATTCTCCAGAAGGGAGAGAAATTCAGTGTAGCCATGTACTCCGCCTATATCCTCAGGTGGCGCAGCATATTCACCATCAACAACGACAGGATACTTTTGTCCCAGCTGAGGAGCAACGGATTCCTCCAGAGCGATTTCATGCTCCCAGCCGTCACCGGCATCATAAAGATAGATGAAGCACCATTTCATGGCCTCTTCCAGGGTTTGCAGATCGTAATCGGCCTCATGATAGCGGCCATTATCATTTTTTGCAGGATCCATATCGTAAAAGATTTTGCCCACATAAAACTGATGCTTGTGTGTGCCCGACCATCCCATGCAGAGCTGCAGTACCTGGTGCAGCTGGTGCAGTGTTATTTCGCCGGGGACCAGAATCCGTCTCCAGATAAGCGGATCTGAAAATGTTAGAGAGACATGCAACTGGTATAAAGGAGCAGGTTTGTTGTCCTTCTCTTTTCCATTCTTCTTCGGCTTTTCTTTATGACTACTGAAATCACCGTGTATGATTGCCATTGTCTTTCCCTCTGCTCTGTTAGAACTCGAGCCGATATTCATGTCGGCAGGAGCGGGTTCTTAAAAAGCTCCATTTTTGTATATTAGTCACCTTAGTCAGGGACCTGGGAGATTCAAGATACTTTCCTGTGGTACGGTTTTAAAACCACGACAAGAGCGATCGGACCAAGTTGATAATGTCGACTATCAGGCTTTTCAGGATATTGATGAGGGTTGCCAGAAAAGATCCTTCCTCTCCCTCTTCCCGGACCAGGCGCTCGGCTCTGTCGGCAGGATCGGGATGACTGGAGAGGAAAGTATGGCGCCCGGCAAGCACCTCGAACTTCCGCAAGGCGCTGACTGCCGCCGTAACAGCATGCCCCTCTTCCCTGAGAAAGGTGACCCCGTAATCATCAGCCTGTCGTTCCTCGTGCTGTGAAAACTGGGCATTTGTCAAACGCTGGGCAAGGCTGCCCAGGGTTGATGCGGCAAGTTGCCCTATTTGGTTGTCCTGGGATGCCAATCCCTTGCGCACAGCACCGGCAGTATAGGCAAGGACAACCTTTTTCCGGGAATGGCGTTTCACTACATGGCCCATTTCGTGGCCGATTACAAAAAGCAGTTCTTCATCCGTCATTATATCCATTAATCCACTGAAAACCCGAACCGTTCCGTCGGCCATGGCAAAGGCATTGACCTCGTCTTTCAAATATACCTCATAGTCGAAATCAAAGCCGTCGCGCTTCTGGTGTCGGGCCACCAGGCTCTGCAGCCGCCTGCTGTAAATGGACCGGGGTGGAGCCAGTCGATTTTCGCCGTCTATGACAGCGGCCGCCCTGGCGGCGATAGTCCGCACATCTTCATCGCTGAGGGTGATCGCATTAACGGCATCCACGCCTGCTGACGTCAAAATCAACAGATTGGTGTCCTCGCAACCGAAGCTAAACAGCAGCAGCAGGGCTACCGTCAACTGGCGGAGTAGAAGCCGGGGAGAACAAGAAAAATTTTTATAGGTCATAAAGATGATACTCTCGTAAAAGATACCACGCTGAGACAGCTATTCGGCTTAGACTGATCAAAGGTTCTCGATTTGTATTTTTTTATATCCTGGGATATGCTGTACTAGCAAATATACGACATATGCACCTTATTTCCCAGGAGGATCTGAATGAAAAAAAATTGGGATGTCGGCAAGCTTCTCAGCGTGTCAAGCGGGTACTGGAAAGGCTGTACGCTTCAGGCCGGCGTCAGGCTGGAAATCTTCTCTCATATCGGCGGAGAACAGCTGACTGCAGAGGAAATAGCCGCTCGAACCGGAACAGATGATCGGGCCACCGAATTTCTGCTCAATGGTCTGACCGCCCTGGGCCTGCTTGTAAAAGAAGAAAACTATTTCAGCAATACTTCCTTTGCCACTGCTTTCCTCTCCAGGAATTCATCCAAATACATGGGCCATATCATCCTCCATCATCATCATTTACTCGACGGCTGGGCACAACTCGACAAAGCCGTGGTCACAGGAGGTCCGGTGGAGCAGAGATCATTTGGAGAAGAGGCCGAAAGAGAAAGCTTCCTCATGGGTATGTTCAATCTGGCCATGGAATTGGCCCCTCGAATTGCCGAAGAGGTCGATCTGCACGGCTCAAAGCACCTCCTTGATCTCGGTGGCGGGCCGGGTACCTATGCCATCCATTTCTGTTTGGCCAATCCGGAACTGCAGGCCACCATATGGGACAGGCCCACCACCCGGCCCTTTGCCGAAAAAACAGTTGAATCATTCAATCTAAGCGAACGCATTTCCTTTATCGGCGGAGACCTTACAGCCGGGCCGATCAGCGGAGGTCCCTATGATGCCGCCTGGCTATCCCATATCCTCCATAGCAACAGCGAAAAGGAGTGCCGGGAAATAATCGCCAAGACGGTTGCGCAAATGTCTCCCGGCGGCAGGATTTTTATTCATGACTTTATTCTGGATAACTCCAAGGCCAGCCCCGAATTTGCAGCTCTTTTCAGTTTGAACATGTTGATCAACACATCTCAGGGAAGGTCATATTCCGAAGAAGAGATAATGGCCATGATGCGCGATGCCGGAGTATCAAAAATCAAGCGCCATACTTTCAGCAGCCCCAACGACTCATCAATCCTCTTTGGTGTTGTATAAATACAAATTTGTCGTATACTTTCTCTCTTCTTTGATGGCGACCAGATGGTTCGGTATCCCGGGCCTTTGAAAAGCTTGCCTTCAAATTTTTATGGACTTACTGTTAACGCAGTGTTGGAAAAAAAAAGAGCAGTGTCGGAAAAAATTTAAAACCTTTTGATAAATACCGGAGAACATTGATGGGAAAGACATTACAGGATCAGTTCCTAAAAATGGGTCTTATTGACAAGCAGAAATTTAATCAGTCAAAAAAAGACAAACACACCCGGCTAAAGGGACAGCAGAAGGACGAAAACGAGATTGCCGAGATGGCCAGGCAGGCATTAGCTGAAAAGAAGAAAAAGGACCAGCAGCTTAACAAAAAGAAGATCGCCCAGCGAGAAGCCAAGGAAGCCTCGGCAAAGGCTCGTCAGCTTATCGAAACTCATAAAATTAAAGCCGAAGATGGAGATATTCCTTATAATTTCAGGCATGAGAACACCATAAAAAAGCTGCGTCTTGCCCAGAAGACCATCGACAGCCTGGCTCTCGGGAAGGTGGGAATCGTCAAACTGGCGGGAGAATATCAACTGGTACCGGCGACCACAATCTATAAGGTACGGGAGCTTAACAGCAAACTGGTGGTGCTTCTCAATGCTCCCCCCGGCAAGAAAGATAAAGATGCCGACGATCCTTATGGAGAATATGCCATACCGGACGATCTGATATGGTAACCTGTAGAAGGTTGTTCGAGAATAGACATTTTCGTTCAGATCGGGTAAGCGAAAGACTCCGAGAAGGTCATTCTCGGACGGCATCCTAGCTCTATTTCAGTGACAATCGCAGCCACAGTCGCAGTCTCCGCTGAGTGCCGCAGCCATGGCCTTTACTATTTCCTGCTGGACAGGTTCCTCAATCCCGGTGACCGTGATTTCGAGGAAAAGCTGTGATGGCATGATCTGCAGATTCAGAGATTGGACCAGAGGGGCCGACAGATGACCGAAGTATTCCTTGATCTCATCCCTTAAAACACTAAGCTCTACCTTCTCACCAACGGCTTTATCCGCCAGCTGGATTTCAAACGGGCAAAGACCGCTGCCCGCAACTCCGAAGATAAAGGAAAAGCGATGTTCAGAGGCTGAAGGAATTCCGCCTGGACCGGCTGCCGCTCTTATCGCCATGGATATTTTTTTCAGATTAGAAACAGTGGCTGTCATAGGTCTCTCTCTTTTCTACGTCTTTTCAATTTCACTTGAGCCGTCATTTCCTCCACAATACATCACATCGGCAACAAGGTCAAAAAAGGCGGTGCAGTCCGCAGCGGTTAGAACAGCAGAGAGCACTCATGGAAATCCCCGATCCCGGAAAGTGAAAAATATAGAGGTGTTTAAAAGCACACAATTGAGGTAATTATCACCCCGCTGCAAGGATCCTCACCGATGCCGTTACTGGGATATTCGAATAACATTTATAATTTATCCTTATTATCACAATACTTTGCTTTTAAATCTTCGGCAGCTCGCCTTGTCTTCTTTTAACCGGTTTGCCTGGTCCGCAATTTGCATTAAGCAGCTTCACAGAAGTAGGCTCGTCGGAAATTTTCTTTTTCAAAAGGTGGAATTATGCAACGTTTAGCACAATTTTCACTCAATATCGGGTCTAAAACCGCAAGAAACGCTCTTCCTCTCCTCTACGAAGCGGCTCTCTGCCTGGCGGCATTTCTATTTACCCTGGCGGATATCAGCTGCAGAGCGGTACTGTTCTTTTTGCGCAAAACTGCCGGAATACTCATCAAGCTTATATTCACTCTGCTGCTTGCCGCACTTTTTATATTTGTCTATTCAATCCTGATGGCCATCTATGGGGCGGTAGCGGGACCGGGACTGAACACCAATATACCCTGAGAAAAAGGGCGGCAGCTCATCTTGCATCATCAATTCCCTATGTCGATATCTCTGTGCTCACAGCGCAGATCGACTTCCAGATCCTTGAGAACATCACACAGTTCCTCAACGATAGCCACCGAGCGGTGCCTTCCCCCGGTGCATCCCACCGCTATTACCAACTCTTTCTTCCCTGCAGCACGATTTTGCTGCACAAGAAAGATAAGCATCGGCTTCACATATTTCAGAAAATCCCGACCTGCCGCACTGCCGACTACATACTCGGAAACCTCATGATCCCGCCCGGTACCGGGACGCAGTTCGTCAACCCAGTGAGGATTGGGCAAACAACGTACATCCCAGAGATAATTCACATCCTCCGGGGCTCCATACTTAAAACCAAAAGAGATGAGTTTTATCCTCATTTTCGCCCTATCATCCATCCTCATATCCCTCCAGGTGCAGTGGCTCAAAGCTGATACGCTGTCGACTGAATCTTCTTTTTCGTTAAACTTTAGATATGAATATTATCAGGATCTCAATATCCTGCAAGCTCTCTCTTCAACAGCCGGCAGCCCATCAAGAGTTTGTGCAGATTGTGAAAATGATACTCTTTAAAAAGTCATCGGAGTTGTCGAGATGAGATGAACTCTTGCGACTAGCGCAGACATCGGCAAAGTTGATATACCTGGCGGAGTATCGGAAACGGTGATCAGGCGGTTGCAGTAAATGGCGAATCGCCATTTCAGATCCACAACGACGTAGATCGGGCTTTATACGATTCCATCAAAGATGTCATGCCGAGCATGCAATCAGGTGGTTATGAAGGCAGGGAAGCCTTGGCGACAATGCCTCTCTTTAACATGTGAATGCAGAAGAAAGAAAACAACAGCATCGCTTGAAGAAAGACGAGAAAACCGCTCCAACCATAATTTTCGAAGAAATAGCCGGGAATAAATGAACCAAAGGTGCCTCCCATGTAATAAAATGAGATATAAACACCATTGGCAATACCCTTTTTGGTGTTCGACATTTTGTTGACGAACCCTGAAAGAAGTGAATGAGCCATGAACAGTCCGGTGCAAAAGACGAACATGGCACCGAACATCACCCTGTAATCCTTAATGAAGAAAAGAGTAGTCCCTGCGAAAAAGATGACGATTGCCGCACGAACAGCATCCGTTTCATTACCGAAAAGGCGTATGATCCTGGGGCTGTTGAGGGAGACGAATATCCCCATGGCATAACCGAAATAGAGAAAACCTATTCCCGCTTCGCCTAACGACGGATTTATCTGCCTGAGGGCAAACGGCAAAAAATTCATCATCGCCGAAAAGACAAAGAAAATGGAAAATATACCGATATAGAGCCAGAAATACTCCCCTTTCCGTAAAAGATCAGTAATCTCGCTCAGTTTAGGTTTGGCATACTCCATATTGGCATCTTTTTCCAATGCCCGGAGAAGATAGAAAGAGAAAATCAGCAGTACTCCGAGAAACGCAAAAAAATACCGCCAGCCAAAAAGTTCTGTGGACAGACCCGAAAGAAAACGTCCGAGGAAGCCGCCTACAATAGTTGCCGCTATATAGAAAGCAATGAAGCGCTGGACATTTCCCCGGTCCGAAGTAAAAGAGATGTAGCTCATAAGGGATGTCAGGATGGCGGGAATCATCAGTCCCTGGACAGCCCGGACAAGAAGAAGTGAAAAATAGCTTGTCGAACAGGCAAAAACCAGCTCGAGAAGGCCAAGAATCAGGACAGCGGCGCGGACCAGCAGTTTGGCGGAGAATGTCTCCAGCAAAAAGCCGTAAAAGAGTGGCGCGATACCCAAAGGAAGCATCATCAGAGTAGTAAAGAGCAGGGCCTGGAGGTTGCCGAGCTGAAATTCTGCCTGAAAAACCGGCTGAATCGGTTGCGCCGCGTACAACGAACAGATAGTCAGAATGGTGGTAAAATAAATGATCTTGAGCTGAGACTTATTCGCCCGGGAAGCGTTCATTGCAAGATAGAGTGAAAATATGTCTTGGTCGACCCTTCCTAGTGCATTGCAGCCTGCACGGCTTCCTGCAGTCCTTTAAGGTCAAATGGCTTTGCAATGCAGCCGCAGAAACCATAATTGCCGTATTCGTGCATAATAGGATCACTGGAATACCCCGACGACACCATTACCTTTGCCGTGCTGTCTACCTTCAGGACATGCTTGACAGCCTCCATTCCGCCCATACCCTGCGGAACATTCAAATCCATGATAACCAGATCGAAAGGATCTTCCAGCTCATACGCTTCACGATAGAGTTTGACGGCATCCTCACCGTTGCCGGCAACAATTGCGTCATACCCCAGGTATTTGAGCATTTGCTGGGCTATATCTGCGACAATTTCTTCGTCATCCATGACTAATACTTTTTTTCCTGCTTCAGACACTATTCTCACCTCAAAAAGATAATCGCATTACAGTCAAATTCCAAGTATGCAGAAGAAAAACCTTTCAGTCAAGATGTTTGAGGATTTCTGCAATCTACCGGGAAATAAAATAATTTTTATGGGCCTGTGTCGCCCCTAGATCTTTACTTTTGATGCTTTCCATGTAACTATTCTTATACCCACCTGTGCTCTCCACTGCAACCATGCTGTCTGTGCGAAGCCTCATTTTTTTGCCATTTCAGAGAAGGCTGCTGTTAAAGCCTATGATCGTCATGCAAACAAAAACGATAGTCCTGGAGAACATCGATGTCCTCTCGCGGAAAAAAGCTGCTGCACAGCCACCACGGCAAAAACTTCCTGGAGGTTGTTGATCAGGAACATTACCGGTCGCTCTATTTCAAGGATGCGGTGGTGCAAAGCAGAATTGCTCTCAAGGACCCGGGCAGACTGGTGCTCAGGTATACACATTATATGATGGCGGCATCATTACTGGCATACCCTCGGCCAACCAGGATTCTGCTGATCGGCGTCGGTGCCGGGGCGCTGCTCCACTTCATTCACCGTTATCTGCCCGCGTGTCGTGTCGATGCTGTTGATTATTCCAGACACATTATCCAGGTTGCCCGCACTTTCTTTGCCGTACCGGAAAACGACAACATCACCATTCACTGCGAGGATGGTCTGCGCTATCTGCAAAAGCTGGGCAAAGAGCCCCGATTCGACCTTATTCTCCTCGACGCCTTCAACAGTACAGGGATGGCCGGAAACATCTATTCGAGTGAGTTTTTCAAGCTCGCCAGAGAGAGAGTCTCAGAAAACGGGGTTCTCTGCGGCAATCTCTGGAGCGGCAATCATGATATATACAATGGCGTAAAAAAGGCCATCTTAAAGCATTGCGAGAGCAGTCTGTTTATTCCGGTACGAAAGCGGGAAAATGTCATTACATTGCTCTTCCACTGCCCGGTTCCGTGGAAATCGATCTGTCCACCAGCAGCAGATTTACGTACCCTCGGCGAAAAATATAATTTGAATTTTGCCGAGGTGTCCGCCGCTGCCGAAAAAAGCAATATGCGACTGGCAGAGAGACTGCAGCACTGGTTTAAGGGTACTGATTATCGCGGCCGTTGAAAAACAGGCCTTTCGCCCACCCCCGGCACTGTGCCATAATGACATCCACCGCGGGAGGTGGTGCAGAGCCCGGATCAGAGATGGTCGAAAGGATTCCCGGCGGTATGAATCCGTTCCAGCTGATCCTGCATCTCGGTGAGTTCATTACGCCAGAATTCGAAACTGCCGAAATCCGGATTCACTTCAGTCCTGCCATCTTCCACTACCTGATACCCGCACCAGGCCAGATAATGGATATAGCGCATCGCCCGCAGTGGTTCTATCAGGCGGCAGGTCCTTCTGTCGAAATGGTGAAAAGAGTCATATCCCTCCAGAAAAAGATCGAGCTCTATCAGAGAGTCTTCGCCATACCCGTGAAGGAGCATCCAGACATCCTGAACCTGAGGTCCCATAACCATATCATCAAAATCAATAAGATAGAAGGATTCTCCGGGCCTGTATATAATATTTGAGAAGTGAAGATCGCCATGAATCCGTTGTATGGGCACGGCCTCGAACAGATGATTGATCTCCTCGATCAATCCGGCAGTCAATGAGAAGAATTCTTGTTCCAGCTCAGCCGCCACAAGTTTGTTGGTCCTGAGATATTCAAGCCGACGGGTGGTTGCAGCCGAAGGAACCATTTTTTCTCTATTGTCGGCGCTTTTAACACTGCCGACGGCATGCATCCTACCGACAAGGCGACCAAGCTCCAGCCACTGCTCGTCGCTGAACTCATCGATGCTTCTTCCGCCGCATTTGGGAAAAAGGGCGAAATAAATACCGTGCCCGCGTGCCAGCGTTTCTCCTGTTGCCAGGGTCAGGGGAGCGATTACCGGAATTTCACGCTCCTCCAATTCCCGCAGAAAAAGGTGCTCTTCTTCAATAGCTTCCTTGGTCCAGCGGCCAGGCCGGTAGAATTTTATGATGACCCCTGTGCCTTCCCTATCCTCCAGTTCGAATACCCTGTTGATATAACTGTTATAAGGACGCAGCAAATTGGTCAATTCTCTGCCCAGGGATTTCTCCGCCAGGGTGATCACATCATCGGGACGCAGCCTGGCAAAAGGTGATTGAGTCAGGTTGCCGGAGCGCTGCACCATCATTTAATATATTCCTTTATCAACCAGAGGTTAATTCTTCCACAAGACCGGACTTCCAGCAGTTTCTACCGTCCGCCTTGGCTTCATACAGCTTCACATCCGCATATTCAATCGATGGCAGAGGACCGGCATTTCCATCGGGTATAGTAGTTGAGGTTCCCACACTGACAGTCAGCTGCTTCTCCCCGGGAGAGGCAACATGGCTGATGTTGAGTCGGCGCACCTCATTGCAGATTCGTTCCGCCATGAATTCGGCACCCGCCTTATCCGTGTCCGGCAGAATAACGACAAACTCCTCGCCGCCATATCTGGCGACCTTATCGACATGGCGCTGTACCGCCCCGCCAAGCGCCTGTGCCACTGCCTTAAGAGCATCATCTCCCAGAGTGTGCCCGTAGTTGTCATTATAGGCCTTGAAATAATCGATATCGATGAGCAAAATGGAAAGCGGCTGTTTATTTCGCACCCCGCGCCGCCACTCCTCATTGACCAGTTCGTCGAAACTTCTTCTATTCAAAAGTCCGGTGAGTCCGTCCATCCGGGAAAGATGCGTCAATTGCTCATTAGTTCTCTCCAGCAGCATTTTCAACTCCTCCAGGTCGGCAAGGCGCCTGTCGAGTTCCTGGGTTTTTTTCTCAAGCTCCCTTTTATGCCGGTAAAGCTCAAGAAAAACACCGACCTTGCCTTTCAAAATTACCGGTTCGAGCGGTTTAAAAAGATAATCTACCGCACCGGAATCATATCCCTTAAAAATGGAGGCCTGCTCCTTGTGTTTTGCGGTTACAAAAATGATGGGAACATTTTTAGTATGTCTATTGCCCCGCATCAACTCGGCAACCTCATAGCCATCCATTCCCGGCATTTGTACATCCAGAAGAACCAGAGCGAAATCATTATCCAGAACCTTGGCAAGGGCCTCGTTGCCGGAGTTCGCCCTGATAAGTTCGACATCCGGCGCATCAATTAAAGATTCCAGTACAAAAAGATTTTCCGGCCGGTCATCAACAATCAGAATTTTTGCTTTATTCATTCTTCCTCATCATCGTTGAGTGCGGCAAGAAATTTTCCAATCTCAACCAGAGGCAGAATATGGTCTACTCTAACCTCCTTAATTGCCGCTTTCGGCATGATATCGACCTCCGCTGTTTCAGGAGACTGAACCACGGTCAGGCCTCCAAGGTCCTGCACTCTTGCCAGACCGGCCGCCCCATCTGCATTGGCACCGGTCAGTACAACCCCTACCAGCTTCTCACAGTAGGCTTCCGCGGCAGTTTGAAAGAGCACATCGATGGATGGTCTTGAGTAGTTGACCTTTGCCTCTGCCGACAGGGCCAGCGTTTTCTGCTGCTCGACAAGCAGGTGATAATCGGCCGGGGCAAAATAAATGGTACCGGACTTGATCGTCTCTTTATCGCAGGCCTCACGCACCGGCAAAGAGCAGCGGGAGTTGAAATGCTGCACCAGATAATTTTTCCCTCCTGAGGCCATATGCTGTACTATCAGTATTGAAAGCCGACAGCCCTCCGGGAAAACCGGAAGAATGTTTTCCAGAGCGGTGATACCTCCAGCAGAGACCCCAATAACCACAGCCTGATATTTACCGGATTTCAACACCACTGACCACCTCTATTCTCAGATACGCTTTTTTCGATAAATCTTTTTACCATCATCTACTGTTTCAAAGTTCTGCACGACCTTGGAATATCGCAAGCTTTCTTTTGAGCCCAGGCAGAGGAAACCTCCGGGGCAAAGGCTCTCATAAAAAAGCTGGAGCACCCTTTCCTGGAGCTCCCTGTCGAAATAGATCAGCACATTTCTGCAGAAGATGACATTCATTTCACCGAAGACGCCGTCGGTCACAAGGTTGTGGGAGGAAAACAATACCCTTTCCCGCAGGGTTTTTTTCAAAATCACATGCTTGTCATCGGCCCTATAGTAATCTGAAAAGGATTCCATTCCTCCTGACTCAATATAATTGGAAGTATATTGCCGGATCACATCTATTGGATAAATGCCGCTTTTGGCCTTGGCCAGGATCAATTCATTGAAGTCGGTGGCATATACCTGGGTCCTGTCCTTCATGTCCTCCTCTTCAAGCAGTATCCCCATGGAATACACTTCCTGACCGGCCGAACAGCCGGCATGCCATACCTTAATGAAGGGATAGGTCTTCAGGTGCGGCACAACCACCTGACGGACAGCTTTGTAAAACCACGGATCCCTGAACATTTCCGTGACATTTATGGAAAGATCGAGAAGGAGTTGGTTGAAAAATTGTTCATCGTAGATGAGCTTGTGCATCATCTCGGAAAAACTTTTCAGCCCCTCCATCTCCTTCCTGTGCTTCAGCCTTCTCTTGGTATGTGCTCCGGCATAATTTCTGAAGTCATATCCATACTTCTGGAATATAGCCTCCAGCAGGAGCTGTATTTCCAGATTTTCATCGGGTATCCGGGTGGCCTTCTCAATCATCAATATAACCACACCCGCAACATTGACAGCAGCTTATCGGGATCAACAGGTTTGGCCAGATAATCATTGGCGCCGGCTTCAATGCATTTACTCCTGTCGCCTTTCATGGCCTTGGCTGTCAAGGCGATGATGGGCAGCTTTTGATATTTTGCCATTTTACGAATTTCCATCATGGCCTCATAGCCATCCATGCGCGGCATCATTATATCCATAAGTACCGCATCTATTTCTTCAACTTCCTTGAGTTTTTCAAGGCATTCGATGCCGTCTCTGGCGATGACGATATCAATGCCGCGCTCTTCAAGGACACTGGTTAAGGCGAAGACATTGCGCATGTCATCGTCAACCAGCAGAATTTTGCTGCCGCTGAGCACGGCTTCCTTGTCATGCACCATTTTCAGCATTTTTCGTTTATCTTCGGGAAGATTGGCCTCGACCCTGTGAAGAAAGAGGGCGGATTCATCAAGGAGCCTCTCCGGAGACTTGACCCCCTTGATAATGATGCTTTCCGCATAACGGCTCAACTTGTTTTCCTCGTCCCCGGAAAGTTCCCGACCGGTATAGATGATAATCGGAACACCGGACATCGATTCATTATTCCTGATTTTTTCAAGCAGTTCGAAACCGGACATATCTTCAAGGCCGAGGTCTAAAATCATGCAGTCGTAGCTTCCCTCGGCGAGTTCACGATAGGCCTCGGCACCGCTTGCCACTGCTGTCGTGATGACATCACCGCCGCTGATAAGCTCTTTGATGCTCTCCCTCTGCAGGGTATCGTCTTCCACCAGCAGGAGCCTGCTCATTGGTTTCGAGATCATATTTTCCAGTTTGCCGAAAGTCTCGTCTATTTTTTCCATGGAAACCGGTTTAGTCAGATAACCGATGGCTCCCATTCGCAGCGCATCCATGGAACTGTCGGCAGCCGACATGAAATGAACCGGAATATGCCGCAGCTCAGGGTTATCTTTGAGGCGCTCCATCACGTTCCAGCCGTCAATCCCGGGAAGACCAATATCTAGAATGATGGCGCTGGGTCGATAATAGTCGGCAAAATGCAATCCGGTTTCACCATCTTCGGCAATGATGCAGAGAAAATTCCGCTCTCTGGCAAAATCGCGCAGAATTCTTGAAAAATTATTGTCATCTTCAATTATTAGGAGACTTTTGCTGCCGAGTGTGACATTTTTCCTATCATCGTCAACCTCGACGATCGCTTTCCCTTCTACTGAGGCCACCCGCTCCTCCTGGGGATAAGCACCCTTTTTCATAGCTCCGGCAATCTGCTCATCCGGTTTGGCCGCCGCTTCAGCAACCTCTCTTTCAACCCTGCTGCCCTGTTCGGTTTCCGCAGCACATTTTTCCGGGAGAACCACAGTGAATGTGCTTCCTTCTCCCGGAATGGAATAAAGATGAATGGCACCGCCGAGCAGCCGGACCAGTTCCCGGGAGATGGAGAGTCCCAGCCCGGTGCCGCCGTAGGTTCTGCTGGTGGAGCCGTCGGCCTGCTGGAACGCCTCGAAAATGACACGCTGCTTGTCTTCCGGGATACCGATGCCCTGGTCCTTAACCGCGAAGGCAAGGCTGTTCTTTATAATCAAGGCTGTATCCTTAACCATTTCCGCAGACGGGCGTGAAATCTCCAGCGATACCGCGCCTTCTTTGGTAAACTTGAAGGCATTGGTAATCAAATTGCGCAGAACCTGCTGCAGTCTCTGGGAATCGGTCCGTATTACCGACGGTAACCCTTCAGCCACCTCAAACGACAGATCCAAACCCTTATTCTCGGCAATGTCTTTATACATAAGGTTGATATCATCCTGAATTCGCCGCAGCGGCACATCTTCGATTACAAGATCGATTTTGCCGGCCTCGATTTTAGACAAATCGAGTATTTCATTAATGAGCTTGAGAAGTTCAGTACCGGACGAGTGAATGGCCGCTGAGGACTCGATCTGCCGAGGAGTGAGATTGCCGTCTTTATTGTTGCCGAGGAGCTGAGAAAGGATGAGAATGCTGTTCAGTGGAGTCCGGAGCTCATGGGACATGTTGGCCAGAAATTCTGATTTGTATTTACTTGCAACCTCCAGCTCCTTCACTTTTCTCTCCACGATCTCCCGAGCCTCATGAAGATCACTGTTTTTTGCCCAGATCTCATTCTTCTGCTCTTCGAGCGCCCTGGTTCGCTCCTCCAACTCCTCATTAGTGACCCGGAGTTCCTCCTCCTGAGCCTGCAGTTCCCCTTCTGATTCCTTAAGAGCCCTGGTCTGCTCCTCCAACTCCTCATTGGTGACCCGCAGCTCTTCCTGCTGAGCCTGCATCTCAGCTTCGGATTCCCGTAAAGCCGTTGCCTGTTTTTCCAACTCCTCGTTGGTGGCCTTGAGTTCTTCCTGCTGAGCCTGTGCATCGGCAAGCAGTTCGGCGATTCTCCGGCGCGAGGTGGCGGCATTGAAGAGAATGGCCATATTGGAGATATTTTGTTTGAGAAACTGCTTCTGCAGCTCATTAAAAGGACACATGGATCCTATGAGCATAACCCCTGCGACTTCTCCATCGACATGAAGCGGAGCTGCCAGATAAGTATTTAGAGGTTTTTCACCGGCGCCATAGTTAATCTGAGGTGCATCCTCTCCCATAGCAGAAAAATAGAGAATTTCCGTCTCCAGAGCTGCCTGCCCAACCATTCCCTCACCTGGGGCGAAGGAGTTGAAATTACCGCGGCGATCCGTAAAGGCATAGGATGCTCTAAGCTCCAGACTGCCCTCATGAAGGATGTAGATGGCTCCAAGATCAGCCTCGAAATGTTTGACAAAAAAGGTAATGCAGCGACGGGCCAGCTCATCCGGTCCTAATTCCCCGCGGATAGTGTCATCCAGTTGTTCCTTTCCCGACTTCAGCCAGTCCACCTCTTTGAGGTTAGCAGCCATCTTGTTCAAAGAACGTGCCAGGTCGCCAAGCTCATCTTTTCTGTTCGATTTGAGCTGAGTACTGAAATCTCCGTGCGAGATGGCATCGGCAAAATGCATATCCCTGATGATAGGTAGGGTAAACCCCCTGGAGATAAACCAAGCCCAGAAAGCGGTAAGAGCCGTAAAAAGCAGAGCGAAAGCGCCGACCTTCCGATATATATCACGAACAGGCGCGGTGACTTCATATTTGTCGATTTTGGAGATCAAATACCAGTCGAGTCCTTCAAGCTTCAGCTTATTGAAGGCGACCAGCACTTTTTTGCCGGCACTGTCTGTATATATGCCCTTGCCGCCCTCTTCTCCTAATTCTGCTGCATCGAGCCAGTAATCCAGTTTTTTGCCCAGATCATAACCGACCACATATTTACCCTCTCCCATTGTTGTCATATTGCTTCTGAACTCAAAACTTTCCGTATCCTCTTGCCAGCCGACGAGATAGGATTCTCCGGTCTCTCCCATTCCTTTACGTGATTCGGTGATTTTCGAAATAAGATCGGAGTCGAAGCGGAGGGCGACTACGCTTATATTATCTCCGGCAAAATTCGTCACCGGATGACTGATGAAGGCCACCTCTTTGTTCTCCGCGGGAGCATAGGGCGCAAAGTCGGAAATAACCGTGGTACCCGATTCAATGACATCCTTCCAGACCTTGGCCAACGCACTGCGGTTGAGACTTCCATAGAGAAGGTTTACTCCATTATCCTCTCCATTCTTCACCGAAAACATAACCTGGCCGAAATCGGCATTGACGAGGTAGAGATCACTGTAGCTGTTGAGGAAGGTATAATCCTGCAGCGGTTTTTGAATATCTTTGATAATGTCCGCATACTCTTTTGTAGAGATGTTAAATCCATCCAGGGATGATGTATCAAGGTTATCCTTGTATACGGACATCCTGCCCAGGAAAGTATAAATCCGCTCGGAATCCGCGAGCAGACGGATATCGGCGAAGCTTTTGGCGAAGTGGTTTTCGATCTGTCCTTTGCGGATATCCTGGATGGTGGTCAGTTTGTTGAAAGACTCTTCGATGAGCGACTTTTCCATCCAGCTGCTGAAGAAATATCCGGCCACAACAATGGGAAAAATTCCTGTTTGAATAAAAAGGAAAAGCAATTTGGGTCGAATTCTGATATCTGCTAATCGCAACATCTCTTACTCCCGTAGTAAAATCAAATAGGAAAACACCATCTTTATGTCTGTCCAGGAATGAGCAATTCCGAAGTCTGCTCCGTAAGGAACTAAATTAAGACGCTCGGAGGATGTGCCCTTGAGGTGTATAGAGCTGATACGGAGTCTTCACTAACCTCCGCCGATTAAACAGGCGAGCAACCGGTAAGCGCAGACACCGCGGGCACTGGCAAAGATCCCATCGCAACAATGACGATGGTATACCATGTGAACCGGATTTTTAATACATGCTTGTTTCGGATGCAACTTTTTAATCTCTTGAAAAAAAACGTCGAGCCGCCCCTATTTCCATAGATATTATTCACAACTTCAGAGTCATAACCTGAACTGGCAATGTGGCGAAAGGAATCAGATGACAGCGATCAATCGATCTCCAGCATTATCCACCTCAGAACCGGGAGTCCGGGGTTACTGCGGCTTCTGTGGGAAAGACCACCTACTTCCTTCGGGAAATACCAGAGAATATTGCCGTGAATTAATGGAAAAGCTTGAGAAGAAAATGAGTCTTGATCTTTTTACACCAACCTCGGCGGACACGGAATATTCGACGCAGGGCCTTTTTGGTGAAGCCAGGGGGAAAATGTTCGGAGTGCTGGAAGGGGTGAGACAGAATGGCAACAGTATCAAGCTCTATGCCTTTTCAGGACAATACAACGGCCACTGGAGTGTACCCGGGTGGGCGCCTCCGCTTTTCGAAGAAAAGCTCTGGTGGAAAATGAACAACGATACCGAAAAACAGATAAAACGACTAACGAAGCACCTCACGGACAATTGTGAAAGTCCGGAAGAATACAGGCAGCTTAAAGGCCAGAGAAGAAAAATGTCGCAACAGCTGACAGCCAGGCTCCATTCGCTCTACACCATCTGCAATTTTAAAGGCCAGGCGGCCAGACTCACCTCTTTTTTTCCAGATGATCGCGGCATACCGACCGGCACCGGCGACTGCTGTGCCCCAAAACTTCTCAATTATGCCTTGCAGCAACAGATTATCCCCATCGGCATATCTGAATTTTACTGGGGCAGAAGCAACAGATCAATGACCAGAGGCCATGGTCATTTTTACCCGGCATGTACCGACAAATGTAAACCACTCCTCGGATTTATGCTCTGCGGCCTCGAGGAAATCAGGGAGCGCCGGGGTATATGGTGATAAATGTGCTCTTCCATGATTCAGAGGTCATTGTGGTCGACAAGCCCGGGGGCCTTCTAGCTGTGCCCGGCCGCGGGCCGGAGGGGCAGGATTGTGTAGTTTCCCTTCTGCGCAGGCGCTTTGTTGATCTCATTGCCCAGCCGGCTGTCCATCGCCTGGACATGTATACCTCGGGTGTCATGATTCTCGCCAGAACCAGGGAATCACACCGCAGCCTCTCGATTCAGTTTGAACAGAGAAAACCGGAAAAGACCTATATCGCTCTGGTAGAGGGCTGCCCTGCGCAGCAACAGGGAAGAATCGAGCTTAAATTCAGGCTTGATGTCGATAATCGACCCTATCAGATCTATGACCCCGTCAACGGCAAAACGGGCATTACCATGTGGCGGAAAATACAAAACGAAAACGGCTGCACCAGGATTATGTTCCACCCGCTTACCGGCAGGACACACCAGCTTCGCCTCCATGCCGCCCATCCTCTTGGACTTGACTCCCCTATCGTCGGGGATTCTCTCTATGGGAATGGCAGAGAGGGAGATAAAATGATGCTTCATGCCGTCTCTCTCAGCATCAGCCATCCGCTTTCCGGTGAAGTTCTCACCTTTACCTCAAACATTCCTTTTTGACTCAGAACACCTCTCTTTCGTCAATCTGCATCTTTCTTAATAATTATATTTCTGATTTTTAACGTTTTTAATGTCTTATTGGGCAATAATTTTTTGGTGAATACATATTTCATTTAATACAATATTGCTATATATTGTATTGTGTAATATATTTTTATTGCAAATGTATATTTTTGCGTTTAAGTTTAGGGGACGCACTTCTATATGTTAAGAAAATACCGCCACTCTTCAGCAATGTTTATTTTTGATTGAAAAGAATAAATGAACTGTAAAACCAGTAACTTCTCTGACTAAATTTGACAAATATCATGGAAAAAATCACTATCAGCAACCTCTTCAAAATTTTTGGACCGGACCCTCAGAAAGGCCTCAAGCTTCTCAAACAGGGAAAAAGCAAAGAGGAAATTTACGAAGAAACCGGACTAACCGTAGGAGTCCAGGATGCCAGTTTCTCTGTAATGCAGGGGGAAATATTTGTTGTTATGGGACTATCGGGATCGGGTAAATCCACCCTGGTCCGCATGCTCAACAGGCTGATAGAACCCACTGCCGGCGAAGTTCTGGTTGACGGCGAGGATGTTCTCAAGATGGATCGTCATGAACTCGTAAAATTTCGCCGCAGGAAAACGGGCATGGTTTTTCAGTCCTTTGCCCTGATGCCTCATCAGACGGTATTGGATAATGTCTGCTTTGGCCTTGTACTCGACGGCATGGAAAAGAAGAAAAGGGAAGTGCGTGCTATCAATGCCTTGAAGCAGGTAGGTCTTGACGGCTGGGAAAAAGCGTATCCCAGTGAATTGAGCGGCGGCATGCAGCAGCGTGTCGGCCTGGCCAGAGGACTGGCGGTGGATCCGGACATCATGCTGATGGATGAAGCGTTCTCGGCTCTCGATCCGCTGATCCGCACGGAGATGCAGGATGAACTCCTTAAACTGCAGGATAGACACGAGCGAACCATCGTCTTTATTTCCCATGACCTTGACGAAGCACTGCGCATCGGCGACAGAATCGCGATCATGGAAGGCGGCAGCATTGTTCAGGTCGGCACTCCAGAAGAGATCCTGCAGAACCCGGCAGATGACTATGTCAGGGCCTTTTTCAGGGGCGTTGATCCCACAGGCGTCATTTCCGCCGGAGATATTGTCAGGGACAGCTATCCCACCTATGTATGGCATCGTAAAGATGGCAGCCCCCGGGCTATTCTGGAAAAACTCAGCAGCTCCGACCGGGAATTCGCCTATGTTATCAGCTCGGAACGCAGTTTTTTGGGAGTCGTCTCTACGGATTCACTACGCGATTTTCTCGAAAAAAGCAATGGCGGCAGGGGGAATATCGAAGGTGCTTTTCTTCCGGAGGTACAGGCGGTAAAGAATACCGACAGTCTTCAGGATATTCTGCCGCTGGTCGCATCTCATCCCTGGCCGGTACCCGTATTGGATGAAAACGAGAGATATATCGGCACCGTTTCAAAAAACAGATTCCTGCGTACACTTCATCGTGCGGAGAATACCGAAGGCAGCAATTATTCATCATAATTATTACTCTCAGGAGCAAACACGATGTTCAGTTTTGAAGATAAAATCATACCCTTGGATATATGGATCAGCCAGTTCGTCGATTGGCTGGTAGAAGGATACCGCTGGTTTTTCCAATTAATCAAATGGCCTGTTGAGGTTACGCTTAGCGGACTGGAAGACATACTACTGGGAGTTCACCCACTTATTCTGGTAGCAATTGTGGCGCTTATTGCCTGGCGTGTCTCTGGGTTGAAACTTACCATTTTCAGCGTTGTCGCACTTTTCCTCATAGGAATGCTGGGCCTATGGCCGGATACCATGACAACACTTGCCATGGTTTTCTCATCAGTAATCTTCTGCACAATCGTCGGCATTCCGCTGGGGATCATGGCCGGCCGCAGTGACAGCTTCGAATCGGTGCTCAGACCAGCCCTGGATGCCATGCAAACCACGCCGGCTTTTGTCTATCTGGTACCTATCGTCATGCTGTTTTCCGTTGGTAATGTTGCCGGTGTTCTGGCTACCATTATTTTTTCCCTGCCGCCGATTATCAGACTGACCAGTCTGGGTCTCAGGCAGGTTCATCCAGAGCTGATTGAGGCGGCACTGGCTTTCGGGGCCACCAACTCCCAGGTACTCCGTAAAGTTCAAATCCCCCTCGCCCTGCCGACCATTATGGCAGGTTTAAACCAAACGATAATGATGGCACTCTCAATGGTGGTCATAGCCGCAATGATTGGTGCCGGAGGATTGGGAGCACCCGTTGTTCTCGGTCTAAATACGCTTGATATCGGTCTTGCAACGATTGGCGGGCTGTCAATTGTTCTCATGGCGATAATTTTGGACAGAATTACCCAATCGATGGGTAAAGGGAAAAAAGAACAAAAGGAGGGGTAACAATGATCAGAAATTTATTTTTGAGTGCTGTGGTATCGTCTCTAGTTGTAACCGGTGCCACTGCGGCTTTCTCGGCATTACCGGGTGAAGGCGTAACTGTCAAGCCGGCCCGGGCAACATGGAACACCGGTTTTTTTCAGGAGGCCCTGGTGCGCAGAGGCCTGGAGCAATTGGGGTATGATGTTGAAAAGCCCAAAGACCTGCAAAATCCTATTTTTTATAAATCCGTGACACTTGGCGATGTTGATTACTGGACCAACGGCTGGTTTCCCAACCATGAAGGCCAATTTCCAAAAAATTTCTATGACGATGCCGATGCATACGGCTATATTGTCAAGGCCGGCGGCCTGCAGGGCTATCTTGTCTCCAAAGAGCATGTAGAAAAATACGATATCAAATCATTGGACGATTTCAAACGTGAGGAGGTCAAAAAAGCCTTTGATAAAGATGGCGACGGCAAAGCCGACATGACCGCCTGTCCTCCAGGCTGGGGCTGTGAGACTGTCATTGCCCACCACATGGATGTTTACGATCTGCACGACCATATCAATCCCATAAAGGCCTCCTATGAAGCGGGAATGGCTTCCGCGATTGCCGCCTACAGAGCAGATGAACCCATCTTCTTCTATACCTGGGCGCCAAACTGGACGATTTTCAAACTGAAGCCGGGTGAAGATGTTATGTGGATCAATGTTCCGGAAATTATCCCTAAGGAATCACAGAAATCCGGTGTTGACCGTATGACTCAATCAGGTATCGAAGGTGCCGTTTCCGATCCGATAAAACTTGGATATGTCGTCTCCGATATACGTATTGTCGCCAACAAGAAGTTTGTAGAAGCAAACCCTGCGGTAAAGAAATTCTTTGAATTGGTGGCAATTCCGCTCGTTGACATCAACGAACAGAACACTCGCATGAACTCCGGCGAGAAAAGCCAGAAAGCAATTGAAGGTCATGTTGATGAATGGATTGCCGACAACCAGGAAACATGGAACAAGTGGCTCGAAGAAGCCAAAAAAGCAGCACAATAAACATTAATCCTGCCAGCCCAGGCCCGGAAAACTTCTGGTTTTCCGGGTCTTTTTTGGAAATATTGCAAAACGCCTGAGAAAAAAGCTGGATATCATCTGATCAACAGTTTAAAAGCATCGTATAGATTGTTTATCAGGAGGACAAATGGAACAAAGAACAGCTCAAATCAACACAGTAACCCAGCACCTTCGCATACTGTTCAAAACCGTACAGGCGCATTCTAAATTTGTTGAAAAGAAGTGCGGCTTAAGCAGCGCCAAACTCTGGATGCTCTATGAGTTGCATTCCAAGCCGGGCATCAAGGTTTCCCAGCTGGCAAATTCACTGGCTATACATCCGTCCACCTGCAGCAACATGCTCGATAAACTTGAAGAAGATGGTTTTGTCAGCCGCGAACGAAGCAAAAAGGATCAGCGGGCAGTTCATCTCTCCCTGACTGAAAAGGGAAATCAGCTACTGGCCAAAGCCCCCAGACCGGCCCAGGGCGAACTTAGCGGTGCTCTGGAAAAACTCTCGGACGAGCATCTCGACCTTCTGGAGAAAGGGCTTGGAGAGCTTGTGCAGGCTCTCAACGACAGAGACGACAGTGCGGCAATGATTCCTATTCCAAGTGAATAAAGCGAATTCCCAAACCAAACACTCTCCCCTCTGCCGATTCTCATAATTTCTGACTTATTTCTGAACAAGCTCCCCAAGAAAACAGAACGTAGGTAAGAGACACCCAACTTCTCCTCTTGTTGCAAGAAATTAACATGTCTTAAGATACTTATTCAGCTCAGCCGGATTGGTCTGCAGTTAAGCCGTTGCGAGAGGAAAGGTACGCATCAATTTTCAATTTCCTTGAGCAGATCGTCAAAGATGCAGTCCGATCAGGCCGCTCTTAGCGCTCTTACCTTTATCCGGCGAAGCTGACGGAAAATGGCAAAGCGCCGCGGTCGATGTACGACCGGGGCGCTTTTCGGCAAATGCGGTTACGCTTAAAGGGCATGGAGTAATCAGCCAGGATATTTCCCTTCAATATAATCTTTGAGGTAGCGATTCTCTACCTCCTTCTCAACCATCTGTGCTTTGACGACATCTCCTATCGACAGGATTCCCTTGAGTTTGGGACCTTCCATGATAGGAACGTGACGAATCTTATTTTCCGTCATGATCGCCTGAAGATACCCGACACTATCATCCATGCCGGCAACAATCAGGTTTGTCGACATGATATCTTTAGTCTTGGTATTCTTAAAGTTTTCAAGATCATTGAGAACCACAAGAAGAATGTCGCGAGGAGCGATTATGCCCTTGATATTGTCATTGTCGTCAACGACAAGCAGCGATCCAATTTTGTTTGCCGCAAAAACAGATAAGGCCTCCGACAGGGTATTGTCTTCATGACAAGTGACGACCCGGCTTCCCTTGGTTTCCAGTATATCTTTTGCTTTCATAGTAAGGCTCCTTTTCTCACTGATAATCAAGGTTCCCCTTGTGTTTCCATAGTTCCGAAGAGTGTTATCTTAGATCTAACCCTGCTAAGCTGGACTCTTTGCAGTACCCCCTTGAGGGGTATAATACCTTAGTGGCATTAAACGCTTATCGGCAAAAGGCTCAGGGCGAAAACGCAGATCGCCAGGATAAAGGTACATATCGGGGCGAAGGGTGAGCGTACCGTTACAAAGTCATCCTGAGCTTCATCAAAGTACATGGTAATTATGAGCCGCAGGTAGTACCACATCGAAATGACACTACTCACAATCGCCAGGGCAGCGAGCGCTACATAGCCTGCATGAATGGCATTGAGAATAATGTAGAGCTTTCCCATAAAACCCACGGTTGGGGGAATCCCTGCCATGGAGAGGAGAAAAACGGTTATGGCCGCCGCCGAATAGGGCCTCACCTTAGCCAATCCCTTGAAGTCGGCAAAGGTGCGGCGCTTCTCTCCCTCACCGCTGAGATAGGAAAGAGCGGCGAACATTCCCAGGGTGCCGACACTATAAGCCGCCAGATAAAAAACAATGATATTGCCGGTAAATTCGCGGGTGGTGAATGCAACAAGAGCGACAATCAGATACCCGCTGTGCACTATACCAGAGGCCGCCAGCATTCTTTTGAGATTGCTCTGGCCGATGGCGATCAGGTTTCCGCCAAACATGGTGAAGACGGCAATATAGAAGAGATAGGTAACCCAGGAAGACTGCAGCCCGGTATCCAGAACGAGAAAATTGGCAAAGACCGCAAATACGGCGGTCTTGAGAGCAGTTGCCATAAACCCGGTAATCGGCATTGAGGCACCGTCATAGACGTCTACCACCCAGGCGTGGAATGGGAAGGCGGCAGCCTTGAACAGCAGTGCAATTAAGATAAAAAAGGAACCAACGACCAAAGCCGGCTGCTCCATGAAGCCATTGGCACCGATAAAATTACCGATCAACACGAATTTGGTGCTGCCGGCACCGCCGTACATCAGCGCGCTGCCCATAGTGAAAAAGGCTCCGGCAAAAGCACCGAGGATAAGATATTTAAGGACAGCTTCCGTGGCCTTGATATCCTGTCTGTGAAAACCGACCAGAACATAAATAGCCAGCGACATTATCTCAAGGGCGATGAAGGCCGTTATAAGCTCCTGGGCCATGGTCAGCAGCAGCATGCCGCAGGCTGCAAAAGCGATCAGGGAGTAATATTCCAGCTTACAGAATCTGTTCTGCTGAAAATAGGTTTGCGAACTCATGCAGGTGAAAAATCCGCATGCGGTGATGATAAGACCGGCCGCTTGAGTGAAACTGTTGCCTGTCAGCATGCCATTAAACACGCCGGTAAATATCTCGACATCACCCGAAGCGGTGCTGACCAGCTGCACGAAAAAAGCTAAAAGAAAGACGCCCATACCGACATAGGAGGCGATCTCGGTCTCAATTTTCTCGAAGGCTGACAGCAGCATCAGAAAGATAGCGCCTGAGCCAACGATCAGTAGTGGGAGTAAGAGCACAAAATCTATCATAACGGGTCCCGCCTCAGTTCTTTATCGGTTCATGTTTGACATCTGATTCGATCATTTTCACCAACTGCTGTTCACCTTTGGAAGCCATCTGCAGCACCTGCTTTTGGGCGGCAGGAGTTATCTTCTCGAGGAAGGGCTGAGGATAGATGCCCATTACCAGAATCAAGAGAATCACCGGCAGAAACACCAGGGTCTCATATGGTGTGAGATCTTTGAAATGCGCCGTTGCCGCGTTGGATTTCTCGAAAAATACCCGCTGGAACATCCACAGCATATAACAGACGCCGATAATAACGGTTGTGCCCGCCAGGACGCCAACCACAATATTAAATTTGACAGCTCCGAGAATAATCAGAAATTCGCCGATAAATCCACTAGTTCCTGGCAACCCGACGGAGGCCAGCATGGCAATGGCGAAAAAGGTGGCGAAAACAGGAGCACGATAAGCTACCCCTCCGAGATCCGCTATCTGCCTGGAGCCTGTGCGTTCTTCAAGTACCCCGGCAAAAAGGAATAAAATCCCGGTGCTGGTGGCATGAGCAACTATCTGGAACAGAGTTCCGGTAAGGGCCTGCACGTTCATGCAGAATACGCCGAGAGCGATAATGCCCATATGCGAAGCCGATGAAAATGCCAGCATCCGCTTAAAGTCCCGCTGAGCAATGGCGGCGATGCCGCAGTACATCAACCCGATGACCCCTAAATAGGCGAGGATGATGGCATAACGGGCCATTTCTCCTTCAAAAACAGGTATAACAAAACGAATGACGCCGTACACTCCTATTTTCGCCATGATGGCGGAGAGGATAAATGTCGTCGACACAGGGGCTTCGGTATAGGCATCCGGCAGCCAGGTATGAAAGGGGAACAGTGGGATCTTTATAGCAAAAGCCAGCATCATGCCGATGAAAGCGAGCAAGGCAAAACCGCCCTCCAGCTGCAGGGTTGCCATTCTGGCAATCTCGAAACTCCACACACCTGTCTGGGCCTGATAAGAGACAGCCAGGTAAATCAGGGCTGCCATCATCAGCAGCGAGCCGGAGATGGTGTAGATGGTTATCTTAATTGTGGCGGCGATGCGTCTTTCGCCTCCGTAGAGGCCTATCATAAAAAAGATAGGCAGGAGCATGATTTCCCAGAAAACATAAAAGACGATAAGATCGGCAGCTGCAACGGCGCCGATCATGGCCCCGAGAGCGATAAGCAGATTACAGTAGTAATATTTTGACTTAGAGGCAAAAACCATGAACACCAGAGGAAAGAGCACAGCGGCCGCCATGAGAACAAAGAGGCTGATTCCGTCTACTCCTACATGATAGTTTATGCCCAGGGATTCTATCCAGACACGTTTTTCAACAAATTCCAGACCGCCGCCACCGCTGAAATCGACCCACACCTTCAATCCGCAGATAAGGACTATGACCGAGATGACCAGGCCTATGGTCCTGGCTCCGCTTTTCTCCACAGGCAGCACCAGCAGTGCTGCTCCTGCAAGAAGAGGAAGAAAGATCATGACTGAGAGGACATGTTCAAACATAATACACCTTTCCTAGTTCAGTGTTTGTGATAAAAACAGGCTCATCAGACTCAGTCCTATGACCATATAAATGGCGTAGACCCTGACATATCCGACCTGAAATACTTTAAACGCTTTGCCCAGCAGCTGATAGAGCGTGGTTGACAGCTTGATAGGAAGATCGGCACCATAAGGGTCGACAATCTTCTTGATTACGTCGCCGATAGCCTGATACGGCCGGACAAATACGGCATGATACAATTGATCGACATAGAAAAGATTGTAGGCAAATCTGGCAAATCCGGAAAATTCAGGCTCCTCGGCCCCATGGCCGTACTTTTTATAGGCAATGAAAATCCCCACTCCAAAAGCGATTATAGATGCCGCAATAGCAAGGAATTCCAACGCGTGGCTCGCCTCGGGGTGATGCTCGACCACACTGGTGCCAAGCCAGTGCGTCACCTGCTGTCCGCCGCCGAATATCGCCGGCAGATTGAGGTACCCCGCAAAAGCTGCGCCTATGGCAAGAATAATTAACGGCACGGTCATAACCTTCGGTGGTTCATGGGCGTGCTCAAAAGCCTCTTTATCACGGGACTCGCCGTGAAAGACCAGGAAAAACATGCGGAAGGTATAATAGGCGGTCATGGCGGCAACGATGACTCCGACCAGCCAGACTCCCTGGTATCCGTGAGCCAGCGCCATATAAAGAATTTCATCCTTGCTGAAAAAACCGGAGAGCAGCGGACATCCCGCCAGGGCCAGACAGCCGATCAGCATGGTCCAGTAGGTGATGGGCATTTTGGCCTTAAGGCCGCCCATTTTCCAGATATCCTGCTGATGATGCAAGGCATAGATAACCGAACCGGCACCAAGAAAAAGCAGAGCCTTGAAGAAGGCATGAGTAAAGACATGAAAGATACCGGCGGAATAGGCAGCCACACCAACCCCGGCAAACATATAGCCGAGTTGGGAGACGGTCGAATACGCCAACACCTTTTTGATATCCTTTTGAAACATGCCGAAAATAGCGGCAACAAGAGCGGTCAGTATGCCTACCCAGGCGATCACGGTTCCGGCAGCTGGGTATTGCACGTAAATAAAACTGAATCGGGCCACCATATAGACACCGGCGGTGACCATGGTTGCCGCATGAATCAGAGCGGAAACCGGCGTGGGACCGGCCATGGCATCGGGCAGCCAGACGTAGAGGGGAATCTGAGCGGATTTTCCTGTTGCCCCGAAAAAAAGGAGCAGGCAGATTGCCAGGCCCATTGCCGGAGCAAGTCCATCTGCTGCAGCCCGGAGTGATATATAGTCGAAACCGCCCGAACCGATGGCCCAGAACAGCAGGGAGATACCGAGGATAAAACCAAGATCGCCTATTCTATTGACGATGAAGGCCTTGTTTCCGGCGAGAACATTATCTTTCTCCTTGCTATAGAAGCTGATAAGGAGATAGGAACAGAGACCGACGCCTTCCCAGCCGACAAACATGACCACTGGACCGTCTCCCAATACCAGAATAAGCATTGATCCGAGAAACAGATTGAGATAGGCGAAGAATTTGCCGAAATTCTCATCTCCAGCCATATAGCCGATCGAATAAAAATGGATAAGTGTGCCGATAAAGGTGACGAACAGCAGGAAAAGCACGCTGAGCGGGTCGGCAAGAAAGCCCATGGCCACATCAAGCTCTCCCACCTGAAACCAGGTGAAAACTTTCTGGGTCAGGAAGCGCGCCTCCTCCGGCATAGCCTTGACCTGAAAGAATGCTCTGAAGGCAAGTATGGTAGCGAGCACCGGGCCGATAACGGCGAGGATGGCATAGAGTTTTTCGGAAATCGGCTTGCCGGTGCAGGTGAACATGTGCATCAGCCCGATTACCACCGCACCGATCAGCGGCATCAATGGGATCAGTCCAAGATATGTGACGGTATGTTCCATCTGATCACCCCTTCAAGAGACTGAATACGTTAGTATCCAGCTTTCGTTTATGCTTGTTTACCAGAATGACCACAGCCAGAGCCAGAGCGGCCTCTGCTGCGGCAACGGCCATGACCATCATCGCCAGCACATGCCCGTCCATACTTTCATGCAACCGCGCAAAGGCGATGAAGGCCAGGTTGGCGGCATTGAGCATCAGCTCGATTGACATGAACACCGTGAACACATTTCGTCGCGATACCACTCCAAGTATGCCTATACAGAAGAGGATGACACTCAGGGTTAGGTAGTCCGCTATCATAGCTTGGCCCTCCTCTGGCTTGCCAGCACCACGGATCCAACCAGAGAAACCAGCAACAGGATTGATATAATTTCAAAGGGCAGCAACCACTCGCGAAAAAGCACGAGACCTACCTCCTTGACGCCCCCAAAACCTTCGCCGACGATGGTGGCCTCGACGCCGGGCAGGCTCTTGACGGCCTTCATCAGCAACAGAGCCACCGGGGTAAGCACCACGGTACCTCCCAGGTAGTAAGCCCAGCGCCACCGCTCCTCGGGCAGATCCTCCTTGCGGATGTTGAGAAACATGATAATGAAAAGGATCAGGGACATAATCGCCCCGGCATAGACAATAAGCTGCAGGGCAAATATCAGCTTGGCCGAGAGCAGCGAATACAGTCCTGCCAGGGAAATCAGGGTCATTACCAGAGAGACGGCGCCGTTCATCGGATGGCGGAACAGTACCAGTCCCAACGCCCCGACTACGGCTAGTAATGCGAATACGGTAAACAGGAATTCGGACATAATATCAAACGCCCCCTTTTTTATATTCTTCTTCATCGAATGCGCCGGGGGTAGCCACCAGCTCGGCGAGACTTTTCATCATTACCTGGGGATTGTCGTCGACAACTGAGAATATCCCGGTATCCATGCGGATTGCATCTTTCGGGCAGGCCTCCACGCAATAGCCGCAGTAGATGCATTCGAGCAGGTCGATATCAAAGCGAACCGGCATCTTCTCTTCCTTGCCGTCCAGCCGTTCACCCGCCTCGATCATGATGCACCTTGACGGACAGTTTGTCTGGCACATGAAGCAGGCCACGCATTTAATCGAGCCGTCTTCATGGGTGGTCAGTCTGTGATGCCCCCGCCAGCGGGGGGTAATCTCCGGCTGCTGTTCAGGATAATGTCTGACATACAGTTTGGAGTTGTCGAGCAGGTTCCTGAGAAAATGCCCTAAAGTGACACGCATCCCCTTAAAGACCTCCACCAGGTACAGTCTCTCAGGCAGGCTCGAGCCCTCGCGTTTTATGACTTTTACTTTGGCACCCATTTCCTTCTCCCTTAACTTAACGCTACCACAACCGCACTGGTTATGAAGATATTGAGCAGCGACAGCGGCAGAAGTGTCTGCCAGCCCAGTCTCTGCAGCTGATCATAACGGAATCGCGGTAATGTCCAGCGAACCCAGACATAAACGAAGCACATCAGCGTCGTCTTCAGGAGAAAGGTGCATATCTGCAGCTGAGCTGCAAAGATAGATGCAGCCACTCCCCCGGAGCTGCTCAGAAGTATCACGACAAGCAGCAGTTCAAGAATAATCACCAGTCCCCACAACACCCTGATATAAGCTTTCGCCTCACGTTTTCTGGGATCATTCAGTCGATAATAATGGCTGACATTGCTTCTTCGAATCCAGCCGGCAAAATAATACATCAGCACCGGCAGCAGAATCATAAGAATTACAGCCAGAGGCTTGGCATAGGCAATTAAAGTTTCAGTGGCCAGCCAGGGTATTTGATAGCTGCCGAAGTACAGGGTGACGATAATGGCACTCGAGGCGAACATGGCCACATACTCTCCCATAAAAAAGATGGCGAATTTCATGGCGCTGTACTCCACGTGAAATCCGGCAACCAGCTCGCTCTCACCCTCAGCCAGATCAAAAGGCGTCCGGTTGGCCTCGGCAAAGGCGGCCACTACAAAAATTATAATGCCCAATGGCTGGAGAAATATGCCCCACATCGGTATGAATCCGAAGAGCAGCTGTCCCTGGAACTGTGCCATCTCACTGAGATTGACAGTACCGTAGACAACCAGGAGCGAGACCAGGGCCAGCCCCATGGGAATCTCATAGCTGATGACCTGGGCAGCCGAGCGTAAGCCTCCGAGCATCCCGTATTTATTGGTTGACGACCAACCGGCAAGGATAATGCCATACACCGCAAAGCTGACCAGGGCCAGAAACCAGAGGATACCGAGATCTGTAGGAATCGCCTGCATTATGTAGTGCTTGCCGCCAAGCACCATGGTATCGGCGAAGGGTATAACGGCAAAGGACACCACCGCGGTAAAGAAGACGATTACCGGAGCGAAAATAAAATAGATTTTATGTTTGATATGCCCCGGGACCACATCCTCTTTGAAAATAAGCTTGGCCGCATCTGCCAGATTCTGCACAAGCCCGGCAGCCCGAAATCCAAAGATGTTTGCTCTGTTAGGGCCTGCTCTGTCCTGAAAGAAAGCGGCACCGCGTCTCTCCATCCAGACGAGTACCGCAATGAAGCAGAGCGGCACAAAGGCCCCGAATGAAACCCGGAATATAATCATAAGAATATCAAGCATTGACATGTGCAGCCTCGCTTTAGGTTAATGGCAATCCCTCGGCAGGGATCCTCTGAAAATCAACACCGGCCAGTGGACCAGAACCTTTTTTTATCTCATTAAAGATTTCTTCACGGCTTCCCAATGGCCCGCCCAGTTGATGGATAACCTCATCGGCCTCAGGCGGTAGTGCGGTCTTGTGGATGACCTGGGTGAAAGACTGCAGGATATTGTCGCAGTTGACCACCGAGCCTGCATATTCGCTATAGGAAGCTATGGGAAGAGCTATCTCCGCCTGTTCGGTCATTTTCGAGAGATGGGAACTCAAGGCGATTAGCGAAGCGCTTCTGAGAGCTTTCTCGAGGGCTTTGCCGTCGGCGCCGTAAAGATCATTATCAACGCTGATCAACAGATCAGCCTGTTCGAGCGCTTTGATAAAGGCAGCTTCAGTGTCATCGATTCCCAGCATCTTCAAGCCTGCCCGGTTGGCGGATTTATCATCCTGGATCAGAAAGTCATCGCCGTCCCCGGCAAGGATCATGCCGTCACTGTAGCCGGAGATTTCCGCGCCGATTTTTTTGGCAAAAGACCGGCCGGCAACCATCTGTTCGATGGAGAGATTCGGAGAAAGCAGGATGACCACTTTTGCCGCCTGCTCGACAATCTTCGCAGCCAGTTCCATGCCTTTGTCAAGATCGATGGATTTTCCCTTCTTGAGGGCTTCCAGCAGCCGCTTCTCATTTTCTTTTTTATAGCTTAAGCGACCTTCATCACAGATAAAATAGCCGTTGACCTGTTCATTATGCCGCGGCCTGAATCGATAGATGATGTCCTCTCTATATTTCTCCTGATTGTGATCAATATAGATATTGCAGCCCTTGCTGCAGCCATGGCAGATTCCCTCTCCCTTCTCCAGGAACCAGACCCGCTGCTTGAAACGAAAATCAGCGCTGGTCATGGCTCCCACCGGGCAGAGGTCGACGACGTTGAGTGCATATCTGTTATTCAGCGGCCTGCCGGGAAAGATGGCGACCCGGGCATAATCGGTGCGGTTGACGATACCGAGCTCACCGGTTTTGGTGATCTGCCGACAGAATCTGACGCAGCGGGCGCAGAGGATACACCGCTCCTGGTCGTGGACCACGCCGCTGCCGAAATCCAACCTCTTGGCCTTGGGCACCTTGTCAACCATCAATCGGCTACTCTGACAGTCGTACTTCATGTAATAATCCTGCAGAGAGCATTCACCGGCCTGATCACACACCGGACAGTCTATGGGATGGTTGATCAGCTCGAACTCCATGATGTCCTTCTGGATTTTTTTGATCTTGTCGGTGTCGAGCTGAACCCTCATTCCTTCCACCGCCGGAGTCTTGCAGGCCGGAACCAGAGGCGGCCTGCCGTCCTCTATACCAACCAGACAGAGACGGCAGTTACCATCGGCCCCAAGCGCGGGATGGTAGCATAAATGCGGAATTTCTATTCCTACGGCACCGACGGCATCGATCAGGTTTTTGCCTGATTCAACCTCAACCTCTTCGCCGTTAACAAACAGTTTTATCTTTTCAGCCATGAGCTTTGCCCTATTTCTGAATTTCAGCGGCCTGCATCGAGGCACCCTTCTCGACATATGCCTCGAACTCATGCCGGAACTTTTTCAAATAACTGCGCACCGGCATGGTACAGGCCGCCGAAAGTACACAGACCGTTTTCATTTCGATATTGTCGCACAACTCCAGAAGGAGCTCGATATCATCAGTACTGCCGTCACCATCCAGGATTTTCTTAACGATTTTCAACATCCAGCCAAGGCCCTCACGGCAGGGGGTGCACTGAGCGCAGGATTCATGGTGATAAAAATCAATGAGGTTTTTCACCAGGGCAACGATATCCACCGTCTCATCCAGCACCACGATGCCGCCAGAGCCGAACATGGTGCCATGCTCGGCCATCGACTCATAATCAAGCGTAACGGTCTTGGCCTCTTCTGCGGTAAGCACCGGAGTTGAACTGCCACCGGGTATGACTCCCTTGATCTTTCTGCCTTTCCAGACGCCGCCGGCCATCTTTTCAATCACCTCCAACAGAGGCAGGCCCAACGGCAACTCATACATTCCCGGTTTCTCGACATGACCGGATATGCCGAAGAGATGGGTTCCGGAACTCTTCTCGGTGCCGTACTCCTTGTAGGCGTCCGCGCCTTTTTCGAGAATAAAGGGCAAAGAGGCTATACTCTGCACATTATTGATAATGGTGGGGCTGTCATAAAGACCGACCACCGCGGGAAAGGGAGGCTTGCTGCGCGGCTGCCCTTTCTTGCCCTCGATAGACTCGAGCAGAGCCGTCTCCTCGCCGCAGATATAGGCGCCGGCGCCTCTATGCACGGTAACCTCGAGCTTAAAATCATGTCCGTCGACGGAATCCCCGAGATAGCCGGCGGCATAGGCTTCATCGAGTGCCTGCTGCAGGATCTTGACCTGAGAGGTATATTCGCCGCGGATATAGATATAGGCATCATGACAACCGATGGCATAGCAGCAGATTATGATGCCTTCGATCAGCATATGCGGATCACGTACCAGGATATAACGGTCCTTGAAGGTCGCCGGTTCCGACTCATCGGAGTTGACGGTAAGGTAGACAGGCTTGCCGGTATCCTTGGGCAAAAACGACCACTTCACTCCGGCGGGAAAACCGGCGCCGCCACGGCCGCGCAGCCCGCTTCTTTTTACCTCTTCGGTAACCTCATCGGGGGCCATGGCGAAGAGCTTATCCAGTGTGGCATAGGCTCCGTGCTTTTTAGCCACCTCAAGGGTATGGGCGCCTTCTATGTCGAATTTGGCACTGAGTATCTTCACTTCCATTACACGCCCTCCTTATTCTAAGCCGGCCAGCAGTGATTTCATCTTCTCCACGCTCATCTCCTCGTGGAAGTCTCCGTTGACCTTGACCACCGGGGCGGTACCGCAATGGCCCAGACACTCAACCTCTTCCAGGCTGAATTTGCCGTCTTCGCTGATTTCCCCGGGCTTGATGCCGATTTCATCCCTGATAAAATCGACAATCTCCTGCTTCTCGCGGAGCCAGCACGACAACGTCCGGCAGACGCTGATGTGATATTTGCCCATGGGCTGCAGATGGAACATGGTGTAAAAAGTGGCGGCTTCAAACACCTTGGCGGCATAGGTGCCGATCCTGTCGGCGATATAGCCGATGGATTCGGCGGAGATCCAACCCTGCTGTTCCTGGGTCAGCCACAGTGCCGGCAGGATCATCGACTCCCTGGTGGGATATCGCTTTACCAGTCGCTCAAACTCGGCGTCCCGCTCAGGATCGAATGCGAAAGGCTCTCCTGTTTCAATAAGCTGTGAACGATCACTCATCTATCCAACTCCCCACCGATTATATTGATGCTTCCAAGATTGATAATTGCATCGGCAATCATTTGTCCTTCCACCATTTCATGGAAACCACCCATTATGTAGAAACAAGGGGGGCGGACCTTGCATTTGTAAGGCTGTCCGGTACCGTCGGAGACAAAATGAAAACCGAGCTCCCCATTGGCCGCCTCGCCGCTGTCATACCATTCCCCCTTAGGAACCCGGACTCCTTCGAATACCAGCTTGAAGTGGCTGATCAGAGCCTCGATATTGGTATACACTTCATCTTTGGGCGGAAGAATCACTTTGTAATCAGTGATATTGACCGGTCCTCCGGGAATCATCTTCATGGCCTGACGGATAATCTTGATGGACTCGAAAATCTCTTCGAAGCGCACCATAATTCTGTCGTATACGTCACCTTTTGTGCCCACCGGTACATTGAAGTCAAAGGACTCATAATTGTAATAAGGGGAATCCTTACGCAGATCGAAAGGAACTCCGCTGGCCCTGAGACAGGGACCGGTAAAACCGAGAGCAAGCGCGCGGTCCGCCGGCAGGGGACAGCAGTTCTGGCTGCGCTCATGGACTATACGGTTCTTCAAAACCAGTGCGAGGCTGTCCGCAACCCCCTTCTCGATGCCCTTGAGGTGATGCTCCATATCCGCTTCCCAGCCCTCGTAGAAATCACGATACATACCGCCGACCCTGGTAAAGGTACTGGTCAATCTGGCTCCGGTCAGTCTGGAGATCAGGTCATAGGAGGCTTCCTTCTCGTTATAGAGATACCAGTAATTGGTCAAACCGCCCATATCGAGGAGATTGGCGGCCAGACAGACCAGATGATCCTGAATGCGGAAAAATTCAGAAAGCACTACCCGCATGAATTGGGCACGCTCGGTGATTGTCACTCCCAGCCAAGATTCAATGGCCTTGACATAGATAATATTGTTGAGCAGGGCCGAGCAGTAATTGAGCCTGTCCGTCAGCGGAATGACCTGATTATAGTTCCTCTCTTCCGATGTTTTCTCGAAACCCCGGTGGAGATAGCCGATTTCATTGACGTTGGCCAGAATAGTCTCACCGTCCAGAGCGGTCAGGATACGGATGGCGCCATGAGTTGCCGGATGCGAGGGACCGAGATTGAGAAACATCACCTCGGTATTGATGTCATTCATCACGCTTTCCGTCATGCCGTTTTTCTCCAGACGCGCCCTGATCGGACCTTCCATGCTGTCTGACTCCAGGCAAACCTGACGGTTGGTGATATCATAATCCTTGCGCAGGGGATGGCCTTGAAACTGCCAATGGTTCAGGATTCTCCTCAGGTCGGGATGTCCGGAAAAATTGATGCCGTACTGGTCATAGGCTTCTCTCTCACCCCAGTTGGCAGACGCCCAGAGATCGGTAACGGTCGGAACCCCGACGGCCGGATCGGCGACGTAGGATTTAACCTGCACCACTCTGTTTTCCTCCCAGTTGCGCAACGTATACACTACGGCAAACCGCTCCCGCTGATGGCCGGGGTAGCGGAGATAATCCACCGCCGTGACATCGAGAAGGAGAGCGTAGTTCATGGCCGCATCATTTTTCAGGGTTGCCAGAGTTTCATACAGCCTTTCCGGAGGAACCTCGATAACCACTGAATCAAGCACCTCGGCCAAATCCGCATACGGAAAAGCGGTCTTCAGTTTTTCTATCGCCGTCGCATCCATAATCAGTCTAAAATCCCTTTAAAGTCTTTATGACGGTCATTGAGAATACTTTCGCCTTTTATCTGATCCTGGATTTTCATCAGGGCATCCAGGACCGCTTCCGGCCGGGGAGGACAACCAGAAATAAAGATATCCACCGGAATAATTTTATCTATTCCCTGGACGGTGCAATAGTTGTCATAGATGCCTCCGGAACTGGCACAGGCCCCCATGGCAACTACCCATTTCGGCTCAGACATCTGATCATAAATCCTCTTGAGAACAGGAGCCTGTTTATAGGTCACGGTTCCACAGACCATCAGCAGATCCGCCTGCCTCGGTGAAAAGCGGATAACTTCGGCCCCCCATCTGGAGATATCAAACTGCGAAGCCGCCGCACTCATGAATTCGATAGCGCAGCAGGCAGTTCCGAATACATACGGCCACAGCGAATTTTGACGACCCCAGTTTATTATATCGTCCAATCTGGTAGTGAGAACATTGTCTCCCAGTTTTGCTTCCAATCCTAACGCCAATTGAGCACCCCTTTCTTTAAGATATAAATGAGTCCGGTGAGAAGCAGCAGCATGAACACCACCATTTCACTAAACCCAAACCAGCCGAGTTCACGCAAACCGACTGCCCATGGGTACATAAACACCGCCTCGATATCAAATATGATGAATAGAATTGCAACCAGGTAGAATTTGACACTGAATTTCTGGTCGGCCGGACCGATGATATTTTTAATTCCACTCTCATAGGCCTCATTTTTTGCCTTTCCCGTGGCTCTCGGGCCAAGAAAGCCGGTAAGAACCATAATGAGAGGAACGAGAAGTGCGATGCCAATCAGAGCAATCGCGGAGTAAACCAGTTCGTTTGACATTTTTTGCCCCTTTAAACTTTCTACACTATTCGTACAAGCCGGTTGAAATCAGCATGGTCTAAAAAAACAGTGAATGAACGACCATTCATTACCAAGCATCCGCCGGACCTGTCAAGGAATTTTCCTCTATTAAACAGGCACTTAAACACGACTACCGGCAAATCACCTTCGCCCAAGTTGCTCAACTTGATGTGCGAAGTCAATATTCGTGATTCATTGCCCAATGTAGCATTTCGCTGAGAATTCTCATAATTTCCAGCAGTAATTCTTTTCCTTAGGTCGACCTGGTTGCATTCATTCCGCCCTAGGTAAAAAACAAATCGCGACACCCCTCACTTTCATGTCGCACAAAGCGCCCAAAAACGCTTGTGCGCATTCCGCCTACACTATACCACATAGTACCATATACTACTTTGTCACAGTTACCGCGCAGGTAATGTTCTCGATTTTCGCATGTTATTTCGAACAGATACATTGACATATATTGCATTCATTCGGCTGAAAAATGTGTTCAATTGTAATTATATAGGCTATCGTTAGTCGCTCCTGCATGCCATACCATCAACATGATATCAATTATTAAGAATCAGCTGCAGAAGAAATGGTGGAATGACGGCGTCCCCTGCAGGAAGAGCAGCTTCGGATGCAACCATCAGACCGGGCCTGTAGTTAACCAGGCTGCAGACTGAACGATTTGCCTGCTCTCTGCTGAAGCTGTTCATGCAGGTATCGTTGGTATAGTTCATATAATTATGAATGGGGTCCGCCGTTCCGCAGGTATAGGTTTGAGAGCAACCAAGATGTGCCTCGCTTTCTGCGTTGGTATCAACGATACGATCGCCGCCGGAATAGGAATTGTCACAAATAGAATCATAATGTTCAAAAGTATGAAAGAGGCCGAGATAATGACCCATTTCGTGCACCAGGGTCCGCCCCTGATCAAAACTGCCAAAGCCGTTATTTCTTCCACCAACCGCTCCGTACATGAGCACAATGCCATCCCAATAGGCGCCGGCGCTGCCTTGGGGATAATAGGCATAGCCCAGATATCCCCTGCCATCATTGCTATAGATATTGATATAACGGTCGGGATCGACAGCCAGGGCCTGCTTATAGGCGTCCTCGTCGGCATCGGAGTCGGTGAACCATGCAGTGTTTGCCGTTCTGGTAATGCCTGCTAGCTCAAACTGAATACTGATATCGAAACCGGTTTCGCCCATAGTGCCCTGCGTGGCCCTGTAGTCCTCGTTGAGCACCTCCATCTGGGCCCTGATAGCACTGTCTGATACGTAGCCCTGGCCATTGGAATCGGTAATTACATGCCACCAGACAGGCAAAGTGTATACTTGCGACGGCTGGTATTCATCCTGGATAGAGGTCAAGAAATAGGTGCAATGAGACGTTGACTCGGCAAGTGCCTCATCGAGCGCGACTTCTGCCTTCCGCACACCACAGCGTTTGCCATTCTCACGAAAATAATCAGACTGAAGATACTCCTCCATCCCGGCAAATCGCTGTCCGTCTACCACGATCTCTCCGTTTGCTTTGAGGGAAAACTCATCCGCCAGGCTGAATGAGCACAGCAGAGCGCCAATAATAACTGCATACAGAAACTGCCATAATGAATTCTTTAATAGTACGATTTTCATCTCCTCCCTTCTCAGCACATAACAGATTGCTTTCCTGACTTTTTTGCTGGAAAACAATCTGCCTGCCTGATCCAGCTTGGCTGGATTAATATATTGAATACCGTGATCTCTTCCCCCGGGATTATGGTCCTGCATAACTCTATCATCAGAGTTAGTTCTTCACCAAATACTTTTTAGGCAAACTTCTCAAATGCACCGCCAAAGCACTTATACACCTCAAGGGGGTAGTGTAAAGAGTCCAGTATGATTTTTCTACCCAGGAAGAACATTAATCCAACTCCGATGCATGCCCGGCACCTCTCTCTTTATGTTGAGATATGGACAACTTGCCAAGTATGGACTATATTTATCAGCTGACTTCCAAACCAAAAAGAGTTTATTTTCCCATGAAAATTCGTTATATACCAGCTCTGATCATACTGTTTCTCGTGTTGCCGGCCGTGCTGCTGCGTCTTTACCCGGATAGACTGCCTCAGGATCAAGCCGCAGTCGATCTGAGTATTGAGCAGGCTTTTGCCGGGAAATTCAGCGAGGTAACGGTATCCGGTTCAGGAGTCGTACTTGCCCTTCTCAGTGACGACCTTAAAGGCAGCAGACATCAGAGGTTTATTGTACGGCTTGACACGAAGTTGACGCTTCTCATTGTCCACAATATCGACCTTGCTCCCCGGGTCGATACCCTGCGAGTGGGTGATATTGTTACTTTCAGGGGTGAATATGTGTGGAATGCGCAAGGTGGACTTCTGCACTGGACGCACCATGATCCGGCCGGTAGACGCGACCATGGCTGGATAAGGCATGCGGGCAGACTTTATCAATAGGTTACCAGCCCAGCCGAGCTATAAGTGCTTTGGTTGCAGAGCCCGATTCGCAGATTTCATTTTCTTACTTTTTGTGGCAGTCTAATAACCATAAGTGGCGCTATGAGCAGAAGAATCACTTCCAAACCGGTAAAGGATATACTTTCAATTCTTCGGTATGTCGTTTTCCTCACCGTAATCCTGCTGGTAGTTTTTTTCAGACCATATACCTTTTTCACTCAGTATTCTTTTGAAAAAGTCTTTAAAACCTTCACTCTGCTTTCTTTTGACACACTTTTCAAATCAGAAAAAAGAATTGTGCTTACCGGAGCTCCCGCCTTCAAACAATTTCTGGCGGATCAGGAGGCAACACTTGAGCAGATACGCAACGGTTCAAGAGCGCTTGATTTCCACTCTTTGAATCTGCCGAAAGACCTGGAGCACCAGCTCCCGCAGGAGAGAATGTCGCAGTTTACCTCGCTGGTTCTTTCCCATGCTCTCAAAAATAATGAAAAAATTCTAAAGAAGCGCGAGCAGCTGATTCGTTTCCTGGAAGATTCCCAAAGAAATCTCTGGATCGACGACAAGAGAAAATCATGGTACCGCAACCTTGCCAAAGATTATGCAGTGCCGAAGGCGAATCCACAGGAACTGCTGAAACGGGTCGACATCGTACCGGTTTCACTGACCATTGCCCAGGCTATCACCGAAAGCGGCTGGGGGACCTCCCGATTCGCACAGCAGGGCAATGCCCTCTATGGTCAGCATTTACCCAAAAGCGGCAGGGGCAAATTTATCACCTCGCGTTATGGCGGAGTGAAGGTCGCCGCTTTTGATTCCATTCTCCAATCCACGGCCAGCTATATGCATACCATCAACACTTCCAGGGCATACTCCTCACTCCGGGAAATGCGGCATAAATTACGGCAGCAGGGCAAAATCCCCGATGGTTACACTCTGGCCGCCGGTCTCCGGCATTACTCGGAAATAGGAGAACAGTATGTAACCGATATTCGCCATCTGATTGACACCTACCAACTCGAAGAACTTGAGAGAGCAAGGCTGAATAAGGAGCGCCCAGTCGGGACAATCCGTTTTATTCGCTGAATAACATAGCTCATGCCACCACTGTGCCATATGAAAAAATCTACAGGCATTCGGGCAGCGCAGCTCTTGGTTGTGAAGTTCCAGCCATTACATTTCTTTTTCTGTTATGATGAACTCGTAAAAGGCCCGATCTATATCGTTTAGCTTTTTCCTCGGTCCATTTCGGCAACTTCGGTGACTTTTTACGAGATCATCTGTTATAGTAAAAATATGAAAGATTTGTGGAAATTTGAAGATATTATCGATCTCGAATATTTTATCGGTCTTGACCGTTTTCAGGCAGATAGTGAAGAAAAGCTACATCTGCGGGAGAGACAGATATTCCTCGAGGCCCAAAAAAACGGTGAACTGGAAGCTGCCACCCACCATCAATGCCTTGTGGTCTGGCTGGCAAACAGGCGATCTACCGAATTGCAGACAGCTCATCCCTTTCTGCCGGGGCAAAAACTCCGCGGGGCCATTCAATTTTTTACCCTGTTGCTTCTCGCCGCCGGCCTGATCATCGGTTTTGGGATGGGCATTTCCTATTTCGCTTACACCGGCAGCACTCCACTAAACGTATTCACCTTTTTCATTGTCTTCCTGCTGCCACAGCTCTTTCTGATTGTCCTCTTCTTCCTAAAAAATATTGCTGCGCAACTGCTTCGGAAACCACGAGCCAATCTGCGTATAATGTTGCGGCCACTGTTCACCAGATTCGTCCGCTTCATAAAAAAGCGCGCCTTCGGAAATCTCAATGAGGAGCAGCAAAAAAGCTTCAATCAACTGTTCTCCGAAAAAAACAGCAGGCTTTTCAGCCGCCCTCTTTTTGTCCGTGGCCAGCTTTTCGGCGTTTCCTTCAACGTCGGTCTTTTGGTCGTCACTCTTTTTAAGATAACGACCACGGATCTGGCCTTCGGCTGGCAAACGACCTTGCAGCTTGGAGCTGAGAAACTTCATAGTCTCGTAAAATTTCTTGCCCTGCCCTGGTCATGGTTTCTTCCTGCGGAACTTGCCTCCCCGAGCCTTGCGCAAATCGAAGGAAGTAGAATTATACTGAAAGAAGGCATCTACCATTTGCTGACCGAAGACCTGACATCATGGTGGCCATTTCTGTTCATAAGCCTGCTGTGTTATGGGCTGCTGCCACGGGTCCTTCTGTTCCTTTATGGTGCATTCATGGAGAAACGCAACATTATCCGCATTCTCAGGCAGAGAAAGTTCCTGGCCGTCAGCAGCCGTATGCTCACCCCTCTGGTTACCAGCCAGGCAGCAGAAGAACATTCCCGGGTAAGTCCCCCGCCCGAACACCCGCAACAACCACCGCAGCCTGCCGAAAACAGGAGACAGCCGGAAGATGCGGTGGTTCTTGTTCCTGATGAAGCGGCGGAATTCTTCGGTAACGACGGCCTTAAACAGCTTCTTCTGCCCCATGGCTATCACCCGGTGAAACGCAAGATCATTTTTAAAACATACGAGGATGATCAATCTATTGTCAGCGACATTGCCCGTGAAGAAACCCCGGTCATCGTTTTCTTTGAAGCCTGGATGGCACCTATCAGGGAACATCTGCTCTTCCTGGAAAAAATCTCCCACAGCCTGCACGGCAAAACGCCACTTGCCGTTTGCCTGCTGGGAAAACCGGGCAAGGACGGGGTCTTGATACCGCCGCGACGGCAGGAGATCCTGCTCTGGAGAGAGAAGATCAGTGAATGCTGTGATGTCGCCGCTATTTTCCAGCCCGGCGAACACTTAGATGATATTGAGGAGCAGCAGACATGATCCCGGAATTTGCCATAATGGGTCACCCCAACGAGGGAAAATCATCCGTACTTTCAACCCTGGCGGAAGATGATTCCGTCGGCATCAGCCCTCTTCCCGGTGAAACTATACTCTGCCGCACCTTTCCGGTGACCATTGATGGAGAGGTTATAATCTCTTTCACCGATACACCGGGATTTCAAAATCCTGGCCGGATGCTCTCCGAACTGAAACGCTATGCCGATGCGGGCATCAGTCCACTGGAGAAATTTTATTCGGAATATCGGCACGATCGTGACCTGGAGCATGATTGCGAACTGCTGCGTCCGCTTCTGCGGGGTGCGGGTATCATCTATGTGGCCGACGGCTCCAGACCTATCCGCAATGTGGATCTTGCCGAAATGGAGATACTCCGTCTCTCCGGTAAACCGAGAATGGCGATTCTCAACTGCAAAGCGGACGACAGGGAAAGCCTGGAGAGATGGAAGACGGAGTTTCGCAAACATTTCAACTCCAGCCGGATATTCAATGCTCACCGAGCCACCTACCGCGAAAGAATCATGCTGCTCGAAGCTCTGAAATCCATCGAACAGGACTGGCAGGAATCACTTGATTATGTCGTCAATACTTTCAAGAACGACTGGCAGTCGCGCAACAGCAGAAGTGCAGATATTATCTGTGAAATGATCTCGGCCTGCCTGCGCTACACCCTGCAGAAGTCGTTGGGCGAAGGTGCCTCTATCGAGCAGGCCAAGGAAAAACTTTTCCAGCGCTACCTCGAAGACATAAAAAAAATGGAAGAGAACCACCATCTGCGCATGAAGAAGCTCTATAAACATAATATCTTCAATTATCAACTGCCTTCCCATTCCATTCTCCACCAGGATCTCTTTGCCAGTCAGACCTGGGAGTTTCTCGGGCTGAAACGAAGCCAGCTTGCCGTAGCCGGAGGCGCGGGCGGCGCAGCCCTTGCCGCCGGACTCGATATTGCCGCGGGTGGTTCAAGCCTCGGGATTTTCACATCCATCGGCGGGGCGCTCGGGGCACTGGGTGCGGTATACGGTACCAGAAATTTTGCCTCGAAGATCAAAGTGCTTGGCATAGATACCGGCAGAATACGCCTGAGTATCGGTCCCAACAAAAATCCGCAGTTCCCTTATATCCTGCTTGATCGCGCACTTCTCTATTATAGTCACATAATCAATTGGGCCCATGGTCGGCGCGACTATGACGCCTCCACCGCCACTGCTGTCACTACAGGTCTATCGCGGGAATTGCCCCGCTCGTCATTGAAGACGATCGGCAACTATTTCCGCGCTATCATACGGGAAGACGACGATATCGATCTTCACGAAAAGGAATTCAAAGAGATTGTCCTGAGCATACTCACCTCCATTTCAAATGCAGACGATTATGAAAAAGATCCTCTCGACTGAAAAGATTCCGATCATGCTCTGGCTCGACGATATCGAGGAGGGCGCCCTGCAACAGGCTAAAAATCTGGCCAACCTCCCCTTCGCCTTTCACCACATAGCCGTGATGGCAGATGCCCATTTCGGCTATGGCATGCCCATCGGCGGGGTGCTGGCCGCAGAGGAATTCGTGGTACCCAATGGCGTCGGTGTGGATATCGGCTGCGGAGTCTGCGCCATGCGGACTTCACTCAACGATATCAACCTCGAGACCCTCAAAAAGATTCTGGGAAACATCCGCCAGTTCATTCCAACCGGCTTCAAGCACCACAGGCGCAAACAGAGCCCTGACCTGATGCCCGAGACTCCGGATGGGCTCAATGAACTCAAGATCGTCTCCCGCCAATACGACAATGCTTTGGCTCAGCTGGGCACTCTCGGCGGCGGCAATCATTTTATCGAGATCCAGAAGGGAAGCGATAACAGGATCTGGATAATGGTGCATAGCGGCAGCCGGAACCTGGGATATCAAGTCGCCGGCCACTATAATAAAGTCGCCATAAAACTGAACCAAAAGTGGAAAACTCCGGTGGATCCCAAATGGCAGCTGGCCTCTCTTCCTCTCTCCAGCGAAACGGCGGCGGATTATCTGGCGGAAATGCGCTACTGTGTTGATTTCGCCTTTTGCAACCGTCTCCACATGATGCAAACTATTGAAGAGATATTTGAGATTTTCTGTCCGGGTATCACCTTTGACGAGCCGATTGACACCGCCCATAATTATGCTGCCAGGGAAAAACATTACGGCAGGGAACTCATTATCCACCGTAAAGGCGCAACCCGCGCCTATGCAAATGAAAAAGGGATTATTCCGGGTTCACAGGGGACATCGAGTTTTATCGTGCAGGGCAAGGGCAACCCGGAAAGCTTCTGTTCCTGCTCGCACGGTGCGGGAAGAAAGCTCGGCCGCAAGGAAGCCCAGCGCAGCCTGAAACTCGATGAGGAGATAACCCTGCTTGACCGGCAGCATATTCTCCATGGAATTCGCAGTAAAAAGGATCTTGACGAGGCCGCCGGTGCCTACAAAGACATCAATACGGTGATGCAAAATCAAGAAGATCTGGTTGATGTCCTGGTTATACTGCAGCCGTTGGCGGTGGTGAAAGGATAGCTGTTACCCGGCAGAGCGCATTTTCAAGGTGCCAGCCGCTCGATAGTCCAGCCATCGCCGGCTGGAATATAATGAAATCTATCATGCAGCCGATTTTTTCTTCCCTGCCAGAATTCATACTCGTCGGGTTTTACCTTGTACCCTCCCCAGAAGGAAGGTAGAGGGACTTTGCCTTCACCGATTTTTTTCTTCATTTCGGAAAATTTCTGGAGCAGCATCTGTCGGGAACTCAGGGTATGACTCTGACTGGAAACCCAGGCGGCCACCTGGCTCTCCTTGGGCCTTGACATGAAATATTTTGCCGATTCGGCCGCTGAAATTTTTTGGGCTGTACCGCTTATCATAATCTGCCGCTCAAGTTCCAGCCAGACAAAGAGCAGGCTGACCTTCGGATTATTCTCTATCTCCCTGGCCTTTCTGCTTTCATAATTGGTGAAAAAGACATAGCCGTCGTTGTCATAATATTTTAACAAGACAGTACGCTGACTCGGTTTTCCCGAAGGATCCACAGTCGCCAGAATCATGGCGGTGGGATCGGGGACATCGGTTTTACGAGCCTGCTCGAACCACTCGGAAAACTGCAGTACCGGATCTGCGGCAAGATTGGAGCGCTGCAGACCGCCTTTTAAATATTCCCTGCGAAAATGACTAATATCCAACTCTACACCCTCATCAAAATCTGACCACGTCGCGGCATGGGCCTGCACCGCCAAGAAAATCTCAATCAGCCTCAACTAAAGCTAGTAAAAAAAGGAGATGTCCCTCACCGGCAAGCAAAGAACATCCCCCTTCAATAAAGCAAGTATCGGCAACTATTCGCTTGCTACTTTGACACCCTCAAGCAACCAGTTTTGGGTTCCGGTGGGACGCGCCCAAGTCCACTCTTCTGCAAATTTCACCGGAGTGGTCATGGACCCCTCCACCAGGTCTCCGCTGCTCTCTTCCACGGTGTAGTCGAGCAGGTTGGCGGTAAAGAGAACGGTCACAAAATCTTCCTGCCCGTCACTGCCGGCATTGACAATTTCTACCCGGCGGATGGCGATGCTCTCAAGCTTATTGATATGACCTGCCTGACGCATCTCCTCGAAGTGACCGGCATATTCTTCGGCAAGCTTCTCACCCAGAAGATGCCGGTAGGACTCCAGATCTCTTCTCATCCAGCCGGCCTGCACCTGGAAGAAAACATCCGAGGCAATTTCGATGAAATGATTCCTGTCAAAATCCGGATCAGCCTGTTGTATCTCCTGCACGCCCTGGTCCGCCGGAGTGAGGTAGCTGAAACTATCCGCTTGAAAGGATTGCTGGTTTTGCTGCTCTCCCTGCATATTGAAAATATTGCCCGCAGTGGATCCGGTACTTCCCACTGCCCGCGTTCTCGCGCTGAACCGGCGGTAGAGAAAGAAACCGACTCCGGCGAGCAGCAGAATGGGCAACAGTCCGAACCCTTCACCGGATGCTCCTAATAGCGAACCGAACAACATAGCGCCGAGGGCTCCGCCAATCAGACCGCCGGCCAGGCCACGGCCGAAACCGCTCTTGTTCTGCTGCGTTGTCTGGTTGGTTCGATTCATGTTCTGCTGTGTCGGTGCCTTCTGTACTGGTCTGGAAAACATACGTCCTCCCCCGCGCGATCTGGCATCGGCATACTCAACGATCACTCCTGACTCAATAAAAAAAAGGGCCAGAAAAACTGCTAAAATCGGTGCTGCTTTTCCTATAAAGGTAATCATATATTCTCCGTTCAATTGATGATGGCGTCGCGATAAGCGCCCGTACGGGCATAAACTCCGACTTCGAGAAAGCCAGATCTCCTGCTTTGCAGGTTTGTATCGAACTTTTTATCTAGCCATCTAGAGTTTAGTGGCAACTTTTTACGAGATTATCATTCATGATACACTCGTAAAATCTCGATATGCGTCGTTGTAGATCTGGAAGGACGATTCGTCCGTACCACATATATACTGCTAAATCGCCTTTTCAGATACACGCATGTATTAAATTTCGTCCATAGTATAAGGTGAAAACAGACAACAGCAAGGAATAAACGAATATGGAACCGGATTGGTTCAAAAAGTTTTCATAGCGGCAACTGATGGCTGAAAATTGCAGGTATCTCTGGAAAAATAATGATGCTTTTCCCGGGATGAGATATAGTGAAAACCACTACTGACCTTACTGGAGATGGAGCTGGAAAATTTTCTAATCCCTTCTCTAAGCTTTTTCGAAAAAGATTGAAAGAATTTACACCGGCCGGCGGAAACAGGTTTACCTTTTCAAATCCCATCTCAATATGCTGCTGCTTCATCCCCCCATCGCCAAACCATCAGAACCACCTGCGGGTATTGCCCAGCTTGCCGGGGCATTGCTGGCGCACAACCTGCCCTGCACCGTTGCCGATCTTAATCTCGAAGGGCTGCTGTATCTTTTGGAGAGAGCGGAGAAAAAAACCGATTCCTGGTCGCGGAGGGCTTTTAAAAACCGCGGGGGCAACTTGGCCTCCATACGCTCAACCTCCCTCTATGCAAACTTCTCCAGGTATCAAAAGTGTGTGCTTGAACTGAACAGGCTGCTTGAAAATCATGGTGATGGTTTGACAACGGCAAGCTTTGCCAATTATCACGACAGTGTGTTATCGCCACTGCGCAGCAGCGACCTTATCCGCATTGCACAAACTCCGGAGAAAAGCCTCTTTTATCCCTTCTTGATGGCCAGACTGCCGGAACTGCTCGATGACCTGCAAACTCCCCATGTCGGTATCTCCATCAATTATCTCAGTCAAGCCCTGAACGGTTTTGCCCTCATAGGCTGCCTGAAAATAGTGGCTCCGCAGGTGAAGGTCATTGTCGGCGGAGGTCTGATAACCTCCTGGATGCGAAGCCCGGCATGGAATGACTGCTTCTCTGGCCTCATCGACTACTGCATTGCCGGTCGTGGGGAAGAGCCTCTATTGCAAATTCTCGGGAGTGATGACACACAACCGTCCCTGCCGCGATACGACCTCCTTCCGGATGAGTATTTTTCACCTGGTCCTATCCTGCCGTTCAGCAGTTCCAGTGGCTGCTTCTGGAGCAGATGCTCCTTCTGCCCTGAACGGGCTGAAGGCAACGTTTTTCAGCACATGCCTCCTGCACGGGCGATTACCGAAATCACCACCCTGAAAAAGAAGATGGCACCCCGTCTGCTGCATTTTCTCGACAATGCCATACCCCCGGGGCTGCTCTCGGAATTCCACGACACCATGCCGGGACTGCCGTGGTACGGCTTTGTCCGCATTACCCATCACCTCCTCGATCTCGACTTCTGCAGAAATCTGAAAAAATCCGGCTGCGTCATGCTTAAGCTCGGTATTGAATCGGGAGACCAGCAGGTTCTTGACCGGATGGACAAGGGAATCGATATCCAGCTCACCTCAGATGTACTAAGAAATTTAAAGGCAGCCGGGATTGCAACATATGTCTACCTGCTTTTCGGCACACCTGCTGAAAGCTATGAAGAAGCGAAAAGAACACTTGACTTTGCGGTACGGCATCATCAGGATATCAGTTTTCTCAATTTGGCAATTTTCAATATGCCGATAAATTCTGAAGAACGTAACTCTTTGGAAACTTCTACATTTTATGATGGTGATCTGTCCCTGTATACCGATTTCAAACACCCCCGGGGCTGGAACAGAAAAGCCATTCGTGTCTTCCTTGACCGGGAGTTTAAACGGCAGCCGGAAATCGCCGCAATCCTGCAGCGGGACCCTCCTCTTTTCACCTCGAACCATGCTCCTTTCTTCTGCACCTAAAAAGAATCTGCTCATGGTCAGCTCTTTCTGAAAAGGAAATACATCTCTTCCGGAAAAGGCTCTCTATATGCTGAAATTTCCGTAGAAAAAGTTGAAAAACAACTTCCTCGATATAATCGCTTCAGTTTTTATTGTTCGGCATATATAATACAGGGAGATCATACTATTTTTTTAAAACCAAACTGATCTAAGGGAACAGGCTAAGCTGCCTGGAAAAGCAGAGTCCCACCGGTAAACAAGAGACACATAGGAGTTTCGCTCAACCTCAACAAAAGAGAAAGGAGAACGAATATGTCTGAAAGTGTTTACAAAATCATCGAAATGGTTGGATCAAGTCCGGTATCCTGGGAAGAAGCAGCACAAAATGCCGTCAAGTCGGCAGGCTTGAGTCTGCGCGATCTGCGCATCGCTGAAATCAAAACGCTTGATATGGTACTTGAAGACGGCAAGGGTGTAGTTTACCGCGCCAAGATCAAGTTATCTTTCAAGATCCTCTCGGAGTAAGAATCCAGGCACTCAAACAGAATTCCTTACCAGTTATTCGAGCTAAACGGTGCATCCGAAGCCGGGTAAATCATGGCCTCGGGTGCCTCGGTTTTTACCGGGTGGTAATGATTAACTGAATCTCCGCACACTTCTCCCTCGCCCTCTCGGAGAGTTTGAAGGATTCATGTAACAGCGTCTCCTTAAACTTCTTGTCCTCGATCTCCATGACGTTGAGTAAAATATTCTGATAGGCTCCCCAGATGCCGGCCTCAAGCGCCCGGGCTCCGACCTGAACGTCGGAACGGGAAGCGGGATTACCATGACGGGCCACTTCGACAAAGGCATCCCATGCGGAATCACCCAAACGCATTATGGAGAACGGCACCTCACTGGCCGTTTTCAATCCCGACTGCATCTTTTCCCACCTGGCCCTCTTCTCGTCTTCAGTTTTCTGCGGCATGCGCACCCCCTCCACATATTCATTGAAGGCGGAAGTGTCGGCATCAACCATGGGAATCAACCTGCCCGTTAATTCATGGAGAAGCGGAATCACCTTTTCCATTTCCGGCTGTACATTCTCGAATCTGCGAACACCATGGGTGAGTTTTGCCACCATTGAGCCAAGGGCAACACCAAGGACGGCAAGAACTGCCGAGACCGATCCACCGCCGGGCGCCGAACTGCGCGCTCCGACTTCTTCAACAAAATGACGGACACTCATCCCGGCGAGCGCTTCCTCCTGAGGCTCGGCGATAATATATTCGATTATCCTCTTTTGAGGCACAAACGAAGCGACGGAGTTCAACCCCAACCGCTCTACGGCCAGCCTGATTTTCTGGTCTTCCTGATAAATGAACAGATTCTCCCGGTCAATATAATATTGGGCTGCCATCAGCAGGGCTTCACGCGGTACGATGCCGACTATCTCTGAGCCGGCAACGGCAAGGTTGAGCTGCCGGGCTTCCCGTTTCACCTCTTCATAGAGGACATGAATGGGGGTCACCCGATAATCGGTAAGATTGACCGAGACCTGGGCCAGGTTGTATTCCTCGACAAACCACCCCATCCCCTTGACTTCCCTGAGTCGGCCCGGCTCTTCTTCACCTCTGCCGGCTTCACGCAGATTGAGGGCAATGCGGTGGGCCTGATTCGGCGTCCCCAGGATGTTGACGTTATAGGCGATCAGAAAATTGCGTGCTCCGGTGGCGGTAATTCCCCACTGCGGCACAAAATCACCAGGCCCGAAGTCAGGCTTCCAGCGCGGGTCTTTGAGACGTTCCGCCAAACCCTCGTATTCGCCTTCCCGAAGATCGGGGAGCTTTCGCCTGTAATCCTGATTAGCTGCAGCTTCATAGAGGTACAGGGGTATGCCGAGCTCTTCCGCCGCCCGCCTGGCAAAATTTTCGGCAATCCCGACGCACTGCTTTAGTGTAACACCCTGCACCGGAATAAAGGGGCAGACATCCATGGCGCCGAAGCGCGGGTGCCCACCCTGGTGGCGCCGCATATCGATGCGCTCCCGGGCTACACGTGCGGAAGCGAGAGCGGCTTCTACGACGCTTTCCGGATCACCAACGAAGGTGTAGACGGTACGATTGGTGGACTCTCCCGGATCAACATCGAGGAGACGGCAGCCTTTTACCTTCTCGATTGCCTGCGCTATGGCATCGATGGTTTCTCTGTTTCTCCCTTCGGAAAAATTGGGAACACACTCAACTATTTTTTTCATGTCATTTACTCTCCCCTTGAGACTCCGGCACCACCGGCAACCAGTTCACCTTTTTTATACACCCGGTCAACGGATGAGACGCCGGCGTGATAGGCGAGGATCGCCGGCGTCTCCCCATCCAGCAACAAAAAATCCGCCTGTTTTCCAACATCGAGACTACCCACCTTCGTCGCCATATCTATGGCGTAGGCGGCATTAAGGGTAGCGGCAGTGAGCGCCTCCGCCGGCGTCAACTCCATAGTCATAACCGCCAGGCCGATGACAAAAGCCATTGATTCGGTGAAGCTTGAGCCTGGATTACAGTCGGTCGCCAGTGCCACCGGAACACCATGGTCGATCATCTTTCTCGCCGGGGCATAGGATTTCTTCAAGCTGTAGGCAGTACCAGGCAGCAGCGTGGCGACAACACCGCTTGTCGCCATCGCCTCGATATTCCCGGCGCTCACGGCAAGCAGATGGTCCGCGGACAGAGCCCCAAGTTCAACGGCAAGGCCGGCCCCGCCCAGATCATGCACCTCATCGGCATGCAGCTTCACCTTCAATCCGCTCCTTTGGGCGGCCCGCAACAGACGTCGACCCTGATCGATGGAAAAGACCCCCTTTTCACAGAAAATATCGCAATGTTCGGCAACGCCTTGCCGCACAACGGCCGGCAGCATATCCTCGATAACAAGGGTAATAAAATCATCTGGCGCGTTGCTATAGGCGGGCGGTATCGCATGAGCACCCAGAAATGTCGCGACCACATCCAGCGGCAGGAACAAGGCGGCTCTGTCTATGGCCTCCAGCATCTTGAGCTCATTGACGGTATCGAGCCCGTATCCACTTTTAATCTCCACCGTGGTAGTGCCGAAACTCAAGGCCCGGGAAGCGTGACGGATGGTCATCGCACTCAGATGTTCAACACTTGCCTGCGCCACCGCCTTGACGGAGGAGAGAATTCCCCCACCCATCTCAAGTATCTCCAGATAAGGCGTGCCCTGAAGACGCATGGCAAACTCATGCTCCCGCAGTGAGGCAAAACACATGTGGGTATGAGGATCGACAAAACCGGGAATGACACATTTCCTCCGGCAATCGATCTCTTCCACTATAGCACCGCGTCCGATCGCTTTTACGATGGCGCCTTCATCACCAATAGCCGTGATAAAGCCGTCCTCCACCATTATCGCTCCATATTCATAATGTTTCAGTGCACCCTGCTCATTGGCGCGAAGCGGGGAGCCGCCGTCATGAGGTGTATAAATCCTGGCGTTGCTAAAGAATTTTGCGCTCATCAGATCGTCCTTCACATGCTGCAGTGAGATGTTATCAAAAAAAGTAAAAAGTCATTGAAGCCGCCCAAATGGACACTGCGATAAGCACAGATTTCGAGGTAGCTCGTTATATTAGGCGTATCGATTTTTTTGCAAGTTCATTAAAAAGTAACCTGATCCCCCCCAATCGGGTTTATGGCGTCCCGATGAAAAGAGCAGTCCCGGCCTGGGCCAGGAGATGCTGGCTTTCAGGGGTAATCAGAAAAAGTAATTCTTCATGGTTTCAGCAAGCAGTTCATCATCGACCAGAGCAGGAATGGTGATCTGATCTCCGTTGCTGTTCTCCTGATTATATTGGGCCGCCACCTCCATGGCATTGGGATTTCGGCTCCAGTTCCGCCGGGCAACGCCCCCCATGACATCCCAGTTCATGGCGGACCTGATGACATCATCTATGGCGCTGCTACCGTCCAGCACCAGACCGAAACCGCCGTTGATGGCCTTGCCGATACCGGTACCTCCACCGTTATGCAGGGCGACCAAGGTCATTCCCCTGGCAGCGTTGCCGGCAAAACACTGCGTTGCCATATCGGCACAGACATTGCTGCCGTCACTTATATTTGCCGTTTCCCGGAAAGGCGAGTCTGTACCGCCCGGATCGTGATGATCCCGGCCCAGCATTACCGGGCCTATCTCTTTCTCTCTCACCATAGCATTAAACTTCAGAGCAATCGTCATTCTCCCGGCGGCGTCGGCATAGAGAATTCGTGCCTGGGAGCCCACCACCAGATTATTGTCTGCCGCATTTTGTATCCAGACATAGTTGTCTCTGTCCTCGGCGCGGCGCTCAGGGTCTATGCAGGATAAGGCTGCCGTGTCCGTCCTTTCAAGATCCCGGCCATCCCCGCTCAGGCAGATCCAGCGGAAGGGGCCGTAACCATAGTCGAAAATCGGCCCCATGATATCTTCAAAATAGGAAGGATAGATGAAACCCTCCTTGTCGTCGATGCCGTTCCTGGATACCTCCGTTATACCGGCATCGAAAACGGCCTTGAGAAAGGCATTACCATAATCAAAAAAATAGGTCCCCTGCTCTGACAGCTTGTCAACGGCGGCGATATGTCGGGCAAGACTCTGCTTAACCAGAGTGATAAATTTGCCTCGGTTTTCGGCAAGAAGTCTGGTCCGTTCGGCGAAAGTGATACCCTGGGGACAATAACCACCATCATATACCACATGACAGGAGGTCTGGTCTGAAAGCAGCTCCACTTTTACATTGCTGCCGGCCAGATATTCCAGCAGATCAACCACGTTGCCATGATAGGCAATTGAGGTGTTATCTCGGTTTTGTTTGGCCCTTTCAGCCAGGGAGACTGCTTCTTGCAAACTGGAAGTGACGATATCGACCCAGCCCTGTTTATACCTTGTTTCTATGCGGGAGAGATCGACCTCGGCAATGATCGAAACGGCGCCAGCGATTTTCGCAGCCTTGGGCTGTGCCCCACTCATGCCGCCCAGCCCGGAAGAGACAAAGAGCAGGCCGGCAAGGTTGCCGTCTGCGGCGATGCCGCACATCCTTCGTCCGGCACCCAATAGAGTAGTGTATGTGCCATGAACAATGCCCTGCGGACCGATATACATCCAGCCGCCGGCGGTCATCTGTCCATATGAAGTGACTCCCATCTGGGCCGCTATCTCCCAGTCATCCTGATTGTCATAGAGACCGACCATTAAACCGTTGGTGATAATGACCCGAGGGCTGCCCGGACCGGAACGGAAAAGACCCAGCGGATGCCCCGACTGCATTACCAGAGTCTGGGTTTCCCGCAACTCCTGCAGATATTTTTTGATCAACCTGTACTGCATCCAGTTCTGACAGACGCTGCCCGTCTCCCCGTAGGTCACCAGTTCATAGGGGTAGAGAGCGACATCGAAATCAAGGTTGTTATCTATCATCAGCTGGAAACTTCGGCCCGCCAGACAGTTGCCGCGATAGTGCTCTACGGGTCTGGCCTTAATAGGTTTCGCAGGTCTGAAACGATAACCGTAAATGCGTCCCCGGGTGCGCAGTTCATCCAGAAATTCCGGTAAAAGCAGAGCGTGATGTTTTTTCGGGATATAACGCAGCGCATTGCGCAGGGATATTTCGGTCTGTTTCCTGCTCAAACGAAAGCCCCGGTCTGGGGCGCGTCGTATACCTTCGGCAAAGGCGGGCTTCTCAGGCAGGTCCTCATCAAGACAAATCTTCATGCATCCCTCAGGTGTGGCCGGTGTCATATTCAGCGACTCCTTCATCAGCTATTTCTATTTAAGTATATCATAAAAGCGTTCTCAGTGGTAATGATAGCACCTCCAAGTTGTATATACAACTATTATGACACTTTTTTTGAGCAGTGTTAGCCTAAAATCGAAGCATCGCAATAAACCGGTTTCCCGAAAACCTCCGGCAACCCTGCATACCCAACAAAAAAGAAGCTCATCTCTTTTTCACTACACCGGCATCGGGACACTTCTGCAGGAGAAAAAAACCAAAATTGCTGTCGTGAATGCTTGATTATCTTTTAAGATGTATATACAATAGAAGTCTACCAACGGAACATTACTCTCCTCCAGTGCAAATCAGGTGCAATATGGAAACAATAGAAATTTCGGGAGGCAGACTCAGCCTCGTCGAGCTCAGGAAGATCAGCAGGGAACCGGTTCTGCTGAAGCTCAGCCCCGGCTGTCTTCCCGGAATTGAAAAATCAGTTGCGACCGTGCGTCAGGTCATCGAGCAGGGACGTGTTATATATGGTGTCAATACCGGCTTCGGTCTGCTTGCCAATACGGTCATCCCGGAGGACGAACTCGAGCGGCTGCAGCACTCCATTGTGCTCTCTCATGCCGCAGGCGTGGGCAAATTCATGAAGGAGTCGACGGTCAGGCTTATGATCGCTCTGAAGGTTAACAGCCTGGCCCGGGGGTATTCCGGCATTCGTCCGGAAATCATCGAAGCCCTAATCACCCTGGTCAATACCGGCGTTTATCCATGCATACCTGAAAAAGGCTCCGTTGGAGCCTCCGGCGATCTTGCACCCCTGGCCCATATGGCCACCGTTTTGCTGGGAGAAGGAGAAGTCAGCCACCAGGGTAGCCGGCTGCCGGGCAGGAAAGGACTGGAGATAGCCGGCTTGCAGCCGCTCATCCTCGGTCCCAAGGAAGGACTGGCCCTGCTCAACGGCACCCAGGCCTCTACCGCCTTTGCCCTGGAAGGTCTTTTTGCAGTCGAGAATCTCTTCGCCGCAGCCATGGTAAGCGGGAGCCTCTGCGTCGAAGCGGCTCTTGGCAGCCGCAGGCCTTTTTCCGCGTTGATTCATGAAGTTCGCGGCCATGAGGAACAAATTGAGGTCGCGGCGACGTATCGCCAATTGCTGAGCCACAGTGAAATCGAAACCTCCCATAAAACCTGTGAAGCCGTACAGGATCCATATTCTCTGCGCTGTCAGCCCCAGGTGATGGGAGCGTGTCTCAACCAGATCAGAAATTCGGCAAAAACTCTGCTGACCGAGGCCAACGGTGTTTCCGACAACCCCCTGGTCTTCCCGGATCAGTGTGATATTATTTCCGGCGGCAATTTTCATGCCGAGCCGGTAGCCCTGGCAGCTGACAACCTGGCCCTGGCCTTTGCCGAAATCGGGGCATTATCCGAGCGGCGCACGGCATTGCTCATCGATACCCATATGAGCAGACTTCCTCCCTTTCTCGTGGAAAAAGGCGGTCTCAACTCCGGCTTCATGATTGCCCAGGTCACCGCCGCCGCCCTGGCCAGCGAGAATAAATCGCTCGCTCATCCGGCCTCCGTCGACAGCCTGCCCACCTCAGCCAACCAGGAGGACCACGTTTCCATGGCGACCTTTGCCGCCAGAAGACTCGGGGACATGACTGAAAATACCGCTGCGATAATCGCCATCGAGCTTTTGGCCGCCTGCCAGGGTGTCGACTTCAGGGCACCGCTGAAAACCTCTGAACCGCTGGAAAAGGCAAAAGCCATGCTGCGCCTTGAGGTGTCGTTTTATGATCAGGATCGTTATTTTGCTCCGGATATAGATAAGGCCACACAACTGGTGCTCTCCGGAGTATATAATCAGTTTATCAACAGCACTCTCCTGCCCAGCATATGTCCCCGGTAAAACCTCCTTTCCACGACATGCCGCACAAGAGCAGATCAGCGGCCGCAATGCCGATGTATCAATCTATCAAGGAATATATCGGCAGGAAAATAGATACGGGTGAGCTGCAGACCGGCTCCAGGATTCCCTCGGAATCCCAGCTCGGCGCACTTTTCAAAACCTCCAGAATGACGGTCAACAGAGCCCTGCGCGAGTTGACGACGGAAGGAAGACTGATACGTAAACAGGGTCGGGGAAGCTTTGTAGCCCCGCAGAGAACCCTGTCAGCTCTTTTTGAAGTAAGATCTATAGCCGAGGAGATAAAGGCATGGGGCGGTAAATACTCATGTCACATCCATCTGCTCGGTGAGGAAAAAATCCCACCAGGCCTGGCAGAAGCCATGCATCTTGAACCATACCGATCCATCTACCACTCGGTGATGGTACATATGGATGGCAACACGCCTCTTCAACTGGCCGACAGATATGTCAACCCCGCGGTTGCTCCGCAATATCTGCAGCAGGACTTCAGCCGGATTACCCCTAATGAATATCTGCTGAGCATTGCCCCGATCAGCAGGGTGGAGCATACCGTCGAGGCGCTCATCCCCGAGGCCTGGATTCGGGAGCTGCTGAAGATCAACGAGGCGGAACCCTGCCTGGCACTGGGACGAAGAACCTGGGTGGCCGACACCATCGCCACCAGAAGCACATTTTACTATCCCGGTTCCCGATACCGGCTTAGCGGCAGGTTTACTCCGGGAGAAGGCGGATCAATCCGGGTCTCGTGAAGAAGATTGAGTGGTTGTGATAATCGAACACTTCCAACGTCAGGGATATTTCTCCTCCCTCTTTTGAAAAAGAGCGCGAATCTTCTCAACTCTTCTCTTATTGACATCAAAATCATAATAACCCAGCCTTGCAGCGGAGCGTATATGGATAACATCCTGTTCCTTCGGCAGATAGAATTCGACATCATCGACAAAGCCGAAGATTTTTGATCGAAACTCTACTCGAAAATAGCCCTCCTGCTCCTGCCGTATCGGACCACCGCCGATTTCCTCCACAATCTCTTTCACAACGGCGACAGCTTCTTCTCTGCTGCCGCTGAATTCGATCGGGGCAACAGCATGACTTGATTCCTCAGCCATGCTGGAAACGCAGTTTGGTTTTGCCGGGCAGGGCTGCAGTCTGCCGTTTTTGATTCCCATCTCGACAGGTGGTTTACCCGAGCATCCATTAAAAAGGGTCATGATCAAACCGATAAGCAGAGGTATTCGGCATATTTTCTGTTTCATCAACTCTCCATATTGCACCCGAATCCGTACCCGCACGAGTAGTGTTCTTCGGGATCAAATAAACAATTTCAGAGCAGACCCATGCCTGGTGGCCGGACATTCTGTATTGACAATAGTTCCCCGTATATATTTTTTCAACAGAGTTTAGCCCCAAGAGGGACATTCCTGTCCGGCACGCAAAGTGCTATTTCCCCATCCTCGTTATGAAAACCGGTGATAAGGCACTGAGACATCAGGGGACCTATCTGCTTTTCCGGAAAATTAACCACTCCAACAACCAACTTTCCCACCAGTTCCTCCAAGCTATAGAGCCCGGTAATCTGCGCACTCGATTTTTTTATGCCCACCTCTTCACCAAAATCCACCTGGAGAATATATGCTGGTGTCCGGGCCTCTTTGAATACATCGGCCGAGATAATCCTGCCAACCCGTAATTCTATCTTTTCAAAATCCTGCCACGATATTGACTTCATCTTTTACCTCGTTTTTATTTAGGTTTTTAATTTCATCTCTCGATTTTTGCAGGCCCGGACTCCTGTCAACTTGATGAAGCCGGTCGTTGCCGCGGTGCTTCATGGCGGCGCAAGATTAATCGTCCTCCCATGGAGGCTGCAACAATAACCATCATGCCGACGATTACCTGAGGTGACACCTGCCCGCCATGGACGACAGCAACCAAAAGAACGGCGAGCGGCGGCGTAAAATAGCTTAGAAATCCGATTACTACCATATTCCCGCCGGTAACGGCCCGGTTCCAGAGAAAGAAAGAGAGGCCGAGAGGTATGCATCCTAAATATACGGCGGCAAGCAGAGAAGCGGGGGAGGGCGATGAATGGGGCATGGTTGCCAGATAAAGCACAGTGGAGAGGAGAGCGGCATAGATGGTAAAGATGGTCATAGGTTCTCTCTGTACTTTGACATAACCGAGTCCCACGGAAAAAGATGACCAGATCAGTCCGCACCCAAGGGCAAGCAGATACCCTTTCATATAGTCCATGCTGAAGGAAAGATTTTCTCCCGACGAAATCACCAGGGCCGCACCGCACATCCCTATTGCAGCGCTAATGACAATGCTGATTTTCAGCCTCCTGAAAATGATCAGGGAGGAGAAAAAGACGATCCAGAAAGACCAGGTAGTGGCCAGGATGGCGCCCTCGGCCAGGGGAGCATGACTCAGTGCTTTATAATAGGTATAGTGATAGATAAAAATTCCTGACACTCCGAAAAGAGAGGCTTTCAGCCCCGGGATATAAACGGAAAAGGATTTTGTCAGAAGAATATCCTGAAGATAGAGGTAAGCGGCGGCACTGATAAAGCTGAAGAACATCAGTTCCTCGGTCGTCAGCCCCTGCAACCCGGAACCGGTAGCAGCAGGCAAACTGGCCCAGCAGAGGATCGCCCCGATTGCATAAAGATAATGCTTCATGATTTACCTTTACTAACTACTATTTCCGCAGCCTGCCGAGATAATCGGCAACCGTGCATATGCCGTTATATAACTGGGTCAGACTGAATTTTTCATTGGGACCATGGGCACCATCATCAGGCAGACCGAACCCCATAAGAACGACAGGGATGCCCAGATTTCCGTCAAATAAAGCGGCGATGGGAATAGAGCCGCCCTCCCGCATAAAAACCGGCCTTCGCCCATAGGTTTTCTCAATGGCGTCAGCCGCATTTTTTACATACCTGTTTTCCGGGGAAATTGAAACGCCGGCGCCGCCGTGGAGGTTGCGAACATCAACTTCATAGCCGGCCGGCAGATTCTCTCTAACCGCTTTGGCAAAGACGGTAAAAACCTGATTCGGATCCATGCCCGCCGGCAGGCGCAGGCTTACTTTGGCCAGAGCTTCGGCGGGTATAACGGTTTTGGCACCTTCACCGGTGAACCCGCCACGAATCCCATGCACCTCAAGAGTCGGCCTGACGCCCAGCCGCTCATGGGGCGGCAACTCGTTTTCTCCAACCAGTTGATCAACCCCCATTTCGACAAGGAGCCGTGCCTCCAGGCTCTGCCTGTTTCCCTTCCAGAAGTCTTTTTCCTCTTCTGCAACCGCAACCGGTGCATCATATATCTTATCGATATTAATTCTTCCGTCTTCACCTTTCAACCTGGCGATCAGCAGACAAAGTGCATGCACCGGATTAGGGGCTACACCGCCATAGCTGCCGGAGTGGAGATCCGTTTTAGCACCATGGACAGCTATCTCGGTATAAAGTATGCCGCGCAGGCCACTGATAATGGAGGGCTGCTCCATCGAATTCATATGAGTGTCACAAATAAGCGCCGCATCTGCCTGAAGTCTCCGGCCATGGGAATAGAGATATTTTTCGACAGATGCCCCACCCGCTTCCTCCTCTCCCTCCAGCAGAATTTTGATATTGATCGGCAGCGCGCCCCTGTGCTTCATCCACGCCTCCAAGGCCGCAAAAACAACCATGAGCTGCCCCTTATCATCCGTGGCTCCCCTGGCATAGATATTACCGTTTTCAATGCGGGGCTCAAAGGGTGAACAGCGCCATTCCGACAGGGGATCCACTGGTTGGACGTCATAATGTCCATAGATAAGAAGAGTCGGCTGATCTTTTTTATCGGTCCACTCAGCAAAGACAAGAGGATGACCATCTCCCTCAATCACTTCGACCGTGGGAAAGCCCAGAGCTATGAGCTTATTTTCCGCCCAGATTGCGGCACTGCGGACATCCCGAGCATGCTCCGGCGAGGTGCTTATGCTCGGCATTTTCAGCCAGTTAACCAGTTCTTCTATGTATCTATCGATATTTCCTCTGATGTATTCTTCCATTGAATCAGCCATTTTTTCCCCTGTGGAGTTGTTCGAATCGTAGGTGCTTCTCCCGATGCAAGATACATTACTTTACATTAAGCCACAATTGAACAGTTCTCATACCTTAGCTTATTTTATGAGAAAAAGATTTTTCCGAGGTGGGATCTTTCACCGGATTAAGGAAATCCAGGTGAAGAGTTTCAGAGGGGCGGGTAAGAATGCAAGAAATCTTTATTACATGTGCCGAACGACCGGTCCGGCACATGTGTCTAAACCTAAGCAACCTCGACCAGTTCTATATCAAAGATCAAATCTTCCCCGGCAAGCGGCGGATTAGCATCAAGCTTTATATGGGTATCGGTTACTTCAACCACAGTGACCAGAACAACTTCACCGTTTGGTCCACCCATCTGCAGTTTCTGGCCGACCTCTGGATTGATATCCTCCGGTACATGTTCCTTCGGCGCGGCAATTACCAGCTCTTCATTTCTGGGGCCATAAGCCTTATCGACAGGAATGGTGACATTCTTTTTTTCACCGACGGACATGCCGGAAACGGCCTCGTCAAAGCCGACAATGACCTGTCCGCTGCCTATTGTAAATTCGAGAGGTTCCCTGCCTTCAGAAGTATCAAAAACCGAACCATCTTCCAGCTTTCCTTTATAATGGATTTTTACCGTGTTGCCCTTTTCTGCAACTGTCATGAAAAAACTCCTTTCGCCTAATGAGACGATTATATTTGCGGTTCATAGGCCTCATGGCCTGATTATTGTCAACACAGTAGCATAGTTGGATCACAATTCAAATGGTAGATTGAATCGCCAGCCATTCCCTTATTATGCCCTGCATTTTTTCAACTAAAAACGTTAAACCACTTTGACAATTCAGCAAGCTCATCTTTGTTGAAAATGATAAGTCTTTTGGGCTGACCTCCTTCATCTTAAGAAAATTACTCACTCCGACTATCCCGAACAGTTGCTCAGCTTGCCTTCCCTTCCCTCCGTTACGCTCCTACTTTCTATTTTCCGCCGGTATGATATAGTAGCAGATCATGAATTATAAATTATTGCCTGCTTCAATCGTTCATTATCAGGCAGATGCATCATGCAGCTGTGCCACCAATTTTTGGGGATCAAAGCAAAGCAAGCAGGCGTGGAGATACAAACACGAAAAATGGCAAAAATTATCGTAGTCGGTGCCGGTGCATCAGGATTAATGGCGGCCGGGCAGGCCGCGTCACGGGGAGCAGAAGTACTTCTTCTTGAAAAAAAGAAACGGCCCGGGAACAAGATAGCCATCAGCGGCAAAGGTCGTTGCAATCTTACTAACACCACTGATATTGACGGATTCCTTGAACATTATAATAGAAGCGGCCGTTTTCTCCGTCAGCCGTTCTCCCACTTTTTTTCACCCCAGCTGATCCAATTTTTTGAAGAACTCGGCGTGCCGCTGATCAGTGAACGCGGAGGACGGGTTTTTCCTGCCTCGGGCAGCGCCTCAGATGTGGTCGAGGCTCTGCAGGATTGGCTGAAACGATGCGGGGTGACACTCAATACCTCTATAGCGGTAGACAGAATTCTCCGGCAAAACGGTTTTGTCACCGGTGTTAGCTGCCGGGACACGACATTTACCGCCGACTCTGTAATTCTCGCCACTGGAGGCGCCTCCTATCCGGCCACCGGCTCGACAGGCGATGGGTATACTCTCGCCCAATCCTGCGGCCACACACTCACTCCCTTGCGTCCTGCTCTTGTCCCCCTGCTGGTTGACGATCCGGTCGTTCATACCCTTGCAGGGCTGGATTTGAAGAATGCGGGGGTGAGAATCTACGTCAACGGTAAGCGAAAAATCTCCTCATTCGGTGAAGTGAGTTTTACCCGCTTCGGAATCGGCGGTCCGATAATTCTCACTCACAGTCTTTTCATCGTCGACAACATTCGGGCAGGGAAAAAAATTACTCTTTCATTGGATCTCAAGCCGGCACTTGACGACAGGAAACTCGACAACAGGCTGCTGCGTGATTTCGAGAAGAGATGTCATGAAAACATAGATTCCGTACTTCGCGGTCTCCTACCCAGAGAAATGGTCGCTGCGTCGTTACATTTCTGCTCCATTGACGGTCATAAGAGTGCAGGCCAGATACTCTCGCAAGAGCGAATCAGGCTTCGCACCTGGCTCAAGGATTTTCGCTTCAGCATAAGCGGCTACAGACCATTATCTGAAGCCATTGTGACCGCGGGCGGCGTCAAGGTGCAGGAGATTGACCCCAACACCATGGCCTCCAAAAAAACCAAAGGGCTCTATCTTACCGGTGAACTTCTTGATATTCATGGTGATACCGGCGGCTACAACCTCCAGGCCGCCTTTTCAACCGGGTGGCTTGCCGGCCGCAGTGCCGCATCTGCTGCATAATCAGCCTCTTCTCCCACCGGAGAACACTCCGACGCAAATGTCTCCTTTTTTTAAATAGAAAATCGTAACTATTTAGCAAAGAACTCAAAACCAGCAGTTCAGCCTGAACTGTAACTTTTCAGCAGCGCTCCAGGTAAGCACCCTGACGGGCATAAACTCCGACTCCGAGCAGCCTGGAATACTTGAGTGTGCCTATGTTTTTCGGGCTGATCGCGTGCAGATAGGGTGCTGATGAAAAGTTACGAAAAATCCTTTTATATTTTGACACGCTGGTGTATTCTACACTTGTATTATGTGCAAATGCACACCACTGTGTAGTACCTGCTCAACTTTTTATCTATCTGCCGCTTTCCCGGTAATTCCCCGAGAGCGTTCTATACACCGAAGAGGAAGGATATGACGAAAAAAGTTCTTATAATAGGCGCGGTAGCCCTCGGCCCCAAGGTGGCGTGCCGCCTCCGGCGACTGGATCCCGATATGGAAATCACCCTGTTGGATAGAGATAATCTCATCTCCTACGGAGGCTGCGGAATTCCCTATTATGTGGGGGGAGACATCAATGATCTGGAGGATCTCTATTCTACCAGCGCGCATGTGCTCAGAGACAAGCTCTTTTTTGAAAATTGCAAAGGCGTACATGTTCGCACAGAAGTCGAGGCCTTATCCATTGATCGCAAAAATAAGAAGGTCACGGTAAGAAACCTGTCGGATAACAGCGAGGAACACCTGGAATATGACAAACTGGTTCTGGCCACGGGAGCCAACCCATGCAGACCGCCATTTCCAGGAACGGATCTTGACAATGTATTCATGCTGGCCAGTCTCCATGAGGCTGAAAAACTGAAAGCCTTGATGACCCGGGGGGAAGTGGGTAAGGCTGTTGTTATCGGCGGCGGCGCCATCGGAGTTGAAATATGTGAGGCAATGCAGGATCTCTGGGGTATCGAAACGACTCTGATAGAAATGGAAGACCAGGTCCTGCCGACGCTTATGGGCAAATGCATCGCCAGGGTTATCAAGTCTCACCTGGAGGAAAAAGGCGTAAAGGTCCTTCTTGATGAAAAGGTCAACCAAATCTCCACCGATACCGCTACCGATACGCTGTGGGTAGAAACATCCAAGACTGTCATAGAGGCCGATGTGGTAATCCTGGCAACCGGAGTTAGGCCCAATACAACTCTGGCCGCACAGGCAGGTCTGGCACTGGGGAACTTCGGCGGTTTATCGGTCGATAAACGGATGCGGACAAGTGACCCCGACATCTACGCCGGCGGTGACTGTGTGGAATTATGCCACCTGATCAGTGGCGAGAATATGCTGATGTCACTCGGCTCGCTGGCCAACAGACAGGGAAGAATAATTGCTACCAATATTGCCGGCGGCAACAGTCATTTCGACGGTACCGTGGGAACATTCTGCATGAAGGTCTTTGATCTCGGCGTAGGCAAAGCCGGGCTGACTTTCAGACAAGCCAAAGAGACAGGCTATGATCCGGTCTATGCCGTCATCTCCCAGTCGGATCATGCTCATTTTTACCCTCATTCCGAACTTCTTTTTATTTCACTGATAGCCGACAAAAAAAGTCGTAAGATCCTGGGAATAGAGGCTGCCGGAAAACATGGAGATGCGGTGAAAGCCCGCATTGACACGGTGGCCGTACTCCTTAAACACGGCGTAACCGTTGATGATATCTGCAATATTGAAACAGGATATGCCCCACCCTACGCCTCCGCAATGGATGCCGTCAACAATGCCGGAAATGCCCTCGACAACATCCTGGCCGGCCGCAACTTCCCCATTGATTCCTATGATTTTATAGAACAATTCCGCCTTGGAAAAACAAAGGTTCTCGACACCAGAGGGACCAGGGATGCAGCACCTTTTATTGAAAAATATCCAGCACAGTGGCTCAATATTCCTCAAAATGAACTGCGCCTGAGGATTGATGAAGTTCCCGGCGATCAGCTTCTGTATCTGATCTGCGATACCGGACCGCGCTCATATGAAACTCAGGTTTTTCTAGCGGCTCAGGGATTGAACAATACCCGCAATATCCAGGGCGGCTTTGCCATGGTGAGGATGACCGATCCGACCTTCATCTAAACCGGGGAAGCCAGACAAAACGTTTCGGAGATCTTGCTTCTCTCATTTCTTCATTGCCGGAAATCCATTGCCGGATGAACGGAAGAATCTCGTTTACCGCAAATCCGGCCGCAGCTTTTCTTCTTGCATAAAGAGTCTGGGAAATATATTCTGATGAGCTGCAGGATGCACGGCGTCGCTTTTCTCGTGCTCAAAGAACTATTTTCGTTTTTTCGATATCTGACGCCGCCGCGATAAGCACCCATATGGGCATACACTTCGACATCGAGAAAGCCGATCTTTGCCGCGTTGCAGGTTTTCAGGCTTTGTATCCAGCCATTTGAGCTTTTTATAGCTATTTCTCCGGGATTATCACTGTTTCACAACATGGATTGGTTTAAAAAAAATAAGGATTGGCTCATCACCCTTGCGGTATTCCTTGGCTTCGCTCTACTTCTCCTGCTCTACAATGCTTTTTTTAAGGGAGATGAAAAGGATTCTCTTGACCTCAAGATTGAGAAAGAAGCAATATTCCGACTGACTGAAAATGGAGAGGAAGCTTCAGGCAAGGATCACGGCGCTTCAGAATACAAGCAGACCACCTCCTTCTTCCTCAATCCCGGCCCGGCCGAACTTCTTGAAAAACTGGAAAATCTCAGTTATCAGGAATTGGAAAAGGAGATGAAGAATCTGCCCGGCCTCAGGATAATGTGGCCCGCCTATTTTTTTTCCAGGGAAAAGGTAAATGAAAATATGGCGGAAGTGAAACTCGATGCCTCTGAAGATGGCTTTGGGGTCATGCTATTTACCCAAATAGACACCACACACTACCCCCGGATATTGACTATTGAACGCGGCACCAAAATTTGGCTGGCCGCGGAAATCACCGGGGTTGATCCGGCAGGAACCGGACAATTTACGCTCGCCACCGAATATGTTCAATTCGATGATTATGAGCCCGCCGTAAGGCCCTCTGCTCCACCCGCGGACGGCCAATAGTATGTAAATGTGTCACGTAACAGATCGAATGCTTACCATAAATTCACATATTTCGATACCGCCGAACGAAATCGAGATAACACAGATCAGGGCTCAGGGAGCCGGCGGGCAAAATGTCAACAAAGTTGCATCCGCCGTCCAGCTGCGTTTTGATATTCAGGCCTCCTCCTTGCCGGAGACCTTGAAAAACAGAGTACTCAACATCAGTGATGCACGGATCTCCAAAGATGGCGTTATCGTCATAAAAGCCCAAAACCACCGAACTTATGAAAGAAACAGAACGGAAGCCCTACAGCGGCTTGCTGCTCTGATACGCGGGGCGATGAAAGTCCGCAAGCGCAGAAAACCCACCCGGCCCAGCAAAAATTCTCAACAGAAGCGTATGGACCGAAAAACCATGCAGGGCAGACAAAAAAAACTGCGTAAAAAAATTCTTTAAAGATCAATTGACTTTTACGTGCAAGTATCTAAAATGGTCCTTAAAAAAGGAACACGACGGTCTTATAATAAGCCGCCATCTTCCTCTCTTCCTTTACTCCTTCCCAAGCCATCCCGCCGAATAAGGACGATCAGGAAAAATTACGGCGGACACGGTAACCCAGCTGAGCTGGACTCTTTACAGCACCTTGAGGGGCTTAAGTGTCTTGGTGGTATATTTAAGCTATCGGCCTTTAATGTACTTTCTGTTTTCTTGTATTTCCGACGGACTCTCAGATGTAAGGCACTAACCCAGCTGAGCTGGATAAGTACCTTGGATACAGAGGGCAATTCACAGTTATCAAATACATTATTCGTTTTCTTGTTTTTTATGGCAGTTTTTTAGGAGTAAGGTACTAAATGATACTTCAGGGAACACTTGTTAATATAGCTGCGATCATTGGCGGATGCGCGATCGGCCACTTTGCCGGCCGCCACATAAGCGCCCCGCTGCGCCGCACCATGATGTCGGGTCTCGGCCTCGCTGTTCTGCTGGTTGGCCTGCAGTTGGCTCTCCAGGGCTCACATATCATACTTATCATTTGCAGCCTGATTGCCGGAGGCATTCTGGGAGAACTTGCCGGAATCGAAAAACGGCTGAGAATAATGGCGGAACGGCTGCAGGAGAGATTCTCAGAATATGGCAGTATTGCCGAAGGTTTTGTAACGGCAAGTCTGCTCTACTGTGTAGGAGCCATGGCAATCATGGGGGCGTTGCAGGATGGAGTTGGAGATGCTCCGACTATTCTTTACGCCAAGGCCGCCCTGGACGGTATTGCTTCAATCGCCCTGACGGCAACCCTTGGAGCCGGAGTCGTTCTTTCCATCATTCCGCTTCTGCTCTATCAAGGTTCCATAACCCTGCTGGCCGGGTGGGCGAGTAATGTCATGACGGAAACGGCAATTTCCGAGATGAATGGTGTCGGAGGGTTGCTGATTATTGCCATAGCTCTTGACCTGTTGGATATCAAGCGCTTGCCGATAGGCAATCTTCTCCCTTCGGTATTTATCGTGCTGCTGCTCGTGCACTTCATACTCTGAACCTGCTCAAAGGCGCCCTATTCCATACCGGTGGGGTGTGAAATACCCGGCGAATAAATTTTTCATTTCCAGGTCTCCCAATCATGCTCGAAAACACATTTTGTCACATTAACGGAATAGGGACAAAAACGGAGGTACAGCTCTGGCAGGCGGGAATTATGAACTGGCAGGACTGGTGCGATCCAGTCGGAATCAGGCTTTCAAAACGCTCCAGAATGGAGATTCCGGCAATATTCGAGCACTCTTTGGAGGCGCTGCAGCAAAATGATGCCCATTTTTTCTGCAACCGGCTCAAAGCAGGCGATCAATGGAGGATATTCAGCCACTTCCGCAACACCACTGCCTATATCGACATTGAAACCAGCGGTCTTCATGACAGTGCGGAGATCACCACTATCGCCCTCTACGACGGCAGAGACGTGTTTCACTATGTAAATGGCAGGAATTTGCATGATTTTGTTGAAGATGTCAGCCGCTATGACGTCCTGGTAAGCTATAACGGTAAAAGCTTCGATGTCCCTTTTATCGAGCGCTTTTTCAACATCCGTCTGGACCAGGCACATATCGACCTGCGCTTTGTTCTCGCCCGCCTCGGCTTCAAGGGCGGACTGAAGGGATGCGAAAAGCAGCTGGGAATCAACCGTGGTTCATTGGACGGGGTGGATGGCTCTTTTGCCGTTTCTCTCTGGTATCGGTATGAACGCTACAATGACGAAAAGGCCCTGGAAACGTTGCTTGCCTATAACATCGAGGACACGGTCAATCTCGAGAGACTGCTGGTTGAGGCATGGAACAGGAACCTTGCCGAAACACCCTTTGCAGAGCAACTGCTCTCCTGTCCGCAGGCGCCGCCACTGCCATTCCAACCGGATCTTGACTGCGTAGCGGCCATACGACGGCAGTTTTATTGAGGTCGGGGTCCGGTTCATTGAACTCCTGCAGCTAAATCTGCCGTCAAGATCCCGGATTCATCTACAAATCAATCTCCACCCTTTCTCTGGCAAAAAAAACTTCGGCCTGGCCGTTCCCGCCCGGTCTGCAGTATTTCTTCGTCAGTTGATCGAGCTGCTCGTCCGTTCTGTCGGGATCATGGTGAAAAAGCGCCAGCCGTTTCACGCCGGCCCGGTCCGCAGCGGCTATGGCCTGCTCGATAGGCGTATGCCCCCAACCTATCCGATTGGCGAGGAATTCCTCTTCGGTATACTGGGCATCATAGACAAGAAGATCCGCTCCTGTAAAAAACTTCTCCAGCAGCAGATTTTGTTCATCGGCAACCTCCTGGCCCTCTACCGCCATCGCTTCATCATACTCCGGATGCTCCGGGTCGGTAATGAAGAGATTGCGGAAGGGTTCAGTATCGTAGCATGTACAGAATACCTTGCCCTCAAATTCAAAACGATATCCCAGGGCGGTAATGGGGTGATTAAGAAATTTGGTGGCAAGCCTGAGCCCATCGCCTAAATCGACATCGGGGTTTTCGCTTAACCTCAGATATTCTATATTGGAACTGAGTTCCCCGAAGTTGACCGGAAAATACCGGTATTTCATCTGCCCGCCGACAACCTCTTCAAGAGGATCCTCCTCAAAGGTTACCGGACCGTAGACTCTCAGTCTGTTGCCCGACATATAGATGGGAGTGAAGTAAGGAAACCCCATGATATGATCCCAATGGGTATGGGTCAAAAACAAATCAGCAGAAATAGGGCCATCGGGAAGATCGTGCTTCATGACATAATTGCCAAGCTCTCTGATGCCTGAACCGGCGTCAACGATAACGAGTCTTCCCTTTTTACCTACCCGGAGTTCAATACAGGCACCGTTGCCGCCATATTTCTGTGTTTTCGGTCCGGGACAGGGTATGGAACCCCGGACTCCCCAAAATCTTACTTTCATCATACTTATTTCTCATATTTGATAATTTCGTAAAAAATCATTGAAGGTGCCTGGATGGACTCTGCGATAAGCACCCTTACGGGCATAAACTCCGACTTCGAGAAAGCTTGATATACTAGGCGAGTATCTGAAACGTCGAGTTGGCAGTACATGTGGTACGGCAAATTGTCGTTTCAGATCTACAACGACGTAGATCGAGCTTTTTACGAGTTCATCATATTTGTAGAAATATCTGCGCCTTCTCTATTTCTTTCTCCACACCTTCACGAACTCCGGCATAATCCTGCCAGCTCAGCCCGCTGATCTCCAATAATGGCGGGATATCCTCTTCTCTGGGAAAAGGATCGCCGGCATAGCCAAAGTCGAAGATGTTGATATACTCATTGGCCAGAGAGATAAAGGCAATCTGCCGGCGGTAATCTTCTTCGGCCTGCCCGACGTGGTGGTGATTGCCGATACAGCCTTTAATGACCGGGTTGAGCTTCCATTTCTCGGCTATCATCAAGCCTACTTCCTGGTGGTCGATACCCAGCAGATCCTGCTCCACTTGTACCAGTGAGGCCCGCTCCCTCTTGGCAATGCTCAACACCTCCGAATATTCATCTCCGAACGGCACTTTGCCGAGATCGTGCAGAAGCCCGGCAACAAAATATTCTTCCCGATCCATTACCGGCACCTCACTGGCGGCGGCCAGAAGCTTGGCGCATGCACCAACGCCGATGGAGTGGGCCCAGAACTTTGAGGTAGGAAGCGATCGTGACTTCTTGGCACTTGAGACAGTTCTGATAACGGCGGTACTTAACGCCATATTCTTGACGGTATTCATACCCAGCATGGTAATAGCCCGGGTAAGCGAGGTCACTTTGGCGACAAGAGAATAATATGAGGAATTAATGAGCTTGAGAACCTGTCCCGTCAAGATCGGGTCAAGGGAGACGACCTTGTTCAGCTCATTGGGGGAGGCATCTGTGCGACTGCAAATCTCAAGAACCTTGCCAACGGTTGTGGAAAGGCTCGGCATCTTCCTGATAAATTTTTCAATCTGCTTCTGATGTTGTTCTTTGCTCAATTGCATGCTGAATTCCTGGACAATTTCGGGACACCCCCTGTCTCCATTAAGCGCATCGGACCATTTTAGCTGATCAGTCGAGCGAAATCAAGAGAGACAGCGACAATCCTTTCCTTTAGTGCCGCGATTATCTCCAGCTTTTCAGGAGTAAGGCACCAATGTTTATCTACCTTAAGCTGCGCATATATGACACCACTTCATCATAGCTCACACCGTTTCCGCCGAAAATATCAAGGGCACTGCCGACGGTCGCATCGAGGTTTCCACCGCCCAGATCATTGATTCGCTTCAGGTCTGCAAGATTCCGCACACCTCCGGCATAGGTAGTCGGCAGTGAAACCCAACGGCCCAGCTTTTCGACAAGCTCTTCCTCAATCCCCGCACATTTTCCTTCGACATCAGCCGCATGGACCAGCAATTCATCGCAACTATTCGATAATTCTTCAATAGTCTCGGGCGATATCGTGACTTCCGTAAATTTCTGCCATCTATCGGTGACAATAAAATAATCAGCTCCGAGCTTGCGGCAGCTTAGATCCAGGACAAGTCGACTGCGGCCGATCTTTTGCACCAGGGCTGCGAGATAGTCACGGTCAACCTTTCCGTCTTTAAAGACTGAGGAGGTCACAATCACATGGGAAGCGCCGTAATCGAGCCAGTGGGAGGCGTTTTCCAAAGTGATACCGCCACCTAACTGCAAGTTCTGCGGCCAGGCCTGTAGCGCCTCCCTGGCAGCTTCATCATTCCCCGGACCAAGTTTGATTATGTGTCCACCCGTAAGGTTGTCCCGCCGGTAGAGCGCGGCAAAATAGGCAGGGGGCTTATCGGCTACGAAATTCGTTTGCAGGCCTTCAGGATCAGTATCACTGAGGCTTGAACCGACAATCTGCTTTACCTTGCCATTATGAAGATCGATACATGGTCTGAATTTCATCAGAAAATCCTAATTGCTCAATTACCAAGGAGCTGGATCTGTGCCTTGGTTATAGAAGCCAATTCACAAAGATTCGTTTTCTTGTTTTCATCCTCTCAAAAGGATGCTGAGATGAATGGCGGTTTTCCTGGAATACGGTCCTGAACTTTTTTCCTACCTTACCTGTCAATGGCAAAAGAAAAAACAAAAAAAGGCGACGGGATTAACTCCCGTCGCCTTTTTACACTATCTTTTCGAGCATTGCTCTGAACTGTCTTACACCTTCTTGATCAACATAGTGGAAGGGTCAAAGGCAAGTTTGGAACTTGCATCGATCTCGCAGGCAGTGCATTTGATTATATCAAGCTTAATCGCCTGTTCCTCGGGGTTAATGAAGAGCACGGTACCGAACATATCATCCATATCGTGACACGGAGCAGGGATACCGCCGGGGCTGACTCGATCGTCATCACGATGGCAGACAGCGGAAAACCAGACCATACTCAGTTTCTTCTTCTCCATTAAATCGACGAAACCCTGCAGGGCGGTGGTATTACTCATTCGGAAATCATAGCCATCAACGATGAGACAGTCCGGCTTATAAACATCCTGTTTGATCAGATCATCAAGCCGCTCTTCCAGGGTGGCAAGACCAAACGAGCTTTCCTTGAAGGTCATGATCATTCTGTTGCGCATTACTTCCGGCTCGATCTCCTGACGTTCATGGTCGTTCATTTCCGCAGTGGTCAGAGAAAATATATCATCGTACCAACTCCGCGCTTTGTCGATACTCTCTCCGATGGAGATATGCAGGACTTTTTCACCGCGCATCATAAAATCCAGGGCGATCTGTACCAAAGTTGCTGTCTTGCCAAGTCCTGCTCTGGCCATTACCAGCCCCAACCCTTGATCGTTACTATCCACCTTGTCGCCAAGCCCCAGCGCGCGGAGTGGATTATTGAGTATTAGATCCTCTTTTGTCATGGCACTACCTCTTTTTCTATACCTTATATGGCTTATTCCATTCACCGTTGGCCTCACACGCCGCCATGACGGTAAAATTGGTGATTTGCTGTTACTCTATTCTGTTTTCAATACAATGCACATCCAGGTCAAAAGGCTGGACTTCTGCTCTATAAATACAGCAAAAAGTGCTTTAGAGCAAATACATCCGGTATTGAATCACGTGTTACTTATTTCTCTCTTCCTGGTGTTTCTTGACCAGTTCTTCACTTACACCCTTTGGAACCTGCTTGAAATTTGAGAATTCCATGGTAAATTCCGCTTTCCCCTGAGTCAGGGAGCGCAGGGCGGTACTGTATCCAAACATTTCCGAGAGAGGCACTTCCGCTTCAATAACAGTATAGTTGCCTTCTTCCATCGTGCCGATGATCATGCCGCGACGCTGATTAAGAGATCCCATAACCGATCCCTGAAACTCCGCGGGACCCTCTACGGCAACCTTCATTATCGGTTCCATAATAACAGGCTTGGCCTTTAAATAGCCTTCCTTGAAAGCTCCAACGGCGGCAAGCTGAAAGGCAACATCAGATGAGTCGACCGCATGCGCCGCCCCGTCATTTATGACACAGCGTACACCGGTGATAGGTGCACCGCAGAGAGAACCCTTAGCAAGGCTTTTGGTAAATCCTTTATCACATGAACCGATGAATTCCCGGGGAATGGCACCGCCGACAATTTTATCGACAAATTCATATTCGCTCTCATCGTTGGGCTCGATATATCCGGCAACACGGGCAAACTGCCCCGAACCACCTGTCTGCTTCTTATGAGTATAGTTGAAGTCGGCCTGCTGCGTTATGGTTTCGCGATAGGCTACCTGAGGTGCGCCGACCTGTACTTCAGCTTTATATTCACGCTTCATCCGCTCGATATACACATCGAGGTGGAGTTCTCCCATACCGGACACAATGGTCTCGCCTGTTTCATGGTCGACATAGGTTCTGAAAGTAGGATCTTCCTTAGTAAAGCGATTGAGTGCCTTAGACATATTCACCTGGGCTTTATTGTCCGCAGGCACGATAGCCAGGGATATAACCGGCTCCGGAATATGCATCGAGGTCATCGAACAGGAGATCTCAGAAGAGGTAAAGGTATCGCCTGAAGCACAGTCGACTCCGAAAAGGGCGACTATATCTCCGGATCCACAGGTTTCTATCTCCTCCATCTCATCGGAGTGCATGCGTACAAGACGACCGATTTTCACCTTTTTGCCTGTTCGACTGTTGTAGACCGTATCGCCCTTGTTCAGCGTTCCCTGATACGTGCGGACATAGGTCAACTGTCCATAGCGTCCGTCTTCAAGTTTGAAGGCCAGCATAATAAGGGGGTCTTCCGGGTTATTGGTCACCTGGAATTCGGTTTCGCCATTTTTCAGGTCAAGTCCGTAGTTGACAACATCGGTGGGACTCGGCAAATATGTTTTGACCGCATCCAGCAATGTCTGAATACCTTTGTTTTTGTAGGCAGAGCCAATAAATACCGGAGTAAACTCCAGGGCCAACGTTCCTCTGCGAACGGCTTCATTGATAAGATCCGGACTAATCTCACCTTCTTCAAGAAGAGCCTCCATCAGTTCCTCTGAGTACATGGAGACTTCCTCCAGCAGAAGAGCACGGCGCTCGGCGGCCTCATCCAGCATATTTTCCGGGATATCTTCCACACGAAGAATCTCTCCATGCTCGCCATCGTAGAATGTGGCCTTCATAGTAACCAGGTCCACTACCCCTTTAAGCTCACTCTCCAGGCCGATGGGCATCTGCATCATATGCGCATTGAGCTGCAGCTTATCACGTAGCTGCCCGGTGACTTTTTCAGGGTTCGCACCGGTTCTGTCGCACTTGTTTACAAAGGCGATGCGGGGCACATTGTAGCGGGTCATCTGGCGATTTACCGTAATGGACTGCGACTGAACACCACCCACCGAACAAAGCACCAGGACGGCACCGTCAAGAACCCTCAAAGCTCTTTCCACTTCAACGGTGAAATCGACATGGCCGGGAGTATCGATAATGTTTATGTCGGTATCCCCCCAGGTGCAGTAAGTAGCCGCCGACTGAATGGTGATGCCACGCTCCTTTTCGAGCTCCATGGAGTCCATCTTGGCACCGACACCATCCTTACCGCGAACTTCATGGATGGAATGTATTCTATTAGTGTAGAAAAGTATGCGTTCGGTCAGAGTGGTTTTCCCTGAGTCGATATGTGCACTGATTCCTATATTTCGTACTTTCGATAAATCTCTTTTCATGGCTTTTGCCCTCTACCAGTATCTACCAGCCGGAATATTTCCGACTCCCCTTAAAAATTTACGGGAATAAAAAAATAAGGAGCCGCAGCTGCCTGCAACTCCTTATATATGACATATTCAGGTGTTATTCAATTCAACAACAGCAAGCGCCCCACAAAACAGAAACAGCACCTCTGCCGCAGTGGCTCCAATATAACACCCAAAAAACAGCAAGTAAAGTGTTATTTAAAAAAACAGCTGGTTTTCCCCTCTACAGACCCATCTTCTCTTCCAGCTTTTCGATTTCCGCAAGCAGGGTGCGTCGTTCATTCTCGGAAAGATCGATACACCGTAGTCGTTTCTGCAGACCGGCCAGAATCATCTCTTCCCTGTATTCGTTACAGGTATATGTGTGATTATCCTGTTTGTCGCTCATCTTTGTCGCTCATCATTCATATTCAGATCAGCCTGTCAAAACCGCTATAGAAAAAATATCCTGAAAAAACAGCCAGAAACAAGGCACAACCGCCAATGAGCCGACGATAGCCCCTATCCGTCAGCAAGTGCCTCCCCTTGCAGACCCCAAAAGACACACAGCCATACCAGGCAAAATCGGCCAGTATGTGCCCCAAAAAAAAGGCGGCAACACCGGCAATACCGAATTTGGCGGAATAGACAATATAGCCGAAGCCGACACTGGCCCACCACAAAAGAAAATAGGGATTGGCGGCGCTCAGCACAACCCCTGCGACAATGAGATTTCTCCGATCCTCCCCTTCCGCCTCGAGTCGAAGATAGAGTCTGGGGAGTTCCCGGAACATGGAAAAGGCCATCCACATAAGGATAACACCGCCCACCAAAGAAATGGTGACAAAAACATCATCGCGCAGCAGCAAAGGAGCCAAACCGGAAAGCAGGGCTGCAACTACCACCAGTTCCAGGATTCCATGACCGATAATCATGAGCGGGCCTGCGGTGGCGCCGCGCCGGGAACTCTCCGTTATCGTCACTGACAACAAAGGACCGGGCATCAGGGCGCCGGACAGGGCAATGACAAACGAGGAGAAAAATATAGTGAGAATAACCGGCAGCATCGGCATTGTATACACCAAATTTACAAAGAGGGCAATCGGCGATGCAGGGGCCCGCCAGGGAGGTGCTCCCGATAGTCGGCATCGACGGCAAACCACTCCCGTTTGGAATGATAATAAGGGTAATTGCCTTTTGATTTTCCCTGACAAACCCGGGTAATATGATTATTAAAGCTTTATGCAACAATACACTGAGAAGACTCGCCCGCCAACACATTCGACCAATGAAACGAGGAAAAATGCCCAATCCATATTCTGCCCTAAAGAAACAGTTTCAGAGAATTGCCCGGCTCGATCACGCCCTGACCTTCCTGCAATGGGACCAGCTGGTAATGATGCCTCCGGGAGGCAATGACACACGCTCAAAATCGATTGCCGAGCTGACGATGATGCGTCATGAGCTTCTCTGCTCCGAGGTTCTCGGCGACTTACTGCAACAAGCACAAGAGCAGGAAGATTCGGACCGGACTCAGAGCAGAAGCCTCCTTGAGATGGAGAGGAGCCGCCGCCGTGCCGTCAGCGTGCCCGGCGACCTGGTGAAGGCCAAATCTCTGGCCGGCTCTCTTTGCGAGCATGGATGGAGAAAACAGCATAAGCAGAATGACTGGACCGGATTTCTCACCACTTTTATCGAAGTGGTCAATCTCTCCCGCCAGGAGGCAAAAGCCCGGCAGGCCGCTGCTCCCGACAAATTCCCCACCCCCTATGATGCGCTTCTCGATCTCTATTGCACAGGTGACGACAGCGCCTTCATTGAGGATATTTTTACTCTACTGAAAAAAGAGCTGCCGGAAATTCTCGCTCAGGTGGATAAACAGGCGAACGAGAAGAAGGCGGAGCTTCTCGGTTCGTTCCCTGTTGAGCAGCAGAAAGAATTGAATCGCAAACTCATGGAACTCCTGGGGTTCGATTTTCAACAGGGGCGCCTGGATGTCAGCCTGCATCCCTTCAGCACCGGTGACCGAGGGGACCAGCGTATCACCACCAGATTCAGGGAAACCGATTTCTTCCAGGCACTGTTGGCCACTGCCCATGAAACCGGCCACGCCGGCTATCAAAACGGCCTGCCCGCGGAATGGGACGGCCTGCCCATCGGCTGCTCCCGCAATATGAGCATTCATGAAAGCCAGAGCCTGCTCTTTGAAAAACAATTGTTTCTCTCTAAACCCTTTCTCTCCTTTTTTACTCCATTCATCCATCAATTCCTGCCGCAGACCGGCAAATGGTCCAGCGACCAGATCCTCTCTTCGGCAACGATTGTACGGCCCAGCCTCATCCGAGTCGAGGCTGACGAGGTTACCTACCCCCTGCATATCATTCTCAGATTCGAAATTGAAAAAGAGCTGATTAACGGCACCATCGAGGCCGCGGATATTCCCGAATTATGGGATGCCAAAATGCAGGAGTATCTCGGGCTGTCGACCAAAGGTAATTATCGGGAAGGCTGCCTTCAGGATATCCACTGGACCGACGGCAGTTTCGGTTATTTCCCTTCCTACACTGTTGGAGCACTCAATGCTGCCCAGCTCTTTGCCGCCATCACCCGAAAATTTCCCGACTGGAGCGACAGGCTCAAGCAGGGGGACGTCTCCTTCCTGCGCCAGTGGCTTGACAAGATGATCTGGAGCAAAGGCAGCTCTCTGGATTCTCAGGAAATCATGAAAGAGGCAACAGGGGAAGAAACCAATGCCGCCTACTTCCTCTCCCACCTCAGGTCTCGTTTCCTTGAAGACCGGCAATAAGACATCATGAATGATTGGAAACAGGTGTCCTGCAGGCGGAATGTGGAGACACTCCCTCGAGCCACAGGGCGAAGAAATATTTGCCACCAGTCGGGTGTAATCTCAGCCCAGGAAAAAAGGCCGGCAGGAAAATGACTCCTGCCGGCTCCTGATCTTCGCCAAGAGAAGAAAAAAACAACTCTATTCGCCCTTGACTCCCTTGGCGATGCGATCACCTGTTTCCTTATCGATATTGCGCCAGTATTCGAAAGCACGCTCGAGGACCGGTTCGGTGACACCCTTCTTGAGATGTCCCACCACATTGGAAACCAGCCGGTCACGCTGGGCATCGTCCAAGACCTCACGCACCAGAGTGCCGGGTTGGACGAAATCATCATCATCCTTCCGCGGGGCATAAGCGGCACGGATAAACTCCCCGCTTGCACTCCAAACCTCGACCTCCGGGTAGCGTTCAGGATCGGCCTGCGGTCCACCTTTGGAATTTGGCGCATACACCGGATCGGTGACGTTCTCGACCCGCATGGCACCATCTTTGCTGTAGCTGTGCACCGGTGCCTGGGGTCGGTTCACCGGGATCTGCTTGTAGTTGACTCCGAGTCTGGCTCGATGAGCATCGGCATAGGAAAAAAGCCTGGCCAGCAGCATCTTGTCGGGGCTTGGCCCGATGCCCGGCACAAAACTGCTGGGTTCGAATGCGGCCTGTTCGATTTCGGTGTGAAAATCGGTGGGGTTGCGGTTGAGCACCAACCTGCCGACCTGGTGCAGCGGATAATCGCCGTGCGGCCACACCTTTGTCAGGTCGAAGGGGTTGAATCGGTAGGTCTCGGCATCGGCAAAGGGCATGATCTGCATCTTCAGGGTCCAGCTGGGGAAGTCCCCTCGCTTGATGGCATCGAAGAGATCGCGCCTATGATAATCGGCATCCTCACCGGCAATCCTGTCGGCGTCCTCCTGGGTAAGAAAATCTATGCCCTGATCGGTTTTGAAATGATACCTTACCCAGAAACGTTCCCCTGCCCCATTCACCCACATATAGGCGTGGCTCGAGTAGCCGTTCATGTTCCGCCAGGTTTTTGGTATGCCGCGATCTCCCATAAGCCAGGTAACCTGATGGGCGGATTCGGGCGAGAGGGTCCAGAAGTCCCACTGCATGTCATGATCGCGTAAGTCATTGTCAGCACGGCGTTTTTGGGACCTGATGAAGTGCTGGAATTTCATAGGGTCCCGGACGAAAAACACAGGCGTATTGTTGCCGACCATATCGTAATTGCCCTCACTGGTATAGAACTTGAGGGCAAACCCGCGGGGGTCGCGCCAGGTGTCTGGGCTACCCCGTTCACCAGCCACCGTAGAGAAGCGGATCATCGTGTCCGTCTTGGTCCCCGGCTGGAAGACTGCCGCCTTGGTATAACCGCTGACATCATGGGTTACCTCGAAATAGCCGAAGGCTCCGGAACCCTTGGCGTGCGGCTGGCGTTCAGGGATCCGTTCACGGTTGAAATTGGCCATCTGTTCGAGAAGATAGACATCCTGGAGCAGAATGGGCCCGTCAATACCGACGGTGAGGGAAAACTCATCACTGGCAACGGGCCGTCCGGAATCCATTGTCGTAGGCTTACGTTCATGGTTACTCATGTAATCCTCCTTTTTTTACAAAACACGGCTCAGCAGTTGACACGACACCCCGGTCAACTCTAGAGAAAAACTCCTTTTTCAAAGGGTGTTAACGGATTAGCTTTTGCTTTTCTCAAAGGTCTGCAGATCCAGGTATTTACGCCGAGCTTACCATGATTCCAGCACATTATCCTGATGTTCGCAATGGCACACTTACCCGTTCGCGAAATATCTCAATCCGCTGATGCGTACTCTTAAGCCCCCACTCCTGACAGACCTTGGTGAAATGCGCCATGCGGCTGGCGCTGTTGGGGAGAATAAGAGTTATTAGTATGTCATATGACAAAACGGATGTTACTGTCAAGGAAAGTACAAGGAAATTTCCTAAATGGGGAAAAGGTCATGCAGCAAGAGCAACCGCGATATCAGCAATCACCGGATGAGCACGAGGAACTGCTGGCGCTGCCTTCCTGCCTTTTCCCCAGAAAATCATGTCATGGAGGAGATTCTCCCTGAGGTATGGATCAAGTGGTGTATGAGGCAAGACGAGCCGCCGGGGTGAGCACGGGCATTGACGAGTAAATCAACAATGTGCTTATGAATATTTTCATGATCTACCTCCAGTTGCTGGTTGCCTTTTCGGACAATTCAATATCTTTGAAGGCGATCCTGTCGCCGAGGTGGGAGATGCCTATCCTGTCGAAGGACTCCGGGCTGCCGGATGAGTTTGTCTGTATTAGCTCCATGCCATCGACGGTGACGGTCATCTCTCCTGTGGTCGAACGGGTCAACTCGAAGGTATGGGATGCTCTTTTTTCAAGTCGTATCGGCTGGGCTTGTGAAATTACTTCCCTGGCATTTTTGCCGTATGTTTCAAAAAGCTTGGCCTGCTCACCCTTTCCCGGATGAAAAACGAATCTGTAGCCAGGCGCAGATGCATCTTGTCTTTCAACAGAGAAAACCAAACCCTCGGTCGAATCGAGAGAACCGGTCTTGACGCGCAGGGCGAAGGAATCGGCAAACGAGACATCTTTTTCCATGCGCGCGAGTTTCTCGGCTTTAAGGGATTCCTCTCCTCGCAGCAGAACGTCAAGCAGGGTCAGGGCCAGGTCGTCGGAACCGTTTTGCGGTGATCCCCAGGTACTGTTGGAGGAAGCGACAAGACCGGTGCCGGGCTCAAGTGTAAAACTGCCTTGTACTGTTCGCCAGTCCTCGCCTCCACGGTAGCCGCGGGCCTCAAAATGCTCCCGCAACACCTGGTCAGGCCATTCATCGGCGCCGGAAGCAGCTAATTCTTCCAGCCTCCTGATCAGCCATGGCTCGGCCGCGCCTTCGCTTTCAGCCTGGCGGATGATCCTGCGCAATTCCTGTTTAATAGTACTGTCACCGGAAATGTAGTCATCGGAGCTGTCAGGAAACGAGGATGAGGGTGGCAGATAACGCGTCAGCCCCATCAGCCCCATATTGGTCAGCAACGAAGGGGTTATCCTGCCGTTTTCGGCAAGTCGGTTCTCATGCTGATATCTGCGTATGGCATCCCTCGTGCGCTCGCCGGGAACCCCGTCGATGGCACCGCGGTAATATCCTTTTCCTGCCAATACCAGCTGTACCTGGCGGATGACCTCGGGTGTGGCGATTTCCGAACCACTGGATACGCCATGTCGGTGCTGCCAGTCCTCGATACGGCGATGTGCCTCGGCGATTTCCCGTCCAGACATCTGCCGGCTGATCTTGCCTTTGAGCTCCGCAGCATCCGCTACCCCATTCATTTCAGCCAGTTGCAACCAAAAATATGCTTCGGGGTAATCCCTTTCTATGCGCTGGCCATTGGCATACATCCTGCCCAGCATGTACTGGGCATGCGGGTCGTTTTTTTCCGCAAGCCTGATGTAATGCTCCACTGCCACCCCATTGCTGCCAAGTTGCCGGGAATCTCTTTGGAAATCCGTATCTTCGAGAGCAACCGCCCATGTCGACCATCCCACGAGCATGAAACAAAGGAAAAGAAGAATTTTTGACCTTGATATAATCATTGTATCTACTCCTGTAGCTGGGTTCTGGTTCTCCACTACTTTCACGATAGTAAGCCAATGGCGTGCTGTCCACCTGGCTCACGCCTCCGAGATCCTGCCTGTGTCGGTAATTTTTGGTCTATCTTCCTGAAAAAGTATAAAATTTCGGTCCATTCCGGCAAACAGCCTACCCTTGCAGCCGCCACTGTCCATAGGAATCACGGCAGGCGGTCGTATAGGTTTTCTCTGCCCTGCCGTTGATGTAGGCAATGATTTCAGCTTCCCGGCAGGCGCCATAGGCCGAGTTCGGAGTAGAATACGCCGGCCGGGGGAGGACCTGATAGCTATTGCCGCTGTCGGGATTGCGCCATGAAGCTGCCTGGCCGGAGGGTGCATATTCGAAGGCATCATGCAGTCGCTGCCGGTCGTACTTGTCCATCTCGTTACCTACCACGTATCCAAGCAATCCGCCCACGGCAGCGCCGATCAGGGTTGCTTCCGTATCCCGGCCGATCAGCTGGCCGAGAAGAGCGCCTCCGGCCGCACCACCTGCAACTCCCTGTTGCCCCCGATTCATGTCGACGCCGGCACAGGACGTCATCAGCACCATGATTGCCATCAGCATGCCATATACGATTTTTCTATTCATGATTCCTTCCTCTGGTTTCTTTTTATCTTTTCTTCCCGTCTCCAGTCATGCCTTATCTTGCTGCCGGCATTGCACCGTTGAAGGGAAATCCTCTGGTGACAATTCCACTCTACGTCCGACGATCTCCCCTGTCAGTAGACGTCTGTCGACATTGCTGGAAATTCAGGGTGATATTGACCCGATGTCGACCTGGATGACGGCATGCCAACAACACAGCCATCGTTCCAGCTCACTGCAAATGAGCAGGTGTCATTGGAGAATTCAGCAGTAAGGAAGGAATGCGCGAGGATGCTGAAGGAGCGAGACGTTCTGCAGCAAGCAGCTTTTACAAGGCCTATGCGATTAAGAGGAATGAGCCTGATGCCGACGGCGTTCACTTGCCCAGGGTAAAATAAAAGATGGCTCCCTTGCCTGTCTCTCCTTCGGCCCATATTTCTCCGCCATGACGGTTGATCACTCTCTGGGCTATGGGGAGCCCAATGCCCGTCCCGGAAAATTCGCTTTCGCTGTGCAACCGCTGAAACGACTTAAACATCCTGTCAGCCTGCTCCGCGGGAAATCCCGCACCGTTATCGCGAATGAAGAATATCTTCTTATTGTTTTTTTGAAAGCTGTCGAACTCGACGCGTGCTACAGCATTTTTTGCGGTATATTTCCAGGCGTTTCCGAGAAGATTGGTCAACGCTATCATGATAAGCTGCTCATCTCCTTTTGCCTTAAGATTGTTGGCAATACGCATTTCGACATGCCTTTTCGGATACAGCAGCTCAAGCTCTTTGGCCACTGTTTTGGCTATGGAGCTTAAATCGATTTCCTGGGTGTCCAACTCCTGCCTGGAAATGCGTGACAAACGCAACATGTCATCAATTAAAACATTCATCTTTTCAGCCCCTGTCCTTATTCTCTGCAGATACTCACTGGCCTTTCCGTCCAATTGTCCAGTATGATTACGCAAAAGCGAGCTGAAGCCTATTATGGCGCGCAGCGGAGCTCGCAGATCATGGGAGACTGAATAGGAGAATGACTCTAGATCACGGTTGACGGAAACGAGTTCTTCGGTTCGCTGCTGCAGAGCCCTCTCCGCCTTTTTACGCTCGCTGATGTTCTCAATTATAGCAATTTCATAATCAGGTTGCCCTATTGGGTTGCGTACCAGTGACAATGTAAGCTTTGCCCATACATGGTGTCCTACCTTGTGAATGAAACGCTTTTCCAACGAATAGCTTTCGAGCTTTCCCGCTGCCATTTTTTTAAAAGAAATAAGATCCAGCTCGAGGTCGTCTGGATGGGTAATTTGTGGCCAGGGAGTCCGTTGCAGTTCTTCAGGGGTATAGCCGACCATCCGGCTGAAAGTGTCGTTTACTTCCATCCAGCGTGCGTCGTGAAAGCCAACCATTCCTATACCAACTGCCGCCTGCTCGAAGATGGACCGAAATTTTTCTTCGCTATCTCGGAGGGCTCTTTCCGCCCGAATGCGTTCGCTGACGTCTCGAAAGCTCAATACAATCCCGCCAAAACTTCCATCCTTATTAATCATTGGCGCCCCGCTGCTGTCTATCGGCGTCTCCCAACCGCTCCGCTGCACGAGCACAGCATCGACCTTGCCGACGATACTGCCGGTTTCGAGCACCTTAAGGAGCGGATCCTCGATACTCTCGCGACTGTGTTCGTCAATGATGTGGAAAATTTCCCGAACAGGTTTGCCCCCGGCTTCCTTATCCTGCCAGCCGGTGAGAGACTCCGCAACCGGATTGAGAAAGGTGACACGCCCTTCGGCATTAGTAGTGATCACCCCATCTTTGATACTGTTCATTGTCACCTGCAAATGATTACGCTGCCGGTAAAGATCCCTGAAGAGCACTTTGTATGGTTTGATCAGGCTTGTCTGGATAATGGCCTTGTAGATCAGATAAAATGAGACGATCTTGAAAAGATGCCCGAGCATGTTCATAAACCCGAATACGCTCGCATAAGTGGTGAAGGCGAGTTCGGCTAAGATAGTGAAAAGAATTGCTGCTAAGGTCCAAATCAAAAAATCTTTTTCGAAATAGCTCCGGCGCTGCAGAAAAAAGCCACCAGCTGCAAGAAGCATGAAACAGATGATGTATTCGCTAACGATCTTAAAAGTAGTCAGGCCAGTGCCGGGAAGAAAGCAATCGGGAAAATTGCGCCAGACGAATACGGAAGACAGCACCCCGGCAGTAACCACCGTGTAGGCTGACAGGCAGAAATAGGGATTGATCCGCACGCGCAGCACGAACGGTGCGGCCAACAGGGAAAAGCTTTCCATATACCTGGCGGCTATCCACAACTGGGTCGGCGCATTGGCACCATATCCCTGTATGATATTCATGCCTGCATAGGAAAGAGTATGAGCAAGATCGAGCATGCCAACAAAAAGATAGGCGATGCCGATAAGCATAAGCAAGGGTCGTTCGGCAAAATGACGTGTATTCCATGCCACCATGAAAACGCCACAGGCGATTACAATGGAAAAAATTTCCGCGAGGCTGTGAAACAGCAGAAAACTATAGAGGCTCGAAGCATAGATGGCAGCAAGCAGAGCACATCCCACAAGCAGGGTCTTTGTGGAAAAAGCTTCGGTAATGCCCGTAGCAGATCCATCTTCCTGACCCTCTGCCTGCTCTACGCCTACTAAAGGAATACGCATATCCTGCTCCGAAATTCGTTGCCCTTTTATTGTTTTTCCTGGCTATGAATATTCGCCTTGGATGATGTTTAGCTAATATAATCTAATCTTGTATCTTAAACTGTCGAGATCGAAATTGCCGCTCTGCCTCATTGTACAGGGCGCCGGATGGTCAATGTTTTTTTATCAAGAAATTATCTGATCACCCTGAAACTCAGTATCTTCTGTCTCAGGCCGGAAGAGCAATCCCGACCTTGAGCTGAGGATAAGGGGTAATCAGTAAAAATAATGGCGATCAGTAAAATATAAATGTATATATTTCAGGGAGTTTAGCTCCGGTGACCAGGCATGCGATGAGTTGGTAGATAATTTTACTTTTATAACCAGCGAAGGCCCCATTCTTACTTTGATGGAAAACGAACGATCCGGATAAGCGTGATTTTACAGCACCTTCAAAATGAAAAAGTTGCACAGGAGTTGTACAAAAGAACTCTGAAAGGATTAAAACAAAAAAAGCGTTCAGGGCATGCATGCCTTAAACGCTTAAATTGTTAAGCCAAAATATGGTGCCGGGACCAGGAATCGAACCAGGGACACACGGATTTTCAGTCCGTTGCTCTACCGACTGAGCTATCCCGGCACCTCATTTGAAGTCGCTTTTTTACACAAGATATGGCATCATGTCAATATCTTTATCAGGGTATCTTCCTCTTTTTTATTCATCTTTATCAAGAGAAATCCCACCCAGATCAAGATCAAAATCGAGATCGGCATCCATATCCATCTCGCCATGTTCCTTTTTGGTCGGTGGTGCCGGGACTTCCTCGGCTTCTGAAAGCCCTAAATCATCCAGAGACAGGTTTTCGAGGCCGTCACTTTCTGTTTGATCTGCATCTTCGCTTGAAGTCAGGCTGAACTCATCGTCATCGAGCTCGCCTATATCGAGGTCGAGACTGAAGTCATCAAAGTCATCGCCACCAGTGTGCTTGTCCGGATTTTGCCCCTGTTTCCCTACATCCGTTGAGGAGGGAGCAGACAAATCAGATATGTCGTTCAGCTCATCGGGAAGATTCATAGAGAGAGTATTATGCCCTCTTATATCAGGTTCCTCTTCTGCGAAGGCATCCTCAAACTGGCCGAGGTCTAATCCCGCATCATCGCTGTCGTCATCGCCGAGGGCAATTTCGAAGTTTTCCTCTTCAGCTAAATCGTCAAAATCCAGTCCGCCGTTAAAGGCAATTTCATTATCTTCATCTTCTTCAACGAGAACATTGAGGTCGGGATCTACCACATCGTATTCGTCCTCTGCATCAAAAGAAATCCCGGATCGCTCTGTTTGGGCGCGGCCTTCGCCTTTCTGAAACTTCAGAAAAGAGGGAGGCTTGACGTTATACGTGGTGCCCTCCAGATCAGATGCGAACTTGGTGATATCTTTACTGCATTTCAGGCAGGCTTCTACATGGTCAAACGAGATAAACCCGCATTTAGGACAACGCATAGAGTTATTCCTTCAAAATGATCGATATTTGTAAATTTCCGCGGAAATGATTCCGCATGCTACCAACCCGGCAAAGCCGGGTTCTTTACAGTACCCCGAGGGGCAACTAATACTGCAAGTATGGCACATTTCTTCTTCATTAATCAAGCTAATTCTACAACCAAAAAGACTGCGTCATGCAATTCTCCTGCCATCATCGGCTACAATAACCAATCCATACCGATGTCGCAGGCCGGAGCCGAATGGGTCAAGGCGCCGACGGAAATGATATCAACACCTGTTTTCGCTATATTTTCAATGTGATCAAGGTTGACTCCCCCGGAGGCCTCAACCAGGGCTCTGCCATTTACAATGCTTACCGCAGCGGCCATGGCGATTACATCCATGTTGTCCAACATAATAATATCGACACCGCACTGCAAACACTCCTCGACCTGCTCCAAGGTATCGGTTTCAACCTCGATACGGATCGTATGAGGAACCTGTTGCCGAACCTTCGCCACGGCAGTCGAGATCGAGCCGCAGGCAGCAATATGGTTGTCCTTGATAAGAACCCCGTCAGTTAAATTATAACGGTGATTAAAGCCGCCCCCCACCCTGACTGCATACTTTTCGAACATTCTCAGGCCGGGGGTGGTTTTTCTGGTATCGGTAACACGAACCGGATATCTTTTTACCCTGTCGACAAACTCCCTGGTGAGTGTCGCTATTCCGCACATTCTCTGCAGCAGGTTGAGGGCAAGACGCTCAGCTTTGAGCATATCGACGACCGGACCTTCCACAGTGAGAATGACATCACCAGGCTGCACCAGGGTGCCGTCCTCGACACCATTGCTCATCAGAATGTCCGAATTCTGGATCCGAAAAACTTCAGCTGCGACAGTGGAAACACCTGCTGTTGTAAAAGGCTGCCGTGCCACCAGGTTTGCCCGGCCTTTATCCTCAGGGGAGAATATCGACTCACTGGTAAGATCGCCCCTGCCGACATCCTCCCGAAGAAAGGAGCAAATGGATTGGCGTATGCTATTTTTATCCATAAATGTTTAGTAAATCTGCCTAAAGGTTCTTATCCAGCTCAGTTGGGCTTGTTGGGGTATCCGTATCCATTTTGATGGCGTGGATCATTATCAGGATGCAATATTTCTCAACCTTTTCTCAGCTTCGGCTATTTTTTCCAGCTTGGCATCCAGATCCTGTTTTTTTGCCTTTTCCTTATTCACCACCTGTTCAGGTGCATTGGCAAGAAATTTGTCATTGTGCAGCTTACCGTTGACCTGTTTGAGTTTCACCTCAACCTTGCTCCTTTCACGGGAGAGTTTGGCCTGTTCATTGTCAACATCGACCAATCCTTCGAGGGGCACGAATATCTCTATATCATTATAGATATAGGTTGCGGCATCGGCCGGTTTGTCGCCGTGCTGCTGAACACGAAACCCGCTGAGCCTGGTCATATCGGTGATTGTTTTCTCAAACGAGGCGAGGAAATCCGCCTTTTTCTTATCCGGGCAAATAATATAGGCATCAATAGTAGCCGAAGGGTGGACATCTGACTCCGAACGGATATTGCGGATGCCCGTTATAATCGCCATAAGCAAGACCATATCCTCTTCCGCCGCAGGGTTTTTCCAGTTCTGCTGAACTTCGGGAAACTCGCTGGTCATCAGGGGACCTCGCTCTCCCGGCAAAACACCCCAGATTTCCTCGGTGACAAATGGCGTTATCGGGTGCATCAGCTTAAGAATCGTCTCCAGAACTACCAGGAGAACGCTTTTGGCCTGCCGGCCGGCGGTCTTGTCACTGCTGAACAAATCGGCCTTGATCCATTCCAGATACCAGTCACAGAACTCATGCCAGATAAACTGGTAATTGGCCATGGCAACGTCATTGAAATGATACTCATCGAGACCCCGGCGCACTTCCTCAACGGTTGCCGCGGTTCGGCTCAATATCCACTGATGCGCCAGAGGAAGCTCGTCGGTTTTTTCGATTATGCCCTTGGCGGCATCATCGCTTTCCTCCAGGTGCATCAGAGCGAAGCGGGCGGCATTCCACATTTTATTGATAAAATGACGGTATCCTTCGATTCGGTCCTCATCGAGCTTGATCTCACGTCCCTGGGCAGCAAAGGCGATCAGGGTGAAACGCATGGCATCGGTCCCATATTTCTCCATGACTTCCAGTGGATCGATAACATTTCCCGTTGATTTGGACATTTTCTTGCCGTTTTTATCACGGACAAGGGCGTGGAGATAGACATCCCTGAAAGGAACTTCATCCATAAAATGAAGCCCCATCATCATCATGCGCGCCACCCAGAAGAAGAGAATGTCAAAACTGGTGATCAGTACGGAGGTTGGATAGAAAGTGGCAAGCTCTCTGGTATTTTCCGGCCAGCCCAGAGTCGAAAAGGGCCAGAGCGCTGAAGAAAACCAGGTGTCCAGCACATCGGTTTCGCGCACGAGCTTGCTGGAGCCGCACTTGGGACAGGATTCCGGGTCAAAGGTTTCCACCACAATCTCACCGCAATCCTCGCAGGTCCAGGCTGGTATCCGATGTCCCCACCAGATCTGCCGGGAAATACACCAGTCGCGGATATTGTCCATCCAGCTGTAAAAGGTATTATACCAGGTTTTGGGATATATCCGGATACGCTCTTCCCGGACTGCCGCCACGGCCTTGTCGGCCAGAGGCCTGACCGAGACGAACCATTGCAGGGAGGTTGTCGGCTCCACCACTGTTTTGCATCTATAGCAATGACCCACCGCATGGTCATATTCTTCGATTTTTTCGAGAAAACCAAGCTCCTCAAGGTCGGTCACTATGCTTTTGCGGCACTCGAACCGGTCCAGCCCGGCATATTTTCCCGCCGCCTCATTCATGATTCCCTTATCATCAATGACCTTGAGCAGATCCAGCGAGTGTCTCCTGCCGATCTCGTAGTCGTCACGGTCATGAGACGGGGTGACCTTCAGAGCCCCGGTGCCGAATTCGCGCTGGACATGATTGTCGAAAACTACAGGAACGATGCGGTTTGTCAGGGGCAGACGGATGCCGACATTGCCGAGATGGCTGTAGCGCTCATCATCGGGATGAACAGCGACACCGGTATCGCCAAGCATGGTTTCCGGTCTGGTGGTGGCGATCACCAGATGGCCTGATCCATCGGCATAGGGATATCTGATATGATAGAGTTTTCCCCTGGTGTCTTCATGTTCGACCTCGTCATCGGAGAGCGCGGTACGGCAGCGCGGACACCAGTTGACGATATAGTCCCCTTTGTATATCAGACCTTCCTTATAAAGCCGGACAAAGACCTCACGAACAGCGGAGGAAAGCCCCTCGTCCATAGTGAAGCGTTCACGCGACCAGTCGCAGGAACTGCCGAGTCTTTTTAGTTGATTGATAATGGTGCCGCCTTTTTCTTCGCGCCACTCCCAGACCTTTTCGATGAACTTGTCGCGGCCCAGATCATGTCGGTCTTTTCCCTCTGAGGCCAGCTGTCGCTCAACCACGTTCTGAGTGGCAATGCCGGCATGATCGGTTCCCGGTACCCAGAGGGTATTGTCACCACGCATCCTGTGATAACGGGTCAGGACATCCTGCATGGTATTGTTGAGGGCATGGCCGACATGCAGCACCCCCGTGACATTGGGCGGGGGAATGACAATGGAGAACGAGGGTCTGCCCTCCTCCATAGTCGCCTGAAAACAGTTATGTGCAGACCAATATTGCAGCCATTTGCTCTCTACTTCGGCAAATTCATACGCTTTACTTAACAGCTTCTTATCCATAATCAGAAAATGATGAATGTTGTAAAATTTTCCTGCCGAGAAGTAAGACCATATCCAATAGACTCACTGCGGCAGTGTCGTATTCCTATTAAGTTGTTTAAATTTCCAGATCTTTCCACGTTGCGGGTTTTTGGCAGGTACCTCGATGAATGAATAAGAAACACTTATCTGCTTTGCTGCCCTTCATTAACAATTGCGGGAAAGAAACTGTAGACAGTAACTTTGAAGCTTTCGAAATTCAATCTTTTTATGTTGTCTCGTCATCTAATCCAGCTGAACTGGATTTTCCAAAACCCTGAAACCAAAGGAGTCATGAGTCGGATAATGGCTTTTATCGCACCGTCCACGGCTTGGGCATAAAGAGGTGTTCATAGAGTTCCAGCGCGTATCTATCCGTCATTCCGGCAATGAAATCGCACACTCTTCTGTTTGCTGTTTTATCATCGGGCCATTCATCCCTTTTCACAACCTTTTTCCAACTGTTACCCCGTCGTTTGACCAGGCCGTTATCAAAACAATAGCGGTAGAGTTCACGAATTATGCGTTGAGCTTTTTCAAACTCATTATGGACTCGATGATACCTGTAGACATTTTCATAGAGGAAAGTACGCATATTAGTAATAGCCTCGAGCATTTCCTCACTGACATGCAGCTTGCCGTCATCGATGGTCAGGGTTTCAACAATGAGGTCCCGGACCATAGCCGATATCCTCTGCGAGTGCTTTTCACCAATCACCCGGCTTATATTGGCCGGCAAACTCGAGGATTTGAGAATCCCGGCCCGCAGTGCATCATCCATATCATGGTTGACGTAGGCAATGATATCGGCAAGCCTGACGACCTGCCCCTCCAGGGTCAAAGCCAGCTCAGAAGCTCCGTTTGGCAATATATCGTTTCGGCCTTTTGAGTGACGCACTATACCGTTGCGCACTTCAAAGGTGAGATTGAGCCCTGCACCATCGTTTTCCAGAAAATCAACCACTCTCAAGCTATGAACATAGTGCCTGAATCCCCCCGGATGCAGCTCGTTTAAAGTCACCTCACCCGCATGACCGAATGGGGTATGACCGAGATCATGGGCCAGGGCAATGGCCTCGGTCAGGGCTTCATTGAGGCACAACGCAAAGGCTATGGTTCTGGCAATTTGTGAAACCTCGAGCACATGAGTAAGCCTGGTGCGGTAATGATCACCCGTGGGCGCCAGAAAGACCTGGGTCTTATGCTTTAACCTACGGAAAGTCTTGGAGTGCGTTATCCTGTCTCTGTCTCTTTGGAAAGGCAAGCGCAGATCACCTGCGGGATTCTTTTCAGGATGCAGCCGTCCTCTCGTATTTTTATTCAGGGTTGCATGTCGAGATAAAATATGCGCTTCTCGCTCTTCGAGCTGTTTTTTAATAGATTTGCCGACTATAGGTGTAAAACCCATCTTATCCTCTCAAGTTCAAACATATCAACGGGCTGGGAGTGTGTGTCCGGAAATAAGTACTCCCCGGGATATCCGGAATCGTCTTTTTGTTCTTTCTAAAAACAACTTTCTGAAGATACGCATCAACTCAGCCAACCGAACATATTCGTCATTACACATCTTCCCTCCAAATGCAAGAAAATAAAGGCATAACAATAAGATAATAGATTTTTACGTATTCTGTTCGGTTTTTCATACAACATCTTGTATAGTGCTTCTTGATCTTTTAGAAAAACCATCATGATGAGAGCTTAGGGAAAATTGAGGGAATACTCTCCGTTTTGCTGTACATTAGATATCCAGTAGTAATATCAGAAAGAATTTGAAAACGGATTGGTAGAAAACACAATGACGAACATCTCTGACATTTCTGATCCGGGAGAACAAGACGACAGCCCGTCATTCACGTGTAAAATAATTCCCGACAGTGACGAGTTGCCCAGTTCAAGCAAGCAATGGACCAGGGCGAAACGATGTACGTTGCGTGTTCTTGATGATGGCTTGATTTATAACGATACATATACCTCCTACGCCGATATAGAGAAGGCGGAGATACATATCTATCAATCAGCGCTTTTCTTTGAATATGGAATCCTTTCAATCACGGCAGGCGGGAAAACCAACCACTTCGGTATTAAATATTCCGATTACTGGAAAGGCGACCTGCCCTTTCCCCTGGAAAGAATCCATGAGGAAACACCTTACATTTTCCTGCGCAGGACTTTAATGGTTGTAATAATAGCCTACATTCTTTGGGAAATTATACAAAGATGAAGATGCCCCAGCCCCCCAGACAGAGGTTCTTTTATGTTTGACTTTGATAAATACTGGTCCCTGGTTCTGCAATTTTTATCCAATAATATTTTCGTGGCCATCGGCATTGCCATTGTTCTTCTGATTTTCTTCTGTAAAAAACCTGCAGAAGCTATAAAATTCCTGGGATTCTGTGCCCTTCTCGTAACGGTGCTCTACGTTATGTCGCTGCTTTCGGAGTCTGGCAGCCAGGGTGTTTTTCAGAAGAAGGGAATGACAACAAAATCAGAAACGGAGCTCATGAAATAGGTCTTCGTCGAAAACTTCAGCGGAGCTGATGACTGCAAAATGAGAGTATGTAATAGCTGCTGCAGAGAGTATTACCGCCAGGGAGGCGGCAGAGTGTATTTTGTACCGTACCCTAAGCGGATCCGCCGCTTATTCAATGATTAATGGCGCCGCGATAAGCGCAGACTTCGAGGAATCGACCTCTCGCGCTGGCCAACAGTTGACCAGGGAGGTATAGGGTCTTTTTATTTCTTCATCAATGGATGCCCCATTTCCTGGCGCTGCGCGACATACCTCTCAGCTACTTTTCGGGCGATATTTCTGATTCTACCGATATATCGTGTCCGCTCCGCAACACTGATAGCCTTGCGAGCGTCAAGCAGATTGAAGGTGTGGGAGCATTTAAGGCAATAATCATATGCAGGTAAAACCAGACCCTTTTCCACTACCCGCAGCCCCTCTTCCTCATATGCTTCAAAGAATTGAATAAGTTTTTCTACATTCGCTTCTTCGAAATTAAATGTCGAAAATTCAACCTCCGCCTGATGGAAAATCTGGCCATAGCTGATTTCATCATTCCAGGCTATATCGTAGACACTCTCGACACCTTGGAGATACATGGCGATTCTTTCGAGGCCATAGGTAATTTCAACAGTCACCGGATGAAGTTCTATTGAACCGGCCTGCTGGAAATAGGTAAACTGGGTTATCTCCATGCCATCGAGCCACACTTCCCAACCCAGTCCCGATGCTCCCAAGGTCGGTGACTCCCAGTCATCTTCAACAAAGCGAATATCATGTTCCAGCAGGTTCAATCCAAACTGTTTCAAACTACCCAGATACAGCTCCTGGATATCCAAGGGTGACGGCTTGATAACAACCTGGTATTGGTAATAATGTTGAAGCCTGTTGGGGTTCTCGCCGTATCTGCCGTCGGTGGGGCGGCGCGAAGGCTGCGGATATGCCGAACGCCACGGCTCCGGACCAAGTGCCTTGAGTACGGTGGCGGGATGAAAGGTGCCGGCTCCAACCTCCATGTCATACGGCTGCTGAACGACACATCCATGTTTGGCCCAATAGGTGCCGAGCTCAAATATAATATCTTGAAAATTCATCCGTTACCCCATGTTATCAGTAAAGCCTTTTTTTTAAAGCCGGTTTGAAAATACGAAATGACAATCATAAATATTAGCAGAACTAGATGGAACTAATCAAGCACAATCTTGACAATTACCGCCGGGGTTAGCATTATATGTTCCGAACAATAAGTAATAAATGGTTGTGCTTTTGATTATTTCACTCCACGAAACATCAATGCAGACAGAACCCGACCTGGAATGTCAATGATTGCCCTGAATGACCTCAATAAGATACGTAATCTGCTCGCAGAAGCCAAGGTAATAGCAATTGTCGGTCTTTCGCCCAAGGAAGAGCGACCCAGCAACATGGTGGCACGCTACCTTATTGATGCCGGCTATACCATCCTTCCGGTCAACCCCGGGCATGACCGGATCCTGGGGCTGCCCTGCTTCCCTTCTCTTCTCTCTATCGAAGACAATGTTGACATCGTCGATATATTTCGCAAATCTGAAGATGTCGGACCTATTGTGCAGCAGGCTGTCGAAATCGACTGTAAGGCTATCTGGATGCAGCTGGGAATCAGCAATCATGCAGCTGCCGAGATAGCCTGGCAACATGGCAAAGAGGTCGTCATGGATCGCTGCATCAAGGTTGATCACGCCAATCTGCTTGCCCCAAAACACTAATTTTTTCGTTCTTCAGATAAATGGAACCGCAAACATTAAGTATCCGCGGCGCGCGGATGCATAACCTGAAAAATATAGATGTCGATCTGCCCAGAAACCGCCTGATCGTCTTCACCGGCCTGTCCGGTTCAGGAAAATCAACCCTTGCCTTTGATACACTCTATGCAGAGGGGCAGAGAAGATATGTTGAGTCACTCTCCACTTACGCCCGACAGTTTCTCGGCCAGATGGATAAACCGGATGTAGATTCGCTGGAAGGTCTTTCTCCTGCTGTTTCCATCGAGCAGAAAACCACCAGTAAAAATCCGCGCTCCACTGTGGGAACGGTAACCGAAATCTATGACCATTTCCGTCTGCTTTTTGCCCGCTGCGGGCATCCGACCTGTCCGGAATGCGGTGAGGAGATTCGATCTCAGTCAATAGAGGATATGGTTAACACGATCATGTCCTATTCGGAAGGCACGAAAATCCTCCTTCTTGCACCGATGGTATCTGACCGTAAGGGCCGGCATGAACAGCTTCTGGCCCGAATCCGCAAAGAGGGTTTTGTGCGGATCCGCATAAACGGCGATGTCATGCACGCCGATGATGTCGATCAGCTGGACAAAAACAAGCGCCACACCATAGAAATCGTAATCGACCGCCTGGTTGTCAAACCATCCATTCGCCGCCGGCTGAGTGATTCCATCGCCACGGCGGTTTCACTTACCGAAGGTTTTCTCCTTGTGGCCTTTACCGATACGGAAAAAGAACAGCTTTTCAGTGAACACGCCGCCTGTCATAAATGCGGGATCTCCATGCCTAAGCTGACAACTCAGCTTTTTTCCTTCAACAATCCCCAGGGCGCCTGTGCAGAATGCGGCGGATTGGGGGTCAAGCAGTTTCTATCTCCTGCCCTGGTCGTCCCCGACACCGATAAAAGCATCCTCGGCGGCGCCATTGCACCATGGGGCTGGCGCAATGAATCGACCTATACCGGTCAGATGCTGGCCGCGGTGGCACAACACTATAATTTTTCTTTAAAAACTCCATTTAAAAAACTTACCGCCAAACAGCAGAATATCTTGCTCTACGGTTCCGGTAATGAAGAGATTCACTTTCACTACCAGAAAGGCAGCAGGATAATGACCTCGGAACGTACTTTCGAAGGAGTCATTCCACAGCTGGACAGAAGGTTTCATGAAACCCAGTCTCCCATGATACGGGATGAACTCACCAAGTTCATGAATGAACAGACCTGCCCCAGCTGTAAAGGCTCCCGTCTCAAAGATGAAGCCCTGGCCGTGAAAATCGGTAAATGGAATATTTATGAATTAACTCAGCTCTCCATCAAAATGCTGTTTGGTGAAATTCCGACTCTCCCCTTCAGTGAGGTTGAAAGAAAAATCGGTGAGCCCATTCTCAAGGAAATTGTAGACAGATTATCGTTTCTGGAGGACGTCGGCTTAGGATACCTCTCTCTGGACCGGCGTTCGGGAACCCTCTCCGGTGGAGAGGCTCAAAGAATCAGGCTTGCCTCGCAGATTGGCTCTCGGCTTGCCGGCGTTCTTTATATCCTGGATGAACCGAGTATCGGTCTGCATCAGAGGGATAATCAAAAACTCATCAATACGCTGCTGGAATTGCGCGATCTGGGCAACACCGTCATCGTGGTCGAACACGATACGGATACAATCCTGGCCGCCGACCATGTTCTGGATATGGGGCCCGGTGCCGGGGTGCATGGCGGCGGCATCGTCTATAATGGCAAAATCCCGGGACTGCTTGAGAGTGAAACCTCGATAACCGGTGCGTATCTCTCCGGCCGGCAAGCCATCACCATCCCCTCAAAGAGGAAAACCGTCAGGAAGGGAAAAAAATTCAACCTTGATATCAAGAATGCCACCGCGAATAACCTGCAAAACGTGAATCTATCCATCCCACTGGGCGTATTCACCTGCGTTACCGGCGTTTCGGGTTCAGGAAAAAGTTCACTGGTACTTGAAACTCTGTATAATTTTGCCAGGGAAGGTTTTCGTCAGAAGCGTTCCTCTATCGAAATTGATGGAACCTCACTCTCCGGACTGGGCGCGATAGACAAAATTATCGATATCGACCAGAGTCCTATCGGCAGAACTCCCCGCTCGAATCCCGCTACCTATACAGGAGTATTTACGCCAATTCGGGACCTGTTTACCCGTCTACCTGAATCCAGAGCCCGCGGCTATAAACCCGGCAGGTTCAGCTTCAATCTCAAGGGTGGCCGCTGTGAAGCCTGTGAAGGAGAGGGTCTACTCAAGATTGCCATGCATTTTCTGCCCGACATTTATGTGGTCTGTGATACCTGCAACGGCAAGAGATACAACCAGGAAACCCTGGAGATCCGTTACCGTGAAAAAAATATTCATGAAATACTCTCCATGACGGTTGAAGAAGCACTCCATTTTTTTGAAAATATTCCCCCCGTAAAAAATAAGCTGCAGACCCTGTATGATGTGGGGTTATCCTATATCACCTTAGGGCAATCATCAGTCACTCTCTCCGGTGGAGAAGCCCAGCGGGTCAAGCTTGCCCGCGAATTATCCACGCGCAGTACGGGGCAGTCTCTTTATATCCTCGATGAGCCGACCACAGGTCTTCATCCGGCAGATATCCAGCATCTCCTGCGGGTGCTCGACCGGCTGGTTTCCCGGGGCAACAGCGTCGTGGTAATTGAACATAACCTTGATGTCATAAAAACGGCAGACTGGATAATCGACATCGGCCCGGAAGGCGGAGACGGCGGTGGCAAAGTGGTGGCCAAGGGCACACCGGAACAGGTTTGCAATGTTGCATCATCGTTTACCGGACAATATCTGCAGAAGATATTGTCCGCTGACCATAAGAATTAGAACGCTGAAACGCAAGAATGAACGTGCTCATCGTTTATCATGTGAAATCTCGTATCAAGGCGAAGTATCTGAAGCGTTCTTGGCAGTACATGTGGTACGACGAATCGCCGTTTCAGGTCCATCATGGCAATATTTACGCTGCTTTGTCTTACTTGGACTGCTGCATAAAGTGAAGCTAATTCCTTGCAGTGTAACGGCAATGCGTTTATTATCGCTTTAATTCAGTATACGGACTCATCCGACACACTAATCCAACACGTTATGAGGTAAAGATGGCAGAAAATAATAAGGAAAAAAAACAAGGATCACCGGAGTTCAGGATGCAGAAAATGTATATCAAGGATCTTTCCTTTGAAAATCCAAATGCTCCGGACATATTCATGACCCAATCGGAAAAAGCACCGGAGGTCGACGTTAACCTGCAGCTCAACCACAAACAGGTAAACGAGGACCACTACGAAGTTTGCCTTGAGATAACCGCCAAAATCGTCAATAAAGAACTGGAAAAGACCCTTTTTATCCTCGAACTTGAACACGCTGCTGTTTTTATGCTCAAAAACATTCCTGAAGAGCATCTGAAAATGGTCCTTGCTGTGGATTGTCCGACCTTGCTTTTCCCTTTCACCCGGCAAATTGCCAGCCAGGTATCCGTAGACGGTGGCTTCGTTCCTTTTCTCATGGAACCCATTAATTTCATGGGCCTCTACCAGAACTCCCTGAAGAAGCAAGAAAAAGAGGGTAAGTCGAATTAACCAATTATTATTCCGGCAGGCAGCAACAGAAATCAGGGCAAAAAAAAAAGCTGAAGATCAAAAGATCTTCAGCTTTTTTGTATTTGAGGGAGAGAGTTTGCTTCTGTCCGCTGCTATCCTCAGAGACCGTAGGTCACAAAATTATCCACAAGTGCGCTGACGCCTTTTTCGATGGCCGTGTTAAAAAGATCATCATACTGACCATCAGCAAAAATGGATTGAGGCGCCACCCGAACCATTGCTCTATTGGTCCAGACTACCTGGCCGGAAGAGGCTTCCTGTACCCACATCCTCAACTGCACAACGGCCTGATCGACCCGGCCACTTTTCGATGCCTGGTTTCCAAGTATTCCTCCGACGCCGCCCCAGACAATTTCGTTGCCCGAGATACCGCCATCAATTGTCATTCCATCAACCGGCCAGTCGGTAAGACTACCAATACCTAATCCCAACATCCCCCCTGCCATCATCTGGTTAACCGTATCATAAGTATCCGATCCGGCAAAACCATAGAGAATCTGGGATGTTCCACCGGCAACAACGGGGAAGAAACCGCGTTTCCATGGCTCCCAGGTAGCTTCCTGGCGTGTTCTATATTCAAGAATACGACCTCGCACGACATAATCGGCCTGGAAACGTCGTCCCATTTTGGCAATTTCCTGAGCTGTCAATGCGTGAGTCCCGGGAGAATCCTCAACCTGACTTCTCTGGGTAACCTGCTGTTGCCGCATATAATGACGTATTGTATCCTTCATTGTATCCGACCAGTCTCCAGCCAGCTCATTGGTAAGGGACACATTGGAATTCTTTTGGTAATCAGCGACCTGTACAACATTTTGGCTTACCAGATACTGAAATACATCCTCGGATACAGGCATGGCAAAACCCTGAGCCGAGAGATTATCAGTTACCGCCTCGTTAATCTGTAGATTTCGACGAAAGGCGGCAGCAAGATTATCCGCATAGGTATAATCGGCAAACGGCAGGATAACGATTGACTTACCGGAACCTGGAGCATTCGCCCCCGGAGATTGGGGTACGTTCAATGTCTCTTTTACATTTTGTCCACAGCCGGTCATCATTATTGCGCAAACAATGAGTAATAAGTATTTCAGCCTCTGCATTTTTTTCTCCCTGCAAATAGTAACGATTGAAAAATTCAAGTTTTATCAGCTTAAATGACGACTGGTTTAAGTAAAATAATCAGCTCACGTTTGGTATGCTGTTTTTCTTCATAGCCGAACAGGTATCTAAGACCAGGAATCTTGCCAAGGATCGGTAAAAATTCGCCTACTTCGTCTTTATCGTCGCTGATCAGCCCGCCGATAACAAGCATCTCACCGTTACGAACCTTCACCGTCGTACTCATTTCCCGTATATTTACAATTGGCAGACCGACTTCGCCCCCTAAGTTACCGAATGGTCTATACTCTATCGGTTCCATAAGTTCGGAAGTCACAGGTACCAAATTCATAATAACTTCATCATCTTCAATGATTGTTGCTGTAATCGCCATACCTAAACCGGAGAGAATACTTTCTGTATTAACAGTGTAAGTTATCAGATTGGTCTCGGTATCAACATCTGCTTCAACGCTGTCTATATAAGTAACGTTTCTACCAACGGTGATAAGAGCAGGTTGGCCGTTCATCACGCTAATTTTCGGATTAGAGAGTACCTTGGTTTGACCCTCTTCCTGAAGGGCATTGAGGAGGACACGAAAACTTTTTGAATCCAGTGAAATTTTGGAGACGAATCGTGTCGGGTCGTATGTTCGGTCAGTATATCCATCGACTCCGGAACCGGGATAAGGATTATCGTTTCTTCCATTTCCATCAGCAAAGACATAGGGATAGACCTGTCCTCCCAGAGCCTGTGAGCCGAATTCGATCAAACCGTTGATGTCAAAATTACTCAACACCTCACTCCAGTTGATACCAATAGAGGAATTATCTCTTAGAACCACCTCGATAATTTTTGCCTCGATAGTGATTTGCTTGTAGAGATGGCGTTTCAGCGTAGTTATGTAATTGTCAATTTTGTTCAGGAGCGGTCTGGGAGCAGTGACGGTAATCACCCCGACATTCTTATCAATAGTGTAGAGATTCTGGTTCTCGGACCTGACCCTGGTCGGAGCCACATCCACTTGGGCAGCTAACACATCCGCATCATCTTGCCCATTTTCAGGCGCTCCGGCCGTTTCAATTGCTTCAATATCTTCCGTCACCGCCTCGGTCGTCCAGACATCCAGTATAGCATTGAGGTTTTCTTCAATATTTGCCCAGATATTAAACTCATTGCCTTTGCTATCCAGTCGGATGGTACCCTCAATATTTTTAGACAGATCGTCACCTCCCAGAACATTTCCACCAGTACCGGTCTCGTAGAGTTGCTTGGTGTAGGGCATACCGATCTGATACTGCCGGGTTTCTTTATATTTGACTATAATGGTGTTGTCTTCAATCTCGTGATAATAGTCGACCTGACGCAGCAGGTTATCAATTGCTTTGAAATAATCGTCACCGGCACCTATATCAACGTCCACAAGTACGTCGCGATCAACATCGCTTTGCCAGGAGACATTCATATCCTTCATAGCAGCAAGTCTTTTGAGAATATCCCACAGCGGCTGGGGTCCTCCGGTTGATCGGATAGTAGCCCCCACCCTCACGCTAACTTCATCGCTTTCATCAACAAGCGGTACCTGCATCTCCTCGCCAATCATATAGGCAGGTCCCTGATACTGTGCAGGTAATGTCGGTGTTTCGTTCTTCTCCGCAATTTCTTCCGCCATTGCTGTGTCCATGGCATTTTCTTCGGCCTTGTCCTTTTTACCACCACAGGAAGAAAGGAGCACAATGAGCAGCACAAGGCCGCTGAACTGAAGGGACAACTTGATATACTTCATGAAATACCTCTTGAACGTGAGTTATTAACAGTATTCATTTTATACCGCAGTCTGGTGAAGCAGTATCTTTACCGTCTTGCTTCAGAAAGCCGACTTTGAATATACTCTTTGAGACCTACCTGTAATGGATACCCCGAGGCGAGCACCATTTGATATTGATCTGCAGCTTTTTCGTCCATACCCAATTTATCTAAAATACGGGCCCTGGCCACCATTGTATTGACGGTTTCTCCATAGAACTCATGGTATTTGTCAAACAACTTCAATGCTGCCTCAAGGCGGCCATTGCTCTCAGAAAAGGCGGCAAAACTGGCCAGAGCTTCTTTCATAGGAGGATCACCGCTGACACTCCGGCTAAAATACTCAAGAGCCTCAGCTGTCTGATTCATGTTAGCCTGGCCTATAGCCGCATACAGCGCAGCTTTATAATTATCGGGTTCTACTTTCAGGCTTTCCTTAGCATAGAAAACGGCTTTGGCATTCATACCAAGGCGTACCAGGTACAATCCAGCCAGCCTGTTGGTCAGGTTGACGTTTGTCGGCCACAGCTCTGCTGCTTCTTCATAAAGCTGCACGGCATTCTCATAATTGTTCTCTCTTTCTTCTGCTCTCGCTTTACGCATCAGCTCTTTTGCTTCAATTATTTCTTTTGGCTGATTAGCTGACTGTTCAATTATCAGGGATTCCTGCTGCACTACTTCGAGATTGGCCTCGAATGAAAGATTATCGGAGGCTCTCTTGGGCCACTCAAATTCTTTGTCTTTTGGATAAACAACGATGGTATTGAACTTTTCCTCTTTCTCAAGGTCGGAGAGATTCAAAATTATATCCAGGGCAAAATCCCAGGGGACATCATTGAGTGCCAGCGTCAGAGATCCGGAAACACCTTCATCGACAATGAGATTCATCCCACTGACCTGACGGAACAGTCTGAACACATTATGCAGATCCATTTTATAAAAATCTATACTAATGCGCTCCTGCTCGTATCCGGAAAAGTCGAAGCTGTTTACCAAATCTTGAGCGGCTTTCTCTTTTGGTGACATATCCTTTTCAGGATCAGCAGCTTTGACGGAAGACTCGATAAGCTCTCTGATTTTCGCTCCGGCTTCAGTATCATCTGATTTATCGGCACCAGCTACTTCCTTAGCGCTGATTTTGCCCTCAGGCGAAGAATCTTCTTCTGTCGCAGCAACAGCATCGGCTGGAAATATATGAATTACGAGATCAGTATCCTGCCGCTCTACCTTCTGCTGATAGCCTTCTTGAAGAGTGAAAATAAAGCGGGTAATCTCCGGCTTGAGTCCTCGCACCACCGCAGTCTGCAGGGTGACGAAATTATTTTCAGGAAGCAGGGAATCCAGCCGCAGATTTTCTGCGACAGTAACATCGGCAATATCAATTACCAGACGGTATGGATCGTAGAGTTCACGTGAGGTGTAGGCTGGAGCTGAACTTCCGACCAGCGTGATGGTAAGGGAATCATTTTCTTTATCCGCCGTAACATCACTTAAAATGAATTCCGCCCCTGTCTGCTCCGGCTGGTCTGCTGCATTTCCACTGTTTATCTGAAAAGTGATCAAAAAACAGAATGCGGAGAAAACGGCCAAATGAGTTTTTATAAGCCTTTTGTACATGGTTTACTCTTCTCCCTCTTTCCTTAAAGCCATGACTATCTCATTTCTTAATTCTTTTCCTGATCGAGTCACAGCAACTTCTTCAATAAGAACCTTATTGCGCCGGATGTCCTTGACGACTCCCCTTTTCCCTATTTTGGTTCCTTCCTCTATCATATAGCCCTGTCCCTTAAAGTCTTCGACCATGGCATAGTATGCTCCGTGCCTTTCCATAAGAGCTACAAGAGTCAGTTGACCGGGTTCAAAAAGCTGCATTCCCGTTAGCTGTTTTTCGACTTCCAGAATTTCATTGGGGTCAGCTTTCGGCCCGGTAGACGTCTCTCCACTGTAAAAAGGAACAAATGGATCCGGTCGTTTCTCTATCTGATACTCGTAGTCGCTTTGGGTAATTTCGAAGTTCAGATCCAGCATATCCTCTGGTTCACCGTCTTCCTTTTGGCTGTTTTGAACAGCGAAACTGCTCGAGGAAATCCACGTGAGAATGAATATGAAAGAAACAAAAAAGCCTAACCTGTTGTTTATTTTTCGGAATACACCAGTCATTTGCTCAGCCTTACTTCTTATTAGGTTTGGGTAGTTCAACGTTAGTGAATCTATAGGTCATCAGGGTGCAGCTTGAGGCAAGAAGCATCTCTCCCTGCTCTTTTTTTGCTCCGCCCATTTTGATATTATCGACGGTTACAATTCTATCGAGCTTACTTACCTGATCGAGAAAAAAGCCAAGGTTATGGTAAGGCCCATTGACATTGATGTTGACCGGAATTTCAGCATAAAAATCCTGAGGATTATCCTGACCTGGCTTGAATGCAAGGAAATCAAGGCCGGCATTTCTTCCCAAAGCGGAGATATCTTTCAGTAATTGAGGTATCTCCTGCTCCTTGGGGAGCAACTTTGAAGTTTCCTCAAAAACCACCAGCGTTTCATCCACCTCCCTCTGCAGCCTTTCTCTATTCTGAGCTTTTTTCTTGACAAGCTGCAGCTTTTGCTCGATTGAAACCTTATTCCTCTCAAGGTTGCCGAGTTTCTCGTTGTTGGGACTGAAGAAAAAGAAATAAAAAATTACCACCGGCAGGATAAGTATCGCCACACCTGTAATGATCTTAAACTTCGGCTCAAGCGGAATGTACCTTTCATCAAGGAAATCTGTTATGGCAGTATTGAGTTTGTTCATATCCGTATTAAATCGTCAAATTACTGTTGTGCAACATCATTTGCGGGTTCTTGAGGAAATCCCACACTGCATGACAATGCAAAGCTTTTAAAGTCCCTATTGGAAACTTTACTCAAAGTAGAGCTACTCAAATTCACATTGACTATGAACTGAGACTCTTTCAGAGCTTCCATAAACTGGGCTACTGTCTGATTATCCAGTGCAATTCCACTTAATTGCAATGAGCCACCCTGCTGACTAAAGGAATTTAGCCACATTCTGTCATTATCAATAATCTTTGCAACTTCATCCATCACATGAACAGTCAGAGAAGACTCTCTACGCAACTTTTTGATAATGTCGATCTTATTCTGTAAATCTTTCTTTTGTTTCTCGAGTCTGTCGACTTCGGCAATGATTGGAGCGAGTCTATTCTGCTCCTGCTGCAACTCAGCAATAGCCGCTTGAACAGTTTCAATTCTGTTGACTTGCAACAGACCGATAAAACCCAAAGCCAAAAGAACGGCACCAAAAATCATTCCATAACCGATTATCTGGTTGCGCGCTTTTGCTCTCTTCTTGAGTTGCCTGATGGGAAGGAGATTAATACGTAACATAATTATCTACCACGCTATACTTAACGGCCATTGTTATATGACAGAAGGTCGAATGGCTATACCGGACACAATTGCCATTTCCGGACCGACACTGTCAACATATTCAGCATCAATCTTCTTTTTATTAAAGCTCATGTTGCTGAAAGGATTAAAAATTTCTACAGGAATAGAAGTTTCACTTTCGAGAAAATCAGACAGCCCCACGACTTTGGAACCGCCACCACTGAGGATCAGCCTGGTCAAGGGCTTATCCGGGTTGTTGGAGTGGTAAAGATCAATGGCCTTCTTTATCTCAAGGACCCATTGTGTACAGGTTGAGGAGAAAATCTCCTCCATCTCTTCCTGCCTGTCCTCCGCCGGAGTCTGACCAAGTTTCAAAGCTTCGGCCTCTTCATAATCCAGATCAAAGGCATTCTGGATCTGTTCGGTCAATTGCCTGCTGCCGACAACTATGTCTCTTGCCACAACAGAAATACCCTCCGAGAGGATGTTGATATTCATTTTTGCGGCACCGATATCTACCAGGGCGACATTGTCGGATTTCTCATAGCTTGATTCGTAGGTATTTTCCAAAGCAAAACCATCCACATCCACAATTGCGGGCTGTAAATTGATGTTTCTGAGCATATTGAGATAGTCATCGACTATTTCTTTTTTGGCGGCAACAAGCATTACATCGGTTCTGTCGGAATCCTCGGTATTCGTTTTCAAATCCTGATAGTCCAGATATACGTCACTGATATCGAATGGTATATATTGCTCGGCCTCGGCCATTATATACTCTTCGAGTTGCGCATCATCCATAACCGCCAGATTAATTTTTTTGACGATGACGGAGTAACCGGAAATTGAAAAGCCGACTTTTTTATTCTTTATCTTGAGATTTTTAAATAATTCGGCAATTACGGCACCAACTACTTCGGGCTCATTGAGGGTGCCGTCATCAACAACATCCTCAGGAAGCACCGCACTCCCTAGAGCAATAATTCGGTACCCGTTATCCGTCTTTTTCAACTCACACACCTTGACGGAATGAGAACCAATATCAACTCCAACGACTAATTGTTCTCTGGAGACAAACGGCAATTTCATGATCTCTGTCTACTCACCAAAATCTGTTATCGGTTTAACTACAGGGTCAGTATACCCACTGTACTGTAGTGTAAATTCCAAAGTGATGCCTATTAAGGACATAAAAAAATACTTTTGTCAAGAAAACAGTACAAATTTTTTTTCATTTTTTCTTCTTTTAACAAGGGCTTATTCAAATCAGGTGGGGTATAGTTTTGCTATTTAATACCATATGTAGCAAAATCACCACTACCTCACTCTGCATCTTGTATTAATTGTGCTTCAACCATTTTCCTCTTAGGATCTATCTGATTTTATGCCATTTATAGTATATCTCACTTGTAATTCGGCTTCTAATGCAGTAGCTTTGTCGGGATTTTGATCTTATAATACACTGAATCGACACATTGGAGGAAAAACTTGAGCAGCCAGACAAAAGAAAAATCAACCCTGCGGGAATATGCCGAAGCTTTTATCATTGCCATTCTCCTGGCCTTGTTTATCCGTACCTTTGTCGTCCAGGCCTTTAAAATTCCCTCCGGATCGATGCTGCCAACTCTGCAGATAGGTGATCATCTCCTGGTGAGCAAGTTCATATACGGCGTAAAAATGCCGTTTAGCGGTGCCACTCTCATTCCCTTGAAAGATCCGCAGCACGGCGATGTAGTTGTTTTTAAATATCCCAAGGACCGATCCATCGATTATATCAAACGAGTCATCGGAGTGCCCGGTGATACTCTTGAGATCAGAAACAAACAGGTCTATATCAATAACGAGCCGATAGAAGATCCGCATGCCCATTTCTCTTCGCCGGCCATAATGAGAGGTAATCCACGAGATAATCTCTCACCCATCACCATCCCTGAGGGAAAGGTGTTTGTAATGGGGGACAACAGAGATAACAGCCATGACAGCCGGTTCTGGGGATTCGTCGACCAAAAGGATATCCTCGGCAAGGCGTTTATAATTTACTGGTCATGGGACATTAGCGAACCGCTGCTCTCGCTCGATAGACTGACTTCGATTCGCTGGGGCCGTATCGGCGACATTATCCACTAAGAAATAACGGTTTTTTTTACAGGTGACCTGATTGGATACTCCTTACACCTTCAAGCACAAACATATCCTGGAGATTGAACAGTTTTCAGCGGCTGATATCCATCACATCCTGCAAACCGCCCGATCCTTTAAGGAGATTTCGAACCGCTCGATTAAAAAGGTCCCGACCCTGCGCGGAAAAACTGTGATCAACCTGTTCTTTGAGCCCTCGACCAGAACCAGACTTTCTTTTGAGGTGGCGGCAAAGCGAATGAGTGCAGACACCTTCAACATCTCCGCCTCCACCAGTTCAGCCACCAAAGGCGAAACGCTGATCGATACCGCCCGTAACCTGGAGGCGATGAACCCGGACATCATTATCATGCGTCACGAATTTTCGGGGGCGCCTCATCTACTTACCAAATATATAAAGGCTTCCATAATCAATGCCGGCGACGGCACCCATGAGCATCCCAGCCAGGGATTGCTCGACATGCTGACGGTGATGGAGCACAAAGGAAGGATCGAAGGCCTGAAGATAGCCATACTTGGCGATATAGCGCACAGCAGGGTCGCCCGCTCAGACATCCTCGGCTTCACCAAGCTGGGGGCACGGGTATCTGTTGCCGGACCGGCCACCTTTATCCCACCGGGTATCGAAAAATTAGGCGCCGAGGTCAGCCCATCCATTGCACAAGCGGTCAGGGATGCAGATGTTGTCATGGCTCTGCGGATTCAGCGCGAACGGCAAAATGATCCATTGATCCCTACTCTGCGTGAATATGCCTCCTTTTTCGGAATCAACAAAAAGCTCCTGGAAAGCGCCAAAGAGGACGCCATAATCATGCATCCCGGTCCCATCAACAGGGGGGTCGAGATGAATCCGGATGTAGCCGACGGCCCTCATTCAGTTATCCTGGATCAGGTTACCAATGGTGTAGCGGTACGCATGGCTCTCCTCTATCTGGTCATGGGCGGAGACAAAACCAATAATGGAGAAAATTAGAATGCAGACCGTAATTCTCCGCAACGGCCGTCTGATCGATCCGGCCAACGGCATCGATGAGGAAAACGCAGAAGTCTGGGTCACCGAAGGAGTGGTGACGGCCCCGCAAAGGACCACACCCGAGGACGCCCTGATATTTGATGTTGCGGGCAAGTGGATTACCCCCGGCTTGATTGATATGCATGTCCATCTACGTGAACCGGGCGCCGAGTACAAAGAGACGATCGAATCGGGCACACAGTCAGCGGCAGCCGGCGGATTTACCGCCGTTGCCTGTATGCCGAACACTGATCCCGTCAATGATTGCGCCGCAGTCACCCGTTTCATCCTGGAAAAGGCTGCAGGATGCAGCGCCCGGGTTTACCCGGTCGGTTCCATCAGTTCGGGAAGCGCAGGGAAAAGCCTGGCCGTATACGGTGAGATGAAGGATGCCGGAGCCGTGGCCGTGAGCGATGACGGCCTGCCCGTGCTGGACAGCCAGTTGATGCGCCGGGCCATGGAATATTCCACCAGTTATAACATGGTGGTTATCTCCCATGCCGAAGAAAGCTCGCTCAGCCGGAATGGCTGCATGAACGAAGGGGATACTTCTACCCGGCTCGGACTCAAAGGAATTCCAGCCGCCGCCGAGAGCATCATGGTGTTCCGCGAGATCGCCTTGTCCGAGCTGACTGGTGTACCAATCCATATCGCTCATGTCAGCACAGCCGATGCCGTGGCTCTCATTCGTGCGGCCAAAAAGAGAGGCGTCAAGGTAACAGCCGAGACCGCCCCTCATTATTTCACCCTCACGGAAGAAGCCGTAATCGGCTATAATGCCAACGCCAAAATGAACCCGCCCCTGCGCTCCCCCCAGGATAGGGAGGAGATTCGCAGAGCCCTTGCCGACGGCACTCTCGACGCCATTGCCACTGATCATGCGCCACATTCGATCCTGGAAAAAGAGACGGAATTCAGCAGGGCCGCCAACGGCATCATCGGCCTGGAAACGTCGTTACCGCTGACACTCGCCCTGGTCAGAGAAAAAATACTCACTCCGGCCAAAATGATCGAACTGATGTCTGTCAATCCCGCAGCAATTTTAAACGTCCCCGGAGGCTCTCTCGCCCTCGGCAAACCCGCCGACCTTGTTGTGATCGATCCGGAAAAACGCTATCGTTTCAGCCAGGATGCCATAGTCTCAAAATCAAAAAATTCACCATTTCTCGACTGGGACCTCCAGGGAAGGGCCATGCTCACCATGGTAGGCGGCCGGATCACTCACGACGAACTGACCTAGTTTCGAGAGCAACCGGCAAGTGAAAGCCGGGTATCAGAACAGGTGAGCGCAGACCATTAGGTTTTCTTCAGGAGAGATCCGATGGCAGCGATTTCAAAACGCTGATGCCTCGTGGTTTCACTTGCGCCTGATATACCAGTATCTTCACTCCACTTTTATACACTTGCCGCAGGACTTCGGCATAAAGCGGGTCAATGTGGGCTGCCGGCCGAAATATTTCAGCATCGCCGCGCTGGACAAGAAAAAAGATGACTCCTTCATGTCCCTGCTCACACAACCCGGCAAGTTCCAGCAGATGCCTGGTGCCTCTGGCGGTGACGGCATCGGGAAACATAGCGACGCTCTTCTCTACCAGGGTGCAGTTTTTGATTTCAATGAAAATCTTCCTGCCTCCGCTCACCACCAATACATCCAGTCTGCTGCCGGGAGACACCGTGACCTCTCTCTGGATGGTTTCGATTTCGTTTATTTCGGCAATATCTCCCCTCTGCAGAGCCTCGACTACGATCCTATTGGTCAATCCAGTATTGACCCCGACCCAGGTCTTTTCCACTCGTATCATCTCCAGAGTGAGCGGATATTTTCTCTTGATGTTGCCCGATCGGGAGAGATACACCCTGCTTCCCGGCACGGCACAGCCCCGCATCGATCCTGTATTAGGACAATAAACGGTTGAGGTTTGGCCATCCTCAAAAACCACATCGGCCAGAAAGCGCTTATATCTTTTAATCAATGTTGCAGCGATAAGTTTATTTTTAAAAATCATTCTCACCTTACTGAAATCTAAGCCATATTAGACCTGCTGTTTGTCCGGATTTCGGTTGCACTCATCTACTTCTGGTGATAGAATTTAAGCTGTTCCAGCATCATCATATCTCTATCCCAGTCGAGGGAAGTCTGCATAAATCCCCGAGGCAGTCGTCCAAGAACGGTATAACTCATAAAGGAGAATCATTGCCATGAAATTAGGAATAAATGGTTTAGGCCGAATAGGAAAGCTCTCATTGTGGCATCATGTTTCAAGAAAACATTTCCCGGAACTGGTGATCAACATCGGCAGAGAAGTCGGCAGGAATCTCGAAGATCTGGCGGCAGCGATCGAGAGGGATTCTTCCTATGGTCGCCTTGCCACCTATCTCCATGGCCATAAGGGCGGCAGAGTCATCGAGGAACTTGACAATGATACCGGAGCCATGCGAATAAATGGCGTTCCCGTAAAAATTCTGCGTGAGGCACGAAATCCCAGTCAGATTCCCTGGCAAGCCAATAATGTTCAACTGGTTGTCGACACCACCGGAGTCTTCAAAGACCCTACCGCGGATGCCGATGATGCCAAAGGCTCACTTCGCGGCCACATGCAGGCCGGTGCTGAAAAGGTCCTGCTTTCCGCACCGTTCAAAATCAAGGCCAAGGGTCTGGAGATGCCGGAGGACGCAGTTACCACCATCATGGGAATTAATGACGAGGACTACTCGGCGGGAAAACATTCTCTTATTTCCGCGGCATCCTGCACCACCACCTGTCTTTCCTATATGATCAAGCCCCTGATGGAGTCCATCGGAGCGGAAAATTTCCTCAGTGCCTCCATGGTGACCGTTCATGCGGCAACGGGCAGTCAGCAGGTTCTTGACCGGTTGCCGGGTTCAGGCGCAACCGATCAACGCAAGAACCGCTCCATTTTAAACAATATCATCCTGACAACTACTGGAGCCGCAAAAGCCCTCTCCCTGGTTATTCCAGAGATGAAGAACATCGGCTTTATTGCTGAGTCGGTTCGTGTCCCGACCTCCACCGGCTCTCTTATTGTACTGGTTCTCAATCTTCAGGATGAGATTGAGAGCCTCTTCAACCGGGCCCAGATAAACTCCATCTACGAAGAGTACGCGAAAAACAACAAATATCTGCAGTTCAGTAAAAATCAAAATGTCTCCTGTGATATCATCGGTGTCCCTGAGGCAGCTGCTGTTATTGAAGGCACCGAGACTCACACCCGAACCGCCACCATTAAGGTAAACCTGAAGTTGACTCAGGCCGGCAGCAGGCTTAGAGAAGATGATAATCCGATTCTCCAGGTACCGGTGACCCAGGCCGTCGTTTACGGCTGGTACGACAATGAACTGGGCAGCTATACCAATATGCTGGGCGACCTCACTGTCAAGATTGCCGGATCAATGGTCTAAGCTTGCTCTTTCGCATTCGCCCAGCCGGCCGGGAAGATGTTGCCGCTATTGCCGAAATCGAGCAAACGGCGCCATCGGCCTGGCCCGCTTCACAGATTGAATCAGAACTTCAGCAGCTTAACGGAATCAGCTTGATAGCCTGTAGTGAAGCAGACGCCTGTGCAGCAGGCTGGTGTTGTGCCAGATACTGTCCGCCGGAGGCAGAACTCCTGAAGATCGCTGTAAAACCTCGGTACAGAAGATCGGGTACCGCCTCACGTTTGCTTGCGGAACTGCTCAGGCAGATAGTCAAACGGGGGTGCAGTGAGGTTTTTCTGGAGGTCCGCCGGAATAACCTCCCCGCACAGGAATTATATCGCAAAATCGGCTTCTTTGAATTGGCTCTGAGAAAAAGCTATTATAGCGATCCGCCTGATGATGGCATAGTTTTCAAGAAATACATATAATTTCTTTATTCAACAGGTGAGAATCATCGACAAGATACCGCTAAGCCAAAGGGAGAGCACAGCTATGATGAGTCTAAAAGATATTGATCTTACAGGAAAGAAAGTTCTTGTACGTGTCGATTTCAACGTACCCATGGATGATAACCTTGGTATCACCGACGATATCCGCATTCGCACAGCCCTGCCGACTATTCAGCATATTCTTGAACATCAGGGACGCCTGATTCTCTGTTCGCATATGGGGCGGCCCAAAGGCAAACGCGTCGACAAATTCAGCCTTGCCCCGATTGCCGACCACTTGAGCAGACTTCTTGACCGGGAAGTAAAGCTCGCCCCAGACTGTATTGGCGATGAGGTTGAGGCCCTGGTCAACTCTATGGGCAATGGAGATGTCATTCTGCTTGAAAATCTCAGGTTTCACCTGGGAGAAACTGAAAACGACCCTGAGTTTTCAAAAAAACTCGCGCGGCTGGCCGATATCTACATTAACGATGCCTTTGCGGTATCCCACAGAGCACATGCCTCGGTTGTCGGGGTCGCCGAACTGATCGAAACCAGAGGAGCAGGTTTCCTGCTTGAGACTGAAATGGAATATTTCCACAAATCCATGGATGATCCCATACGCCCTCTTGTCGCCCTGGTGGGGGGAGCCAAGGTTTCCTCCAAACTTGGCGCTCTCGAGAACATGCTCGACAAGGTCAACAGCATGATAATCGGCGGGGCCATGGCAAACACCTTCCTGAAGAGCATGGGCGTAAAGGTTGGAGCTTCGAAGACCGAGGATGATCTGATTCCAGCGGCCAAACAGTTTATCGAAAAGGCCGAAGAAAAAGGGGTCAAGCTTTACTTTCCCGTGGATTTTATCGTTGCCGATTCTTTTGCAGCAGATGCGGTCACCAAAACAGTTACCTTCCGGGATATCCCCGAAAATTGGATGGCTCTCGACATAGGTCCGGCAACAACCCTTTTGTTCCAAGAGGCTTTGGCTGATGCGGGAACTATAGTTTGGAACGGTCCCATGGGCGCCTTTGAGATGGACGCCTTCGCCCGGGGAACCATGGCAATGTGCCGGGCCGTCGCTTCTTCCCAGGCTCTCTCCATCACCGGAGGCGGAGATTCCAATGCCGCCATCAAGAAATCAGGCGAAGCTCACAACATATCCTACATGTCCACCGGTGGAGGTGCTTTTCTGATGCTGATGGAAGGCAAAACCCTTCCCGGGGTTGATATACTCAAGCGCTAGGAAGTGATGACGATCTTATCAGCGTTCTCTGCCCCCCAAGAGTTATTCTTCCGGGGATCATAGCTTCGTGATGACCTCTACAAGTAACCAAACCCTATCCGGAGACATATTATGAAGAGAAAATCGCTCATGGCAGGCAACTGGAAGATGCACACCACCGCGGCAGAAGCCCGTAGTCTTGCTGCCGATATAGCCAAAAAATGCCATGAAACTACTGATCGGGAAGTATTGCTCGCGCCACCGTTTACCGTTCTCCGTGACGTTGCCGAAGTACTCTCCCGGACTGACGTGATCCTCGCCTCCCAGAATGTCTGCTGGGAAGAAAAAGGAGCCTTTACCGGAGAAATCTCACCCGTGATGTTGAAAGACTGCGGGGTGAGCAGCGCGATTATCGGACACTCTGAGAGAAGGCAGATATTTCATGAAGACAATGCACTAATCAACAAAAGAGTACTGGGAGCCTTGTCATTTGATTTAATGGCAATATTGTGTATCGGAGAAACCGAGGAAGAGCGAGAGAACGATAAGACTTTTGCGATCTTGGAAGCACAGGTGCGCCAGGGATTGCAAGGGGTTGAACCGCAGCAGATGGAAAAGATGGTTATCGCCTACGAACCTGTCTGGGCCATCGGGACTGGTAAGACCGCGACTAAAGAACAGGCTCAGGAAGTGCATCTCTCAATTCGCCGTCTAATTGAAAAAATCTATGAAAAAAATATTGCTGATCGGCTGAGAATATTGTATGGTGGCTCGGTCAAGCCGGCTAACGTTGATGAACTGATGAGCCAGCCGGATATAGATGGCGCTCTTGTAGGCGGCGCTGCTCTTGACGCCGAGTCTTTCGGCAGAATCATAAACTTTATATAATTACAGTACCTAAATCGAGGTTTAACCCAACAGGATGGATACCCTTCTTACAATAGTTCACGTGCTCGTATGCCTCCTCCTAGTCGGCATTGTTTTGCTGCAGCACGGCAAAGGTGCCGACATTGGTGCATCCTTCGGGGGTTCCAGCCAGTCACTCTTTGGAAGCGAAGGTCCTATACCGCTGTTGAATAAAATCACGACTGGAGTGGCAATCATATTTATGGTCACTTCAGTGTCATTGGCTTATATATCAGCACACCGTTCCACCGGTTCGGTAATGCAGGAACTTCAACAGGAACAGACTGTCGAAGAGCAACAACAATCTCAGGAGATTAAGGAAATTCCCATGCCGGACGCTGAAGATAATGCGCCGAATGAGGCTGGGGAACAGACGGATACTCCGACCCAATAATTATTGTGCCGAAGTGGTGGAACTGGTAGACACGCTATCTTGAGGGGGTAGTGGCCCACGGTCGTGCGAGTTCGAGTCTCGCCTTCGGCACCATAATGTAGTACAAAGACTTCTAACAAAGTCCATTAAAGCCGCAACCTGATTAGGTTTGCGGCTTTTTTGTTTCCATTATTATCCATTACCGTAGAGTAAGACCTATTGACATATACCACATATTGTGGTTATTGGTGAGGGTATAAACCGTACCCGCTATCAGTACTTCTCATCGTACCCACATATTGAAGAGGGGAGCATGTCGAAGCTTACTGCAGTTCAAGTCCGCAACACCAAGCCCGCCGAAAAACCATATAAACTTACCGATGGTCATGGTATGCAGCTCTATGTCTCACCTACCGGCCAGAAATCTTGGAGGTATCGCTACAGGGTAAACGGGAAAGAATCGACCTTTACCCTGGGCGAATACCCGCACATGTCTCTTGAGAAGGCCAGAGCCGCCAGGATGGAAGCTCGACAATTGGTTAAAGAAGGAAAAAACCCTGCAGAACTAAGACGGCTGGAAAAAGCCGCAGCCATTGAAGAGAAGGAAGCCGAGCTGAAGGCCAGGAAAAACACTTTTGAATCAGTGTCCCTGGAGTGGATCGGTCTGCAGCGTGAACGATGGAGTAAAGGCCATGCTGACGCTGTGCTTTCCACTTTAAAAGCTGACGTGTTCCCGGCCATAGGTAGCCGACCTATTGACACAATTCAACCGCCCATGGTCTTGCTCATCCTTCGAGCTATTGAATCAAGGGGAGCGCTGGAGGTTGCTTCCAAGGTCCTGCAACGGATGACAGCCATATTCAGATATGCAATTCAAACCGGCCTTGCAACATATAACCCAGCAGCCGACATGAAAGGGGTACTGAAAACCCGGAAGAAAAATCACATGTCCGCTCTCAAACAAGAAGAGCTTCCTTTATTCCTTCGGCAGCTCACCGCCGGTGACATCCACACCACAACAAAACTTGCTTTGCAATTTACCATTTTGACAGCAGCCAGGAGCGGAGAAGTCAGAGGAGCAACTTGGGATGAAATCAACCTCGATGCCGAACTATGGAAAATACCGGCTGAAAGAATGAAAATGGCCTCTCCTCACACGATACCGCTATCCAAACAGGCAATAGCAATTTTGGAACGGATAGGTAAGCTATATGGAAGAGATGGACTTATCTTTCCGGGTATCAGACAGAACAGTAAGCAGCTCTCCGAAAATACCCTGCTCTATGCACTGTACCGGCTTGGCTATCATTCAAAAGCAACCGTCCATGGTTTTCGTGCCACCTTCAGCACTATTGCCAATGAGGCCGGTTTTGATGGTGATGTGATAGAAAAAGCCCTGGCACATGAGCAAAGAAACCAGGTGAGAGCTGCTTATCACCGTAGTGAGTATCTGGAGCACCGCCGGGAACTCATGCAATGGTGGGCAGATCTACTGCAAAGGTTGGAACAGAAAGACTTAGCAACGGCTAAGTAATCCTCACACGGAGGTAGGGCATGGGTGACGACTACAACAAAATTCTATCATTATGCAAACACCAAAAAATAAGCAAAGATTTCCTCAACGAGCATATAAAGAAAACTATCAAGGAGATTCTTGATATACTTGTGGCCTACACTGAACAAGTCGATGATTTGCGTCATTTTTGCGGACTTCTTGAATCTGGCGGTCAGAATGACCAAAACTCACCATCAATTGACGACTCTCCCTGTCCAAAGGATATAACTACAGCTACCGATTTCTATAAAAACGACAAGTTGTGGTCAAAATGCTTTCCATCAGTATTAAATGGTGAGTGGAACTTAAAGGACCAACCAGGAACAATCGACGCTTATGCCTTTTTATTGCTTGGCTTTTACGTTAGATCACTACAATATTCTGAAGAAGAAATTGATAAAGTAATTCCAACCATGCTCATAGTTGAACAAAAGGTAAGAACCTTACATGGATTCCATGCCCTCTATTTCGCCCTACACGAACCCGTCAAAACAAAGCATAAACAAGACACTAACAGGAAAATCAAAAACAATGAGAAAAAAGAAATTCGGAACAAAGCTGTGGAAGATACAATACGAAAAGTTATAACAGAAGACGTTTTTGATGAAGAAGACAAATGGTCGGTAGATAAACTCATAAATAAAGTATACCCGTTCGTTGAAAAATATGGAAGAAGCGCAGTCCGGGATACGATCAAAGAAATATTCTCCACAAAAGGTGTGCAGCAAGAATTGAAAAACTTCATTTCCTCACCAAACAACACCTGAAATAAGACGGTCCAAATAAAACTCTCCTCTTTTCTATTTGTTTTTCAACATTAAATATATAAATGTAACATTCCTTCCGTCGATGTAACACTTGTCTATTTAATGTATTTGCGATAATAATTTCAATATCTTACCGTATCCCCATAAACGTTATCGGGTAATAACACCCATAATTGGAGGATACGAAAATGCAAAAAACACATTCCACTCATGTTGACCACAACGGCAATGGTCATACCCCCTCTGCACATCAAAAATTAGCAAACATCAACCTACCAAAACCTCTCTACAGCGTTAAAGAAGCATGTGAACTTCTTCAGTGTAGCAATGCTACCGTCTACTCACTCATAAAAAAGGGAATCTTGCCGCTTCCAATAAAAATCGGACCGAGGAAAGTAGCTTTTCTAGGATGCGACCTCGAAATTTATCTTGGCAGCCGCCCAAGAGCCGACATTGCAGTTGATAGCCTCGACTTGGGAGGGGAGAAATAATGACAAGGAAATTACCTAACCAGGATAGATCCTTAAAGATGACACCAAACTTGATTGGCCGTGGTTTTATGCCGACCGATTTAATTGTGTTATATCCGAGCAATACTTTCATTATTCCACTGGACGCAGATCCAGAACGATGTTGGTGGAAAGGCTTCGCCCACCTTCAGGACGGGAAACTTTATGCCCTGGAGGGCGAAGGCATAGAGGATCTTGCAGAAGCTCTGCAGGTTCCCCTATCATCTTTACACACCGACCCAGACGGCCAAAAAGGTATCCCGCTTAAACTTGTGGGCACCGTCCCTATACTACGCTCCCTGATTGAAAACAGCAGGAAAATTGAAGGTCAACCCATACAGTCTCTTTGGGCTAAAAATCAGGACAACATGTTACACCTTGCAGCTTTTCTACTCGACAGCGAAAGGCCTATTTTTTCCAGCCACAAAGGTGACTGCGACATAATCTGGAAGATTGATCGCCAGGAGGTGTAACCTTCCATGGAAAAACTATACCAGAAAGCCGCAGCCTGTCTTGAAGCATCAGAATACTTCACTTCGAAATCGAGAAAGAGCGGCAACACCTATCAGAGCTTGACCTGCCCTGCCTGCGGCGAAGAGGAAGCAGCCTGGGCCTACCAAGAAGCTCCTCTGTCCATCAACTGCAACCGCCTTTCTCAATGCGGAGCAAGGACAAACACAGTTGAACTGTTCAATCTTCGGCAGGATATCGAGAAGGAATACAAGCCCACTAAAGCCGCCCCACATTTACCAGCAAAGGTATACCTTGAGTCAAGGGGAATACGGAAGGCTCTGGCCGGTCTTGAATACGAATACTTACCGAACGTTCGCAAGACCGGCCGTGGTGCGGTGATCTTCACAGTGGGGAAAGACAGCAATGGTAAGCCTATAAAGAATGGTCGGCTGATAAACCCTCTTTCCGGCAACGGCAAAACACACAACATCGGCTCAACGAGCGGTATGGTTTGGTTTCACGCCGGCATAACCTACACTCCGGAAAAGCCTACCTATATCACAGAGGGAATTATAGACGCTCTCAGCCTTATAGAGATGGAAATGCAGGCAATAGCCGTTCTTGCATCCGGCCAGGATCCGGCGAAGATTGACTTGTCAGATCTCAAACAGCTGACATTGGCTTTTGATAATGATGCCGCCGGAGCCAGAGCAACAAAGAAATGGAAAAAGCACTATCCTGATGCCTTAGCAATTTCCCCGGATAAAGGCCAGGACTGGAATACCATACTTTGTTCCTCTACTCCAGACAACGCAAAGACCCACTTCGAGAGAAACTTGCCGCGCTATCATGTGAACGCAAGCCTTTTACTGGCCAAGGGAGCCAAGGAATACGCAGAGATCTATAGAGATTTTTTCGGCACAGTACCAGGGATATTCATCTTCGATAGCAGCATGTATTTCTCGATGATGAAATCCCGTGGAGATAACAACTACCTCTCTGTTGAGCGCTGTGGAAAATTCACACTAGATGTTATTTCCTTTTACAAAAACCTCAGTAATCCAGACCACCCAGAATATAGATACAACCTAAAGATCACCCCGAAAAGTGGACGTCCGGTCAATGCAGTCGCCACTGGCCGCGACCTTGCAACATCGAGAGGGATAAAAGAATTTCTTCTCACTAGGGCCAAGGTGAGTTTCGAGGCCGGATCGACTGCAGGCACAGCACTTGCGACACTCATCACCTGCACAGCAAAGGCACCCGAAGTCAACCAGGTCGGTATAACCGGGTATGACGTTTCCTCGAAATGGTACATCTTCAAATATTTTGCCGTGGACCCATCTGGGAAAACCCATAACCCGGATGAGCGAGGACTATACAGGCTTAATTTCAGGGATTGGGTAGCACCGGCATCACATTCAAGCGAAAAGGCTATAAAACCTGCCGCAGCTGGAATAACACCCAAAGGCATACATACACTTATAGTAGAAGCCTGGGGAGACAACGGAGCAGCTGCAATGGCATGGATGGTTGCCGGATGGTTTGTAAACCAAATCAAAAAGCAGGTAGGTTACTATCCGTTCCTCTCCTTTCATGGGGATCCATCGAGCGGGAAAAGCGCCCTGACTGTTTCATTGAACGCAATGCAGGGTATGGATGGCGAAGGCTTACCCTTGAACCAGCTTAACACAAAAAAAGCTCTCGCCCGCACCGTATCAAGAGTATCCGGACTGTTTACCGCTCTCCTTGAGGACAATCACCGCAACGAGCGAGGCGCTTTCGATTACTCAATTCTTCTCACTGGCTACAACCAGGGTTCACTGCAGGTAAAGGCAGCATTCAGCAATGACCAGAGAACAAACGAGGATCCTTTCCTGGGCACGTTGCTTTTTGTACAGAACACAGAGCCGTTCAACCAGAAGGCCGAAAAACAGCGAGTAATAAGCCTTCATTTTGATCATAAGTCTCTGAATGACCAGACCCTTATCGCTTATGAAAAGCTACAAAAAATACCACTGCAGCAGCTAGCACTGATAATGCCGTTAACCCTACAGCACCGGCAAACATTTGAAAGGGACTGGCAGAAGGAATTCCACCTGGCGCTAGAGGACCTATCCCCCTTGGAGAACAGACGCATTCTGCAGAACCACGCACTTGTTTTGGCATTCTCCAGAATTTTCAATCGAGTGCATAAAATCAAGCACGACATTACCGCTTTCATGAAGGAAACGGCGGAAGTGAAATGCAGGACCTCAGCGCAAAAAGATTACTCACTTGCTGATCACTTCTTTGAAACACTTGATTTATTAGACTCCGACAAAACAAGGCAGTGTCTGCATACCGACGAGAAAACAAGGCAGATATTCATCAACCTCCCGGCTGTTGAGCAGATCATAAAAAACAAAGGCGTACAATTTGCCGTGACTGAATATCTCACCAAGTCACTTACCCAGCATCCCGCATTTATAGAAAATAGTAAACAATTCAGGTTCCCCGAAGACCCTGAAAAGGACAGTTGGGGAAAAAGAAAACAAAGGCGTGTCTGGGTATTTGATGCGAACAAGTTCGAATGATAGGCATCTCCGCTTGTGTGACAAGATGTGACAGCAAAACAAGGCCCATGTCACCCCATATGAGCAAGCCTGAAATATCATACTTATTCAATAATATTAAATATTTATATTTATTATATATAATAAGTGTTACAGGGGTGACAGGTGTTACCGGGTTTTATTATACGCACGAGCGTTTCACCTGGAGCTGTTTTTCTACTCTTTATTTTTATAGCATGCTTTTTTCCTGTCACATCTGTAACACCTGTAACACTATAAAGATATCAGTCACTTGGGTACGTATAACCCTGTCACCCTGCTGTCACATCCGTCACACTTTCTAGCTTATGAGCCTCTTTAATTTCATAGATAGAGCACCGGAAAAGCCACCGGCAAGGGGTGACGAACCCCCGACAAAGAAGGCGGAAAGGCACGTCTTACCGACTGAAAAGATCGGAAAGGCCACATCGGAACGATTAAAATTCCTCAGACCATGCCCGCTATGCCGTGGCCGTGAGTTTATCCATGGAAACAACGGCGGTTTCTTCTGCACGATTTGTCAACCAGGCATTACCGGCCTCCCTGTTTATGCAGCTGGCCCGGATCGGCAGCCCGACAACTTCGGGCAGATCACCGCCTGCGGCACGGAAAACCATAAAGAAAAATGATGGGAAAAAATTAAAATCATGCCCCACTTTGATAGCCAAATACCTATAGAAATAGGGTGCTTTCCTCCACTTTTGACGCATTTTGCCAACTTGCCAGTCAAATTCCAAACACCGCAGCCGTCCGTTCCTGGAGCTCGACCGACCCGGTTAGAGGCTGATCTCTGGAAAGGACCCGCGATTTTTGCAGTTACCCCACCAGACAGCCGAAGTCTATACCGGATAACATATTATCCCCCATGCCTCGAAAAATGTAATGAATCAGCCTTCACGCCCCGCCGATATCTGAAGCCGGTTTACCCTTCTTTGGGGGCAAAAATTAAGACCATACCACCTCAACGAGTCTCCTACAGGATGCGAGATTGTATCACCGTGAAAACTTTCCGGCGGTCCGTAAGTTTCATAGAGGGGACCAGGGGAAACAACAGAGCATAAGCTCACTATCTATTCAACAAAGCAACACAACAAAAAGGAAACCAGATGAAAACAAAATCAAACTCGCCTGAAGCAATTGCCACTGACAACACACCTACAGCCACTCTGTCAACCTGCTCAACCAATTGTGAATGCCACAGCGTGAACAGAGAAAACCTGTGCGATAGAATTACCAACGCGCTTACTTCCTCATCAGAGCTTGAAACAGCTGTACTCAGCCTCAACAAAACAGTAGGAACAATTAACAGGTTGCAACAGGAACTTGCAGCCTTCAGGGAGAGAGAGACCGAGCTGAGCGAGTCTATACAAAATCTGAAGCGATCCTTTGGAGAAAGAGACTCACAGAAGGATCTGGACAGACTGACAGAACTTGAGATAACTCTTAAGGCAACAAGAGATGCTATTCCTATTCTCGAAGAGAGGATCAACAACGACAACGAATTAAAGAAGAATATGGCAGAACAGAAGGAAGCTGTATTAGGATTCCTCATACTTGCCCTCGAAGATACACGGGAATACATGCAGGCAGCAATAGACAGGCAGGTAAAGCACCTCTGCATCACGTTGAATGAGTATATGGAAGCCTTTTACTTAGCAGCTCACATACAGGAAGTAGTACCGAGAAGTGAATTCTCTCCAGGGCAGCTACATGAACGGTTTGCTCCCCGCCTCGATGTGCTTGAGGATATGTTTGATAGTCAATATAGCTCACTGTTCCTTAAAAAGACAGTGAAGCGCATAGCTGAAGAATCTACATCATAAGCTGATCTTGCTCGAACAGAATGCAGTACTAGCAATAGCTGCGGCACCTTCCTGTGGTGCATTTCGTTCTGTTCGAGCATTTTTTTACGCCCCCCTGGGACAATGACAACCCATCAGAATACATAAAGTACAGCCATTGCTTGACAGGCCTTTTCTGCCGGTGTAATCTGCAATTCTCTCAAAACATGAACGGTGCACAGCCAGCACCATAATAAAGGCTTTTTTTATTTCAAATACAATTTGCCGTAAGTGTCCGGGATACCGCGAGGCCCTGGGAAGCCGTTCATGGCTTTGAGAGCACTTACGGCATTTTTATTTGGAGGAAATATCATGGAAAATTTTTACCGTTTTATGCCCCTTGCAGACCTACCTTCCTATCAATTCCACAAAAAAGATTTTAAAAAAGCTCATAAGGAAATGGTTAATAGCACTTCCGCAGCATTAACCATAAACGAAATATTACTGGAATCAAGGGAGGAGGGATCACCGCACGAGTTGTGGTCTCTTCTGCGTAATGAATGTATACGTGATTCCCTTCGTCACGGTATTGACCGTTTACTACACTCCATGTGCTTTGATTATGATGATATTAACCGCGCCATGACCAAACAGGCCCAGGAGAACGAGTGACGAACAAAATAACTGCCGAAGCAAAGAAAATCCCACACTAATTGAAGGAAAAAGAATAATGAAACCAGTAGATGCCAAGCCAGGCCAAAGGCTATATTATACTTCTCCAAATGGATCACAGCGTGTAGCTTATTTTGAAAAACGGGTACCTCGATACGGCAAACAACCGCCATGCAATATACTCCGTATTCCTGATTTTGAAGGAATGTACGGCCCGGACGATAAAGGCTTTTGCAGCCTCACTGATCGGGAAATGAAACGCAGCTGTGCACCCGCCTGCCGTTAATGGAAAAATCGCTAATCAGTGACTGGTTTCTTTGATCTGTTCTGGTTAGCGATATATCACGACAAGTCTGCTGAGTCTTACGCAATCAAGCAAAAAGGAGTTGATGGCTACAACGATAAGATCAAAGAAACGAACTATGTTGCCGAAGAAACATTCAGTGCAACAGCAGATGCTGCCAAGAGATCCGCCAAAGAGCAACAACAGGCAAAGCCTTGGATAAGATGAAGGCGCAGTATAAAGCATATGGCGATGAAGTTAAGTGCCTGCAGGCTGAGTGGCCGGTTTCCAGCAGTGCGTAACAAAGCAGATCCGTGATATTGGCAGATCCCGTATTTCCGATCTCGGGGCCTGGAAAGATCGGCGCAAGGAAGCTGAAGAATAGGCAGCTGCATCAAAGAAGGCTGTCCGTGTCGGCAATTAGGCGGCGGAACGAGCTAAAGTAGCAGCTGATTCCGAAACTTTTCGATTTTAATGACAGATAGTTGATGGGGATCGTAAAAAGGAAGTATGGGCCCCTGACTTGTCAAAATAGAGTGGGATCGGTTTTGACAAGTCAGGGGCATGGATTAGAGATAAAGTTCTTTCGAACTGGAACCATGTGCAGCCATAAAATGTTTATTTGTAAGAAATGGGAATTTGATCTGACAAGTTTTTCTATTAAGCCTCAATCTAACCTGACAATTCGATTGTAGACTATCTTTTGGTAATCTAAAGTTTCGAGTTGCTCCATTTCTGATTAATTCTCGGTGATTAGCCGATCCTACCCTCTTAGGAAACATATTAACCTGACACTTTAACCGTTTGTTTTACATTGCCCAATGGCATCTTATTTCAATTGCAACAACGACATTAATTTTGTTAGGGCTCAGTGAAAGGTTGTAATTTCAGAAAAAAGTATTGTGTTCCCGGAATTCACGGAATTCAAGAGTGTTTACTCAAACTCAGTAGAAACGGCTAATGTCAAAAGGCTCATTCACTTCAATCAAATCAATATCACAAGTTTTTGCATAACATACGTTTATATAAGGGCAGTTATTGTAATGTGGTTTTAACCAATCTCCTAGACCTGTTTGCATCTCACAATCTGGATTTTCTCTTGAACATAAGGTTCTGCCTATCCACCATTCAGCTCCGTTGATATCAACAAGAGACTGTTTTGAGTAAAAAGAAATATTCCTCAAAGCATCCGCAATTATAGCTCTTAATGCACTTGTTGTAGTAGACAGTCTTCGAATATTACTCCTAAGATATTTAAGGCCACTTGAGTTCGTGTGCCAAATATTACCTCGCCTAATGTAAAGACGCATCAAATGATAATCAATTGTGGGCTGTACTATGCCTTTCTCATCAAAATTCAAAAGTTTAGACCTAAATAGCGAGTGAAGTAAAACCTGCAATTTTTTTGCCTCAGGATCTTCTGAGAACACACTAATTTGATGTAGAATTTTTAAAAAGTTTTCTTCAATATTTTTCTTCCCTTTAAGACTCTTAATTACTTGAGATAGTGTCTCAAATTTACTGAAAGACAATTTCGAGAGCTCTCTGAGCATACTTGCTCTTTGTTCAGGAAAATATCGTTCTCTCTTTGGGTAACCTTTGAGTAGGTCGATTATTCCTTGTTCGCTAAAATTTTTTAAGTTTGAGAAATCCCAATAGGTTCTATCTCTTAAAGCTTTTTCTTTGATTCTATTTCTAATGAAATCCCAGTTCATTTGATGACAAATTGCTGCACTTACTAGCTCACACTGTATCGCCAACTCTTCACTAAAATTATCAAATGTAATGACTTCTTTGGGCATGATCTCAATTACCTTTGGTATAATGGAGGCAGTAAAGAAATTTTGCATGGGAAGAGGCTCTACCCATTGTTCGATAATACGTGAATGTTTGAAATTAGAATTTACTGGCTGAAGTAGAGTTTCATTTAGCGAAGTTAAGTACTCTTGTTTTGCTTTACTTTTTGTGGCAATGGTTTTTACCATTGAGTCAATTGTGGGAGGACATCCTGGGAGAGGAATTCCTTTGTTGTTTTCTTCAATATGTCTCAGAAATTTATCGCAATACTTGTTGTCAAAGTTTTTTGTGATGTAAGACGGGGGTCTTTTCAATGCACACTGACCAAGAAAAATATGTTTATTGGAATCGTATAGGTGCCAATCTGTATTTACATGCCACTGGCCAATTATGTAGGTGAAATCGAGTGGTAGTGAATTTTCTTTTGATAGTTTGATTAAGGCCTTGTAAAACGACTCTAAACAAGAAGTACAAGGTTTCCCATCTATTATTTCTATGGAAAATTCAGCTGCCATGCTGTCTATTCCATGAGTTGTATATTTAAATTTCGGTATCTTTTTACGTGTTTCAACCGAAGAATATTTGGAGATTGCTTTGTTAATTAATGGACTATATTCGGAGGCTAAAATATTTAAGTGAGGAACACTCATGAATGAAATGCCGATCAACTCTGCGACAATACTATCCAAAATATAATCAGATGTTGATATCCCTATCAAATTGCAGAATTTTGGTACTCCTAACTCAGACCCTGGGTAACCCTCGAGGATGTTAAGATCACAGGTAACTGTTCTTCTTAAATCTACAAGGGACTCCTGTACTCCTACCAAATGAAAATTTAATTTGTCCTCATCACTTATAATTCCTTTAAGATTCTTTACACAGAAACCAACAGGACTACCGTAGGTAGTCTTAATTTTTGCACAATTAATGGTGAAAACATTAGTCTCTGAGAAGATTTCATGAATACTAATTGATCTATGCAGAAGGTAGGTCTCCGATACGGCTTTTTTAAATGGACCTTCATAGAGATCAATAAAAGGTATATTGTATTCGTGGCAAACCTCTTCAATCCCAGCCTGTTTGGCAGCTACTAATGTATTGATGCCTATAACCGAAGAATCACCCACTAAAATATGCTCTCTGTTGACACCTATGTCTAAAAGCGAGGCTATTAATAATCTCAAAAAATGCGGGTGAGTTGTTCTGCCATTATCTGGTTTTTCTCCACTTGTTAAATTGATTTTAATGAAGATATAGTCAGAGTTATGAATTTTATCTTTTATTTCAGTTGCATGAGAAAAGAAAAATTTCAGAGACGATTGACAGTCATCTAACTCGTTTATAGACTCTATGAGGAGTTTTCCCTTCGAAGGTAAATCTTCTATTTGGTATTTCCTGTCAACCACAAACAAAGGTATTTGTCTTGGATGAATGACGGTAGAATGTTCACTCATGAGGCAATCATTTAAAATCGCATACTAACTTTTCATGTTAGTCAATAATCAAAGGAATTCTTACTTCGGGCTTTATTCCCATTAAAACCCTTAATTTTGACTCGGCTTCTGTTAGTGATTCTACTTTAATCTGGCCCCATTTCCACTCACTATTTTCTTTGTGAAGCATGTGTGGTAATTCCAAATCACTAATAGTATTAATTGAATTCGGGTTGTATGTGACTGCAAATTGTAGCATCCCAAGGACTCTTGATGGTTTTTCATTAGCGATAAAATATCGGATTTCATCAAATCTATTATGGGTCACCAAGCCTCGAATAACTGATGATAATGAAGATGCTTTTTCTGCCGCGGAGTCTATGGAGCCATTATATTCGAGAATTTGCCAACAATTTAAGAGGCTTTTTAGCTTAATAGCCCTTTCTGCATAATGACGATAGCCGATGGAACTGAAAATTTCTGATGCTTTTGTCGCAAAATCAGCTGATTGCCCTACTCTTCCAGATGTCCATTCTATGTGAGAACGAGTTAACAAAAGCAAAGCCTCAGAAAAAAGTCGAAACTCAGGTGCTGCTAAAGTTGGGAATGCTGAACTATCCTCATGAATATTTCCTAGCATTACCCGGCAAACGTTTTTTGCATACAAGCAATGAGCAATTTCAATTTGATGGCTTAGTATCGCAGGGCTATAAAGGCTAATAGCTTTATCAATAAAGAGGACAGCTTCGTATAACTGACCACCGGCTCTGAAGAGGTTGCTTAGAAGAAAGTATGAAGTAGCCTGCGCATATGATTCATGAGGAGTGCGAGCAATTTTTGCTGTTTCTAAATCAGAGATTAATTCTTTTGCCATATCTAAAGCCTTATCTCTTTCTTTTTTGTGCCTTTCGAACTCCATGCATTCTGCTTTCAGAAGGTTCTGAATTCCTATGTCGGCTGCATTTTTTAAAATAGTTTCATGACATAGTTCAGGCGAAAACACTCTATCTCTGAACAACTTAGAAATAGCAATTAAATACTTACTCCAAATAACTAAGATAGACTTGGTTTCGTATTTACCTACTATTATCCCTAATAATTCAATTGCTTCTTCTCGATATTCAGATTCAATCCAGCTTCTTCCCTTGTTAATTATTAGTGCTTCAATCTTTGATTGATCATTGGTTTCAATGGCCTCCGATAAATCTATCAAATGATTTCTTTCATACAATTCTTCCAGAATTTCATTGATAAAATTTCTAAGTATTAGGTAAGAAAGATCATCACGATCATCTGGGTCTGGTTGAATGATTGAGCTATGATCTTTGTCAGGAATTAACTCTGCAAAAGGTGTGTTGTTTATTCCAGCACTTTCTCTACCTACTACAACGTCTTGGCCAGCGACTACATAGGTAACCTTTACTTTTTCAATAACTTTCAATTTTCTGAAATCGCTTTCCAATAGATCAACGAAATCAGAGTTTTTCTTTAACTGTTTGGTTTGAAGATGGCCGCTTGAAATTGCATTAACTAAATTTGCGAAACCTGAACCCGTATGAGGTGTAGCATAAAAAATTATTCCTAAAATCTTTTCATGCTCTGAACTTTTGATCTTTTCGGTGAGGTAATATTTAGCAATCAACCCACCCATGCTGTGACCAACAAGCAGTATTTTGTCGACATCTGAGTACAAATGTTTGATTTTTGTGTCAAGTCCAGTTGCTAGGTCTTGAAGTCGAAGTGATTTCCAAGAATAACTCTCTAAAAATAAAAACCGTGTTTTCTTGGTCTTATATGAATAAGTTTCAGTCGTGATTTTTCTGCTTAGTTTATCGTCTTTGTTTAGAAGTGTAATGAGGTTGTCCCAAGTCTTTTCTGTGTCGCTTAAACCGTGAATAAAAACAACTAGTAATTTTGACATATTAACCTCATTGTTTGGTGATATCATTCAAACTGCCTTACATTTTTTTATAGTAAAGAGGATATGTATATTACCGTTACTTGGATGTCAATATCTCTACTCCAACGGATTGAGAAAGTCGGGTCTCTGTCAAAATGGAATTTTGACATATTTTTACACCATTGCTTCTTGCTCAACCTTCAAAAAATTGAGAACTCATTTAAGGTTCTATTTTCTCGTAAGAACGTTCTTCAATAATAAAAAAGATACTTTTGTTTTGACAGGAAGAGCATAACCAGGTATAAAAAGTCTCACTTAAGTTTATTTTACTCTCAATAAATGGTATTTTTGAATCATGAAATCTGGAAAAAATTTCACAAACGAGTTAATTAGGATCATCAACGGTGCTTTACTCCTGGACATTGACAAGGTGAGAAATTACACCGCCTTTCTTGCAGATAATTTAGAAAAGGATGGTGATAGTGTGATGGCAAAGAGACTTCGAAAGATGCTGGATGAAACTGACACCCAACTTCGCCCAGCAAAAATGACATTTAACGGATCCCTTCCTGTAGACGGAGACAGTCGTTTCCAGCTTCTAGAAAGAGTCAATCTTTCGCAGCCTGATTTTAAAATATTTTTAGCAGAGAACCAATGGGACGTTGTTAATGAATATTTAAGTGTAACAAAAAGTTATGGACTGCTGGAGGCACAAGGGATAGCAGGATCCATCAGCTTACTCATGCAGGGGCCTCCCGGGACTGGCAAAAGTCATTTGGCCAGGTACATTGCTCGCGCTCTTGGCCTTGAATTGTATATTGCTCGATTAGATGGTGTTATTTCATCATTTCTCGGGAATACATCAAAGAACATTAGAGCGCTTTTTGAATTTGCTTCAAAAACACCCTGCATTTTATTTTTGGACGAATTCGATGCAATCGCCAAATTAAGAGGGGATAGCCAAGAGTTAGGGGAGCTTAAGCGGGTAGTTAATAGCTTTATCCAAAACCTTGATACACTCGGAACTCAATCATTAGTTATTGCAGCTACAAATCATGACGAATTATTAGATTCTGCTATTTGGCGAAGATTTGGATACCGGTTGAAATTTGATTACCCGAAGAAGGAAGTTAGGCAAGAGATGTGGGCTGAATTTTTACAGCCAGTTGAGTTTGATGACAAAGAGATCCAGATATTGACTGATTTGTCCGAAGGATATTCGGGTTCTGATATAAAAGAAGTTTGTTCAAGGATCCACAGAAGAAAGATTTCTATGAACATTGATCCCACTCTAAAAGATGCCTTCAAGGTTTTGTTGAATCTCGGTATTGGAGAAGGGGAAGAGAGAAGATTTCTCTCTTCCATAAACATATCAGATGCTGATGCTGCATTCAGAACCCTTAAAGATCGAGATCCAAAATTATATAGCGCTCCATACTTAGCTAAGATCTTTGGAGTATCAAAAGCGACGGTATATCGAAAATCTCAAAAAAAAAATAGGAAAGAGAACGAATGAAAAAGAAAGCGGGAGCCAATGAGAATAATCGCCTACCTATAAAACTGATCCTTCCGCAACAGGGGAATGAAAGAAGGAACACTACAGGTGGGGGTAAGGATAAGCCTTTCAGAACGGTTGATATAGAATACCGGCAGAGCTTGTCTATTCAGGTTCTTGCCATAAAGGAAGCGTACAGGGTAAATTTCAAGAAAAGTGTTATTGCTCCAATGCGAGTGAAACTTATATCGAAAGCAACAGCCAAAAGCCATAGGCCCCAAAAACTTTTTTCCCATCAAACATGCCCTATAATAGGGGCTGGCGGGTTGGGGGAATTGTTTTTAAAGGCAAGTAGCAATGGATTAGATGAGCTGAATCGTCTTATTCAAGAAAATGAAAGCGCTAAAGTAAAAAAGGAGCTGTCTTGCATAGAGAGTATTGAAGCAGTGACGCCTAATTATAGAAGAAAAGGACTTGCACCTAGGGATGTCCTACGGAGAAGTCCGAAAAGAAAGCAAGGTTATATCACTCGTGTTCGGTTGTTTAATTTTGATAATGAGAATGACCAAGAGCAAATAGTATCAGATTTTGAAAATATTTGTAAAAAACGAAATATCCATATTAGCTCGAAAGGCTACTCTCATACGAGCTATACATTTTCTGCAATTTGTAAAAGTGAAGAAGATATAGATGCATTATCGAAAATAGTGGCTGTTCGGTCTGTGGAAAACATGCCAATTATACGGACCGTGCGCCCGATGGTTTTCAACAAAAAACCGCTCCCAAAACTGTTATGCAGAAATGAAGTTGAGGGGGATGTGCCTACTGTAGTTGTAGTTGATAGCGGCACAACGAGCAACAACAATGACCTTAATTCTTGGATAGTTGGACGTGAATCATACGTGGCGCCAGCATATCGCAACACGGATCATGGTACTTTCGTTAGTGGGTTGATATGCTGGGGTAACGTTTTAAATCCTTCTATATCGGCTATTGAAGAAAATCCGTGTGAAGTTTTTGATCTGCAGGTCTTGCCAAACTATGACCCTAGTAAGGGCCCAACAGAATTTTTGCAGGAGCAGGAATTTTTAATTTCATTAGATTCAGCCCTACAGAAGTACGCAAACAAATATAAAGTATGGAATCTTTCTATTGGAACCAACAAAGTGTGCTCCTTGAATGAGTTTTCTGAGTTTGCAGAAGAACTTGATAATCTGCAGGAAAAGTATGAAGTATCATTTGTTATAAGCGCCGGAAACTATAGTGTTCCACCGTTGTTAAGTTATCCTCGAGAAGCATCTCAGCTTGAGCGAGGCAGAATTACTGCTCCGGCCGATAGTATTCTTGGCATCACAGTGGGCTCAATATCCCACCTTGATTACAAAAAGAATGGCCCAGGAGAACATTGTCCATCCGCATTTTCAAGGCATGGCGCTGGCCCTAACCATATAATAAAACCAGATTTGATTCACTATGGTGGTACTTGTTCCCAAGATGGTTCCCATGTGTCTGGGATCCAAAGCATTTATGAAAATGGGACTGCAGAGAACCTGGGTACCAGTTTCGCCGCGCCGCTAGTTTCGAGAACCTTGGCACAGATTTATCATCAGATTACACCAACTCCAAAACCAGTTTTAGCGCGTGCTCTTTTGACACATCACGCACGTGATCCAAGGTCGAGACAACGAGTGCCAGATGGAGAAGAAAATTTCTTTGGATTTGGCTTGCCATCATTTTCACAAGAGGCACTGCAGTGCACATCTTACTCCTCAACCTTAATCTTTGATGATGTTCTCCGCCCTGGCTATTATCTAGAGTGGGATGATTTTCCATACCCCGAATCCTTATATAGTGAGGGTCGATACTATGGGGAGGTGTGGATGACTATAGCATTTTCTCCATCACGTGGCGGAAGGTGGGGGAGCGAGTACTGCGAGTCCCACATTGAAGCAAATTTCGGTGTTTATTATGACAAGAAAAATAGAGTGACCGGAGAAATAAAAGAAACTTTCCAGGGTCTTGTTCCTCCAGAACATAAAAATACAGGAATTCTATATGAGTCTTTTCAGGTCGCGAATTTAAGAAAATGGGCACCAGTACGCACCTACTATGGCAATATGGGGGAAAGTGGCGAACGTGGGAAAAGATGGCGACTCAAAGTAAGGCTGCTAACGAGACACGAGAAGGAGGACACGGTTCTCCGCCCCCAACCATTTTCGCTAATTGTAACGATTATTGACCCTCTCAAGAAAGCTCCGGTTTATGATGAGATGGCACGTTTGCTTAGATCAAGATTTCAATCACAGAATTTGACAGTAAGATCCGCAGTAAAGATCAGAGAGCAAGTGTGATAGGATGACATATGTTCTTCCTACAGTGGCATATTTCTGGATAGCATAGAAAGCAAAGCGACAGGATCCGTGACCATCTGCTCAACAGTATGGCTTATTCTCGAGATCCGGAAGCCTTCTATTGTCCACCTTGTCACCTGGTCGCGGTGTGATCGATACATGCTAACCCATAGCGTGGGTATGGGAGAAGAATACTTACTGGCACCCAAGAAGTTTCTACCGGATCGAGTAGAAAAACATGAGGCCTCTTTCATTTCCGAAGTTTCTACCGGCATATCCAGAAACTCAAAATACCAGTCTTCATATCCACCAGCTACCAAGTGGGGAGCAATATAGCACAGGAGCCGCCTCCCACCATATCGACAGCTAATCTCCTACATAAGCTTGTAATATTCTATCTCATTTGGTAGACCTAGCCGGAAAATGAGGGACAGTGTTCTAAACTGTCATAGTATCACTACGCGATAGTATCGCTTGACAATACCCACGGGAGACGATAGTGTAATGATAAAGGGTTTTAGCTGCAAAGAGACAGAAAAAATCTGGAACCGAGCTTTCTCACATAAGCTGCCCCATGACATACAGGCTGGGGCCAGAAGAAAACTTTTAATGTTGAATTCATCCTCAACCTTGGATGACTTACGTATTCCACCTAAAAACAGGCTGAAAAAGCTGTCAGGTGATAAAGAAGGTAGCTACTCAATCAGGATAAATGATCAATGGAGGATTTGTTTTCTCTTTGAAAACGGAAACGCCTTTGAGGTTGAGATCGTTGACTACCACTAGGGGTGATAAAAATGACTAAGCATATACCACTGGAACACCCAGGCATGATATTGAAGGAAGAATTCATTGAAGCGTTTGGCTTAAGCGCCTATAAAGTTTCACAGGAGACAGGTATAAGCCAAACCGCACTGGGGGAAATCCTGCGGGGAAAGCGATCTATTTCGCCTGCAAATAGCCTCAAGCTGGCAAAGTTCTTCGGCATGTCCGAAGATTTTTTTGCCAACCTGCAGACCCAATACGAACTCGACAAAGCCAAATCAAGAGAAGGGAAAAAGATTGCTCAGATTATCCCTTTTCCAAAAAAGGCGAAAGCTACCGATGAGGAGTTACTTGAAGCTTAAACCAAAGCTTTCGCCCTGCATGTTCTTATGTTACACCCGAACACGTAGCGGGTACAAAAGCGGGTATTTAACGAAATGGCAATTTCAGTGAACAACTTAACTAATTGACATTAAAATATTTTAACAACAAAACATGCCTCCCGCCTTCGCACCATAATGTAGTACAAAGACTTCCGCTCAAGTCTTTTTAACCCGCATCCGGCAACGGTTTGCGGGTTTTTTATTTATTGAGCCATCCATTCCTCTTTATTATTTTCCTTAATTTTCCTTGATCAAAAATTGCCCCCTGGTCCCTTTTTTTTGTCTACGAGGAGTAAAGAAGGTAAATCGAAATTCAGTTAAGGGCAGAAGGGTTCCCCCTCCCCGGCCCTTCCCCAATGGCTATATATGGCTTCCAAAATTCCACGACAATATTTTTGGTACGCATCTTGAGTAATCCAGCTAACACACCCCAGTCTACATTCGCCACTACTGCACTGCGTGAAGGTGTTCGGGAATATATATAAAGTTCTTAAACTGATTTTCAGATTAGCATTGGCAGTAGCCATCTCTTCACCTTAGAACCGAAAATTATTGATTGCTTTTAAACTAGATCGCGGTCTGTTTCCGAGAGGTGTTGACGCAAATTGAGACGGACAGATTAATTCTAAATACCAAACTATGTAATTGATAAAATCATGAAGATAATTAATAATAAATATTAAATTTATATAAATCTCGACCTGAATACATCGGGACGGCAGGATAAAGTATCCTCATCACTAAAAAATTCACCAGCCCTGCTATAGCACTTATCGACTCGGAGGTTCGTCGCCCTTCATGAATACTATCCTGTTTTTCACTGGCGTCCTGCTTCTGCTCGGCATTGCCTCGAGCAAGTTTTCGGCGCGCATCGGCATGCCGGTACTTGCTGTTCCTGGCCCTAGGTATGTTGGCCGGATCGGAAGGGTCGAGCGGAATCGGCTTCGAGAATTACAGCCTTGCCAACAGCCTTGGCAGCATGGCCTTGGCATTGATTCTCTTCGACGGCGGTCTTCGTACGCCTATGGCATCGGTGCGTGCATCCTGGCGTCCGGCACTTTCACTGTCAACGGTCGGCGTACTGCTGACTGCAGTGCTAACCGGTCTTGCCGCCAGCTGGGTTCTGGATGTTCCATTGCTTCACGGCAGGCTGTTGGGCAGCATTGTCGGATCGACCGATGCAGCGGCCGTTTTTTGCGCTATCACCCATAATGATTCTTTCACCAGACAATAATGCCAAACTTCTCGATTTCATTATGTATGTAAATTCAGCACAGCCAGGGCAGAGAGCAGCAATGGAAGGGCAATAGCTACTATTGCCCAGAACAGGGCTTTCAGCAGGCCCATCCAAATGTTTCGTTGAACAAGTGCAGGATTCCGGGTCAGATATAAGTTCTCATCATCCTTTTCCGTTGTATCTTCAGGCGATAATAAATATTTCAGAATATTTTTTATATCGTTTATCGATTTCATATTGCTCCTCCTTGATTTGCGGCAACATACTGTCGTCGACTGGCAAATACTATCTGGGAGAATGGTAAGATAGAGCGGAGAAACAAGCTAATTGACTTATCGGATCGACATCTTCGGAAAAAATGATCCCTCTCTCTTTTCTTTTTCTGGTATATTCCTCAAGTCTTCCCTTTTTATTACTATCCCGAGAGAATATGGAACTGTATCAACTTCCCTCAACTTCCCTCAACTTCCCACATTCAAGATGGTGGCCGAAGAAGGACATCTGACCAGAGCCGCAAAACGGCTTCATGCCAGTCCACCGGCGATCAGTGCACATATAAAAGGATTGGAGGACGAACTGGGCTTGACGCTTTTTCAGCGTACACCAAAGGGAATGAGCCTCACTGCCGATGGAGTACAACTCAAGGATTATGCCGATAAGGCGCTGGCCATCGTCAAAGAGATGGTCTGTCATGCTGAACGATTGCGGGAAAATCTCACGGGTGAGCTGCGTATCGGCATCAATACGGAGATAGATTCACTGAGAATTCCAGCACTTTTTTCTATAATGAAAAAACGGCATCCAAATCTTGATATGCATCTTCTGCAATGCATGACGGGAGAGGTTCTTAACAAACTGGAAAATGGCACCCTCGATATCGGCTTTATGTATGGTGAAAACAGTTCCGAAAAAATATCTGCAGCTGAACTTAAAAAGCTCGAACTTGTAATCGCCGGCCCGATCGCCTGGCGCGAACGGCTGCTGACCGCCAACGCGAAAGACCTCGACCAGTTTCCCTGGATCATGACGCCTTCTGATCCACTGTACAATGTGGCCTCGCAATTGTTCAAGACCTATGACCTCCCGCCGGCCCAGGTTGTTCTGGCCGATCAGGAGACAACAATAAAAAGTATGATAAAAGCCGGTACGGGGATATCACTCTTGCTGGAGCAGGACGTCAGGCAGGAGGAATTGGAGGGAAATCTGGTTATATGGAGAAAGGATCCGTTTTTTCTGAAATTGTCCATAGCCTGTTTGAAGCGGCGCAGAGATGAACCGCTTCTGCAAACATGTTCTTCTGTCATTACCGAAGTCTGGACGGATATTTAATTTCTTTTGCCATCTCAAAGTCCTCCTTTTTACGTTTTCCACCAAAGACTGCTCATGCGCATTTTTGGTGTTAAGAATAAATATATTATGATTAAACACGAGGTCCGGTTCACGAATTTTGTTTTTGTCAGCAGATGAAATTCGCGAGTGAGGAGCGAAATATGCCTGTGACTAACTTCATTCGAGCTGCTAAATTTGGAGCAGAGAAGCCTCCGGTTCGTAAATGCCCATCTTTTTAGCAGACCCTACCTGGCATAAAATTATTGACTTTCACTTCTATTTTCGTTAACCTCTCCATTAATCGAAAGGTAACGAAATGAATCCAAAAGATAAAATCTATAATCTGCTCAGAGAAGCTGATGATGTCCTTTCCGGTGAAAGGATCAGTGAAGAACTAGGAACCAGCAGGGTCTCCGTCTGGAAACATATTCAGGGAATGGTTAAGTCCGGGATCCCTATTGTCTCCTCGCCAAAAGGATATCTCTTGAGTTCGGACCCCGACAGTCTGAATCCCCTTGAATTTGGTGACCGCAAGGATCAAATTCATCATTTCGGGGAAATACCTTCGACCATGAATGAAGCCATCAAGCTGGCCCAGCAGGGCTGCCCTGAATTTACCGTCGTTGTAGCCGAACGGCAGACGCAGGGACGCGGGCGCATGGAAAGAGTCTGGGCTTCAGCCGATGGAGGGTTGTATTTTACTCTTGTTCTGCGCCCAATCGTCCCTGTAATGCTGGCCAGTCTTGTTAATCTGGCAGCCGCAGTTGAGATGGCCGCACTTCTACGCTCCTATGGTATTACGGCGTCTTTAAAGTGGCCTAACGATATCCTGGTCGGCACCCATAAAATTTGCGGGTTTCTCTCCCAGATGGAAAGTGAAGGCGATCTTCTCCGCCACTTGAATATCGGCATCGGTCTGAATGTAAACAATGATCCAAAAAAAGAAGAACCTTCAGCAGTTTCTTTGCGAGAACTGCTGGGCAGGCAGGTGCCGCGCAGGGAAATCCTGATAAATTTCCTGAACCGTTTCGAAAAGCGGCTTGAGAATTTTGATGCTGCTACGGTGATCGAGGACTGGAAGGCCGGTAACTCCACCATTGGCCAACACGTCAGAATTTCTACATTAAGAACTACAGTCGAGGGAGTTGCCATGGACATAAATGGCGACGGTGCTTTAATTCTGCAAATGGACGACGGCAGTCACCAAACGGTAGTACACGGCGATTGTTTCTACCAATAAAGGATATTCAATAAAGATGGACTCATCAACAGCACAACTGAAACCCATGGTATATGCATCACTCATGGCTACCCTTATAGCTGTGGGATCCTACATCGCCATTCCGATCGGCCCCATCCCCATTGTCATGCAAAATCTTTTTGTCATGCTGGCGGGCCTTCTGCTCGGAGGACGCTGGGGATTTACCAGTGTCGCCGTATATCTGCTGGCGGGAGCTATCGGTTTGCCGGTTTTTGCAGGCGGTACCGGAGGGATTGGTAAGTTTTTCGGACCGACGGGAGGCTATCTGGTGGGCTATGCCGCTGCCGTTTATATCATCGGTATAATAAGCGAAAGAGGAAGGGAGAGGGTCATTATCGATATCCTTGCCATGCTGGTCGGCACAATCATCATCTATACCTTTGGCGTCTCATGGCTCAAAATAGTTACCGGCATGAGCGCATCCAAGGCCATAGCCGTCGGTATGTTACCTTTTATTCTGGGTGATGCCCTGAAGATCGCCGCAGCCATACCCATCGCCAGAGCGCTGAGACCGATTATAGCCGGTTCTGCAGGCCACCTGCAACCGGCCAAATAAAGCTATGGCCATCATTAAGACGTCCGGGCTTTGTCATCGCTTCTCCGATGGCACCCTGGCTATCAACAATGTATCCCTTGCCTTGCGTAAGGGTGAATTTACGGTTATTGCCGGCGCCAACGGCTCGGGAAAAACGACTCTGCTGCGCCATTTCAACGGCCTTCTTTCTCCCTACTCCGGTGAAGTCCATGTCAACGGCATCTCAGTCAGAAAGAATCCACAGGCGGCCAGGCAAATGGTCGGCATGGTCTTCCAGGATGCCGACAGCCAAATAGTCGGGGATACCGTCTATGACGATGTAGCATTTGGCCCGGAAAACCTGCGGTTGTCCCGCAATGAGATTGACCGGCGCGTGGCCCGGTCTCTTGCCGATGTCAATCTAGCCGGGTTTGAGGACAAACGGCCTCACAATCTTTCCGGTGGCGAAAAGCGCCGTCTGGCCATAGCCGGTGTGCTGGCAATGGCGCCGCAGGTACTGTTGATGGACGAACCGTTTTCGAATCTGGATTATCCCGGCACATGCACTGTCTTATCCCACATTCTTGATCTTCATAAGGCGGGCCATACGATTATCATAACCACTCATGACCTGGAAAAGGTGATAAGTGTCGCCCAAAGGTTGATTGTGATGGAGAAAGGACAGATAGTCAAAGATGGACTGCCGGAGGAAGTGGTTCAGGGAGTTGAACGATTCGGTGTTCGCCCGCCCTGCTCGGTTCAATTCGGCAAAGGAATTCAGCCATGGGTGAATTAGCGACAGTCGGTTTCACCCCGGGTAATTCATACCTGCACCGGCTGGACCCGCGTACCAAGCAAATATTGCTCATGGTTCTGGGAATGACCAGTCTGTGGGCCAATGTCCTGTTTTTAGCGCTCACTTCGGTTGTCGTGATCTCTTTGTTCCATTCAACCAACTTAGGCCTTTATCGTCTTATCCGTGAGACCAGGTATTTCCTGTTCTTTCTTCTTTTTTTGTTTATCATTCAGGCGGTGCATCTTAACGAGCAGTTGATCCCGGTAATTACCTGGGGCCGGGTTGTACTCGCTCTGATATTCTGTTGGAGATTACTGCTGATTGTAATCATGGGAATGCTGCTGATCTCCTCCACCCGTACCGCGGAGATACGTGCGACCCTCATCTGGGCCTTGAAGCCGATCCCATTGGTAAATGGGGAAACTGCAGCGACAATGGTGGGCCTGATCGTGCGCTTTCTCCCCCTGATTCTCTTTGAGGCCGATGAAATAGGGGATGCCATGCGGGCTCGGGGCGTGGAGCAAAGAAAGAATTACCTGATCCGCATGATAAGGTTTACGACCACACTGTTTCGCCGGGCTTTCCTGCGGGCGGACGAGCTGGTGGATACCATGCAGGCCAGATGCTACAGCGAGCACCGTACCCTGCCGGAAATCTCTTTCGCTCTCAATGACCTGATTGCCGCCGCGGCAGGTATCTTAATGCTGCTGACGGCGTTGATCCCCTAAAAGTCCTGCAGATCAATTCCATTACTTGCTTCGATATTATTATCCGCTTCTCTCCAGTCTTCGTGGATGTCGACAATATCGCCGACACGTAAAGTTGAAATAACGGGTGCGTTAAAGGACCGGTATTCTGCAGAGCTGGAGTTACCTGGTAAGGTTAACTCTTTCAAGGGAAAGATTTTGTTCTTTCCTTAACGGAGAACATTATTCCAACGGGTAACAAATACTACCTCATGAGCCCAGGGTAAAATAAAAAGTGGCTCCTTTACCAACCTCTCCTTCACCCCATATTTCTCCGCCGTGACGGCTGATCACTCGGTGAACTATTGGGAGTCCGATGCCCATCCCGGTAAATTCGCTCTCGCTGTGGAGCCGCTGAAACGGCTGAAACAGTCTATAGACTTGGTCCATGGAGAAACCAGCACCATTGTCTCGGACGAAAAACACCTCTTTTCCATTTTTTCGACAGCTGCCAAACTCTACCCGTGCTTCGACGGTTTTATCGGTATACTTCCAGGCGTTGCCAATAAGATTAGTCAGTGCAATTTTGATGAGCCGCGAATCGCCTCGTGCTTTTAGATCGTTGGCAATGTTTTTCTCAACATGTCTTTCCGGATGCTGTAGTTCAAGCTCGCGGACAACGACTCTGGCCATGGCGCTTAGAGCAATTTCCTGAATGACCATCTCCAGCCGGGATATTCTTGACAGCGATAGCAAATCGTCGATTAAACGGTCCATCTTTGCCGCCCCGGCCTCTATCCTTTGCAGGTATTCATTGGTCTTGCCGTCCAATGGTCCGGCATGCTCGCTCAGGAGAGAGATAAAGCCGCTAATGGTGCGAAGTGGGGAACGCAGATCATGGGAGACGGAATAAGAGAATGCCTCAAGTTCCTTATTCGCAGCTTTGAGTTCCTCCTCGGCCTGTTTGCGTTCTGTGATTTCCACAAAAGCAGTAACAAAATAATCTGGTTCGACCTGATATCCGACGCAATCATACCAGCGCTTGTTTGCGTGTAGATATTGTTCAAAGCGAATCTGTTCACCGGTTTTAGCCACGCGTCCGAATGTTCCAATCCAGTCAAAGGGATCTTTTTCAATGCCCGGAAATGCCTCTGTTGCACATTTGCCCCGCGGATCGACACCGGTTAATTCCAGATAACTGGAGTTCGCATCGAGAAAACGATAATCTATAGCTTTTCCACTATTATCATACACCATTTTATGGAATGCTACTCCAATAGGTCCTTTGTCAAACAAGGCCCTGAACTTCTCTTCGCTTTTGCGCAATGCCTCTTTCGCCTGCTTGCGCTCGGTGATATCGCGTTCAAGCGCCGCCACGCCTTCAACCATCTTCTGGTCACCAAGAATAGGTTCATAAGCGTATTCGTAATCCCTTTCTCCCCCAGAGGGAAGAGAATAGGTAATTTCACCACGACGCTCTTCTCCTGTTGCAATAACCTTCATCGCCTCCTGGTAGAGCATGTCTGAGCCGGGGAAATGGAGGTCAAGATGGGTCATGCCCATGAGTGCTGAGTTATTGATATTAAGATCATTGAGCAGGGAGGTATTGGCATAGATAAATTTACCGTCGCCATTCAGCAGGTAGAAATGATCCCTAGTTGAGGTAATTACCTTCTCCAAAAGCCTTCTTTGTTTGTCGGCTACCGCAGCAAACGCCTCCACTGTTTCTGGTATGAAATCCGGCAGGTTCATCGTTTCCTTTGAGTTCCTTTTCGCCATAGCCATGTCTTTTGGCACCGTCGAGAAAGCTGATCGCAAATCTGTTTCATTTGCTGCTGTCATCTGTTCCCTCACCAAAACATTATATCATTTTCCAGACCCACAATTTGAAGATGGGAAAGCTCGTAGAACAGTAAAAACCTTACCTGACAGCCCCCTTCAAGACTGGTATCCGTCAGATCTGCTCTGAACTGCTACAAATAAAAACAAGAGGAGTGGCGCTCCATAAGGACTACTCTCTGATATCGTCTTGGTAACCCATCTCAACGATCGGTATGGTTTTGCCATCAAGTATTATGCGCACTCTGTTTGTGAGTTCTTTACCGCTGAAGGGCTTTTGCAGAAATTCCTGTTCTTTGAGGTCCAGCGCCCTGACAATCCCGCTGTAGGCAGGATACCCACTAATGGCAAGTACTTTAGCTCCGGTATTTGTAGACTTCAGGCACTTCAAAAATTCATTACTTCCCATACCTGGTAATCCCACGTCCATAATGACGAGATCCACGGTAATGCTTTGATATATCTCCAATCCTTCTTCACAACTCCCGGCTGTCAGGACATCGTAGCCGCATCTCTCAAGAAAATGCTCGCCGATTCTCACGATTGCCTCATCATCCTCAACAAATAAAATGACCTCTTCGCCTGCTGAACTGCCCAGAAAGCATTGTTCCTCTCTGGGCTTTTCCAACGAATAATCCAAATTTATAGCGGGAATATAGATATCGAATGCAGTTCCAGAACCTGTCATGCTAGTGCATTCAACATATCCTCCATGGCTTTTGACGATGGAGGAAACAACCGAGAGGCCAAGGCCCGACCCTCTGCCTTCCTCTTTTGTTGTGAAAAAAGGTTCAAAAATATTTTCGATAACATCCTCGCTCATGCCGATGCCGGTGTCAGAAACACTTATGTGCACGTAGGATCCGGGAGTGACTCCAATTTTCATGTGCAATGGACTGGTTTGGGTGAAGTTGATATTCTCGGTTTTGATAACCAGTTTTCCGCCACGCGGCATGGCATCCATCGCATTAATACATAGGTTCATGACAATTTGTTCACACTGGCCCGCATCTCCACTGATCAAGGAGAGCTTGGGATCGAGCTTGTGTTCTATTGTTATGTTGCTTGGCGTGGTGCGAAAAAGCAGAAATCCAACTTCCTCTACTATGGTATTGAAGTTCAGCTTTACCTGACGTTGGGTGGATTTTCTGCCAAATACTAAAAACCGCTTTGCAAGTTCTCTACCTTTTTCAACAATTGCCTGGATCTGGCTCAAGACCTCAAAGTCCGTTGAGCCATTCGTTTTCCCCGACAATGCCACTTCTGTATATCCGAGAATACAGTGTAAAATATTATTGAAATCATGCGCAATACCGCCCGAGAGGGATGCCAGGGTTTCTCTTTTTTGTACCTGGGCAAGTTGCTCCTTCACCTTGTGATAATCACTGAGTTGGAGGGTCAATTGTTCCACCTGCTCTTCGAGGGCTTGAACGCGAAAACTCTCGGATAGTTTCTCCATCTTAGACATTGTAGCTCCCAAAAGCTTCTTTTCGCCCTCAGCTTAACATGACGCTCTGATGCTGATCCACAAGTGGTACTCTTTTCAGTCCCCCTTGAGCCCCCTTGAGAGGGATAAGTGCCATAGCTGTAGAGGAAAATTCACAAATATTAATACGTCTCGTTTTCTTGTTCTTTGTTACAGTTTTTGGGCCGTAAGGCATTAATCCCGAGACAATACGTATTTCCCCCCGTCTGGAGATAAGCAAGTATTGTACCATTCTAGATAGAGAAAAAATCTCAGAGTAACAATCGGATATATACTGACTCCATATTGACTTCAGAGAAATGTGCACATATCAATGTGCAAGGGATACTCATGGAACGAAAGTGACTGGAAGGCCGTCCGAGAATGCCCTTCTCGGACAACCTCCTAGAAAAGGTCTGTACAAGATACCACATGGCTCATTATTCACCCTGGAGATGAATGTTGAGCGATTTGATTTTCTGCAGGAGAGTGTTTCGGTGAATATTGAGCATTCTTGCAGCCTTCGCCTGGTTCCAGTTGCAAATCCTCAAGGCGCGTTGGATATAGCTGCGTTCGAATACCTGGCGCGCCTCGAGAAGCCCCTGGTCTAAATGTCTGTCACTCTGGTCATTTTTATCGTTAAACAGGAGCTCGAATGGCAGATCTTTGGTGTCGATCCACTTGTCATTGGTCCTCAGGACGACCAAACGTTCAATGAGATTTTCCAGTTCGCGAATATTTCCCGGCCAGTGATACGATTCCAGCACCACCATGGCATCGGCTGCGATCCCTTCAATATTCTGGTTGAGTTTACGATTGAATTTATCGAGAAAGAAATTTGCCAGCAATGCAACATCACCATTCCGCTTGCGCAGGGGCGGCAGTTCAATGGGTATTACGTTAAGTCTGAAAAACAGGTCCTCGCGAAATTTTCCCTCATCGACCAGTTGTCTGAGGGATATGTTGGTCGCCGCTATTACTCGCGTATCGACTTTAATGGTGAGATTACCTCCTACACGTGTGAACTCCAAATCCTGGAGAAAGCGTAAAAGCTTTGCCTGCAGCTCCAGTTTCAGGGATGCGATTTCATCGAGGAAGATCGTACCATTATCGGCATATTCGAATTTTCCGACACTCCGTGTCTGAGCACCCGTAAACGCACCTTTCTCATGGCCGTACAATTCGCTTTCCATCAATTCAGATGGTATTGCAGCGCAATTGATTGCCACAAAGGGGTTATTCGCCCTCCGGCTCCTGGCATGGATCGCTTGAGCGACGAGTTCTTTGCCGGTTCCGCTTTCACCGGAGATGAGAACGTTGCTGGTGGTGGCCGCCACTTTGTCAACCATACTGAATACCTCTTGCATGCATGCCGACCGCCCTATTATTTGCCTGTTTTTTACAAACTGAGAGACTTCCGAGCGTAGATAATTGACTTCCTTTTCCAGCATTCTTTTTTGTAAAGCCCTGGAAATCACATTGATAATCGAGTCCGGATCAATGGGCTTTGTAATATAATCATAGGCCCCTGTCTGAATGGAGGCTGTTGCCTCCTGGGCTCGGTCGATGGCCGAAACCATTATAACGTCGATGCTATTATCGCTCTTTTTGATTCTTCTCAGGGTTTCTATACCATCCATGTCAGGCATGGTCACATCGAGCAGCACCAGGTCAAAGTTTTCTCTGTTCAGCCGCTCCAGTGCCTTGAATCCGCTGTCTACGGAAATGACGGAATAATCATCTTCGAGGATTGCTTCCAGTGATTCACGGGCACCAACATCATCATCTACAACGAGAATGCGGGTTGACTTTGATCTGGACTTCACCATCTCATTCCTCCACGATCTTTATGAAATGCAACAATATCTGTTATTATCACGTAAAATAAGAAACTTACATCGGTGTGCACATTGTTATATGCACATTACACTCTAATGTGCAACTCTGCAGAAGCCCAATGTTTTCCCGGCGTAACACAAAAAACAGTCTGTCTATTCTGCCCGGTAATCATTGAGCAGCGTATGGCGGAATCGAGATTTCATTAGTAATCGAGAAAAAATAAATGAACTATTACAGCTATATGCATGGATAAAAGGTCTGGCTGCTAGAATGGCACAGGGCTTGCTCTTGTGATCACCAAGTTTGGTATCAGGTAATAAAGAGTAGTTTGCACCCATAACAATATGTCTCAGGAGGACAATATGAAAAAAGCAGTCGCCCAACTCATAGTGATTGGAATAACAGTTATGACCTTTGCCACACCTCTGCTTGCTGGAGGGGGATGTGGTCCCTGAGTCAAAGTAATAGAGATACATCCTTACCGAGGTGAGACCGCAATCCTTCCCGGGATAGCATGCCTCGGTAATCCCCCGGAAAGCCGCGGGCAGGTCAATCGCCTGTGGCTTTTTTCTCAACCATCGCTCCCTATACTTCGTAAAACCCTATCTTTTTGTTGTATTTGCACGATGTCGTTATAGTATTTATTCACTCCATGCATAATAAAAGTAGGAGTAAAGGTCCAGCCTTTATAGTAAATTTACGTGTATTGTACGGAAGACGGGCGAGGTTGACTGCTGTAAATATGTTACTCCCAGGTTTGAGCGATGAGCATACGTGTTGGTAGTTTTTATGTTATTTTTGTTGTACTGGCTTTTCTTGGGTGCACGCCTGAAAGTGAGGATCAGGAAAAGACATCCTCCCAGGAAGTTGTGACCAGTAAAGAGGTACAGCGAGGCGGAGTCTACAGGTTGCCTCTTGATATAATGCCAACTACCCTGGACCCGCCATACATCGAGGATGACTTTGGAATATCTGTTGCCTATCAGCTATATGACGGGCTTGTAAGGTATGGTCCCTACCTGAACGTCCTGCCTGCCTTAGCCAGAGACTGGCAGATAGAAAAACAGGGAAGAGTTCTTCGTTTCCACTTGCGCAAAGATGCAAATTTTCATGATGGCGAGCCGGTAACCGCCAGGGATGCGGTTTTCTCCCTGCAGAGGCTTTTCAGAATAGATCCGGCGCCTTCGATTCTTTCCCATCTGCTGTACATTGCCGGGTCCAAGGAATATCGTGCAAAAGATACCGACAGCATCAGTGGCCTGAAAATCGTTAACGAACATGAGCTTGAGATAGAGCTTGTGGAGCCCTACGCCCCATTTCTGGGAGCGTTGGCCATGTACCAAGCCTCCATTGTTCCAGAGCATATCGCCGGAACGCAGGGAGAAACATTAAGGGCGTCACCCGTGGGAAGCGGTCCCTTCAGGTTTGCCGCCTGGGAGCCGGAGAAGTTGATCAGGCTGGAGAGGTACCCCCTGTACTACGCGGGGCCGTCCTATCTCGATGGTGTTGAATACCACATCTATCCCGGGGCTCAGCGGAGCAGGGTCCTGGAGGATTTCGAGAATGGGTTGCTTGAGGAGATGCCTATATTCGGGCAAGCGCGCGCCGGCCTTTCAAAGAAAGAGAATCTTCACTGGGTCCACCGGCCCAGCCTGAGTCTCTTGTTTTACGGAATAAACACAAAGCACCCGCTCCTGCAGGATAGCCGTCTGCGCCGGGCATTATCTCTTGCGATCAACAGGAAAGAACTGTTGGCAAAGGTGTACGACAATCAATTTGAAGCGGCCCATACTGTCCTGCCGCCGGGTATGCCTGCTCATAGAAGGGATGTTCAGGTAGTGAGCGAGGATCTGGCCCAGGCGAAGGAGCTTGTCTCTCAGGTTGCCGAATCCCGCCCGGCAGCGCCCATCACCGTCGAAATCGTCTCTGCCTCGCAATCGGCTTTTGCCCAGGCTGAATTCAAGCTCATCCAGGAACGCTGGGCCTCTATTGGGGTAGAAACCGCCATCAGGTACATCACTGACTGGGAAAAATTTGAACACTATCTGCAATCTGATTCGATGCAGATTTTTCGGTATAGCTGGACAGCAGACATGCCCGACCCCGATAATTTTCTGCGTCCACTTTTTGGCAGTTCATCCTCCGTGAATTTCAGTGGCTACAGTGACAATGCAGTGGATGCTCTCCTTGACGAGGCGGCAGCCACACTGGATGAAGTCAAGCGGGCCGGGCTCTATCAAAGTATTGAGAGAAAGGTAATGGAGGAGTATCCCATAATTCCACTTTTCTATCTGAGCATTGACCGGGTATATCAACCCTGGGTCAATGGAATCACCAGCAGCCCCCTGGGCTGGCAGGCAGTACGACTGCATAGGACATGGTTAGACTCAACCGCACCTCGGTGAGACCGCCTGCACAATGAAACCGTACTTGAGAAAACCGCAATTCATTCCACTTCGCTACCGTTTCATTGCAATGACGGGTATGATGCTCATCATACTCTTGAGTGCTCTTGCCATCCTTATCAGTTTTCTCCAGAGCCGTACCATTCGCCACCAGCTCGAGAACCTCGGCCTGTCTATTGCAGGGAGCCTCGCCGCCACCTCCACTGCCGATCTGTTGACCTATAATTATGTTGCCCTGGAGCGTTCCGCCAACCAGGCAGCCAAGGGGCCGGATATCATTGCTGTAATCTTTCATGACAAGGAGGGCCGGATAGCCGGATTCAGCGGCAGGCCCGATCTGCAAAACACGATTTTGGATGATCGGATCAGCAGTAATGCCCTTGCAGTATCACAACCAGTGATACAGTCGATCCTTGACGGTGACGGAAAAAACACCGGTATCGATATTGCCGTACCGGTAGTCCCGGAAGGGGCTGACTTTCGCTGGGGAACCATCCGCGTACAACTCTCTCTCGCGTCGATGTATGCGCAGATCAAACAAATTCAGCTGGTTATTCTTGCGGTGGGGCTCATCGCCCTGTTTTTCGGAACAGTCGTCTCCATTTTTGCGGCACGCAGAATTACGGAGCCACTGGACAATCTCATGCGTTGGACACAGTCGGCCGCTGCAGGCAACCTCGATCAGGACTTTCGCATCAATACAGGTGACGAAGTCGAGATACTCGCGGCCAACTTCAATATCATGATTGCAGAGATAGTCGCCCATCGCTCGCAGCTTGAACAGCAGTTGGCTGAAATCAAACGGCTGCAGCAATATACAACACAACTGTTGACCACCATGAGCGACAGCCTGTTGAGCATAACATTGGCTGGGGAGTTCTCAATGGTTAATCCCGCTGCCCTGCAGCTTCTTGAAGTAATCCCGGAAGATTCAGGAGCCGGCACTCCTGTTCACCATTTGCAATGCTATCCGGAACTGTATTCCTATATCAAGGAATCTCTTGCCCGGCCAATCAATCGAGAACCAAGAGAGCTGTCGCTTGAGATAAAGGGGGGCAGTCACACACTGCTGGTCAGTTCAAGTGTGTTGAAGGGTCGGTCGGGCGAGCCGATTGAAATAATATTGAATCTTCATGATATTACAGACCTGAAGAGGATGGAGGCATCTATCAGGCAGGCTGAGCGTCTTGCCGGACTTGGCACACTGGCAGCCGGCATGGCCCATGAGATTCGCAATCCACTCTCATCAATTAAGACATTCGTTCAGCTGCTGCCCAGGAAAATAGAACAAGAAGGTTTTCTTGAGAAGTTCAACAGAACGGTGCCCAGAGAGCTTACGCGCATAAACCAGCTGGTCGAGGATTTACTCGATCTTGCTCGAGTTCCGAAATATACCTTCAGGGTTATTCCTCTCCCCAACCTCCTTATGCAGACCCTTGAAACCCTGGAAGAGGAATTACTCGCAGGAAAAATTGAGAGCCAGTGTGACTTCCCCTCCGATTTACCACCTGTCCGGGCAGACTCCCACCAGCTTACCAAAGCTTTCCACAACCTTATTCGCAATGCCATCCAGGCAATGCCGGCTGGGGGAAAGTTAGTGTTGCGTATTGAGGCTGAAGAATCCGAGCATCTCGTTGTGACTTTTCACGACAGCGGTGAGGGGATACCGGCTGAAGACCTTAAAAATATATTCAACCCATTCTACACCACAAAAATCAAGGGAACCGGCCTGGGGCTGTCAATAACGCATAAGGTTGTCAGCGAACATGGTGGTTCCATCTCCGTTTCCTGCCCAAAAGAGGGCGGAACGATTATCAAGGTACGACTGCCCATATAATGGTTAACCATTGACCAACTGCGCACATTTTTACATGCATTGCACAGGATTCGACTCCATGCAATGGTGTTCATCCGAAATAGGATGTCTTTTTTTTGATCTGAAAACAGCAATATATGAAAGTCGTCTGATGTGGCATTTTTATTGCTAGTTGAGAAGAGATGAATGTGCGATTATCTGTTCTCTTGTGTATTTGACATGCACGCTGATCCGACCGAGAGGGTTTATCATGCACCCATGAAGCCAATCCGTGTGGATCTCCAGTTGCATTCCCTCTGGCCTGCAGACATGGCGATGTGAGATATTTGCTCGAACGCATGAGAAGCAGGATTGTTCTATTATACCTTTCTAAAAATGAGGATGAATCCCGTGAAAAAGACACCAGAACCAATTTTTGTTGTAGACGATGACCAGGGAATTCTAGAATCTTTTGATGTCATGCTGGGAGATGACTATAATCTGGTGATGGCAAATGATGGAAATCTTGCCCTGCAACTCCTGAATCGCCACAAGCCTGACCTATTATTTCTTGACCTGCAAATCCCTGGTCCTGATGGTCTGGAAGTATTGGCCCATATACGGGAAAAAGGATTACTGACGCGTGTGGTTGTTGTGACTGCCATGGTGCAGGAGGATTATCAAAAGAGGGCTGAACAACTTGGAGTGTATCGCTACCTTAACAAGCCGTTGGATGTGGACGAGATAATGGAAATTGCTCATACGGCAACGCACTCGCTTCATTAGTACCTTACTCCTGAAAACCTATCACTCAGTTCAGTACCCCCTTGAGGGGTGCAAAAAATAAGAAAATGAAGAGGTACTCATCCCCCTTTGTAAGGGGTTAGGGCCTGTTCACAAATAACGTGGCCAGGATTGCGCTCAGATTTGAGTCAGATTTGGTTGTGCTATCAGCGTAAAACCGCAGGCGTAGCAGCGCTACGTTGAGGATTTTACAATTGAACCGTAGCCAAAGATGGCCTGAAGATGAGATGCAATATGTATTGTATTCTGTATATTCTGGGGACAGGATATTTAACTCGTCGTCTTTTTGGGCCCCGGCTTTTGCGGTCTTAAAATCCGATCGGAACTGTGCCGGGGTCGCATCTTAATTATTAATTATTGCCTTTTTAATCCCATTAATTTGCCTGCGCAATTTACGATCATTTTTGATTTTCTCTGCGATAATTCCGTGCCTGACGGTCACGCCAGCTCCAGATATTCCAAAGCAGCGGCCTAAGGCAACTCCGCTTTCCCCTGTCATTTCCCTACTAAGATAAATCGCTGCATCTCGCGCTATATTACTCTTTTTCCCTTTCTGCAGGATTGTCTCAGGTGTACAGGCATACTCGTCACATATTGCGGGTATTAAATCTTCGAAAGTCAAGCCTGGCTTAAGACTTCTTAACTGTGGTTTTTCTTTATAGTCATGGTTCTTCGATAAAAAATTAGATTTTATCCAATTGATAAACTCAGAACCTCCCAGAATAACCCCACCCACAATATCCTTGGAGGGATTCTCAATTTTTTCCCTTTGCACCGATTCAACAAATTCTCGATACCTTTCCATGGCAATTTTCCGGCTCTTATCGAAAAGCGATAACAACCAGTCTGTTTCCAACCATTCGCGAGCCTTTACATATCCGCCGAAAACAGGGTAGCTGCTCCATGGATAATCCTTACAACGATCAACCATCCCAGCTCGTATGGGATTGAGATGGATATACCGAGACAAGTGCTTTAAATATTCGTCCGCGTCAATCACCACCGCTTTAAACCTTCCTTGGAACAAATGACCGGAGCGTCTTCGCCTTCGGTTAAAGTAGGCAGCGTAGCAGACGTTTATCCATTTGATTGCCTGGCTGAGGTTCGGGTGCGGGGTTTCAATTAATAAGTGATAGTGATTTGTCATCAGGCAATATGAATGTATCTTGATGTCATAGCGTTCTACCGCCTTGCCGACATACTCTAAAAATTTTTCCCGATCTCTATTGCTTTTAAAGATATCCTTTCCGTCATTTCCTCGGTGCATCACGTGATAAAAAGCACCCGGGTATTCTATTCTTAGCGGTCTTGCCATTCAGTAGATTGGTCGCTGAAATAGGTTCTAATTGGAAACGCTTCACTTTTGAGTCCACTTTATTAGAATCAAAAGACGCTGTCAATAATTAATAATTAAGATGCGACCCCGAATTTCAACCTTTTCCCTTTGCACCGATTCAACAAATTCTCGATACCTTTCCATGGCAATTTTCCGGCTCTTATCGAAAAGCGATAACAACCAGTCTGTTTCCAACCATTCGCGAGCCTTTACATATCCGCCGAAAACAGGGTAGCTGCTCCATGGATAATCCTTACAACGATCAACCATCCCAGCTCGTATGGGATTGAGATGGATATACCGAGACAAGTGCTTTAAATATTCGTCCGCGTCAATCACCACCGCTTTAAACCTTCCTTGGAACAAATGACCGGAGCGTCTTCGCCTTCGGTTAAAGTAGGCAGCGTAGCAGACGTTTATCCATTTGATTGCCTGGCTGAGGTTCGGGTGCGGGGTTTCAATTAATAAGTGATAGTGATTTGTCATCAGGCAATATGAATGTATCTTGATGTCATAGCGTTCTACCGCCTTGCCGACATACTCTAAAAATTTTTCCCGATCTCTATTGCTTTTAAAGATATCCTTTCCGTCATTTCCTCGGTGCATCACGTGATAAAAAGCACCCGGGTATTCTTATTCTTAGCGGTCTTGCCATTCAGTAGATTGGTCGCTGAAATTGGTTCTAATTGGAAGCGCTTCACTTTTCACTTATTAGAATCAAAAGACGCTGTCAATAATTAATAATTAAGATGCGACCCCCTTTCCTTTACAATTTAATATTCCCAACCTCTTGCAGTCTGACCAAATCCTTTAATTGTATCCAAGAGGACAAAACTTCACGTAATGGCTCAGCATCCACTGATCCGTTACCAATAAATTTTCCTTGAACGACAAAGACAGTCTGCTGATTATCATCAATAAATAAGGCATCAATTTGCTTGTCATCAGCACCATCTGTCATATCATCCCGGGTTTCATTCATATCTCTTAAATGGATGTTGCGTAAGTACCACGCTACAAATCGTTGCCCATCATTTGGAAAATGCTGTTGGTAGAATTTTTCTTTAATTTCATCAGTAATTTTTTGATAAATCATTATTTTCTCCCATTGAAGCAAAATTTCGGAACATAACGCAGAATTAACCTGCAGCGGGGGGGCTGTTCCCGCTGTCAGCGTTAAATGACTGGTTATCTTCAATATTTATATTCTTTTCTGTGATCTTTTTATATACCCACTCTCTGACTTTTGACTTAATGAGGTGCTGAGCATCAGCGAGCCTCATTGTTTCTTCTGGAGTACCAACATTCATTTTTCCATGCCGAGAAAAATCACCTGTTACTTTGCTATTGTTCGCTGAGCCTTTGAATATTTTGATATCTTTACCAGTTAGACCACCTAAATCTTCAGATATAACCTCGTAGATACGATATAAATTGACCCAGTCAAGTTCTCGACTACAAAGCCTTAGAGCTTTTGCTACAGTTTTATCACACAATGCTAACGGTATAAATTCAGAGATGTCAGGCGGGTTACATCTAAGCCCAGGCAATACTGCATACATATTACCTATGTTAGGAAGAAAGTTTATTTCTCCATTTTTAGAAATATATTTGATATAGTGAAGGTTTACAGGACTCATAGAGAAACCCTCGACAATTGCAGAACCATTAATTATGTCGATAAAGTCTTTGACGTCCTCCCATACTTGAGAGATAGCATTATTATCCTTTAAATCAACTTCTCCAACTAATGTTGACGTATTGATGATAATTTTCTCTTCTTCCACAGTTAAAGAGCATTCGAAATTTTTCAATGCACTTTGAATTTTATCGAGGTCCTTTTTTGGATTATTGAGGATTATCAAAAGGTCCATATTCTAATTCTTTCCAGTAAGATAACGCGAAGTTGAGGGAGCGCGTTAATGCGCGTCCCTTCTAACGACTGGTTGTACAATTTTTTTTTTGGTATTGGCAAAAACCGATCCAAAATGTTTCATAAATTGTTTTATTCATAGCATGTCTTGTATTTTAATTTCTATTGCCAACGTGGAGTTCACCGGCGTGCTTCAGCGCGTCCAGTAGAACGTAGTGGAGCGATGGTGGAACGATTTGTTAACTTTTTATTTTTCCATGCCTAATCCTGAGAGAGATTTTATTACTTCAAAAACGATAGGATAATCCCAACTCCCATCAATTCTCATTGACCCCAAACCTTCTGCACGACCACCTAATATTGGTTTCTTTTCATTTATAGATATCTCAAATGGGTCAATTGTCCTATCGCACCCAAGTCCATATGCAGTGCCGAATTTTAGAGTTCCTTTTTGGCGTGCTTTTTCAAGATTATATATTGTGTTGTCTATGATTACGTTGCCATCATCACATATTTTAGCAGTTTTGAGTTTTGAGCCTAAAAGTTTATGTTGATCGAAAAACTTGTATAACATGAAATTATCATTTCTTAATTGATTCAAATATTTTTCCACTCTTCTTACATAAGTAGTCTGATTCAAATAGTTGTATACAGCTTTTGTTTTTAATTTTTTTGCTGCTGCTTTTTTTTTGTTTATGCTAAACGAAGCATCCCCAGCATAAATTTCAAAAATAGAATCGTCACCCATTCTTATTGAAAGGTAATAAGTTTCATCTTTTGAGAAATTTATTGAAATGTTTTGAATAACAAATCGTAAACTTTCTATGTCGTTGTAATCGTATTTACTTCCTTTGATGGTAAAATTGTCATCAAAGAATTCAAATTTGTCAATTTTAACTGGAAAGTTAATAGTATTGGTCATAATTTGTCATGTTTGATTTTGAGTTAACACCCAAGTTCACCGGCGCGGTTTTTGCGCCCGTGTGAAACTTGTGGTTGAACGAAGCCGCTAATGCGGCGGAAAAAGCAAAAAACAGGGTATAACTC
>JADQBJ010000011.1:0-112886 GCA_016278675.1 Desulfobulbaceae bacterium | reverse complement strand
GTCCCGATGAAAAGAGCAGTCCCGGCCTGGGCCAAGAGATGCTGAGTTTCAGGGGGTAATCAGATAAGAAAATGGTAATTGTTTGGCCGACCTTTACAAGGGTTTTTGGCGCATTTTCCTGCGGAAATTATCAGCTAGCCTTGATGTAACTTTGTGATTCGGTCTGATTGGCAAAACAGGGAGTATGACGATGACGACTGCAAACGCAGGCTGGAGGGATGGTACGAGAAATGGGAGGAGGCCCGGGTCCGGTGGCAGAATCAGGTTTGCCTCAGTTGTGTTTCTCCTCTGCCGCGCAGTACATGGAACAGTACCAGGGCGAAAATCGCCCCCAGGGTATCGGCGACGATATCCTTCTGGGCATCCCAGACGTCTCCCTGTGACCCCAGGACCTCGGCGCCCGCCTCCGGATTGCCGAGAATAGCGAATTGCCACTCCATCACCTCGTACGTTGCGGCCAGCGACATGATGGCAAAGAGCGCGAACAGATAGGTCACCACCCGGGAGTTGGTGAGTGCCTTTGCCGTCAACCATTCGGCAATGGCAAAGGCATAGAAGCCCACGGAAAAGTGGGCGATACGGTCGTAGTGGTTTCTTTCGAAGCCAAAAAAACCGGTGAACCAGTCGAAGGGGACCGCGGCAAAGGTGTAATAACCGCCGACGGTGTGCATGAAGATGAGAAACGACATCAGAAAATAGCTGAGGTTGGAAAATCTCATCCGGCGATAGAGGATCACCAAAACCAGGACAATGAAGCAGATGGGCAGGTTTTCGGCCAGCCACACCTCTCTGCCGCTTGGCGGGGCGATGCCCAGTGCGACGAAAACGAAAATATAAGCAGCCAACAACAGCTGGGGAAAGTATTTTTGTACTTTTGTCATGTGATTGTTTCCGTTCGGATCAACCGACTGATCGAATGGTTGATTTCTGGTGCAGCAACTCCCCTCATTTACCCCATTGATATAGATCCTGCTATATCTTTTATCGTGATTTTCTTCATGGATACAGCCACTCACCCAGTCGCAGTATCTCAATGGCATTGGCTGTAGTCCTCCGGGCCAGCACGGCTTTGGACTCGGAGCGGATTTGGGCCAGGGAATCAAGGATCAGAGGGAGATATTCAGGGGAGTTGCGTTGGCCATGGTGGGCTGCCGGTGGAATATCCGGCGCATCTGTTTCCAAAACAATCGCATCCAGAGGCAGACGCTGAGCGACGGCACGTATTTTTGTGGACCTGTCGTAGGTAATGGTGCCGCCGAAACTTATTTTAAAGCCCAGTTGAAGATATTTTTCGGCCTGTTGCAGACTGCCGCTGAAGGCATGGACAATTCCGCCGCTTTTGAATTTCTTTCGTCGAAGGGTGGCCTGAACCTGGTCGTGAGCCTTGCGAACATGAAGGAGAATGGGCAGATCGGACTCTTTTGCGATGTCGAGCTGTTCTTCAAAATAATACTGCTGCTGTGAATGATCGATATCTCGAATATAATAATCCAGACCTATTTCCCCCAGCGCGACAATTGTGCCCGAAGAGGCCAGGCTTTGCAGTTCGTTAAGATGAGTGGGAGAATGTTTCTGCAGGTACATGGGGTGAAGTCCTGGAGCGGCAAAAAGATCGGGAGTCCGGCTGCACAAAGTTAACATATCGGACCACCAGTCTCGGCAGACACCCGGCAATATCTGAGCGACTACGCCATTGTTCCTGCTGCGACACAGCACCTGCTGCCGGTCTTCGGCAAAACAGTGGAGATCCAGATGGCTATGCGTGTCAATGAGTTGCATGTCGTGGATAGCGGATACACATATGATTTATAAAAAATCGTCGAAGTTGCCCGCGATAAGCACCCCTAAGGCATAAACTCTGACTTCGAGAAAGCTGAAAAATATCCTTTTTGCAAGGTTACATCTTTCTCGATAGGATGAAAATGATTAATAAGGGATTTGTGCTCCGGGGAATTATTGTTATTACGTTGCTGATGTCGCTCTACGATTCTTCTGCAACTGCCAAACCCCGGCAAATTGAAAATCTTCACCAAGGATGGCGTCGCGATAAGCACCCGTACGGGCATAAACTCCGACTTCGAGAAAACCCGATCTCCGAAATTTTTATCTAACCATCTAAGAACTTCGTGACAGCTTTTTACGAGATTATCAAAAGGAAAAAATATGGCGCTGCTTCCCGCAATAGAAATTGAGACGAAAAACAATCCTGATGCAACAATGATCTGGCTGCACGGCCTTGGTGCCGATGGACATGATTTTGCGCCCATTGTTCCGGAATTACAGCTTCCTGGAAATTTAGCGGTTCGTTTTATCTTTCCGCACGCACCATCCATTCCCGTTACCATTAACGGCGGCCTTGTCATGCCCGCCTGGTATGATATTCTGGAAATGGAGATTGACCGCAAGGTTGATACCGTTCAACTGCAGATCTCCGCGGATGCCCTGCGCAGGTTCATTGACAATGAGAGAGAGCGCGGCATAGCCGGTAAAAGAATACTTGTTGCCGGATTTTCTCAGGGAGGAGCCGTGGCCTATCAGGCCGCTCTCACCCATCCTGAACCGCTGGGAGGATTACTCGCCATGTCCACCTATTTTGCTACCAGCGAGTTGATACGGCTTCATCCAGCGAACAGGGAGATTCCCATAGAAATTCATCATGGCCTTCATGATCCGGTAGTGCCGGTACATCTTGGCAAAAAAGCAGTAAAATGGCTGGATACAAATGGATATTCCGTGAACTACCGGGAATATCGAATGGAGCATTCGGTGTGTGCCGAGCAGATTGCCGATATTTCTTCCTGGATACAGGAGCGTTTACTGCCGTGAATTTTTTTCCAGATGCCATATCGGCAACTCCGATGACTTTTTACGAGATTATCAATGAAAAACTTTTATGAAATTCTAGGCGTCACCACAACGGCAGGTGAGGAAGAAATACGCAGGCGTTACCGTAAGCTTGCCATGGAATTTCATCCCGATCGAAACCCAGGAAATCCGGAGGCGGAGAATAAATTCAAAGAAATCGCCGAGGCTTACGGTGTGCTTACCGATCCGGTGAAACGCCGGGAATATGATGCCTATCTGTCCTCCGGCCGAACGCAGCAACAGTATAACTCCGGTTTCTCCTACAGCCAGGAAGATATCCTGCGGGATCTTTTTCGGGATCCCCGCTTTCAGCAGATGTTTCAGGGACTGATGCGAGAGTTTCAGCGCTCCGGTCTGCGGTCGAGTCCTCAATTCTTTAGGAAGTCTTTTTTGGGCGGCAGAGGAGGTATCGTCGGGGGCCTGTTCCTTTTCGGTTCGGTGGCCGGACCTGCCTTGCTCAAGGGCGGCAAAAGGGCATTGCCCAGCGGGAAGTCTGTTCTCAAAACCTTGGGGAACACCGTTGGCAGCTTATTGAACATGCGTCGGGATAGCGCTAGCGCTGATCCATTGCCGCAAAATCTCGATATCGTCTATGAGGCGCCTGTAGGCGAGGAAGAGCTGAAGCAGGGGAAAGTGACCGAGGTAATTTCTTATGGGCGGAAAGGCAGAGAGGTGTTGAAGGTAAAAATTCCCCCCGGAAGCAAATACGGACAAAAGCTGCGGCTCAAGGGCAGAGGGAAGGAGGGGAAAAATCGGCGGGGAGATCTTTATCTTCATCTCTGCAGAAAAAAATGAGCTTCTTTTCGGGCACATTCTTACCTGATCAAATCTATACCGCTGTTGTTGGAGAGTTCGGCTAGTTCCCGCAAATGTGCGCGCTGTACAATTGCGACAATTTCCTCAAGCCGCGCTGCAACGGCCCGGGTCGGCAGGTCCGCCTGGACGCCGCAGTTATATTCCGTCCCCTTCTTTCCCCGGATCTTCGAAATATGACGAATAGTTCCATTGATGCGCAGTTCCATCATGTCATTGATGACGATTTCCATGGAACGTTGTTCATCAATGACAAAATCCTTCTGTTGTTCCTTTTTTATGGCAAAGGCAAATCCGGAGACACTCACGTTGAGGAGCCGTGAGGTGATTGTTTTCTGTTTCCGTTTGCCGATAATCATCAGCTTGATGTCCATCTTTTTGGGAACCTTTGCCCGGAATTCCCGGGAGCCTCTGACAATCCGGGCGATAACCGGATAATCGAAGCTGAGAACGGGGAGTTCCTCTACGGTTTCCTGGCCCTGGTAAAAGGTACCGAGCTCTACGGCATAAGCTGAGGTGAAAAAACGTAATAGCACCCGGTTGGCATAGCGGATATTATAATTTCCCATACCCGGCTCCAGGGGCAGCATTATGAGATGTGACATTTTCTTCAGGTAATCGCCGGGATTGTACTTCTCGGCAACGGAATCCTCATCTGCTTCATCATCGCCGGTGGATGATATCGGGGGGTGATCGTGGACTTTGCTGAAATAGATCTGGGTAATGCCGTTTATCTCTACTTCTACAAATTTTTCGTCCATAAATGCGGTTTGCAGAAAAGGAAGGATTTCCTGGGGCTTATATAACACATTGCCGGAATCGATTTCTTCCTGCAGGGTATCTATGGAATAAATGGTATCGCCGAAAAAAAGAGCGAGTTTGTCCAGTATGCGTTTACTGAGAGATTGCGTCTTGTCCTGCGCCATGAGTTGTTACCGTAAACAGAAAATACATAATGACTACTTGATGATCTCCTGAAAAATCATGAAAGCAGTCATCACTATCTCAGCATATCGTAGCACTTGCAAGTGGATGTTACCAGAGAATATTTACAAGGACTCTTTGCAATATCATCGCTTGCAGTTTCCTCTTTTTACCGCATTGTGAACTACGACAGCTATCTTGTGTAAACCTGGTCAAGTTAGGAGTTTTTTACGGAATTGTCAAACCTTCCCTTGCCATATCTGTTAAAGTGGTCATATTGCGCCTGCTCTAGCAGGCAATCTGCAATCAGTGCCGGTTAAACCAGGCTAAAAACAAAATCAACACTGTGGAAATAGGAGGGGCAATGTCTGACCCTTTAAGGCCACCAAGGATAAATGGTAATGGAAAGCTTAACCACGACACAAGATTTCACCCGTATAGCCGTTGATGATATTCCATTGATTGATGTTCGTGCGCCTGTAGAATTTAAGGCAGGAGCTTTTCCCAACGCCGTCAATCTGCCGATAATGGATGATCAGGACAGACACCTTGTCGGCATCTGTTATAAGCAAAAAGGCAGAGAGGCCGCTTTTGATCTGGCCCACAGACGGGTCAGCGGCATAAAAAGGGAAGAAAGAATTGAGGCCTGGCTGGAATTCCACAGAAAAAACCCGCAGGCGCTGTTCTACTGCTTCCGTGGAGGAATGCGCTCGAAAACCGCACAGGAGTGGCTCCTGCAGCATTCCGGAAAGGCGGTTGCACGACTGCAGGGAGGGTATAAGGCGCTACGGCGTTTTCTGATTGAGGCCATTGATCCGGAGAATCTTCAAGGAATCCCGATGATACTGGGGGGGAGGACCGGATCAGGGAAAACCATATTGCTGCGTCAACTACACAATTCCATCGATCTTGAGGCGCTGGCCAACCATCGCGGCTCGGCGTTCGGCGGCTTTCTCACGGGCCAGCCGACTCAGATAGATTTCGAGAATAGTCTGGCTTTCGCTCTGATCAAGCATGGTCACAAAAGATATAGGTATATCGTTCTGGAAGATGAGGGCAGCTATGTCGGCGCACGCTATATCCCCCTGGAGCTGGCCCGATATTTCAAGCGAGACAGCATGGTACTGCTGGAGTGTGATCTTGACACCCGCATAAACATTACCTGGCGGGAATATGTGGTCGACGCCCAGCGGCAATTCGGCAGTTTTTATGGCGAGGAGGCTGCTCTTGCCCATTGGCTCGAGCATATGCAGTCGCGCCTGCAGTGTATTCGTAAACGCCTTGGCGGAGAGCGCTTAAAAAGAGTGTTGAATCTCCTTGATGCCGGCCATCGGGAGCAGCTGGTGTCGGGAGATTCTCATGGCCACAGGCTGTGGGTCGAGCTGCTGCTAACCGAGTATTACGATCCCATGTATGACTACCAGATTAAAAAGAGCGGACGCAGGATCCTCTTCAGGGGAGATTTTCAGGAAGTGCTGGAATATCTTTCTAATCTAGAGGAAGACGGCGATGGTGTGTCTACAAAGTGAGGGAGTGGCCATTACGGCGCAGCCAGATCCTCCTCTCTTTCCAGTCGGGCATTATTTTTTCCACTACCGCCCAATATTTCCAGGAGTGATTGGGTTCCCGAAGGTGGCAGAGTTCATGGATCACCACATAATCGATGATTCTTTCGGGTGCCATGATGATTTTCCAGTTGAAATAAATTCTGCCGTCGCCGAAGCAGCAGCCCCAGCGGGATGTATAGTTCTTGATCCCTACAAAGGGCGGCTCAAAGCCGTAACGGCTGCCGAGATCGCAGGATTTTTCTCTGAGGATTTCCAGGGCCTGTGTCACAAAGAAATGCACAAGCCGTTCCTGCAGGTACTTCCTGCGGTCATCGCCTGCCAGACCGGCCGGTACCGTTGTCTCTATTCTGTCCCCGCTGATATTTACCCGACCTCTACCGCCGGCAACAGTCAATCTGTACTGCTTCCCCATAAAAAGGAAGAATTCCCCATCCTGGTAGAGATGCTCAACCGGCTCAAAATCACAACTGTCCAGTTCACCTAGTTTGGCGACAATCCAGCGCCTTTTTCGCTCAACAATTCTGGTGATTTCATTTTCGCTAAGCGCTGCCGGAACCACAATTTGCACGGTCTTGTCAGGTCGGATGACAATAGAGACGGTCTTCCTCCGGGTTCTTCTTATAATGGTATAATTCAGCGGCTTCATGACAATCTATCTACCCTATTTTTTTATTGATGACCAATCAAACTCAGCCAGGTATGATCAATTTGTCTGTCTTCTTTGTCGAATCGGTGGGTTATAACCATATGCGGTTTAGCGAATGCCGGGATTCAGAACAGATAAGCGCAGACTTCGGATAAGCGCAGACTTTCGTAAACTTTGGATAGCGTAGACATGGAATTGCTCATTTCCGGAATGACACTAAAGTAGAAGTTGAACGAAAAAGGCCGCACTGCGGTCATGGGGGAAATGGAAAAGTGTCTGCACCTCAACTATGACGGATCTATATGACGAATCAAAAAAATGTACTGGGTACAGCTTTGCAAACCTGTAGTCTCGATCCGCTGACAGGATATACCCGGGAGGGCAGCTGCAAGGTTGTCGATGGCGATCTTGGAGTCCATGGTGTTTGCGTGGTAGTTACCGAGGAATTCTTGGAATTTTCCAAGAGTATCGGTAATGATCTTTCCACCCCAATGCCCATGTATGACTTTCCGGGCCTCAAGCCGGGTGACAGGTGGTGCCTCTGCGCACCGCGCTGGAAGGAAGCACTGGAGCATGACATGGCTCCGCCGGTGGATCTGATGGCAACTCATGAGGCTGCCCTAGAGTATGCAACTCTGGAGCAGCTCCTACAGTATTCCGTAGGCAGTGGTCAATGACAAACGAAGATATCGGGCACCATTCGCCCGAACTTTCTGAAACGGTTAAGAGGATTTCGAACTGATGTCAGCGACGGCAGATTCTCCAACCCTGTCTAAGCGCGAAAGAACGCTGGTCATCTGGGCCGCTCTCCTCGCTCTGTTTCTCGGAGCACTGGATGCCTTGATCATGTCTGCGGCAATGCCGAGCATTGTAGCGGAGTTGGGAGGATTGTCCCTGTATGCCTGGGTCTATTCAGCGTATTTCCTTTTCCGTGCCGTTTCTCTGCCGGTCTTCGGCAAACTAGCCGACATTTACGACACCAGGAAGCTGTTTCTTTTTTCCATCGTCCTCTTCCTGATCTCTTCCATTGCAGCAGGAATGGCCTATTCGATGCCCTTTCTTATTATCTGCCGGGTCTTTCAGGGGATCGGCGCCGGCGGCAATTTTGCCTTGGTCTATATTGTTCTCTCCGAGGTAGCGCCGCCTGGAAAGCGCGCCAGGACCCTCTCTCTAGGCAGTACGGTCTGGGGTCTCTCCAGCGTTATCGGTCCCACTCTTGGCGGTTTTATAGTTTCGTATTTTTCCTGGCGCTGGATCTTTTTTATAAATATTCCCCTGGGAATCCTTTCTTTGTTCGGCATTGCCTATTTCCTTCGGGAGAGCGGCGGCAGGCAAAAGCAGAAAGGATCTCTTGATCTGGCCGGTCTCTTTTTCTTTTCCACGTTTGTGCTGGCCCTGCTGGTCATCTTTACCGCCGGCGGCAGAGAAATCGCCTGGACATCCGTGGAGATGATCGTGCTCATGGGTACTACTGTTCTTCTCGGAGTTTCTTTTTACCGCATCGAAAGAAGGGTCGTCGACCCGATGATAAAGCTGCGTTTCTTCAGCAACCGCAACTTCTCGCTCGGCAACGGTGCCATCTTTTTTGCCAGCGTTACTATTTTCAGCCTCTTTGCCTATGTGCCCATCTACATCCAGGGAAGCCTCGGGCTCAGTCCGATGCAGGTCGGTCTGGCTATGGTTTCCCTGAGCCTGGGGTGGTCTGCCGGTGCTCTTTACTACGGCAGAATGACCCGGGGCGGCAATGAAAAAAACTGGTCGGTGGCAGGAGGTCTGGTGCTGCTTGTCGGCTCTCTTTTTACTCTGCGTTTCGATTTGCAGACCGGCATGGGTGAGTGTTTTCTGGTTTTTCTGCTGGTGGGGATAGGCATGGGTATTGTCTCTTTGTCAACGCTGATTCTAGTGCAGAACAGCGTGACTGCAAAAGATCTTGGTATTGTCACCTCATTTCATCAGTTTGGCCGTTCCCTGGGGGGAACCATAGGTGTCGGTATCTCCGGCGGATTGGTTACTTCGGCGCTTTTTCGCCATCTGGAAAAAACAGCAGCCCTGCTGCCGCCGGATCTTATGGTGCAACTTCAGCAGGGCGCCGAAAATATTCTGCGGCTGGAATTCCAGAGCCAGGTGCCTCAGGCAACGATCGAATTACTCCGGGAAGGGGTGCTTTCAGGAGTGTACTCCGTTTTTTTAGTATCTTCTCTCGCGTCCCTGTGCTGTCTTTTCTGTTGTCTGGGACTATCCGGCAGGACAGTGCGGAAATAAAAAATATTCTTGAGCCAGCTGCTGTTGGTAATTCTCCGCTATCATATGCAAAAATGTAACTTATGCGGAAGCGGCAGGGTAGATCGACAGTAAATCGACTGGACTTCTTCGAGTGTAAATATAATGTGATATAATACAGGTTCAAGGTGATGGGTTGTCCGGGATCACGGTCATTTCATCTACAGCCGATACACTTGTTAGAGACAATTGCAGGAGTGTACGACTGTTAAACGAAAGCTGCAGCAGTCGTGAATGGTTAACAAATCAGGGGGGATTGTTATGCAGAAAGAAACCGGAAATGTCGAACAGCGAATGATGGTTCTTGAGGAAAAGCTGGAGTATCAGGATTATACTATAGAAAAACTCAACGATGTAGTATTCGCCCAACAGAAGCAGCTAGATAAAATGGAGGTTTATCTTCACCGGCTGCGCGATATGTTGCAGGTGAGTTATGAAGATGTTGAACAGCGGATGAAACGGGAGGTTCCACCTCATTATTAGTGCCTTACAACTGAAAAACCGCCAAACCAAAAAGTAACAAAATAACAAATTAAAACCCGTGAATCAGCCCCTACATCCAAGGCACTTATCCAGCTCCGCTGGGCTAGTGCCTTACAACTGAAAAACCGCCAAACCAAAAAGTAACAAAATAACAAATTAAAATCCGTGAATTAACCCCTATATCCAAGGCACTTATCCAGCTCCGCTGGGTTAGTGCCTTAGGACTCCCAACTCAGCTCAGTATTCGTTAGAGAACCAGAAAGTAACAAAAATAATAAATTAAAATCCGTGAATCAGCCCCTACATCCAAGGCACTTATCCAGCTCCGCTGGGCTAGTGCCTTACAACTGAAAAACCGCCAAACCAAAAAGTAACAAAATAACAAATTAAAATCCGTGAATTAACCCCTATATCCAAGGCACTTATCCAGCTCCGCTGGGTTAGTGCCTTAGGACTCCCAACTCAGCTCAGTATTCGTTAGAGAACCAAAGTAACAAAAATAATAATTTAAAATCAGAGAATTAGCCCCTATATGCCTTATGGGCTCCCAACTCAGCTCAGAATTCCTTTGATAATAAACAAGTAACAAAAACCCGCTAGACCTGAAAACCAAACACCACCAAGCCACTTACCCAGCCCAGCGGATAGGTACCTGATTAAAGCAACAAAAAAAGTTCATCATAAACAAGATTATTTCAGTTTTTATCACAACTCCAGCACAATACGTATTGCATGGTGGAAGCCGTCATCATCATGTGAGCAGGTTGCCGGGAAATTCTCAAGCATCTCCTGCGGCGCCTCGGCAACGACAAAGCTGTGCTCTGTAAATTGCAGCAGGCTCAAGTCATTGTAGTCATTTCCTATTCCTACAGAAAAACGTCGATCGAGCTTAAGCCGGTTGCAGAGCCAGGCTGCAGCAGCACCTTTACCGACATGGCTGGGCAATATTTCCATCCAGATCGACTTGCCGTCCAGAGGAGAAGTTGTCCTGGTAACCTGATAGTCTCCAAGTCCCACTTTCACCCGGTTGAACTGTGCCGGATCCTCCGAAAAGATGGCGATGATTTGCGCCGAGCTTTCGGGCAGTGATTCCAGAGTGGTGAACTCCTGAGCGTATACGCGATAGAGGTCGATCCTGCGCTTGAAATCACTGTTTGAATGGACGTCGCCCCAATAAAAGAAACGATGATTGTCAGGAACGGTGTGATGTACCATGAAATCCGCCTGCTGTTCCTGCAGATAACTGGAAATCTCGCGAATGTTCCGTTTACCTATATTTGCTGCGTATATCAGTTCCTTCGTTTTAAGATTAACAATGCCTGCACCGGTGGAGAAGATCAGGTAATCTGCAGGCACCTGATCATGAAACAGACGTCTGAAGGAATAGAGTGATCTGCCGGTAGCTATCACTCGAACCACTTTGTGTCTGCCAAGCTCCTCCAGTCGGGCATAATTGACACGGCTGATTTTTTTATCCCCGTTGAGGAGAGTGCCGTCAAGGTCGGTGAAGATTATTTGAATTTTCTCTTTCATCTTTTAGTGCCTTACTCCTGAACAGAGTCCCGGCCGGTTTACCGGCTTCCCACGGTTAGTATCTTACAAATTGTTTTCTTTTTCTTTTGCAAGAAAATAATCTATCTAAAGGTTCTTATACCCCTCAAGAGGGTACCGTAAAGAGTCCAGCTCAACTGGGTTAGATAGTACAGGTCCGGCAAAATGGCGCAATAATTTCGTTCACTGGATGAGGAGAGGTTTTTCTGCTTACGGAAGTGCTGACAGCAGTTCGGATACCGGCGGATTTTCTCCTGCTGCCGTGCTGCGGAATAAGTATGGAACGGACTCTTCAGGTGTGACTATAACAGCTCCGTTCAACTGAAGAAAGTTCCCGGGAGATTCCGGGGTAAAGCCGCTACGCAGGGCCGAATATGCTGTTGTAAGTGGTTCAAGGGACATCATCCCTTCAACTTCGCCGGTCAAACCAAGCAGCTTAAAAGAACGCCTGAAAGGATCTGTAAATAACCGGCCGCTGAAACCGGTAATTAGACTAAATTCCTTTAATTGGGCGATGGATCCCGTTCCGACAACAGCCAATTCTGCATTTTTTTCGATAAAGGAGCTGCGTTGTTTTCTAAGTTCAGCAATCTGCTGACGGCAGAAAATTCAGTTGAAATGACGAATAAAAACGATCACAGCTACTTTTTCCGACCACAGCCTGGAGAGCTGAATGGGTAATGAACCTTCATTATACACGGTGACCTCGCCGAGCTGATGAACAGGGAATTTTTCTTCTGTCATATAGACCTCCGCTGGTTTTGAAACATGATGACGTTTAAATCCCCCGACCTTCTGTTATTGATTGCGGCAGGCGGGTGAACTTTTAGTGGCCATCTAAGAGCTTCACGTCGAAATAATAGTAAATCGGAGTTGAAACTTCTCCGATACTATTTAAAAGATAATCACAAAAAGATGATGGTGTCGCAATAAGTGCAGACTCCTGGAAAGTCAGTTTCCCCGACCTGTAAATCGAGCTTTTACAAGACCATTTGAGTTTTTGCGCATAATTTTCTTGACCCCAACTTTGAGAGAAATGATATTAGCTGGATGGAATACAGAGGAGTAAAATTATTGCCTCTCGGCTGACTTTTACGAGATATCATATGCTATTTCCCTATTTGCAGTATATCGAAGAGTGCAACAGCTTCGTGATCGGAGAAACCGAATATTATTTGTATCCGGGAATGGAGTTCGGCAGCAGAGAGAAGTGGTGGCCGGATTCCGGCCTGCGTCCTACCCGGCATGAAGGGATCGACCTCTGTTATTATGAGGTCGAAACGGGAAAGGAGTGCGCCTTCTCTCCAAAAACATTGGTTCCTGTCATGGCATCCGGCAGAATTGTGGCCATATGCAGGGATTTTCTCGGCTACTCATTGTTTTTGGATCATGAATATGAACAGAGGTTGCGATTTTGTTCAATTTACGCACACATTATACCCTTTGACCTTCTTGCCGTGGGGAAAAGGCTGAGTGCAGGGCAAACAATAGGAACCGTAGCCGATACCACGGGCAGGAAAAACCGGATGCCCGCCCACCTGCATCTTTCCCTGATGCGGGTTGATAAAAACATTGCTCCTGAGAACTTTGACTGGAACTTGATGCATGCTTCGCAGGTTGATCTGCTGGACCCTCTAAAGATGGTTGCTTCAGAAAGGATACATTTCCCCAGCCGAAGAAAGTTACGCTCGTAATCTTCCGCCATTGTTCCGGCAAAACCGGAGCCATGAACATAGTCTTTTTTTTTCTCCTTTGCTGAATAGCGTGGCAGGTCAATGGCGGCCCGGCAGGTGTTGCTTGAAATTTGAAACTCCCTATTGTATAAAAATGAACTTTACCATATACAGCCGGCCGGACATCTTGCAGGAGCTGAAGAGATCTGTCGGCTGCGTAATGAGAATTCCGGATGATTTGGTACCCGGAAGATGAATATTATTCCGTTTTCCTGGATTGAATAAACAGGAAAGCGGTTGAATATAGAATGTCTGTTAAAGGAGAGAAGCCAATGAAACTTCAGTGGAAAGATGCCTATAGCGTAGGCAACGAAAAACTGGATGAACAGCATAAGCATTGGATCAATCTATATAATCAGCTTGATGACGTTATGACCGGCAACAGTCGGGGAGAATTGGGGGCGACACGATCCGGTATTTTGCAGAAAATCTCCGATTATGTTGATTATCACTTTCAGTTCGAAGAAGAATTTATGCGCGAGATCGGCTACCCCGGCCTCGAAAAGCACTGGGAAATCCACAAAAACTTCCGCAACGAGGTTTACCGTATCTGCCGCGAACATATTGAGGGAACCATCATTCTCAACAGTGAAATAATGGACATGATAAGGCACTGGCTGGTTGAGCATATTGTCAAGCAGGATACCAGGATCATGGAATTCCTCCTGGCGGGACCCGGAAAGACCATTCCGGCGGAAATAGAATCCTTATAGTATGCACTCTCTTCAAGGGATACCTTCGCGAACGACCCAAACCGCTCGAAATAATTTCATTTCAGGAAGCAGCATCGGGCGGTTCTCGATACAATGAGCAGAGCTTTCCGTTCTTCTTTACGCCGCTAATATATGGTCCTCGTTTTCCAGGACTCATGCAATTCCTCTTTTTTCTTCCCTTTTTTTGTTGTATGACATACAAAATATGATTAATCCTATTGCGTAAAATCCAAACTGATGGCGTCGCGATAAGCACCCGTACGGGCATAGACCGACTTCGAGAAGCCCGATCTCCCACAGTGCAAGTTTTTTAGTCGAAAAGCACTCAGGAGGAAAGCCTCGTGGCATATCAGGAGGTTCCAAATCCGGACAAAAGCAATTTTGCCATCTTTAAAAGGAGTCTTCATGTTACTCGAACTTCTACAAGGCAGAAGATCCGTCAGGCAGTTTCAGGCCAAAGCTGTTGAACAGGAGAAGGTGGATTATCTTGTTGAAGCCGTGCTTCGTTCACCGTCATCGAGAAGCTTAAATCCCTGGGAATTTGTCGTTGTTGATGATGAAAAGACATTGCAGGCGCTGGCCCGAGCGAAGACGCATGGGGCAGCCTTTGTCAAAAATGCTCCTTTGGCAATCGTGGTCTGTGCAGACCCTGAAAAATGTGATGTCTGGGTAGAAGATTGTTCCATTGCTTCAATCATTCTTCATCTCGCCGCAACGGAATTGGGCCTGGGCAGCTGCTGGGTGCAGATACGTTTGCGGCAGCATGAGAACGGTCTACCCGCCTCTGCCTTTGTCGCCGACCTTCTAGATCTGCGGCCGGGGATGGAGGTGGAGGCAATTGTGGCCCTCGGCTACCCAGCGGAAGAAAAGACAGGCCATGGCCGGGATACGCTCCTCAGGGAGCGGATAAGCTATAATCGTTACGGTCAAAAAAGATAAGGTCCCCGCAAATTGATAGTGTATCTGAGGATCGAAGAAAGATAATTCCGGAATGATATATGGGGCCATATAAAAAAATAGAACGAACAATTGAAGGGCTGATCAATCCAGCGGGGGTGATTTCAAAAATACTGCAGACCAATGCTTTTCAGTATTTTTTCACCAAAATATCGCAGAGTGGCTTCCTTCTCTTTGCGGCAGCTGTAATGGCATTTATCTGGTCGAATGTCGATCCGCAGGGATATGGAGGTTTCTGGCACCAGGAACTGGTTATCGGAGTGCCGGGCTTTGCCCTTAAACACACTTTGGGGCATTGGGTCAATGAAGCCCTCATGGCCATCTTTTTCTTCACAGTCGGTCTGGAGATCAAACGGGAAATGCTGGTGGGTGGCCTCTCCGATCCCAAACGTGCCCTCCTGCCAATAGCCGCGGCCTTAGGCGGGATGATCTTTCCGGCGCTAATCTATGTTCTCTTTAACATAGGCGGGGATAGTCTAAAAGGCTGGGGGATTCCGATGGCGACTGACATCGCCTTTTCCCTGGCGGTGCTGAGCACCCTCGGAAAAAGAATACCTTTCGGACTCCGTCTTTTCCTTACGGCTTTTGCGATTGCCGATGATTTAGGCGCCATTCTTGTTATTGCCCTTTTTTATACACCATCGATAGATGTGACTTATCTTTTTATCGCCATCGGTATAACCGGCTGCCTTTATCTCCTCAACCGTTTCTGGGTATTACAGATTCTTCCTTATTTTATTCTGGGCCTGTTGCTCTGGTTTGCCGTGGCGCACGCCGGACTACACGCCACAATAGCCGGGGTGGTCGCGGCCATGTTCATTCCGGCTGTCGGGAAATATGATACTGATATATTTCTTGAGATGGTGCAGGACAGACTGCCTGAAATTCGCTGCAAAGATGGAGATTGCGGTACATCCATCATGGTTAATCAGAGGCATCTCAATGCTGTTCTGGAGATAGAACATGCCTGCAAACGCGTGGCTACACCGCTGCAGCGGCTGGAGCACAGCCTTTCCTCATGGGTTGGCTTTTTGATTCTTCCGCTGTTTGCTCTTGCCAACGCCGGGGTGGTGTTACAGGCAATTGAACTTCCCTCGGCACTGTTTCACCCGGTGACGCTGGGAGTGGCTCTCGGGCTTGCCATCGGTAAGCCTATCGGCATATTCTCGTTTACCTATGTCGCGACCAAGCTGCTGAAGGCCGATCTCATCCAGGGGGTGACCTGGAGGCATATTTTCGGAGCAAGCTGTCTGGGCGGAATCGGCTTTACCATGTCACTTTTTATCTCGGGACTGTCATTTGCCATACCCGCATATCTTGAATATGCCAAGATGGGAATCATTTCAGGATCCGTTGTCTGCGGGCTCATGGGATATCTGGTGCTACGCAGATCTTGATGGGCTTATAAAAAGCTCGGTCTACCTCGTTGTTGATCTGACACGGCCATTAGCCGCACCACATGTACTGCAAAGTTGCCCTTTCAGATACCACACCTGGGTTATCGAGCTCTCCAGGAATCTGCATCTATCGCAGGATCCATCTCGACACCGATCGCTTTTTACGGCTCCATCAGATCGTAATGAAAGGATAAAATGACCGACCGGTTGTATGCAATAAAGATATTTTCCAAGGCCGCTGCTGGGAAATTACTGTCATCCTGCAGGGATCTGCTGCCGATTGTGCTGGTCATCGGTTTTTTTCAGCTGGTAGTCATACGGCAGCCCTTACCGAATTTTGCCGAGGTCGTCGCCGGCAGCATTCTGGTGGTTATCGGCTTGAGCATGTTCGTCCAGGGACTGGAAACGGCCCTTTTTCCAATCGGTGAGACGCTGGCCCAGGCTCTGGCGAGAAAGGGAAGTCTGGTGTGGCTCCTGCTCTTTTCCTTTCTGCTCGGGTTCTCCACGACCATTGCGGAACCTGCACTTATTGCCGTGGCCAGAGAATCCGGTGAAATTGCAGCTAAAAGTAACCTGATTGAAGCCACAGCCTCTTCCATTAGTTCTTATGCCATAGGCTTGCGTATCTGCGTGGCCTGCTCTGTAGGTGTGGCTATCCTGGTCGGTACGCTGCGAATCATTCGGGGCTGGCCTATTCATTACCTGATAATCGGCGGCTACGTGATGGTCATGGTTATGACCATTTTCGCCCCTCCTGAAATAATAGGGATAGCCTATGACGCCGGAGGCGTTACCACCTCGACCGTTACCGTTCCCCTGGTGGCTGCGCTTGGCGTCGGGCTGGCTTCAATCATCAAAGGCCGAGACCCTCTGGTGGATGGATTTGGTTTGATAGCCTTCGCTTCCCTGCTGCCCATGGTCTTTGTGATGGGATATGGTATAATAATCTTTGGGTGATGGGTATGAAGACATTTCTTCTCGATTTTTTCTTTACTCTTCTACTGACTCTCCGGGATGTTCTGCCTATTCTGGCACTTATTGTCGGATTTCAAATCTTTGTACTGCGCCAGTCTATTCCCAGGTTCATTAGTGTGGCCGTCGGTGTAGTTTATGTCATTGTCGGTCTTGCTCTCTTTCTGGTCGGACTGGAGATGGCACTTTTCCCGTTGGGACAGAGCATGGCAGCACAGCTTAGCGATCCTGAATTCCTCACCGGGATAAAGGATGCCGCCCCTGTTTCCACCTGGCAGTCGTATGGCTGGATTTATTGCTTCGCTGCCTTGATTGGGTTTGCAACCACAATTGCCGAGCCTTCTCTCATGGCTGTGGCCTTTAAAGCCCATGAGGTATCCGCCGGCACCATAAATAAGCTCGGACTGCGCCTTGCCGTGGCCATTGGCGTGGCCGTAGGTATCGCTCTCGGCGCTTTTCGTATTGTTCATGGCTCCCCCTTGTTTATCTATATACTGGTCGGCTATGTCATTGTGATGATACAAACGATTTTTGCGCCAAAACAAATTATAGCACTGGCCTATGATTCAGGCGGAGTTACAACTTCAACGGTCACCGTCCCTATTGTCGCTGCTTTGGGACTGGGCCTGTCTGAGGCTGTTCCGGGGAGGGATCCCGCCCTGGATGGTTTTGGTCTGATAGCCTTTGCCAGTCTTTTTCCTATAATTTCAGTTATAGGGTACGCCCAGTATGCTGCCTGGAGCAGTCGGCGGCGCAGTAATACCAGATCCAGGGAGGATTGATTATGCGGTTCAAAGTGATTTTAGCAAGCGTGAAAACCGATATAGTGGATACGGTGGTGGACGCCGGGAAAAAAGCGGGTGCAACAGGTGCCACCATCATTCCTGCACGCGGTACAGGGATTCGGGAAGCAAAAACATTTTTCGGTCTCTCACTCGAGGCTCAGACTGATATCATCATGTTTTTGATAGAAGAACATCTGGTCGATGCCATCCTCGATGCGGTAGGCACTGCAGGAAGATTTGATAAGCCGGGCACCGGCATAGCCTTTGTACTGCCGGTGGAGCGAGTCATCGGACTGGAAAGCCAGATTGAGAAGTTCAAAAAAGAGGTCAGGGATCAATACTTATAAAGTCTGATCCAGCTAAGCTGGTTTGGCCGAGTCCATCGGCGATGCCAATTAAGGTTTTGACCGGGCCGACCGGAGAGTAATGATGCTCCCCGGTCGGGATCTTCAAATTTTTTAAAAAAACACTTCGAAGGTCACGTAGACCTGATCGGCGCTCTCAACTGAATCCATTCCCATGCCCTGAAGCATCATGGCAGTAGTCGGATCATCCACATCCATCGGCGCAAAATTCCAGTCGCCTGAACCGGTATAGTCATAAGCATAATGCTGATAACCCAGACGAACAAAGGTTCTGGCATATTTTGAAAAGGCTTCGCCTGTAGGCAGATCATAGATGGCATAGACTTCATAGACAGAGCCGCGTGTGGACAGCTTGCCCTGGTAGATGTCATCATGTCCCGGAGTCATGCCGATCCAGTACTCGGAGCCATAGTTATATTCGAGGCCGAGCTTAAGACCAGCATCATCAAGGTCATAACGTACTCCAGCATAGAAGCTGTAACCGTTTTCGTTATCGGTATTACGCGTGGTACCATTAAAGAGGCCATTGTCATCCGGTCGTGTCTGTGACCAGCCCAGGGCCATGAAATAGTTTAATGCAGCAACTTTATCTTGATAAACCGCGCTGGTATGCCAAAGATTTCCTGCGGTTTCACGATTTCCAAAGAGAGGATTACTGGCGAAAGCAGCATTAATGAGCGGCTCCTTGAACCGAGGATAGTTGAAGAGATTAAAAGCCATGAATGACTGCATGGCCAGGAGACGGTCACCTTTGTCAAGAACATCCCAGGCAAAGCCTGCAAAATCAGTATCATTCAGCAGGTTGGTCTCATCCTGCAGCCCATTCTCAAAACCACGACCATAGCAGAAGCGGACCTTGCCTTTGCCCAAAGCGTCTATGCCCCAATCATAGCGATATCCAATGGTCAGCCCGTCAAAGGGCCAATCCATGAAATTTACCGGTGTTGCCATCCTCTTGTCCAACCCTAATCGGAGTTCGGCCGGAGGTCCGTCTGTGGTTGGTCTTCTGCCGATGGAAAACCATACGGGCATACCGCCAATGTTATTCCAGGTACCCATCGCTCTATCAACGTAAAGAGCGCTATCTGCCGGAGTACGTGTTATATTGCCGTCAAAAACCGGATACATCGCCCCTGAATCGTCGTTAAAGCCTGATTGAGAGCCCCAGGCTTTGAACATGGCCAGCCTGGTACTGACACTCACATCTTCGGTTACCTGGGTGAGCATGCCGATTCTCAACCTGTTGGTCCACAAGGTATCGTTTTCAAGTTCGCTTCCAAGGACTGTCTCTGCATCGTAATAGTCAAGTCTGGTGCGAAAATCGCCGGTGAACTTGATCCTGGCCGCCAGATCCCAGTCCTCGGCCTTGTAGTCATGATCAATAACAACCTTTTCAATGTAATCGACCTGTTCCTTAGTTTTTTCATCTGCCTGGGCCTTTTCTGCCAGTGCTGACTGCAACTCGCTGAGCTGACTGCTCAAGGCGTTAATCTTGGCCTCCAGTTCCGAGATTGTCGGGTTGGCGACTGCCGCAACCGGCACGCTCAAAAATCCCACTAATGCCAAAGTGGATAGCTTCTTTACCATAACTTCCTCCTTTTCATGTTTCATAGTACAGCCGAACATATGGCTGCTGTTTAAATATAAAATTAATAAGTTTATTGATTAAGCACTTTGACGTAGTTGTAGTCTCAATTTTTCCTGATGAGCTCATATCGAGGCATCAAGGAAACAGCTGTAATAATCTACCGCAAATCCTTGATAACGAAGAAGATGGGCTCAGCACGCAAAGCCCGCAGAGGAAAAATAATTTGAGCGGCAGCTATAGATGTAGGTTCAAGCTGGACTCGGTAAAAAATGAGTAATGTAATTTTTCATGAAATATTGCGGCAATTGCCAGTTCTTACAGATTTTTAACAAAAAAATGGCAGGGCCCGCATCATGCGGGATCCTGCCAAAATATCAGTTGCCAAGATATGCACAACAGCCTTTATATCTCTAGTTTCTAAGGGCTTCTTCAATTTCCCCGACAGCCGCTGGCAGTTCTTCCCTGCCACTAAGATCAAGTTTGCGCTCAGCAATAATATAGAGCAGCACGCAGAGACAAATTGCCGCGACAACAATGGTGATTTCCGCCAGTGAAGGAACATAGTGGAGCAGCGCTGAAACGTTCTCGGCCCTGTCTACCCGCAGGGGTACAAGCTGGCCGGCAACAACAAGATCATAGCGCATAAAAAATATGCCAACAGTGGAGAGCAGTCCTGCAATCATCACCCCAAAAGTTGTTCGGGTCTTTGGATTCAGTAAAATGGCAAAAGGAATGGCCAGTCCGAGAAGAACCTCAAAAAACCAGAAATTAACGGCAAGGGGGCCGGTTAAGAGAGCCATGGTAGCCTCAAACTTTCCTGGTGGTTTGCCATAGAGGCCGGGGATCGTCTTCCAGATCACGAAAAAAATCAGAATGCCAAGCAAAAGCGCCTGCAACTTTCCCAGCGACTGCATAAAATGCTGCTCGTTCAACGGTACTGCCCTGCCGCGGAAGGAATTGTTAAAATAAACAATCATAGCCAACAACGCTCCGCCCGACACCATGGCCGAGAGGATAAAATAAATCGGCAGGAATGAGCCGTGCCAGAACGGTCTGGCTTCAAGCAAACCGAACACCGCGCCGAGATTTGAATGTGCTGTCACCGCAGCAATAAAACCGAGAAGCCCCACTACGGAAGCCAAGGCATGTCGATGTTTCATCAGTGCATAAAACTCAATGCAGAGCAGCACCAGATAAATACCGTAAAGGGTACCCATCCACCAGATTGGCGAACTCAGATTGGGACTGAGCATCACCCAGATAATCATGCGGAACGGATGATTCAATTCCATGGCGATTGTGCCAAAACCGATAAGCAGCGTGAGAATTGCCAGGATAATCGCTCTCTTACCGATAATTTCAAATTGCTTTATGCCGAAAACATGTCCCAGGCTGGAAACCAGACACAACCCCGTGCTGGAAACTACAAAAAAGACGTATGTTGAGATAAGTATCCCCCAGGGCACCTCTCTGGTCAGGTTGTAGGCATGAAGATGCCCCACGCTGAGCACGTAAATGACAGCGACAGCCCCAGCAGCGACACCAGCGCCGAGCAGGGCAAACCAACCAATATTTGCAGCCCGGCTGCCGGCAAATCCGGAGGTGTGCTCTTTAACACTTCTTTCTATCATTGTATTCATCGCATCAACCTCAAATAATATAGAAAAGGAAAGGATCAGTGCCCATCTCCGGCTTCTCAACCTTGTAGGCATGTTTTACCAGCAGCCGTGATACTTCACTGTTCCGGTCGTTGAGATCTCCGAAAACCCGTACTTTGGTGGGACAGGTTTCCACACAGGCTGGCTGCCTGCCCCTGTAGATACGCTGCACGCAAAAGTTGCACTTATCGACAGCACCTGTGACTTCGTTATAGTACCTGGCATTATAAGGGCAGGCGGTCATGCAGTATTTGCAGCCGATGCATTTATGATCGTCGACAAGAACGATGCCGTCCCGGTTGACTCTGGTGGCTCCGGTCGGGCAGACATGATCGCAGGGGGTGTTTGCACAGTGCATGCACTGACCAGGTTGAAAAGACTGGCCAAGATCTGGAAATTTCCCCCGCAGCGGTCCCTCTGCTACCCAGTTACGGTAGTTATCCTGCCCCATTGGAACCTTGTTTTCAACTTTGCAGGCAACGGTACAAGCCTTGCAATCTATACACTTGCTGCTATCAAGCACCATCGCAAAACGTTTGGTTTTCATGTATATATCTCCCTTTGCAGCCTATGCCGGATGTATCTCAACAAAGGTCTGGTGCATGGCAATGTTTCCAGATATTGGTTCGACGTTATCTTCTATGAGTGCAGCATCACTGCCGCTCTTGCCTTGCAAGAGCCTCTGTCCTGCACTGATTACGCCAAAACCATGTGACATAAACACGCAGTCCGGGCGTATTTTTTCCGTGACAAAAAGTTTGAGTCGCTCTGAGGCCAGGCTGCTTGTCACCTGGACAACCTGACCATTTCGCAGCCCCCGTTTGCGCGCTTCTCCGGCGTTGAGCCAGAGACTGTTCTCGGGCATCAAATCATGCAGGTAGGCGTTGTTGGCTGTGGTACCGTGGGTCAAATAGGCGTTTCGACCTAAAATCAGGCGATACCTGCCTTCGGGGATATCGGCAGGCCGTGAATATACCGGCAGAGGGTCGAGACCTTTTTGGGCATATTTTTCAGAATAGATTTCAATTTTTCCGCTTTTGGTTTTCAGGCGCTGACCGTGTGTACTGCCATAGGTTGGTGTCGTCTTCTCATAGAAGACACCCTTTTCTTTGAGGGCCTTGGCGATATCAGGTCTATTTCTCAACTGATGATGACGATACTCCTCCATGGTGAAATCAAATGAGGCATAGATTTCATCGTCGAGCCGTTTGGAAAGCTGCTGGATTATCCAGAGATTCGGCTTAGACTCATACATCGGTTTTATACAAGGCTCACGGGTAGTTACCACCGGCAGGATGCCGCCGAGAGACTCTATCGGATCAAGCCGCTCAAGGTAGGTGGCTTCCGGCAGGATAACGTCTGAATAGTAGGCCGTATCATTCATGGTGATATCGATGGTGCAGATGAATTCCATCTGCTCCATCATATCCAGGGTCTTCTGCCGATTTGCCACAGAGACCAGCGGGTTCTGCTTGTATATCATCATCCCTTTGACGGGATACGGTTTTCCTTCTATAACGCGATCACGAAAGTACTTCCATGAACCGTCTTTTTCCGAGAGGTACGAGGCACTGTCGCTGTCCAGGCGCGGGGGGACACCATCGTACCAGGGAGCCAGATAGTCATGCTTTTCCAGAACGATGCTGCTATTGGGCACCATGCCGCCTGGCTGATCCCAGTTGCCGATGACACCATTGAGTATCGCCATGGCTCTGCGCATCTGAGTGTCATTATCAAAGAAGGAACTGCGTCGTCCCTGGTAATACACCGCCCGTGGTGCCGCCGCCGCAAATTCTCTGGCAATGCGGCGTATATCAGCGGCCGGGATATCGCATTCGGCTTCTGCCCACTCTGGAGTATATTGTTTGATGTGAGTCTTCAGTTCATCAAAACCAACGGTCATGTCGGCAACGAACTGTTTGGCGTATAAACCTTCTGTGACAATGACATTGGTCATGGCAAGAATAAAGGCCATATCACTGCCTGCTCTGATTGGAAACCACTCTGTGGCCTTGGCAGCCGTCTTGGTGAAACGCGGATCAAGGTACACCACCTTTCTTTTTCCACCTTCACCTGTCAGCATATCTATGGAGTCGGGGGTGATGAGCGCTTCACTGCGATTTGCTCCCGACATGATAAGATAGTCGGCGTTCAGCACATCCGGGGTCGGATTGGTTCCGTAGGTTGCCCCGAACCCCTGGATGTTGGAAGCGAGGCAGAGCGATGGGTGCCGAAGTGTATTGGGTGAGCCGTAGCATTCGGCAAAGGTGGTAAAGAAGTGCTCCTGATAGCCCTCTGTGGACACAAAAACCGTGCCGGCCCTGGTATATTTCTCTGCAAGCTCCTGGAGATTTTTTGCCACCAGGTCAAGGGCTTCCTCCCAGCTGGCCTGACGGAACTTGCCGTCGCCGCGCTCACCGGTTCTGATCATTGGAAATTTTATACGATCGGGACTGTACACCGCATCGAGCCCGGCATTGCCTCTGGCACACAGCATACCCCTGCTTTTCAGGAAGTGAGGATTGGGGTCAAGTTTTTCAATGACGCCATTGCGCACCCTGGCAATCACTCCGCACTTATTGACACACATGCCGCAACTGGTAAAAACATCGCGATTGGCGAGATCATCGAGCTCGAACACATGTTTTGATGCGGCCAATGCCTTATATCGACTTCCCATCATGGCAACGGAACCGGCGCCTATGGCACAGCTCGAAGCGAGAAGGAAGTTTCTTCTGCTTAATTTTTTGGAAAATGCGATAGTCAAAACACTCACTCCGATTAATATTGATGGCGTCGCGATAAGCACCCGTACAGGCATAAACTCCGACTTCGAGAAAGCTCGATCTCCCGCGTTGCAAGGTTTTCGGCCTGCCAAAAACACTGCGCCTTATATATCGAACTTTTTATCTAGCCATCTAAAAGCTTCGTGGCAACTTTTCACGAGATTATTGCTATTGACAGCTATGTTAAGTATTTGAAATTTACCCAAAACTGTACATCGTCAAATCCCGGTTCCGCTGGGCAGGCCCTTCACCTGCATCTCCTAGTTCTGCTGCGGGATTTCCCTTTAACTGCAGGTCTCAGGCTGATCTGAGTCTAAAGCGTGATCGTACATATAGTGTTGGATATCATGGAGATCATTTTCGGAATACTTCATGCATCTTTCCCGGGTTTGACCGGCATGATCGCTCTCGAAAAAACTGTTCCACTGCTGCTGGGTTTTCGTGCTCGGTGAGAGCTTGCCGCCTTCCTCACCTTCAATGTGACAGGTTTGGCAGTTTTTCTTCCAGAGGTACTTACCCTTACGCGGATTTGCATCGTCACCGGCAACCGCCATCGTTGAAAACAGGCCAATAATAAAGAATAGGCTTACGATTTTGGCAATTTCTTTGGTTTTCATGACATTCTCCTAAATAAAATTGTTCATGTTTCGTCGAAAAAGAAACTTGTATAGTATTTAGCTTATTTCTAAATTACCATATATGCGATATTGACTATCAGTACAAGTATTTTCTTAAATTATAATTAAATTTATTTTGCAATAAGTATGAAATCTTGAGAATAATTATATTATTACAAGTACTTATTCAGGAATATTTTTTTTATGTTTAGAATTGAACATGATGGGGTCATGGAAGTTAATTGTTTGAAGTGCGTGAGAAGGTTCAAAAATCAATGGAAAAAACGTTAAAACCAAGATAGGTTGTTAATGTCGATCTTATCAAGATCGTCAAAGTATTAATTATTTATTATATCTATCGCCATTAAAAGGGGGAGATGATGACAGCTAGTGAAACGCGAATCGTAAGGGCCAGGGATATAATGAATACCACGATCCATTATATAGATGGCATGGCTACCGTCTCGGAAGCGGCGCAGATGATGAGAAAGGAAAATACGACCAGTCTGATTGTGCAGAAACGTGGTCCCGATGATGCATGGGGGCTCATTGTTTCCCAGGACATTATCAGAGGTGTGCTTATCGAAGGCAAGAAGGCCGATATTGTCAATGTGTATGAGATTATGGCAAAACCGCTGATCATCGCTCCCGCCGAAATGGACATTCGATACGTTGCCAGGCTGATGAACCGTGTCGGGGTCCGGCGTATGCCGGTGGAGGAGTCGGGGAAACTAGTGGGCATGATTACCCAGGCCGATCTGATACTGAAAAGCAGTGTGTTCGGAGACGTTTTCCTGTGATATTGACAGACTGCCTGGCCTTTCTCTGGTAAAAAAAACGGTACCTGCGGGGAAACCTTCAAAAATTGAAGGCCTTATTGGTGATCTATCAGTTTGGAACCTGAAATGTATGTTGCCGGGCTGTAATTTTCGCCCTCAATGATTATCTTCCTGAAAATCGGATACCTTCGTCAATCTCAATATAAGAAAAAATAATGAATAAAATCAAGGTACTCAATCCCATCGTAGAGCTGGATGGCGATGAAATGACGCGTATCATCTGGAGCGAAATAAAAAAGAAACTGATCTTTCCCTATCTGGATCTTCCCATTGAGTATTTTGATTTAGGGATTCAAAAGCGAGATGAAACCGATGACCGGATCACCGTGGATGCGGCCAATGCCATCAAAAAACATGGCGTCGGCATCAAGTGCGCCACCATTACTCCCGATGAAGAACGTGTCGAGGAATTCGGTTTGAAGCAGATGTGGCGTTCCCCCAACGGCACCATCCGAAATATTCTCGGCGGCACCGTCTTCAGAGAGCCCATCCTCATAGAGAATATCCCCCGCCTGGTTACCACCTGGAAAAAAACTATCTGCATCGGCCGGCATGCCTTCGGCGATCAGTATAAAGCAACCGATATCGTGGTCAGGGGAAAAGGCCGGCTGACCATGACCTTCACTCCGGAAGACGGAGGTGAGCCGGAGCAGTATGACGTTTTTCAGTTTGAGGGCGGCGGTGTGGCTATGTCCATGTATAATACCGACGAATCGATTTACGGCTTCGCTCATTCCTGCTTCAACAAGGCCATTGACAAGCAGTGGCCGCTGTACCTCTCCACCAAAAACACTATTCTGAAGAAATATGACGGCAGGTTCAAGGACATTTTTGAAGAAGTATACCAGAAGCATTACCGGGAGCGCATGGAGACACTGGGCGTCTGCTATGAGCATCGTCTGATCGACGATATGGTGGCGGCCGCTTTGAAATGGGAAGGAGGTTTTGTCTGGGCCTGCAAAAATTATGACGGAGATGTGCAGTCGGACACCTTGGCCCAGGGCTTCGGGTCGCTTGGACTGATGACCTCGACGCTGGTCACTCCCGACGGAAAAACCATGGAGGCAGAGGCTGCCCATGGCACAGTGACCAGGCATTTCCGGGAATACCAGAAGGGCAACCCCACCTCAACCAATCCCATCGCCTCTATCTTCGCCTGGAGCAGAGGACTTGCTTTTCGGGGAAAGCTCGATGACAACAGTGATCTGATACACTTTTGTGAGGCCCTGGAGCAGGTGTGCATCGAAACCGTGGAAAGCGGCAGCATGACCAAGGATCTGGCTCTCTGTATTCATGGTGCGGAGCTGAAACCCGAACATTATCTTAACACCGAGCAGTTCCTGAATACTTTGGCAGATAACCTGCAGAAAAAACTGCCCTGAGTTGATGTTCCCGCAGCCTATCCTCTCGGTTGCGCTGCGGGAATTACCATGAATTGACAACAGCCAGTTTTCCCTCGCTGAGGGCTGCAGCCGCACATCATCTTCTCGCCCGATTTTCAGCATCTCGTGCACGGATTCAATCTTCCAGGATGTCGTATTTTTATAAAATATGCTTATGATAGTGAAATTGGTTGGATACATACGGTAAATACATAAAGAGTGAAGAAAAATCATGGCAATTCTGGAGTCACGCGACATAACCAAGACCTATACAATAGGAGAGAGAGAAATCGTTATCCTCGACCATATTTCCCTGAAGGTGGAGGCAGGCGAGTTTGTGGTTATCTCCGGCAGCAGCGGCAGCGGCAAGACCACGCTGCTGCACATCCTCTCCGGCCTTGATAAGCCCAGTTCCGGCAGCATCATCCTTGACGGCAGGGACATCACGCCGCTGGATGAGGACCAACTCGCCGAAATCAGGAACAGAAAGACGGGATTCGTCTTTCAGGCCTTCCACCTCATACCATCACTTAATGCCTACGAAAACGTGATGTTCCCCGCCGAACTGTGTGGAGATCCGGAAGCTGGGGCCAAAGCCGCCCGTCTCCTCGAACGGGTCGGACTCCACCAGAGACGCACTAATTTTCCCGAACAGCTTTCCGGCGGGGAAAAACAGCGGGTCGCATTGTGTCGCGCCCTCATCAACACTCCCGAGATTGTCTTTGCCGATGAGCCCACGGGAAATCTCGATTCAAAAAACAGTGATGAGATTGTGCAGCTGCTTCTGGAGATGCAGCAGGAATGGAATACCACGCTTATCATGGCTACTCACAGCACCGAAATTGCATCCCTGGCCGGGCGGGTAATCTCCCTGCATGACGGTAAGCTGGAAAAATGATCAAAGAAAGAATTCTGCATAAACAATTTTTTTTGCGCGAACTGGTGCACGGCTGGCGGCACGGCCTCCTCTTTATTCTCTGTGTCGCTCTGTCGCTGACCACAATCGCGGCGCTGAACAGCTTCAGGGGTGGGGTGAACCGTACCCTGTTCCAGGATGCCAGGGAGCTTCATGGCGGTGATATAATAGTGCACTCCCACTATCCCTTTGGCGCACCTCTTCTCTCGGAAATTCAGCGACTCGAACAGGAGAAAAAGGTCATTTCGACCAGGATTCATGAGTTTTACTCGGTGGTTAGGAGTCCGGTTCAGGAAAGCACCCTCTTTGCTAAAATAAAGGCGGTCGAGCGTAATTTCCCACTCTATGGCAGCATTGTCCTCGCTTCAGGGGAGCCTTTGTCGGCGGTTCTGAAGAGTGGAACGGTTGTGGTGGCCGATGATGTCCTGAAAAGGCTGGGGCTGCAGCTCGGAGATATCCTTGCGGTCGGCAAGGAGGAACTCCGTATTGTCGATGTGGTTGTACACGAATCGGACAGCCCCGTTGATTTCCTTGATTTCGGACCGAGGATATTTGTCTCCGCCGATGACCTTGAGAAAATCGATCTAATTGGAAAGGGCAGCCGAATTCAATATGAAATCCTGCTTAAAGCAGCCGATGACGATGAACTGAAGGAATTATCCGCGGCTCTGCAATCCGTAGCCCTGGAAGACAGGGAACGGGTCACGACCTTTCATGAGGCAGGATCCAGGATTAAGAGGTTTTTCGATAATCTTCTTTTCTTCCTCTCCCTGATTTCGATATTCACCCTCCTGCTCGCCGGATTGGGAATGCAGAGCTGCCTTACCGCCCTGATCAGACAGAAGGAGAAAACTATCGCCATAACCAGAACCGTGGGGGCCACTAGCCGATTTCTCTATCGTCATTATTTCCTCATCGTCCTTCTGCTCGGTATCGTCGGCGTATTTCTGGGGATTGCGGCCGGTGTAGGTTTGGCTTTCTATTTCCCTTATCTGTTCAAAGAGTTGCTGCCTATCTATGATCAGGCGATCATACAGCCGGCGGATCTGATGGAAGGCCTCGTCCTTGGGCTTGCCGTCGTTCTTCTTTTTACCTTTTTGCCGCTCCATCGGCTCCGCAATATTAAGCCGCTGGCGATTTTCAGAAAGGATAAGGTACCTGTGGCCAGGGATGTTGTCTTTTATCTGACCATAGGTGCCGGCCTCGTTTTAGTTTCACTGCTGGTTATACGACAGTTGGAAGATCCATTTCTGAGCCTGCTGTTCATGGCCGGCGTTCTGCTTTTCATCGCGATCATCTCCTTACTGTCTGCGCTGCTTTTCAAGATCGCAGCAAGGCTGAACATCAAGCGGTTGAGTCTCCGCCAGGCCCTGAGGAGCATGACCAGAACGGGAAATGCGACGCGCTCCATCATCGTCACGCTGGCCTCGGCGCTGTCTCTGCTTTTCTCAATCTATCTGGTTGAGCACAATCTTCATCAGACCTACATAGATTCGTATCCGGAGGATGCTCCGAATCTTTTCTTTCTCGATATCCAGCCGGCCCAGAGAGAAGGTTTTGCCGCCTTCTTCGAGGAGTCGCCACCGCTGTACCCCATTATTCGCGCCAGGCTGCTCGCCATAAACGGTGAAGACATCAATCGTGAAGAAGAGCTGAGGAAAAAACGGGATAACTTTGCCAGGGAATTCAACCTGACCTACAGGGACTATCTGCTCGAGGATGAAGTGCTTGTCGAGGGAGATTCCCTGTTTGAACAGACCGGGGATCACGAGGCGGATCTGCCGGTCTCCATACTTGACACCGTCGTCGAGATGGGGGATCTGCAGGTGCACGACAAATTGCTTTTCAATATCCAGGGAGTGGAGCTGGAGGCCGAGGTAACCAGCATCCGCAGCAGAACCAAGTCGAGATTATATCCCTTTTTCTATTTTGTCTTTCCCGGAGATTCGTTAAAAGAGGCGCCGCAGACCTTTTTCAGCGCAGTGCAAATTAAAAAGGATGCTATCGCGATGCTGCAGAGCAGAATAGTGGAGAAATACCCTAATATCAGTTTTATCAATGTTTCAGAAGCTGCGGAAAATATAGGGTCTTTGATGGAAAAGCTCTCCGGAATTGTAAATTTCTTCGCAGCATTTTCGATAATTGCAGGAGCGCTGATTCTGGTCAGTTCCATTCTGGCGACCAGATTGGCCAGGACAAGGGAGGCGGTATACTACAAAATACTTGGAGCCAGAGGCGCTTTTGTCTATCGGCTGTTTGTCTATGAAAATGGATTGATTGGGCTTTTCAGTGCTGTTACAGCACTGATTTTCGCTCAGGCCGGCAGCTGGGCTCTCTGTCGTTTTTTCTTCGAGATACCTTATTCTCCTGATATCGCCGCTTCTTTTATTCTGGTTATTCTCACCGTGGCCTTCGTGGTGATAACAGGGCTGCTCAGTTCACTGGCAATTGTCAGGCAAAAACCGGCACGTTTTTTGAGAGAGCATGGAAATGGATAGAAAAAGGATATACTGTTTGGCAAACCTTCTGTTACTGATCTTACTGGCCGGCTCTTTTCTCCCTGGATGCGATAATCAGGAGGAAAGAGGGAAGAGACCCGCGGTTTCTGCAGCAGAGCCGGAAAACGGTAAAACCGGCAAAATAGTAGCACTGGGCGACAGTCTTACTGCCGGGCTCGGAGTTGATCTGCAGAAAAGTTACCCGCTGCAGCTCCAGAAAAAGCTCCAGGAGAACGGTTATGATTTCCGGGTTGTGAACGCCGGGGTAAGCGGTGAGACAAGCAGCGGCACCCTCTCCAGGCTTGACTGGATTCTTGGGCAGAATCCGGAAATTGTCATACTGGAAATTGGTGCAAACGATGGCCTGCGTGGTATCGATCCCGCTCTGGTGAAAAAGAATATTGATGAAATTCTGACTAAACTGCAGGAGAAAGACATTGTCACCATCCTCGCCGGCATGCAAATGGTATGGAATATGGGAGAGCAGTATACCCTTAAATTCAATGCCATTTATCCTGAACTCGCCCGGGAGCACAAGGTCATTTTTATGCCTTTTTTCCTCGAAGATGTGGCGGCCGAAGCCTCGCTGAACCGCGAGGACGGCATTCATCCCAACGAGAAAGGATACAGGCATATTGTCAAGAATCTCTATCCCTATGTTGTCCAGGCTGTTGAAAAACTGAACTCTCATCGACCTTCCGGCTGAACTGCTGTAAATCCAATATAAAAGGAGCTGCAATGGCCAATAAAAGAGATTTGCTGGAGAGACTGAATGATGGCGGCGTTCTTTGTGCCGAAGGATATCTCTTTGAGATGGAGCGCCGGGGGTATCTTACTGCCGGTGAATTCGTGCCCGAAGTAGCCATTGAGCATCCCGAATGCCTTAAACGGCTGCATAAAGATTTTCAGCATGCCGGCTCCGATGTCATGGAGGCCTTTACCTACAATGCACACCGCGAGAAGTTGAAGACAATAGGGAAGGAGGATATGCTGGAAGAACTGAACCGGGCTGCCCTGAGAATTGCGGTGCAGGTGGCCGGTGATGTCGGCCCGGACGAGGAGCCCAATCTGGTTGCCGGCAACATCTCAAATTCAAATATCTGGAATCCCGCCGACCAGGCAAGCAGGGACGAGGTTCGGAAAATGTTTGAAGAGATGATACAGTGGGGTATGGATGAAGGAGTCGATTTCTTTATCGGCGAAACCTTCTATTATGCAGAAGAGGCCTTTTGCGCCCTTGACGTTATCAAGGAGGCCGGAATGCCGGCTGTAGTGACCATTGCCCCGATGGAAGAAAAAGTGCTTCGGGACGGCTGGTCAATTGTCGATACCTGCCGGGAACTCGAACAAAGGGGGGCAGAGGTCGTTGGTATGAATTGTTTCCGGGGGCCGCAGATAATGCTGCCTTACCTCAGGGAAATTAGAGAGAATGTGTCTTGTCATGTGGCCGGACTGCCTGTGCCGTACCGCACCACTGTGGAGCAACCGACGTTTTTCAATCTCGAAGACAGGGAATGCACCTGCCCGTCCCCCCATGGACGCACCTTTCCCACTGCCCTTGATCCGCTGATGTGCAATCGCTACGAGATTAGAAAGTTTGCCGAGGAAGCCTATCAACTTGGGGTGAAATATCTGGGAGTCTGCTGCGGTGCGTTCCCGGCGCATATTCGGGAGGTCGCCGAAGCAATGGGCAAGACGCCCGCGGCCTCGAGGTATTCGGAGAACATGGCCAAACATTTCCTGTACGGCAGTGAGTAGACCGCACGTCTGCGAATAGCATCTAAGGGATGATTATTAGATGAAATGTCTGGTCTCAGAGCATAAAGGGATAGCCTTCATCCTTCCAGGCGTCGATGCCGCCATCGAGAACCTTGACATTGCTGAATCCTTTATCGGCAAATTCTTCTGCTCGACCAGCAGAGGTTGCATTGCCTTTTCAGTTGCAATAGAAGATAATCTCCCGGTCCCTGGCGATTTCACCTTCCTTTGTCTTGAATTCCTGCAGTGAAATAGCTCCTTCAAGGCTGTTTTTTTTAAACTTTTCTTCACTTTCGTAGGCACAAACAAGCAGGGCATCACCGGACTGTACAAGCCGCCGGGCCTCTGCAACCGGAAGTAAATTATATTTCGGCATAATTTTCTCCTTCTTGAAATTAGAGGAAAAGCAGGTGAATGAGATTATCAGGAATGAATTCTTCTATTACTCATCCCGCTTTTCTATGATAACACGAGTAGCCATATCCCTGCTGATGTAGAACCAGGACCAGGTGAAAAACGTTATCATCTTGTTTTTAAAACCGGCCAGAGAGAACAAATGTACTACAAGCCAGATCAGCCACGGCAGAAAACCTTTGAATGTCCGGCCGCCGGGAAGCTCTATCACTCCCTTTTTCCGACCGATGTTTGCCATCATTCCTCTATCTTTATACGCAAACGGCTCCCTCTGTTTTCCTTTTTCCAGCTCCCGGAAGTAACGGGCCAGCCAGCGGCCCTGCTGCACGGCAACCGCAGCAAGCTGCGGATGCCCCTTTGGGTATTTTTCCGTCGTCATTTGGGCGACGTCTCCCAAAGCAAAGATATTTTCATGACCTTTGACGCGACCGAACTCATCTGCTGCTATTCGGCCTTTTTTATCTACCAAACCTTCTTCCAAACCATCAATGAATGCGCCGGAAATACCTCCGGTCCAGAGCAGGATACTGGCCGGGAATTCAGCTTTGTCGGTCTTCACGACCTCGCCGTCATAGCTTTTTATCTGCGTTTCGGTAATAACCTCCACACCCATGTCTTCTAAATATTTCTCAGTAACTTCAGATACTTTTTCAGACATTTGGGCGAGAACGCGGGGAAGAAGCTCGATCAGGTAGACTTTGCACATTTCCGGATCGAGGTCAGGGTAATCCCGCGGCATCACATATCGTTGGAACTCGGCGAATGCCCCGGCGGTTTCCACTCCGGCAGGTCCACCTCCCGCAATGACTATGGTGGTCAGTTTCCGGCGTTCTTCATCATTGGTAGTAAGCAGCGCCTTTTCAAGATTTTTGAGCACCCGGTTCCGTATTTCCAAAGCTTCGGCGATAGTCTTCATGGGCAAAGCATGGCGGGCAACGGAATCCATGCCGAAGAAATTTGTAACAGCTCCCGTGGCAATGACCAGATAATCGTAAAGCAGGTATCCGGAACTGGTGGCAATCCGGTTTTTTTCAGCTTCGATTGTCTGCACATTTACCATGCGAAAGTGAAAATCATCATGTTTTTCAAGCAGCTTCCGTAGAGGATAGGCAATGGAGTCGATTTCAAGTGCAGAGGTCGCTATCTGGTAGAGCAGGTGCTGGAAAGTATGATGATTTTCTCGGTCCAGCAGGACAATCTGGTATCCGCTTTTCTGCAAATCTGCAGTGAGATGCAGACCGGCGAAGCCGCCGCCGATTATCACTATCCTGCTGCGCTCTGTCCGTTTGATGCCGAGATCTTTCATGCCATTTTCCACGTCTATAATACCTCCTTATGTGTCTGGTATATCAACTTAAGGTGTACTCGACAATCTCGTACAAAGTCATAGATCCGAGAAGGGCTCTGCGATAAGCATTCGTACGGGCATCAACTCCGACTTCGAGAAAGCTTGATATGCTGGGCGTAGTATCTGAAACGGTAATTTGGCAGTACATGTGGTACGGCAATTTGCCTTTCAGATATACAGCGATCTAGATCAGCTTTTTACGAGTCCGTCGTACTTGAAAACGGCTCATTTACACCAGTGAGCTCCTGTTTATCTGACATTGCAACTAACATGCCATCATACGCCTTCGGCTCACCGCCGTTAAAGTAGTTGTGGTGAATTCTCAAAGTTATAAAGAACTTTGCCACCGGAAGAGAAAAATCCGGGAAGCCGACAGTGCTGCCCACCAGGCAGTTTCCATATAATCGAAAATGAGCAAAAACGTCCTGTCAAACCGGACCTCGGCCCCTGTTGCAAATATCGAAAAATATAAATAAAATGTAAGCAGTCCGGAAGAGTTGGACTTTCCGGATTTTATAAAGAATTTCGTCATGCATTGTTTCAAATTCAGTTGTTTTTAAGTGGTAAACATTGATATACTTGTACAAACATGAAAATTAATTATAAGTATGAAGGACTTGGTGGAGTTCAGACACACCGGAATCCGAAACCAGCTGATAGTATGGTTCATCGTTGAACCATGAATGGTGCCGTTGCCGCCTGCAGCGGCGCAATTTCAACAGGAGGCCGCACTTTACCTCCCTTTTTGTTTTCCCATCTGATTCTTTTTCGACTAATAAAATACATGAATACGATTTGCACAAATTCCAGGCAGACTCTTGAGCAGCAGTTCAGCATCCAATACAGCTTTCCTGTCTTTTTCAGCCGTGATATCTTTCGGGAGGATGACCCGCTACTGGCTTCGGTATTTTCAAGAGCGGGAGAAAAAAGCCATACATTTCTGTGCTTTCTGGACTCCGGTGTGCTTGCCGCATGCCCTTCCCTGATCTGTCGTATCGAAAACTACGCCGGGAAACACCCCGAGACCATGAGCTTGCCTGCCCCGGTATTCACGGTTGAGGGAGGAGAGGCCTGCAAAAACGATCCCGGGATAATCGGCTCACTGATCCAATATATCAAGGAACACAGGATTTGCCGGCACTCTTTCATAGTGGCTATCGGTGGTGGTGCCGTTCTTGACGCCGTCGGTTATGCCGCAGCCATAGCTCATCGGGGGGTGCGCCTTATTCGTATACCCACCACTGTTCTTGCGCAGAACGATGCCGGAATCGGTGTGAAAAACGGTATCAATATGGAGGGCCGCAAAAACTTCATTGGCACTTTCGCGGCCCCGTTTGCGGTGATCAATGATTTTTCCTTTCTTGAAACATTGCCTGCCAGAGAGCTGCGCTCCGGTATTGCGGAAGCGGTCAAGGTAGCGCTTATAAAGGATAAAGACTTTTTTTCCTCTCTCTCTGAAAAGAGGGCGGCTTTGGCTTCATTCAGCCCGCAGTCGATGGAAGATATGATCCATCGATGCGCCGCTCTGCACATGTCTCATATCGGTGGTGGAGGAGATCCTTTCGAACTTGGTTCGGCCCGCCCACTTGATTTTGGTCACTGGTCGGCCCACAAACTGGAAGAAATTACCCGCGGAACAATCAATCATGGAGAAGCGGTTTCCGTCGGGATGGCCTTGGACAGCCTTTATTCCTATTATCTCGGGATCCTGCAGGAAAATGAGCTGCAGCGGATTTTCTCCCTTCTTGGTGATCTGGGACTGCCGCTATCGCATCCGGCACTTGCCGATCTTGATGTTGGCGCCGCCCTCGCAGAATTTCAGGAACATCTTGGCGGGGAACTGGCGATCACATTGTTGACCGGCATCGGCAGTAGAAAAGAGGTGGACCGGATTGATACATCACTGATGAAAAGGTGTATCAATGAATTATTGCTGCATTCCGGCAGTGGAGTTGCTGATTTTCCTGGATATACGCCTCTTCGTGAGGAGCTGCCGTGACATTATTCACGGAATCAAGCCTGGCGGAGGGTAAAAACCCTGCCGATTGTGCCTGCCGGAAACGACAGCCAAGCGAAGCGCGGCCGGCGATAACCTACTGCACAAATATTCACCCGGGAGAAAGCTGGCTGGAAATTTTCTCCGCGGTCCGCCGATACGCACCTGTGGTCAGGGAGCAGCTATCGCCTCATGACCCTTTTCCCCTGGGTCTGCGGCTCTCCGGCAGAGCGGTCAAAGAAATAGGGCCTGTAGAGGCCCGGGAATTCCGGCAATGGTGCTGCGGAGAAGGGTTCTATGTTGCCAGTCTCAACGGTTTTCCCTACGGAACCTTTCATAATGCCCCTGTCAAGCAGGCGGTCTATCTTCCGGACTGGCGCTTCTCCGAGCGGCTTGACTATACCAAAAAGCTGGCGCAGTTGCTGAACATGTGGCTGCCGGAGGGCATGACCGGCTCGATATCCACGGTGCCGGTGGGGTTTCGCCCCGATATCCGTCCGACGGATTTTTCCATTGTGCAAAATAATATTTACTCAGCACTCGATTTCTTCGATCACCTGGTCCAGGAATCCGGTAGGGAAATCCTGCTTTCCATGGAACCTGAACCAGGCTGCATTCTGGAAACTACCGGCGATGTGATTGATCTCTTCGACCGTCTGGACCTGACATCAGCCAGGCGGGATCGTTTGGCAGTGTGCTACGACTGCTGTCATCAGGCGCTGCAGTTTGAAAATCCACAAGATTCCCTTAACCTTCTGGCTGACAACGAGATCAGGATCGGCCATGTGCAGGTATCTTCCGCCCTGCGGCTCATGGATTCTCGAATCGGTCTCCTGAGAAGATTCCAGGAGCCCTGCTATCTGCATCAGACGGTGGGCCGGAAATCAGACGGGGAACTGCTGCGCTATGACGATCTTGATCTGGCCATTGCCGCAGCTCCTGCAGATGTCGAGGAATGGCGTGTTCATTTTCATGTGCCGGTCTTCCTTGATGAAACCAAGGAGTGTAGCAGCACCCGTTTTTTTCTCGAAGAAATCCTGCCCCTGCTTCCCGAGCATCCGGTGCTGGAGGTGGAGACCTATACCTGGAATATTCTGCCGCCCGAACTACAGGGCGGCTCCGTTACCGACTGCCTTATTCGTGAAATCGAATGGGTGAGCAAAGCTATTGGGAGTAGACGATGAAAGATACGGCCGTCAAGGCGATGTTTGAAACTATTGCGCCAAGCTATGATTTTCAGAACAGTTTTCTCTCCCTGCGCCGGGATATTTACTGGCGCAAGGTGCTGGCGGAAACCCTGGATGTCAAAGAAGGGGGTATTGTTCTCGATGTTGCGGTGGGCACTGCCGAGACTGCTCTGGCCATCAGCCTCAGGCATCCTCAGGCACATATTGTCGGGGTTGATTTTTCACCGGGCATGCTGGTGGTCGGCAGAAAAAAGATCAAGGACAGAGAGCATAACTCCAGGATAAGCCTGACCGCTGGAGATGGTCGCCGACTGCCGATACGCAGCAATTCGGTGGATGCGGTAACGATTTCGTTCGGTATCCGTAATGTGGAGGAGCGCTATCTGGCTCTCAGTGAATTCCACCGTGTTCTGAAGGCAGGTGGAAAGCTGTATATTATGGAGTTTTCCTATCCGGATCAGCCGCAGCTTCACCGCCTCTATCGTTTTTATTTTGACCATATCCTGCCGCCGCTGGGTAATCTTATTTCCCGCACTAATTATGCCTATAGTTATCTGGCGGAATCGGTCGATTCCTTTCCCGACGACGAGGCATTCTCAGCTGAAATTACGGCGGCGGGCTTTTCGGATCTCAACATCAAAAAACTGACCTTCGGCATTTCCAAGATTTTCCAGGGTCGTAAGGAGGCGCAATGAAGGTAAACTGGCCGGAACGTATCTGGGTCAATAGCCGCGTACGGCGATATGTGCAACAACAGGAAGCGCGGTTTTTTAAGAGAATGGGCGGCTTCGCCTCCGGCGGAAAATGCCTGGAAATCGGCTGCGGTTGTGGAGTAGGGGCGCAGATTATCCATCAGTCTTTCGCTCCGGGCTCAATCCATGCCCTTGACATTGACGTGGAAATGCTGCAAGCTGCTAAAAAGAAGCGAAAAGCTTGGAGAGATGTGCCCCTGCACCTGCTGGCGGGTGACGCTCAGGAACTGCCTTTTGCCGATAACAGTTTTGATGCTGTTTTTAATTACGGTATTATTCATCATCTGGAAGACTGGCAGAAGGGCATTACCGAGATAGCCAGGGTACTCAAGGACAATGGCGTCTTTTTCTTTGAGGAAATCTATCCACCTCTGTACGCCAATCCCCTGTTCCGTATCATGCTGGCACATCCGCGGGAGAATCGTTTTCACGGTCCTCAATATCGGGCCGCCCTCGCTGCATCCGAACTGACTCTGCTCGAGGGTTACAAAGAGTCTCGTTTTGCAATCCTGGGTGCGGCAGTTAAGACGGAAATGAAGAATTGATCCGTCTTTAGCTTATTTTTTATTAATCTTTCCAGCAGAAATATGATTGATATTTGAAGCGTGATCAGTCAGTGCCTGTCCAGGATGAGTTCAATCGGGGCCGATGTTCATGTTGTCCCGGAAAAATGATGGAAGAGTTTGTAATCTCGTAAAAAGTCATCGAAGTTCCGAGATGGACTCTGCGATAAGCACCCGTACGGGCATAAACTCCGACTTCGCGAAAGCTCGAAATGCACAGACGTAGATCGAGCTTTTTACAAGTCCATAGTTGACAACACAACATTAATCAGGGGAGTCACTCCGGCATGGAAATCTTTCAGGATCATATCTTGCTCTCCCGCATTCACTTTGCTTTTACTGCGATTTTTCATATTATCTGGCCGGTTCTCACCATCGGTCTGAGCATTTTCCTGGTGGTAACGGAAGCACTCTGGCTCATTACCCGTAAGGAAATATATTACCATCATGCCCGCTTCTGGATGCGTCTTTTCCTGCTCAATTTTGCCGTGGGGGTGGTCAGCGGCATTCCCATGGAGTTTCAGTTTGGTACGAACTGGAGCGCCTTTTCCCGTACCGGTGGTGATATCTTCGGGCATCTTCTCGGCTTCGAGGCCTCCATGGCCTTCATGCTCGAGGCCGCATTTCTTGGGATTATGGCCTTCGGGTGGAAACGGGTATCGGCCGGTATGCATCTTTTTGCTACCTGCATGGTCGCTTTTGGCGGCTCGCTTTCGGCCTTTTGGATTATGGCGGCCAATTCGTGGATGCAGACTCCGGTCGGCGGAGATTTCATCGAAGGACGTTTTTACCTGACGGATATTTTTGCAGCCATTTGGAATCCGGATGCCTTCTGGGGCATTACCCACATGTGGTTCGCCTGCCTGGAAATTTCGATTTTTGTTATCGGCGGCATCAGTGCCTGGTATCTGTTGCGAGGCCGACACCCCGATTTTTTTCTTCTCTCCTTCAAGATGATGATTATTGCCGGGCTCTTCATCACTACCCTCCAGGTTGTCAACGGTGATGGAGCCGGCAAGTCCGTTTTCCAGAATCAGCCTGTCAAGCTGGCAGCTCTTGAAGCTCACTGGGAGACGAATCCCGAAGGCGAAGGTGCGGGCTGGAAAGTTTTGGCCTGGCCCGATGAAAATCTTCAGGACAACGTCTGGGATATCGAAGTGCCATATGCCCTCAGCCTCATCACCACCTATTCGCCCACCGGTCAGGTTATGGGGCTGCGCGAGGTTCCGGCGGAGGATCAGCCGCCGGTGGCGCTCACTTTTTATTCCTTCAGGATTATGATGTTTCTGGGATTCTTCTTTGTTGTCCTCATTGTATGGTCGCTCTGGGCCTGGTGGAAAGGAAAACTGACGGCGGAGCGGGCAGGCCGGCAAAAATGGCTGCTGTATTCCTGGATGTGGGCGATTCCCATGAGCTATATCGCCATGGAGGCCGGATGGGTCGTTCGTGAGGTGGGCAGACAGCCATGGGTGATCCAGGGTGTGTTGCGCACTGAAGACGGGGTGAGCAGACTGCCGGCGGAGACGGTGGCCGGTTCTCTGATTGGTTTCGTTGCTATTTACTCCCTGCTGTTGATTATTTTTCTTGTGTTGGCAAAACGCCTGCTTAACAAAGGGCCGGATTTTCAGCCGCCTTTCCGATGACATGTCATAATCTTATTCACCGGTGACTGGAAAAAGAGATCTACTGCAAAAACCACTTTAAACGGGGCTTATTCAGATGGACATAATTAATGCGAATCTGGCCAACATATGGCTGCTGCTGGTCGGTTTTTTTCTGCTCTATTACGCTCTCACCGATGGAGCGGATCTTGGCATCGGCATGATGACCCTCTTTGTCTGGGACAGTGAGGAAAAAAATGAGATGATGCAATCAATCCATTCCATCTGGCATGGTAATCAGACCTGGATCGTTATCCTCGGCGGTATGCTGTTCGGGGCCTTCCCGCTCTTTTATTCCATTGTTCTTTCCGCCCTTTATATCCCCTTCACCCTAATGCTGTTCGGGTTTATTTTTCGTGGAGTGGCTTTCGAATTTCATGCCAATGCCAAATGGAAAAAGGTGTGGCTCTTCTCCTTCGGCATCGGCAGTTTAATGACAACCCTGGGCCAGGGATTTGCCCTTGGCGGGCTGCTTGGTGGGATTACGGTGGAAGCTGAGTCTTTTGCCGGACATCCGGGAGACTGGATAAACTGGTATTCCTTTATTGCCACCGCCGGCGTTATTTTTGGCTACCTGATGCTTGGATCAGGCTTTCTGATTGCCAAGACAACATCTGCAAAGCTGCAGGAGTGGAGTTATCGAATAGGCAGGCTTTCAGGTGCGGTCACCTTGATTGTATCCGCCGCCGTATTTCTGTCAACCAGCGCGCTGCATCAGAATATGGCAGCCAAATGGCTGGAATGGCCTCCATCATTTCTCTATTTCTTTCTGCTGCTAACGCTGGTGTGTTTTTTCATGTATTTTCGGAGCCTGCGGCAGAGAAGGGAATTTGCTCCGCTGTTCTGGAACTGGCTGATCATCACTTTCTCTTTTACCGGACTCTCCATTGGTCTGTATCCCGCTATGATCCCCAGTATAGATACTGCTTCTCTGACCGTACAGGATGTCGCCGCCAGTCAGACGACACTCCAGTTCATGCTGGTGGTTATGGCAATTCTATTACCCATAATCCTTGCATATACCAGTTACAGTTATTGGATTTTCCGGGGTAAAAATACAATGGAAGGATACAGCGATCATTAGGAAATGCTGCTCGAAAGGTGAAAAAGCCGTCCTCTTCCTGTTTTTTTCCTGCAGCGATTTTTTTTCTATCAGCGCAGCAGCAGAAGCCATAGCACTCCTTTTAGTAGGCAAAGTGGCACGGGATATGCTGTCTGGATAGCCAACCATGTTTGGGTAAGTGCATAAACAGGCTGACGGGACTCTTTGCGGATCAGTTATGCTGGACTCGTTAAAAGCTCGTTCTGCGCCTGGTCATCGAATTTTCCCGAAGTCGGAGTTTAAGCCCGTATGGGTGCTTATCGCAGAGTCCATCTCGGCAGCTTCGATGATTTTTTATAAAATCATCATCTATTGGATGAAGATGGAGTAGCTTTCTTCAGGCAAGAAACATTGTCATTGCCACAATACTATGTAGTAGCCGGTTTTGCTGAAAATGGTGTCAACAACCAAAAAAAATATTCTCCGAATAAGCATTGTTGCCGTTCTGATTCTTCTCATAAGCGTGCTCTATTACCTGGATCCACAGGAAGAAGCGGTATGGCACCTGATATATAGGGAGTTGTATCTCCTACCTGTTTTTTTGGCCGGATTTTGGTTCGGTTTGCGCGGTGGGTTGGCTGCAGCTTTTGGTATTACCTTACTGTATATGCCTGAGGTCATCAGGAGCTCAAGCGGAAGTATCGCCGATGATCTTGCGAGTATTTTCGAGGTTGTATTATTCATTGTACTCGGGGCCTTGATCGGCTGGCTCCGGGACCGGGAAAAAGCTCATCAGGAGATGAGACGGCAGGAGGAAGGCCTGGCCGCAATGGGTAAGGCAGTTGCCTTCGTTGCCCATGACATGAAGACACCATTGATGGCAATCGGTGGACTGTGCCTGCAGATCAGACGTAAACTCGGACCGGAAGATGCTGCGGGAAAGAAGCTTGATATTATTGTGCAGCAAACGCAGAGACTGGAAATGATGATCAAGGATTTGCTGGCTTTTGCCAGACCTCTTGAGCTTGAGTGGCATGAAGGTGAAGTTGGTAGCCTTTTTCAGGAAATACTGCCTGTTGCTAAAGAACATGCCGGGAAATATAATGTATACCTTGAGTTGGCCCTGGAGGATGATCAGGTACGTTTCTTCTATGATCCCAATAGGTTGCAACAGGCACTGCTTAATCTGATAAACAATGCAGTTGAGGCTTCTTCGGCCCGGGAGACGGTAATAATACGCACCAGAATGGACGATTCCCGCAATCTCGTAATAGAAGTGCAAGATCAGGGTCCGGGAATCTCTACTGCTATAATCGATGATATCTTCCAACCGTTTGTCTCGAAAAAAAAGGAAGGGACCGGTCTGGGATTGCCGATCAGCAAAAAGATTATCGAGGCCCACGGCGGTGAACTCCAATATGAACAGCTTGAGGGGCGAGGTATGATCTTCAGGCTGATCCTTCCTAAAAGATAAAAAAGGAGGAGCAAAATGGTCTGCCAATCACCGGTAATGGATGTCGCCAGGGAGAAATTCGACGCGGTTCTGTTCGATCTGGACGGGGTGGTTACCAAGACGGCAAAGGTGCATGCCGCATCCTGGAAAAGGCTCTTCGATGAATATCTGCAAAACAGGGCAGCATCACGGGACAGCTCATGGGAACCTTTTGATTCAGGTTCGGACTACAATAATTACGTCGACGGCAAGCCACGTTACGACGGGGTCAGAAGTTTTCTGGAGTCACGAGGGATCGATGTGCCGTTCGGCAGCAAAGATGATCCCCCGGATGCAGAGACGATCTGCGGCCTGGGGAACCGCAAAAATCAGATACTGAACGAGCATTTGGAAAAGTATGGTGTTGAAGCTTATGAGCTTACCGTAGCCTTTCTTCATCTGCTGAGGGAGAGGGGTTTTAAGACGGCGATTGTTTCCTCCAGCAAAAACTGCCAGGCGGTATTGAAGGCTGTCGGAATTGAAGATCTGTTTGATACCAGAGTCGATGGCGTGGTGTCTGAACAACTTGGTCTCAATGGTAAACCCGAAGCCGATATTTTCCTCGAAGCCGCTCGACGCCTCAAGGTAATTCCCGGGCGCGCCATTGTTCTGGAAGACGCCATCTCAGGCGTACAGGCAGGGCGGAATGGGAATTTCGGTTTGGTGGTCGGTGTAGATCGGGTCGGCCAGGCCGAGGCCCTGAAAAGTAATGGGGCCGACATTGTGGTAAACTATATGTCCGAGCTCACCGTGGACGGTGAAATTCCGGCCTGGGAACATAGTATTGATGATTTACCCTCGGCTCTGGACGTTATGGAGGAAATAGAAGAGCAGCTTGAGGAGAAGCATCCCTTTATTGCTTTGGATTACGATGGAACCCTGACTCCGATTGTTGAACGTCCCGACCTTGCAATTCTATCCGACGATATGCGCCGCACCATATCGGCACTTGCAAAGAGATGCACGGTGGCGGTGATCAGTGGCCGGGATTTACCTGATGTGCAAGAGCTGGTGGGCATTGACGGCCTCTTTTTTGCCGGCAGCCACGGATTTGATATTTCCGGCCCTGCAGAAAAGCGTGTGGATTTTCAGCAAGGTCTTGAATTTCTGCCGGTATTGGACAGTGCTGAAAAATCACTTCGGCCACTGCTCTCGGATATTCCGAGCGCCCAGGTCGAAAGAAAGAAATTTTCGATCGCGGTACATTACCGGAATGTGAAGAAAAACAGGGAACAGGCAGTAGAAGAAGCTGTGGATCGAGTACTGATTGAGAATTCCCGCCTTCGCAAAAGAACCGGCAAAAAGATCTTTGAATTGCAGCCTGAAATAGACTGGCATAAGGGGAAAGCCTTATGCCGGCTGCTCGAAGTCCTGGAGCAGGACAGGTCCGCTATCCTTCCCTTTTATATCGGCGACGATGAAACCGACGAGGATGCCTTCAGGGAACTCCAGGCAGGCGGCATTGGCATTGTGGTAAAAGACAGCGAGTCTCCTGAAAATTCCCGCCGTTCATCGGCCCGTTATGCCCTTAATGACTGCGGGCAGGTTCAAAAATTCCTTGAAGATCTCGTCGACATGCTTCAGAGAAAAAAGCGATGAGCACATAATTTCCCGGCCCCTTGTCATGATTTTTTGCCGTTTTTATTACGGGTGCTTATCCCGAGCACCCTCCAAAGCGGTCACAGCCCGGTAATCGCAGTGACAAAAGCAACAGCTGCCAGGATCAGAAGCACAATTCTCCAGATCGGGTCCAGCGGGGTAAACAGCGCGATAAGGACCAGGACAGCCGCAAGCAGATACCGTATATTCTTGTCAAGACTTCCTACATTCTTTTCCATTCCCACCCCCCTGTCTGAGTTAATCTTCCAGCCCCGGATTAAGAACCCGGGCGGTTAAACACGGAGATGCAGAAAATATGCCATTCACTTCATAAAAGAGAGGGTTGGGGAGACCTCATTATTACCCAAGCCCGACCGGGTTTTTCTTTCTGATTTAGCTCTGCTGACTTAGTACATCATGCGGTAATTGAGATTATACATAATCCACAGCGTACCCCCGACAAAAAGGGCCATGATCAAAACCGTGAAGACGAAGGCGAGAAGATTCCAGCGCGACTCCGATGAAGAATCCAGGTGCAGAAAATAATGCAGATGCACCAGTATCTGGGCTATGGCGGCGCCGACAATTATGGCCAGGATTGTCAACCGGGAGAAACCGCCGATCATTACACTGCCAAAGGCAAGGGCAGTCAGAACTATGGAGAGGATGAAGCCGATTGCATATGATCTATAACTTCCCCGGCTTGCTCCGCTGCTGTCGACAGGTGTATGTTCCATTTATATAACCCCCATCAGGTAGACAATGGTAAAGAGCGCCACCCAGACGATGTCCAGAAAATGCCAGAACATGCTGAGCCGTATCAGGCGGGAATGCACGGGTATGGTCAACCCCTTGGAAATCACCTGAACCATCATTACCGCCATCCAGATAAGACCGGAGGCCACATGGAGGCCGTGGGTGCCCACCAGAGTGAAAAAGGCCGACAGGAAAGCACTGCGATCAGGGCCGTGGCCTTCGCTGATCAGGGTGTGGAACTCGCTGATTTCCATGATGATAAAGCCAAGGCCCAGCAGAAAGGTGAGAGCCAGCCAGGAAAGGACCCGCTCCCTTTTATCCTCATGCAGAGCCAGGATAGCCATGCCGCAGGTGGCGCTGCTGAATAGCAGCATCATCGTTTCCCCGAAGACAAACGGCAGGTGAAACAACTCTTTTCCCGAAGGGCCTCCGGCGACGTTATCGACCAGCACGGCATAGGTCGCAAAAATTGACGCAAAAATTACCAGATCGGACATGAGGTAGAGCCAAAAGCCGAGTGCGTGGCTTCCTGCGGCATGCTCTTCATGTCCCTCAACGGAAATGGGGCCGGTATTGATATCCTCACGTATCATAGTTGCTCTCATCTATGGTTTTACGGTTCCCGGTTTTTCTGCCGGATGCATCGCTGCAGCGGCATCCAACTGCCGGTACCACTCTTTTTCAGTGTCTTCGACGATGGCGGCAGGGATAAAGTAATGGATCTTGTCATCGGAGGCGCGGGCTATGATTGTGACAAGCACTCCCAGGGCGGCAACGATGGCCAGCCACCAGATGTACCAGACCATGGCAAAGCCGAAAACAAAAGCAAGAACACCGTTGACGAGACCAAAGGCAGTATCCTTGGGCATATGGATATCCTCGTAATGATCCGGTCTGTGATAAGCCGTACCTCGCTCCTTCATATCCTCGAAGGCGTCTCTACTGTGCACCACCGGAATGGTGGCGAAGTTGTAGACCGGTGGCGGCGAGGCAGTGGCCCACTCGAGGGTGCGGCCGTCACCCCAGGAATCACCGGTCAAATCTCGGGTGACGTCTCTGTTTTTGATACTGACCAGCAGCTGAATCATCTGGCAGATTACTCCGAAGAGAATGATAAACGTTCCCACCGCAGCGATGACCAGGTATGGTTGCCAGGCTGTATTTTCATAGAAGGAAAGACGGCGGGACATTCCCATAAAGCCGAGGATGTACAGGGGAATGAAGGCAAGATAAAAGCCGATAAGCCAGCACCAGAAGGCCCGTTTGCCCCATTTTTCATCCAGAGGAAAGCCGATTGCTTTCGGAAACCAATACGAATAGGCGGCAAAATAGCCAAACAGGGCCCCGGGGATCAATACATTGTGGAAGTGGGCAATCAAAAACAGGCTGTTATGAAAGACAAAGTCGGCAGGAGGTGCAGCCAGCAAAACGCCGGTCATGCCACCCACCGCAAATGTTGATATAAATCCAAGGGTCCAGTACATCGGTGTTGTCAATCTGACGCGGCCACGGAACATGGTGAAAAGCCAGTTGAAAATCTTGACGCCGGTAGGAACGGCGATGATCATGGTCGTGATGCCGAAGAAGAGGTTGACATTAGGTCCTGCACCCATGGTGAAGAAATGATGCACCCAGACGGAAAACGACAGAACCGTAATCGCTACGGTTGCCCAGACCATCGAGACATACCCGAACAACGGCTTTCTCGAAAAGGTGGCAACGATCTCCGAATAAACACCGAAGGCCGGCAGGACCACGATGTAGACTTCGGGATGACCCCAGATCCAGAAGAGATTGACATACATCATGGAGTTGCCGCCCAGAGTGTTGGTGAAAAAATGCATATCCAAATATCGGTCGAGCGTCAGCATGGACAGAGCGGCGGTTAGAACAGGGAATGAAAAAAGTATGAGGAGGGAGGTGCACAAGGTATTCCAGGTGAAGATCGGCATGCGCATAAGCGTCATTCCGGGGGCACGCATCCTGAGAATAGTGACGATGAAATTGATACTGGTCAATAACGAGCCGATACCGGCGATCTGCAAAGCCCACAGCCAGTAATCGACCCCTGTTTCCGGGCTGTACTCCAATTCCGACAGCGGTGCATATCCGGACCAGCCGGCTTTTGAGAACTCTCCCACTCCCAGAGACTGCATGACCAGCATCGCTCCAGCCGCGGTCAGCCAGAAACTCAGCGAATTGAGATAGGGAAAGGCGACGTCGCGGGCGCCGATCTGCGGCGGAACGATGATGTTCATCAGGCCGGTGAGAAACGGCATGGCTACAAAAATAATCATTATGGTGCCATGGGCCGTGAAAATCTGGTTGTAGTGGTCCGCATGAAGAAAGCCCTCGAATCCACCAACTGCTATGGCCTGTTGAGCCCGCATCATGACGGCATCGGAAAATCCACGCAGCAGCATGACCAGTGCCAGAATAATATACATGATACCGATCTTTTTATGATCGAGGCTGATCAGCCATCCTGCCCAGAGATATGTCCACCTTCGCTGATAGGTAATAAAACCCAGGATCAGCAGGCCCAGTAATATAGAACCGATCACGGCTCCCATGGCGATGGGGTCATGATACGGGACGGCGTGGATGTTTAATTTTCCAAACATGTCATTCTCCTTCCAGTCCGGCAACGTTCTGCACAGGCATGGAAACGGATTTCCTCCTGATGGCGTCTTTTGCACTGCCGCTAGCGTTGTATTTGGCCATAATATCCTCAAACAGATTGGGTTTGACCGAAGAAAAATAGGTAACCGGATAGCCCGGTGTTGGTTCAACCAGCTCCTCATATTTCGCGATATCGAGGGCTTCAGGTGAGTTTCTGATTTTTTGCAGCCATGCCTCGTACTGATCAGGGGAAGTTGCGGTTGCCGTGAAATTCATATAGGAGTAGCCGCTGCCGCTGAACTGCTGGTTCTGGCCGGCGAAGACCCCCGGCTCGCTGGCCAGAAGATGCAGCTTTGTAGCCATTCCGGCCATGGCATATATCTGACTGCCAAGCTGCGGTATAAAAAAGGAGGTCATGACAGTATCGGAAGTGATCCTGAAATTGAGCGGTACATCGGTGGGAAACACTATTTCATTGACGACGGCGATGTTCTGCTCGGGATAGATAAACAGCCATTTCCAGTCCAGAGATATGGCTTCGATAGTGACGGGTTCGACATCGGAGTCCAAGGGCCTGTATGGGTCCAGCTCAAAGGTGGCGTTCCAGATCAGCGTCCCCAGGCCGATGACGATAACCGCCGGGATCAGCCAGATGACCAGCTCAATTCTGCCGGAATAGCTCCATTTGGGCAGATACTTCGCGGTGGTATTTGAAGCTCGATATTTCCAGGGGAAAGAAAAGGCCATGATGATAACCGGAATAACAACGATCAGCATCAGGATAAAGGCCACAATGATGACGAAGCGTTCGGTCTCGCCCACGGGTCCCTTGGGGTTAAGCAGGACCATTTCGCTGCAGCCAACGAGCAGGGCGGCGCCGCAGAAGGACATCAGCACCCAGAAAAAGGTTGCCATTATCTTTACTTTAGGCGAATGAAAAGACAATTTGTTCATGCTCATGTTTTCTTCTCTCCGGAGGCACCGGTTTGGTTCCGGAGTGACCTCTGAATTTGGTTTTCGATTTTAGGGTAAGAAAAAGACATCGTAAATATAGACCATAATATGATTGATATCAAAAATATACTTCATGGGCAAGGTTGCTCCCGAGAATATGTGGCGTCTTTGAAAAAATGGTTAATTGCCTTTCCTGACCTTCAAAGATCACCTGAAAACCGGGGTCAGAGTCGCCAGAGTCAGAATGAAAAGGACACAGGGATAATAGCTTGCCCGGTTGAACAGAGCCGATGCCTCATCTCTGTCCCTGGTCCGAAAAAGGCGCAGCGCCGGTAGTATCAGCAGATACAGGCCTGCCAAAATCGTACCCAGGTAGAAAGGGAGCGGGAAGCGCAGAGGAGCGGCCAGGAAAAGCACACTGCCGAGAATGAGGCTTGCGCTCAGGGTACCCAGAACAATCATGCTGGCAATCCGGGCTCCCAGAGAAACAGGAACAGTCCTGGCCTGCAGGGAAATATCCTCCTGAATGTCATGCCAGTCAGCAGGCACATTCTGACCACCAATCTCCCAGAGAAACAGCCAGGAGAAAATCAAGAGCAGCAGCATGGGATCCGGAGAGGCGTCAACTGCAAATACCGCGGCAAGGCCCCCGAGTGTTTTTACAACACCGCTTACCATGGTGCGGAGGTGGCTTACCTGCAGCAGAAGGCAGTAGAGAATCTCCAGAGCGCAACCGGCTATCAGGATAAGGGCGCATATGGGATTGAGCAGATAGGCGCTCGTCAGGGAAATCATTATCCAGCTCGCGGTCCATATAACTGCTTCGCTCATGCTTAAGAATCCCTGGGCCAGGGGATGTCGGATAAGGGAGGCGTCGAGATAGCCGATGTCCCGATTAAAGCCGCTTTGAATTATCTTTTTTTTGTCGTTTTCATAATCGACAATATCATTCAGGGCATAGACCGCGGTGTATCCGGCAAAAGCAGCGATCATGCCGAGCACGATAATCTCCGGTTCGGGAGGTCTTCCCAGCCACAGCAAAGCCGCCAGCAATGGTGTGCACATATCCAGCAAGCCGTGCGGTGTTCTGGAAAGAGCCATGAACAGCTTTAGCCTGGAAACTCTACTACTTTCGGTGACGTTCATATTATCCTCTGAATTTCATACTGTATTTTTGTTTCTTCTTTGTATCACAAAAATCTGCTCGTTCATATCTTCAGTTTCGAAAATCATTAAAAATGAAGAAGAATGCCAACCGCCTCGTCTATAAAATTTTAGTCCCTTACAGATTGTTTTCTTGGTTTTTTGCAAGAAAACAATTTGTCTAAAGGTTCTTATCCAGCTCAGCTGGGTTGGAAGGCAACCTCTGTAGATCCGCATCACAGCTGAAATACACGAAAAGATTTGCACTGAGGACATGAAAAAGATAGGATTAAAAATGATGTAATGAGAATATCCGGCCCCGGAAAAGAACAAAGAATGGTTGACGGGCGGGAACAAAGCTTTTCGTTTTCTCGTTTTATTGACAGACTTTCAGGAGTAAAGCAGCAAATATGGAACCAAACGGACTCTATATCCTCCTTTTCAGTATTCACGGGCTTATCCGCAGCGAGTCTCCCGAGCTAGGTGTGGATGCGGATACCGGAGGCCAGGTTAAGTATGTTCTCGAACTGGCCAAAACCCTGGGTGAGCAGAAGGAGGTAGCTCGGGTCGACCTGTTCACCAGACTGATAAAGAGTAAATCAGTCGCCCCGGATTACAGCAATGCCATTGAAGAAATCTCCGAAAAGGTTCGCATCATTCGAATACGATGCGGCGGCAGAAAATATATCCGCAAAGAACTGCTCTGGCCTCATCTGGAGGAGTTTATCGACAACACCATCCGCTATATAAAGTCACAGGACAGGAGCCCCGACGTTTTTCACGGACATTATGCCGATGCGGGCTATGTTGCCATGGAGCTTGCCGCCGCTTTCGATACTCCTCTGGTGTTCACCGGGCATTCCATGGGGCGCAACAAGAAGACTAAACTGCTGGCTGATGGTCTGAGTGAAAAGAGAATCAACAGCCATTACAAAATGTCCACCCGTATCAGCAGGGAAGAAAAAATTATCAGGAAGGCCGATCTCATCGTTACTTCGACCCAGCAGGAGATTGATAAACAGTATGGCCTTTATACCAACGGCAAACATCGCAATTTCGCCGTGATCCCCCCCGGCATCGATCTGGAAGTCTTTTATCCATATTATGATCTGCAGATAGACAGCGAGCTCCTCAGCGATGAGGTCAAGCAGACCAGGGTGACGCTTCTCAGCGAACTGAAACGTTTTTGGGCCAAACCTGAAAAACCGTTTATTCTCGCCCTGTGCCGACCGGACCATAGAAAGAATATTACCGGTTTGATCAAAGCCTACGGCAGTGACAAGAGTCTGCAGGCCATAGCCAATCTGGCGATTTTTGCAGGTATAAGAAATGATATCAGCAAAATGGAAGAGAATGAAAAGGATGTTCTTACGAACATGCTGCTGCAGATGGATACCTATGATCTTTACGGTAAACTGGCGATCCCGAAAAAGCACGATTTTGCAACTGAAGTCCCGGAACTATACAGGCTTTGTGCGGAGACGCGCGGAGTATTTGTCAATCCCGCTCTTATCGAACCTTTCGGTATCACCCTGATCGAGGCCTCTGCCGTTGGCCTGCCGATAGTGGCGACCCAGGAGGGCGGCCCCCGGGATATTGTCGAAAATTGTGACAATGGCATTCTCGTGGATGTCGGAGACTCGGAAAAAGTGGCTCTAGCAATACATTCACTTCTGGTTGACCAGGAAGCATGGAATATGTATTCGAACAATGGCATCAACGGCGTTCGCCGGCATTATTCCTGGAATGCCCATTGTAAAAAATACCTGGCCCAGCTCCGTCAATTGTTTCCCGACACTGAAGAAGAGCAGGAAAAGGAAAAGATCGTTGTTCCTTACGGCAGTGAACGGCCCTCATTCGGAAAACGATTAACAAATGTAAATCGTCTTATGATCACCACCATCGATAACACCCTGGTCGGCGATGATGCCCATATGCGGGAGCTGTTCCAGCTCCTGGAAAGCCATCAGGAAGAACTGGCCTGGGGGATCGCTACCGGCCGCAGTCTCGAACTGGCCCTGGAGGCAATGACGGAATATGACATTCCCATACCCGATATCCTCTTATGCTCCGTTGGCACGGAAATATATTACGGTCCCGATTTTCGCATGGATAAAGGCTGGCAAAATCAGATTTCCTATCAGTGGAAGCCGGAAGCCATAAAGGATGCCCTCGATTCCTTTGATTTCCTGGTCTTTCAGGAGGCCGAGGGGCAGCGTAATTATAAAATAAGCTACTATCTGGAAGAAAAAGAAGGCCGTCTCGATCAGATTCGCCAAAAACTGGCGGAATACCGGCTGCGCTGCAATGTCATCTATACCCACGGACAGTTTTTAGATATCCTGCCGCTTCGCGCCTCGAAGGGCAGGGCGATTGATTATATCAGCTATAAATACGAATTTTCTCCGCGCTATATCATGGTTGCCGGCGATTCGAGCGACGATGAAGATATGATCACCGGAAAAACACGAGGTCTTATCGTTGCCAATCAAAGCGAGAAAATGAACAAACTGAAGGGGAAGACCAACATTTATTTCAGTTCCGAAGAATATGCCGCCGGTATAATCGACGGACTATACCAGTATGGTTTTCTGCAAAAATAGAATAATCGCCTTCCAAATTGCAGTTTCGCAAAAAAACTTTAGTTCCCGGAATTCGGATCTGATTTGGTCCTTTGTCCTATTCAGTATATCTACTCAGATTATTTCTCCTATTTGATAAAAATCATCCCATTGACAGATAAAGCAATGGTGTTGATAATAGTTATTATTAACTGTCTGGTTTGTGTTTTGGTGATTTGTCCGACTATTTATGATTTTGCCGGAAAAAAACTTACTCTAAAGGGATATGTCAAAATGGCTCAAGCACTTATTGTTTATGCAACCCGTACAGGTGAAAGTCTGAAAATCGCCGAACTCATCGCTGAAGGGCTTCGTTTTTCGGCCAATGAGGTGACTATTAAAGATGTCAATGAGATCAAGAAGGAGAGTGATCTTGTTGGCTATGATATTTATGCACTTGGTTCACCCACCTACCATGGTGAAATGATGACCAGGATGAAGAGCTTTCTGTTTATCGCCGAACAGGCAGATCTGAAGGGGAAAAAAGGGGGAGCATTCGGCTCGTTCGGCTGGAGCGGGGAAGCCGCTGAACGAATATTCGATACCATGAAAAACATTTACGAAATGGATATGGTCGATTCCCCGCTGATGTTGAAAGGTATTTCGGTCGATGGAGGTGTCAAGGTAGCACAGGATTATGGCAAGAAACTGTCTGCCAGGATTACTGCATAATACGGGCATTACCACAACGGTGTTAAACGATGATCACTGAATTCAGCGCTCCACCAATGCCCGTCCGGTATAACATCAATATTTAATTAAGGAATGATTATGAGTGAGAAACAACAGGTAGGCCAAGCGGATAAAATGGATTCGTTCTGGAAATGTGGAAATTGCGGTCATACATTTCAGGCATCCGTTCCGCCGGAAATGTGTCCTAGCTGCAAAGAGAGATGCACTTTTAAAGATGTTTCCTGTTATACTCCCGACTGCGGTGGACCTGGATCGATTGACCCCAGGCTCTGATTTAACATGATCTGTAGAAAGAGCAGCCTTAAATGTTTCTGGACAAGCGGGTTGCGTTGTCGGAGGGTGCCAGAGAATTCTATCTTTCTCATGGTGTTAGGCTCTTGAAATGTAGAATAATCCTCCGAGATTTGTTCTCTGAACATGAATTTGACGGAATATGAGCGGAGATGGTGTTTCAGCTGATATTCCGTTGTTCACCTCTTCCACATCCTCTCCTCTCACTCCCCCCCAATCCTTTACTTCGGCACGTTACAACCGGTTGGGCAAGTTCCGGCTGCCGCTGACCACATGCATATGCAGCATGGTGTCGCCGCCTCGTCGCAAAAATGCTTAGCCTGCTTTCCTATGTAAGTAGAATGTTCTCCTTAGACTCCTTAATGTTAGTCAAATGTTTTTCTGAATTATTATTGTTGTAATATACCTATATCTTTTTTAAACAGTCATTTGCAGGAAGTAAATGAATTTACTTTAAATTAAGTGATCATAAGAAAGAGCCTGAAATGGAGTTCAAAATTAACTATCAACAACTGGTCGAGACGATTAGCTGTATCATCATAGGTATCAATGAGAAGGGAATGATCACCTTTTTCAACCGTTTTAGCGAAGAATTGTTCGGCTACTCGCGAGAAGAGGTAGCTGGAGAGCCATTTGTCGGTAAGATTCTGCCCGAAAAGGATAGTCAGGGAAAAGATAATTCAGAACTCATCGCCAAGATCATCCAGGACCCCGGTCGAGATGATAGAATTGAAAGCAAAGCCCTAACTAAAACCGGTAAAGAAGTTTGGTTTTGTTGGAGCGTCAGGAGTATTAAAGATGGCCAGACTGTCCAGCTGCTGATCGAAGGCAATGACTCCAGCGAGCTGCACCAGCAGAGAGAGCGGGCTGAAAGTGCCTATCAGATAATTGAAAATTCCCCCGACATGATTGCTCGCCTGGATGTTCAGAAACGTCTAGAGGAAATCCTGCACAGAGAACAGCAGCAGTTGCGAATGAGCGAAGATCATTTAAAGAGTGTCCTCAATAATTCAATGGATGCTTCTTATCGCCGGGATCTGCGTAAGGATACTTATGATTATGTAAGCCCCGTCATCAGCCGAATTACCGGAATTCCTGTGGAGGAGTTCGCCGCATTTTCTATTGCAGACATATGTAACCGTATACATCCGGAAGATGTTGAACGTTTTCAAGAAGAACTTGCCCAGATAATGGAAAGCGACATACCTTCCGGGTCTCTGGAATATCGATTCAGGGCAAAAAACGGTGAGTATATCTGGGTTGGTGATAACGTGGTCATAATCCGCGACGAAAAGGGTGACCCGATATATAGAGTAGGTAATTTCCGTGATATTAACGGCGTAAAAAATATAGAGGAAAAGCTGCGAGTGAGCGAGGAACGGCTGCGGTTTGCCCTGACCGCGGCAGATATCGGTATATGGGATCTGGACCTGATCACCGATACCGCAGAAAGATCGCTGGAACACGATAAAATCTGGGGCTATGCCGAGATGCAGCCGAAATGGGGGTATGAGATCGCGATGCGCCACGTGTTGTCCGAGGATCGGCCCATTTTTGAGGAAGCCTTTTCCAGGGCCGAAGAAACGGGGTTGTTGTCATGCAAGGTGCGGGTGTGCTGGCCGGACGGCAGTATACACTGGATTTCCCCGAAAGGACGCGTGTATTATGATAATCAGGGACGGCCTAAACGCATGATAGGCGTAGTGATGGATATCACCGAGCGCAAAAAGGCAAAGATGGAACTGGAGCGTTCAAATAAGGATCTTGAACAATTCGCCTATGCGGTCTCTCATGACCTTCAAGAGCCATTACGTTCTATAGTCAGCTTCCTTCAGCTGCTACAGCTCCATCTTGGTGATCAACTGGATGAGAAGGGCCAGGAATATCTGGAGAGAACTGTGGCTGCCGGTCGTCGTATGAAGATCATGATCGAAGATTTCCTGTCACTGTCGCGAGTGACAACTCGCCAGAATAAGTTTATCACTACAAACATCGATCATCTTGTCAAAAGGGTTGTGGATGATCTGAGAACAGCTCTGGATGAGAAACATGCAGATGTGTATTGCGAGCAGCTGCCAACCCTCTCCGTTGATGCCAGCCAGATCCAAAGCCTCTTTCGGAACCTTATATCGAACAGTATCAAATACAACAAAAGCTCACATCCTAAAATTGAGATCGGTTGCAGCCCGTATGCAAATGGCTATCAATTTTATGTCAAAGATAACGGTATTGGCTTTTCGCCAATGTTTCGCGAGCGCGTCTTTAAGTTGTTTCAACGTCTTCACACTGACAGTGAATATCCGGGAACAGGTATAGGTCTCGCCTTGTGTCAGAAGATTGTTGAACGCCATGGCGGGCAGATCTGGGTAGAGCCTCTGCCGGGGAAAGGATCAACTTTTTATTTTACATTCCCCAAGAACCGTTAAATACTTCCTCGATATTATAAATGTCTGCCCTCTGACAATCCGAGCGACAAAGCGATTGGTAGTATTTTGAGGTTTGGCGAAGTTGAGGAAGTTCGACCTGCAGAAATCGGATACTCCTGTCAACATACCCCGCATTTTTTAATTTCGTCTCAAGTCTACATTGAGCCGCTTGCGCCATCCGCATCCACTGTTTCTGGTGTGATTTCGAGCAGGGCTGGGGAGATGGCCTGCTGCACTCCAGCTCACTGTTTGAATAAAATTACAAAATATTTGGTAATCATTCACTCTTACGGAATTCATACTTACTATATTCCCCACAGGGAATAACCGGTTTTGACATATGAATTATTCACAGGTGTGACTGATCAAAAAAAATATTTAGTAGAGGAAGAACGACTGTGCCGAAAGTTTTACGTAAGTTGCTTGGACTGATTTTGTTATTTGCCACAGTTGGCGTGGCCACCTGGCAGGCTTTACTGGCTGTATAATTATGGGAAAGAAATCTCATCAGGAGTGGGCCCGTGCCCTTGAATCAATGGTAGCGGAAGGGACGAACCTTTTTGCTCAATGGTTTCCCAAAGGAGCGGCCGAACTTGAAAAACAGGCCAGGGAAAAAGCCAAAGCCGTGCAGAGTTATCGGCAGCGCAGGCGGGAAGCAGCTGCCCTCAGACCCCGTAAGTCAAGATTGCTGTGGTTGCTGCCCCTGCCACTGATCCCAGCCATGGTGATCTCCCTTGGCGGCGGCAATTTCACAGTTTTTGTGAGCAATGCCTGCTCATACGGCCTTTTTCTGGCTGCCGCCATGCTTACGCGTCATGGATTTCGTCAGGAGGTAAACCTGCGGCAGCAGCGTTTTCAAAAAACCATACGTTGGCCCTTTAAAACCATGGGCGGGCTGACAGTCGCCCTGGCCACCGGTTTTACCGCCTGGGCCGGTGCCGGGCATGACATTGCCACTTCCATCGGCTTTGGGGCAGGCTCTTTTGTTGCTTTTGTTTTGCTCTATGGTCTTGATCTTTATACCCAGCCGGCGGTGGTGAAAGATCATGTCGGCAACACTCAACCCGTTGCAGAGGCATTGCAACAGGCTGAGCAGCAGATTTTACACATTGAGCAGGCCGCCGTCCGCATCAATCAACCCGAGTTGAATCAGCGACTGGCTCGAATATCTGCTCTTGGCCGGGATATTCTGACGGAAATAGCACGCGATCCCCGCGATTTTCGCCGGGCGCGCAAATTTCTCAACATCTATCTCGACGGTGCTCAACGGGTGGTCACCGGCTATGCAGAGACCCATGCGAACCTCCGCAACCAGACCCTGGAGGATAATTTCCGCCGTGTACTCGTGACCATAGAGGAAGTTTTCGGACAGCAGTATGAGCGCCTTCTTGAGAACGACCTGCGTGATCTTGACGTCGATATAGAGGTGCTGGAGAACCAATTGAAGCGCGAGGGTTTGCATTGATTCAAATTTCACCAGGCGCGTTTTTCCTGGTGTTAATTTTTAAGAAGGGAGAAGGATGAACGAAACGGAACTTAAAAATATAGAATCAAGCTTGCTTCAGGGCAAGCCGCCGGTGGCCTATCGCCAGGCAGGTCCTCCTGAACGCAAGGAAATTGAGGCATTGATTAAGCAGATCGACCTCAATGACAGCCACACCCTGCTCTATTTCGGTGCACCGGCCCAGCAGCAGCTGGCAAGCATCTCCGACGACATGCTGGAAGGGGTGCGCAACAAGGATACCGGACCCGCGGGAGAGGCACTCAATCGTATGGTGGGTACAGTACGTGACTTCGAACTGGATGATCTGGATCCCAACCGCAAACCCGGATTCTTCTCACGCCTGCTGAAAAAAACTCAGCCTGTGACTCAATTTCTCCAGCGTTATGAGGAAGTACGCAACCAGATAGACGCTATCGGCGATGAACTTGAGCGGCACAAAACCCAATTGCTCAAGGATATAGCCTCGCTTGACCGCCTCTATGCTGCTAATTTAGAGTACTTTCACCATCTGGAACGCTATATAGCAGCAGGAGAGGAGAAACTGAAGCAGTTCGACGAGCTGGATATCCCGACCATGGCACGGCAGGCGGAAGAAGGAAAATCTATGACCGCGGTTCAGCAATTGCGGGATCTGCGTGCCAATCGTGACGCCCTGGAGCGGCGCGTGCATGATCTTAAATTGACCCGCCAGGTGGCGATGCAGAGTCTGCCCAGCATAAGGCTGGTACAGGAGAACGACAAGGGATTGATCAACAAAATCATCTCCACCACCGCCAACACCCTGCCTCTGTGGCGGCAGCAGCTGGCCCAGGCCGTGACCATTCACCGCTCTCGCGAGGCGGCTGGAGTCATCCGCTCTGCCAGCGATCTGACCAACGAACTGCTGAAAGCCAATGCCGAAAACCTTAAGCAGGGCAATGCAGAAGCCCGGCGCGAAATTGAACGCGGCGTCTTCGATATCGAAGCGGTCAAGCAGGCTAATGCCTCACTCATCGAGACCATTGAGGAAAGCCTGAATATCGCTGATGAAGGCCGCAAAAAACGAAAGCAGGCTGAACTCGAGCTGGAGAATCTTGAAGCCGAATTGCGCAGAACGCTTATCGATGCCGGAGAACGGGTGCGGGAACGGCTGTGATTCAACGCGAACATCAACTATCTTCGGGCTGAGGTGAAGGACTGGATTGCAAAGGGGCTGCCTGGCCTGTAAGAGTCAAGCAATGATTTGACCCTTTCGTGATTGAGTCGGAATGAGATGATTCGATGATTTCGGCAATACCGGATCCTCTCCCTACCTGCCGCCGATAACCGCAACTTCCCGCGCCGATGCTCTGGCATACTTCTTGAATGTACTCTCACAGGCATGTGCTAACGCTTCGCAGGTTTATGCTTTTGTGTCTTGTTATCCCTGAATTCAGCGTATCCAATTCCCAGGGAATCGGGTGGCAGAAAATCAGGGTGTTCAGATTTGAGTATCTCCCACAACAATGGTGAACTTCATGGAGACTTTGCTTTTTCCCGATACCAGGCTTTCCAAAAATCGGTTGTATCCCCTTTTGCTCTTGTGTAACCCCCTCCACTTCCTACAAATCGCAGAAGCTGACCCGCTTTCTCCAGAAAACGACGATCCGTCGCTGGTGGAGCAAAGGTTCTGCAAGGTACACACGCCGGCACCATTCGGGGATAAGCTCGAACTCTACCTTGAACTGAGCAAGCGGATCAAAACCTATAAAGAACAGTCTGCCGTCACTGGAACCGAGACGGGCGCCGATACCGGAATGGAGGGGATCTCGTCGCTATTGCAAAAAGGCGCGGCCGAACTGGCCACGGGTGAATTTGACGCGGAACTCCGCCAGGCCCAGTTGATACTTGCCCTCGCTGAAATGCTTGACAATGAAGAAGAATCTTTGCGGGAACAGGTTTTCTTCCTCGACGAAGATGAAATTGCCGCAACAAGCACCTTGCAGGGCGAAAGCGGTTCTACCACCAGAAACCAGGTTAACGGTTTGGAGGCCGTTAAAACCCAGTTGCAGACGCCGCGACCGGAAAGCACGGCACTGCGTTTTGCGGCCTGGCTTCATCTCTTTCGGCAATTCGACATCACTCCGGGGATCAAACTCTGGATGGCCTCGTCCAGGAAGGCAGGAGAGGAGATTTTCAAACGCTACAGTTCCGGCGCGGGAAAAGATGCCGTCCCCATACTCAAACTTGCATTGCCGTCCTACTTCAGGGAGAGTCCGCAATATATTGTCCAGCATATTGTAAAATTTCACGAATCTAGTGCCAAAATTCATCAAGGCCTTATCGCTGATTTTGAAAGAATCACCACGGCGAGCCACTATGAGCGAGGCTCGCTGGAATTTCTTCTACCGTACCATACTGACTGGGGCGGTTTCTGGGGGGCTGCGCTTGATGATTCTTTTCCGGCTGGAACCTATGGAAGAAGCACCGTAACCTTCTACCTGCTTCCAGACCAGCTTCTGCCAGGGCTTCTTTCCCATGCTGGCTCGGAGCATAGAGGCGCTGACAGCCAATATCATGGATTGCTTGGTGTATTGGAAAACGAGACTGTCAGCTGATCTCGTGCCGGCGGTAGATGTTAACGGTGAGAGAATCAACAAAACAACTCCTCTCTATGAGAGTATCGTCTATCATGAACAACAGCAGTGCAAAATGCCATGATGACAATACATTGGGATTTAATCTATAATTTCGCCATCGCGATGCTGGCAATTGTTAATCCTGTTGAGAAAATCCCTCTGTGGGTCACGGCTTCGGCGAGCGACAGAAAAAATTTCCAATGGCTTCTTGCGGCACTGGTTGTCTTTACCTGCGCCGTGGTCCTGCTTTTTTTTCTCTGGTACGGCCAACAGCTGCTGATGAACCTCAAAGTTGACCTGGCAAGCTTTAAAATCGGCGGGGGACTTATCCTGCTGCAGTTCGGCTTCAGCATGATGAAAGGGACCGCTGTGAAAATAGCCAAGGCCAGGGAAACCCGGGAACACGGCCTTCGGGAAAAGGTCCTGCAGCGCTATCGGCAGATTTTTATTCCCATTGGGGTTCCGGTTATCGCCGGCCCCGGCGCCATTACCACCGTCATAATCTATGGTCATCAGAGTACATCCCTGTTCACTCTCTTGCTGTTAAGCGTCGTCGTTGTCGCTGTTCTGACGATTCTGTTTTTAACACTGCTCAGCGGTTCGTTCATCCAGAGGAAGGTCGGCAACTTGCCGCTTGACCTCATATCACGGGTTTTCGGCATGATCATTATCGCCATCGCCGTCCAATTCATGGTCGAAGGGTTTTCGGTAGTCTTTCCCGGCTGGGTGCAGTGATTTAGGGGTGCTCCTGCGGCTGACTCGAGCTTAGCCGTACATACTTGCAAACTTGCCGGGATAGAAGTGTCCAAACAACTGTCTTGCCTTGCCGGACAGATTCCTCCCTCGTCGGAATAGTGCAGGAATGCGGGCTGCCACCCTCTGATTTCAGGGGGTGAGAAAAGGGGGCAAATAAAGTAATTCCAAATTTCCAACTAAAAATCATAACGATGAGTGACGTAACGCTGCGTGTTAGACACCCGGCACAAAAGTTGCAAAAAGCAAAAATGGATCACATAGAAAGAAAATTCCGCATTCAGAAAACTTCAAAAGAAATTTCGGCACCGTTGCCCCCATACTCAGGAAATCGCATTGGGAAACGAATCGGAACAACGGGTTGATGGATCATCGCGACTAAACATGAAGAACAAAGCCGGTCCTGCAAATCTTGGCGAGGTGTTTTCGGTGCGTGGCAGCGTTGTCGATATACGATTCGATGCTCATTTGCCGCCCATCTACTCGTTGCTGCACGCGCAGGAGGGGAAAATCGCCATCGAGGTTTTAGCTCAACTCGACGCGCATCACGTCCGGGGGATTGCGCTGACCCCCACCCAGAGCCTTGCCCGCGGCATGGCGGTTCAAGACACGGGCGGACCGTTGAGGACGCCGGTCGGCAAGGGAATTCTCTCACGAATGTTCGATGTGTTCGGCAATGCGCTCGACCGCGAAGGGGAGGTTTCGAACGTGGAGTGGCGCTCCGTTCATCGCGCCCCGCCGGCGTTGGCAAGACGTTCCACAAAATCCGAGGTCTTCGAAACTGGCATCAAGGTTATCGATGTGCTCGTGCCGCTTGAACGCGGTGGCAAGGCGGGCTTATTCGGCGGTGCGGGTGTCGGCAAAACCGTCCTGCTCACGGAAATGATCCATAATATGATCGGCCACCATGAGGGGGTCAGTCTGTTTTGCGGCATCGGCGAACGCTGTCGGGAAGGCGAAGAGCTATACCGCGAGATGAAGGAAGCCGGCGTACTGCCGAACATGGTCATGGTGTTCGGGCAAATGAACGAGCCGCCGGGCAGCCGGTTCCGCGTCGGACACGCCGCGCTGACGATGGCTGAATATTTCCGGGATGACGAGCACCGCGACGTGTTGCTGCTCATCGATAATATCTTCCGGTTCATCCAGGCCGGCTCGGAGGTGTCCGGCCTGATGGGACAAATGCCCTCTCGGCTAGGCTATCAGCCGACCATGGGCACCGAACTGTCCCGGCTGGAGGAGCGCATCGCCAACACCGACACCGGCGCCATCACGTCCATTCAGGCGGTGTATGTGCCTGCGGACGATTTCACCGATCCGGCGGCAGTGCATACATTCTCGCATCTTTCCGCCTCCATCGTGCTTTCGCGCAAGCGGGCAAGCGAAGGTCTTTACCCGGCCATCGACCCGCTGCAATCCAGTTCCAAGATGGCCACGCCGGGCATCGTCGGCGAGCGCCATTACGGCTTGGCCCAGGAAATCCGGCGAACACTCGCCCAATACACGCAGCTCAAGGACATCATCGCCATGCTCGGCCTGGAGCAGCTTTCGCCTGAGGACCGCAACGTGGTGGCCCGAGCCCGCCGGTTGGAACGATTTCTCACCCAGCCCTTTTTCACGACCGAGCAATTCACCGGACTTAAAGGCAAGCTCGTCAGCCTTGAAGACGCGCTGGACGGCTGTGAGCGCATCCTGGGCGATGAATTCAAAGACGCCCCGGAGAGTGCCCTTTACATGATCGGGGCGATTGATGAAGTGAAACGTAAACCGAAGGATGAAAAAGATGGAAGTGTCCATGAATCTTAAGGTTCTGCTGCCGTTTCAAATCTTCGCCGATAAAACCGGCGTGAGCCGCATTGTTGCGGAGACCGGTGAAGGCTCATTCGGAATCCTGCCCCGCCGACTCGACTGCGTCGCTGCGCTCGCACCCGGAATTCTGATCTACGAAAACGAAAACGAAGGCGAGGTTTACCTGGCCGTGGATGAAGGGGTGCTGATCAAGACCGGCTTGGACGTGCTCGTTTCCGTGCGCAACGCCATCGCCGGAACGGACCTCGGCACATTGCGCGATTCGGTGGAGCGGGAGTTTCTGAACCTGGACGAACGGGAGCAGAGCGTACGCTCGGCGCTGGCGAAAATGGAAAGCGGTTTTATCCGCCGCTTAGCGGCATTCCATCATGACTGACGAATCCAAAAAAAAACCGTTGAAGCCGAAGCCGAAGCTCAGCCGGGAGGTCGGTGCCAAGGCGGCACGCAAACTTCGTGCCCAGCGCCATGTCACCCGTACCGTCTGGTTCGGCCTGGGCATGATGGGGCTGATCGGCTGGTCGGTGGCGATTCCTACGCTGCTCGGCGCGGCGCTGGGGCTCTGGCTGGACCAACGCTATCCGGATGGCCGGTCCTGGACATTGGCCCTGCTGGTTGTCGGCCTTTCGATCGGGTGCTTGAATGCGTGGCATTGGGTGACCAAGGAAGGCCGGGCCATAAGGGAGGAACAGGAGGATGACGATGAATGAAACGTTGCGTCTGGCGCCGGCTTTGGTGACGGGCGTTTTGCTCGGTACGATATTTTTCGGCGGCCTTTGGTGGACGGTTCGTAAGGGCGTTTCGTCCCAACGGCCGGCGCTTTGGTTCTTCGGCAGCCTGCTGCTGCGGATGAGCATCGCCTTGGCCGGTTTTTATCTTGTTTCCGGCGGTCAATTGGACCGGCTGCTGGTGTGTCTCCTTGGATTTGTGACGGCACGCCTGATCGTGGCACGGCTCACTCGCCCGTCGGTCGAACCCCGCAACGCTCCGGAAAAGGAGGCCAGTCATGCACCTTAGTCCCGATGAGATCATCTTCTGGCAATTCGGCTTTCTCAAGCTCAACGCTACCATTGTGTTCACCTGGGGACTGATGTTCGTACTGGCCGTCGGGTCAAAACTCATCACCCACAAAATTTCCACCGGTATAACGCGTTCCCGCTGGCAGAATCTGCTGGAAATCGTCGTCACCCTGACCGAGAAGCAAATAGAAGAAGTGGGCGTCCCCCACCCGAAAAAATATCTCCCCTTTTTGGGCACGCTCTTTCTGTTCGTTGCCCTGGCGGCCTTGTGCACTGTCTTTCCCGGCTACGAGCCGCCAACCGGCTCGCTCTCGACTACCGTAGCACTGGCGCTGTGCGTGTTTGTGGCGGTGCCGCTGTTCGGCATCATGGAACGGGGTTGGGGCGGATACCTCAAGTCCTATGTGCAGCCGACGATCATCATGCTGCCGTTTAATATTATCAGCGAGCTTTCGCGCACACTGGCCCTGGCCGTCCGCCTGTTTGGCAACATGATGAGCGGGGCGATGATCATCGGTATTCTGCTGACCATCACACCGTTTATCTTTCCGATCGTGATGAAGGCGCTCGGCCTGCTCACCGGAATGGTACAAGCCTACATCTTTTTTATCCTCTCCACGGTTTACATCGCGGCCGCTACACGTGTGCGTAAACCCAAGCCTGAAGCTGAGGACATTGAAACATAAACGATGACAACAAAGGAGATACACTACTATGGATAGCTTAACATATATAGCTATGGCATCCATTATTACCGCCGGATTCACCACAGCAGTCGGCTGTATTGGCCCGGCGCTGGGGGAAGGGCGCGCAGTATCGACCGCGCTGAGCTCATTAGCCCAGCAGCCTGACGCATCCGCCACTATCACCCGGACGTTGTTCGTGGGCCTGGCGATGATTGAGTCCACAGCCATCTACAGTTTCGTGGTCTCGATGATTCTCGTTTTCGCCAACCCGTTCTGGAATCACCTCATCGCCCAAACCACAGGAAGGTAAACCGATGCTAATCGACTGGTTCACCATCGCTGCGCAGGCGCTCAACTTTCTCATCCTGGTATGGTTGATGAAACGCTTTCTCTACAAACCTATCCTCCAGGCCATCGACGAGCGGGAGCAGCGGATCGCCAGGGAACTTGCGGATGCCGATGCGAAAAAGGCCGAAGCGCAACAAGAGAGCGAGGCGTTCAAACGCAAAAACATAGAGTTCGACCGGCAGCGGGATGCACTTCTGAGCCAGGCGACGGATGAGGCGAAAGCCGAACGTCAGCGTCTTCTCGATGAGGCGCGGCAGGCGGCCGAGGTTCTGCACGCTAAACGGCAGGACGCTATGGAACGCGAACAACAGATCCTGAACGACGAAATAACCCGCCGGACCCAAAAGGAAGTTTTCGCCATCACGCGAAAGGCGCTGACGGACCTCGCCGGGACAAGTCTGGAAGAACGCATAAGCGAGGTGTTCAAGCGCCGCTTACGAGAGTTGGACGGTGAGGCGAAGGAAGGTTTTGCAAAGATCCTGAAAACATCGTCCGATCCGGCGCTCGTACGCAGCGCCTTTGAGCTGCCGTCTGAACAGAGAGCCGCGATTGAACACGCGCTCAACGATACCTTCTCTGCTGAAATCGACGTCCGTTTCGAGACCGTACCGGACGTGATCAGCGGCATCGAACTCACCGCGAACGGACGAAAGGTTGCCTGGAGTATCGCGGATTATCTGACCTCACTGGAAAAAAGCGTCGGCGAACTGCTGCAGGAACCGGCCAAACCCAAAACCAAACCTGAAGCTGAACCTGAAACGCAAAACGGGCGAAAGCCGAAGTCCGTTACTCAACCTGGCGCTGCCGAGGAGGCCGAATGAGCGCACCGGCAGATTCTTTACAAAACGGCTTCAACCGGGCGTTCGCCGTTCTTAGCCGGGGACGCGAAACCTTCACGCCGCAACTGACGGCGCAGGAGGTGGGCACGATTACCGGTGTCGCCACGGGCATCGCCCGTGTCTCGGGGCTTCCCGGCGTCGGCTTCGATGAATTGGTGATGTTTCCCGGCGATGTGTTCGGCATCGCATTCAACGTCGATCCGGAAGAAATCGGGGTCGTACTGCTCGGCGAATACTGGCATCTGAACACCGGGGATGAAGTCCGGCGTACGGGCCGGGTCATGGATGTGGCCGTGGGTGACGGATTGCTGGGACGCGTCATCGATCCACTCGGCCGCCCCCTCGACGGCAACGGGCCGGTGGCCGCAAGCCGGCGCCTGCCCATCGAACGTCCCGCCGCACCCATTATGGATCGCGCCCCCGTTACGGTGCCGCTCCAGACCGGAATTAAAGTCATCGATGCGCTCATTCCCATCGGGCGCGGTCAGCGAGAGCTGATCCTCGGCGACCGGCAGACGGGCAAGACCGCCATCGCCGTCGACACCATCCTGAATCAGCGCGGCAAGGATGTCCTGTGCGTCTATTGCGCTATCGGCCAGCGGGGTTCCGCCATCGCCAAGGCCGTGGCCACCTTCCAGCAAAAGAAAGCGATGGCGTATACTGTCATAGTAGTCACCGAGGGCAGTGATCCGCCGGGCCTGGCCTACATCGCCCCTTACGCCGCCACCAGCATTGCGGAGTCTTTCATGGAAGCGGGCCGCGATGTGCTGATTGTTTACGATGACCTCACCCATCATGCCCGCGCTTATCGAGAGCTTTCTCTGTTGCTGCGCCGTCCGCCCGGTCGCGAAGCATTTCCCGGCGACATTTTTTATATCCACTCGCGGCTGCTCGAGCGCGCCACGCACTTGCGCCAGGAACTGGGCGGCGGCTCACTCACCGCGCTGCCCATTATCGAAACCGAAGCGCAAAACATTTCCGCCTATATTCCGACCAATCTGATTTCCATCACCGATGGGCAGATCTACCTCTCGCCGTCGCTTTTCGAGCTGGGTGTCTTGCCCGCGGTGGATGTCGGCAAATCCGTCTCACGTGTCGGCGGCAAGGCGCAACGGGCCGCCTACCGTGCGGTGGCCGGCGACCTCAAGCTTGCCTACTCGCAATTTGAAGAACTCGAAACCTTTGCCCGCTTCGGCGCCCGGTTGGATGAAGATAACCGCAAGGTCATCGCGCATGGAAGGCGCATTAGGGCCTGCCTCAAACAGCCGGAATTCGCGCCGGTGTCCATGCCCGCACAAATTGCCGTGCTGCTGGCGTTGACCGCAGACCTCTTCGACAACGTGCCGCTTGAGCGGATGACGGACGCCGAGCAGGCCGTGCGCAAAGCGGCGGCTGAGATCCCGGCGGAGGTGAGCAAGCGATTGGATATCGCCGACGAATTGAGCGATGAGGATCGCGAAACGATCATTAAAATCGCCCGACAAGCGCTCGAAGCGTTTTCACCCAAAGAGAGATCGAAATCCGAGCCTGAGCCCGAACAAGACCCCCAAAAACAACCCAAACCGGAAACCAAGCCACAGACAAAGCAGGATAAGCGCAAGGGGACACCCGGGGAGGCGTCATGAGCGACACCACGGCGAGCCTGCGCCGAAAAATCGACAGTGCCGGAAATCTGCAGTCGGTCGTCCGTACGATGAAGGCCCTGGCCGCTTCCAGTATCGGCCAATACGAGCAATCGGTACGTGCCTTAGGTGAGTACTATCATACTGTGGAACTGGGCTTGGGCGTCTGTTTTCGGGACGCCGGTTCATCTGCACCTATTACCGGAGAAGAACAACCAACGAAAAAGGGCGTGATCGGCGCGGTCGTGTTCGGCTCAGACCAGGGGCTGGTAGGCCAGTTTAATGACGTGGTGGCCGATTATGCGGTCAAGACGCTGGCGGCTCTGACGGACAAAGCCAATGTCTGGGCTGTCGGCGAGCGCGTTCAGGCACGGTTGGCAGACGCAGGCCTGCCGCTTTTGGGGCTCTTTACCGTGCCGAACTCCGTCAAGGCCATCACCCCGCTCGTCGGGCAGATTCTCGTGGAGAACGAGGCGCGCCGAAACCGGGATAAAGTTACCGAACTTTACCTCTTCTACAACCGCCCCTCGTCCGGAGCGGTTTACACCCCCGTCAGCCAGCGACTGCTGCCTTTGGACGAAACATGGCGACGCGAGCTCGCCGAGCTTCCCTGGCCAAAGATGCATTTACCTGAAATCATGGGCGATAAAATCGAGACACTGCGGGCACTCATCCGCGAATATCTTTTTGTTTCGCTTTTCAGGGCATGCGCCGAATCACTCGCCAGCGAAAATGCGAGCCGCCTGGCCGCGATGCAACGCGCCGACAAAAACATCGACGAACTGCTGGACGACCTCAACGGGAAATTCCACCGACTGCGCCAGAGCGGCATAGACGAAGAACTGTTCGAGGTCATCTCCGGCTTTGAAGCGTTGAGGGAGGCGAAGAACTGATGTGAATGGGTATCCTTTTGACGCTGCATTTGCCGGGAACCACGACCGTACCGATTGTCAGCAAGGTGGGAGCCGGAGACAGCATGGTGGCCGGTATGGTCCTGAGTCTTGCCCGTGGCAGCTCGCCCAGAGAGTCTGTTCCCGGCGTGGCTGCCGGTGCCGCGGCCGTCATGACCCCGGGAACGGAACTGTGCCGGAGGGAGGATGCGAAAGGTTGTCCGAAAGCTATGTTTCAGAGTCTTGAGAAACTACCTCTATCGAGACAAGGGGGTGCACCATGAGATTACCGTCTCACAAAACCAAAATCGTCTGCACCATTGGACCGGCCTCCCGATCTGAGGCTGTGCTGGAACGACTAATTCTTGAGGGGATGAATGTGGCGCGGCTCAACTTTGCCCATGGAACCTTGCAGGGGCACCGCGAGGATATCCGCCGCATACGTGCCGTGGCGGAGAGGACAGAGCGTTCTTGCCTGATCCTGGCTGATCTTCCCGGTCCCAAAATACGAATCGGCAAACTCATGAATGAACCGCTGCTGCTGGAAAAGGGCAACGAAATCATATTGACCGTCCAAAATCTTGTGGGCACTGTCGATCAGATACCTGTCGAGTATAAGAGATTACCAGAGAGCGTGAATCCCGGCAGCCTGATTTTTCTTAATGACGGTTTCATACAGCTTCAGGTAGAGAAGGTTTCCGGGGACAAGGTCTTCTGCCGAACGGTAATCGGCGGCCCACTTCTTTCCTACAAGGGACTACACCTTCCCGGGGTAAAAATATTCGCTGATGCGGTTTCGGACAAGGACCTCGAATTTGTTGCTTTTGCCCTGCATGAGGGGGTAGATGCCTTTGGCGTTTCATTTACAGAGACAGCCGACGACATACGCAAGGTGAAGGCCTTTGCGCAAAAAGAAGGGCAATCCGCGTATGTGGTTGCCAAAATCGAGCGGGCCGAGGCCATTGTCAATTTCGATGAAATTGTAGCCGCGGCGGATGCCATAATGATTGCGCGCGGCGACCTTGGGGTTCAGATCCCTTTACAGGACGTGCCTGCCGTTCAGAAAAAACTGATCCACATGGCAAATCTTTTGGGCCGTCCCGTGATAACAGCGACGCAAATGTTGTTGTCGATGACGGAGAACATCAGACCGACCCGTGCCGAGGTATCCGATGTGGCCAATGCAATTTTTGACGGGACAGATGCTGTGATGTTGTCCGAAGAGACGGCCATAGGGAAATATCCTGCGGAGACTGTTGAAATGATAGCTAAAATAGCAACCTCTACAGAGCGGGAACGGAAAGCTGTCAGCGTTTTGGCCGATTTGCCCGCATATTTCAGGACGGGTGAAGGTTCAGGCAATTTTCGTGTCGAGGACATCTTTTCTCTGAATACCGTCGAATCCGCGAACGCATTAAGTGTGCGCTATATCCTGGCCCACACGCAAAGCAAGGGTGCCGCGTGTTTCATTTCCAGATTCAAGCCGGACTGCTGGATACTTTCCTTTAGCGGCGATGCAAAAAACAATACTTTTCAGGCCCTGTCTTACGGGGTTTATCCTGTCTGGCTTGAGGATGAAACCAATGCCTTTGCCGATTTGGCCATGCGCTTTCTGATCAAGGCCGGGATGGTTGAAAAAGACGAGAGCATGATTTTGATAGAGGATGAATCGCTTGGCGCCATGCCGGAAACCTTGTTGATGAAAATCTTTAAAGCCTGATGGGATCAGGAGTATGTGCTGAATGCCTGTTTCAACCATTGAAAAGATAATGGCCAATCGCGTTCGCATCCGTATCGCGATTCAAGGAGACGTTTTAGATGCTGGACAATAAACATGAATCCAGGGCCTGTAAGAGTCAAGCAAAAATTTGACCTTTAGCCCTTTAGCTAGACTCCCACGACAGCTGCATAAGGAGACTCCTTGTTTCTGCCCATCGGCGACAGCCCCAATCCCGAACGCTTCACCCCCTATGTGACCTGGGGGATAATAGCCGTCAATATCTTCATTTTCGTCTTCATCAACATTCCACTGAGTGGTAAACCGGTGGGAGCATCCAATCCGCTGCTGGTCGATTATGTGAGAATGCTGATGGAACAGGGGATTCCGGAAAGCTATATACGGATGGTGCTGTCCCAGGCCTCGTTGAACGACCTGCTGCTTTTTCAATATGGCTACAAACCTGCCGATCCCACCGTGATCAGCCTGTTTACCTCGCTGTTTCTGCATGGCAGTCTCATGCATCTTCTGGGCAACATGCTGTTTCTCTATATCTATGGGGACAATGCCGAACACCAACTGGGCAGGATCAAATTTCTCCTGATGTACCTGGCAACGGGAGTGATTGCCACCCTGAGTTTTGCCGTTTTTGCCGGCATTTCGCTCACCCCTCTGGTGGGCGCTTCGGGGGCGATCTCGGGGGTGCTTGGCTACTATTTTCTCATGTTCCCTGATAACAGGGTTAAGGTGTTTATCCTGCTTTTTCCCATTTTCATGAGCGTAGTCAGGATACCGGCCCGTATCGTGCTCGGCATCTACGTGCTGATCGACAATCTGCTGCCGTTCCTGTCACAGGCCGGCGGCAGTGTCGCTTATGGCGCCCATCTGGGCGGATTCTTTGCGGGACTGGCCGTTGCCGCACTTGGTGAATCCCGCTGGCACCTGTCCTTTCTGCAGAAGGCTGTTGCAATCGGGCGTTCCCTTGGCCTCATGTCGGAACCTCGATCTGCGCAGGCGGCAGGTTTTCGGGAAAAAATGGAACATGCCATTGCTTCAGCTGATGCCAATCGCCTTCAGGCACTCCTTCAAGGTGCCGGGATGCAGGATTTTCAAACTCTTGAGGCGGAAACGATCCTGGAAGGGGCGCAGCTTCTCGAGGAGCGCAATCTTCTCGATCCGGCCAACCGCTTGGTGAGACTCGCCCTGGCGACCCACCCCAATTCTCCGTTGCTGCCGGAATTGTATTATCAACTGGGGCAAATCCGTGTGCAGCAGGGTTTTGCCACCGCAGCCTACCAGCACCTGCTGACGGCGCTCGATCTGCATCCGCGACCGGAGACCGAGAGAAAGATCCGCCGGCTGCTGGAGAATATCAGGATGTAGGATTATGGTGTTGGCGGAAGTTGACGCTTCATGAGATTGCCTGTGCTTTCCTTATGCTTTGGTGTCAAAAGAAGGTGAACATGATTGGTCACCAGGACACAGGCTTGTGTCGCAGTGTCTGTACTATGGGAATACTCCTGCAACCAGTCCAGATGGAAGCCGTAGTTTTCCTCTGGAAAAAGGCTTGGCGGATTATTCCCACGCTGCGTGAGATGTAAGGGGATTCCTGGAGTTATCTATTTAACTTCCGGCGCCGGTTGAACGTTTTATCTCCCGAACAATCCGGCGCGGAATCCCTGTTCAATTGTTTTGCTGGCGCTCACGTGGCTGGAGGATCGCCGGCATATATAGAAGAAGTTTGCTCGATGCCGGTGCGCTGATAGCCACTGTGGCGAACCTCTCTTGGCTGAGATCAATATCGTAGTAGTTGTAGGCCAGAAGAAGCGATGTGCCGCCGCTACCGGTGAGTGAGGGATTTTCCACATCGTTGTCGCCCATGGATACGAAGGTCCTCTCGTCGCCCAGCGTTTCTCCGTTGCTGGTATAGAAACGACCATGAATTTCATAAGGCTGAACTCCCTCATCCTGCCATACCACCAGGAAATTGCCGTTCCCGGCATAGGCTACCTGTGGTTCATGCTGCCCTCCGCTCGCCTCGCTGATGAAAAAGGCCTCCCCCGCTAGTGTGCCTCCAGCAGTCACAAATCGGCCGCGGATATCATACCCGCCATCGTTATAGTCCTCCCCGACGATCAGGGCGCGTTGCCGCACCGGGTCATAGGCGACGTCGGGTGCCTTTTGCGATCCGGGGCCGCTAAAGATGGGTTCTTCAGCAGTAATGGCTATGCCGTCAGCTGCTATCATGCGAAAGTAGATATCCTTGAACCCAGGCTCATCATTTCGGTCGTCCTCCCAGACGACGAGAAATCCGCCTTCGTCCGGAATACCGGCAATGCGGGGATTATCCTTCAGGCTTTCGAATTCGGAAATCACAGTGTCGTCATCGACGATCTGATTGTCTGCACCGACAATACTGCCGACAATTTTCGAATTGCTGACGCCGGTCGTCTCCCTCCAAGCCAGAAGAAACCTGCCATCGGTAACATTATGGGCAACGGCGGGATTAACCAGCCCATTGGCCGGATTCGTGGACGTTATCTGCATCACAGTGCCTACATACTCATTCCTGCCGGAGATCAGCCTACGCTCGATATACGAGACGCCGTCATTGTTTTGCCAGACAACCAGAAAGCTGTCGGTATTGCCGTCGTAGGCGATGTCCACTTCTGATTTATTTTGAGAATCCTCTTCTGTTACCGCCAGGAAAGAACCCGTCAGATTTCCATTTTTATTGAGAGGTTGGCTCTGCACCTCCCAGCTGGATGAATCGATGTCATAGACGTAGGCAGCCATATATTCCTGGTTCTGCGCGCCATAGGCCAGGGCCGGCGAAGTCCAGGTGATCGCGGCGGTTCCATATGCGCTCATGGCCAATTCAATGGTTTCGCTCTCAGGCAGTTCGCTGCGCGGGATGGTAAAATCGTAAACTTTATGCTGCCAGGGCACCTCGGAAGTATAGCCGAATTTCGCCTCCCCCCACCGGCGCTCATCCTGGCGGACGGTAAATGTCTTTACGCCGTCAGTGGTGTGCAGATGCAGGCTGGCGTAGTCCTTGCCGCCATCCAGGGTGTTGTCTGACTGGAAATCGAGCCGCACATACAGGTTGCGGCTGTCTAACATGCTGGAGGCCGTGGCCACGCCCCAGGGATGGCCGGTGCCGGGAGACGTTTCCTCGGCAAAGAGGATCTGCGGCTCGGTGGTCGGCGAGAATCTATAGAACTCGCTTTTCGGGCTGATTAGGGAATAATTATTGGATGGGGGAAAGCGGAATGGGGTCTGCGAAATAAAGCTCCCCTCTACCCGGGCGGCAATGCGCAATTCTCCGCCTGTGGGAAATTGCAGCTCGAGAAAGCGGTCGTTTTCGGCAAAGCGCACGACATCGAAATCCTTGGCTTCGAGCTTCAGCAACGACAACGGTGATCCGTCTCCATCAACTGCTTGAGGCCGTTGTCCATTGACTCTGGCTAAATCGAGATGGCCATTGCCGATGCCGATCTTTTCCAGACGAAGAACAAGCGGCTTTTCGCTGTTCCCCACCGGCAGTTTTGCTTCGCTGAAAAACTCGTTGAAGGCGAGAAAGCCTGCTGCCCGCCACTCTCCGGCAACCTTCTGGTAGACTTTAAAACCTCTGTCCCCCAGCGGCTGGGGAATGGCAGGGGGTGCAAGAGCCTGTGCGGCGCCCCAACAGAGGAGTTGCAGAATCGAACCTGTGACAACGGCATGACCGAGTTTCATAGAGATCTCCCTTACATTTTTCCATTGTAGAAACACCTTTAACCGAGAGTTGAAAGTGAATAATAGCGCAAATTGAGGCACATTGCCCGATTTTTGTTCTCTTACCTGAAAAACATGGACAGACATCATCGCCTGGCAATGGCAGAACATAAGGCTGATTTGGTAATTTTTTAGACTCCTGGCCTGGCAATGAAAAACCCTTCCTCACTGCTTTTCGTTGAATGTAAAAGGAAAAAGGGTATAAGCTGTGTTTGGTGAAAGGCGGCGCTCTCGATGTCTCGAAGGAGTTTCTGGGGTGATCACCAGCTGTCGCTGCTCTTTTCCGATTGCAGATAGCACAGCACCTGCTGGGATTTCCACGTCCGCAGGAGGATCGCCGTGACCTGATAACGGTATTAACCTGCTGAAAAAAACAGTCTCATAGGGTAGAATACATTATCTGACTACCTTTGAATAACAACGGTTCGAAATATTTATTTGGAGTTAGAGGATTGATTTTCTTTTTCTTTTCAAAATCCCGGTCATCTTGACTCTTTCAAACCGGGCTGGCATGCTCAGGAGACAGGGAGTCTCGCAAGAAATGATGAGAAATAACAGTGCTTTAAAATCAAAATATGTCACGGCCGAGGAGGCAATCGGCAAGATAAAAAACGGCAGCCAAATCTTTATCGGGTCGGGGTGCGGAGAACCGCAGCATCTCATTCATACTCTGGTAATGAACAACAATCTGGACGATATCATGATATTTCAGATGCTGGCTCATACCCTTGCCGATTATCTTGGAGACGAAGTCTTTCTGCAGCGCTTCTCGGTCAAGCTCTTTTTTGTGCCTGTGACCATGCAGCAGGCGGCTTTTGAAGGCAAGGTTGATTATATACCGACCTACCTTTCCCAGCTGCCGCAGCTTTTAAGGAACAAGCAGATTGTTATTGATACGGTGCTGATACAGATTAGCCCCCCCGATGTCTTCGGCATTGCCAGCCTGGGCGTGTCCGTCGATGTCACCCTGGAAGCAGTCAGGAGTGCAAAAACAGTCATTGCCCAGATTAATCCACGGATGCCCAGAACGCATGGCGACGGCTTTCTCCATGTCAACGATATTGACTATCTGGTGCCTTTTGAAGAGGAGTTGATTTTCATTGGCCCGGAAACCGTCGATGAGGAGACAGCCAGGCGTATCGCTCAATACGTGAAGGAGCTCGTTGATGACGGCAGTACTTTTCAGGTGGGCTACGGACACATGCCCTATGCCCTGTTGCCGTATTTTGATGACAAGAATGATCTTGGCATCCACACTCATATGATCTCCGATGAGTTTATTCCCCTCATCAAACAGGGCGTGATTACTAACAAAAATAAAAATTTCATGACGGATCGTGCAGTAGCAACGTTCTGCATGGGCTCGAGGATTGCCTACGATTATATAGACAACAATATTCAGTTCTACTTTGGAACGGCAGACTGGGTGAATACTCCAGGCATAATAGGTAAAAACGACAATTTCATCTCAATCAGTTCTGCCCTGGAGGTTGATCTGACAGGGCAGGTCTGTTCTGATTCCGTGGGCAGGCAGTTTTTCAGTGGGACCGGTGATCAGGCAAATTTCATCCGGGGAGCGACGCTGTCAAAAGGAGGATTGTCGATAATTGCACTTCCATCAACCGCAAAAGGGGGGCAGGTTTCACGGATTGTAGCCACTCTCAGTGCCGGGGCAGGGGTAGCTACCCTCCGGGCGGATGTCAACTTTGTCGTTACCGAATTTGGTATTGCCCAGCTTAAAGGAAAGAGCATCAGTCAGCGGGTCATCGAACTGTGCCAAATCGCCCATCCCGATTTTCGGGAGAGCCTGATCGAGGATGCCAAGAAAAACCATTATATTTTCCCTGATCAATTACCTCCATTGGCTGAAGATCTGATATTCATCGAGGAATACAAAAGCAGAATTACACTGAAAAACTTGAAGACCTTGTCGGTGCGCCCGCTTCTGCCTTCGGATGAAATAGCATATCGTAATTTCTTTTATTCGCTGGAAGAGGAAACGGTTTATCTGCGCTTTTTTCATGCAGTTACTACCTTTTCCCGGAAAATGGCGCAGGAGCACTGGGCAAACATGGATTATCGTAAGAATATCTCTTTGATCGGCACCGTTCAAAACAGGGGCAATAAAGAGATAGTCGCCATTGGGACCTACGCGAAAATGGATGAAAAATGGGCTGAGGTGGCTTTTGTGGTTCGGGAAGATTACCAGGGCCAGGGCGTTGCCACCTATATCTTCAGGGAGCTGGAAAGAGTTGCAGCGACTAATGGTTTCGAGGGATTCATCGCCACTACATTGCCCGAAAACATATCAATGATCAATCTCTGCAAAAAGTGCTTCTCCTCCCCGGATATCACGGAAAACGAGGAAGAGGTTATAATCCGGATGAAGTTTTCCAAACCGGACCGCACTTCTTCAGCGCAAGATTCCTAGGAGCTTGTCGGAGTATAGGCATTTTTGTTCAGATTGAGGCATTTTCAGGAAATCAAGCACAGCCATATACTTAATATCGGAGTCTTCGCTTACCTGCGAGCATTGATTTTCGTTTTTTTTTTGCCACCGGTTCCGGCTTTCTTTTGCGTCCATTCATAATGGGCAATTTTGAGAAAAGTGCGGCTGCATGGTATGTAAAATTAAATGTAAAGCCTGCTTGGCCGGGGCACTGTGGGTCATTTGTGCCCTATTTTGTTTATATCATTTAAAACCAAATAAATAGCCACAGATAATCGCAGCCACCGTGCAAATTTGACCCACTCTGTGCAGATCATGCTATTGCCCTGATAAGTGCTTCTTCGCAACTGGGACAGCAAGAGTTCAGCGAAGGTGAAATCCTTCTCAGCAAGGTTCATATCTGATCTTTCAAGGTTTCAGCCAAATAAGAGTCCTGCAGGGTTCAGCTAATCGCCGAAAACCAGTGCTCTGCTCTACTGAGGCTTATTGGAAGGGTACGTGGCCTCTATTTTGCATGGGGTTAGCCCATGGATCAACGGGATGGCATCAGTGAGGTACAACTCCTCTCCTTTGTCATCACCTGATGGCCGGTGACCTCCGGCTCATGGCGATATGCAAGATCCCATTGTGAATGCCGAAGATGAAGACGTAAGGCATCAATAAATGCACTAAATCAATCAAAGGAAGGAGGAAATCAGATGAAGGAAAGTATCATGTTTGCTGCGGGTATCGTGATAGCCTGTGCCGTTATGTTGATGACGGCTTTCGGTCCCCGGATCGATTCTGCTGAGGCAGCGGATAAAGTGTATCGCATGAAGATCCAGTCATTATTTCCTCGCGGTGACGTTTCTATGGAGACACTGAAGGTATTCGCTGATTCGGCAGCTGAAAACAGCGATGGGAAATTGCAGATAAAAATATTTGCAGAACCTGAGCTTGTTCCTGGCGATCAGCTTTTCGGCGCTACTAAAAGGGGAGTTGTCGACATGCTGCATGGCATGGGCGGCATGTGGGGTGGTATGGTTCCTATTGGGTATGTAGAATTCAATCTTCCTCTGGCTTTTTCTATTCCGGAGGCCTCTACTTTTAAAGCCAAAGCTCAGGTAGTAAGAGATTTCTACATGGAAAATGGATTCATGGACCTTCTCCGCGAAGAGTATGCCAAGGAGGGGTTGTATCTTCTCGATATTCATACCTATGGCCCGGTTCCGTTTGTCCTGTCGACCAAACCTATAAAAACGTGCGATGATCTGCAAGGCATGAAGATTAAAGCCGATGGCGGCAATATGGCTTACCACACCGGAGTTGGCATGCAGGGAGTGCAGATGTCACCAACAGAAACCTATATGGGCCTGAAACTGGGAACCGTGGATGCTGCTGAATGGGATGTCAGTGCGGTCACCGGCCTGAAATGGAATGAGGTGGCACCGTACTGGGTCAAGGGCATGGAATGCGATCATACAACCGGTCACATCCTGGTCAGCATGAAAAAATGGAATGCCCTGCCGGATGATCTCAAAGCCGCAATGCATGCGGCAGCCGAAGACTACTGGTACGCCACGGTGGAGGCCTATGAAAGTGAAATGGAAGCCGTGAATAAGCTTGTTGAAGAGGGAGAAGTCATAGTCAATGTTCTCGATCAGCAGTGCCAGCAGGAGTATGCCGATGTCGCCCATCAGATGTGGGAAGATTATGCCAAGCAGGATGAGGCCAGCGCAAAGGCTATTAAAATGATTAAAGAATGGCGTGGAGTCAACTGATCAGCAGGGTTGATGGATATTGCCTTGACGGTAAGAGTTTGCTCAATCCTGTGTAACAAACAGAAACAGCGGGACGATCTGGAATGAATCCGTCCCGTTGTTTATGGATGGTTATTAATGAACATATTATTAGACGGTATCACTCGCCTCATCAAAGTGATCGGAGATGTCTGCAGCTTACTGCTCTTGGCAATAATGGCCGTGGTCGCCTATGAGGTGACAGCCCGCTATGTTTTCAATAGTCCCACATCCTGGGCCTGGCTGATCAACAAACAGCTCTTCGGTGTCTATGTCATGGTCGCGGGCGGCTACGCGCTTGTGCACAACAGCCATATACGCATCGAGATGCTCTACCAGCACTTTCCCGGGACCATAAAAAAAGTGATCCGATGGTTTACCCTGGTGGCGGCTTTCTGTTTCCTTGGCGCTTTGCTTTGGAAGAGCTGGCAAATGGGTATGGACGCATGGCGGATAAAGGAGGTCGCCATGGGGGCTTTCAGATTGCCTCTTTATCCCCTCAAGCTTTTTATACCTTTCGGCACGCTCCTGTTCCTGTTGGGGTGCATCGTCGTCGTTTTCAGAAAAAAGTAATATCCGCAGCCCGCTAATAATCGAGAATCAGAATCGGATCACTTATGAGCATTGAAATCATCACAGTAACTCTGTTTGGAGGGTTGTTAATCCTGCTGGCCTTGGGAATACCGGTAACCTTTGCCCTTGGGGCAATAACGGTTGCCTTTACCTTCTTCGTTGATGGACCGGATGCTCTATATACGGTGGCGACCACGACTTATCAGCAAATTACCAGCCCGACGCTGATGACCATTCCGCTCTTTATCATCATGGGGAATCTGCTGGTCCAGTCGGGAATATCCGAACGCATGTTTCAAGGATTGAATTACTGGCTTTCCGGTGTTCGCGGTGGTTTGGCCATTGTTTCCATCGTGGTCTGCGTGGCACTGGCCATGTGTGGAGGTTTTGGCCCCGGGATCCTGACCATGGGATTGGTGGCCGTACCGGCGATGCTCAAGCACAACTATAGCAAGAATGTTGCTCTGGGGACGGTGATGGCGGGGGGCGTGCTCGGCGAGATCATTCCGCCGGCTATTATCATGATAATCTTTGCCTTCATCGCCAGGATCTCGATAGGGCAGCTTTTTTTCGGCGGTCTTGTCCCCGGCCTCATCCTGGCCACATGTTATATCCTCTTTGTCGTCATCACCGGTCTTGTCAGCCCCAAATCACTGCCCAAGACCACCGAGACGGTAACCTGGCCCATGCGTTTTCACTCGCTGAGGGAAATTTTCCTGCCCTGCATGCTGGTGGTGCTGGTTCTTGGCTCGATTTTTCTTGGTATCGCCACCCCCACCGAAGCGGCGGGCGTCGGCGCGCTGGGGGCGATGCTCATTTGCGCCCTGCAAGGGAAGCTGAGTCTGAGGGTCATCCGGGATTCATGTTCCGAGACCCTCAAAATAACCGGAATGGCGCTGTGGATCCTGATTCCGGCTACACTCTTTGGCGTTTTCTATTCGAGTGCCGGAGCTCAGGATATGATCATGTCCTTTATTGAGGCACTCGAAGTCAGCCGCTGGACGGTGCTCATTGTCATGCAGCTGACCTTGATGATATTCGGGATGTTTATGGACGACTATGCCGTTGTGACCATCTGTGCCCCAATCATGATGCCTATCGCCATAATGCTCGGCTTCGATCCAATCTGGTTTGCCATCCTGTTTATCTTGAATATGCAGCTGGCCTATCTCTCTCCGCCTTTCGGCTGGGCGTTGATCATGATGAAGGGTGTTGCTCCGCCCAATGTTACCACTAGCGATATCTGGCGCGCTGCACCGCCCTTCATGCTGATACAGTTAATCGTCCTGATTGCGGTAATGTTGTTCCCCGAGCTCGCTACCTGGCTGCCGAACAAGCTCGGTTAACTGCGGCAGCCGCCGGAACAACGCGTGTTTGGCAGGGTGCCGTCATCATTTTCGCAGCGCGAAGATCTTCTGACTTGGTTTATCTCAGGGCCCCTCTTTGATGGTGAATAGACATTCATCCAGCAAAAGCGAATGCCGGTCAACGTCGGCTTCGCTGACGAATGGGCACATCAGGGCCATATTGTGGAAGGGAGTCAGGAGGATTCCCCGGTTCAACAGGTAGAGATGAATATAGGCCTCGAGCAGCGCATGACGGCCAAAGTGGGCTTCGCCGCCATTCTTCGGGGGATGATCCAAAAACAGATATTCAGCACGGGCGCCTATACGCGTGACATGCCAGGGAAGCCGGTGTCTTTTGATCACCTCGTTGGTGCCGGCTTCAAAGCGAAGAGCCATCTTCTCCATATGATAGAAATTGTCGTCGGTCATGATTTCCTCAAGGGTAGCCTTGAGGGCCACTATTTGTAGGGCGCTGCCGGCCAGGGTGCCTCCGAATCCGTAGTGATTGATCGGCTCACCCGGCTTGAAAGGCGGCCGCACCTGCCAGATCCGTTCGGCAATTTCCTCACTGGCTCCCCAGACGGCAATGGGGATTCCACCTCCGATTGCTTTGCCGAGAACCAAAAAATCCGGCATCAGCCCGTATTTGCCGGTGTAGCCGCTCGGGCCGCTGGAGATAGTATGTGTTTCATCGATAATCAGTGGTATGTCGTAACGCCGCGTCACCTCGCGCAGGGCTTTGTGATAGCCGGGTTCCGGCGGCACCATGCCGATATTGGTCATCACCGGTTCGGTGAGAACGCAGGCCACATCTCCATGGCTGAGGGACTCTTCCAGGCCGGCTATGTCGTTAAATTCCGCCAGGCGTGTGGTCTGCCGATGATCAATACCGTTATGGTGAACATCCTGGCGCGGTATCATGAGTCGTCCGGAGTCGAATTCAACCTGAGTCTCATCGACACTGCCGTGGTAGTTCCAGTTGAAGGTGAGAACCTTGTTGCGGCCGGTAATCATTCGGCAGAGCCGCAGCACAAAACGATTGGCGTCTGTTGCCGAGGTGGTAAGCTGCCAATAGCGAAGGCCAAAACGTCTTGCCAGTTCCTTGCCGACCCAGAGGCTCTCCTCGGTGGGCAGCATAAAAGTTGAGCCCTTGGCGAGCTGGTTACTTATTGCCTTGACTGTGGCTGGGTTTGCGTGGCCGTACATGGCCCCGGAATCACCGAGGGCAAAATCTATATAGTTGTTGCCGTCCACATCCTCAACCCTTGCCCCTTGAGCTTTGGCCACATAGACAGGGTAGCTGCCGGACCATTGCTGCATCCAGTGCAGAGGAGCTCCGTAGAGGTAATGTTCCGAACCCTGCCGGTAGCATTCACCGGAACGGGGATGCAATCTGGTAAACTCCAGCAGTTCGCGCTGGAAAGCGGCAGCGGTCTCGTGCAGATCAATTCCCAACATGGTCGTACCTCGTCTGATTTTGAATGCTAAGATAGGCACCCACCGGGGTATTGCAGGTAGCGCCGAAATCGCCGTCTTGATAGCCAAAAATTTTGCCGCTGGTCTTTTTTTGATGAAAATCAATGAGAACCAGACCGACAGTGGGTATGATCTTTTCCAGCCAGACAAACAGGTAAAAATCATCTGCGACCCGGTAGTACCGGCAATAGTCGGTGTCGGCCAGACCGGCCTCCGGGCCCTGAATACAGTTCCAGGTATACAGCCTGCTGCTCAAGTAAATATGCTCGTAGGCGTCTTTTTTGCCGTATTGATAGCGCACCCTTTTGCCGATCAGATCTTCGGTCGGCTCGTGGATTGGCGTATCTTCGCCAAAGCGGCAATCCAGAGCGCCGTGGGCGATCGTTGCCCGTACAGGCGTCAGCAGCTCCTTATCCAAGACCCTCTGGAAGAGCGGTTTCAACGTTTCTTCGCGGGTCGGCATGGTGGCCTCAACCATCGTGGCGATATTTTGGATCAGGTCAACGAGCAGGCTCACCGTCTGGGCCGGCTGATGACTGCTGATGAAATCGACCAGAAAATAGCCATCGCGCAGGCAGGTGGCGCGGTAACTTTCCAGGCCCTGTTTTGCCGCCTTCTGATCAAACCCCGATCCAGCAAGCACCCGCCACTCCAGGCGCCGATCGGGCATAAAGCGATAACGAACCGTACAGCCGGTATCAAAATGAATGTCAAGGGTTCTGCCGGTCAGATCGTCCGTATGCTCAAGCTCATTGCCTCCGAAACCAGCGACAAAATCTCCAACCTGCATGAAAATCATATCTTTTTGATCTCTTTTATCTTTTTGCACGATTAATCCCTCCCGATTTCCAGTATTCAAGTCAACACTTATTCCGATCGCATCTTTCCTTCAGTTGGAGCCTGATCGGTTGTCGGCTCCGCCGGCAATGCTGTCTCACGATGTTCTTCCGCACCAGCTGGGCTGAAATTCAAGCTATGTTTTGACCCTCTTCGTCAATCTTTGCAGCCGCGCTCTAAGATTGAGATTGTTGCCCTTTGGGGGGGCATTGAGCGATCATGGATGAGTCAGGAAATGCGGAGGGCTTGAAGCTTGACCGGTCATCAAAGAGCTCCGATGACCGGTCACATACGTTGGAGGGCTGTTTAAAAGACATATGCCAGTTTTATATATGCCGAATCGCCCATAGTGGAGTTCTCGGAGTCAACAGTATGCATCCAGCGAAAACCTACGGAGAAACTCTCACTCATCATATAATAAAGGTTGAGTCCGAGTTTAAAGCTCATAGGCTCACTGTCCGGAATAGTAACACCGTTGTCTTTTGCATCTTCAACACCGATCCAGTACGCGGCGTTGAGACCTACCCTGAAATTATCGGTCAATGCATAGTGAACGACAGTTTCCAACTCGACCGCATCGGATTCCTCGTAGTTCAGCTCATCACTCTCGGTATATTGAAAATAGTTGAGATTTGCGTCTATCCCGATTTTGCCTGGATACCAGCCAAAGGCCAGCTGGTGTTGAAACCAGAAGGTATCCCTGCCGATATTGACGGCGTTGTTTTTGTCATAATCTCCAGTGGGCAAAAATGCAAACTCCCAGAAGGACAAAAAGAGCTGTGAATCGAAGTTTTCATAGAGAAATATGAAGGGGCTGATACCGATATCGCCAAGACCGAACTCATTGCTCGATGGCGCCCCAAAGGCATTATCGCTGTCCAGGCTCAAGTGGACAGTAGGGATGATGGCGTTAAGGCCGTAGGTGAATTTATCCGCTACCTGGCCGATAAAATATACCGGGCGAATCACCATACTGCTTGCTTTGAGACCAAAATCATATTCATTTCCATCCTGGTCGGTAACCTCAGGTATGTTATCCTGCCCAAAATAAGTGACCAGTGCAAAGAGGCCAGGGGGGGCCGAGCCGTTGTCGAGTGGATCGATGACGTCGGCGGCTGCAAGGGTGGTACAAGATAAAATTGCTAAAGACGACACGGCTGCCCAAAAACGTTTTTTCATAACCTCTTTCCTCCTTAAAAAATGGTTCTAAGGTCCTCACAGAAACCGCAAAGGACCGCTGTATGGCTGCTTTTGAAGTACAGCCATTATTGGATTGAGCAATTGAAGAGGGCCAGAAGACCCTTGGTTAAAACCCCTTGCGGCCACTGCCTTTGAAGTTTAATGACGATTTTGTCAATGTTTCAGTAACTTTTGCATAGCAGATAGCAAGATGAGTGCCAGCAGGTTACGGGATTACAGCTCCTCTGCCCTTGAGCATTTATATTAGGTTCTGCAAAGGGAAACAGGGAAGATAGCAGTATTGCCGTTAAAGTTTCGGAGTATGGTTTCTGCCTCGCTTGAGCACGGCAGGAGTTAATGTAGGCCCACTCTGTATCAAAACCGCTCTATAATTATAATATTAATGAATACAATAGCATATGTTAATTAAATCTGACTGTTGCGCCTTTGTGACCCATTTTTGTTCCAGAATGTGGCCCAAAATTTTTCCCAGGGATTATGGTGTTATCCGCAACAGTGTGGAAGGCATGGAACCCTTGACCGGGTGATCTGTAATGCTGAAGAGTCCCTGTCTGGTTCAAAAAAGGAAATGAAGAAGGGCGGCGGGAAGGGCAACCAAAAAATATGGTCTGTTAAGCAGTCGCCTCAAGTTCCCGGGGCGTGCTTGCACGGAGCACGATTGGGCAGGGCGCTGGAGGCGCTGTTGCAATACATTATCTGATTGCCCCTGAAACTCAGCATATCCTGGCTCAGGCCGGGACTGCTCTTTTCATCGGGACGCCATAAACCCGTCCTGGGGGCTTCGCTGCAGCCGTCCGGGCTGCAGAGACCCGTGAAAAGAGCAATCCCGGCCTTGAGCTGAGGATTAAGGGTAATCAGGATACATTATTTATTCAGCAGCGTATCGATAGGGGTGTACGGCATATCAAAGGCCTGGGACACGCCCTCATAGGTAATATGACCATCAATCACATTGGCCCCCCGTCTTATTTCCCTGTTTTCAAGCATGGCCTGTTTCCAGCCCTTGTTGGCGATCTGTACTGCATAAGGAAGCGTGGCGTTGGTCAGGCCCAGGGTAGATGTTCTGGCGACTCCACCCGGCATATTCGCGACGCAATAGTGGATGACGTTATCGACGGTATAAATCGGTTTACCGTGGGTGGTTGCCTTGGAGGTTTCAAAACAGCCCCCCTGGTCGATGGCTACATCCACGATCACAGATCCAGGTTTCATGGTTTTGAGCATGTCTTTGGTAATAAGTTTTGGGGCCTTGGTCCCGGGAATCAGAACCGCGCCTACCACTACATCCGCCTTTGTGGCGAGGTGACGGATTGTTTCCGGGCTGGACATAAGCGGTATGCAATTGGCCGGCATGACATCGGACAGATAGCGCAACCGGTCAAGGTTCATATCCAGGATATACACTTTGGCGCCTAGTCCGCAGGCCATTTTGGCCGCGTTTACACCCACAACACCGCCTCCAATGACCATAACTGTTCCCGGATCGACCCCTGGTATACCACCCAAAAGAACACCGGAGCCACCCTGCGCCATCTCAAGATATTTGGCACCTTCCTGGATGGCCATTCGACCGGCGACCTCGCTCATAGGCGTCAGCAGGGGGAGCGAGCCATCGTCTTTCTGGATCGTTTCATAAGCGATATTGACAGAGCGCCGATTGATCAGTGCTTCGGTCTGGCGTTGATCCGCGGCCAGATGAAGATAGGTGAAAACTATCTGGCCAGGGCGTATCATTTCGTATTCAGACGGCTGCGGCTCCTTTACATGCATGACCATATCGGCCTCGGCATAGATCCCCTCTGGTGAAGCGATCATTGTCGCACCGGCGCTGATGAATGCCTGATCTGAAAAGCCGCTGCCTTGCCCGGCATTTTGCTCTACCAGAACGGTATGACCATTTTGCTTGAGTACTTCTACCCCTGCGGGAGTCATACAGACACGATTTTCTTCTGATTTAATTTCTTTGAGAATACCGACGATCATAATTGTTTGTCTCCATTACTGTTTCATTCTTAAATGATTGCCTCTGAAGCCGAAGTGCGGTGGATCGCAGTCTCAACTTCATGGCAGCGGGCTACACATCAGGGATCACACGACTGCATTGCATGTAATCTATCCGCGAAGATAAGCAAAATATATACCAAGGTTCCCCGGTAAGTTTTTAAAAGTGGAATCTGCATTGTAGTGGTGCAGTGGAAGAAGGGGAGGGGGGTGAAATTTCGCGTTTCAGATCGCAGGAATGGGTCAAGTTGGTCCCTAATGTTGCCTTCTTGACTCCTTTTGTGTGCTCAATCATTTACAAATATGGATTAATATTGTATGCAATATGAGCAGCGACAGAATCTGATCATTTTGTAGTGTCCATCCAGAACAATTTAGCGATACTAATGGGCGAAGCTGCTGATCTAGCTAAACCGCTATATATATCAGGAGGTTACTATGGCGAACACGCAAACAGCGGCACAGGTTCTCTCTCTTGAAAAAGAGTTCGAAACAAAAGTTGCTGAAAACGAGAAACTTTCGCAGGCGTTGTTGGAAAGCGAAGGGCGCTACGCCAGAATGCTGGATAATCTCAAGGAAGAATTTCTCTTTTATCGTCATGATAAGGAGGGCCGGTTCACTTTTATCAGCCCATCCTATAGCAACATTCTTGGTTTTGCGCCTGATGAATATATCGGCATGAAGGCCGATGAACTCTGGACACCAAACGACATCAATAAAATTGCGGAGCAGTCGACACGGCTTTCCTGTCAGGGGGTGCGTCAACCACCTTATGAGATGGAGATTTATCACAAAAGCGGGGCACTGAGGCGTTTCGTTACCATTGAAATTCCTATATTCGACGATGATGGTCAAGTCATTGCTGTAGAAGGGACGGCAAGAGACATCACAGAAAAGAGAAAGATTGAAGAGCAGCTCGAAAAATACCGGCTGATGCTGGAAGAGCTGGTCCGCCAGCGGACCATGGAGCTCGAGACTTCGAGAAAGCAGCTGGCCGATATTATCGATTTCCTCCCATATCCAATTTCTGTAGTAGATACCAGCGAAAATATCATCGCCTGGAACCGCGCCATGGTTGATATGACCGGGGTGACGAAGAGTACGGTGATGGGCAAAAATTTCAAGCCGTATCTGAAAAAATTTTATACCTCTTCAGAACCTCTTCTGCTGCAGCTGATTCTCGAGGGAGTCCTTAACAAGGATGCCCGGGGTGCTGATAAGGTAAAGGATCTCTTCCGGGATTATGCCATCCAGGTTGAAGAAAAAAAGATCCTGGCCGAGCGAGTTATCCCCGATCTGTATAATGGAGAGGGTGGAGAAATCTGGGTCACGGCCGGGCCTATTCTGGATCATGAGGGTCAGGTCGTCGGCGCGATAGAATCAATTCGGGATGTCACCAGGGTTAAGCGGGCTGAGCGTCAGGTGTTAAGAAGTGAACGTCGCCTCTCCGCACTGTTGCGTAATTTACCGGGAATGGCTTACAGGATCACCACATCAAAAAACTCCTGGCGGGTTAATTTTGTCAGCGAAGGGTGCAGGCAGATTTTTGGTCATGAGCCTTCTTTTTTTATCGGAAACGATTTATTTGAATTGAAACATCTGGTTCATCCCGATGACCTGGAACGCCTGCATGAAAGAGCTCGCCTGGCAATCAGTGAGAACAAGCCATATGAATGCGAATATCGGGTCATGACCGCGGCCGGCGAAATGAAATGGGTTTTCGATAAGGCCCAAGTGCTCTCTCACGATGAAGATGGAGGCGCGTCGGTTGAAGGATTCTTAGCGGACTTCACGGTATTCAAAAATATGGAGGAGAGGCTTCGTAATGAGAACCTTCTGCTGCGCTCGACGATACGTGATCGCTATAAATTCAAAAATATCATCGGCAATTGTCAGGCTATGCAGGATGTCTTTGAGCTTATTGTCAAGGCGGCGACCACCGATGATAATGTTTTTGTGTATGGTGAATCAGGTACCGGGAAGGAGCTGGTCGCCCAGGCGATTCACGATACCAGCGCCCGCAAAGACAAAAATTTCATTGCAGTCAACTGTGCTGCCATTCCGGAGAATCTGATCGAAAGCGAGTTTTTCGGTACAGCCCGGGGTGCCTTTACCGGGGCTAATGCGGACAAAAAGGGCTATCTTGAGGCGGCAGGTGGAGGCACGCTGTTTCTCGATGAAATAGGTGATATCAGTCCAAGTCTTCAGGTTAAGCTGTTGAGGGCGATTGACGGTGGCGGATTTTCACCTGTGGGAAGCAGGCGCCTTATCCGGCCCGACCTGCGTATCATCGCGGCCTCGAACAAGGATCTGCAACTTCTGGTGGGGACCGACAATATACGGCAGGATTTCTTTTTCAGGATACATGTAATTCCCATTCACCTGCCGCCTTTGCGGGAAAGGGGAGATGATATTTTTATCTTAATTAATCATTTTTTAAAGGAATATGGGTCTTCTCACAGTATAGCCTCGCTCTCCAGTGAAGAACTGGAAACCCTGAAAAACTATCCCTGGCCCGGTAATATCAGGGAGTTACAGAATGCCCTTCGTCGCTTTATTACTATGAAAAACCTTGATTTCATGCAGGTACCAGGAATGCAGAGGCGAAAAGAAACAGGATATGTGGATCCTCCTGTTCCCAGAAATGGTCAAAACCTTAAAGATACCCTGATAGAAGTGGAAAAGAAGGTGATTATGGAAGCACTCGAGCAGACCAGATGGAATAAATCAAAGGCGGCCAAGGAACTGGGGGTGTCACGTAAGACTTTATTCCGAAAAATGAAAGTGTGCGGGTTGAAGTAGAGGCGTTTTGGGTCAGGGATGACTCATTAATACTTATTTTTTTTAAATTCAATAACTTGTATGAGGTGGAGCTGCCAAATGTGCATATTTGACACACTTCTTGCACCTCATTGCCGTTCCATGCAGCTGTCTCATTCTGGTACTTTCCTTCCAACATAGTTTTTCCGAGAGCAGACCTCAGGTTGTTAACTCACTGTTTCACTATATATTTGATCATTTCCATTTTTATATGACAGCGCCAGACAGCCGCCGATATGGCCTGTTTGACGGTGAGGGATGAGTAAAGACTCACCTTCTGTTGTTATCGGCATTGATGTTGCAAACCCTCCGTAAGCGGCCCACTCATCAGCTCAAATATGAACTATTTTAAACTTCTCCAGGAGGGAGGAAATGGCCAATATCCTAAGAATAAATCTCAATACTGCAACATATGAATCGATTCCAACACCTGATACATATCGTAATCTCGGTGGTCGAGGATTGACATCCAGAATTATATCTCAGGAGGTTCCACCGGATTGTGATCCTCTGGGGGAAGACAACAAACTGATTTTCGCCCCGGGGGTCTTAGCCGGTTCAAATGTGCCCAATAGCGGCAGGATCTCTGTCGGTGCAAAAAGCCCTTTGACCAAAGGTATCAAGGAGTCTAATGCCGGAGGGGCGGCAGCGCATATGCTTGCTCGTCTGGGTATTCAGGCAATTGTTCTGGAAGGGTGCGCCAAGCAGTGGACTGCCCTGAAGATAGACAAAAAAGGACTCACCTTCTTTCCAGCCGATCATCTCAAAATGAAGGGAATTAAAGCGAGTATCGAGTCAGTGCGCCAGGATTACGGCGATGCGGTCAGTGTCATTGCTATCGGCCAGGCCGGGGAAATGGAACTGATGGCAGCGGGAATAGCCATAACTTCTCCGGATCATTTTCCCCGCATGGCAGCTAGAGGAGGACTTGGAGCTGTAATGGGAGCCAAGAAAGTCAAGATGATCATTGTAGATGATCTGGATTGCCAGGGGCCTGAAGTTAAAAATACCGCATTGCTCAAGTCCTCGATCAAGGATTTTACCAGAGGGATTACCTCGCATCCCCTGGCTGCAGGGCTGAGGCGATTCGGCACGCCGCTCCTCGTCGGTATGATTAATGAAATGGGAGCAATAAGTACCAAAAACTATTCTCAGGGAAAATTTGACGGTGCTGAAAAAATTTCAGGTGAGTATATCGCGGAACTGATCGATGCCCGACCTAACGGTGACTGTAGTCATCGATGCATGACCGGATGTGTCATGAGTTGTTCAAACATATATACCGATGCCGAAGGAAAGGTGGTGGTTTCAGGTCTTGAGTTCGAGACCCTGGCTCTTATGGGCGCTAACTGCCTTATTGACGACGTTGATATCATTGCGGCCATGAATGCGGTCTGCAATGATTTTGGCCTGGATACTATGGATGTCGGAGGTGCGATTGCAGTGGCGATGGAAGCCGGAATCCTGCCTTGGGGGGATGGGCCCGGAGCGCTGCGGCTGGTTTTCGAAATTGCCGAGGGCACAAAAATGGGTCGAATGATTGGCAACGGCTGCAAATATACCGGGGAGCAACTTGGGGTGGCGCGGATACCCCAGGTTAAGGGCCAGTGCCTATCCGGTTATGACCCCAGGGTTCTCAAAGGAACCGGAGTGACCTACGCCACCTCACCAATGGGCGCCGATCATACCTGTGGTAACGCTCTACCAAGTCCGGCAAACCCTGATTATGATCCGTCGGCCGCCACCGGCCAGGCCCCGGTATCACAATTTTTACAACGTTACTTTGCTGCCATTGACACTCTTGGAATCTGCCTGTTCGCAGCCTTGCCTCCACTGGATATGCCTGAACTTCAAAAATACTTAATTGACTGTGTCAGTGCGGTTCTCGATGAATCGCTGGAAGAGCAATATCTTATGCGGTTGGGGAGCATGGTCAATGAAGAGGAACGTAAATTTAACAAAGCAGCAGGTTTTGGCCGACTCGACGATCGTCTGCCGAAGTTTTTTCTATCGGATGACTTGGAGCCTGGAGGCAATCGATTCGATGTTTCCGATGATGAACTCGACAGTGTTCATCAATAATTATATTTCAAAAGGAGAAATAGAAAATGATCAATGAAAAAGATCTAGCTGAGCTTTCTTACCCGGATGCACCAAAAATCGTTACAGATGGTTTTCCCGGGCCAAAGACCCAGGAGAGTCTCGATAATTCATTCGGCTCTGAATCCATGGCGCGCGGCGGCGGCAGATTTCCTTTTGTGTTTTCCGAAGGCAGAGGAACCACAGTCAGGGATCCGGATGGCAATATAATGATCGATATCACCGCCGGTGTGGCTGTTAACTCGGTAGGACGCTGCCATCCCCGGGTTGTTGAGGCGATGCAAAAGCAGATGGGAGTGTTGATGCACGCCAGTGACATCTCTAATGTGAAACGCACCGAACTGGCACAAAGTCTGGCCAAGATTATGCCGGCCGGGCTGCGTGACAATTGCATCACCTATTTTACCCAGGGGGGAAGCGGCGCGGTTGAAACAGCAATCAAGTTCGTCCGGAAAATTACCGGCCGCACCCAGATTGCAGCATTCCATGGTGCTTATCATGGTGTGTGGTGCGGGTCCAATTCCCTTACCACTGGCGATCAGTATCGTCAAGGTTATGGACCATTTATTCCGGGTGTTATTCATCTCCCCTATCCATATTGCTACCGATGCTGCTTTGGCCTGACTTACCCCAGCTGCAATCTGCAGTGTGCCAAGTATGTGGATTACGTTCTTAATACCCCTTATACAGGTGCAGACGATGTCGGGGCGCTGATCATTGAGGCGCAGCAGGGCGAGGGCGGTTATCTGCCACCTCCTCCCGGCTACCTGGAGATAGTTAAAAAAGCCTGCGAAAAGCATGGCGCCCTCTATATCTCGGATGAAGTGCAGGCAGGCGCGGGGCGGACCGGCAAAATGTGGTGTATTGAGCATACCGAGGTAGAACCCGATATGATCACCTGGGGAAAAGGAATGGGCGGTGATGTACCTATGGCAGGTCTGACTATCCGGAAGGATCTGGCCCAGCAGATCGATGACCATTCCCAGCCCAATACTTTTGCGGGCAACGCGGTATCAAGTGCTGCCTGTCTGGCTAACATAGAAATCCTCACTGAAAATGACAACGCCTTGATCAAGCGGGCTGGCGAGCTAGGCCAGGAGATCAGGGAGCTGATTATAGAAGGTGCCGGGGACATACCGATAATTGGTGATGTCCGCGGAAGAGGATTGATGATCGGCATTGAAATGGTCGAAGACAAAGAGAGCCGGGAGCCCCTCAACAGGGATGCTGTCGGTGGTATAATCATGGGCATGCTGAATCGTGGTATGCTGATGGTACCTTGCGGCCGCTATGGCAATGTCTTCCGATTCATGCCGCCACTGGTGCTTACCAGGGATCATGCCCACAAGGCGGTGGAAATCCTGCTTGACGTAGCCAGGGAAGTGAAATAACAGCCTCTCTGCTTTACCACGAACCTGGAGCGTCTGAGACGACACTCCGGGTTTGTGGTTTTCCCCCCCCCCGATTACTTCTTACCTGGTTCTCCGGGTAATCTTGATAATCTACGTTCCTCAGCAGTCCAAGGTTAGACAGCGCACCGTTAACCTAAAACTTGGGGATTAAGCTGCCATAGAGCGTAGGTGAGAACAGATGCGTAACCGACCCATAGCAGGTACGGAATGAGGAGAGCGCCGGCAAGAGGGCGCACGCGCCAAAAAAAGACGAGGGTAGCAACAATAAGGGCCCAAAGCAACATGGTGTCGGCAAACGCCAAGGCGCCGCGATGCCAAACAAAGAAGATCCAGCTCCAGAGGGCGTTCAGGGCGAGTTGCACTAGAAAGAACGAGAGTGGGATGCGATTAGTGCCGAACCCGCCGGAGCGCCATACCAGCCATGCAGAGATAGCCATCAGGACGTACAAAACGGTCCAGACTGGCCCGAAAAGCCATGGAGGCGGCGCCCACGCAGGCTGGACCAGCCCACTGTAAAACGATTTGGCCTGTATTGAAGCTGCCGCTCCAACAGCAGAAGCGCCAAAACTCACAACGAGCCAACCGATAAGTCCCAGAATTTGTATCTGCTTTGATTGTGAGGCCAAACAAATCTCCCTTTGTTGTCTATCGCCAGTAATGACCAGATTTTTTCAATCCCTCTCAAGGCTTTGTTGAGAGTAACAAAACCCTGCACAAATACGGAGAGGAGCACAATAACTCCTATGGAATGGGATCCACTGGCATTACCACCGGTTTTTGATATCAGATAAGCTCCTGCAATAACAAGAATTATAGCATCATCCTTACTTAGCCCCATCTTAAATCCGCTTTACCGGTGCGAGAGCCGCTTTTTCCAGTCCCTTTCTGTTTTTGTTTGGATCTTTGCGTTTGATTCATTGTCGGCATGTAATTTCAGAAATCAATTACATTTTTGGGGCACAATATCACTCAAACGGGTTTCGGCCAGAAATAATCATTCCCCTGTTTCTACTTGAATGGATCATGGTAGATGGGCCAGTCGAGTTTTTCATAACCGCGCCTTCTCCCGCCTCCCTCCCTCTCAATGCTGACAAAGTTCCCAAGATAACCGAAGGCAATGTATGCTGTCTCCCGGTCTTTGGGCAGGGTAGCGCTGAAACCCGCTTTTTCCGGAAAGGTATTGTAGATGGAAATGTTGGGACGGATAGTGTGCCGGCTGGTGTACACGCCCTCGTCATCGAGGAGGTAGACATGGATATAGAGATAGTCGGCGAGGGGGAATGTATAGGTGACGCTGGTGCTTATCTCCACAAAACCGTGGATGTCGAAGAAATTTCCTTGATCCAGCAGGCTGTAATGAATGGAGAGATCGTTGGTTGACCATATTTTGTTCTCTTTCGTGCTCTTCAGTTCGATCCGCTCATCTGCTACGACCTCGTCGCCAAGATGCCGCTTTGGAGCCATAGTGCAGGAGGAGAGAATGATGATGAGCACTATGGCTGTTAATCCGGTGAAATATGTCACGATGCAGATTTTCATTTCGGCACCCATTTTTTTTATGAAGAGCCAGGCAGCCGCTCCGCCCCTGGCGGTTAGGCTGCCATTGACTCCAAGAAATCATTGCCTCGCGGAGAACAGTGGCCATTATGGCGGTTTCGGCAGGAGGCTGACTTGTCATAATTGTTGTCCCGCATCAAAGTCATCCCCCTTTTTCTCATCCTATGGTATTTTCAGCAACACGTCCAGCCGCACTCGCTTCAGGCTGCTCATCGCCCGGCCAGGAGACCAGTCTTTTTCAACATGAGTATATGCAATGACGGCGCTTATCATTTTCACACTCTCCTATGCTGGCATAGCTCTTGGGAAAATACCGGGGCTTACTATCGACAGGACCGGCATCGCTCTTCTCGGTGCCATAGCCATGGTTGTCTTTGGGGGGATTTCGCCTGAATCGGCTTTTCATGCCATAGACCTGCCGACCATACTGCTGCTCTATTCCCTGATGATCCTATCGGCACAATTCCGCCTCGGCGGTTTCTACACCTGGATTGCCAGAAAGATTATACCATATTCATCTCGTCCGAACCTGTTCCTGCTGGTCACAATGGCAGCCAGCGCAATCCTTTCAGCCATCCTTGCAAATGATATCGTCTGTTTTGCCTTCACTCCCATTCTTGCAGGCGCCCTTATCAAGGCGCGGCTCAACCCGCTGCCCTACCTTTTAGGTCTTGCAGTTTCAAGCAATATAGGGTCCGCCGCAACTATCATCGGCAACCCGCAGAATATGCTGATCGGCCAGACCGGCAATCTTGATTTCTGGGAGTTTTTTCTCTGGTGCGGCCCACCCTCGCTGCTCTCTCTGCTGTTTTCCTATTTCATTATCCTGTGGCTCTACCGCGGACAGGTCCATCTGGCGGGTGAACATGCAACCCTGCCAGACAATACCATCGAGCAACCCTTCAACTCCTGGCAGACCACCAAAGGACTTATCGCCCTCATGGTTCTGCTTTTTCTTTTTCTCCTCCCTTTTCCCAGGGAAATATCGGCAATCGGCATTGCCGGGGTTCTGCTCTGCAGCAGGAAAATGAAAACCCGGGACATTACCAGCCTTATCGACTGGCACCTTATTTCTCTTTTTTGCGCACTTTTTATACTCATTCACGGCTTGAGCGAAAGCGGTTATCTGCATGCGGCAACCGAACAGCTCAAAATCCTTGGCGTCAACCTGCACAGCCTGCCACTGCTCACTGGAGTGTCGGTGGTATTAAGCAATGTTTTCAGCAACGTCCCAGCTGTCATGCTGCTCGCCGGAGCCCTCGACCCACAACAGCCATTGCAATGGTATACCCTTTCCCTGGCCAGCACCTTCGCCGGTAATCTGTTCCTGCTGGGCTCCATTGCAAATCTCATCGTTGTTGAACAAGCCAATGCTGCAGGTATACGCCTGACGTTCCTGCAGCATGCCCGTGTCGGCATCCCTGTCACGGCAGTGTCGCTCTTGATACTGCTGTTCTGGATAGCTATTGTCAATTAACCCGTACCAGACGGTCTAGAGCAAGGCTTTCTTCCGTGACATTCAGCCGGCTGATACTCTTGATGAATTCCTATTTCCGAGTGGTCCGGATCAATTCGGCAGGCTCTCCAGAAACCGCTGGAGCCCTTTCTTCGCACCACCGACCCATGGTTTTCCATGGGCCAAAAGCAGGTGGTCAAAGTCCCTCTCCACGTGGCGGAGAAAGACCCGACGTAACCCCCTCGCCACTCCCTTAGGATCCTCTCCCATCAGCTCCTCCGGCACAAAGCCAAGCTCTTCTCCATAGCGGATGATGGCGTCACCGATGGCTAGAATGCCGCCCGAGCATGGACAATAGAATGCCGTTTCCTCCGGGCAGAGCACCCCAACCTCCAGGGCCAGGATGCCTCCGGGAAGTTCTTCTCCGTAGGCAAAGGAATGAACCTTTTCCCCTGCCGTGAATTCATGCATTCCGTCCTTATGGCACCAGACTCTGGTTCCGAAGGCTTTTTCAAAGCGGTCACTGTGCCGGTAATGGTGGCGGTTGGTGAGAAAGGCATGGGCCGGCTGGTGATTTTCAAACCAGTCGAGGCCTCTCTCCGGAACCCTCGGATCGATCAGCACCGGGGGATCGATGCAGGAAAGGAAGTAGGAGTGAACTTTCTGGCCAATCCCCTCGTGGAAGGTCGTCCAATGGAATACGCCTGGAAGTATTTCTTTCATTGCAGCCTCCTCTTTTTCGCTTTTTGGAGTTATTGAAAAGATAAGGGGAACAGACCGTGCTGACCACGTTTTTCTTTTTGGCCATTTATTGCGGACCCGCTTGCTTGATGGTGTGGGGGGTGGGGGAGTAGAACCCCCGGCTACCCGATCAGGTATCTTGCCGATGTACTCGATTTCTACTACTCAAATAATAATGCCAGAAATAATAGGCGGCCAGCGACCTGTATGGTTTCCATTTTTCACTTAGTCCTATGATCAATTCTTTTTGCACAATTCCATATAATTCCTTAACAGTACTTATGACAGCAATATCTCCCAAAGGAAATATATCTTTAAATTGCATGCAAAACATTAAGTATATATCTGTCGTCCAATTGCCAATACCCTTAATATTTAGCAGAATTTCCCGAATTTCTTCTTCATTTTTTACTTCAAGCTCCTCAAAGACGAGCATTTTAGTCTTAACAGCAGTAGCCAGGGCTCTAAGATAGCTGGCTTTTTGTCTGCTTATCTGACAGTCCCTCATTTCCTCATCTGTTAATTTTAAAATCATTGTAGGGCTTAATTTACCAATATATTTATTTAGTTTTACAAAATGTGCATTGGCGGATTCCAGACTGACTTGTTGCTCCAGAATTATCCTGCAAAGCGATATGAAACCTTTTTCTCGCTCCCAATGAGGCGGATCTCCATATTGCTTGCGGATCCTCCCAAATGTCTCATCTTTAGAAATGAGTCTCGTTATATCTATGGAATTGACAATTTGCTGCACGAGGGGTCAAGTCTTTGCTTGACTCTTGCTGAGCTTCTGACTTATTTCTTCAATTCGATCTCGCAATGGCTTGTCTTCCGAAAGTTTTTTTTCCGTCCTTGTAACAATACTGCTTACCGAACTGTATTTCAGAAGCTCAAATTGCCGACCAATCGTCTCAAGACTCAATCCACATTTTTTCCTGGCAAGGTAGACAGCCACATTTCGAGCCTCGTTCACCTGTCCTCGTTTTGTCTGCTCTAAATGTTTTTGCTCGATCTCATAGTATTCACATACTGCCCTTTTTATATCGTCTATCGTCGGGGCAAGATGCTTTGATTGAGGTATTTCTGTATGATTTTGCAGCTGTCGGTATGTGGATTTAACCCAATCAATAAAATTTTGAGAGCCGAAAAACGAAGCTAAGTTTTTTCTGCTGAAAAAATTGGTGACTTCAGCGGATTCTTCGCATTGCACAAAGTCTTTATACTGTTTTTTCGCCTTGTGTGGATCCTGATCGAACATACGAAGCAAAAACTCCTTATGCAGCCAATCCCATTTTTTCGCAGAGTTACTATACCCTCGATGGCTGGACCAGAGATAATCTTCCACACCATCACACATATTCGCCCTGACGGGGTTTCTGTGAATGTAACGTAATAATTCCAGGAGATGACTGTCTTCCTGGACGAGAACGCTCTTATAGCGTCCACGAAACAGTTGCCCATCGGCGTTCCATCGCCGGTTGTAACGCTGGGTATAGACACCGTTGATGTGTCGCATCGCCCGCGACAGATTAGCGACAGGTGTCTGTACCAGGATATGATAATGATTGGACATCAGGCAAAATGCAGAAACCCTGAGCTCGAACATCTCGGAGGTTTCCTGCAGTAGAGCAATAAAGGTCTCATAGTCATCTCTATCAACGAAAATATTTTCACAACGCCTCCCACGGTTCATCACGTGATACCACGCGCCGGGGTATTCTATTCGAAGAGGTCTTGACATAATGAGAGTTTATTGAAATCTGTTGGATGAGTCAAGCAAAGATTTGACCCCTTTTCAGTGGAATGTCTGGTTACATGTTTTTATCTATTTTAGGTAATAAATACTTCACGACTTCGTCGGCAAAATTGAAAACTGGCATAACATTATATTCGTCAACAAATGGTTTTGCTTGTGCTTGAATCACAGGACTGTCTTTTGCCAAGATGGTCATTTCTTTTACTTCACCTGTATTAAGGTCTAATCGCTGAACTTTTTCTGCTACAATATTTTCTGTTATTTTGGCTATGTTGTAATGGCTGTAAATGTTCCGTATTGTTTTTCGAAATGAGTGAAGTCTTTTCGCCATTTTGGAGTCTAAAATGCCGGCTTTCTTGGCTCGATTTATGGCAGGGCTAAGCTCAATATTTTCAAATTCTTCCCAGTTTTTTGGTTGAGCATTTTCATATCCGCCAGCTTCAGTAATGAAGGTAGTATGTTTCACAACATATTCAATCAAAACTGAGGACATTGTAATTGCAGCACCATTTAAACCAAAAAAAATACATTCTCGAATCTCTTGGTAGAGTGCCTGTATTGTTGGAGGTAAACCTTCGGGTAAACTAGGAAGCGAATTTACAACTGAATGGGCTTTTTCTAAGCGTTGGTTAAAAAGTTCATCAATAGTTGGAGAGGGAATTGTATCGAATGGAACACCTTTACTCTTTAGTGATTCAAGAGTATCCGGATTTATAATGATACGATTAGAATCATTAGTCGTAAGCCCATCAATAATCTTTTTGATATCATCACTCATGCTATGAATTTTCTTTTTTCTTATCATGTAACGCCGCGCTCTGCGGAAAATTTGTCCGACGGCAGTGCTTTGTTAGATTTTTTTGGTCCGATATTCAATTTCCACAACGAATTTTGTTGCGGCGGCAATTACAATTGCGTCTTGCATGTTGATATTTGGTTCGCTTGTACTGCCGTGCCCAGACAAGGGCATTGTATTGCGCAGGTTATATATAGCACCAACGACATTTTTTACCTCGCCAGGAAGAGAAGATTCTTTGTTATATTTCTCAATAAAGCTTCCCAATGTTTGACTGGCTAACTTTTCATCCCCAAGAACATCCTTGGCCATAGTTTCGAGTATATTAGATGCAGCATGTAGAACCCCCGAAGGATCGTTACTTTCTAAACATTTCTCCATACGCCCAATTAAAACCACAACATTTGAATGTGCCAACCGGTCAAATTTTCCAATTCCTTTTGAATTAAAATCATCAACTTGATTGTAGACACTACAATCTAAAAAATGGCACGCAGTCAAAAAACCCCATTCATATCGCCAGTCGTTTTCAATACCTTCTTTTTCAGCAACTCTTTGGCCAACATCCTTATCAATTTCGTCCACATATCTAGCTATATAACTAGCGTAATAACGGAAATACGTATAGGTGACTTCCGGACAGAAATTTGAGAATGAACTTGGCCTACCCTCCGAACCGCCAACTCCAGTGTCGTCCTCTGCAATGACTGGAACTAAATCTGATTGCCTCCAAAATTCATCAAGCTCTGATTTTTTTCCATCACTTATGGAAGTGATCATTTTAACTTCACCAAGCATGTATATGCTTGCATAAAATCTATGGCATTTATTAACATTTGCGTACTGACATGAACAAGCAACACCTGCTTCTGAGCTTTTCGCTCTGTACCATGAAGAATCAGGAACTGTTATAGGCATTGCTCGTTCTCCATTGAAAATCTAACATGATGATCACCGGTTTATCCGGTGGATTATCTCGTTGGGTAAAGCCTTTATTGTGGCCTGTCCCTAGGACAGACAAAGGAATAGACCCCGGGTCTATCCCCAGTTCTATGCTCATAGTTTCATTTTGACAGTTAGAAAATCAATTAACATCTAATCGTGCCCATATACTTAAATCTGAGACTAATTCATTTCTAAGATTGGGAGGATAATCATCCAACCTATGCTGAATAATGTATTGTGCGATTTCACCCTTTTTATCGTCCTCACACCACTCATGCGCCCTGTCTATTCCAAACTCTATAAAATGCAAGGAAAGACAGGAAAGAAGAAAAGAATAATGTTTTAATGTCTTTCTGTTCTGGATTATCTCTATTGCTCTTTTATGCGCTGTGTCAACAACAGACCAAAAGATCGAAACTGAATGTATACAAAATAACTCTCTTTCGATTCTAATTGATAAATTCCTCGGTCGATACCACATCGTAACGAAGAAAAGTACCATAGCTGGAAACCATATAGCCTTCAAAATGAATGACAACCAAGACGGATAATTACCAAGAAAGGTAGCCAATGTAATTAATAATAACGCAATCACACCAAGGAGATGAAGCATAAACATCATTCTTTTTAGGTAATTACCAGGACTATATTCGGCCTCTGAATGAACTAATTTACCTGGAAGGTACCATCGATACATTGAGTCATCGGCATATTCTTTTTTCAATTTCCCTTTAAATAATTTGGAACTCAAAAATTCTTTCAGACAGCAGCAGATTCTTTTAAAATTTTTGCTTTTAAAAGATTCCCCTATACTTTCTTTGTTTTTTCGAGACCATCTAATATACATTTCGTTCTCTACTGCTGGATGGAAGACTCGCCAGGCCTTGATTAATGTTTCCCAATAAAATATTGAAAATTGTTCAGCACCAGATTCATAATGATGTATATATTTTCTTTCTAAATGAAGGATGTATCCAATCAATCTATTCGCCGCTTCAAATTTGTAGATTCCTACATTGAGAACAGTAGTGATCAATATAAGCGCAATATAGGCGCCAATACCGATATTAAAGTTAAATGTCAAAGTATCCTCTACCTGTCGTGTTGTAAGTATGACGTGGAAAAGATAAACAAATAACATAGAAATGATTGCAATTACTTGAAAGCATTGACGATTAAAACATTCTTTTAATTCAGAAGCTTCTTCGCGAAGTGTTTTTACATTGGCCTTATAATCATAATACTGGTCAAATTTATTCTCTATTCCCTCATAATTGAACATGTTTTCTTCTCCATATCATTTGAGCCACCTTCCCAATAATGTACCGACAACTAATGTTATGGGAACTTGATTACCTTCGGTGTTCGTACCTACCTCACATACGCAACAAATCAGCCGCGCAGTTTCTGTATCGGCGGCTGAAAATTCTGCCTCAGTTTATTACTTGACCCTGGCCTATATTCTGGACTGCTAGTAAATTCGTGGTCTGTCCCGATTACTTCTGTCCCGATTACTTCACTGTTCAATACTCTACACCAGTGCGTCGAGCAGGAATGGCCCGCATATCTAAACCAGACCAAATAACATGGTGAGTGCCCGATAATCTCATCGTGCAGAGATGATAGTGGGTCTCATTAATCCCCTGCACTCCTATTCTTCTTGGACGACAATAATGAGCAGTGCCGGTTAAATAACTAAATCCATTGAAAATACCGAATATTTCATGATTGGTAAATCATTTAAGAATGACCTCGGTTTTAGGCATCTGCTCAATTATTTTGGTTATGCGATTTTTGGCGCTTTTATCAATATCTCAATACCCGTTCCTAATTCCCCCTTAGTCGGCAGGTTTCTTTGATTTGGTAACGAAAGACCTGATATTTTCGATATGCTCTAATGTCCGTTTATGGCAAGAATCTATTGCATCGACCAGCAGTTCAATTCTGTTAGGTTTAAAATAAATCATCAATCTTATTGAACCAGATGGACCCCTGATTCCTATATTTATAGACTCCCTTCCAGTCATCTTCGTGGGTCTCCAAAGAATATTTTTTAACTGGCGGAAACTCATTTCATTTTCACCAATTTTGAAGCCCTCGTCATATCCGCATTTATTCTGTTCAGTCATCTTGTATTTAAACAGTTCAAAAAAAAGAGCATCATAGCTTACAGAGGAATCCAAAACATCAATATCTATTATGCAGGTAATAACCCTGGACTTAATATTAATCGGAAGGGCCAAACCATTTCTCGTATTACAACCTTTTTCGCTCTGCACCTCGAATTCAAGCTCATTCTCGATACGTCTAAATAAGTCTATCAAGCCCTCTTTCTCCAACGGTTTTGATACTATTTTCTGCAAACGTAATGAATGCAGAAACTCTTTCAACTCAGCCTTGAGCTCGTCGTGATTTTCGATTCGCTCAAAACAGAAATACAATTTCTTTTCCTCGGGATCTTCTAATACGAGCGTAGTGAAATTTGAGCCTGCCAAAGCCATCGAATATTCAAAATCATTGTTATAACTGACCTCAAAAACAATCGACTTCTTAAAGGTTTCAATTGCTTTATAAGAAATTATCTTGATGGTATCATCGCTATTTTCAGCAAGCGGCTGGCTATATTGAAACGAGACCAGAATCCCTGATTCAATATTGGCTATGACGAGCTCATCACCATCAAGATTTTTATACTCATCAGGGATTGACAAAGCGGCAACAAGTTCTTCATTAAATTCACCAGCTACCGAAACAAATGATGTGTAAGGCTTTATTCCGGTAACTACAACATCTTCTGTGTCATGGATATAGACAGGAGCCATCAAAGGTGATGAAAGCATGCTGATCCAGCTGCCTTCCTCGACTACAAAACTTTCCAGCAATGTAGAGCATAAAAATTCACGCACATTTTCATAATCAGACCGGCTTGTTTTATTGATCACATGGAATTCAATAATAGAAAATGGTGCAGTTACAAGGTCGTGCGGAGCCTTCAGAGTGCATGGCATAAACAAGTTCGAAGCAGAAGCAAACCATTCACGAGCGAATATTATCACCTCTTCATTTTCAATTTTCCAGCTTATTCCAGATCTCTCAACTGTATAGCCATCCTCTCTTAGTTTCCCCTTAAAGACCTCTATACACTCTTTTATGTCCGCCGGTTCCCTGTCAGGCATTCTTACAGGCAACGCTCTGAACGAAAATCTTTTTACCGAATGAAGTTGAGCTAATCCTGAAAACCACCTATTCAATAGGTTCTGGTTATCTCGAATCTCATCCCACAAGTCCCTATCATTCCATATCTTAAGTTCCGGGTACCCTTCTCGTTCATAATCACCATTCACATAGTTAGCTTTTGCAGGAGTGGTCATATCAGCATTTGTGACCAACAATCCTTTATCGTATCTAAGGCGGCCAGTTGCAGACCAAAGCTCATCGAGATCATGCCGATCAAGATTTGATTTATAAGGGTTTTCAGTATGCCGACATTGTGTGAGGTGTTTTTCACCATCTGGAGTGATGGTATGGATATCCCTGCTCTGATCACCCGGCCCGTCCGTTATGTCACCGCGAGTATGGTTATGGTTTTCTATGAGGATCTGCTCAATTAGCTCCGGAAAATCAGAAGCCGGTAGCTGAGCCATCAAATCAGTTAATGCATCTCGATGTGGTAGTAAGGATCTGGAAGGCGTTTCAGATTCCGTGACTGGATGTCCCGATCGAAGGTTTTGTATTTCTTGAAGATCCTCATCAAATTCGTATTCGAGAGGGATGTTATGATAATAGATCTTTGTAAGATGCTTAACAATTCTTAGCGCACACATATAGACACCTATCAATCACCTTCTATCTGAAGTTCACACAGACAGCACTTTTCCCATTTGACAGCCACAGCCTTTTCCAGTATTGAGTGGATTGAAGGAGGGACAACCGGCGGGTCTTGGGAGGTCAGCTTTCTCGCGATGTATCTTGCTACCAACGGTTTACCTGAATCTCCATGCAGACCCATATCCTTTCTCGCATCCGCTGTAAGCTGCTCGACACCTGGAATCTCAGGAGCAAGGTCTGTTTCCCATTTATGCTGAAAACAGGCCACATTATCACAAATCATTATAGCATCAGGAGGATCAGTAGGTTCCCCAAGCAACCCAAGCAGCTCTACCGATTTGTCCACTATATTTTTATCCCCGTTGCCTCTGTCATAGTCAAACAGCATGAAACACGGGATTCCAAGCTCATTGAAGATTCGGTAAAGCCGGTCCATAGATCCTTTGCCACCGGAATCGACTACACTGATATTCAATGCGTCCAGCTGGTAACCAGACGTCTCAGCATATATGGGAAGGGCATATTGCTCAGTCGCCCCTTCGACAAGGATGATACTTTTCGCAAAAAAACCCTCACTGCGGTTAGGATGATAGGCATGCGAATACAATTCGCGCATGGATTCAGCAGTTGCGTCCTTTCCATGCCTGGCCTTTAGATCCTCAATCATTACCCACATCGGTAGTTGCCAGACCTTGCTCTTGACCGTGTTCTTGCCATCGATTTCCTCCTGGGTCGACTCGACCCTGATAACCTCATCAAAATAGGCCACATCCAACAGCAACGAAGAATGTGTTGAAAAGAGAACCTGGTCATCCTTGTCAGCAATGCCCCTAAAGACTTTTCGGATGTTACGCTGAGCCTGTGGATGCATGTACAGCTCGGGTTCTTCGACAGCAAAGATCATAGGCTTTTTTTTCTGTCTGCCGACCCCAGTGACCAATTCAGAATAACAGCGCAGTATAGAAAAGATTATCGCTCTTTGAAGACCATGACCCTTGTTCGTGACCATATTCCGGAACCCATCATCTGCGAACAGCTGAGGGGTCGTCAACAGCGTCTCGACAGAAGGGGACTGGAATTCGATCTCCAGATCACAGGACATATACTCTTTCAAGACATCGTTCAGCTTCTTTTCTGTCTCGACGATGCTTTCCAACCTCTCGACACCACCGATCCGGTTCAATCTTTTCTGGAGACCTTCCAGCGTTGTCTCAAGCTCTGCCTTTTGCTGAGCCGTGACACTCTCCAGGACAGCATAGAGGAGCTTCCCAAAAGGATTGGACTTGGTAACCTTAGCCTCATCAGTTATATCTCTGACAGCAGGAACAAGGATGAAATGCGGCAAGGTCCCCTTCAGGATTCCGGCATAACCTTGCGGATTGTCGTTCCACACATCTTCGAAATCATCATTTGTAAGATGGGCGTCAATAAATTCTTTCGCCTTTTCTCTCCACACTCCAACCCCAGGCTTGCTCGTGCCGGTGTATTCAAGGAAATCGGCATCACCTACCTTCAGGTCATCTTTGTTTTGCCACCACTCTTTAATGTTGTTTCCGTTGATCTGACCTTCCTGCAACCAATCATACTTAGGCATCGGCTTGCAAAAATGCTGGCTGATAACAGGCTTTCCATCGCCTGGAGGAGCACCTTCTTCCTCAGGTTCCTCGACTTTCCAAGTAGCCGACCGGGCAATATGGAAGGTCTCGTCAGGTCTTAAGAACGGCTTCAGGTTTTCGTCCTCTTTCTCAGCGTCGGACAATTCATCGAAAATGGCCTCGATCCATATCTGCAATTCAGAATCACCATTCCAGAATGTCTCTTCATCGACTTTTGTAGTGGAGGGATTGAACAAAAGATCTAATGCCCTGATGATTGATGATTTGCCGGCATTGTTTGCTCCAACGAGAGCCTGCATTGAATCTATATTGATGCGTACGTCTTTGCAGGAACGATAATTCTTGATGTGAACCCTTTTGAGCTTCATGATTTGGGTCTCCTTATCTTGTCAGTCCTTATTCTATATTAGTTCCTTTCTCACACTGATTTTCCTTGGGATATTGGCATAACACGAAAATCACCTGTTAGTCAGGTGCATTTTATATTGGAATTCGGTAAACTGTCCCCCGAATTCAGCTATGACCGTCAACTCCATGGTCCCGGTAGTCTATAGGTCGCCAAATCCATCCGAGATCGTCCTCAACAACATGGCGAACATAATTCGTCCTTGCTATCTCGACTCGCTCGCTCACTCTTTCACCTTTCCCGTTTCTTTCCTCTTCAGTTTTCGTCGAAGGGAGTTCAGTTGGAAGAAAGTGGTAGAAAGATGTATTGCGAGAGCAAGTTTGAACCCAACCACTACACAGAATGCACTTCGAACGGTGTCATAAGACGCCAGTGATATACCTTGCTGTTTGCATAGAGTATAGCTTTCCCATACGATTCTTACTGCCTCAGGTAGAAAGACAAGCGCGAGCAAGCACGAAGCACATGCCAAAGGTAAAGCCTTTGTCCACACGATTCTTGAGATTTTTCTTCTTGGAGCTATACAATTGGCTGCATGATCTGGTATTTTCGTGTTCTTGGCATTGGAGAGCTCTGCATACCAGAATCCGTACATAATGCCAATGATTGCAAGAAGCAAACTTGATGCAGAAAGAAGATCGCCCATTATTCCATTCCCAAGATGTCACGAAGCGCTTCGTATGAAGCAGGAGAGATCTGGTAGTCCGACACACTGCCACGTTTCTTCAATACCGGTTGAAGGCTCCCATCCCTTTCGGCGAGCAACACATTCAGAGAATCTACGAGGTTCCTGCTTGCGATGGTGACCGTGTACGGCGCTCCTTCTTCCTGCGATGTGGCTGCATTAACAACCTGGTTCATAGAGGCCATTATAGCAGTCTTGATCTGATACTGAAACTTTGACATGACGGAACGGATGAGCGATCGGCTCTCGCTTGCAGTGGCCTGGAAGATGCGGCAAACGTCCTGCTCGTTGGGGATCTTATTTCCAAATGCCTTGGTGATGAGAAGGAACAAGCGGTATTCCAACAGGTCTGAACCTCGACGAAACACCTTCTGTCCTAGAATCATCGAGACGTACTCTGCGAGTGCAGCTGATGCATAGTCTCTGAGTTGTGCTGGTAACTCGGCCTCGGTGCAGTTGAGAATGGCCGCCAATTCTGATTTCTCACTGTCAGTTAGTGTGATCTGTGCAGTAACGTCCATAATTGCGTGTCCTTTACGTATGCGTGTCGCCCAACGTTGAGCGCAGTTGCACCTGCCTTTGGCGTCAACTGGAGTGACTGGTTATGATATTTTTTCGTCGGGTAAACAATCCTTGAATTCTCTCTGAATTATGGGCATGAGACCTCTTTTTGAAATATCATTTGCAATAATTATCAAAAACATCGCTGCCATTAGAGAAACTCCATTTGATGCTTTTACTGTCTGAATAAGTAATTGAACGGGGTAGCCTTTACTATGTCTTTGGATTGCATGAATACCCCCATGGATGTAAGAACTAAGCGGTTTCCAAGAATACTCTTTGAACTCAAGTACCTGATCTGATACGATTTTAGGGGCTTTTCCTTCAAGCTTTTTTAACATTTCAGATAACATTGGTAGTTTTTGGGTCTTTCGTGCGCTCTCAGCAGTAAGTTCTGACATCAATTTTGAAACAGCAATGTCAGATGCTGAATAAAAGACCCATAAAGCTCTTACAAAAGCCTCATACTGCAACCTGAGAAGACCAATAGACGAAGTGAAGTTACCTGATGCTAAAAGCATTTTTAAGCTTTCAGCATGTTCGAATGAAACAATGCTTAAGATCCTGCTTGCTTCGTTCCTAGGTGAATGGGTTAGAAACTCAGTATTAATGTTTTGTAATAATTTTTTTTCAAGTTCAACTGAGCGACTTAATAGTTGATTAATTTTCTTCTCCATTCGAATCATAACATGATGATCAACGGTTAATCCGGTTCATAATCTTGTTGGATAGTAATTTATTGTGGTCTGTCCCTTGGTCTGTCCCCTATTCTTCTCATCAGAAAGCTAACGATCTCGCTCACCAGCGTAGCGAAGCGGAGTCTGTGTGAAGCTGCTGGTTCAATAGAGTTAGCCGATACTCCGATTACTGAAAAAATAACAAGAAAGTGCAGCTTTAGCTGCCAAGGTAGCGGGTCTTGATCAGCAGACCTGCTATCTAGCCCGCTACCTTGGCAGCGGTACCATGAATTTCATTATTTTTCAATACTTAGCGGATAGCTTCTTTTTGAACAAGTGATTCAATAGTTTCTGTTAAACCAGTTCATCGAAAATAACAGGATATTCACGGGCTCAACGGATAGGATAGAGCGGAACCGCTATGAAACTGCTCTATGTTGAGTTCTGTAATATCCAGGAATTGATATAAATACCTTGACCATGGAATTGCAAGTTGTTAGTTATCATATTCTGGTGATCATTCGAAGATTTCATGTTTAACGGAAAGAGGGGATCAAGATGCTGACTGTACCCTGGCAATTGCAAAAAGCGTTTGCAGAGCATATGACCAGTTCCGGATTGACGGTGAAGGATCATGGCTTTTACCAGAAATGGCTGAGGTTTTTTCTTGATTTCTGCCTGAAATATCGCTCAGGCGACCAAGGCCCTGCGAGTCTGGAACTCTTCATTGCCAAACTCAAGGAGAAGGGGCAGTCAACGGGTCAGCAGGAACAGGCTCGATGTGCAATAAACACTTTCTTTGAATTCAGCCGGATAATTGCACTGCAAACTGAATCTGCCGAACCTGTGGCGGAATATGTAAAAAAGGCAGCCGGTTTTTCGGTTGGTCAGGTAAAAAACATCGGAAAGCCGACCAGCGCAGTCGATCTTCCGCAGCAAAGGCGGACGGGCGATGTGCCACCCTCAGGCAAAAAAACCTCATCCCCAATTGCACGATTGCAGGACGTTGAAACGCGTGGAAAGGAAGGCTCGTCAACCGGTGCAGATGATGCTTCCTCTACCAAACGGGCTGAACAGAGCAAAGCTGTGAATGCGGCTTTCTCAACCGGCCGTGGTCCTTCCTGGGAAAGTGTTTTCACCCGTCTGCGGGATGAGATAGCCCTGCGTCACTATTCGCCCAAAACATTGAAAAGCTACCGGCATTATGTTGTTCAACTGCAGACATACACGGGAAGTATCGACCCGCAATCGCTGACTACCGATCATGTGAAGGAATTTCTTTCATTTCTGGCAGTGAAGAAGCAGGTATCGGCTTCTTCGCAAAATCTTGCCTTCAATTCGCTGCTGTTTTTCTTTCGCCATGTGCTTGGTAGAGAGTTCGGCAAGGTGGAAGGTGTTGCGCGGGCGAAAAGACGGCCATATATCCCGGTGGTTTTGTCCCGTGAGGAGGTTGACAGCATTATTCTGCATCTCGAACCGCCTTACGACCTGGTGGTCAAGCTGCTTTATGGCTGCGGTCTGCGTCTCTCTGAATGTGTGGGCTTGCGGGTACAGTGTCTCAATTTCTCTGCCGGGGTGGTGACCGTGCATGACGGCAAGGGACAAAAGGACCGTACGGTACCCTTGCCGCAGACGGTAGTGGGGGAGTTGCGCCGTCATGTGGCGGAGTTGAAAGAGCTTCACCGGCGGGATCTGGCCAAGGAATATGGTGGAGTTTTTTTGATGAACGCCCTGGAAAGAAAATACAAGAATGCTGCCAGAGAGTTCGTCTGGCAGTGGCTGTTTCCGGCAAAGCAGCTGACCAGGGAGCGGGGAACGGAGAAGATGCGGCGCTATCATCTACACCCCACCCATGTGCAAAAGGCCATCCGCAGGGCGGTGGACGAGGCTGGAATCTGCAAGCGGGCAACTTCTCATACCTTTCGCCACAGCTATGCCAGTCATCTTCTGCAGAATAACTTCGATATTCGTACAATTCAGGAACTCCTGGGGCATGGCGATGTGCGTACCACCATGATATACACCCACACCATCAGGAGTCCGGCAAGGCCTCAGGCATGCAGTCCACTGGATTTTTGATGTCTATTGCTCAATCGCAGGGGGCTAACCTATGAATGAGGCAAGCTTTCCAAAAGATACTTTCATCCTGAATTGCGGATTCAATCAAAAGCCATAAGTAAGTGTTTGTCCGCTCTAATTGCCATCAAGAGCTTCTCGAATTATTTACTGTCGGATCATAAATTTATCTGGTGTACAGCTCAATACCATGTGACTTTTAATATCAGTCCGAGTAAGAGTTCTTCTGAAAAGTCTCATATTAGCAAAAAAATATCATAATGAATTCCGATGCCTCAATCCGATAAACACCCCCAGCCGGCCTTTGATACGGAGAAAGTCCTTCTGCTGTCAATCTGTCACTTTGTACATGACATTTACTCAAGCTTTCTTGCACCGCTGCTGCCCTTTCTTATAGAAAAGTTTGGACTTTCTCTCACCCAGGCAGGGTTTCTTTCCACCGTCATGCAAATTCCGGCACTGCTCAATCCCTCTATCGGCAAGCTCGCCGATAGAATAAGTGTCAGGTATTTTATTATATTGGCCCCGGCTCTGACGGCTATTCCCATGTCTCTTCTGGGAGTTGCTCCAAGCTATGGTGTTCTGCTGATTCTGCTGTTTTTAACAGGCATAAGTGTCTCTCTGTTCCATGTTCCTGCTCCGGTTATGGTCTATAGAGTCGCCGGTGAAAGGACCGGCAGGGCAATGAGTTTTTACATGACAGGCGGCGAACTTGCCAGGACGCTCGGACCCTTGACCATAATCGGAGCGATTTCCCTTCTGGGCTTTGACGGTTTTTACCCGGTGATGATTGTAGGTATCGTGGTGTCTTTGGTGATGTATTTTAAATTCAAGGATATCCCGGTAAAAGTTACATCAACGCAAAAACCATCTATCCGCAGAACCTGCCGGGAGATGAAGGGATTGCTGCTGCCGCTTTCGGCCATTCTCTTTGTCCGTGGTTTTATGCATGCCTGTCTCACGGCGTTTCTCCCCCTCTATAGCATGCAGCAAAGTGGTAATGTCTGGCTTGCCGGAATTGCTCTTGCCCTCTTCGAGGGGGCAGGTGTTGTCGGTATACTGACAGTGGGGGGATTAAGTGATCGTTTTGGCCGCAAGCAGCTCCTGGCTTTCTGCCTTGTTGTTGCGCCTTGCTCTTTGCTGCTCTTTACCGCAACTTCTGGCTGGTTGCAGCTGATAATTTTGCTGATTACCGGTTTCTCCCTGCTCTCGACTACACCGGTTATGCTGGCCATGGTTCAGGAATATTCAAAAGAGGGTTCTTCTGCCGCAAACGGTGTTTTTATGATGGTGAGTTTTCTGGCCAGATCGGCAGTCGTTGTCCTTGTCGGTTTTGTTGCAGATCTGGTGGGGCTGGAAACGACTTACGTCATCTGCGGTGTAATAGGCCTGGCCGGGATTCCTTTGGTGTTCTGTATTGAATCCCTGAAAAGGAAAGAGGAGTAGTATGGCAATCCTTGGGGAGAGGGGAGGCCGTCGACTAGGCTGACGACCTTGGAAAAAAGACCGGCGATTGCGGAGAAATTACCAATTTTCACCCAGAATCTCAAAATAGCCCATGGGTTTGACACAGGCGGGACATTTCTGCGGAGCCTGTCGACCACGATGCAGATAACCGCAGCTGAGGCATCTCCATAGTATTTCCTCGGGACGATTGAAGATGCTTTCATCGGCAATATTTTGAGCGAGCTGTCGGTAGAGCTTTTCATGCTGTTTTTCAGCGACGCTGATCGCATCAAAAGTGTCGGCAGCACGCTCAAATCCCTCCTGCAGGGCTATCTCTGCAAACTGCCGATACATGGTGCCGTGAACATACAGTTCCAGCTCAGCCGCGGCAAGAAGATTGCTCTGCGTATCTTTGGTGACACCGGCGGGAAAGCTCCAGCTTATCTCAAGATCTCCTCCATTGAAAAACTTGAAGAATCTATGGGCATGCTCATATTCCTGGAGGGCGGTTTCCTTAAAAATTCTGGAGATTTGCATAAAGCCTTCCTCCTTCGCCCTGGCGGCAAAAAAATCATATCTGGTTCGGGCCTGTGATTCGGCGGAAAAAGAAATGAGAAGATTTTTTGCCGTTCTGCTTTCCCTGAAGGTAGTCATCGCGATTTATTCCTCTATTACTATGGCGTCGGCTCCGCATTCGGCTGCCGCCCGGCGGACAACATCTTCAAGATGCTGCGGAATGACATCATATTTGACAATTGAAAGAAGCTGATCCTCATCATACTCAAAAACCTCGGGACAAAGCTTATTGCAATTTCTGTCTCCCATACAATTTTTTGTGATTGTTGCTTTCATGTAAATCTCCTTTTGTTGTCAGGAGGGAAAATACCAATAGAGAGCCGTAAGTGCTTCCATCATTTTCCCGATAGCTTTCAACAGTGTATTGAAAATCCGGATTAAGTGCAAATTCCTTTTCTTTCAGATAGATGATAGGCAGATATTTTACTTTTCACTTTTTTTACCTTACTCTACCTTCAGTGATTATATCTGTGGTGCTCTTGTTCTTTTCTTTAAAACAGGGACTTAAACATATTCTCAAGCACTTGCAGGTGTTGATTTTGCACGGCTACTAGTTTGCTGTGTGCCGACCAGCAGAGACATCATGACGGCTAACAACTCAAAAGAATTAGAAGAACTGAAGATAATCCTGCGGCAGCTGGGCCCTGAAAATATCTGGCGCCCAATTATTACACCTGATAAGCAGTTTCTTTCCCATGGAATTGGGGATGAAGAAGATGGCATCACCAGACACCTTCGTAGTCTCGACTTTCAGGATAAAACCGTCATCGATCTTGGCTGCAATCTGGGATACTATTGTTTTATCGTCAAAAAAGCCGGAGCGGCTCAAGTCTTGGGGATAGACAATGATGAACGCATTATCCGCGGCTGTCATATTATAAAAAGGTTATCCCAACTCGAGGATATCGACTTTCAAGCTCGGGATATTACTTCGCTCAGCAGAAACAGTGTTTTTGATGTCGGCATGATGATCGACTTCATAGGCAAAAATTCGATTACCAGCGGAATGCTGCCGAAGTTTTTAGATGCCCTGGAGCGGGTTTCCGGCAAGGAGATGATCCTTACGATACGCCCGGAATACCGGATTGACAAACACCTGCACAACGATACCCGGGGACTTTTGCAAAAATACCCTGACTATCTTCGGGCCGGCCGTTTCTATGCTATGGAATATGTTCTCGATCGATTTCGCAGAAATTGGCAGATTGAAATAATGACTGCAAATAAAGGAAAGGAGATCGTGACCAAGGAGACAATTCTCTGCCAACGAAAGATGGACTCGCGGTAAGCACCAGTAAGGGCATGAACCCCGACTTCGAGAAAACCCGATTTCCTCCATTACAGATTTTTGGCAGGTTGCGGCAAGGCGGGGGCCGGATGTTCCGTCATGTCGCTGGATTGATAGGCTATTGGCTGTGGTTGAGCAGGTAGTGCATGGGCACCAATGCTGCTTTCATGCGGTCATAGGAGTCAGGCAGGCCATTATTGTCGTCATCGGCATCGTACCGGTGAGGATGGGTGCGGTAGAGATATTCCTGGTAGTTTGAGAAGCCGTCGCCATCGTAATCCAGTGCCGCGTCCCCGGGGTTGGTAGGATCGAGTCCGTTGTCGCGCTCCCACAGGTCCGGCAGTCGGTCGTTATCAAGGTCGTTGTCGATCAGCAATGCCGCTGTGGCCGGAGCGGTGATCTCCAGGCCATTGAGAAGAAGGGGTTCGGTGGTGTTGATCAGCTCACCCTCCGGTGTATGGCGAGGCATTCGCAGCAGGACGCTGAAGGAACAAGAATCATTGGCATCCAGGCTGGCGTTGTTCAGGGTAATCCTGTCGCTGCCGGACAGCCTTGAACCATTGCCGCAGACATTGAGGAGGGGGAGCCCATCGGCAACGACACCTGGGGACATGGAACTGAGATCGTCGATAAAGGAGAGTTCGCTCACCCTGCTTTCTTCATTGTTGCGCAGAATAAAGGTCAGCCGCGCCGTTCCACCGGCCGTGGAGAACGAGGCGAAAGATTTGTTGAAGCCGATGTTGGTGATCAGCAGGGTATCGCTTGCCGGATCGCCCACCACAGGAAGAGATTTGATAATACCGCTTAGGCCGCTGGTGGTGCTAATCGCTGCGGTTCCCGTCTGTAGGGCCGGAGTCCGCAGGGTGATACTGAAGCTGCAGGATGAACCGCCGTCGAGAACGCCGCCTGCCATGGTGACAAGTCCACCGCCGCTCAACGTCGATACCGGCCCGCAGAAGCCGTCGGCCGGAAGGTTCACAGCGGTAAGTCCGGTGAGGGCGTTATCGAAGTTGTCGCTAAAGGAGATTGCCGAGGCCTGGGCCGAGGGGTGGAGATTGGTGAGGGTGTACACGAGGGTGGCATCCTCTCCAGGTGCAACCGGGGCGTCGGTGAAGCTCTTAGTCAGCTTTAGCAGAGAATTGTTCACCACGAGGATGTCGGTGGCTTTGATGCCGGTATTCAATCCGTTTGCCAGCAGGCTACTGGTGGCATTGAGATAGATATCATGGTTACCACATAAGCAAAATAGACCTGCCTTCCTTGCAAACGTGG
>JADQBJ010000027.1:0-16676 GCA_016278675.1 Desulfobulbaceae bacterium | reverse complement strand
CTTGGGCACAACTTGGGCACAAAATTAAAAATTAGGTTTTTGCGACCTTGTCAATCTTGCTGATTACCAATGAAACTCAGCTAGTTTCATGCTGTCTGTCTTGGAGATTTTACAAGAACCCATTTTTACCGTCATTCCGGACTTGATCCGGAATCCAGAACTATCAAAGAACGATGGATTCCGGATCAAGTCCGGAATGACGAAACTAACGTAGTTCACGAATATTTTGATGATTTGTCCATGATTAAATTTCTTTGGCTGAGTTTCGTGCGTAATCAGAATAATCTTTAACCTCCAGACCTGACGGCATTGGCAACATGGGATAGAGAACGCTCGCGGAGGCGGCAAATTGCCGTTTCAGATCTACAACGACGGAGATCGAGCTTTTTACGAGTCCATCTTGTTTAAAACTAACCTCTTGTCTATTCATTCTGATTGGCAGGATTGGTGAACAATGTTTATGGAGAGAGATAAAATGACAACAAAATGCGACTTGGCCACAAAACGTTTCACAGATGGATTTCAATGTTCTCAGTGTGTATTGGAAGTATTTGCAGAAAATTACGGACTTGATCCTGTTCTTGCCCGAAAGATAGGTAGTCCGCTTGCTGGAGGTTCCGGACTTGGCGGGGAATGTGGTGCCGTAGCCGGTGCCTTAATTGTTCTGGGCATGGAATACGGCATGGCAGATGCCGGCGATTCGGATGCCTTTCAAAACACTTTTGCAAAAGTCGGCACTTTTGTTGAGAAATTCAAGGAACGGCATGGCGGTATTAACTGTCAACAACTTATCGGTCTTGATGTATTTAGTGAAGAAGGCCTTAAGGAATTCAAGAATAAAGGCATCAAACTGACACAATGCATAAAATATGTTGAGGATGCTGTGAGGATAGTAGAAGAAATCATTGATCAGGATCAGAAGTCAGAATAAGCACAGGGAGGCTCTGTGGTCGGAGGAAGCAAAACATTATAACTATTCAGCAGTACACCATCCGTCCTCAGGGCATCCAGCAAAACCTATGTATAGCTAGTATCTGTCCAGGAATGAGTGATTTTGTTCTAAATCGAGGCGCTTGATAAATTTAACCGGAGGCATATAACTGATATTCCGAGGATTAAATTTTGAGAGCAACGAAGAGTCAGGGCAAAAGTGCCATTTATGGACGGACACTAGCTAACCATCCCGCTTATGGACATGTGGGCACTGCTCAACAGTTACAGACAGGTAGTCGGCCAAATAAAGCGGATCAACCTGAATAGTTACGAAAACTTTTATGAAAAAATCATCCTTTTTCCAAAAAATCAAGAAGCGAAAACGGATGTGGCTGTTCACGGGGGTTATCCTTCTCGTCATCATGGGGCTTGTGGGCATTTGGCGCTTTACACCCCTTCAGTATTTCACCGATCAGGAAAACCTCAGCGGGCTCATTACTTTTGTCCGGGGCCAGTGGTGGACCCCCCTGACCGTCATCGCGGCCTACCTGGTGGCCAACAGCCTTCTGTTTCCCAATATGGTGTTGAACGGTGCGATTATTCTGACCCTGGGGGGATTTTTCGGCTGGGCCTGCGCCATCACCGGCAGCCTATCAGCCGCTTCTCTCTTCTTTTTCCTTGGTCGACGGTTCGGTACCGGAAAGCTCGATTTTATGAAAGGAAAACGTTTCCAGAAGGTGCGGAGTTTTTTGCGCAAAGGCGGCATTGGCGCCGTGGTCGGTGTCCGGATGATACCCGTTGCCCCCTATGCGGTCGTGAATACCGCAGCCGGATCGATCAATCTCCGCTTTCGGGATTTTCTGATCGGCACATTTATCGCTCATCTTCCGGGAACCCTGACTTTGGCAATTTTCGGGGAACAGCTGGAAAACGTGATCACAGATCCTTCCGCGAAAAATATCACGCTCTTGCTGGCAGTGGTGATACTGGGAATTGCATTGATCTGGGGAATCAAGCGGTATGCGCGCAAACGCATCGAAAACGCTGAAAGAGGAGGGACCAGGGATGACATCAGAAAGAGATAAAGCCAAAACCTTCATGACTCGAGGGAGCCGAAATCTGCTATGAAACCTTCGGGATCGGGGTGGCCCGCCGCTGGTGTTGATATCGCTGGCCACGCAGATGAGCGCCTGGCGGAGCCCTTTTGCCGCAAAAATAAGGTGGTGAACCACTTTTCAATCGGTCACAAGAGTCAAGAAAAGATTTGCCCCTTATCTCATTGACCTTTATTCCATTACCACGTTAACCGCTGTCTGGAACTCAACACCTCGACGCGTAGAACAGGTTCTGAATGCGGTCAGCCTCGAGACTCACGATGATGTCGATGCACTATCATGTTTTCGTCATAGCCGGCGAAGTCACATTTCAATATGATGGACCTGCAGGCATGAAACTGTTAATTCGCTCATATTCGAAAAATTTCTCAAAAAACAGGCCTTGATTGTGCATGTAGGTTTCCGAAGCAGATTTTTCTATCTCTTTCCCCCCTTAAACAGGACATCAATGGTTAAGACAACAGAATATACAAAGCTGATTCTTATAACACTTGGCCTATTAGCTCTTTTTCTTTTGATATCTTTGTTGTTGAGATCAGCCGTGCAGATACTGCTCCTGATTTTCGCCGGAATCCTCTTCTCCATTTTTATCCGTGGACTGAGCAATTTCCTTTTTGGCAAATTCATTCATCTGTCGGAAAATTGGAGTATAGCCATTACCCTCCTGCTTCTGGTCATTGCCTTCATCGCCTTCTTCATTCTGTTGGCTCCGCAACTTGCCGAACAGGGTAGCAAACTGGTGGAGCAGATGCCTGAAGCCTTCAAGAATCTCAGGGAGAGAATAAATCACCTGGACTGGCTCGAGAATCTTTTCCAGTCCATCGGCGGATCTTCTGCACTCTCATCCGCCGGAACAGTAAGCAGTCAAGCCCTTGGTTTTTTCGCCACCACTATCGGTATAATTACCAGCATGTTTATTATTCTCTTCGTCGGCATATATCTCAGCTTCACCCCTCAATACTACATCAACGGCATCATATGCCTGGTACCGCAAAATGGACGACAGCGGGCCGGACAAGTCTTCAGCGCCCTTGACTATACTCTTGGTCACTGGCTTATCGGCAGATTCATTGGCATGCTGGTAGTAAGTGTCTCCACCTTTCTCGGTTTATATTTCCTTAATGTTCCTCTGCCTCTCAGCCTTGCTGTTCTTGCCGGTCTTTTGACATTTATCCCCAACATCGGGCCGATTCTCTCAGCTATTCCGGCTATTCTCCTGGGATATACCGAGGCTCCGTCAACCGCCCTGTATGTGATTTTGCTCTACCTTTTAATACAGGGTATCGAAAGCTATATTATCACTCCTCTCATTCAGCAGAGGGCGGTAGCCATGCCGCCGGTTCTTACTCTCACCTCACAGGTCGTTCTCGGCACCGCTCTGGGCTTTCTCGGTCTTTTGCTTGCCACCCCTCTTACGGCTGCCGCCATGGTGCTTGTCAAAATGCTGTATATAGAAGATGTACTTGGGGAAAAGTGTGAAACCGATGGCATCAAAGAATAGTTCTTTGTGATAAGAAGAACTTTTTCCCGATCTCGACAGGCCGGGATCAGGACTTATCCTTTCCCAGACCGTTTTAGAGTGGTTGTCTGCTGTCGCAGGACAGTTGTCCGTTCGGAAAGGACGAATTCTGCACTCAAGGGTATGCCGGCTCGCCGATATTTTGCTATCTCGTCCTCGCATAGATAGCTTGCTGGCGAAAGAAGCTGGTGTATTCGCGCCTACGGCTATCCTCATTAAATATAGATCGTTTTTGGTCGAAAAAAGAAGAAAGATCTGGCATAATCGTATTAACATATGGTATATGACTACCTTTCCGGATGGTCCCGTAGCTCAGTAGGATAGAGCACCAGATTCCTAATCTGGGTGTCGCAGGTTCGAATCCTGCCGGGATCACCACCCTCTTCTTTCTTCACTTCCACAATCTTTTACGATCGACAGCCTGACGCAAGGTTGACTCTTCTTTTTTAGATTTTCTTTTTGCTTCCTTTCAGGGTATGGCGGATTGTGGCATTCCGTGGCATCAGAGGAAGCAATGGATTCGGGATCAGGTCCGGAATGACGACTTGGACCTGATTACTCACAGAGCTTCATCGCCTTCGGAAAAAGAATGTTATTTTCAAGATGTACATGCTTATGGATATCGTCTTCGAACTCCTTGAGTTTCTCATAAGTGAGGATATAGGTGTTGCAGACGTTAGCCGGTATGTCGAAATCCCTGGAGAGGTGGCGGATTTTATGCAAGGCTTCGCCTACTTCCTCATGCTCATTTTTGAAGTTCTCCAGCGATTTCATGATGATGGCTGTATCTTGCTCTGCCGCGGCCCCGCCTGCTTTTTTCTGTGCATAGACTCGTTTGAGAGCAGGAAAGAACTCCTCTTCCTCATCCCTCAGATGACTCTCAAGATCGCTGCCTAATTTCATAAAAAGGGAGGCTATCTCAATTACTTCAGGATGGCTTGATCCATGGACCTCGGCAATCTTTTTGGCGTATGTGCCTATCTGCTCAATGTTGTCGTTAAGGTAGGAATGATGGACCATGACGATATAATCGGAGAGGAAAGGCAGCTCCCAGGAATCATAATCCTGGCTCCGCTCCCTGGGTTCCTTCTGCACTTCTTCGAGCTCGGTGGTTATTTCGGAGAGATCGATATTTTTGTCCCTGCTGGTTGTGGCAAGATCTTCTTTGCCTCCACAGCAGAAATCTATGCCGTATTTCTCGAAAACCTGAGCGGTGCGGTAATCCTCGGCGACAATCTCGCCTATAGTTTTGTTTGATACGTTCATATTTTTCACCTTTTGATGGATGGTTTGAGATAAGGCTTTTTTTATTCGTTATTCCGGACTTGATATGCAATCCGGTATTTCTAAGAAAAGTGAACTCCGGATCAAATCAACCCGGAGCAACGGTAGCAAAGGAATTCTGGGAGATCTGCAGGCTTTGCTGCATAAAGTAGTTGAGCTTCGTTTTGCAACCGGCTCTTAATACTATTTGGTCAGCCTGCGGTATGGTCAATTCCTTTTCTGGCGGCCTCAGGGAGGTTCGACTTTACAGCCAGAATTCCGGATACTTGCGGCTTTTGGGTATATTGTTGAAAAGAAGAGCGACGATGAGCATGATCATTGCTCCGGAGGCAGTGGGAATTATTACGTACATGTAGCCAAGATTATGAATACTTTCTCCGCCTATCACAGCGATTAGGGCAGTCGCCCCTCCCGGTGGATGGAGGGTCTTGGTGAAATGCATGACCGCAATGGAGATGGAGACCGCCAGGGCCGCTGCCAGCCAGAGATCGCCGCCGAACAATTGGAAGGCGGTCACTCCGATTATGGCCGAGAAAACATGGCCGCCGATCAGATTCCTTGGCTGGGCCAGAGGACTGCGGATGGCGCCGTAGATAAGGACGGCCGAAGCGCCGAAGGAGCCAATTATCATGAGCATGCCGGTCTGGTCGAGCATCTTGTAATGGATCAGGGAAACAGCGGCGATGCCGAGAAAACTACCGATCCAGGACCAGAGAATCTCCATCGAACCTACCTGCGGCGGACTCTGCCCGCCTCCCTTCATTTTCTGCCAGTAACTCATTTTTTTGGTTTCTCCTGGTAGACATTGAGGGAATGCGCCAGATCGGTGCGAGTCACCATGCCAATCGGCCGTTGATCCGCATCGACAATGGGAAGGCGGTTTATCTGTTTATCGGCGAAAAGAGAAGATATGGCGCCTACAGTCATTTCCGCTGCTCCGCTGATGGGGGGCCGGGACATAATGTTGCCAATCGTTCGGTTGTGCAGTCTACCGATCATGCAGCTCCTGTCGTTGAGGCAGTGAGTGGCGATCTGCATAAAGGATGGTGTGGCGCCAAAGCCCATTTCCTTCAGAAAATCCTTCTCCGATACGACCCCGACAAGGATTCCCTCACGATTCACCACCGGAGCACCCGATATCTGTTTTTCGGCCAGCAGGGCTGCGGCATCAACAAGGGCCATTTCCTGATCGACCACCACTACCGATGTTGTCATGATGTTGACGGCTTTCAGGTCGGTGAGCAAACGTTGTATCGCCAGTGCATAAGCGGCCTTATAGATTTCCTTAAAATCACCGGGGGTAATGTCGAGATAGCCCGGAATGCGTTTCATCGCCTCGAGCACATCCTCCTCGGAAATTTCCAGCGGACCGCGCTCTTCCGAAAGTACTTCCTTCATGATTTTTCTCCTTTTGAATCACCGGGGGCCGGCTGGATCTCTGGTGCGATATCTAATAAGAGTAAAGCATTTTTAAATAAAAGATAATTTGACATAGGTCAAATCGGGATGATTGCCTTCTTATTGGGCTCAAACAAATCCAAACCGGTAGAGAACGGGGGCAGTTTGCAGGGCTAGCCAGGTAGAGAAAATCAGGTTCATCAGGCTGAAGCGTACTTTTGTTCAGACGCACAATGGTCAGGGTGGCGGTGAGCAAAAGCGTTGGGATTCCTTGCCTCAGCACCAGCCTACTGGATTGGCGCAATCAATTTTGAAAGGGTAAGTTGGTGGTGAGCCTGGCGAACCCCAACGATTTATAGTTTATTTGCATCGTCATGGATAAGTTGCTTTTTAACTGGAAGAGCCAAAAATATTAAAAATTTAAGCAGACCTTCGACGATGGCCTGCAAAAATCTGCAGCAAGAGAGATTGGACTTTCCCGAAGCCGGTCTATGCCCGTTATGGGTGCTTATCGCATCACCATCTATTTAACGGAGGAACAGTTTCTTAATGCGTTCACGGCTGTCGACCAGCACCTGCCTGTCTTCTTCGAACACTTCAAAGGTAACGGTACCGTCATAATCGATCTGCTGCAGCTGTCGTACCAGTCCCTCAAAATCGATTGTCCCCTTCCCCACCGAAAAATGATCATCCCTCCTGCCGCGATTGTCGCTGATATGCAGATGACCTATCCGTTCGCCGAATTTTTCGGCAAGATGCAGCAGACGCTTTCCGCTCTTATCGTCAATATTGGCGTGCCCGGTATCCAAAGTCAGCTTGAGGGATGGGAATTCCCTAAAGATTTCCTCGAAATCATGAGGTTCCACACCGAACATATATCTTGGAAACATATTTTCGAGGCAGATCTCCATTCCGCCGGCAGCAGCAGTAATTTCCTGCAGAAAATCGTAGGCATAACCTCGCACCATATCCATGACAAAGCTGCCCAGACCGCTGACCACACTGGGATGCAATACGACCTTTGAAGCCCCCAGTTCGATGGCCAGCTCCAGGGAACGGTGCATTTCCGTCACCGATGCCCTGCGAATGCTTTCGGTGAGATCGGCAGTGGATACAAAGGTGGGCATATGACAGACCAGGTCCAGGCCGTTATTCCCGAGGGCATTGACGACATCCTTTTTATTTGCAGCAATGACACGATAATGCGCCATGGGCGGATCCATGGCCAGCTCGACATAGTCGAATCCCAACCGGCCTATTGCCTCTATTTCCTCAAGGAGAGGGAGAACAGGAAAATTCATGGCCCCGAATTGCATACCTTCGCTTCCTTTCTCAAATCTTATGAATGAAGCTGCCTATATGCTTTTCAGCAGGCAGCTGCCTGACTTGGTGGATATTTCCGCCTCGAGATAAGGGGTGCTCATCTCCGGCAGGATCTGAATCTCGATCAAATTCAGGGCGCCGATATCCTCAAGCTGCCTGGCAGTCCATTCCACAAAGGGGGTAAAGAGTCTCAGGGCCTGCAGGCGACACCCCAGATCCGCCATTTTGGCGGCAGGATGCTCGTCGGTCTGCCAGCTGATAATATAGGGCAGCATGCCGCCTGCCAGCAGCCTGCCGTCATCGGGCACGCCGAAATACCAGCGCAGATCGCCACGGCTTAGAGGTTGTGGAGCACCGAAGGATATTTCAGCAATGTTCAAAGCACCAGTGATATTATCGGTGTTCACCACCCAGGTGAGCAGGCCGGGTCCATCGGCGAGGCGACGGCGCACCAGGGGATCGTCCAAGCCGAACCAGCGCGGCTGCAGCGGCTGTTCTCCCTCCGGGTCGATGGCGATAATCTCGAGAAAGACGGCATCGTCCAGCTTTGCCAGACAGTTATGGGTGCCCATGCGCGGATGTCTGCCGCCCAGGGGAATCTCGACGCCCAGCTGCTCTTTGACATATTGCCTGCCCTGCGCCAATGTTTGCGCACCGATGACCAGATGATCGAGGTTGGTTCTCATTAGTACCTTACTCCCGAAAAAATTGACAAAAAAACAAGAAAAAGGGAAACGTATTTGAAATCGCGAAACTACATCTACAACCAAGGTACTTATCCCGGCCGCTTGCGGCTTAACGGGGTTGATATCCCTTCTCGCTTAAGTGAATTAATAGTTTTTGAGCCGCTCAGCCGAATATCTCATTGCGCACATGATCAAGTGCCGGAAAGGTTTTTCGAATTTCTGCCAGGTGTTTCATGTCGACCTCCGCGGATATCGTGGTAACACTGTCCCTTGCCTGGGAAATCACCACACCCCAGGGATCGATAACCATGCTTCTGCCGAAACTGACGTAGCTGGGAGGACAGCTGCCGTATTGACCGGCGGCGGCCACATAACAGAGATTCTCCACAGCTCTGGCACGCAGGAGCAGCTCCCAGTGATCCTTGCCGGTCATCATGGTAAATGCCGCCGGTACCAGTATCACCTGAACACCCCGGGCAGAAAGAACCCGGAACAGTTCCGGAAAGCGTAAATCATAGCAGGTGGCCATGCCGAAGATGATGCCGTCTACTGTAAATGTTACGACCTCATCTCCTGCCGTTATGGTCTCGGATTCGAAATACTTCCTGCCTCCGGGTACTTCCACGTCAAATAGATGTATCTTACGGTATTTTGCGACGATATCACCCAGGGGATCAAAAACAACTGCGGTATTATGGATATCACTGCCGAATTTTTCCAGAAAAGAGCCGCAGTGGATATAGACCTTGTGCTCAATCGCCTTTTCCTGTAAACGGGCGAGGCTCATGGAGTTATGCAATTCCTCACTGTTTTTGCGCCAGTGCTTTTCGGGGCCTAGGAAATTAAAATATTCCGGCAGCATTATCAGACGGGCGCCTTCCCTGGCCTGCACATCGATGAGTCTTTCAGCCTCGGCAAGGTTTTCCGCCTTATCCTTTTGGGTGTTCATCTGCACTAATCCGATTCTCATATTTTCCCTTTGCATGTCTCGTGGTTCCCAGGCTCACCTACCGACCTGTCCGCTATCTCCCTGTTTTTAACCTGGAAACTAGATATTCCGGCAAGCCGGCCTTGCGCATTTTTGTTTGCGTTGTCTGATTGGCATAACTGAACCTGTGAAAGATTACCGTTTGTTCGATGTCATCGTAGAGGCAGTATGAACCGTCGGCGCTGCCGTCGCGAGGCTGGCCGATGCTGCCGCAGTTGACGATATAGCGCTGGCCTTCCTGCAGATAACGAACCTCTCCGGGCTGCACCTTTTCCAAAGATATTTTCCAGAAATTCTCTTGAGAGATAAGCTGCGGCCAGTGGGTATGACTGACGAAGGAGAGACGATAACCGGTTCTGCGAAAGGACCATAATGCCTTGATATACGAGTTCAGATAGATCCAGGCATCCGGGCTGTGCGGAGAGGCATGACAGTAACAGACACCGTCAATGACCACCCTGTGCCGGAGGGTCTTGAGAAAGTTGACGCTCTCATCGCTGAGCCGGTCCATTGTCCAGAAAATGGCGTCACGGGCATCGGCATGCATATCGTAGGGGGAACTGTCCCAGATCGCCGCGGAATCATGATTGCCGAGAACCACCTCTAGGTTGTCAAGCTCCTGCAGCAGTGTAATGCATTCATTGGGGTCCGGACCGTAGCCGATGATGTCTCCCAGAAAGACAAAACGGTCAGGCTGCTCTTCGGCCATCACCTCCATAAAGGCCTGCAGGGCTTCCAGGTTGGCATGAACATCTGCAAAAACGGCGATTTTCAATCAGTTTTACCTTCGGGCCTGAGAGATTTGGCCACCGAACTACCGATCTGCTGAAGAAGCTGCATGAACCGGCTTGAAAGAGGAAGAGTTTCGGTGCTGTATACTTTCTTAAAATCATCATGTCCGGCCTCCAGCGTGGCAATCCTGTCCACACTGCGATGCAGATCCTCGTGGACCTTCAGCAATTCCGCCCCCCGCTCCTCTTCATCGAGATGACCGACAAACTGCTCCAACCATTCACCGTAGGGGCAGGCCGCCGCCGATGGCTTGACCTCCTCGACATGGGTGTTTACCGCCTCACTGAGTGAATTGAGATGATAGACCCAGGTATCGGCCAGAAACAATCTCAAATTTTCCAGGGCCACACCTGCAGGCCTCTCACTCCTCTGAAGCCGGGGGCCCGGCCCGGATGATGCCGGTTTGAGCACCCGCACTTTCCGGTCGAGGGTACGGCTCACCTTGTCGATGGTGCTGCCTCCGAAAAGGCCGGTAAAGGTGGCTGATTTTTGAGGATGACGCGGAGGACCCAGAACGGTAATTTCGGCGTTCAGGCTCTCTGCCATCTCAATAATATTTTCAGCTACATTCCCTCTTTTAATGCGCAGCATCACCGGAAGTTCATATTTTTTCAGAGTTGACATATATCCATCAATTCTATGGACCAGCCGGGCTCCGACAACCTCGTTGGCATATTCGACTTCCTCCGCTTCTATATCCTCCTCTTCAAGCACCACCAGGAGGGTGATTTCACCCCCATATACCAGAGCTTCCCGTTTGACCTCCTCTACGACCAGGTCCGCGATATTGTCATCCATGATACAGCCCAGAATCTGCCGGGTCTCAAGCGGGACGGACATCTTGCTTCTTTCCTTCTTTTCCCGGTAGATGCTGCAGTCCTTCGGCTTGAAAAAACTGAAAATAGTGGATGGCTTTTCTGTTTTTTCGCCATCTTCATTGGGTTCAAGATTTTCATAGTTGCGGAGGTCGTGCTGCAGTTCAGCAACATTCTGGTAACGGGAACCCAGATCGCGCTTCAGCATTTTCAGGACAATCTGCTGAATAGCAGAAGGAATCGACTGCTCATAATGTCGTGGTGGCACAGGATCTTTATTGAGCCGCTGCTCCACATCCACAACCTTACTCGAACGTTTGAAAGGTATTTGCCCGGTCAGCATTTCATAAAATGTTATACCCAGGCTGTAAATATCGCTTTGTTTGGAACTCCTGTTGCCGCAAAGCTGCTCCGGTGAAATATAATACGGGGTTCCGTGAGGTTGAGAGAAATCATCGGCCAGGTAGTCGCGCAGGCCGAGATGACGGGCAAGTCCGAAATCGACGAGCTTGATACCATCATTGGGAAGTATCATTATGTTTTCAGGTTTGACATCAAGATGGAGCACCGATCTGGAGTGAAGATAGCTCAGCGCCTCGCAGACCTTGAGGCAAACCGACACCGCCTCTTTTAACGGAAATATCTGGCGGACCTGCAGAGCTGTCTTGAGATCCTGCCCGGCAATATACTCCTGAACGAGATAGAGATGCGAGATTGGCCTGACCAGAAACCTGACCACGGTTCGATGATTGAGGTACCGGCTCAGGTATTCTTCGTTCTGATAATGGTAAAACAGAACGGGATGATTAAGAATGTTGTCGAGTGGAATCTTCAGGACGACGGAGTTATCCGACAGGCTGTCATCCGCCAGATAGAGATGGGCCGCAGCCCCTTTATGAAGCAACTCCTGAATCGTAAACCCATCAATTATGTCACCAATTTCAGGTTGTTCCATCTTTTTCCTCTCTTTTCTTGTCCGGCCCCTGGCCGTCCGCATTACGGAGGACTCTTCCAGCCTCGCTCCAATAAAATATATGTTTTAGCTCTAGATATTCATAGATCAATCGTATATCTGATCATGAGTTTTTGCAAGACCGGGCTTTCATCCTTCCTGCTGCCTCTGCAAATGGCCGGCGGAATGGATGGTTGAGATGCCGGGAGAAATGCATAATATATGGATACGGAGCTTAATTTGCTCCGGTTTTTATACATCTCAACCAAGGAAGAGGTGAAAAAAATGGCTACCAAAGACGAACTTTGCAAAAAAATAGAAGCGATACATCCTCATATGGGAGTTTGCGGCATTGATTTTGATGTCGATTATGACGATAAAGCCGAAGCCTGGGCGGTGGATTACCATCAGGGCAAGCGGCACCTCAGAACTTTTGTAGATTTTAACGAGGCCGACTCATGTCTTGAAAAGGAAAAATGTTTGCCGCTGGCCCTGCAGATAGGTCAGTTAAGAAACAATTTTGAGAAATATATTCATGAGCACGCCCTTGAAAAGAGCAACTAAACCACCAGGAGATCTCCAGCCCTGCACACGGCAGGGCTGGAGATACTCATCCGCACTACTGCGAGCAAAAGGTGGTTGACAATAATAGAGCATTACTCTATTTTCTAGTATTTGCAGGGGGTGGCACAATATGCCTGAGATGATACCCATAGAACCTGATCTGGTTTATTCCAGCGTAGGGAATCGCAAAAATGAACCATGCTCTTTCACATGTTTCCATCATCTCTGTTTCCACTTGACCCTACAGTTTACTTTCCCAGGAATAGAGGTGATACATGTCGAATCTTGCCGAAAAAGCAGCCGCTAATCTCCAGGCTGTCCGCACCACCGCGCCCCTGATACATAATATTACCAATTTTGTGGTGATGAATTTCACCGCCAACAGCCTGCTTGCCATGGGAGCCTCTCCGGTGATGGCACATGCTGAAAACGAGGTTGTCGATATGGTAGCTCATGCCGGCGCTCTAGTTCTCAATATCGGCACCTTGACCAATTCCTGGGTGGAATCGATGATCAAAGCGGGTCGGGCTGCTGCAGCACGGAACACCCCCATAATTCTCGATCCGGTGGGTGCCGGCGCCACTCCACTTCGCACGCAATCGGCCAAAAGGATAATCGATGAGACACGGGTCGGTATTATCAGAGGAAACGCCTCGGAAATTCTCTCCCTGCGCCACCCCGATTCCGCCACCAAAGGTGTGGATGCGCTTCATTCTGTGGATGAAGCCGAGGAGAGCGCCAAAGTTCTGGCCAGGGAACTGGATGCTACCCTGGCAATCACCGGACCGGTTGACCTGGTAACCGATGGCGACCGTGTTCTCAAGATCTCCAACGGTCATCCACTGATGCCTTATATCACCGGGACGGGATGCGGTGCAAGCGCTGTAATCGGCGCCTTCGCCGCAGTTGATAAAGATTTCGTCTCGGCGGCGGCGACCGCGCTTGCCTTTTTTGGTCTTGCAGGTGAGAAGGCAGCTCTCTCTGCCAATGCCCCGGGAAGTTTCATGATCGCCTTGCTCGATGCGCTCTATACCATTTCACCCGTGGATCTGCTCGCCGGCGCCAGGATAGAGGAAATATAAGTTACAATGATCGACTATTCGCTTTATCTTGTTACCGACCGTCATCTTTCGCTGGGCAGGACAACTGCGGAAATTGTGGCCTCCGCCGTCAAAGGCGGGGTCAGTTGTGTACAGCTGCGCGAAAAAAACCTGGCAAAACATGAGTTTTTGGACAAAGCCGAAATCCTGAAAGAACTGCTTGCTCCCCTGGACATACCCCTGATCATCAATGATTATCCCGAAATTGCTCTTGCAGTCAACGCCGAGGGTGTCCATCTCGGTCAGAACGATATGTCTGTCAGGGAAGCCCGCGATCTGTTGGGCAAAGACAAAATAATCGGTATTTCAGCGGAATGCCTGGAAGATGCGATCAGGGCCGAACAACAGGGCGCCGACTATATTGGGGTAAGTCCGGTGTTTGCAACCACCAGTAAAGCAGATACCGGTATGCCGTTAGGCCTGGAGGGAATCCGCAGGATTCGCCGCCATGTCAGGCTGCCGCTTGTAGCCATCGGGGGAATCACCAGTGAGAATGCCGGCAGGGTTATTGCCGCAGGCGCCGACGGTATTGCCGTTATTTCGGCCATTGTTTCCGCCGTCTCCCCAGAAAAGTCGGCGCGAAGGCTCACAGAGCTGATAGCAGAGGCACGACGGGTACAACATGACTGCAACTAAAACATCGGCTCCATCCATAACATTCACCGACATCTGTCTTGATTTTGAAAACGAGACTCTTTTCGATCACCTCAGCTTCAGCGTGGCCGCAGGCAAATGCACCTGCATCCTGGGCCCCAGCGGCTGCGGCAAATCAACACTGCTCAGGATGGTTTCCGGAAACAGCAGTCTGTGCTACAGCGGCAGTATTTCCTTCTCTACCGACAATCACCAAGTAGGCTGGATGAGTCAAAACGACCTCCTGCTCCCCTGGATGACCCTGCACGACAATGTCATGCTGGGCGCCAGGCTGCGCGGTGAAGTGGACGACAGCGTTCGTGACAGGGCGTCCATGCTGCTCGAACATGCGGGGCTGTCACAGTACGAGAAGGCCCTGCCGGCCACCCTTTCGGGAGGAATGCGCCAGCGCGGTGCGTTGCTTCGCACCCTGATGGAAGAACGTGCGCTTCTGCTCATGGATGAGCCTTTCTCGGCACTTGATGCTCTGACCAGAATGAAACTGCAGGATCTTGCAGCTCAAATGACCCGGGGCAAAACGGTACTGCTGGTCACCCATGATCCCATGGAGGCGTTGCGGATGGGAGATGAGATTATTGTTTTCAGCGGTGCACCCGGCGGAGTGGACAGATTTGCCGATCTGCCGGGCAGCGTGCCCCGCAAGGCCGGAGATCCCGCCATTGCCCCTTTCTATACCGATCTGCTTGGTCTTCTGATGAGAGAGAAGGTATGAAATTTTTCAGGATTACAAGCCTGATCGCAGGAGGAATTCTCCTCTGGCAGGTAGTGGTGGTTTTGAGTGGAGCCCCCCACTACATCCTGCCCGGGCCGTTGCCGGTGGCCCGTGCCATTGTCAGCCACTGGCCCGAATTGTGGCATCATCTGCAAACCACTTTGCTGGAAATTGTCGCAGGATTGATCATCGGCACCTTTCTGGGGAGCATCAGCGCCCTGGTGATGACGCTCTCGCCCCTGCTGAAGCGCTGGATGCTGCCGGTGCTGGTAATCAGTCAGGCCATCCCGGTATTTGCACTGGCACCGGTGCTGGTGCTCTGGCTCGGCTACGGCATGGCCTCAAAGATAGCCATGGCGGTGCTGATTATCTACTTTCCGGTAACATCCTCCTTCTATTACGGGATGCAGCGCACCGACCGTGATCTGCTCGAACTCGCCAGAATAATGGGGGCCGGCAAAATCGCTCTCTTTCGTTTCATCATTATCCCCAATGCCCTGCCTCCCTTCGGCTCCGGTCTCAGGGTAGCGACAGCAGTCGCACCAATCGGGGCCATAGTCGGCGAGTGGGTGGGCTCCAGTGCCGGCCTTGGCTTCTACATGCTCCATGCCAATGCCCGGATGCAGATAGATATCATGTTTGCCGCCCTGACCGTACTTGCCTTTATCTCCCTGACCCTCTATTTCGTTGTTGACGCCATCATAACCAGGACTCTGTTCTGGGAAACACAAAAGGATCTCATTCATGAAAAAACCATGTAAGATCATATGCTTTGTTTTTGCCGCACTCCTGCTTTTCTCCGGCAGTGCAGGCGCTGCAGAAAAACTGACAGTGCTGCTCGACTGGTTCGTCAATCCGGACCACGCCCCTATCTTCGTCGCTCAGGAAAAAGGATTTTTCAAGGAAAAAGGGCTTGAGCTGGAAATTATCGCCCCGTCCAATCCCAATGATCCGCCCAAACTTGTGGCCGCCCAAAAAGCCGATATCGCCGTATCCTACCAGCACCAGCACCATATGCAGGTTGATCAGGGACTGCCGCTGGTCAGAATCGCCACTCTGGTTGCCACGCCTCTGAACTCTCTGGTGGTTCTTGCCGATGGCGATATTGACAGCCTTGCTGATCTCGAAGGAAAAACCATCGGCTACTCGGTAGGCGGTTTTGAAACAGTTCTCCTCAAGGTGATGCTGGAGGGTGCCGGATTGACCCTTGACGACATCAAGCTGGTAAATGTCAACTTCTCCCTCTCTCCCTCCCTTTTTACCGGGCAGACCGATGCGGTGATAGGTGCATTCAGAAACTTCGAACTGAACCAGATGGACATCGAGAAACGACCGGGAAAGGCCTTTTTTGTTGAAGAACATGGCATTCCAGCCTATGACGAACTGATCCTGATCGCCCATCGCGACCGGGTAGGAGATGATGCCCTGCGGCGTTTCGTGGACGCACTCGAACAAGGGGTTCAGTATCTCATCAATCATCCAGAGGAAAGCTGGGCTCTTTTCATCAGAGGTTCGCGGCAGAATCTCGATGACGAGCTGAATCGCCGCGCCTGGCGGGATACACTGCCTCGCTTTGCCCTGCGTCCCGGCGCTCTGGATATCAACCGCTATGAAAATTTCGCCCGATTTCTGCAGGAGCAGGAGATTATCGGGACGATCCCGCCTCTGCAAAACTGGGCTGTTGAACTGCGGTAATCCGGACTAACGCTCGGCATGATCGGCAGCCAAAAGCGGTACGACGAAGGAGCGGCGCTTTTGGCTGTCCGGGTTTATGGTGTTGAACAATGGTTGATGGACTCGTAAAAAGCCCGATCTACGTCGTTGTAGATCTGAAACGGCGA
>JADQBJ010000028.1:4982-16740 GCA_016278675.1 Desulfobulbaceae bacterium | reverse complement strand
TAATGTTTTATAACAAGCAATTAGTAAAGGAAAAGACTTTTTGCGACCTTGTCATATTTGATAAACTCGTAAAAACCTAAATTTTCGGATGGCTAAGTAAAAAATTCATATGCTAGGCGCGTAAAATTTCTATTATTTCGGCATACTAGGGTACGTCGTAATGATAGAAATTTTGCAGCAACGACGCAGATAAGCGAAGACTTCGGATGAAGAGTTTTTACGACGCCATCATATTTTGCTTTTGGCATAGTGCAGACAGCCATACAGATTCGCATGTTTCCTGGTTATGATATACACCGGAATGGACTGCAGCAGTGAAGTCATTTTCTCTTTGCGTACGAAGGCCTGGAGAAAGGGTTCCAGGGAAACTTTGCCAAGAAGATGAAGAATGACACCACCCCCTATATAAAGACCTCCCCGAGCATATAATTTTAAAGCAAGATTGGCAGCCTCCGAGCCGAGGGCGGCAAGATACCGGTCGATAACCATTGTGCACAAAGGACAAGGTTTTTCGGCGACGGCCCCTTCGACCACAACCGGGGCAAGATCGTCCATGGTCTTGACCCTGCGGCGTACCCAATCGACGGCGGTAATATCGCTCATCTCATCATAGTAGTGATATAATGAGGTTATGCCGGGGCCGGCACATACCTGTTCGGCGCTGACATCCGAGGATAAATTCCTCATCATCCAGGCAGCGAAGTCCAGTTCTTCCTTGCCCGTAGGAGTGAAGCCGGCATGGCCGCCTTCCGTCCCCCTGATTACATAGGAGTCACCGACAGGAACAAGATAGCCCTGTCCCAGTCCTGTTCCCGGTGCAATCACCCCGATGGTCTGATCTGCCATTGCCGAACCGCCCTTCAATTCGACCTTTTCCCTGTCTCGCAGGTGAGGAACCGCAGCCGCCAAAGCTGTCAGGTCATTGATCAGCATCACCTTCTTCAAGGAGAACCGATCCTGCAGGCGTCTTACACTCATCTTCCAGGAAAGATTGGTCATCGAAACGTGGTCGCCTTCTATCACTCCGGCTACGGCAAGGCAGAGATAATCGATGGTGACCGAATATTCCTGGAGGAAGGAGAGAATCACTTCCTCGATGCCTGAGAATTCCTCATTGCGGTAAACCGCCTGCATTTTGAATGCATCGGTATCGCTATCAAGATCGCAAAACCCGATTCTGCTCTTAGTTCCACCAAGATCTACTGCCAGCAAATTTGTCACAGAGCCTCCTGTAAATGGTATTTTACACCCAAGCTCTTAGCTTCCACCTGTGAAACCTTCCCGCTGAAAATACGGTTTGAATCATTAATCACATAACAAGCTATGAATGATCTCCTTAAAAGTCATCATAGTTGCCGGGAAGGACTACTCTTCCAACAAGATAATTTCCCAAGCTTCGGTTCTGCTATTATTGGTTTCTGTCTTGACTATGGAAAACTCAAAAATATTAGATGAATCCATAAAGACCGAATCATTGGTGATATCTGATTTGGAGCAGTGGAAGAAGACGGTTTCCGGAATTAATCCGCTTTTCTGCAGAGTAAAATAGCGCATAAAGCCGAACCCACGATCGGGATTATAATTCACGGCAGTACCTCGTTGACGGTTTTGCCCCGAAGATGTATGGATGGGGAGCAGGCCGGGAATCAAAAAGCCTGAAAGGTAGCTGTCGGCCACCTCTTTCAGGTCGGTGCTGGCGTGCTTAAAGGCGATAACATCCACCCTGCAACCCATATTCTGCAGAGCAAGCACCAGACGTATGAAATCTCCGTCACCGGTCAGCAGAATTATACGGTCCAGGTTTCGCGCCTGCAGCAGTGCATCGATCGCCAGGTCCATATCGGCATTGGCCTTGGTTGTCAGGATTCCTTCATCGTCGACAAAATGCTTCACATATTTTTTAATGACCTTGAAGCCGCACTGACGCAGAATATCATGATAACGGTAGAGTTTCTGCTTGTACTCGTGGTCGTCTTTAGTACGAGCACGGTCTTCGGCCAGATAGGAATTTGCCCTGAGCAGGACCGAGTTGCCGGCATTGGCCAACTCCACAAGAACGTCATAGCGCATGCCGTATCCACCGCAGAGACGGATATTTTCCGCATCGACATATATTCCGGTTTTCAACATTTACCTACCTCACTGCATTAAACTGCCTCAACACGGATGATCCTTCTCTGTTACTCCCACTCGATAGTTGCCGGCGGCTTGGAAGAGATATCATAAACTACCCTGTTAACTCCCCTCACCTCGTTAATAATCCTTCCTGAAATAATCTGCAGTATTTCATAGGGTAATCTGGACCAATCCGCTGTCATGGCATCCTTGGAATCCACCGCCCGTATGGCAATGACATTTTCATAGGTTCTGAAGTCGCCCATCACACCCACAGTCTGAATCGGCAGCAACACGGCAAAGGACTGCCACACTTTCCGATAATATCCGCTTTTCTTCATCTCCTCCAGAACAATGACATCCGCCTTTCGCAGAATCTCCAGTCGTTCCGAAGTGATTTCGCCCATAATACGGATTCCCAGGCCCGGCCCGGGGAACGGCTGACGATAGATTGCCTCTTCCGGGAGACCCAGTTCAAGACCAAGTTCCCGCACCTCATCTTTGAAAAGTTCGCGCAAAGGTTCAATCAGATCAAGCTTCATAACTTCCGGCAGACCACCCACATTGTGATGTGATTTTATGGGAGCCTCTCCACGAAACGATACAGATTCAATGACATCAGGATAAAGGGTTCCCTGAGCCAGGTAATCGACATCGCCAAGTTTGCTGGCTTCGTCTTCAAATATTTTTATGAACCCCAGACCTATACGCTTCCGTTTTATCTCCGGATCAATGATTCCCTGAAGCTCGGAGAGGAAAAAATCTTCAGCATCGACATCAATAACCTTCAGCTTGCTTTTTTCCCGAAAGAAACGAAGAATTGATTCAGACTCACCGCTGCGCATCAGGCCGTTATTGACATATATACAGGTAAGCTGCTCACCTATGGCCCGATGCACTATGGCCGCGGTAACGGAAGAGTCAACCCCGCCGGAAAGTGCGCAGATAACCTTGGCGTCACCGACCTTCCTGCGAATTGCCTCGACATTGGATTCTATGAAGGAATGCATGGTCCACTTCGGGCTGCAGAAGCAGATGCCGAATATGAAATTTCTGAGGACATCGTTGCCTATCAGCGTATGAGCAACCTCCGGGTGAAACTGTACCCCGACAAGAGGCCTTTTCATATGTCTGAAAGCGGCAAAAGGTGAATTTTCACTTATTGCCGTTGCACCAAAGCCGGGCGGCATCCTCTCAACCCTGTCGCCGTGGCTCATCCATACCTGATGTTTGAAATCGTCGGTTTCAAGTCCAGCAAACAAACCATCGGTGACCTTGACCTGAAGATCCGCCTTGCCGAACTCTCTCTTGCTGGCTTTCTCAACACCTCCGCCGAGCTGCTGCACCATCAATTGAGCACCATAGCAGATACCTAAAACCGGGATTCCCAACTCAAAAAGCGCACTGTCGGAGACTGGAGCATCCCGGTCATAGACCGATGAGGGACCTCCGGAGAGCACAATTCCCTTGGGTTTCAGAGCAGTAATTTTCTCTATGTCTACGGAGAAAGGATGTATTTCGCAATATACTTTCTGTTCTCTGATCCGCCGGGCGATAAGCTGGGTCGTCTGCGAACCGAAGTCCAGAATGAGAATCATTTCATCATGAATATTCATAACAATCCAATGTTGATTAAAATTAACGCTTGCCGGTCAACACATTTTCTGAACCGGGGCAGACGCCGGAATTCGAGATCAGGCCGTTCGGTAATTCGGCGCCTCTTTAGTGATGATGACATCATGAACATGCGACTCCCTGAGGCCGGCAGATGAAATCCTCACAAAGGTGGCATTATTTCTCAACTCCTCGATGGTCGACGCCCCAAGATATCCCATGCCGGATCGCAGCCCTCCAAGAAGCTGGTACATCACATTGACCAGCGGACCACGGTACGGTACTCTTCCCTCGATGCCCTCAGGTACCATTTTTGACTGGCTGGTAACATCCGATTGAAAATACCTGTCGGATGATCCCGCTCCCATGGCTCCTAAAGAGCCCATACCCCGGTATCCCTTATAGGTTCGTCCCTGGTAGAGAAAGGTTTCCCCGGGTGTTTCATCTGTTCCGGCAAAAAGCGAACCGATCATAATGGAATGCGCTCCCGCCCCTATGGCCTTGGCGAGGTCGCCGGAGTGCTGGATACCGCCGTCGGAAATAATGGGAATTCCATATTTTTCACCTACACTGACACAGTTTCGCAATGCCGTCATCTGCGGCACGCCAACGCCGGCGACGATCCTGGTGGTGCAGATTGATCCCGGTCCCACACCTACCTTGATCGCATTTGCCCCGGCTTTTATCAGATCCATAGCTCCTTCGGCTGTAGCCACATTCCCGGCAATCACCTGGATATTGGGAAAATTCGACTTCACCTTTTCAAGGGAACTGATAACCCCTTTTGAATGGCCGTGGGCCGAGTCGAGGACGACGACATCCACCCCCGCCTTAAGCAGCCTTTCGGTATTTTCCAGCAAATCATCGCCAACACCGATCGCAGCTCCGACAATCAGCCGGCCGAACCCATCTTTTGCGGCGTTGGGATATTTTTTAATTTTCTCCAGATCCTTAATGGTTATCAGACCCTTCAAATTGCCGGCATCGTCAACAACCAGCAGCTTTTCAATTCTATGTTCATGGAGCAGGGCTTTGGAATGCTCAAGATCTATGCCGACTTTCGCAGTAACCAGATTCTTGCTGGTCATCACATCGGCAACCCGGAGATCGCTGTCGGAGACGAAGCGCAGATCACGGTTAGTGACGATACCGACAAGCTTGCCCTTATCCAGGACAGGAAGACCCGATATTTTGTAGGTACTCATGATTTCCTGAACCTCGGCCACCGACTGGAACTGATTGACGGTTATGGGATCAATGATCATGCCGGATTCGGACTTCTTTACCTTTTCAACCTCGAGCACCTGCCGATCAATGCTCATGTTCTTATGAATTATACCGATACCGCCTTCCCTGGCCATGGCTATGGCTGCGCGATGTTCGGTAACAGAATCCATAGCAGCACTGACAAGCGGAGCATTGAGCGAAATTGAATCGGTAAGCCTGGTGGCAAGTGAAACGGAGTTGGGCAGGACTTCCGAAGAGGCGGGTACAAGTAGTAAATCATCGAAGGTCAATGCTAATTCAATATTCTCCGGCAGCATGGTCGGCTCCTTTTCCAGAAATTTAACATAAGGCGGACAACAGGGAAACATCGCTGAGTTAACGGAATATCAGGATGATTCGCTGCACATTGTCTCTGCCTGTACAATACAATATTTATGACTGTTGCAGCAAAAATTTTTACGTATTAACGTGTGGAGTTATTGTCCTTGGCAAACATATGCATATACTGTCAGGATTCCCAATGAAATTAACTCTATTAAATGGAATCTTCGCTCATTCAGCAGAAGAAAATTCCCGGAAAGTATACCACTCCAAATAGGATAAACACTGGATCCATGCTTATTTCAATCAACCCGGATAATCCGCAACAGCGTCTGATCGATCAGATAGTGAAAAAGCTGCAGGAAGGTGCAGTTATCAGTTATCCCACCGATACCGGATACGGCATCGGCTGTGACATGTTCAACCAGAAGGCAGTCAAGAAGGTCATCCAGATAAAAAAAAGGCCGAAGCACAAACCTTTTAGTTTCATGTGCTCCAGCTTAAAAAATATCAGCGAATATGCCCATGTTTCCAACACTGCCTATCGTTTGCTCAAAAAGAACCTTCCCGGCCCCTATACTTTTGTCCTCCCGGGGACAAAGCTTGTCCCCAGGATAATGTCGACGAAACAGAAAACCGTCGGCATCAGAGTCCCCGATTCCCCGATATGCCTGATGTTGCTTGAAACACTCGGTAATCCTATAGTCAATACCAGTATTCCTTACGAAGACGATCCTCCTCCGACCGAGGCTTATGAAATCGAAATGATCATGGGAAACCATGTCGACATTATCATCGATGGAGGACCGGTTTACCCCGATCCTTCATCTGTGATCGACCTTACCGGCGATCTGCCCGAAATTCTGCGTGAAGGGAAGGGGGACCTCACTCCGTTTTACTGATGAGCGACTCTTTCAGGGATTTGCTCATGGTGAAATGAAGGGTTTTTCTCTCCGGGATATCCATGACAATGCCGGTTCTCGGATTTTTGGTGCTTCTTGCCTTCCGTTTTCGCGTAGAAAAACTTCCGAAACCACGAAGTTCCACCCTCCTGTCTTCTGCAAGAGCCTCTCCCATGGTATCAAGTATTATATCAAGGGCAACGCTGACATCCTGCTTCTGCAGAGACAGCTCCTCACTTACCTTATTGATCAGATCTTTTTTTAACATATTCAAAAACCTATTCGTTCTGCGTTGGCTCCAGGGCCGTTAGTGATATATAAAAAAAAAGTTGTTTTACCGGATCACTCCGGTAAAACAACTTTGACTGTCAGTGAAGCTAGCCTGTCACACGCCTATTCTTCCTCAGACTGGTTTCCCTCAGCTGCCGCCTTGAGCAGATCACCAAAGGTGGATGGTGATTTTGCGGCTGCATTTTCCTCACTCTTCTTCAATTTTTCGATGGCCTGCTCTTCGCCTTCATCCTCAAGGGTCTTGATGGAAAGGCCTATCTTCCTGTCTTTGGCCGAAACATTGATAACGATAGCCTTCAGTGTATCGCCGACCTGATACATTCCGACCGGAGTTTTGACCTTATCTTTGCTGATTTCCGATACATGAACAAGACCTTCAATGCCTTCTTCGAGCTTCACAAAGACGCCGAAATCGGTGACATTGGTGATCTCACCCTCAACGACTGTCCCGGAGGGATAGTTGTTGTAGGCCTCCTGCCATGGATCCGGAACAAGCTGCTTGACGCCGAGGGAGAATCTCTCGTTCTCTTTGTCAATTTTCAACACAACAGCCTGAATGGTCTCTCCCTTGGTGTACTTTTCGGAGGGATGCTTAATACGTTCAGTCCAGGACAGATCGGACACATGAATCAAACCATCAATACCTTCCTCTATACCAATAAAGATACCGAAATCGGTGATATTCTTGATTTTCCCTTCAATAATGGAGCCGACGGGATAATTCTCGGTAACCAGATCCCAGGGGTTCTGCTGGAGCTGCTTCATACCAAGAGAGATGCGTTTGGTTTCCGGCTCAATATTCAGAACCATAACCTCAAGCTCGTCACCAACGGAAACCATCTTGGATGGATGACGCGGCTTCTTTGACCAGGTCATTTCCGAGACATGAATAAGTCCTTCAACGCCCTCTTCGAGCTCAACAAAGACGCCGTAGTCGGTTATTGAAACAACCTTTCCGATGGTTTTCTCGCCAACCGGATATCTATCTGTAACCGTGGCCCAGGGATCTTCACGAAGCTGCTTGACACCCAGCGATACTCTGTCGTTCTCACGATCATACTTCAGTACCTTGACTTCGAGTTCCTGGCCGACCTTGTAGAGCTTGGCCGGATGCGAGACCCTGCCCCAGGAGAGATCGGTAATATGACAAAGGCCGTCCATGCCGCCCATGTCAATAAACAATCCGTAATCGGTAATATTGGTGATGGCGCCTTTGATGATCTGGCCCTCTTCAAGCTTCGAACGCATTTGCTCGCGCAGCTCATTTCTCGCTTCTTCCAGTATGGCTCTGCGGGAAATTACCACGTTGTTGCGCTTACGATTGAATTTGAGGATCTTGAACTCAAAGGTATCACCTATCAATGCATCCAGGTCCTTGACCGGACGCAGGTCGATCTGAGAGTAGGGAAGGAATGCCGGAACACCTATATCAACAGACATTCCGCCCTTGACGCGACTTTCAATTCTGCCTTCAATGGTACCGTCATCTTCCTGGATTTTTGCAATTTCTTCCCAGACCTTTATGGCTATCGCCTTTTCCCGGGATAAAAGAAGTCCACCTTCTTCTTTGCGTCGTTCAACAAAGACTTCAAAGGTATCGCCAATACCGATGGCTGCATCTTCTTCCAGACGGAATTCCGATTTAGCGATATAGCTCTCTGCCTTATCACCGACATCAACAAGAAAGTAATCCTCAACGGATCCGATTATGGTGCCTGTGGCGACATCGCCGACGGCAACTACTTTATTGTTTTCTTCCATTTCGAAGAGTTCTGCAAAACTTAACTCTTCTCCGCCTGATTCCTGGGATAATTGGTTTAATTCTTCTGTCATGGATTTCGCTCTTTTTGGACCAAAGCCCAAATAGGTTAAGGTTTGTCTTTTCCCGTGTTTTACGGGTGGTTAATGAAATGAGACCGCTGTCAGTGCACTTTCACAAACTATAAGCTAGGAACATATAGCAAATTTTTAACGCATTTACAAGCTTTTCTTCACAGACCAGTAACCAACCTGGACTTTGAGAAAAAAATGATATGGAGCTGCGACAAATAGAGGATGCAGAGATGCATCCATGTCTGGTTTCGCGGTTTGTTCTATCTGAATTCACTCGAAAAAACCGACCTGCAGGGCAAGGATAATTTCGTTTTCGCCTGCACTGTGGCACATCCTCGAAACCCTGCTATTTGCTTTCAACTCAAGTGTACATAGTATTACACAAGCATGTATTGGCAAGGCCTCGACCTTGTTTTATCTATGTTTTTTTTTGAATTTCTTACGATCAATCAAGAAGAGGAAAATCATCGAAGATGCAGGGATTCCAACCGATCATCCCGCAAAAGTCGGGGGCAAGCCCTTGTGGCCCGCACAATTCCGATATTTTTCTACAGAAAATCAGATTGTTTTTAGGCGTCCTCAGGCGTTCCTTTTCGGCTGCCGCTTGCCATGGTAGCTCCGGCTTTTTGACTTTGCCTTGTAATTTTTACTGCCGCTGCTGGGCGTCTTTGGCCCACTATAGGGCACACCTTTAGGCGGTTCTATCAACAGGTGCTCTTCGGGCGGAAAGCATTCCAGCTTCTTTCCCATGAATTCTTCGATATCCGGCAGGATAAAACTGCCCTCCTCGCAGGCAAAGCTGATGGAAACCCCGGCCGCGCCGGCACGACCGGTTCGGCCTATTCTATGGACATAGTCCTCCGGCTCATATGGCAGGCTGTAGTTGACAACATGAGTTATTCCCTCCACATGAAGCCCCCTGCCGGCCACATCGGTAGCCACCAGAACCTCTATACCACCGGCCCGGAAACGTTCGAGGCGGTCTGTCCTTTTTGTTTGAGGTACATCTCCAGTGAGCAAAGTGCAATTGATTTCATTGCGACGCAATCTCTCATAGAGCTTTCTCGCCTCTGCTTTCTGGTTGGCAAAGACCACAATTCGCCCGCCTCGGTTCCCCTTGATGAGATTATAGAGAATCTTGTACTTTTCCGAGGCAGTCACCAAATAAACCTTCTGATCCACACTTTCAACAGCGACCTGCTCCGACTCTACCACAACATTGACCGGATCCTTGCACCACTGGGAAGCTAGTCTTTTAACTTCTTCGGTTATGGTTGCCGAAAACATCAGGGTCTGCCGCGTTCCTCTGTTCGGCAATTGGCCCATAATGCGGCGCACGTCAGGAATGAAACCCATATCCAGCATCCTGTCGGCCTCATCAATCACCACTATTTCGCAGCTTTGCAGATTCAATACCCCTTTTTGACAGAAATCCAGTAACCTGCCCGGGGTGGCGACCACAATATCACAGCGTTTTTCGCAGAATTCCATCTGCTTGCGATACTCCGTGCCGCCGTAGACGGCTGCCACCCGCAGATGTGTATAGCGACTGAGCTCTTTGGCCTCTGCGGCTATTTGAATGACGAGTTCGCGGGTCGGAGCCAGGATGAGTGTCCTCACCCTGTCGGATTTCTTCTCCTTATTCTCTCCCAAAAGCCGCGTCAGTATGGCCATGAGAAACACCGCCGTCTTGCCCGTGCCGGTATTGGCATTGGCTACAAGATCCTTGCCCTCTAGCAGATGAGGTAAAGACTCAGCCTGTACCGGGGTGCAGTACTGAAAACCCAGATCAGCGATAGCCCGCATCACCAGCTGGGGAAGTCCGATATCATGAAACCGGACCTTACCGGGGAGAGGATCGACTTGAAAGCTGCTCAGCTGCCATTTCTTTTTCTTTTCCGGCCTGGCTTTTTGAGGGGCCTCTCTGTCGACCTGCTGTTGTTGAGGAGGGGAATTTTGATTTTTCTTTTCAGCCTGCTCGGGCGGGAGCGGGTTTTCTCTAGCCGTACCGTTGCGGAACTTTCCAGGCAGAAAGCTAAGTGATTTGCGCTTCCCCTGCATAACGGCATTTTTGATCTTCAAACGGGTGGTGGTAATTAGATTTATTATCATGAGATTTAGATTGGTGTATAAGAGAGTGACAGTGCATCTTACAAATTCTATGACGATTTGAAGACCGGACTATCATTCTATGGATAAGGAAAGCTCGACAGGTACAGCGGGATAATCAGGATATGCCTGGAAAAATTTCCATGGACCCGGAAACAGTTCTCCGGGGGGTTGCTCACTTCTAGTTATTTGCCCTGCATACGAAGTTCCTCCGTGATCGGGCCGAAAAGCTCCTCATACTCCGGGATGGCCTTTCGTATAATGACATTAAAATACGGTATTTCGTTCTCATTTACAACCAGGTTCGCTGAATACGCCAGTGCTTGAAGATTATAAAGAGTTTTAAACTCTCTTCCCACCAGGGTGTAAAAGATAAAGCGCCGTCTGGACATGGACATATCACACATGTATTTATGAAAAGCCGAGGATTCCAATCCGTTTCCTTCATAACGGGAATGCAGGACAACAGCGGAATACTCGACAAACTGCATTTTCTCCATGGCATCCTGGACATTTTTTACAATTTCGGTTTTATAACCGATTCCCTCAATGCTTTCGATTATTGTGTCCCTGCTTTCGCAATCTTCCATGAGAATCATGGCAAGGGGTACATCTTCTATAACCTGTTCTTCGTCAAACACGCCCTCTTCAAGCCAGGATATATCAGGCGGAGCAGGCGGCCTGATAAATGCATTACCAGCAGTTCCCGGTTTACCGGATGCGTCGGTATCTGCCTTCGCTGCCGGCGGTTTCGCTTTCGGTGTTTGTGCTGCAGGTTTCTGTGCTGCTGATACTTTTGGAGCGGGCGACAACATGGAACGATCAAGCTCGATGACCTCAGAACATCCCGGACATTTTATGCGGATGGTCTTCTCTGGGCTCAGCTTATGTATGCTCTCAAGCATTTTTGTGCTCAATTTCAGTTGTTTTCCACAGGAGCGGCAGATTGTATTCATCTCTTCCTCATTTTTTCGAGTGTATAGCAGGCTATTCTGGAAAAGCAGCCAAGCCAGCTAATTCAGCCGAGCTTGATATTCCTCGGAGACATACCTGGGCGATTTTCCTTTAATGTACTAATTCTTTTACTTTTATAACAGATTCTTGGAAGCAAAAAGTACTATCCGGCTGAGCTGGACTCTTTACAGTACCCCCTTGAGGGGGCAAAGTGCCTTGGCTATAGAGCTTTCATTCACGATTTTAAATGCATTTCTCGTTTTCTTGTTAATGGCAGCCTTTAAAGAGTAAGGCACTAGCCCGGCTGAGCTGGATAAGTGCCTTGGCTGTAGAGCTCTCATTCACGATTTTAAATGCATTTCTCGTTTTCTTGTTAATGGCAGCCTTTAAAG
>JADQBJ010000028.1:0-4972 GCA_016278675.1 Desulfobulbaceae bacterium | reverse complement strand
TCATTCACGATTTTAAATGCATTTCTCGTTTTCTTGTTAATGGCAGCCTTTAAAGAGTAAGGCACTAATAACCGGAATTCGAAGTTTCCTCTTCCTCCATGGCAAGTCCTGTGAGCGAAGTGGTTGCCTCTCCACGCTCTGCTTTCACCTGATCAATACCGCGATGCATCTCATTCCTGTGCGAACAATAGGTCATGGCCGTCTGTTCACTGACAATGCCATGACTGTACAGTTCAAGAATATGTTGGTCAAAAGTGCGCATGTCAAGGGCTGAGCCGTTTTTGATGACATTATAGAAGGTCTTGTCCTCGGATTCTCCATTGAGAATAAGATCCTTCACCCTCAGGCTGGTACGCAATACTTCCATGGCCGCCACACGTTCTCCGCCGATACGGGGAAGCAGCCTCTGACTAACGATCCACCTGATTGTATCAATCAGTCTGTTCCTGATCTGCGGCTGCTCATCCTTTTCGAACATACCGAGAATACGGTTTATGGTCTGTCCCGCATCGATGGTATGCAGAGTGGACAGAACGAGATGCCCGGTTTCTGCGGCCGTCAACCCTATTTCCATGGTTTCCCGGTCTCGCATCTCACCAACCAGTATTACCTTGGGAGCCTGTCGCAGAGAAGCTCTCATGCCGGTGGCAAAGGAGTTGAAATCATTGCCGAGCTCGCGTTGATTGAATGTGGCCCTTTTGTGCGGATGTATATACTCGATTGGGTCTTCCAGTGTAACAATATGGACAGGACGTTCTTCATTTATTCGATTAAGCAGGGCGGCCAGCGATGTCGTCTTACCGGTACCGGTGGCCCCTGTGAACAGAATGAGACCATTCAATTCACCGGCCATTTTAGAGAAAGACTTGGGAAACTGCATATTCTCGATGGTCGGCACATCCGTTTCCAGTTTTCTCAAAACCGTGGAAAAGTATCCTTTCTGGGTAAAAATATTTACCCTGAAACGAGCCTTGCTTCCCAGAGAATAGGAGAGATCGCAGGAACCATTTTCCACCAAATCCTTGAGCAGCCGCTTATTGTTGCCGATCAGATTCATGGCAAATGTCTCGGCCTGAAACGGGGAAATTTTTTTCACCGGCGGGGCTACCTGAACCGGCATCAGCTTGCCGTCAGCTTCCACTTGCAGGGTTTTTCCTACGGTGATATTTAAGTCGGAAACATTCTTGTGCGCCTCCAACATGGTTGTAATCCAATAATCAATTTCCGGCTTTTTCATATCTTCCTCCTGAAAAAAAGTGCATTCCCCCTTTCTTTCATAGTATATTGTTGCAAAAGTCACAAGATTTTCAATGCATCATATCATTATACTGCTCCTTCTTTTTAGTGCTTTACTCCCCAAAAACCACCACTAAAAGCAGGAAGTGAAATAAACATTTAAAAATCCGTGAATCAGTCTCTACAGCCAAAGCACTTATACCCCTCAAGGGGGTACTGTAGGGAGTCCAGCTCTGCTGGATGTTGCCTTACTCTTGAGAGTCTGTCATAAAAAAACAAGAGAACAGAAAGTTTAAGACCAACAGCTTATCTCTACTGCCAAAGCATTTATACCCTCAAGAGGGTACTGTAAAGAGTCCAGCTCTGCTGGATTGGGCTTCACCCTTATAGTCTGTCATAAAAAACCAAGAAAATGGAAAGCCAATAAAAGCCAATAGCTCATATATTCCACCAGGGCTTATCCCCAAGGCTTAGCACAAGGCTAAATATATAACTTAAGAGGATGATTAATGGCAATAAAATTACGAAGTGCAACCACAACCCAAGGTAGAAGAATGGCAGGCGCCAGAAGTCTCTGGCGGGCCAACGGCATGACCGAGGAGCAGATGGACAAGCCGATAATCGGTATAGTCAATTCATTCACTCAGTTTGTTCCGGGACATGTTCATCTGCACGAGATCGGCCAGCACCTCAAAAAACTCATCGCCCTGCAGGGATATTTTGCCGCGGAATTCAATACTATCGCCATTGATGACGGCATTGCCATGGGCCATGAAGGAATGCTCTATTCTCTGCCGTCGCGGGAACTCATTGCCGACAGTGTTGAATATATGTGCAATGCCCACACCGTAGACGCCATGATATGCATCAGCAACTGTGACAAAATCACTCCCGGCATGCTTCTGGCCGCCATGAGACTCAACATTCCGACGATTTTCGTCTCCGGCGGGCCAATGGAGGCCGGCATTGTCGGCAAAAAGAAATATGACCTGGTCGATGCCATGGTTATGGCCGGAGATGCGGACGTCAGTGATGAGGAGCTCGATGCCATAGAACACAATGCCTGTCCGACCTGCGGCTCCTGCTCCGGTATGTTTACCGCCAATTCGATGAACTGCCTCAATGAAGCACTGGGCCTGGCACTGCCGGGTAACGGCACTGTTGTGGCAACCCATGTCAATCGCACAAAATTATTTGAGAAAGCAGCCGCGCAGATCGTAAAAATAACCCAGGCCTGGTATGAAGACGAAGACAGCTCGGTGCTGCCCCGCTCCATCGCCCGCCGCGAGGCATTTATGAATGCCATGGCACTCGATATTGCCATGGGCGGCTCCACCAACACCGTTCTCCATCTACTGGCAATTGCCGGCGAGGCAGGAGTGGATTTCACCATGAAGGACATCGACCAGCTCTCCCGCAGGGTCCCCAACCTGTGCAAGGTTTCTCCCTCCGCCTCATATCATATTGAGGATGTCAACCGGGCTGGTGGCATCATGTCAATTTTAGGCGAGCTGGACAGGGGCGGGCTGCTGGACACCTCGGTCTCACGCGTTGATGCCCCCAGCCTTGCAGAAACTCTGGCTGCCTGGGATATCGGAGCGGACTCCGCCGGGGAGGAAGCCAAGTCTCTCTATCTGAGTGCCCCGGCCGCCTCCGGAAGGAACCTGGTCATGGGCTCCCAGCAAACGATGTACCGGGAGGCGGATCTTGACCGCTCCGCAGGCTGCATCCGCGATATCGACCATAGCTACAGCAAAGACGGCGGCCTGGCGATACTCTACGGCAACATCGCCGAAAACGGCTGTATCGTCAAAACCGCCGGCGTCGATCCTTCGATTTTGACATTCACCGGCACCGCACGGGTTTTCTCCTCTCAGGATGCCGCCTGTGACGCCATCCTGGATGGCGGAATCTCCAGCGGCGACGTAGTCGTCATTCGCTACGAAGGTCCCAAAGGGGGACCCGGCATGCAGGAGATGCTTTACCCCACCTCCTATCTCAAGTCTATCCATCTTGGCAAGGAATGCGCCCTGATCACCGACGGCAGGTTCTCCGGCGGCACCTCCGGCCTCTCCATAGGCCACGTTTCCCCTGAGGCTGCAGCCGGTGGAGCCATCGCTCTGGTGAAAAACGGCGATACTATCAAAATCGACATACCTAACCGGAAGATAAATCTCGACGTCAGCCCAACGGAAATGAGCAGGCGGCGGGGCAGGGAAGAGGAGAAAGGCAAACTGGCTTTTACCCCTACCGATCGCAACCGCGTCGTTTCTGCGGCTCTGCAGGCATATGCCCTGCTGGCATCATCCGCCGACAAGGGTGCAATCCGCAAGTTGCCTTAAAGGTATGGATAAGGGATCAATGTCAGAGCCGCAGCAGAAACAATCCAGGTACCAATGTTGAAAAACGCCACCGACTCTTCCAGCGCCGTTTTGCCGAGGCTGCCCATCCACTATGGCTGGATCATAATGGTTGCCGGAACGGTTTGCATCTTTGCCTGTCTCGGACTGGGCCGCTTTTCGCTGGGCATGCTGCTGCCTTCGATGGGAGAGGCCCTGGGACTGAGCTATTCGCAAATGGGCTTTATTTCCACCGCCAATTTTGTGGGTTATCTCGGCGCCGTTCTGATCAGCGGCAGGATTATGCAGCGAATCGGCGCACGCAATCTCATCGCCCTGGCGCTACTGCTGGTGAGCCTCTCAATGATGGTTATCAGCAGATCTGACTCCATGGCCGCCATTACCATCCTCTATATTCTCACGGGCATGGGCAGTGCCATGGCGAATATTCCCATCATGGCCCTGCTCTCCATCTGGTTCGCCCAGCACAAACGCGGCAAGGCCGCAGGATTTGTAGTGATAGGCAACGGTTTCGCCATTATCTTATGTGGCAGCCTTATACCTTACATCAACACCCTTCATAGTGACGGCTGGAGAACCAACTGGCTGGTGCTGGGGGGTATCGTTCTTTGTTGTGCAGTACTCTGTTATGCTGTGCTGCGCAATAGTCCGGCGAAAGAGGGATTGCTGCCCGTAGGCGCTGAATCTGCAGAGCAGCAGAGCCGGTTCAGGGTGCAGTCCAGCGACGACATCGCCTTGAGTTCGAAGATCGTTCTGCATTGCGCTGCTATCTATTTTCTCTTTGGCTTTACCTATGTCATTTATGTGACTTTCGTGGTCACCTCTATGATTGTAGATAGAGGCTATGCCGAATCCGCGGCAGGTATTTTCTGGTCCTGCATTGGCCTGCTGAGCCTGCTCTCCGGTCCGATTCCCGGTGCCTTTTCCGATAAATTCGGCCGCAAGACCGCATTGATTGCGGCTTTCTCAATACAGGCCGTCGCCTATCTATTGGTGGCTTTGCCGCTGCCAAACATCTTTCTATTCGTCTCCATTGGCTGTTACGGCATTGTAGCCTGGAGCGTGCCCTCCATCATTTCGGCCCTGGTCGCCGATTATGCCGGACAGCAGCGAGTAGCCGCCGTTTTTGGTTTTGTCACCTTCATATTCGGCATCGGCCAGATAAGCGGACCTTATCTGGCTGGTCTGCTTGCGGAAAAAACCGGGAGCTTTGCCGGCAGTTTTTTTCTGGCCTTCTGCCTGGCGGTGGTTGCCATCATCTTTTCCCTTTTTCTTCCCGCAAAGAAATCGTGATCTGTACCTTAGAATGCTATCATTTATTTATCTGATTACCCCTGAAACTCAGCATCTCCTGGCCCAGGCCGGGACTGCTCTTT
>JADQBJ010000029.1:0-118435 GCA_016278675.1 Desulfobulbaceae bacterium | reverse complement strand
TGAAGTATCTAGGAGTAGACAGCAAATAGTGTACGCTTTAGCCGACTTTTAGGTTTCTACTGCAGGGACAAAGAGTCCATCAAACACAACGGCTACTGCTTTTTAAAGAACTCTGCATAAGTTTTCTGAAGTTCTCCGCTTTCTATGGCTTTTTTCAGCGTCTCGGTATCGGTACTCAGCCAGCTGTGCATCGGATCTTCGAGCAGCTTTTCTATGTACTTGTTTACTTCAGGATCATTGTAATGTCTTGCTTCAGGGATAAACTCGAAATAAAAGTTATGGGCTACGTCGTAGATGCCATGCCACCAGGCATAATCGGGCCCCATCATGGCTGCACCCATTCTGGCCCGTCGTCCTTCGTGATGCCAAAGCTCCCAGTACATCCATTCCACGTCATTTGAAAAAGCTGCTTTATTCTCGAGGAGGCCTTTTTCTTTGATCATATTCATGATGGTACCGGCCGGTTTGGCAAATTTTTCATCATAGAGATTTACCAGGGCATCGTACTGGTAATAGTGGCCGTCCACAAAACCCTGCTGGTGACAGTTGCTGCACACATCCTTCATGGCTTCCCGTTTCTTTTCCCAGTTATCTTTATGTTTCGATACCGGCGGTCGGAGCGTCCAGGAAATACGGTTCCCCACATCATGGGTAAGCTGCTGATTGGGTGTGGCCGACATATGGCAGGTTGCACAGGTAGGAGCTTCATAATAATCCTCGCCGACCACCCACTGGTCGTTATCAAGGTTCATCTTTTCCTTGTTGGCTTTATAGGCAATACCGTGTTTGGATTCATCGTAAATCTCTTTTTGCGGATGGTCCGGGCCCAGATGACATTTACCGCAATTGCCCGGCTGCCGCGCCTGAGCCTTGGAAAAAGAATGCCTGGAATGACAGGCATTACAGGCGCCCTTGGAGCCGTCCGGATTCAATCTGCCAACTCCGGAATTCGGCCAGGTTAGAGGTGAGAGTTTATTGGATGCCTCAGGGTCAATTATCATCTTGGCGCCATGGCAGGACTCACAGCCGACTATGACAACAGGATGACCTCCGGCTACATGGGCCATGTACGCGTCATTGGACTGCAGGATTTCCCCGGCGTGGGCATGGTACGACTGCGAAGTCTCTTCCTCGATTTCACTATGACATTGTCCGCAGTCCTTCGGAGTGACAAGGGTTGCTACAGTGGCTCCATAATGTTCGTAAGCATCGACATCGCCTTCCTCAGCGGCATGACAATCTATACAACCTACATCATTCTTGCCGTGTCCGGAATTTTTCCACTGCAGATACATTCCGGGATTTTTCTCACGGTGACAACTGATACAGTCCTCAGCTACATCTGCCATGCTGCTGCCGGAAAAAAAAATCAAGCTTAGTAAAGAAATGACGACAACACAGGTTACTCTTCTCATCTCAGCCCTCCTTTCAATAATTATGTTCATGTCGTATTGTATACCATGCCAAAATAAACCCAGGTTTACCAACTAACACTGACAAGCATATCACATGGAGAGAGTAATATTCAACTTATGCAACTGGAAGGAGTAACGGCGAAATCTGCAGCAGTAAAAGAAGACCGCAAACTGATTGAGGCATGAAGCCAGCATAATTAAATTGATTAATCAGCGTCCTGATCCGAACATCACTATTCTTCAGGCAGGCTCAAGAGAGAACTTTATCGACCAGGGCTTCTTCAACCTTATCGGTGATAATCACTTCACCAATTCGTACCGGCAGTACATACGCCACTTTTCCCGAGACAATTTTTTTGTCCGCCAGCAAGTACTTCTTGATCTTTTTTCGATCAAATTGCGGAGGAATCGCCGTCGGCAGGCCATAATCCTGCAGCAGTCCGACAATCTCGTCTTTATTCTCAACCGGCAATATTCCCTGGAGTTCAGCAATACGGGCAGCTGCAACCATGCCGATGGCAACGGCCTTGCCGTGGATAATGGAAAAATCGGAAACGGCCTCGACGGCATGGCCTATGGTATGACCATAATTGAGAATTCTTCTGATATCTGACTCACGCTCATCCTCGGCCACCACCTGCGCTTTTATGGTGCACGAGGTATGTATTATCGTCTCGATCACTTCGGTGTTCAGAGCCAATGCTTCTGCACGTTTCTCGCGCAGATACTCGAAAAATGAAGCGTCACGGATAACACCGTATTTTATAACTTCGGCAATGCCGCCTAGCAGTTCCTCTTTCTCAAGCGTTTCTAAAACGCTGCTATCTATGTAGACGGCCTTCGGCTGATAGAAAGCCCCTACCAAGTTTTTTCCTTCGGCAATATCGACACCGGTTTTTCCACCGACGGAGCTGTCGACCTGAGAGAGCAGAGTCGTGGGGATCTGCACGAATGGAATACCGCGCATGTAGCTCGCCGCTACAAATCCGGCAAGATCTCCGGAAACACCGCCTCCCAAAGCAATGATGCCGTCCCTGCGGTCAAAACCCTTTTGAGCGAGAGTGCTGCATAAAAATGCAAAGGTATTCAGGCTCTTACTTGCTTCACCAGCTGGGAAAGTGACAAGTTCAGCTTTTATGTGGCTCTGCCTCAGGGAATCAAACAGCCTGGCGCCATAAAGCCCAGCCACCTTTGAATCTGCGATGATGCAGTAGCGGTTGGCGATACGGTGCTTCGCCAGATCTTCACCGACCTTGTCCAGGCACCCGTACTCGATATGAATTGGATACGATCTTTCTCCCAATCCGACATTCAACTCATTCATGGCTCACTCCGATTGAATACTTTCTGTTTTAAGGCAGTTAATTTTATTATTATCAGCAAATCCGGCTGACTTCAAGCTGCCGGACGAAATGTACTCATTCCAGAGTGTTCCTTCTAGATAAAAAAAACATCTTTGGTTTTAAGGATATCACTGAGCAAAGAGTTGGGCTTTCTTCGTCAGCACCAACTTACGGGTTTGCCGCATGCGGATTTTGAAAAAGTAGTTGGCGGTGAGTACAGCGCCCCTCAACAATAAACAGTTCTCCCCTACATGCCCTTCAGGTTTACCCGGAAAAACCAAAAAAGGAGATGCCACCTTAAGTAGGCAGCATCTCCTTGAGAGATCCTAACTGAATATCTCTAAATTACATGGAGTCACCAGAAGCGGCACCCTGCATTTTGACTTCAACTTTCTCAGTCAAACCTTCGTAGTACTTTCTCAGGTGTTCGAGAACTTCTTCACGTCCGAAATGATCGACAATCTCGGCACCTTCGGAAAGGGCTTTACGGAGCTTGGTACCGGAAAGAATAACACGGTCTTCCTTGCTGTGGTTACAGGTACGCAGAGAAGCCATACCGTCGCACTTATGACAATAGAAGGTCCAGTCAATCTTCATCGGCTTGCACTGCAGGTCTTTGCCGGCATCGCCTGTTTCTGGGATACGATCAAAAATTTCCTGAGCTTCGAACAGGCCGTAGAAATCGCCAACACCGGCATGGTCACGACCGATCAGCATGTTGTTGACGCCGTAGTTCTGACGGAAGGTTGCATGGAGGAGTCCCTCACGCGGTCCGGCATAACGCATGTCAAGCGGATAACCTGCTGAAATGACGTTGTCTTTAACAAAGTAATTCTCAATAAGAATATCGATAGCCTTGATCCGGACAGGTGCAGGAATGTCGCCTGGCTTGAGGTTACCGATCAGGGAGTGAATCAGAACGCCGTCACATACCTCAACAGCGATCTTGGCCAGATATTCATGGGAGCGATGCATCGGGTTGCGGAGCTGCAGTGCGGCAACGTTTGCCCAGCCACGCTCGTCAAACATTGCACGGGTCTCGGCAGGCTTCAGGTAAACACCCGGGTATTCTTTAGGATACTCGCCTTCGGAGAGGACTTTAACGGGGCCGGCGATGTTTACTTCTTTCTGCGCCATAACCATGATAACTCCGGGATGGTCTTCAGGAGCAATCTTCCAGAAATTACCGTCTACAGACTCTTCACCTTCGCCCAGGAATACTTTTTCACATTCCCATTTTTTGTTTTCTTCGGTCATCTCGAATTTCTCGGTGACCTTCATGGTGGCAAAAGTCTCGCCATTACGTACCAGAGCAACCTCGTCACCTTCAGTGATAGCAGCAGCATCGGCAGTGGACACGTCCAGGGTGATAGGTACAGGCCAGAAGGTGCCGTCCGCCAGCTGGAAGTTTTCGCAAACGCCTTTCCAGTCAGCTTTGGTCATAAAACCATCGAGAGGGGAAAAACCACCGATTCCCATCATGATGAGATCACCTTTTGCACGAGCAGAGATTTCTATCTGCTTCAGTCCTTCAGCTTTTTTCAATTCTGCATCACGCTCAGCGCCTTCAAGCAGAGCACATACCAAACCTTTCCCACCATGAGGTGCAACTAATTTTGACATAGGATTTCCTCTTCTCATTTATATTAGCGAAAATTATACCGTGGCACCGTGCCCGGCAGTTAATGAATACCCATTCATTTAATCTGCAATATATAGCTAATTCACAGGGTAAAAGTCAAGGGAAAAAGGAATGCCTGTTTTCCGCATTGATGTGGTAAAACTGAGGACACCATGGTTACAGACCGGGATTGTGGATGAACTTGAGGTTGCGGTTCGGTGGCCGTACGAGAATAACGAGTTTCTATCCCTTTTTTTACTGTAAGAAATTTTCCAAGGAGCTCCAGGAAAAGACAGCTATAAAAAAAACGGCAAAAGAGTTGGGCTTCCTTCGTCAGCGCCAACCTACAGGTTCACCCAAAAATGATTTGAAAAAGTAGGTTGGCGGTGAGAGCACCGCGAACCCCAACAAAAAGCTGCCCTGCAAGCATCATAAGCACATCGCTTTTCAGACCATTTCTTTTCAAACGGCAAAAACGTTGGGCTTCCTTCGTCAGCGCCAACCTACAGGCTTGCCGCAAAATGATTTGAAAAGGTAGATTGGCGCTGAGTGCAGCGAACCCCAACGATGCCTAAGATCCGGCTTCTTACAACGCCATCATTTTTGAAACAGGCGCAAACGCAGGGCATTGGTAACAACGGAAACCGAACTCAGGGCCATTGCGGCCCCGGCAAACATGGGATTGAGCGCAGGCCCTCCGAAGACATAAAGCAGCCCGGCAGCAACCGGAATTCCAAGTACATTATAGCCAAAGGCCCAGAACAGATTCTGCCGGATATTTTTCATCACTTCCCGTGAAAGCTGCAATGCCATCAGCACACCATCGAGATTTCCTTTCATGAGCACCACATCGCCCGACTCTATGGCAATATCAATGCCGGTTCCCATGGCAATGCCGACATCGGCCTGAGCCAGTGCCGGGGCATCGTTGACTCCATCGCCGACCATGGCCACACAGAATCCCCTACTCTGAAAATCCCTGGTGGTTTCTGCCTTTTTGTCAGGAAGCACTTCCGCAAAGACAGTGGTAATTCCGGCTTTTGCTGCAATGGCTTGGGCCGTCTTCTCGTTGTCTCCGGTCATCATCGCCACTTCTATCCCCTTCTTCTTCAAGGCGGCAATGGCATCGGGCACCTCGGGCTTGATCGTGTCGGCTATGGCAAAAATGGCACAGCAGGTCTCATTAATCGCCATAAAGAGAACGGTCTTGCCTTCATCGGAATATTCCGCCGCCTTTTCCTCAAATTCCTGCGTTGAAATGGAGAACTGTTCACAGAATTCCCTGTTGCCTATACGTATTTTTTCCCCGCCAAATTCAGCAGTTATTCCTTTTCCAGGATAGGGGGTAAACTCGTCCGGCTCGGTAACGGTTATCTTTTTATTTTTAGCATAGAGGACAATAGCTTCGGCCAGGGGATGCTCGGAAGATCGCTCGGCAGATGCAGCATACTGCAGGATTGTCTCGCTTGAAAAACTCGGACTGTATTCAAAATTGACAAGCTCGGGCCTGCCGCTGGTGATTGTACCGGTTTTGTCAAATATTATGGAATTCACCTTCTCCATTTTTTCCAGGGTCTCGCCGTTCTTGACCAGGATACCAAGCTGCGCCGCCCTGCCCGTCCCCACCATGATCGAAATAGGGGTCGCCAGGCCCATGGCGCAGGGACAGGCGATAACCATGACGGCTATAAAAAATCGAAGCGACTGGGAGAAGCCGGCATCCCCCAGGAAATACCACGATAACCCGGTCAGCAGCGAAATCACCATTACCACCGGAACAAAATAGTAGCTCACCTTGTCGGCGATGCGGGCTATAGGCGCCTTCGACCCCTGGGCCTCTCTCACCATGCGAATAATGCCGGCCAGCAGGGTGTTGTCGCCGGTCTGCTCCGCCACCATTCTGATGGTATTGCCGGTGTTCACCGTACCCCCGAACACTTTATCATCCAGTGTCTTAAAAACCGGCATCGATTCCCCGGTCATCAACGACTGGTCCACCGTTGTTTCACCTTTGACCACCTTGCCGTCCGTGGGGATGCTGCCTCCTGGCTTGACAAGCAGGATATCTCCGGCTTCTATCTCGCTGACCTGAACCACAACCTGTTCATCACCGTCGAGCAGAACCGCGGTTTTCGGCGTGAGATTCATCATCTGCCGGATGGCATCGGAAGTATGCAGCTTAGAGCGCGATTCCATATATTTGCCCAATGAAACCAGGGCAATCAGCACACCAACCGTCTCGAAATAGAGATCCATGGCCCGGGTCATAGGATCTATCCCCATAGCTATTTCCACCACATTCCATAGCGAATAGATAAATGCCGCACCTGTCCCCAAAGCGATCAGGCTGTCCATATTCGGGGATTTTCTCAACAGGGCGGGAATGCCGATCAGGTAGAAACTTCTTCCCAGCCACATGATGGGCAGGGTGAGCAGGAGCTGGGCAACTCCGTAGTTGAGCGGGGAAGAGTGCGGCGCTATAGCTTGGGGCAGGCTCAGGCCGACCATCTCTCCCATACTGAGAATAAGCAGAGGGATAACCAGGACGAATTCGAGAATCAGGCCATGCCTCATCCGCTCGAGATTTTTCTTGTTTTCCCGCTCTTTCTCTTCATACTCCTGAACCCGGTCCCCCTTGTCCCGTACTGTAAAACCCAGGGAGGTGATGGCCTTCTTAATGTCCCGGGGGTTGCAAATCTCCTCGTCAAAGACAAAGCGGCCTTCTTCCGATACCAGATTGATATTTGCCAGAGTGACTCCCGGCATATCGCCGACTACTTTTTCTATGCGGGAGGAACAGGATGCACAATGCATGCCTCCGATTTCAAGCTGCAGCTCACCGGAGGTTTTCTCCGCCTTCCTGCTCAGCTCAAATCCCAGATTCTTGACTTGCTCCGCTATGTCCTCGTAATCGACCACGGAGCTGTCGTACTCAAGCTTCATGGTTTCCGCAGCCAGATTCACTGAGGCCTCGCCCACTCCTTCCATATCGCCGACAACCCGTTCGATTCGACTCGAACAGGAGGCGCAATGCATTCCCTTCACATCAACCGAGAGGTGTTTGTCTGGTGTCATAATACTCCACACTTCCATGATTATACTTGCTTTACTGCAGTACTGTTCTTACTCTTATAAACGAAACTAATCAGAAAAGAGCTAAAAACCAGCAATTTAGCTCAAACTGTAACTGTCCTGGCTGTAAGTGTTTAGCAGTGCGCCATATGCCCATGAGCAGGGCGGTTAGCTATACATTGGGTATGCTGGACGCCCTGATCATGGGCAGATGGTGTGCTGCTGAACACTTACTTTATAGCTAAACAAACCATATAACACACAAGGATCTAAGACAATGCCGATCATAAAGATAAAAGGAATGAGCTGTCAGCACTGTGTCGCTTCCGTCAAAGATGCGCTGGAGAAGGTTCCGGGAACCAAAGATGTTGAAGTTGATCTGGAAAAAAACGAGGCCCGCTTCAACGGCGATCCGCCTCCCGAAGCGGTAAAGGAGGCTGTCTCGAAAATCGGGTTTGAAGTAGTGCCGGATGAATGAGAGACTGGGGAACATCCCTTAGCATATATAAGGAATAAGGAGCAGGCCGCTATATTTTTTCAACCCGTATCCTGCCGATCATATTCAGGACAATTCCTGATCGAGAACCATTTACATTCATTAAAGTAATGGTTCCGGCCTTAATCCCAGGTCGCCCTCTGAATCTTCCATGATTTCCGACAAAGGTGGTATCTGTCATTTGTATATTATTTGAATACCGATGGTTCACAAGCATCTGCTCCCCGTTCTGCTTTTCCCAGTCCCCCATGATGCCGCCATTCGCACCATTGTCCACGAAAATGGTATATCCCCCAGCGAAGACTTTAAACACCACAAAGGTATTTTGTTTTATCGCTTCGAGTTTGGCGCGCTGCAGATTTCCGTAAAGCTCTCGAATTTCATGTCTGAAGTGTGCTGATTGACGCATCTCACCCATAAAGGGATACGACACGCAGAACAAGATACCCAGAAGAGCACAGCAGATATTCAGTTCAAGTAATGAGAAACCTTTTCGATTCATCTTTCCCTCCCGATTTTTGAAAAATGGAATTGCAGTCCAGCAGTTTCAATGTGGGAGATATAACGCGTGAATCCTATATTTTTCTCACAAACTCAGACTCATGGCATTTTTTAGTACCTTACTCACCAAAAATCGACATAAAAAACAAGAGAACGGAAAGCACTTAAAGAGCTGGCAGGATCAGTCTCCCGCCAAGGTACTTATCCCGGCCGCTTGCGGCTTATCGGGGTTAGGAAATCTAAGAGGATAATCTCGTAAAAATTTGCCACGATTCAAATGGCTAGGTAAAAAGTTCAATATACGAGGCAACACGGGAGATCGGGCTTTTTTTACGACGCCATCAAAGAGAATATTCCTTGATCTTGCTCAACAACGAGGGATAGCTGATTTGGAGCAGCAGCGAGGCTTTTGATTTGTTTCCTCCTGTTTCATCCAGTGCTTTTTCGATCATCTTGGCTTCAAGTTGTTTCTGGGCTTCTTTTATAGAGAAGCCCGAATAATCAAAATCATCTTTCCTCCTATTGTGTTTATCTGTGGCTGTAATTGACGGTGGAAGATGATCGACATCGATTGTATCTCCATCTGTAATTACCAGACCGCGCTGGATTACATTTTCCAACTCTCTTATATTTCCAGGCCAATGATAGCGCAGCAGAAAATTCATTGCCTCCGTAGCGACTCTCTTTACCGAACAGTTCAGGCTGGTGTTATATTTTTGGACGAAATGATTACAAAGAGCGGGAATATCCCCAACCCTCTCCCGAAGCGGAGGCAGAGGAATCGAGAGAACATTGAGCCGGTAATAAAGATCTTGACGGAAGACATTATTTTTGACCTCCTCATGCAGATCCTTGGCAGTCGCGGCAATTATACGGACGTCGACGGGAGTGACCTTCGACGCCCCCACCGGGCGTATTTCGTTTTCCTGTAAAACCCGAAGAAGCTTGACCTGCATAAGCAGAGGCAACTCTCCTATTTCATCAAGAAAAAGAGTGCCGCCATCCGCTTCTTCGAACATTCCTTTCTTATCCCTGTCTGCCCCGGTAAAAGCCCCTTTGAGATAACCGAACAGCTCACTTTCCAGAAGATCGCTTGGGATACTGCCGCAGTTGATGGCCAAAAATGGTTTTTCAGCCCGGGGAGAATTTGCATGAATTCCTCTGGCAATAAGTTCTTTCCCTGTCCCCGATTCCCCCGTAACCAATACCGTAGTAGTATAGGGAGCAACTTTTTCGGCTAAGCGTATAATGGACGTGATCGGCTTACTCTCACCAATAATACTGGAAAAACCGTCTCCACGTTTATACAGCTCATTTTTTAAATACCGATTTTCTTTTTTAAGCTGCTCACGCTCTTCAGCTTTCTTCAGGGTGAGAAGCACTTCATCGGTTTTAAACGGCTTGGAGATAAAATCATATGCTCCAGCCTTCATGGCTTCCAGAGCTAAATCTATGCTGCCGTATGCAGACATCATTATAACGGTCGTATCCTTCAATACGCGCGCATTGTGCTGAAGAAACTTAAGGCCATCCATGCCCGGCATTCGTATATCGCAAAGTATGTAATCATATTCGGCATTATCAACCATGCGGCTCGCCTCCAGCCCATCCCCTGCCGAGAATATCTCATACTCATACCGCGACAACATGGCTCTGAGCATATGGCGCATGTTTTCTTCGTCATCAATGATAAGCAATCTTTTTTTGCGCAAATGCTTGTCCTCTCTCATTTATAGAACTTTACTCAACGGGCAGTGTTATAATCACACATGTTCCGGTAGAATTTTCACTTTCCAGGCGTATGGTTCCACCACAATTTTCAACAATGCTGCGCGATACGGACAGCCCCAGACCCGTACCATGTCCAATCTCTTTGGTGGTGAAAAAAGGATCAAATACAGATGACATGTCGGAGCGTTCTACTCCCCCGCCGTTATCCCGAATCTCTATTGCGGCAAATTTCTTGTCCTCTTCGACCACCAGACTGCAGGAAAAGACAATGCTGCCGGTAGCAGGACCCTGCTCGCCAATAGCATCAATAGAATTGAGAATGCAGTTGAGCAGCACCTGATGTAAATCGGCTTCGCTACAGCACACCTGTTCAGCGAAATCCTCGCATTGAAAATCCAATTGAATATTTTCTGCGATCTTCTGGTATTTGAACATTTCCAAAAGTTCATATATTACCGGCGCCACCGGAGTTCTTGATTCATTTTCATTCTTTTTCTGAGCAAAGTTGAGGAGCTGCCTGATCAGGCGGGTCATCCTCTCTAGCTCTTTTATTGCGCGACCGGTGTACTGAAGGCGGTCCTCATGCTCTATATCATCGCTGCCCAATAATTCCAGATATCCCTGAACTATTCCAAGTGGATTACCGATTTCATGAGCGAGCCCGGCCGATAATCGACCGACTGCAACAAATTTTTCAGCTTCGATAAGCTTGTCCTGGTTCGCCAGAATTTGTTTATTGGCAGTCTCTAGTGAGTTGACGGTGGCCGAAAGCTTCTTTTTATCCTCGTCTATGCGTGTGAGCATATTTCTCAAAGCTGTCGCCAATTGGCCGAACTCATTTTTCTTTGATGACTTTTCCAGAAGATCGAAAGAATAGCCGCCAAAAGAATCCGTCATATCGACAAGATCCTCCAATGGTTCTATCACCAGGCGTCGCATCCTGAAAAACCACAGGGTTGTCAGAATTATTGCATTAACAAGGATATAAACGAAGATAATGGACTGCTTGTTGATTATATCTTTTGATATCTCAGGAATGTGAACAATGGTTCCTATTGCTTTTACCGCTTCACACTTTTTGACCGGAATTGCAATCATCGCCTGTCTGGGGCTCAATCCAAAAAGAGAGAAAAAGCTGCCGGCCGTTCGTATTACTTCGGTCCGGGAGACAGCAGACTGCCTCAAAGCCATCTCCATTTCTTCGGATCTGCTGTCTTCTACAGGTGTGGATAAATCAGGATAAATTAATATTTTAGCATTGAGTTGACTACTGTTGGCGCTACTTAGAATTTCACACGACAAAAAACTATCGCCGGCGAGGCTTGTAAGAAATAAACGTGAATTTTTAATTGAGCTGCTAATAATATGCTGATACCAAAATATTGTTACCACAATATTAATAAGCATCATTCCAGCTATCAGCAGAACAGCAAAGTTGACAGTTACAGTTATTTTAAAGCCTCTGAACATCATGCGGCATCTAAAGAATTATTATGGATGTTTAAACGTAATGACAATTATTTTTGACACCAATGTACATTACAAGTCTCATTCTTCACCACAAAAATTATACTGCCCACCGATGATTACCCAGCTGAATCCATGAAGCCGGCTTGAAGATGCTGCAAAAGCTTTTTCCGTAATGCCCAACAGATATAGGAACAGATATCTCAGGAGTCTGTCGGATAATAGGCATTTTTTCTCAGATCTGCTGGTAAGCGACGACTCGGAGAAAGGGCACTAACCGACGGGGTCCTTCGATAACTTTAGCAGTGTTGGATTGATACTCAAGAAAACTATTAAATTTTTTTATATATGACATTTTTTGTTTATGATTGTTGTTCCATCATCTCTAAACCAGCTGTCTGAAAAAGCAATGAGGTGCTCTAATATATATGTTCATTCAATGAGTTAGCAACGTTAACGGCAAGTCTACGATTGATTGGATTATTTTTTGCATAAACACGCCTGACCTAAGGGAGATTATCTGACTTGGTATTGTGCAGATTGCTTTTTTGTTGAAAAGTTTTTATCCAGGTCAGATAAATACGGAACTATCTCAACGTCAGGAATAATATGGTTAAATTAACAAAGAATACCGGCGGCTTCACTCTAATTGAAATCTGCATCGTGGTCACTATCGCAATAATAATGACCGCAATAGCGACACCTATGATTCTAAGCTGGGTGCCGGGCGCCAAACTTCGAGGTGCGGCGCAGGAATTCTATGCTGATATGCAGCGCGCCAAGATTACAGCGATAAAGCAAAATGAGGATATCACTTTCTCATTCACTCCCGTTGGTGTTTCTGCGGATGGGACCTGCTCAGGCGGTTCTTATAGTTTTACCGATAGCGGCGGCAACGTTATTGCTTCCCAAAATTTTGCTAATTCCGTTTTTTGCCTTGCAGCTGTATCAGACAGCAACCTTTCTCCTCCTGTTCCTGCAACTCCGCCGGTAGCTGACTTCACCGGTGGAGAAGGTTTCACCAGTCGAGGCCTTCCTACCACTTCCCCTCCGGCTCCACCCCTGCCACCAACTAAAGGTATAGCATTAACAGATAATTCTTCACGCTCTCCAGCTGTTTTTATTGTCACTCAATCCATAGCCGGCGGCGTAATTTTAGAGAGGTACTAAATATAATGAAAAACGAACACCCCTCTGATGGATTTACCTTAATCGAACTATTAATCACCATGCTCATCTCCATGCTTGTGATGGGCACGGTTTTCATGGCATACCTCTCCAATCAAAAAATCCACACAGCGCAGCAGAACGTTGTCGAAATGCAGCAGAATATCCGTGCCGGCGGGGATATGGTAATGCGTGAGATCAAGCTGGCCGGTTACAACCCAACAGGCGATGCAAGCGGTGCTGGGATAACCAAGGCCTTTCCGGATGCATTCGCATTTTCAATGGATATAACGGATACAGCAGGTACAGGTGACCCTGATGGTAAGCTGGATGGTCCGGGAGAGTATATAGCTTATGACAGCTATGTTAACGGGGGCCGTCTTTACCTCGGCAGATCCGTCTCTAACGCCCCTATCGCAGTAACTGAAATTGTTGCGAATAAACACTGGGAGGCTACAGGGCATCAACAGGCAGCCGAAAATATCGAGGCCATTGAATTTTTGTATACTCTCGATGACGATACAACCACCACCAAACCCGACACAACGAACTATGATCGCATTACTGCGGTAACCCTGACACTACTTTCCAGAACACCTTTTCCTGATCCGAAATTCCAAAACAGCTCTGTATACACTCCAGCTTCTGGAGATAATTTCGCGCTGGGAGGAGCAAATCCGGCTAACGATCACTATCGTCGGCGCTTGGTGTCACATGTAATAAAACTCCGCAATATGGGGATGTAACAATGTTACCACATACAAACAATCAAGGCTTTTCCCTGATCGAGGTGATGATTGCCATTGTCATATTGGCAATCGGTATATTTTCTCTCAACTCAATGCAAATCGTTTCCATTAAAGGCAACAGCAAAGCCAATCTTATCACCAATGCAACAAACTTCGCCGGCGACAGGATCGAACAGCTTATGCAGATGGATTACGACGACTTGGTTGATCTTGACGATGATGACGGCACCGGGCAAGACCCTGACGGTAATGGAGTTGACGAGAGCGGCGGCAACTTCGGGCTTGACGATACAACTGAGGCAACCGCCGACGGTCATGAAACCACTGGCGTTTTTACTCTGTTCTGGAATGTAGCTGTTGATCATCCCGTGCCTGACAGCACTACCATCCGTGTTTACGCCCGTGATAAAAATCAGCGAGTCAAAAATATGGTTGTAATGAATTATATCAGAAACAACAATCTATAGGAGCCGCAGGTGAGCAACAAATTTCTAAAGTTGAACAATGAAAGTGGTTTTGTTCTTATCGCCACACTGATGGTTCTGGTAATTCTTACCATCATCGGCCTGACTTCGACAAGCACCACAATGACGGAACTGATGATCTCGGGAAACGATAAAGCCCATCGAGAGACATTCTATCAAGCCGACGGCACCACCGAACTTTCCGAGAGAATACTTTTTGAAAATGCCGTGTGCTATGTAACCAATGGAACAGGGTTTGATGGCAATTTTGGCTCCGGCGCCTCTATCTCAGATAATATCGTTATAGAAGATATCGACTTCTCCCAATCCTTGGTTGATAGTCCGGATGATCTTAGTTTCAAATTGACGCCTTCCAGCGGCAACAGACAACTGGTAGTCTACCCCCATGGCTCTATTGACAAAAACACCATCACTGAAACCGGCTTGGGAGGTGTTAATGATACGGCCAATCCCGAACGAACAGATATTCTTGTTGAAGGTGCAGTTGGCGCCGGAGAAGGATTCAACCTCTCCTTTATCTCGGGATATGAAGGCCTGGCATACGGCGCTGCCGGCGGCGGGGTCCAGCGAACATACACAGTTGCAACGGCGCACAACGGTAAAGATAGCAGCCAGTCTCTCATAAATGTCAGGTGGCGTCTCAACACAAGCGTATTAAATAGCGCCAGTAATTTCGATTGTATTTACTAGATCAGGAGAAATGAAATGCAGAACAAACTCCCCAAAATAGGGAAGACGAATAAACTGACGAAATTCACCTTTTCACTAATCATTGGAATGCTATCAATACCCGGTGTAACTTCAGCTGAACTCTACTTTATGAGTGACTTTGAATCCATGCCGATTGTTGTCAACGAGGATTCATCGACTCCAATGGTTATGTTGAACGCCTCAAACGATCACCAACTTTTTTTTAAAGCGTATAATGACTATACAGATCTGGATAACAATGGACTAGCAGACACCACATATAAAAATACCATCGATTATTACGGCTATTTTGACAGTTATAAATGTTATGTCTACGATTCTGACGATCTACGTTTTGAACCGAAACTTGTCACCTCCAACAAATACTGTAATAAGGGCGACACAACCGGACAATGGAGCGGCAATTTCCTCAACTGGGCCTCAATGTCACGAATCGATACAATTCGGAAGATTCTTTTTGGCGGTCATCGACGCGTGGACACTGCCGGTACGACAGTTCTAGAGAGATCCTATCTGCCTCATGATGCCCATAGCTGGGCAAAGCACTATGATGGCGATGATCTCGAACAGCTTGTTCCCTTCAAATCGGGTATTCATTACAACTGCGATAAAGGTGATTTAACGGGAGCGACTCCTCCATCAGCCTGCAGTGATGGCTCGGGAGGAGTTGATTATCGGAAAGTCGGCATCACCATAGGCAATACAACAGATGTTAATATTGCCAACTACAATAATGACTTTTCAGAAAAGTATACTGAGCCTCCCTTAATAAAAGTTGTAAAAGGAAATTATTCTCTCTGGGGCAGCAATGAGCGCTGGCAGATCACCTGGAGTGATGGTGCTGATTTTGATAATCACAGTGCTTCTAATGCCAATGATCCTGAAGATTCAGGTATCTATTCCTACTCTTCCAGTCCAGCATACAGTCAAGGACTTGGTGAGGGGAATTACTTTGCAAGGGTACTTGCCTGTGTCAATGAATACGATAGCAACGATGTCAGTTTGATCGGTGAAGAAAAATGCAAACTCTACCCTGGTGCCGATGGAATATATGGCCTGGACAGGAACGACCTGATTACTGTCAAAAATGCCGCAGCATCAGCTGATGACATTCCTAAACCAATCGGCCTCCTCCAGGTATACGGCGACGAGGATGAAATGGAGTTCGGCATGATAGCCGGATCCTATCTGAAGCACGCCTCGGGAGGCGTGCTTATCAGAAATATCGGCAAAATCAGCGATGAAATAAATGTCGACACCGATGGTACCTTTAAATATGTTGCAGAATTTGCCGGCGGCATACAAGGTAATAATAGCCCAGATGCTAAAGGGCTTATAAATGCCTGGAGCCTCTACCGCATAGTTGGCTATGAAGCTGGCGATGACACAAGTAATGACGGTACATACGGCGACAGTCAAGGCGATAACTGCCCCTGGGAATTATCGGAATTCAGTGATGTAACGGGTAGCCGCTGTAAAAACTGGGGAAACCCCTTCTCGGAAATCTATTATCAATCCATCAACTACCTGGCAGGCGGAGGTGTAATTGGTGACTATCGTTCAAACTCCAGCACTGGCATCCCCGGCCTCCCAGTTCCTCAAAATTTTGAAGACCCTATGGACTTTGAAAGCAGGTGTGCAAGACTGAGTGTTATCAACCTCAACTCCTCTGTGCCCTCATATGATTTCGATGAGCTGGATGGACAAAGTTACGGTCCTCATACAATCTGGGACCCTGCCGTTCTTCCCAGCAACAAAAAAAGCACCGATATGACAAATTACGTCGGCGGTCTTGAAGGACTCTATCAATCTGGACAGAACAATTACTTTGTCGGGGAAACCAGTGTAGGCGCCGGAACTGACGACCAGATGTGTACCTCGAAAGAAGTCACAAACCTTGGAGAAGTCGGAGGCGTCTGCCCCGAGGCCCCTCGTTTGCTCGGTTCGTACCGCATAGCCGGATTAGCATATTATGCGCATGTCAATGACATACGACCTGATGGCGCCACCGGCAAAAGGGGCCTGGAAGGTCCCCAGGTAGTAGATACTTACTCAGTTGCCCTTGCGGCTAACGTTCCCGTTTTGAAAATCGCCGATCCTGATCCAGCTAATGTTGAGAAAGATATCCTGGCAACCATTATTCCGGCCTGCCGCAATACAGATTTCAATCCCGCCGGCAACTGTGCCTTAGTTGATTATAAAATTGTTAAGCAGGAGATCGACGATGACGCCAAGACCGTATCGGGTACCCTCTATATTAACTGGGAAGACAGTGAACAAGGTGGTGATTACGATCAGGATATGTGGGGTACGCTCATCTACGAACTGGATGCTACAAAAAAGACGCTTACTATAACCACTGAAGTACATGCCGAGTCTACAGACTATGCCATGGGATTCGGTTACATAGTAAATGGTACTGACGAGGACGGCTTTCACGTTCACTCGGGAATCGAAGGGTATACCTACCCAGAAACTGTTGATAGCGGCAGCACATCCTGCAGATGGGGCTGTCAGGTCTCCAACGGACCGTCAACTAAAACGTACAAACTTGGAAGTTCCACCGCCGAATTACTGAAAGATCCGCTCTGGTATGCCTCCAAGTATGGTGGTTTTAAAGATAAGAATGGAAATAATCAACCAGATCTAGTCGAAGAGTGGGATGACAAGGATAATGCAACGGGTGAATCCGGAATATCTGATGGTATTCCTGATACATATTTCTATGCCGACAACCCCCGGCAGCTTGAGTCATCATTAAGAAGCGCTCTCGATGCTATACTCGAACGCACCTCATCCGGTACTGCAGCTGCAGTTGTCTCCAGTAATGTTCGAGGTGAAGGGGCACTTTTCCAAGCGTATTTCAGGCCTCGGATCAAAGATGCCGATGAGCACTCTGTCAACTGGGTAGGTACAGTCCAGGCACTCTGGCTTGACCGCTATGGATTGAGCCGTCAGGACTGCAGCCCACCAAGAGGTTTTGATAATTCTGATCCCGATAATCCCAAATGCATCCCCCCAACCGGACCATGCATCCCCAATGGACAGCTCGACAATTATTGTGTCGATCAGGTGGTTGAAACTTATTTTGATGAAGTAGATGAACGAACCCGAATCAGAATCTACGAAAGCAGTGATCCTTTTACTTTCGAGGCCTTTTCCATGGAAGGGGTCGCCTCCTCATATAACTCCGGTTTATTGACTATGGTTCCTAATTCTCTTGAGGGGAATACCAGCCTGGGCGCAGATAACAACATTCTTACCATCAGCCCTTACACTATACAAGGTACCGTTACTTCGTATGATCCTTTAAGCGGAGCAGTGACTTTTACTGTAGCCTCAGGGGCATGGGCGGGTCCGGACAATGAAACTTTTGACCAGTGGCAGGTTAATACCTCCGCAGGGGTCGCTTTCGGCTTCTCCAGCAGCGCAGTCACACTTGCAGCCGATACAAAAGTCATCACTGTTTCACCTGTTGGCACCTGGCTGAACGTCGATGATGTTATCACCTTATCCACGCATAATGTGATCGGCCAGTCCGGAAAAATCTATAACAATTGGTTTCTTGAGTGCCTTGATACAAGTGAATCTACTGATATTGACGGCACCAGCATTAAACTGCAGAATAGCGACGATGTAAGTTTTTATGTTGATCCGGCAACAGCAAATTTTTCTACCTGCGGCAGTGCCATCATATCCACTTATAATTTAAAGGGGGAAGAAGGCGACAGCTATAATAATTGGGAGGTAGCTAATCTCAATAATACTATGGCCCGGGGCGAGAGTGTGCAGGAACTGGAGCTCAGCAATCATGGCACCAAAGTGCTCACTGTTTCTCCGACATCAAACTGGCTTAACCAGGGAGACAGAGTACTTGTTGCCAACTATTCCTCAACAAGCACTGAAATTAATGATATCAGCTATCTTTGGAATGCCAGAGAAGGGCTTTATCTTACCGGCTTAAATAATCCAGATATTGAATTGTTAACCAACAGACTCTACACTACACCAGCCAATGATGGACGCTACATAACAACATGGGTAGACGACAATCTTGATGGCAAAGTCGATCAAAACGAATATCGTGATTTTGTGGCAACAATGTTTGAAGAAACAACAAATGCAGTACCCTATGGCTTCTTTAACGTTGATACAGTTGCAGACGCCAAAGATGTGGTCAATTATGTTCGTGGCATCGAAGTACCGGGAACACGCAGCCGGACGATTAAATTTGACGCTAATGACGCATCTGAACAGGTTATGCGGCTCGGGGATATGATTAATTCCACTCCATCCATAGCACCGGCTCCACAGGAATCATTTGATCTCATTTATAATGATAGCAGCTATGGAGAATTCAGACGTAAATATCTCAACAGAAGAGGCGTTGTTTACAGTGGAGGCAACGACGGTTTGCTCCATGCCTTCAATGCCGGGTTCTATACAGTTGCTAATGCAGACGGTGAGACACTCGATCAATATGGCAACATACTGGATGATAATTGTAATAAGGTTGGCACTAAGGCGGACGACGGCTTTAAAGCTTCAACGGTCAAATACTCTGTTTGCGGCTACAATACCGATACCAAGGCTAAAGCTGCCAAACATCCACTCGGGAGCGAGATCTGGGCCTATGCCCCGATGAATCTGCTGTCACATCTGCAATGGCTTAAAGATCCAGCCTATCAATATAGCCATGTCTATTATGTAGACGGCAAACCTCGCCTGTTCGATGCCAAAATTTTCTCGGACTCCGCCGGCGAAACTACTCATCCCAATGGTTGGGGCACGCTTCTTGTAGTCGGAATGAATCTCGGGGGTGGCCTTATGGAAGTGGATACAAAGTCAGATGATGCCATCAACGCGAGCAATATCAGCGATAATACGATTCTCAGATCGGCGTATATGATATTTGATGTCACCAATCCTGAAGAGCCTCCTGTTCTCCTTGGCGAAATACCTATGCCCGATGATAGCTTCACCACCGTTTACCCTGCTGTTGTTACCTTTCAGGATACTACGGGGACGAGATGCACAGGGGATACCGCCTGCAACAGATGGTATCTGCAGTTCGGCACCGGACCCAACAACATGACCAACTATACCAGTGACCAATCAACAAAAATGTACCTTTTTGATCTCAAACAACTTACTTCAGGATACGCCGCACCAGCAGCAAGTGCCGGTGTACCTGCAGGTTGCAAAGTTGATATTACATCCTACAGCGAGTACCACATAATTGAATGTGATACGAGAATAGACAATACTTTTATGGGTACTCCCGTAGTTGTTGACTGGGATCTCGATTTTATGGCCGATTCAGCCTATTTTGGTCTTGTTGGCGACGCCAATGCAGACCAAGGCCGAATAATGCGTATGGCTTTTAGTGACAGTGAGGATCCATCTGGCTGGGGCAGCATGCATACCCTTTATCAAACTGACCAGCCTATTACAGTACAGCCTTCACCTGGTATGGATAACAAGAAAAACAAATGGCTCTTCTTCGGCACTGGCAGATATTTTGCCAATGCAGACAAAACAAGTGATCATACACAATCTCTTTATGGGATCAAAGATAATTGGTCGAACACCCCGGTCCCCGCGGACAAAATTCTTGATACATCTGATGTAGAAGTGTTTTCAGACGGCAAACTCCAGAATCCGTTAATCGCTTTGAATGGCACTGGTTCGCTTGGGACTTTTGATGAAATAGTCAGCGAGATTGATACTAATGCCAGTGGGTGGAAGATGGATCTGCCACCGATTATCGGACTATCAACAGATACCCCGCCACCTCCGGCAACACGTAACCTCACACGCTCAGCTCTGTTCGGAGGAGTGCTCTTCTCCACAGTCTTTCAACCTAGTGCTGACCCATGCGAAGGTGAAGGCAACAGCAGGCTTTACGGACTGTTTTATAAAACCGGTACGGCCTTCCCATCTCCCTCGGTTCTTGGTTCCACTATCTTTGATGACAACGGAGATGTAAAATACCTGTCCAAGAAATATCTCGAATTGGGTAGAGGCTTCGCCACTGCCCCGGCAATTCATTCCGGTTCGGGGGGCGGTGGAGATCAAATTCGCGTGCTTACCCAACTATCCACAGGTAATATTGTATCCAATCCTGCGGCACCTGTTTTTAATGTCAGAACAGGTAGAACGGCCTGGGGAGAAAATTAAGCAGCGATATTCGCGATTCCCTCATATTTGTCTTTTTAGAGCAGAGAGTTTAGGACTCTCTGCTCTTTTTTTGTTTAGTATATTCTTCTGTAAGCAACCTCCGATATCCGGATACTCCCATAACTTGACTTTTTCTGTCAAACAGATGTGACAATTTTTGTCATTGAAAGCCTCATTACAGATTTTTCTTTACAAAATATTGTTTATATCCTAATGATATGATTTATATATTTTTTGCATTTTGTTGTTGGCACAACAAGTGCATACTTGGATCAACCTGGATTTTTTATCCAACCCTATTATCTAAGGAGAGAAACTATGTTAAGACTTTTAGGAAGACCACTCGGAAAAAGAAACGGAAAAAAAGGCTTCACCCTGATCGAGTTGATGATCGTTGTTGCTATTATTGGTATCCTGGCCGCTATTGCTATCCCTCAGTTTGCTGCATATCGGGCTCGCGCGCAGAATAAGGCATCCCAAAGTGATGTAAGGAATCTGGCAACAGAAAATCATGCTTTTGCCGCTGATTTTCAAGTGTATCCCAACTAACCAATATCACATTGTCTTATTTTATTTTTAAGAACAAGGAGCTCATTATGTTAAAAGGATTATCTTTCTTAGCTGCAATCGTTTTCTGTATTGTCACTTCAAATAATGCATTTGCTGTTGCATATGCCCACCCAGCCGACAGCAATCTAGTAACTATCGTAACTGACGGTGTTACTGATGCCGATGATATAATATTTCAGGCTTCTGCTCAGGTTCGAATGTCAGGTCATTCAGTGGCCACTGCTTTTGCTCATGCTGCATATCATACCCAGGTAGAAGGCAAGAAAAATGGACGGCAGTTTGGAATGGCCTCCGATTCATCGAGCACTTACTGGCAAGATATTGAAACAAATGACGTAATCACGGTTACTTTCACCACTTCCGCTGATTTTACAGGGAACTGGGTGAAGATGTAATAACTTCCGACTGAGAGACGGGATGTCGATAAGACATGCCCGCCTCTCAATATCGGCCCCCTCCTCTTAAGCCAACCCAGCACAAATATTTTCCTTATTCTTCTTCTGTTCAGTCATGCCAGATTCCATACATATACATATCTATACCAGCCGTTCTTTCGGAAAAATATGGTGATTTTTGCCAATCCGGGATAAAAGATCAAAGATGAGTAAGTCATTATTTTTTTACTTTTGCAAGATTGCGGCTCGGCCCGGAAATCCAGTAGTGTCTTCCGGTCTCCTTTTTATGTTAAATGGTGGCGATATTGGAGCTTATTAACCGTTAATCCTGAAAACAACAAAAGCGTATTATTCAATTACCAATGACCATCTTAACTTGCAGAGAAATCAGTAAATATTACAAAGTTGGTTTTTCACAGCGCAAAACAAAACAAGTTTTACACAATGTTTCTTTATCGGTTCGCTCGAATGAGGTTTTCGGTATAATTGGGCTCAATGGCGCTGGAAAATCAACTCTTTTAAAGATTATCATGGGCTTTACCTTGCCGGATACCGGGTATTCAGAAATTTCCGGCGAACCAGCCTCATCGCGCGAAAGTCATAAAAACTTGGGCTACCTTCCTGAACATCCGAGCCTCTACCCACACCTTACACCTCGGGAACACCTAAAATTCGCTTGTAGTATAGAAAGCATCAGAGGAAAGGATGCCACAACAAGAATTGAAAGGGCTCTGGCCACTGTCAAGCTGACAGAGAATATAGATAACAAAATAGGAGGCTTTTCCAAGGGGATGACTCAGAGAGCAGCACTGGCCTATGCACTGTTACTTCAGCCCTCTTTGCTTATACTGGATGAACCCATGTCCGGCCTTGACCCGCTGGGACGCCAGCTTGTTGTAGATATAATACAGAAATTTCATGCAACCGGTACAACCATATTGTTTTGTTCGCATATACTCTCCGATGTTGAAAGAATATGCAATCGCATCGGAATAATGAATAACGGGAAACTCCTTACCATAACCACACCGGAAGAACTTAGGTCCATGCCCTCCTCGGACCCAAGGAAAACACCTCTGGAGTGTTACTTTCTTAAGACCATCCAAGGAGTAGTAAGTTGAAAATCATATGGCCCATTGCTCTCATAACCTACAAGGAAGGTTTGCGTCACAGACTTGTTTATGGTGTCATAGTCGCTTCCTTGGTGCTGATCTTCTTTTCCATAATCATATGCGGTCTCTTCATGCGAGATCTCTTGAAAATATTACTGGACATATGTCTTTCTGCAGTGAGCATCAGCGGACTTCTTGTTCCTTTTTTTTTCGCAATCAACCAATTCAGCGGCGATATTGAGAAAAAAACTATTTATACAGTGCTTTGCAGACCGGTATCCAGGTCGCAATATATTCTCGGGAAATTCTGGGGGCTTGTTTTGCTCTCGGGTACATTGATTTTAATAACTACAATAGCCACTCTCATTTCTGTTTACGGAGCTGGTTTTGTTTACCCTGAAAATATATTTACGACTTTCTCCATAGTTTCAGTTCTTCAATCATCGTTTTTTTTATTTCTTGGCATTCAGATCCTCAATGGTGCAGTGCTGTTCTGGTGCAGCGTCACTACAAGTTCATTTCTAGCCACTCTCCTTACTATCAGCACATATCTGATAGGTCATACTGTTGGAGATCTTATCCGCTTTATTAAAGCGCAGGGTTCAAATGTATATATTCATCCGGTTATCCAGGAGATCGTTTTTTCAACCCAATACATTTTTCCGAATCTGGCGGCATTTGATAAAAAACAAGAGGCGGCATACGGCCTGATTACAACCCAATATGAGATGCTGTTATTGATCGCTTATTTTGTGCTATACTGCTCAGTCATGTTGCTCACAAGTATCTTTTTTTTCAAAAAACGTGATTTGTGATGAAAAGATATCTCCCCTTATTCCTGATATTTATATTTTCCACTAGTTCAGCTTTCTGCACACAGCAACTCTCTCGCCTCCACTCCAAGAAAGAGACCATATCCATCAGCTATCTGGCAATGATACCCGAATCTTTTGCCGATATATTGGCATTAGAGTTCAAAGGCATCATCTCAGATTATTTGATGCTCAATACTCTTTCGTTTATGGGCGACAAAATTATGAACAAAAAGGATGTCGAGAGGGAGGAATGGACCAAGGTCTACCACGCACTTAAACTTATAATTCACTTAGACCCTAGAGCAACAGATCCTTACGTTTTAGCAGAAACAACACTTCCTTGGGAACCTGAGATGATAGAAGAAACAAATCAACTCCTCCTGCAGATTGCCAAGGTGCAAACACACAACCCTCAACCTTATTTTTTCTTGTGGTTCAATCATTATTATTTTCTTAACGATCCCGAAACAGCGGGCAAATATTTGCAGAAATCTGCAAAAATTCCCGGTTCTCCGACCTATTACAGCACTCTTGCTGCCCGTATGCATATGCTGGCTGGACACCATACAGAAGGAATTCACCTGCTGCAGGAAATCATCAATGAAACAACTGATCCGAAAAGGCGGGAATTTCTCAATACAAGGTTATATAGCCTTAAGATTCTAAACTTTCTAGAAACGAACATTCTAAGATACAAAAAAATCTATAACAAAATGCCTGAGACGATTGAAGACCTAGTCCATCATAAAGTTATAAAATCCGTTCCGCAAGATCCATACGGCGGCACCTTCTTTATCAACGAAAAGGGCCGGGTCTATACGACATCCAAACTCGTCAAGATGAAGAAAGAAGAATGAATGTCTTCTCATTCACTTGCTGATTCTTTTTCGTGATCATTTGTTTGAAGTAAATCTTGTGCTAAATCAAGATTTGAGCGTATCATAGTATCATTGGGTTTAAGGCAGAGCGCTTTTTGGAATATTTGCGCCGCTTCCGTGTATTCTTCCTGATATGAAAAAGCCAGACCAAGATTATTTAAACCGTCTCCCACAGCGGGCAAAATCTGGAGAAACTCGAAATACTTCTCTTTCGCTTTTTCGATCTCACCTGTATTTAAAAAGGCATTCCCCATATTATAAGAAATGGGTGGGCGCTGCTCTGCAGATAACATTTCTGCCATTTCAAAGTGGGCTAAAGCCGTTGTGTTATCACCACTTTGCGCCAATAGTAACGCAAAATTATAATGGGCCAATGCAGAACTGTAATCCTTTATTACAGCCTCAAACACATCTTTTGCCTCTTTCTTTTTATTGAGCATAAGCAATGCTGTCGCGGTTTCCATTAGTATTCTTTCTCTGTCTTCCCCACCTTCTTTGCTACTCATTTTTAAATAGTATAACGCCTCTTCCGGATTACCCTGCCGGCCAAGCACCCTACCAAGAAGAAAATTGAGCTGCTGATTGTCGGGGTAAAGTTCAACATATTTCCGGTAATGCTGCTCGGCCTCCTTCAGATTACCCTGCCGTATGAGAAGATTTCCCAGATTTTGTAGGGCTTGCCTGTTTTTTTCGTCTCTGCCAAGAGCTTCTCGAAAGTAGTATTCTGCTTCTTTCAATCTATAGGTTTGTAACATTACAATACCAAGATTATTATAGGCTTCAACAGCACTAGAATCGAGCGCAATTGTCAGGAGTAGTTCCTTCTCAGCTTCCCCATAACGCTTTTCCTTCATATATTCATGAGCCAGCATTCTATGAGGTCGGGCTTTTCCAGGAAAAAGCTCGATTGAACTTTGCCAGAACGCCATAGGATCAGCCCAAATTTCATTTCTGCTTATGGTCCAATCGCTGAAAAGCAGGACAACCATGAGCAAAAAAATAGTAACGACCTTATTAAAAGGAATAAATCGATATAAAACTATAAAGATAAATAAGAAAAAAAACATGGACGGCAAATAGGTCCGATGCTCAAAAATAATCTCTAAACAAATAAAAGAAGATTCTATAGCCAGATTTACCAGGAACCACAAAATACAAAAGGACAACAATCTCTCTTTCCGGGCTAAAACCAGCACCGCAGCTCCCAGACCGCATATAGCAAGAAAGGCGATAAAAGTGCCTATTGGAAAAAATAACGAGGTTGAAATAGGGAAATCCCTATCCAAAGAAAGGTTGATATGGTTAGGATATATCAACAAAGATATATAGTTCACCAGAACTTTGAACTGGGTATACACTCGCTCTGTTGCCGTGAAATCACGGCCAGTACACTCCCAGCAAAACGCAGCCCAAGGCTTTTTCCCTAAATAGGCAACGATGATTCCGACAAACGTAAGTGCTATACCAAATGGCCAAAGAACTCTTTTTTTAAGCCAGGTCAGATTGAGATTCTGAAAAAAATAAAATTCATAACAAAATATCACAATAGGCAGTGTAGCTGCGATCTCCTTGGACCCAACTGCCAAAAGAGCACTTAAAAACGAAAGGAAAAATAATAGAAACAATCTGACTACAGATTGATCCTTTTTCTGACTCTCTTGCACTTGAATTCTGGTATAAACGTAAAGCAGTAATGATAAAACATAAAACATGGCGCACATACTGTTCATACGTTGTACAATATATGTTACCGACTGGGTTGCCAGAGGGTGAACAATCCAAACCAAAGCCGTAATAAAAGGCAAAACTGCATATTTTTCATACTTTTCTCTGTTAACCGGCAAGGACAGTGTTAATCGAACAAGCAGAAATAGGAAATATCCAGAAAGAATATGGATTACAATATTGACTAGATGATAGCCCTGAACTCTATACCCGCCAAAATAATAGTTGAGAGCAAAACTGATATTGCTTATCGGCCGAGTATGAAGAGTTGCCCCTTCGATAATGTTTTGCAACTTTTCCCATGTGATCTCATCTATTTGCAAATTGGGATTCTTGATATTATTAATATCATCTCCATAAAAAGGCACATTCAATGAGTTGAAATAAACAGCAAACCCTACACAGCAAAAAACAACAAATACCAAAATAGGTTCACGTTCTTTTTTTACAATAAACAACTTTCACCTCAATGTTGTGGCTAAATAGATGGGGGCTGTTTTGCCACCTGAAAGGTATTTTACATACCATATTAAATTTGATTCTCTTGCAAAAATCTATGGGCACAACACATGTTGCCCCAAAACAAGCATAAATTGGAATTATGCGAATTCTCTTCTTTTCATAGGTAAATACTGTTAAAAGATTAATTGACAATCTTTCAACCTCGGACGCTATCAGTTGAATAAGCAGACAACCTTTACTAAGCTAAATACTAAATAAAGCATTTTTGTGACAACATTTCACGATTTTTTATAACTATTGCACCAGTTGGTCAATGAGCTATTTCATCTTTCGCGATTTATCAACTGACCCACTTCTGTCAATCTATGCCTGGCTAACAAATTAAAAAGGAAGTGGGCCTCAAGTTGCATAAACTATGCATACAGATCCTCCATAAAACACAAAATACGTTTTACCCGATGAGCACTAATCCGCGATGTTAAGTAATTTTTCAAAGCCATTAGTACATAATACGTTTGTCATGTCAGCAGGGTTATTAATTCGAGCGACATTGCAAGCTATTGTTTTTTTGATTATTGCACACGTTCTTGGAGCAAAAGGCTATGGAGCTTTTTCTGCAACAATGGCATTAGCTAACGTTCTAGCGAGTTTTGTAGGCCTTGGATCACAAACCTTACTTGTTAGAAATGTTGCCCACGACATTTCTTCTTTCACTGACAATTGGCGCAGTACTCTGGCGTCTCTTATAATCAGTATTCCTGTATTTTTTTTGATATATTTAATCATATCTTGGCTGGTACTACCTTCGAGTATTCCAAGCTTTGTTATTTTAGTGATTGGGTTAGCCGAACTTGTTTTTAGCCCCGTAATTTTTTGCACTATCGCAGTCTATAGGGGGGCAGAGCGCATAGGTAGAGCATCAAAAATATTTATATTCCAAACATTTGTTCGGTTGCTTGCAGCGATTATTCTTGTCTTTTTTGCTGCCTATCTACCTTCGAATCAATGGCTTCCTATATGGATTACCCTGTATGCTGTAGCTCAACTATTTTCTTTCTGCTATTCATTGCATACAATTAAGAATGATTATGGACTGCCTATGATTCCTAATTGGTCTCACTTTTTTTTGGATTTAAGATCAGGGCTAGGCTTCGCCTTTAGTAATGTTGCCCTAAGACTATATGCAGATATAGACAAAGCGATGCTTGCTCGCATGATAAGTTTAGAATCCTCTGGTATTTATGCCGCTGCCTATCGCATTATAGATATGATCACTTTACCAATACATGGAATGCTCCAAGCTGCCCAAGCAAATATTTTTCGAGCTGGAAGAAATAATAACACTCTCAGTGCTTTCTCTTATGTTATGAGAATACTACCCTTCCCTTTCATATATGCATTGGCAGCCTGTACATTGGTATTTCTTTCAGCCGACCTACTAACTTTTCTTCTCGGAGAGGATTACTCAGAAACCGTCGAAGTGCTATATTTACTAGCCGGTTTGCCTCTTGCGTCACTCGTGAGATTACTGTCGCAATCTTCATTGCTTTCATCCGGCCAACATAAAAACACAGTTACTATTATTATTTTGGGAGCCATATGTAATATTCTCCTTAATTTATGGCTTATTCCTTTTATGAATTGGAGAGGTGCAGTTCTTGCTACTTATCTATCTGAAGGATTTATGACAATAAGCATGTTACTAATTATAATTCAAACGAAATTGAGCCGGACCTGAAGAATCAGAGAAGATTAAAGGTCATTTTTTCCAATACACTTAAACAACCCAATGTTCTACCTATGATATATACCTCTAAATTGATCGAAGGTACCCAAAAAGCAAAAGTTAGATTATTTGTTCTACTTGGAGCACAACAAGCAATAGCGGTTAACGAAATCGTTAAAAAAGAACCATATTATAAAAATATCTGCTTCAACTTCACTAATATTGCTTTTCAAGAAATGGAAAATTGCGAGATAATAGTAGTTAATTCAAAACCGCTGATAATAGTGGCGCTACAATATGCTTCTATATTTAATATCATTAAAAAGATAAGGAATTCCGCAACTGAATTTCATGTGTTTATCCCTCATGCGTACCATGCAATTGCTAATTATTTAGCTTTTTATTCAAACCCCGACACAATTAATTTACTACCCGATGGAATACTAAATTACTTTGATGGAAAAGTAGGCAATCGCCAATATTTTCAAATGGTAAAGAAAAAGATACTTTTTTTGTTAGGTGGCAGATATCATTGTTATCGTGGTAATCTTACTGGGTGTGAATACTTGAAATTTCATAGTCATTATGCATTTAGTGATAAAGCTCTCTATACGAAAGTAGGAAAGCAAATATTGATTAATTTACCGCAAATATTTACTCCTGATGACCGAACTAAAATATTCATACTGGATCAACCGCTTCACAACCTTCCCCAAAAGGCCTCATTTCGCATCCAGAAAGCCTTACAAAACTACTTAGGGGAAGACAAGGGCCTATGGATTTATAAACCGCATCGAGACCAAGAAGTATGTAATATTTCTATTTCTGAATTTTCTTCTTCCATCACAGTAAATAAATTTAAAATTGCTGAATACATCATTAAGGATTTTCCTATAGCTGAAATTGTAAGTATCAGTAGTTCTGCACTTATTACTTTAAAAATAATGTATCCAGACATTCCTTGTGTAGCAATTGGCCTTAATGTTGTTATTGAGAACAATCCAAAACATTCTACCACTGCTGCAGCAATGGCTAAATTTGGGATTAAATTTATCGATGCTCCCCCGCTATGATCCTATGCAAACATGTTATATCATTAATAATAGATTAATAGTTGGGATTTTTTCCGTTTTAAATATTGTAATTATAAGAGTTTAGAGGACTTCAGGGAACCCATGTTTTAATACCAACAACAATTTTTGTGGAAACAGGATAAATGTTTTAAAAAAAGAGCGTTTTGTCCCAGAACGCTTACATTGGGTGGAACGTCTCTTCTGAAATAATTTTTGCTTAAATCTCCATTGACCTTTTAGACAATTCCAGTAGATGACAGCCCATAACGTTTTGTCCTTTTTTAGGAAACTTAGTACCCCTCCCTCTAATGCCAGCGCCACAAGATGTACGGGAAATATTAACCACACAAAAGGGGCAGGAAAACATATAACCATCACAAATGTTTTATTTCTTTCACTCTTTGCTCGTCGTGATATTGTTGTAGACAGCTTTCGCTTATTAGTAACTTTCCCCCCCCCCAGACTTCGTCCAACCCAATGATCAAAACCTGAAGATGCAATTGCCTTCACAGGGAATCCCCACAACCTCGCCAGACAGCATATATACATATCTTCAGCAAGTGACTCAAACCATGGGGGGAAACCGCCAAGATGATTCCATAAAGTCTTAGGGAGAAAAAGGCAAGCACCAATAATCATTCCGACATCTTCTCTTTCCCTGTTTTTATTGGGAATGGGATTTAGAAAAGGGTCAAACATGGATCCGATATCTATAAGTTCCCCTGTTTCCATATTATATTGCGGCAGACCGTAGATACCCTCACTGTGTTTCTCTAGGGCTTCCTTAAGTGTCTGCAACGCATCCTGGTGAAGAGCGGCATCGTTGTTAAGCAAAAGAATATTTTTACCCTTTGCTACCTCAACCATACGATTGTTGCTAATGCAAAAGCCTTTATTTTCCTTGCTTTCCAGCAGAACAACTTGGGGGTATTTGGTTTTTATAAAAGAGACAGAGTTATCAGTGGAAGCATCGTCATGTACGATGATCTCAATGGGGAGGTCTAAATCCTGATTAAGAACCGAATCTATACACCGGCTTATATATTCTTCTCCATTATAATTAGCAATGCAGACAGAACAGAATATCTCATTTTTTATTTTTTGATTGGGTGGCTTTTCTGGAACCAATGACATGTGTTTTTTAAACCTTGATAGAGATCTGTCTTCGCCTGCCAGGCATAATCAAGGCCGATTTTCGAACTATCCAGCGCAATTTTGTGCACATCGACCGAGCGCGCAGAACGAAAATTTTTCTTAATTCTTATTCCTGAGATTGCTTCGAGCATATCGCAAAGCTCGTTCAAACGTATTCCTGTGCCAGATCCAACATTATATATGGAAGTTCCCTTATTGTCTGCATGGTTTTCAATGATCTTCAGGCAACAGTCTACAAAATCATTTATGTAGAGGTAATCTCGTACCGTTTCTCCCCCTCCCCAGATCTCTAGTTCTTTCCGGGCCAGCATATGATGAAGAATGGTTGGAATAATACCAAAACCAGGACGATACGATTGCCCGGGTCCATAAAAATTGGAGGGGCGAAGTATTATTGCACGATTCCCAGTTTGCTTAGTGTAAGCCTGAATAAATTTTTCACAGGCAGCCTTGCCGGCACCATAATAGGATATTGGTGATAGATGCATATCCTCAGTTGCATGCTCCCCGCTGACATCGCCATAAATCGCACCGCCCGTGGAAACATAAACCAAAGTGACATCTTTGAAATCCTGAAGAACCTCAAGCAACCTCAGTGAAGGTAAAAGATTGGTTGTTGCTTCAAAAGCCGGCTGTAGAGCTGATACACCGGGAGTGGTATCAGAGGCAAGGTGAAAAACCAGCCGGCATCTCGGCAGCAATTCCTTGAGAACAGCAGTATTGTCCAGAGATGCTACGTACACATTTTCCAGGCTGTTGGGCCTAAGAGATGAGGCACTGCGATATATGCAATAGACCTCTTTTTCTAGACTGTGCAGCCTGGCAGCCAAAGATCTTCCTACAAAACCTCCCGCGCCAAGCAAAAGGAAACCTTCGCCCTTCATGACGAACCATTCAAGAGCATCTTATAAATAATAGAGTACCGTTCTGCGCAGTCATCCCAAGTTCCTATTTCCTTTTTTACCCATTGGCGTGCTTTTGTAGCAATTTCAAGGTTCTTTTCGTTATTTGCAAGCCATTTTATTCCTGCAGCAAATTCCTCCTCCGACACCGCCAACCATCCTGTCTCCTTATGGGTCAGGAAATCTCTGTGCGCCGGTAGATCAGAAGCTATAACAGGTAATCCGGAGGCCATTGCTTCCAGCATCACCTGTGGTCTCCCCTCGTCATGTTGACTCAACGTAACCAATCCTGCCGCTTGAGGAAACCATTTTGAGCACAGTGTACCGGGATCGGTGGAGCCGTGGTAATGCACCCATTCCGGCAGAGACATTTTTTCCTGCATAGGACCGAAAAGATGAAGTTCATGTTTGTCATTTTTAGAGAATATATCTTTACCCCATTCGAAGAGAGTTCCGATTTTTTTAGCCGTCAATCTTGAAACCACCAGCCATTTATGAGGAGAGGTCATTGGATATGACCTTTCGATGTCATACCAGGCATTATTGAGTCCTAAAGGAACCATAATAATTTTAGATACATCGCCGAATTTTCTTTTCAGGTCTTCTTTCATCCAATCGGCATTAGGCGTAAGAACACAAGGCCTGCCTTTCATGTTCCTTCTCAGCAGCTTTGTCATTCCAGGGATTTTGAGCAGGCCGAAATCACTGCCCAGGACGCTGATCACAATTGGCTGTTGAGTTTTAGTTAAAGGCAGTACATTTTGCAGCCAATTGATGTGCAGAAGATCAACATTATTCTGGCGTATATAAGCTTTACGGAGAAAATAAAGAAGCTTTATCGGCGCTATGCCTGCAAGAATTCCTTTTTGTCGTATAAGATGGATGATACCTCCTTTTTCCATCAACCAGGCCAGCCAGTGCTTCTCACTCTCGAGGCATAGATATTTTGTATCTTCAGGCAGTATTCCAATTGGTCCCCAATATTTCATACTGAGGTTTTCTCTTCTTGAAAGTGCATGCAGCAGCTGACTGATGAATACACTTTTCCAATCATTCTGGTCTTGAGGATACGACGTACTGACCATCATGACATTTATTGCTCTCTTCATCCGGTATTCCTATGACAGGCGATCACTCAACCTTATCGTATCTCATTTGAGAGATCTGTTCGGAGACTAAACCTATCATAAATACAATAATAGATGTGCTGAAAAGTAAGGCCGACATATTTGTAAATCGACCCTGGCTTGCAAAGGTGAAGGCATAGTATCCCGCTCCGGTGAAGAAAAAGAGAAGGCTGATCGGTAAAAACATACGAAGTGGAGAAAAGAGAGTGGCAATCTTGAAGATGATCAGCAAAAAGCGGATTCCGTCTTTGAAAAGCTTAATTTTGCTTTTTCCCTGACGTTTTCTACTTTCAATCGGAATATATCTTAAGCTTCTGCCGCTTTTCAGATATGCCATAGTAAGAGTAGTCGGGTAGGAAAAGGTGTTTGGTAGAAGATAAATATATTGTTGTACCGTGCTTTTTCTGACAAGACGAAAACCTGAGGTGAGATCTTTTACATTAAAAGAAGTAACATATGAGGCTATCCAGTTATAGAGGGTATTGGCGAAGTCTCTGTGCAAGGCTGTTTCTGATTTTCGATTTCGGGCACCCACAACCATATCATAGGTATGCCTGTGCTCAAGGAGTTTATCAATATCTTCCGGACGATGCTGGCCGTCCGCATCCATCATGACTATCCATTCTCCTCGGGCGATTCTCAGCCCTGTTTTAATAGCGGCGCCGTTGCCGATATTATAGGGATGCGACCACACATTGGCACCGGCGTCCATCGCTGCCCTCATTGTCCCGTCGGACGACCCATCATCAATTACAAGAACTTCAAATTCGGGGTAGAGCTTTTTAATTTTCTGAACAGTTTCAGCAATTATCTCTGCTTCATTGTAGGCGGGAAGAATTATAGTTACTTCAATATTCGCCATGGACATTCCTTATCGATTTTTTGATTCTTCCACACACATATTCCGGGGTATCCTAAATCCAGAAGCGGCATGATAGCTGTTGTTAATGTTGGCACCCAAAATAGATCCGGATCACATCCGCAATAACGAACGGATGACCAATTGGTTTCTGTTGTCGTCTCACTTCATTTCGCAGAGCCTTGTTTGTGTCATTTGCCAAACGATTAATGATTGTTTGATATCTGGATATTTTTATACTGGAATCCCATGTTTGTCAACAAACCTGCCAATTGGATACAAGTAATTGTGGATTCCGGATCGGGGTCCGGAATGACGGTGGTGGGTGGTGTGTCTCGGAGGTAGTTTTGTTATGATGGTGGTTCTGCCGATTGTGGTTATTGGGCTTCGCTTTGCTCAGCGCAACGTATGGGTTCTGAATTGGTCCTCGATCTTGTTCGGGTTGGAATTGTCTCCAAACCTGCCGAACGGTACACAAGCACAGCCTATGCCGACACTGCACCGAAATACTTCTGTATGTATCAATTGGGTGCCGAGGCAATTTTCCGAGAACAAAACCGCAGCCAGGCAGCAATATCGCCAATTTGAGGTGGAAGGTTTAAAGGATAAACAGGAGCGGTTCTGGGAAAAGCTTATCGGTCAGATTTTTCTGGGTAGCGGGAGATTTGTGGCGATGATGGAAGAGCATATCGAAGGCAAGCGAGAGATCGCCGAAATTCCCCGTTACCAGCGCTTTCCTGGGCGCCCATCACTTGATCGGATCTTCGCGGGCATTGCCAATGCTTCAAGACAACGACGCAAACTGCTCATTGCCGAATCTCATATCAAATACGGCTATACATTGAAAGAGATTGCCGACTTTCTTGGGATTCATTACACCACGGTCAGTAAGATAGTTGCCACTATAAGAAAATAGTGACATTTCAATTCTGAGCAGCTTCCATTTGTTGTGATCAACGTGTATCAGCTATAGTGGTTAGAGATATCCAACAGGGGCCTTGCCAAAATTAAAGATATATGGCCAAACATTCACCCAGTATCAGCTCGGAAACTCAAAGAAGCTTGCAGGCTCCTTGCAGCACCGATACAACCCTCTTCTGCTTGCATCTTTTCCAAAACAGCTATCAACATAGGTCACAAAGCCGTGTGGTGAAGGGGACGTTGTTTAATTGTTGAATAAACAGAAAGTACATGCTATCTTTTAAACAAATGCCACGGCAAGCTAGATTAGACATATCCAGCCTTCTTCAGCATGTAAAAAAAAAGGGAACGTTGTTTAGTTGTTGAATATAGAAAAGGTGCTAAAAGAGTTTAACTGAAAAAGAGAGCCGTGTTCTTTCACTTAGAAAAAACTTGCTAATGACCATGGTAATGACTATGATAAAAATAAACAAAATTCACAAAAGGAGTAAGACATGCAAACAATCAAAGCTTCGGAATTCAAAGCTAAATGCCTACACTTGATGGATGAAGTGAACCAGACAGGCGAAGAAATAGTAATTACCAAAAACGGCAAACCTGTCTCTATATTGAAGCCGTATCGAACTGTTCCGGCAAAGATATTTGGCCTCCATAAGGGAATAATACAGAGCAAAGACGATTTGATTGCACCGCTTGATATTTCCTGGGATGCCGAATAATGATACTTCTTGATACTCATGTCCTCATTTGGTTGGATGAAGGTAATCCTCGATTGGGTAAAATCTCTCTGCAAACGATTATCGAATCACTTTCCAAAGGCCAACTTGGAATAGCAACTATCAGTTTCTGGGAGGTTGCCATGTTGATAGAAAAGCAACGTTTGACAATGCAGACTGAACTCGATGTCTGGAGATCCGACCTGTTGCAGACAGGCTTGCTCGAAATCCCTTTGCAAGCAACAACAGCTATTCGCGCAGGTCAACTGCAAATGTTTCACGGCGATCCCGCCGACCGCATGATTGTCGCAACAGCCATTGAAAATGGAGCGACACTGATGACTGCAGACTCAAAAATTCTCTCCTGGGATGCTCTTCCCTTAAAAATTGATGCCCGTCTGTAAATTGGAAAACCATCGTCTCCTATTTCTATTTCCTGTTTCCAGGGCTAGTACGGGGACGTTGTTTAATTGTTGAATAAAGAGAAAGTGTATGCTATCTTTCAAACATGCCTAGACAAGCTAGATTAGATATACCCGGCCTCCTTCAGCATGTCATTGTTCGCGGGATTGAAAGAGGGAAAATATTTATTGATGATACCGACAGAAGTCGGTTTGTCGAACGATTGTCCGCTTTATTGGTAGAAACCGTTACCGATTGCTTTGCCTGGGCCTTAATTCCAAATCACTTCCATCTGCTGCTCCGCTCCAATCGCCTTGAACTGAAGCAGTTTATGCGCCGCCTGCTTACCGGATACGCAGTCAACTTCAATATTCGTCATAAACGCGCGGGCCATGTCTTCCAAAATCGCTACAAATCCATTGTTTGCGAGGAGGAAATCTATCTGCTCGAGCTTGTGAGGTATATCCATCTTAATCCCCTGAGAGCCAAGCTTGTCCCTGACATCGCCGCCTTGAATGTATATCCCTGGTGTGGCCATTCGGTAGTAATAGGAAACCACAAGAGGCCCGGTCAGGTGGTCGAGGAAATTCTGTTACGCTTTGGCGACACTCTCGAGGAATCACGTCAGGGTTATTTCAAGTTTATACAGGATGGCGTCCACCAGGGAAAAAGGAATGATCTGGTCGGGGGTGGAAAGAAAAGAAGCAATAAAATCCTGACCGAGCCCCTAAATAATGGGGAGATATCAGATGAACGTGTGTTAGGAACTGGGGATTTTGTTGAACGGTTGCGAAGTGAGGTAGGTCTTCAGCAAAAGATGGCGATGCGACTACAACTGCCGGAACTTGCGGCTCGGGTTGAAAAATATTTTGGTTGTGAGAGGAACGGAATCAAGCGGCGAAGTAGAGATAAAGCCCTGGCAACAGCCCGTGATGTTTATTGCTATCTTGCCGTTAGGGTTCTGCGGTATACCGGAACGGATGTTGGAAGAACACTGAATATTCAGCGCTCGGCCGTTAGTCATGCCGTCCGACGAGGTGAGAAGCTCGTCGAAAACGCTGAGAATCTGCTTATCGACAAGATACTGATTTGATCTTAGAAAATTATACTTCTAGACATATTCACATGCATAAGATATTATTGATATAATAAGATATTATTCGTCTATCCTACATTTACAGAATGTAAAATGAAAATAGAAGACCATATCTGGTATTGGCTTGAAAGTGCAGAGCATGATTGGGATACTGCCGAAAACTTGTTTTTGGCAGGTAAATATGACTGGTGTTTATTTATTGGTCATTTGGTCCTTGAAAAAACGCTTAAGGCAGTTTTTGTCCAGGATAACGACAATAAATTTCCACCCAAGACTCATAATCTCCTCAAATTAGCAGAAAATACTAAGCTTGAACTGACAGAAGAACGAAAAATCTTTTTAGATGAGATTAATGATTTCAATCTTGAAGTAAGATATCCTCAGTTTAAAAATGAATTCCATAAAAGATGCACGAAACCATTCACAGAAAGTTATTTTAACAAAATGGAGAGCACTGCACGATGGCTCAGATCCCAGATAACGTGTCTTCCATAATCAGATTATTTCTGGAAGAGTTAGAAGAAAACCATATCAATATTGAGCGAGCGGTTCTTTTCGGCAGCTATGCTCATGGAACCTACACACCATGGAGTGATATAGATCTTGCCATTGTTTCGCCGGATTTTGAAGGAGATCGATTTAAAGACAGGGATAAAATTCGACGTATAAAATTAAAAATCAGCAGCGATCTTGAACCTATCCCTTATCCGCCAAATGATTTTACTGACGCCGATCCTTTCGTAAAGCAAATTATAGCAACAGGGATTAACGTTAAAGACAATCGGAGGCAGATAGAAAAGAAGCAATAAGATGCTGAGAATGGGGTCGCGCGAAAAAAGGGACGTTGTTTAATTGTTGAATAAAGTATGCTCTCTTCTCAAACATGCAACGACAAGCTAGATCAGGCATACCCAACCTCCTTCAGCATGTCATTGCCGGCAGGATGGGAAAAGGAAAAATATCTAGATTTTCGCACTAAAAGACTACTTGTTAAACAGTTTTTAGTTGCAGGAACGACTTTATGGAAATAAAATTGTTCTATGATAACTGCAACACAATCTTCAATACCGGAATTTGCCGAAAAACAGAAACAGGCGAGAAGGCAAAAGGACTCACTCAAGGCCAACTTTCAAAGCGTGCAGGGACGAACAGTAGGAGGATTTGTGAGTACGAAAGAAGAGTCCTTGTGCCAACAACCACTATTCTGATTAAGCTTGCCGATGCCCTCAGTGTTTCCTTTTGCGCGAAGCTGAGGATGAGCTGTTGGCAAAATCCGAGACACAGCTGTTCTTGATCAATTTACGTAGATTGAGTCCCTTCCGGAAATGACAAACGGGCTTGTCAAAGGCCCTCTTGATGCTTTTATTTTAAGAAGAATAAACTCGAGATGCCGGCAAATGGTTAAGATTCTGTAATCCAAAAATTCACAAAACAAGGTTTTCCCGCCATGCAACAACAAACTGTAAAAGAAAAAATAGCAAAGGTTGTCATGTCACAACCGGAAGATGCCACGTATGATGAGATCATGAGAGAGCTGGCTTTTTCCAGAATGGTTGACCGCGGATTGGAAGATGTCAGATCTGGACGGGTGATCTCGAACAGCGAAATGGCCAACCGGATCAGATCATGGCAGAAATAAGATGGTCTTATGAAGCCGAACAGTGGCTCAAAGAGATCTATGAGTATATAGCAGAAGATAATCCCACCGCTGCCGGGAAAGTGGTCTCCGGAATCTACGATAAGACTCAGACATTGAGTGATTTCCCCGAACTTGGCCACAAATACCGGGAAGAACAGGAAGGCGATATCCGCATCCTCCTTTATGGCCATTACCGTATTGCCTACATAATTGCAGAAGATCGCATCGATATTTTAGGTGTTTTCCACGGCGCATTGGATATAGAAAGATATTTGCCCTGAGGTAGATGATTGTCTTTCCAGGCGGCAGCGGTTCGCATGCGCGGGACAGGAGAGGTTGTTTAATTGTTTAAGTACATGCTATTTTTTCAAACATACAAGGAAAATGAAACCAAATTAGAAGTGACTCAGCACCGATTCAACCCTCTTCTGCTTGCATCTTCTCCAAAACAGCTATCAACATAGGTCGCAAAGCCGGGATATCCTCCTTGACCGTGCGCCACACAACTTCCAAACTTACCCCAGCATAGTCGTGAATCAATTTGTCACGCATTCCTGCGAGACTTTTCCAAGGAATATCAGCAAAACGCCGTCGAAGATCAACTGGAATCTTTCTGGCAGCTTGCCGATGATTTCAAGACAGCGAATAACAGCAAAGGAGGTTTTATTTTTCAAACATTAAGTTTGGATGCCGAAATAAAGGATAAAATGCACTTATGAGGAAAAAAATTCTCGATTTTTAAATGCAATTTTCTAACCGGACATTACTGATTTTAAATCTCTTATTATGATATCAACGTGCTTCTTGAGTGACGGCAGATCCTTTTCAACAACATTCCATACGGAATCTAAGTCCACCCCCATATAGTCGTGAATAAGCACATCTCGCAAGCCTGCTATGTTTCTCCATGGAATGTCCGGATATCTATCTTTAAGAGTTCTGTTTAATCGTTTTGTAGCTTCTCCTATTATTTCGAGATTTCTGATAATCGCATCCTGCCAATGCGATACAGACATAAATTCTTCTTTCCCGACAGTTGCATAGGATTCTATTTTTACAATGGAGTCCGTTATGTGACAGAGGTAGACAAGATCAGTTTTCATAACGGCACAGCTTCCTTGATTATTCGCTCTGCTAAATACGGGGAAATTCCTTTTGTCGTAACCACATCTACTTTACGTCCGGTTAGATCTTCAATTTCATATTTCAGCGCAATGATATCCAGCAGAGAACGATTTGGCTCGAACTCGACAAGAAGATCGATATCGCTATAAGCGTTTTCTTCTCCCCTTGCAAAGGAACCAAAAACACGCACTGATCGCGCCCCGTGGCCGGCGGCAATTTCGTGTATAGATTTTTTATATTTTCTTAATAATATGCTTTCCATGAGTTTTTGGGACTTATTGCATATGTGGTAGTCAGATAATATTTCATGAATGGCAGGGACCTTCAGTTTAATCGCTATTTCAGATTACTTCATTGTTAGCTGATTCACAAGTCGGCGAGCAATGTAAATTGCATTATTCTCGTTTTAGGGTTCACATTTATAACACATTCATAGGGTTTTGAAACATCGTTTATGCTAAACAACTTTTCTGGCTCTAGTTCAGCTAAGATTACACCCGGCTCATAGGGGGGTAATTTACTTTTGTACACTCGAATGTGATTTCATCGATAATTGCCAGATAATTGTTGTTTGCGTGCAGACCGATTCCGGCATATACTATCAGGCCGGAATCCTGGCAAAGCATGCATCACAGTTTGCGACTTATCCTAACCCAGCTTAATCAGGACAGGACTGTTGAAGATATGAAATCCCAACTCTTGCTCTTCACGGATTGAAAGGCGAAAGAAATAAAACCTGAGCCGTAACCGTGCAGGCTAATTGACGTGTTACTTTGCGCTTTGAAAATTGAGAAGCAGGAATTGTTGACTATGAAGAATATCATTAAGGAGTACGTCTGGATCTGCTGACGTTCCTTTATCTATAAAACTGAGAATCCGAGAGGCTGATGTGAAGAAATATTTATCAAAATTATCGTTGTTGTTTTTTCCGTTGCTGGTGTTCATCGTACTGGTCTCCGGCCCTGCTCAGGGAGCCGGAAACGCGGATTTCGTGCAATGGATTGCCGCATTATACCCCGAGGCCAAAAAAGAGGGTATCAGCAAAACTACCTGGGATACCGCCTTTTCCGATGTCACCGAGATCGACGCCCGTGTTCTTGAAAGAGCCAACTATCAGCCGGAGTTTACCACAGAGATCTGGGATTACCTGGATGCCCGGGTTAATCCCCTGACCGTTGAAAAAGGAAAAAAGATGGGCAGATATTATTCCGGGACCCTCGCTGATGTTGAAAATAAATTCGGGGTTGAACAGTCGATTCTTCTCGCTATCTGGTCAATGGAATCGAACTATGGCGCCATCTTCAAAAAACCGGAGCGCTTGCATTATGTCCCAAGAGCCTTGGCAACACTCGCCTACGGAGATCCCAAGAGGCAAAAATTTGCTCGTAAACAGCTTTTTGCCGCGCTTAAAATTCTTCAAGCCGGAGATATAAAAAAGGAACAGCTGACTGGTTCCTGGGCTGGAGCAATGGGACATACACAATTTATTCCCACCAGCTATCTGGCTTATGGTTTTGATATGGATGGCAATGGCCGTCGGGATATCTGGAATTCTATCCCTGATGCTCTGGCCACTGCTGCAAATTTACTGCATGAAAATGGTTGGCGAACAGGCAAGACCTGGGGATACGAAGTAATTATTCCCTCGACAGGGGAAAAATATATTGAGCAGACCAAAACCCTGACAGAATGGGAACAACTCGGATTCAAACGGCCGGGCGGCAGGGCCTATCCCTGGCCGCATGATAATGCCGTCCTTAAACTCATGGCCGGACCTGATGGCCCTGCCTTTCTGATGATGAGAAACTTTTATGTCCTGAAAAACTACAATAATTCTGACTCATATGCTCTTGCCGTGGGACTTCTGGCCGACAGGATAGCGGGATGGGGAGGTCAGGACCAGTCGTGGCCAAGGCCGGCAGGATCCCTGAGCGTTGAAGAAAAAATCGAAATTCAGGAACGGCTGAAGCAGCGTGGCCATTATTCCGGAGAAATCGATGGTTATCTTGGTAGTGGAACGAAAGCGGCTATAAGAAATTTTCAAATCCAGGCCGGGATGGACGAAGACGGTGTTCCCTCGCAGCAGCTTCTTAGGACTTTGCGTGAATAAGAGGAACTCCATTAGGCTCAACCCGAGTTTCCGGGAACTGGAGAATTATCTTCGAATTTAAAGATGGAGACGCCTATATTGTAGATTATGGCGACTATCATTGAGAGGTACAAATGGCTAGAATAACAAGGCAACCAACACATCCAGGTAATATAATAAAAGAAGACTATCTTTCACCATTATCTATTAGCATAAAAGACATGGCTTCTACTCTTGGAGTTTCAAGGAAAACCCTATCAAAAATTATCAATGGCAGAGGATCAATTACCCCTGAAATGGCGCTGCGGCTATCAAGAGCTTTTGATACTACACCCGATCTTTGGATGAATCTGCAGAAGAACTATGATTTATGGCAGGTTGAAAATTCATCCAGCTCATGGATGACTGTTAAACCATTACCTTCTGATCTTTTACATTCTAATTAAAGTTCATCCCCATTTAGTAGGGAAATCCACATCTCAATGAATTTTGCTATTAGAAGATTATAAGTATTGTGGATTCCGGATCGGGGTCCGGAATGACGGGGTGGATGGTGTGTTTTGAGGTAGTTTTGGGATGATGGTGGTTCTGCCGAATGAGGTCGTTGGGCTTCGCGAGGCTCAGCGCCAACCTACGGTTCCGAATTGGCTGGTTAGTTTTAACCGTACAGTTATAATCGCAGAGAGTCGGTTTTTAACCGATCGGTTAAATATCATAGCGGAGGGTGACGTTTAACTGATCGGTTAAATGTAACAATTTAGTTTCCGATTTTAACTGACTAACCACCTGGAACCCATGCCGCTGAAGCATTGTTTTTTATCAGTGACACAGACCATGGATTTCGGGTCCGCACCTATGAAAAGCGAGATCAAGACAACACGTTTTTAAGAATATGTAATGACAACGTCATTTCAAGTCGTTATAATATAAAAAACAAGGAAGAAGGAGAACAACCATGGCCGCTCTTACTAAAGTGACAAATAAGCGCGAAACGCTGAATATCCGTATTAAATCAGAGGAGCGGAATCTTATCGACCGTGCTGCTAGAGTGCGCGGAAAGAATCGTACGGATTTTATTCTGGATGCCGTTCGTTTGGCTGCAGAAGAGACGCTTTATAATCAGAAGATCATCCTCACCAGCCCTGAGGCCTACGCAAAATTTCTTGCACAGTTAGATATGCAGCCATCTCCCAACGCGCGTTTGCTCAAGACCATGCAAACGCCTGCTCCGTGGGAAAAAGCGTGACCCTTTCCGCCCCCGATTTATTGACTGTTGATTGTGAGCTTGAGGCGTTCATATCAGGTGTGGATAGTCTGGATTCATGGCTAAAGCGACGGGCAATGAAAAATCAGGCCACCGGTGCATCGCGGACTTTTGTCGCCTGTGATGGTCGGCGCGTTGCCGCCTATTATGCCCTGGCATTAAGCGCCGTTACTGTTGTCGAGGCAACGGGTCGATTTCGTCGTCATATGCCCGATCCGGTTCCTGTTGTCGTACTCGGGCGGTTGGCGGTTGATAACTCTTTTCAGGACCAGGGTGTAGGACGTGCGTTGGTTCGCGACGCAGGTTATAGAGTTATTCAAGCAGCCGATGCTATTGGTATTCGTGGCCTGCTGGTGCACGCGCTCTCAGCAGAGGCAAAATCATTTTACGAACACATTGGTTTTGACGCCTCTGCACTCGATCCTATGACGTTAATGATTACTTTAGCCGATCTGAAAGCGAGTTTGGAATTATCCTCGAGAAAAGATCGGTTTGGCTGAACCAACCCCAACAAGTCTGCGACAGTTCTAAACCCAAAAAGATCTTGCCAGCTGAAACTGACGTTCTCAATTATTTCATATTTTTTGAATAAATCTAGATGTTTATTGCGAATTATAGATTCCGGATCAGAGTCCGGAATGACGGTAAGGGTAATTCGGTTTTTAACTGTTGTCGTAGAACAAGCGGCTTGAATGTTTGGACAGTGGAATCCGGAACCGTCATCTCGGACACCGATCCGGGTCCGGAATTGCGGTAGCGGTGTGTTTTGGTGTAGATCGATGATTCATTTTGGGTGGCTTATTTCAATGGTAGTTGTCGGGCTTAGCTTTGCTCAACGTCGACCTACAGGTTTGGTTGAATTTGGTGGGAAGGCTGAAGAATATATGGTTGGAAAAACCCTATGCTTATGCTAAAGGTAAGATGTTCTAAGATCCAAAGTTTGATAGATACCTTTCTTATTTCGACCCAAAAACGATCATGAGTGAACTAAAACAAATTCGCTGGCGGCAAAGATTTCAAAATCTCAATAAGGCTTTTAAACAGCTGGAGATGGGTGTTGCCATTAAAGCACCGAGTGACATTGAAATGCAGGGGGTGATACAAAGTTTTGAGTTTACCTTTGAGTTATCATGGAAAACATTGAAGGATTATCTTGAAAGCCAAGGGGTGCAATGTACATTTCCAAGAGAGGTTTTAAAACAGGCTTTTCAATATAATATTATTGATAATGGAGAGATCTGGCTACAGATGCTTGCCAAGCGTAATCTGCTGGCCCATACTTACGACGAGAAATTAGCACGGGAGGCCCATACTCTTATCACCGGGGAATATTTTCCCCTAATTGAAAATCTGATGCAGTGGCTCAAGGTGAAGGCTGATGAATAGTGGTGAGATTGATTTGCCGGATCATACAAGGTCGGCCATTATCAACCTTGCACAACAATACCCTGCAATTGAAGAAATAATATTATTCGGATCCCGGGTGTCAGGGAATGCCAAGCATGGTTCTGATATTGACATTGCCTTAGCAGGGAAAGGTGTGGACGGTAAAATCTTAACGGCTTTCCATACATACTTGGAGGAAGAAACCGATATTCCGTATTTTTTTGACGTTGTCCATTTGGACACGATTGTTAATGATGATTTAAAGCGGCATATTGTTGAATTCGGTAAAATCATATATTCCCGAGATGGCAGTAATTGCCGGTAAGTCGATCGAGGTATGGGGATCGTGGATTCCGGATATGGGTCCGGAATGACGGAGTGAGTGGTTGGTTGGGAGGTTGTTTGGGGGTGATGGTGATTCTGCCAGGGGTGGTTGTTGGGCTTCGCTGCGCTCAGCACCAACCTACAGTTCTGAATTGATTGTGGAATCCGGACGATTCATTGGTTTGAGGGGATAGGGACATTGATTTCAAACCGGGTTCTGAATTGGCGTGGTAGTCCTGAGTACTCTTTATTTTTATATCAGGCCGCATAATTCATCGGCTATTTCGTTGATGAGGTCTTCGTTGCTTCCCTCGACCATTACCCTGATCAGCGGTTCGGTTCCCGAGGGGCGTACCAGTATTCTTCCTGTTTTGCCGAGTTTGTTCTCTAGTTTTTCTATGGTATCAAGAAATCCGGGGATGGTGTTAATATCGATCTTGGTTTCGGTTCTGACGTTTTTGAGCACCTGCGGATAACTTTCCATGATGGTGGCAAGTTCCGAGAGCGGTTTTTGGGTCTTGTTCATCACCGAGAGGAGCTGCAGAGCGGCGAGAATGCCGTCGCCGGTGGTGATGTGATCGAGGAAGACCAGGTGTCCGGACTGTTCGCCGCCGAAGGAGTAACCTTCCTTTCTCATGTGTTCGACCACATAACGGTCGCCCACCGCGGTGCGCACCATGGTGCCGCCCATCTGCTCCATGGCGATATGGAGTCCCATATTGGACATTACCGTGGAGACCAGCGTCTTTTTCTTCAGTTTGCGTCGTTTAAGCAGATCCTTGGCGCAGATGGCCATGATATGATCGCCGTCGACGATCCTGCCCTTCTCGTCACAGACGATCAAGCGATCGCCATCGCCGTCCAGCGCCAGGCCGATATCGGCGCCGAGTTCCTTGACCTTCTCGGCCATAAGCTCGGGATGGAGGGCGCCGCACTGGTCATTGATATTAATGCCGTTGGGGCTGACTCCCAGGGTGGTCACCGTAGCGCCAAGTTCCTCGAATACATGAGGCGCGACATTGTAGGTGGCGCCGTGGGCACAATCGAGAACGATATGGAAGTCATCCAGTTCATACTTATGGGGAAAGGTGTTTTTAAGGAAGACGATATATCTTCCCTTGGCGTCATCGATCCTGGTGGCCTTGCCCACCTCGTCGGCCAAAGGACATAAGGCTGCCATCTTGTTCGAAAAGATCAGGTCCTCGATGTGGGCTTCCGTTTCATCGGGCAGCTTGAATCCGTCATTCGAGAATATCTTTATGCCGTTATCCTGAAAAGGATTGTGTGAAGCCGAGATTACCACACCGGCATCGGCGCGCATCGAGGTTGTAATAAACGCTATTCCAGGCGTGGGCATGGGTCCGACCAGGAGAACATCCACCCCCATGGAGCAAATTCCCGCAGCCAGAGAGTTTTCCAGCATATAGCAGGATAACCTGGTGTCCTTGCCGATGACGATCCGGTGACGTTTACACTCATCCTTGACGATAAAAGCGATTGCGCGCCCCACCTGCATGGCGATTTCCGTGGTCATCGGAAAGACATTGGCGACACCGCGAATGCCGTCTGTTCCAAATAATTTTTGCATTTTATTCAGCTGCCTATGTAGTGTCTATATTGTAAGTTTCTATATTGTAAACGTCTATATTTCAAGTGTCTGTATCACCGGACTTCTCTCCCGGCCCCAGAGGAGGAAGATTCTGCGGCTGCCTCCGGCACAGACGGCGTATCCGATATCTCAGGTGGCGGCGCAACCCGGGTAACATACGGTGGATTGATGGAAACGATTTCCAGAGGCACCGTAAGATCGGCTGAGGGGATTACCTGAACCCGCAACTGGCCAACCTCATCTGCTGTCCCGTCTTCAACCGCCGTAACCGAGAAAAGATCAGTGAACTTGGTGTCCTCGTCTATGATCATCCTGGGGATTTTCATCGTCACCGTTACCGTTTCTGGCTCGACCTTCTGCAGAAATCCTTTCACGACAACGTTGACGGGTACATCTTCAATGGTTTTTGTGATAGTATCATAGGTAATGGTTATATCGGCGGTAACCGAGGTTTCACCGATAAGATCTACAATAGCGGGATCAAGCTCAAGTGGAATCTGCAGCTGCACCGACTCGAAGAGCCCGTGAATATTAATTGGAGTAGTCTGCAGCACTTCGACCCGGGAAAGCACGGTCTGCGGTCCGGTAATGGAAATGGAGTTGGGATCTATGGTCAGGTTTTTGAGGACATAGCCCGGCGTGACACTGCCGACGGTTACCGGATTGATGGGCAATTCCTTTTTGATCAGTTTGTCCAGCGAGAGGATAATCGAGGCGGGCCGCACCCGCAGCACTTCGATCCCCCTGCTGATCGGGATGGTATCAATCTCGATGTTCTCCACCTTTGTACCCGGATTTGCCTTGGAAAGATCTATCTGGCGGGCCTCCTGATCTTTGCCCATTTCGAGTATCAATGAACGCGGGCCGCGAACGGTTACCTCGATTTCATTTTTATATTTGTTGGAAATGATCAGATCCTTGGGCAGATTGATGACCTCTACCGGCACCATGATGTTTTTCTCTACTATATCCTCGCCGCCGACAAAAATCCAAAGCATCGTCGCCAGGCAGAGGGAGATAAGTTTCAGGACCCACCCCTTGGTCCAGAGGTTCTGAATTTTTTTTATGAATTGTGACATCATGCTCTAAAAAAGGTGTTCTTCCATGTCGAGGACTGTTCCTTGCCGACAAATATTGCCCGCAGGCTGGTTCGCAAAGCTAATTCATCATTGACCGCGGTAAGGGCGCCATGCTGTACAAGAGAAACGTTTTGGGTTTCCTCTGAAACTACCAGAATAATGGCATCTGTTTCTTCGGATAAACCTATTGCCGCCCGGTGCCTGGTACCGAAGCGCTTGCTGATATAGGGATTTCGGGTCAGGGGCAGAATACTGCCCGCCGTCTTGATTCTCCCTTTACTGATGATAACTCCGCCGTCGTGCAGCGGCGATACCGGCATGAAGATGGAAACAAGCAGCTCCTTGGTAAGCTTGGCATTGAGGTCGAAACCGGATTCGACGTAATCCCCCAGGCCGGTGTCGCGCTCGAGGATAATGAGTGCTCCGATTCTTCGCTTTGCGAGGTAAAAAACGGCACCTATAACCTCATCGATATCTCTCTCCATGGTATCGGTGGTTTTCTGGAAAGGAGATTTGCCGACCTGCGTCAGGGCTCGTCTGATGTCATGCTGAAAAACGATGATGATAATAAGGAAGATAGAGCTGAGAAAGGTCCTGAGCAACCACATCAGGGTGGCGAGTTCAAGAACGCTCGCCATGAAGTAAACCATGGTAAGTACGATGATGCCGAGAAGCATCTGTACTGAGCGGGTACCCCGTATGATGGAAATGATCTGATGAATGATGAAGGCGACGACAAGGATATCCAAAGCATCCTGCCACCGCAAAAGTTCCAGAAATTCTAACATCTAAACAGGTGATCTTGAAATTTTATAACTGTACCCAACCAGGAATTCAGGACTTGTGAGTTGATTGATTCCTTAGAAATGAGTAAAAGAAAGGCTCTTCCTTATCCTTGCAGTCATTCTACATATGTTTAACACACTTTAGCAAGGTAAAATATAAAATATCAGTGCTTTTCAGGGTATTTATAAACATTTCGCCCGGGTATTGATTTTCTGCCTCATTGCGGGGCAGAGTAACGTCTTTTCCTGACTCGTCCTTCCGGCTATTCGTTGTCAGCAGTGATTGGGAATTGAAACTAATTAGTGCAGGAATCTGCAAAAAGCGTATATTCGGTATGGAAAAAATCAGGTCCCTGTAGAAGAAATAAAGTTGCACAACGGAGCAGACATCCCCATTTAAATCAATGGCAGATCTATACGGCAATATCCCCATATCCAGCGATATAAAAAAACCTGCTGAAAAACAGCACAAAAAAGCAGATCCACGGGATCAGCCCCCCTCACCGCGGAAACCAGGCAAAAGGCTGTTTTGGATCCTCCCCCTGGTTCTGCTTCTGCTTTTTGCCGGGTACTATGGCCTGAGTTCCGTCCTGGTGCCATATCTCATCAAAGACAAGTTCCCCGAGATCTTTCAGCGGAACACAGGCCTCAGCCTGAGTGTGGATACTGCCGGGTTCAACCCCCTGGACTGCTCGATCACTGCCGAAGGCATACACATCAACAACTCCCTGGAAGAAGACGGCTCAAGCGAAGATTTTCTGACTATCAGAAAACTCCATGTAGATCTTGAATTCATCCAGCTGCTGAGAAGAAGCATCGTCTCCGATGCCCTGATTATCAATGGGGCGGCATTTACAGTTTACCGATATCCCGACAATACCTACAACATCTCCCGGTTCTTTAAAAAAAGCGGCGGTGAAGCCCTTGATATGTTGGATTTCGCCGAACTGCCCTTCCTCTACTCCCTGAACAATATATCCATCAATAACAGCAGTATCGTCTTCAACGACACCAGCACAGAAAAGGTTCACTATATCGAGGACTTAAAGATCAACCTGCCGACTCTTTCCAATTTTTCAATTGATATCGGCAACTATATTCAACCACGCTTTTCAGCGGTCATCAACGGCAGTCCGGTTGAACTGGTCAGCGAAACAGAACAGGCTTCCCGGGGCGGGGCAAAAGATATAACCAGGCTTTCCGGGACGCTGCAGGCCATCGACCTGCAGTTATATGCCAATTATTTTCCGGTTCCGCTGCCGCTGGTAATAGAAAAAGGCACCGCCGATGGCAAGATACAGATATCCTTCCAGGCTCAGGAGAAAGAAGGTGGCCAACTGACACTCAATTACCAATTCCAGGTACGGGAAGCGCTATTTCGCAGCCATGACCGCATGCTTTCCCTGGCGGTTCCGGGCTTTAATTTGCTGGGTTCTCTCAATCCGCTGAACAGTGAGATTGACATCACCCATCTACTGTTGAGAGATCCGACACTGAAAGTCGAGAAAGGCTTCAGCGCAACCACCGTCGATTCTTTGTTTCTTAAGGATTACGATAAAAATGCTTCCAGCAGTTTTCCACTTGAGCTTCCGGCAATCACCTCGGCTCTACTCATTGCCGACAATGGCACGATAGTCATCGAAACTTCCGGGGAGGATCGCGAGTTCAGCCACGTTCAGTTGAGCATACGCAATTTTGCCAATGCTGCCGCCCTGAAGGGCAAGGCTTCGCAAGGCACGTTCCGGGTCAGCGCCGAGTCCGGGAATGATCCGGCACACTATTCCTGGCGGGGTAAATTTGACAATACCACCCCGGTCGGCTCCCTGGAGATTAACAATCTGCCGCTGGCTGAAGTGGTGAAGGTTATTGCCCGAAAATCCGGAATAACAGGAGCTACGGCAACTTCCGCTACAGGCTCGGCCGATATCCGGGGCAGATTCTCCCTGCGGCGCAGTGAATCAACACCAGTCTCCTTCGATTTCGATAAGGGCACCCTGCTCTTTTCTTCGATCAGGCTAGCCGAAGACGGCAAGGCCTGGCTGCAGAGCCCCACAGGAAGAGCGACACCGGTATCTATAACCGGGGAGGCTATCTCACTGGGTAATCTGTTTTTCAACGACAGCACCGTTACTTTGTCTCGCAGTAAACTGCCCGCACTGATGCAGGACTATATAGACAGTGAGAAAGGCTCCATCCAGGGCATTGACCTGAAAGGTTCACTTACTATACTTCCCGAAAAAGATACGGAAAAACCCGTACAGCTGAAAAATGTACACCTGCAGGCCGCCGATTTTGAAGCCGCTGCGAAAAAGGAAAATTTCGTATTCAGCGGATCCGCGGAAAATAACGGGGAAATCAGCGCCAAGGGGAAAATTACCACCACGCCCCTGAGCGGCACGGTCGAAGTAGCCTTCACTAACCTGCCCGCTGCCGTGCTGCCGGACCGTGCAGCATCGTCATATTCCGTGGCTGCCCGGACATTACTGAATGGGACCGGCAAATTTGATATTGATACTCAGAGTTATGAAGGCACGCTCGAAATTTACGACGGCCTCTTTACTGAAAAAGAAAGCGGACGCGAATACAGCTTTGAGAAGGCTGCCTTTGCTAAGGTTTCCGCAGATATCAATCTCTCCGATTACCGTGCTGAAAAACTGCTTTTCACAAATTTTGCCGTCGAGGACAGCGACCTCAGGTTCTTCTCGGAAAGTGCTTCCATTTCCACCATATCCAGACAGGGAGAAGACTTCCATATCGAAGGGCTTGCTCTGCCGCAAGCGAAAATAGGAATGACGCCGAATTTTCTCGCGACTCTGCCACCTTTTCCAGAGAAAGAATCCGGCAATATTCTTATTGAAAACCTGCAGGTCTCCGGCAAAGTCGATCTTTTGGCTGAAGAAGGTGAGACCGATTTCATACATGATTTCGAACTCAACATCTCCTCCCTGAGTAATAATGAGGCAAAGCGGGAAAATATCTCTTTCACGGCACACTTTCCTGATCAGAGTGAAATTTCCGCTCAGGGAGTAATGGCGGTCTCCCCGACACGATCAAAAATTGACCTGAAGTTCGTGGATGTTGCCGCGGATACCCTGCAGCATTTCACTGAAACACCATTGAACAAAAACGTTGAGGCAACAGTAAGCGGCGAAGTTCTCTATCATTATCCGGAAAAGAGCTTTTCCGGCGATATCCGTTTTGCCCGGGGACGCCTGCTCTCAGAGAACGGTATGGATCTCATGAGCTGGCAGGATGCTATTCTCAGCGGCTTCAGCTATACCGACTCACCGCGGCATCTGGAAGTCGCCAAACTGACGCTGGAATCTCCGCGTATCAGCTACACCGATAGTGGAGAGCATTACTATTCCGTACTTCGGAAGACTATCAATTCACTTCTTGCCGATGAGCAGGAGCAAAGCGAGGTTTCTTTCTCAAGGTTGAACATCGCCCGGGTCATCATACAGGATGGTGCCATTGATTATCTGGATGAGAGGCTGTCTCCGCCATGGCAGACAAAGGTTGCCGCTATTGGAGGGTATGTCGACAACCTGCACCTTTCTGAGTCGCTGGATCCGATTGAGTATGGTGTGACTGGCACAATCGCCGGAGCTCCTTTTTCAGCGCAGGGCACGCTCCTCCCCTCCTCTGAGCCGCCGGTTGAAAAAAGCCTGGTCGAACTAGAGGATTTTCCGCTGCAGACGCTCCACCAACAACTTGAGACAGCTTTCGAATTGGAGATGACAAACAGCACCCTGAATATGTTCTACAAAAACGATACCTCGGAAAATTCGCAGGTAAGACTTGATATATCCTCTCTTGCCGCCGAAAACCAGCAGTCCTCCACGGCCCTGGCCTTGGCCCTGTTAAGCGACGGCAAGGATCGTCTCTCTGAAACCGTGCCCTTGGGAGATACTTCCAAACCTCTTTTCAGACAGGTGGTAAGTCATTTTCAGAGATTGTTTATCAAAGCCAGCGTCTCACCTTACCTGTTGCTTAAAGAACCATACGACATCTTACAGGAAAACCCGAAGATTTCATTTACACCCGGAGAAACGCAGCTCAGTAAAGAGGGGCTCAGTAATCTTTCTCTCTACGGCATGCTGCTGGGCGACACGCCCCAGCTTCGGCTGGTGCTCTCGGCCACGGTTGATCGGATTTCCGATACCAGTGGTCTGCGCCAACGGTTGGAGCAGGCTGAGAAGGAGAGAGTCAATCTGGAAAACGCCAGGCTCCTGCAGGAGTGGCAGGATCGCCAGGACTCCGGATCCTCGGCGGCGCCGACGCAGGATGGAATAATTGTTGAAGATATCAGCGAAGAAGATTTGCAGGAATTTACTCCCGTTTCGGTACAGCCAATTGTGATTACCGACGAGATGCTCAAGCAGCTTGGCCGGGACCGAATCCGGGAAGTACGCGATTTTCTTTTAGAGTACCAGGATGTTTCTCCTGAAAATATCGATATCAGCGATAATGTCACCCTGTCCGATACGGCGGAAGTACCATCTGTAGACATTTCCTTGTCTCATATTGGTAATTGATGGCCTCTAAAAGGATCGACCTCGTCTTTTTTTTAGCCGCCCAAGAGCTTCGTTGAACTTTTCACGATATTATCGTATTTATTACTAACCAAACTCAACCGAAGTTCAGGTTTTTTGGTGGTAGAACGGACTCCTGCAATACGCTTCAAACCTCGCAGCATGAGCCCTGCTGAGTTCACTGGTAAACTGGTATGGACTGAACCTTAAAATCCAACGGAGACTTGATCATGAAGAACATTATTGAAAAAACCAGGACCTTCCGTAAATTTGATGCAACAGCGGTTATCGATGCCTCAACAGTGGAAAAACTGATCGAACTGGGCCGACTCGGCGGTTCTGCCAGGAACTGTCAACCTTGGCAGTACCGTATTGTCACAGATGCAGGTGAGTGCGCCTCCGTCTTCCCACACCTTGGCTGGGCAGGCTATCTGACCGACTGGAAAGGACCGGAGGAGGGACAGCGACCCACCGCCTATATTCTCTGCTACCTCAACAGAGAATGGTTGAAGGGCTCATTGCAGGAAGCCCATTTCGATCTGGGCATTGCCTCTCAAAACATGCTGCTGGGAGCAACGGAGGCCGGTTTGGGCGGATGTCGCATCCTCGCCTTCTCCAAAAAGCTGGCAGCAGAGTTCCCTCAACCAGAGCATCTGGAACTCCAGCTTGTTATCGCCCTGGGCGTACCCGCCGAAAAGGTGGTGATTGAAGAATGCAGTGATTACAATATCAAATATTGGAGAGACGGCAATCAAACCCACCATGTCCCCAAAAGACGGCTCCAGGACATTCTTCTGCAACCATAACTCCTCCAACTGCGGGGATTCGTTGCGTTAGATCCATTACTTAAATAATGAAACAGCAGATTATAGATTATCTAATGCCTTACCTTGAATTTTTGACGATCCTGTCGATCTCCACCTTCAGTCTAAGCCTTTTTTTTATCCCTTTTTTTATAGCCAGGCTTCCCCGTGAATATTTTCTGAAATACCAGACCCACCCTCATTATGAGGGTAAACGGCTCCATGTTGTCCTGCTGGTGCTGAGAAATATAGCCGGGATTGTACTGGTTGCAGCGGGTATTCTGATGCTCTTCCTGCCGGGCCAGGGTCTTTTAACCATTCTCATCGGTATATTGTGCATGAGTTTCAAAGGAAAGCGCAACATGATACTCTCTCTTATATCCAAATCGACAATCCAAAAAAGCCTCAACTGGACCCGCAATAAGATGAAGAAGCCGCCTTTTCACTGGCATGAAAAGGTTTAAGCTATTCCTTTAATACTTTGCTCTTTAGGATGAATCAAAGAAGATTCATGCCGCACGCTTGCCTATAAGGCAAAGCTCTCCTGTACCGTCATTCCGGGCTCGATCCGGAATCCATCTTTTTTGATCTCTCTGGATTCCGGATCGAGTCCTGAATGACGAATCTACCGAATTTTCCGTGGTATTCTTATAGAGTTACGGGAAACTAAATACCTGAAAATGAATTGTATGGGTATTCCATTACACCTTTTTTTATCAAAAAAGCCACCAGGCAAAGACGGTTTTTTCCACCTCCTCTTCTCACAAAAATCCCCTGGTCCTGATTAAGCGACACCTGTAAACAGGAAATATTTATATAATGAAAAATCTTTTTTTTCGTATTTCTGGAAAAAGCCCTCTTCATTTTTTTGCTATTTAGGCAGTTTACTCCTATACTGAAAATCATCGGGGAAGAATGATTATTTATCTGATCTCCCGCTGTGTCTCAAGTACATCAAAAGCCTTTAATTGATTCATTCATCAGTAATACCAGAATCATAAGGGAAATATTATTCCTACAAAAATCTTTTTGGTAAATTACAATGCGGCACAAATTATTCGCCAGGCTCTCTTGATGGCAAAAAAATTGTTCATCCAAGTCGCACGTTGGATTATCCGGAAATCTGAATTATTTGCCCGGGAGAACTCCTTTTATAATGAACATTCCTGCAACCCAGACCGAAGTAGAAAGACTGATTTACAACCAGCGCGGCATGCTCGACGCCATTACCGATCCGGTGATGATTATCAATGGCACAAAGTCTATCGAATTTGTAAATAAAAGCGCAGCAGACTTTTTTGATGCCTTCGATATCGATCCCAACGGCGATTCAGAAGCTGCTGCAGATTTTTCTCGCAAATTTCTCTCTTCTCTTTCCAGATCGGCCACCGGTACAACTCGACATATTCATCGCACCCTGTTCAGGGACTGCCACCTGGAATATGTATTTGCCCCTTTCCACGGCTACAATGGAGATACTCTCCAATGGCTGATATTACGGGATATCACAGAGCAGACCAAGCATGAGGAAGAGCTCTCACTCTTTCACAATAATATAGAGGCCATCCTCTCCCAAAAAATCAGAAAGCTCAAAGAAAGCGAAAAGATACGTGAGAAACTTTCTGAGCAGCTCATCAACTTGAAATCACAGCTGGCCAACCTTTCGGGCGACAATGCCATGATCGGATCCAGCAGACCGATGCGAGATCTGCGAGATATGGTGACACAGGTGGCTAAATCGGATGCCACCATTCTTATCACCGGCGAATCAGGCACAGGGAAAGAATTGGTCGCCAACCTCATTCGGGAAACCAGCAACCGCAACAAGAAACCGTTTCTCAAGATCAACTGCAATGCCATCAATGATTCGCTGCTGGAAAGTGACCTCTTCGGCTATGAAAAAGGCGCATTCACCGGAGCTCATGCCAAGACCAAGGGAAAGTTTGAAGTTGTCGATGACGGCACGATCTTTCTTGATGAAATCGGTGATATCTCACCGCGAATGCAGGCAGCCCTCCTCAGGGTTCTTCAGAACGGAGAAATTATCCGTGTAGGCGGAAATCGACCAATCAATATCGATGTGCGAATTATCGCGGCAACCAACAGGGATCTGGCCCTGGCCGTCCAGGACGGCAGCTTTCGTCTCGACCTCTTCTACCGTCTCAACATAATAAATATTTCGATCCCTCCATTGCGGGAAAGAAAGGAGGACATCGAGGATCTGGTCTCTCATTTTATCCGCAGATATCGTCTTGCCTTTAAAAAAGATGTGAATTTCGTCCCGCGGCCTATTATCGATAAACTCTGCCGTCATGATTGGCCGGGCAATATTCGCGAATTGGAAAATGTTATTCAACGTGCTGTTTTAATGTCGAAAAGCAATATCATAACCGAACAGGAAATATTTTTTGATGTTCCCCCCGGCGGACATCCACAGGAAGACCACCTCCCCATCGGCCAAAAATATTCCAATATGCCGCTAAAAAATATGCTTACAGAAGTAGAAAAAGAAATCATCACCGATACTCTGAAAAAATATCATGGCAATGTCGCTAAGGCGGCAAAGGATTTAAGAATCGGTAAAACTGCTTTTTACGATAAACTCAAGCGATTTGCAATAACCTCAAGAAAGTATCGTTAACCTCTTTTTCAGGAATATATTTTGCAAGGTCATTCGTAAGCCGTTCACACTATCCATTCCGTTCAATGAAGAACCGGACAAGCGATTTCGATGCACTGTAAAGTTCTTGAACCCTCATATTCTTCATGCCGGTCCGGGATCAGTGTCCGGGATGACGAATCAGGTATCCTTTCCCCGCATACGTCCTAAGGGAGGTAAACCTCAACTCCAGGCGGACAGTTAACGACATCAGAAGCCTCCGTTATCATGACGAAACAAAACCTTTCTCTACATCGATGTCCATTTTGGTCTGAATCATCGAGAAAATGCTCCATCAGCCGAAAGGGGCTGTTTGTTCCTCTTTATGATCAGATTTCAAACTATTGTACATCGGAAAACCACAGGAATTGTAGCCAGTATAAGGAAGAGCTGCTCTCGCTGCAGGTGGAGACGGAAGCTGTACCCATCAACCGGCGCAACCATCCCCGTACTACCTCCGAACATCCTCTTAACCTGAATTTTATCAATGAAGCAGGATGCTTGATTCGACAGACGGCGGGAATAGCCAAGACTATAAATCTTAGCGTCGGCGGTATGCAGATTCGAACCCGGGGACCACTTTTTCATGACTGCATCATCCGTTTTTCCTATGAAAAATCGGGAATCTCGCCGCCAAGGCATGGTCTTGCAAAAGTTAAATGGTGCAATTATCACCTGGAGATCATGAGATATACTGCAGGGCTCAGTTTTTACAGGCTTACAGCATTGCCTGCCGACCTCTCAAATCGGTTGGATCTTACTTGAATAAGATGTAGCCCTCTACCCTGTATCACTTCCTTCCTTCAAAGCAATTACTGATTTTTTCCTGATAAACCAGATCAGAACCAGCACCGGTATTCCCATCAACGTAGTCAGCAGAAAAAAGTTATCGTAGCCGAAGGTGTCGACCAGGCTGCCGGAATATCCCCCAAACAGTTTGGGAAACAGCGTCATAAGCGAGGAAAAAAGTGCATACTGAACCGCGGTAAACGAGATATTGGTCAGACTGGAGAGAAAAGCCACAAAAGCTGTGGCCGCCAGGCCGGCGCTGAGATTGTCAATGGCAATGACCACGGTGAGCATGGCCACATCGGGACCTGCAGAAGCAAGGACCATGAAGAGCAGATTTGTGATTGCCGACAGCAGCGCACCGAGGAACAGAATGGAATAGATACCGTAGCGCAAGGTGAGCATGCCCCCGAGGAACCCGCCAAGGATGGTCATCCCCACTCCATACAGTTTGGTTATTCCGGCAATCACGTTTTTGCTGAACCCCATATCGACATAAAATACATTGGAAACGACTCCCAGAACAATATCCGAAACGCGATAGAAACCGATAAGAGAGAGGATAAGAATGGCCGTTTTCAGTCCGTATCGACCCAAAAACTCCTGTATCGGATCGATGTAGGTTTCCACAACCATTTCCCGCTCCAGAGCCCCTGCTTTTACCAGAAGCGCCACAGAACCTGCGGCTGCCAGTATTGCTACGGCCAATCTGCAGGCTTCGACCAGAAATCCCGTGAAGGTGGTGTCATTCCAGAGAAGTGAGGACAGGAATGATTGGACGTGCTCCGCCGTTGTCCCTGTAAGAAAAAAGGTAAGGGAAAAGACCAAACATGCCGCCAGAAAAACAAGAAAGAGTCTGAAGTATTGCCGGGACGAATATTTATAGACGGAAGGATCCAGGTTACTATCCGGTTCGGAGATTATCAGGGTGGTAAAGATTCCGACCAACATGGTCGCCGCGGCAAAATAATAGGTGTTCTTCCAGGCTGAATATAAATAAACCTCCGTGGTCGTCCCCAGATAGGAGGCCAGAAAAAGTGAACCCGCTCCGGCAACAACCATACCGATACGATAGCCTGCTATATATGTGGAGGAGAGCAGCGCCTGATACGTTGCATCAATGCATTCTATGCGGTAGGCGTCTATGACGATATCCTGAGTGGCCGAGGAAAAACCGAGCAGGACTGCTGCCATTGCCATAATGGTAAGGGCTTCTTCGCCTGCTGCCGGATCGATACTGGCCATACAGACAATCGCCGTTACTATGGCGAATTGCGAGACAAGCATCCATGACCTTCTTCTGCCAAGCAGTCGGGTCAGCAGTGGAAAAGGCATTTTGTCGATAAGAGGCGCCCAGACGAATTTAAAGGAATAGCCAAGAGCCGCCCAGCTGAAGAAGGTTACGGCAGAACGGGCTACCCCGGCTTCGCGCAGCCATACGGAAAGCGTACTGAAAATAAGCAAAATCGGAATTCCTGCCGAAAAACCGAGAAACAACATGGTTAGTACCCGGGGATGGATCCATGTTTTCAATATTTGCCGCCAGGATCGTTCTCCGGCATGGGGGCCGCTCATTCTTGTCTTTTCTCCGATTATAATTATGTTGTCAACTTCAATGGGAAAATGTTACGTTTTCAGTTCGTTGATTCAAGAATTGACGAAATTCGCATGTGCATTCCACTCTAGTATACATACAACCACGAAAAAAATTTCCCACAAGGGGATAGTATCTACACCATGTCTATTACAATTTACAATACCCTGACCCGGAAAAAAGAAGTATTTTCCCCGCTGGAGCCTGGCCATGTAAAAATCTATGTCTGTGGAATAACGTCCTATGACTATTGCCACATAGGCCATGCCCGCTCAGCCCTTGTTTTCGACATGATCGTGGCATACTTCAAATACAAAGGATATGCGGTAACGTATATTCGTAATTTTACAGATATAGATGATAAAATCATCAACCGGGCGGCGGAGCAGAACACCACACCGGAGGAATTGGCCAACCGCTTTATTGATGAGTTCTATGTCGATATGGACAACCTGGGGATCGCCCGGCCCACCCTTGAACCGAAGGCTACTGAAAACATAGAGGAGATGGTGAAGTTCATCTCCGAGCTGATCGAAAAAAACATGGCCTACCAGTCCGGCAATGATGTCTATTACTCGGTTTCCAGCTTTGATGAATACGGCAAACTTTCCGGAAGAAGGCTCGAAGACATGCAGGCCGGGGCACGCATCTCCGTTAACGAACAAAAAACCAACCCCATGGATTTTGTTCTCTGGAAAGGCTCAAAACCCGGAGAACCGCAGTGGGACAGTCCGTGGGGACCGGGACGGCCGGGGTGGCATATCGAATGTTCAGCCATGAGCAAGAAATATCTCGGAGAGACTTTTGATATACATGGCGGCGGTCAGGACCTCATCTTTCCACATCATGAAAATGAACTGGCCCAAAGCGAAGGGGCCAACGAAAAACCCTTTGTCACCACCTGGATCCACCATGGCTTCGTCACCATCAAGGACGAGAAGATGTCGAAATCGCTGGGTAATTTTCTCACCATTCGCGACATTACCGCCAAATACAATCGGGAAGAACTACGTTTCTTCGTTTTTTCCACCCACTATAGAAACCCGCTCGATTTCTCTGAAAATGCCATGCAGGATGCTATCACCGGTCTCGACAGGCTCTATGAATGCATCGCCGCCATCGAGGATCTTGAGGATGGTACAACCGATGCTGCTGAGGTGATATCCGCAAAAGACAAGGCCAAGCTTGCCGGTCTGGAAAAGAGATTTTGCCAGGCCATGGATAACGACTTTAATACCGCTCAGGCACAGGGAGTGCTGTTCGATACGGTCAAGCTGCTCAACAAGATTCGAAGAATGCTTCCTTCTCCCCCCTCCGCCCAGGATATCTCACTATTACGCGAAACTGTCGCAACTTTCAAAAAACTGGCCGGAATTATGGGCCTGCTCCGCGAAGATGCCGCATCTTATCTGGCAACAAAAAGGGCAAAAATGCTTGCCGATCTGGACATTGATGAAAATACTATAAACAAGTTGATTGAAGAAAGATTTGCCGCCAGAACCGCCAAAGACTGGAAGAGAAGCGATGAGATCCGCGATCTGCTGCTCTGCAAGAATATTGAACTCAAGGACAGCGCGGACGGCACGGCCTGGACGATAAAACGTTCTTCCTGACCAGCTGAAATTTCACATGGGAGGTTGTCCGGGGAATATTTTATTCTCAGATCAGGCAAGCGACCTTGCGAGACTCCGAGGCATATCAGAAACACAGCCATACAATAGATATCGGAATCACCTACAGTCATTCCGGACCTGATTGGGAATATCAGAAGTGAACCACTACAGTCATTCCGATCTCCCGGATCAGCGTCGGGGATGACGGATCCGGAATCTACCAGGTCATCCCGGACTTGATCGGAAAATCAGAAGTATACTACTGCCGTCATTCCGGACCCCGATCCGGAATCTACTATCGACATTCCGGTCTCTATTCGGCGACCAGGTGAAGGAGCCGGAATCCATTAGCAACCCACCACCGGAGTTCGTGCAGCGATAAAAAATTTCGTTAAGATTTCTTCACTCCGGCGGAACAAGTTATTATTCTAAGGAGGGCATATATGAGTCGATCACCCGCTGTTGCCGGCCGCTTCTATCCTGGCGAACAGGATGTGCTCAAGGATACCGTCACGGAACTGCTGGAGAATTACAATCCACCCAAAATAGAAAACTGTATCGCCGTCGTCTCCCCACATGCCGGGTATGTCTATTCAGGTACAGTCTGCGCCCAAACCCTGAAAAGTATCACCATTCCCGAAACAGTTGTAGTATTAGGACCAAACCATCAGGGCAGAGGCGCTTCCATTGCCCTTTCCACGCAAGATTGGGATATGCCGACAGGCAAGGTTCCGGTGAACCGTGATTTTTCGGAGCAGCTTCTTCAGGCTAATCCAGAAGTAACCGCTGATGAAAGCGCCCATCAATATGAACATTCACTGGAAGTACAGGTTCCATTTCTCCAGGTACTGCAGGACAATCTGTCCATCGTTCCCCTGGCTCTTTCCCAGCTTTCCTACCTGGAGTGTGAAAACCTGGCCAATTCACTTGCCGATACAATTTCCCAGTATGGAAAACCAGTTCTGATGCTGGCCTCAAGCGACATGAGCCATTTTGAATCCAGGGAAAATACAGTTAAAAAGGACACCCTTGCACTCGAACAGTTAACAGCGCTCAATCCTAAAGGACTTTTTCAAACCGTACGTGGTAACAGGATATCCATGTGCGGCGTTATTCCCGTCACCGTTGTCCTGCTGGCCGCCCTGCGACTGGGTGCAAACAAAGCGGAAGTTATACGCTATATCGATTCAGGCGAAGTTTCCGGAGATACTGACCAGGTGGTCGGCTATGCCGGCGCGGTCATTTCCAGAGGGTAAATATTCAACCTGTTTTTTCTTGACAGCATGAAAGATTTTTTCTATATAATTGTCCTCATCTCATAACTTGCTGGGGGATGGTCTAACGGCAAGACAGCGGACTCTGACTCCGCTTATCGGGGTTCGAATCCCTGTCCCCCAGCCATTTGATTTTTACCTTTCCATAGATCTCCGAAACACAAAATAGAGCAAAAACCAAGATGTTCCACTTCTGTCCCGACTCTATCCCACCCTCAAGAAATCCATAAAGATACAAAAAGCTATTTTTCCCGCAACGCTGCAGTGAAGGCTTAAATTATTCTAATTGACAGTAAAAATTGGCCTTTTGTAAATCTCCAAGGCAGACAGCATGCAACTAGCTTAGTTTCATTAGTAATCAGATAAATTAATGTGAACAAAAAAGGGCAATTAGATTTATCCGAAACGGTGAGCATGATATTTTTCACTTTTTGAAGAGCCATGTTCTGCCATAGCTTTACCCGAATCTTTTTTCATAGACTTGAACAATTAAGATCAACCACCGGCACACGCGCCTGTTGCTTGTTAACGGACACCTGTTCCTGAGCAGGCTTGATCAGCACATAGCGGATACTCTTATCGTTCTGGCTCAGAGCCTTGATAGTTTCCTCCTGGTTTCCTACCCGGATTATATGGCTACACTTGACTCCCATCGTTTCAGCTTTTAAGTACATCGTTTCAGCATTTTGCCGTGCGCGTTGACTAAAACGGTTGATTTCGCGCTCCCTGCGTGCTCCAGAGTGACGTAAGGGTTCTTCCGATACGTCAAGAGCGACGATTTCACAATCGAGTTTCTGCGCCATTTTTATTACATAATTAACAAGTGCAGTGGAATGCTCGCCATTCTGGACAGCAAGAATTTTTGTTGCCATATTCTGCTGTTCCAGCATACGCGCAATATCGTTGGCGGCAGCAGTCAGGTTGCCTGCCGCCATTTCACCCACGGCCACAGGTTTCTGTTTGTTGAGCTTGGCGAGCTGAAATTGTTGTGCATGTTTTTTTCTACCGAAATAAAACAGCTTTTTGATATCCATGGCAATCCTCCTTTAAGATTTACAATCATTCTTTGCCGTAGGTATTGCACAGTCCGTACCATTCTGTGTTTTTGTATAAATTACAGTATATTAAAAGAATATCGTAAGGATGAGGTAGACCATTGGGACTGATTTATTGGATTATAGAAAGGAAATTATTACATATTGCAACGATATCGAGCCCTACTCATCTCAACACCACCAGCAACAATATATTTTAGCAAATAAAACATTGCCTTAAGGTATTTTACAGATGTTATGCAATACGCAACACGCGCGTTGCCCTCTATTGCATTGTGAAACCTATATGTAATGTAAGTGGTGATCAAAAGGATGTCAGATGGTCACTGGCAGGATGAAGTACATACTCAACGGCTTCATCTATCTGATCGATAGGCACAATCTTGACCTGTCGCTGGATTTCCTCCGGCAGGAATTCCACATCTTCCTTGTTCTTTTCCGGAACGAGGAGTGTCGTCACCCCTGCACGAGCGGCAGCAAGAAGTTTCTCTCTGATACCGCCGACAGGAAGTATTTGTCCGGTGAGTGAGAGTTCTCCGGTAATAGCGACGGTTTTTCGCGCCAGCCTGCCGGTTAGAATGGAAATGAGGGCAAGACAGATTGCCGATCCTGCCGATGGACCATCTTTCGAGACAGCACCCGCAGGGAGATGAATATGAAGATCAATTTTTCCAAAAAAAGTACTCTCTATATGAAGTTTTTCGGTATTACTCCTGATATAACTCAGCGCAGTCTGGGCTGATTCCTGAAGAACTTCACCCATCAACCCGGTAAGAATTAACTGAGATGAGCCGGGCATCATTCTGGTTTCGACAAACATGATTTCGCCCCCGTACTTTGTCCACACCACCGCCGTCACCACACCAACCGTAGCCGCACCTTCAGCCGCATCTTTTCTGAATCGTGGTGGTCCCAGCATACCGACAATATCCTGTTTGGCAATGGTCATCGGTTCTAATTTCGATTTACCATTCTGCTGAAGAGCAACCCTTGCCAATTTCCGGCAAATCTTGCCTAGTTCCCTGTTCAGGCCGCGGACTCCTGCTTCCTGCGTATAATTAGTAATGACAGTATCGAGAACACCCTCCGCAAATTGCGGGTCAACATCCACTAGTCCATTTTCACTGAGTTGCTCAGGAATGAGATGATGCTTCGCTATGCTTTTTTTCTCACTCACTGAATACCCCGAAAACTCGACTATCTCCATACGGTCCAATAATGGTTGGGGGAGCATTTCCGGTTCGTTTGCGGTGGTGATAAAAATAACCTTGGACAGATCAAATGGGATTTCCAGGTAGTGATCAATAAAACCGGAATTCTGTTCCGGATCCAACACCTCAAGAAGTACCGACGCCGGGTCTCCTCGAAAATCCTGGCCGATCTTATCTACTTCATCCAGCATGATGCAGGGATTCATGGTTCCGCATCGTTTGATTTCGGAAACGATACGACCCGGCATAGCTCCCATATATGTTCGACGATGACCGCGCAGTTCCGCTTCATCTTTCAGCCCTCCCATGGAAATCCTGACAAATTTTCTACCAAGCACCGTGGCGATATTCCGACCGATGGAGGTCTTGCCGGTACCAGGCGGACCGGTAAAACAGAGAACAGGTCCATGAGCAAGGTCCAGCCTTCTGCCCTGCTGGAGGATATTGTTTACCATGGTTTTCAATTCATTGAGATCCACCGGTTTGGCGAGATAATGGGTTGCTCCCCGATGGATCGCATCAACAGCACTGGGAACCGTCGCATAACCAGTAATCATGATGACACTGGTATCGGGAGCTCTGGTTTTGAGATGATCCAACAGCTCCAGACCATCCATTTGGTCCATCTTTAAGTCGGTGAGGATAATATCAAAAGATTTCTGAGCTGAAATGATATTGAGTGCCTCCCGACCATTATTCGCCACTTCAACCGACATTCCCTGTTTTTCGAAAAAGTAGCTAATATTGGTTAGTGCGACGATTTCATCGTCGACGATCAGCATTCTTGGTTTGGCAAGGCTGCGAAGTGTCTTGGCGGCGAGGAAGTCGAGAATTCTATTTTTTATTTCATCCAGGCCAAAATGTTGCTGAGCAAAAATTGCTTCTGCCCGTTCAATATCGAGATTATCTGTTGAAAGTGTGAACCATGGCAGGGTAGTCAATAGCTGGATGTAATTCAGCCCGATATTGTATTCAGCAGAAATGGTGTCAATTTTTTCCAGTTTTCTCAGCTCACTCTCAGCCTGGTTGGCTACATATTCCGGCAAATCAGTTTTTAGTACCTTTTGCCGGAGTACACTTAGCTGCCCAAGGTCCTCAGTTCCCGGCGGACTCATTGGTACTGGCTCCTCCGGCTTTTTCGGTTTAATGGATCGTTTCCAGAAAATCATGATATATTCCTCAATTATACGCTTCTCATCCTCATCATCCGGTCGCATCGCCTTTCATCTTTTTGCAGACACCATATGGAGAATGATTTTTTTCTGTTATTCAGGAACAGCTGCCGCTTTTATCCAGAAACACCATAAAACACATACACCGCTGCCATCATGACGATGAGATAGAGGACGGTCATGCCTGTTCCTGCCTTGAAATAATCAATTGTCCGGTATCCGCCAGGCCGCATGACAAGAGCGTTTACCTGGTGAGTTGGAAGTATGAAAGTATTCGAGCAGGCCACCGCCACAACCAGAGCTGCTATTCGTGGATCCGCCCCGGCAGTGCCGGCCATGTTCATGGCCAAAGGGACCATGAGTACCGTGGCGCCAACGTTAGACACCACCAGCGTAAAAAAGGATGTCAGCAGACCGACAACTGTCAGCAGGATCAGCGGACTGACGCTCCCCATCATGGACATGATGGACTCGGCAATTAATTTTGCTGCCCCGGTTTTCTCAAAAGCTATGCCGAGCGGAATCAAACCGCCAAGGAGAAAAACCGTCATCCAGTCTACAGATTGATATGCCTCGTCAATGGAAAGCACCCTGGTGAGCACCATACCCAACGCCCCGGTTAACAGGGCTATGGAGAGCTGGACATGGAAAACAAGAATAAGGGTCAGCGAAAGAAGCAGGCTGCCGACTGCAAATTTGATTTTTTCCGTCCTGAGGATCTCGCCCTGCACATCCTCTGTAAAAATCAGGTCATGCTGTTGCTTGAGGAAGTGAAATTTTTCCCATCTCCCCTGCAGAAGAAGCGCGTCCCCAGTCTCCAGTATGAGCGTGGAGATGCCGGCAACATAGGTTTTATTTCCTCGAAAAAGTGCCAGCGGGTTAACACCGTATTTGCGCCTGAATTCAGAAGATCGCAGGGTTCTCTGAGTCAAATCCGATCTTGGCGAAATAATCACTTCCATTATTCCGGCATTATTGGGTGAGAGATGTTCAGCAAATATTTCAAGATCTTCCTTAATCTCCCAGCCATTAGCGCCGGCAAGTTTTCTGATCATATCCGGGGCGCCGTTTACCGCAAGGACATCACCAGGTCCAATGGTATCATCGGGCATAGGGGTAAAGTTGGTGCCTCCGCCTGCTTTTGCTATGCCGACAACTGTCACGAAAAAGTGCGGGCGAATCTCCAATTCAGCGAGCGTGTTGGTTTTCTTCATAGACTCAGGGACGTTTATTTCTGCCAGCGAGCCTATATCCTGATATGTCCGCATGAGACTGGAAGACATTGGGCCGCTTGCCTCCTCGCCCTGCCCGGAAGGAAGGACCAGTCGGCCCAACAGGAGAAAATAAACAAGTCCGGCAAGCACCAGAGCCAAACCGACGGGAGTAACGGCAAATAATCCAAATGGAGCCGCATCGGGATTGGAAATCCTCATAACATCGTTGAGCAGTATGAGCGGGCTTGAGCCTATGAGAGTGAGACAGCCCCCGATAATTGCAAGAAACCCCATCGGCATAAGGATACGAGATACCGGAATATTGGTTTGCCGGCATATTCGTTTTGTCGCAGGCATAAAAAGTGCTGCTGCACCGATATTCTGCATAAAGCTGGAAATAAATGAAACCGTACCGGAAATCAAAAGCATGATCCGGCTTTCGCTTTTCCCCGCGAAACGGAGGAGAATTCTGGCCAGCACATTCATGGCTCCGGTCTTATCGAGCCCTGCTCCGATGATGATCACCGCAATTATTGAGACCACGGCATTAGAAGACAGCCCACTGATGGCTTCCTTCGGTGTGACAAGCCCTAAAAGCGGCAGGCAGACCATCATTATTATGCCTACAACATCGACTCTTACCCATTCAAATATGAACAGTAAAATAGCCATAACTAAAACGATCATCACCAAAATCACTGGAAGATCCATGACTTTCCATCCTTTTTCAGTTTATATAAATCTCAACGTTTTCCCTCGAACAGCAGCGGTGTCACCATGCCGGTCACTGTCCTCTGCAGTTAGTAAAGAAAACGTAATTCAGCAATGAACCAAAAATCAGTATACCGTGAACTGTAACTGTTTAGCAGTGCTTCATATGTGCGCAAGCAGCCTGGGAAACTATAGTATGCCTATGTTTCTCGGGCTGATCGCGTGCAGATAGGTGCTGCTGAATAGTTACAAAAGAAAACAACCACTCCGTATTGCAATAGCAACGATTATGCCAGCTTAGTAAATCACATCCAATGCGATGACTTTGACTATTCTGTCGGCTAAGTGCAATCGCCACCGGAGTTCGTCATCTCTGAGCGTATTGCACCTTGCAACAGAAAGGGTAAGGCGAAGCGGAACCACAATTATTCCTGTTAACATCTCCATATCTCTTATGATGGAATAATCGCGCGTCAAGGAGATTGCACTTTGCAACGTTTCACAGTGCAATGAAAGTTGCGTTTTGCAACGTTATTTGTTTATCTGCGGATATGATCTTCCTTAGTTTTGTCTGCACCGGAGCAACCGTGAGACATCCTGTAGAGGAAGCTCGTGCAGAGGAGCAGGTTCATGCTCGTAATTCTTTCAAATCCTGTGGAATTTTTTCGGCCTGAAAATTGCTAGATACTAACTTAAACGGAAAAACAGCTATGAAAACCTAACAGTTTCTTTTTAGTATCTTACTGATTGTTACTTGTTTTTTTGCAAGAAAATAATCTGTCTGTTCTAATACCCTCAAGGGGGTGCTAGCTCAGCTGGGTTAGCTTATTCTGCCGCTACTCCTTTTTTTTACCGACCAGGTATGGGCATAGGTATGTATAACGTCAACCACGTTTTTAATCTTCGCACCAAGCTGATAATCGGATTTACGGCATTTTTGGTAGTTGCGACCTGGATTAATCTTATTTTTCTTAAGGATTTTGATTCGTTTCAAAAAAACGTGCGAATGTTTGAGCAAGCCAGCAACATCAGCAACCTGATTCTGGAGATTCGGCGTTATGAGAAAAATTTTATCATCGGCAATGCCCGGGGTGACTATGATACCGCCGCCATTTTTGTTAATCGCGTCATCGACTACATTGAAGATATAAAACAGGACATCGATAGCGAATACCGCAAAACTCTTGGGATACTGGAGCAAAAGATTCAGCAGTACATGATCCATTTCCGCGACCTCAGAGACAATTGCACCGACCCTTCGTCCTCAGCCGACTGCATTTACAGAGAAGCACTCCAGAACCTGGGGGCGGATATGGTAACTCTTGCCGAAAGACTTGCTAAAGATTCACAGGCGGCGGTAGAAAAGTTCGCCAGGGAATCCAAGATCAAACTTACACTTTATTTCTCCTTTCTTATCGTGTTCAGCTTGAGCGGCATGATTGTCTTCTTCATCACCATAGCCAGGCGCTTAAAGACTCTTGAAAGTGCTGCAAATGCCATTGCCACCGGTGATTATAAAAGCTTACCTGAAAGCAAGTTAAACGATGAGGTCCAGATAGTATTCAAGGCGTTTGACCGGATGGTTGAAGTATTGGAGGAGCGGCAGGAACTCTTGTTTCAAGCTGAGAAGCTGTCCTCACTCGGCACCCTGACATCAGGCGTAGCGCATCAACTCAACAATCCCCTCAATAATATTACCACGAGCTGCCAGCTGGCCCTGGACGAAATGAAAGAACAGCAGGATACTGCCTTCGTGCTGAAGAAGTTGAATACCATCGAGGAGGAGACCCAGAGAGCTGCCGAAATTGTCAGGGGATTACTGGAGTTTTCAAGACGCGATATGTTCACCCAGCGACCGGCTTCGCTGAAGAAGCTCATCGGCACCGCTGTCAGTCTCGTCATCAGCGATGTCCCAACAGGCATCAGGATTATTCAGGATGTACCCGATGACCTCACCGCCAATATCGACGAGCAAAAAATGAAAGAGGTAATTATCAACCTTATCATCAACAGTATCCAGGCGATAAAAGAAGAGACGGGTACCATCGTCATTACCGCTGAACATGACAGTGATAATAATGATATCGTCATAAATATTTCCGATACAGGGATTGGCGTTGAGGAAGAATCCATACAGCAGATTTTCGATCCATTCTACACCACCAAAGAGGTCGGCAAAGGGACCGGCCTTGGTCTCGCAGTCGTTTACGGCATTATCAAAAAGCATCAGGGTACCATTTCCGTGCGCAATAATGAAGACAAAGGTGCGACATTTACCATTACGCTTCCGCATGCGTAGCCTATTGGAACGCATTAGTTAGTCAGAAAGATAAGCGGTGATTTCATGAAAAAAGAACAGATAAAAATACTTCTCGTGGATGACGAAATCATTAATCTTGAGAATATACGTCACTACCTCATCAAACAGGGCTATTCACTGCAAATTGCCGAAAACGGTTACACCGCGATTGAGCTCATCGATAATCACCTCTTTGATCTGATAATAACCGACCTGAAAATGGAAGGTATGGATGGCTGCCAGGTAATGGAATATTGCAAACAGAAGTTACCGGAAGCAGAGGTAATCATCATGACAGGATATGCAACGGTGAACTCGGCAGTTGACGCGATGGCACGCGGTGCCTACTACTACTTACCCAAACCTATTAAGCTGCAGGAACTGAAAACACTGGTTGAAAAGGCGTTGGAGAAGAAGATGCTCCGCCGTGAAGTTTCCGAGCTCAAGCAACAAATTATGGCTAAGAAAGGAGTAACCCAGTTCGTCGGCCACCATGACAAGATACTCAAGCTGAAAGATGACATTACGACATTTTCACAACTTGACTGTAATATCTTGATCATAGGTGAAACCGGCACCGGTAAGGAGCTGGTCGCCAGGACTATCCATGAGTTAAGTACACGATCAGATAAACGGTTCATGCCGATTAATTGCGCCGCACTCAGCGAGGAACTGGTACTTAATGAACTTTTCGGTCACGAAAAAGACGCTTTTACAGGAGCATCGCAAGTCCACCATGGCCTCTTTGAAACCACAAATGGTGGAGTCATCCTGCTCGACGAGATCGGAGAAATGCCCATGATCATGCAGGCGAAGATTTTGCGGGTTCTGCAGGAAAAAAAACTCTATCGGATTGGCGGCACCAAGGAAATACCTGTCGACTTCAGGATCCTCGCCGCCACCAACAAGAACCTTGAGAATGAGGTAGCTGAAAAGCGTTTCAGGCAGGATCTTTATTACCGTCTTAATGTCGCCACCATCCATATTCCGCCTCTGCGTGAAAGAAAGGAAGACATCCAGCTGCTTGTATATCATTTCCTAGGTAAATATCCAACCGCGGACAACCTGGTGAAGACCATATCCGCTGAAGCATTGGAAATACTCTATAGATACGACTACCCGGGGAACGTCAGGGAACTCGAGAACACCATCGAACGAGCTCTGGCAATCTGCCGGGGACCAACGATTGAACCCTGCCATTTGCCGGCAAGATTCAACAATGCCGGTGATCCCCCAAGCCCATATACACCTGAAAAGGTTGAACACGTGACCAAGAGTCTTCACGAAAATGAACGCGATTATATTCTCAGAATCTTGAAAAGTGTCAATGGCAACAAGACCCAAGCAGCGAAACTGATGGGTATCGATCGGGTGTCACTCTGGCGCAAACTCAATAAATATAAAGAAGAAGGCCTCGATATAGATTGCCTTTTCAAGGAATAACCATATAATCCTGCTTAGCTGGACTCTTTACAGTAGTACCCCTTGGAGGGTATAATAACCTTTAGACAGATATAGCAAAAACCTCTTATTCTTTTCGGCCGGTGCGGCCGGCAACACCTGCCTGATCCGATGCTCTGATACGTCCACGAATCCATTTCTCCAGCTCGATGACCGGCATGATGATAATGGCTACGCCTGCGGCCAGGAGCAACTCATTGCCCTCCAGCGGACGGCTGGCGAACACGGTGTGCATGAACGGTGCGTAAATGAAGGTGGCCTGTAAGGCCAGAACTAGGGCGATACCGGCATATAGCACCCAGTTGGAAAAGACGCCGATGCGGAAAACGGATCCGGTAAGTGAACGGCAGTTGAGGAGATAGAAGATCTGCGAAAAAACAACCGTGGTAACGGCCAGGGTCTGGGACTCCCGCAGCGCTGATATCGGATCTATTCCCGCGGCAAGCTGCCTGTTGTGGTGGAAGGAGAAAAGTACCAGGGCGAAAGCGCTGATAAGCCCGGCCGCGAGTATGGTTCGAATAATTAGAAATCCACTGAAGAATGGAGCGTCCGGGTCGCGAGGCGGCCTTGCCATAAGGTTCGGTTCCTTGGCCTCGAAGGCAAGAGGCAGAGCCAGGGCCACTGCGGCCACCAGATTGATCCAGAGCAGCTGGGTGGGTTTCATCGGCAACAGCAGTTCCTGCCGGCTCGCTTCGAAGGGAAAGAACAGCACGGCATACACAAGTATCAAGGCCAGGGCGAGGTTTGTGGGGATGACGAAGGCGATGGATTTCACCAGGTTATCGTAGACACGGCGGCCTTCCTCGATGGCCGCCGCAATGGTGGCGAAGTTGTCGTCCATCAGTACCAGATCGGATGCTTCCTGGGTGGCCGATGTGCCGGTGATCCCCATGGCGATGCCGATATTGGCCTGTTTCAGCGCCGGGGCATCATTGACGCCGTCGCCGGTCATCGCCACCACTTCCTTGCGACCCGATCCGTTTTCACGCTGCAGCGCCCGGACAAGCTTGAGTTTGCTCTCCGGTGAAACCCGCGCAAAGACATTGCTGCGGCGGGCCGCCTGCCATATTTCCTCATCGCTCATTGCCGCCAGCGCATTGCCTTCGATTGCGGCATCAGCACCATGATGGAGGCCGAGTTCCTTCCCTATGGCCTCCGCTGTTGCTGCATGATCGCCGGTGATCATCTTCACGGTAAGACCAGCCTGGTGGCATTGCCTGATAGATTCAATCACCTCCTGGCGTGGTGGATCGATGATGCCGAACAGGGCGAGCAGACTGAAGCCGCCCCCATCCACATCCTCTTCGCTGATCTGATCCGGCACTACAATTCCTTTGGCGTCGCGCCGGGCTACGGCGAGCACGCGCATGCCTTCAGCGGCCAGGCGATTCACCTGTTTGTGAATATCATTGTGGCTCACGGAATCGTCCATGGTGCAGCGCTCCAGAACCATTTCCGGAGCGCCCTTGAGCACGATGAAACTGGTGTTTGCACCTTCCTGGTGCAGAGTGGCCATATATTTGCGATCCGAATCAAAGGGCACCGCATCCACTCTGGGGTGTTCGCGATTGACTTCCGCCGGCTCAAGACCGGCCTTCTCACCCGCCACGATAAGCGCACCCTCGGTGGGATCACCCTGCACCTTGCGCCGGCTCTCCTCCTCGACCAGCCGCGCATCGCTGCAGAGTATGGCGCCGCGAAGCGCTGCCATGAGCTCCTCTCCCGGTGCCTCCCCGGATGAAGCAAGCACGCTGCCCGTTTTGCTGTAGCCGACTCCTTCGACCTTGTAACTGTTTTTCGTAGTCCATATACGGCGAACCGTCATTTCGTTTTTGGTAAGGGTGCCCGTCTTGTCGCTGCAGATTATCGTGGTGCTTCCCAGTGTCTCAACGGACGGAAGCTTGCGGATGATGGCATTTCGGGCCGCCATGCGGCGTACCCCGATGGCCAGCGCGATTGTAACGATGGCGGGCAGACCTTCGGGAATCGCTCCAACAGCAAGGGCTATGGCAAACATCATCGAATCCCGGAAGGCGTTCATGAATGCTACCCCGCTGCCCATGTCGCGCCAGACGCCGATGCCCAGGATAACCACGGCCAGCACCAGGATGGCAACGGTAATTTGCTTGCCGAGCGTACCGAGTGCTTTGGTAAGCGGCGTCTCGAGCTCTGTAGTCTCCTGCAGCATCTCGGATATTCGGCCCAGCTCGGTATGGCTGCCGGTTCGAACGACAATACCTTCGGCCATACCGTAGGTGGCAATGGTGCCTTTAAAGGCAAGGCAGGTCTGATCGCCCACCTGTGCATCCTTCGCCACCGCCTCGGTGCGCTTTTGCGCCGGTACCGATTCACCGGTGAGAATGGCCTCGTCCACCGCCAGACTCTTCACCAGCGTCAGACGCAGATCCGCCGGCACCTTATCGCCTGCCTTTATACGTACCCTGTCGCCGGGCACCAGTCCGCCGGCTTTCAAATCAATCCATGAACCGTTTCTTTTGGCCTCGGCCTGCTGTGGAACGAGTGAGGCAAGTGCCTCGATAGCCCTGCTGGCCCGAAATTCCTGAATAAAGCCAATTATGGTGTTGATGATCACCACCGCAAGGACAACGGCGCCGTCGGTGAATTTTCCCAGAGCAACAGCCACCAGACCAGAGCCGATGAGCACCATGAGCAGAGGATCCTTAAGCTGCCGCCAGAGCATTTCCAGCGGAGTTGTCTGGCGGCCCCGTTCGATGACATTTTCTCCGTACTGCTCTATACGTTGCCGCACCTGCTCATCGGATAAACCTTCGGAGGGGCTGTCGAGTACTTTCACGGCATTTTCGAGAGGCTCGGCATGCCAGGCTTTCGGTTCAGACGTTTCATTGTCAGCTGTCAGGTTCGGCATATTTTCGTCGCTCATTGTCAGGTTAGGGATGATCGTTTTAATGCTGCCGCATGGCGCTGCAGGCCTTTCCCGAGCAGTGTAGCATCGCCGTTGTATTGTCGAATGTTCCTATCAACCGGATAATGCATACTGGAGAAGATAGTTATGGAGCGAGGCAAAGACAAATCTCTCGGGTGGAATAGCCTGGTGTACAGGGTCTGCCTTGATATGAATATTTTTGGTTCATCAGCGAAAACGGTATAATAATAAAGGATCAATCAAAGATAATTCCGGCACTGGAAAAAAACATCCTTTTCCCGCAGGAAAAATATTGGTAGATATGAATGAAGAATTTGCGGGGATGGCCTGACGGTTATTTCTGTATTCATCGCCTCTGCTGTTCATGTGACGAATTGGCCTTCTTCCAGCAGCAGAGGCGCTTTTATATCCAAGGCAAAAGACAATGACCACTGAAAAGCAGGCTGACTCCGGAAGAAGTATCGAAATTGGCGAGGAGGCGATCCTTAAGATCTCTAAAGAAGTCGCTATCAAGTTCATTGAAATGGGCAGGATAACCCCTGCGACCTTCGATGAATCGTTTAAAAACATCCATAACACTATAAGAAACACGGTCGGGAAGGAATAAACAGATGTTGAATCCTGCAAGAAACTCTATCCCAAAAAAGATTGAGACTATCCATATCATGGGGATCTGCGGTACCGGCATGGCCGCATTGGCGGGGATGCTCAAGCAATCCGGCTATACCATTACCGGTTCGGACAGCCATATCTATCCGCCAATGTCTGATTTTCTTAAACAGATTGACATACTTCCCTTCGAAGGATATCGCGCCGAAAATCTGGAGCATAAACCCGATCTGGTCATTGTCGGCAATGTCATCACCAGAAAAAATCCGGAAGCGCAGGCTTTGGCCGCATCAGATCTTTACTATCTTTCCTTCCCCCAGGCTCTCGCGGAGTTTTTCATACAATCCCGCAAGTCCATCGTGATCAGCGGCACCCACGGTAAAACGACAACCTGCTCGGTTCTGGCCTCGGCACTCTTTCATGCCGGGCTCGATCCAAGCTTTATGATCGGTGGGATAGTTGCCGATTTTAACAGCAATAATCGAGTCGGAAACGGACCTTTCTTCGTCGCCGAAGGCGATGAGTATGACACCGCCTTCTTCGATAAGGAATCCAAGTTTCTTCATTATCGTCCCCACATTGCCGTGATTACCTCCATAGAATTTGACCATGCCGATATTTTTGACGATATCGAACAAATCAAGGCATCTTTCAGGAAGTTCATCAAACTGTTGCCTGCCGATGGCCTGATCATTGCCCACCTCGATGATCCAAACGTAGCCGAGGTTGTTGCCGATGCTTCCTGCAAGGTTGAAGGATACGGCTTTGCCCCGCAGAATGACTGGATCCTGGATGATCCGGTAACGCTTGGAAACCGCACGGAATTTGATTTCACCTACAATAAAGAAGCATTCGGCCTTGCCATACCGCTCACAGGAAGACACAACTGTCTCAATAGCCTGGCGGTGACTGCGGTTCTTCATCATGCAGGGCTGCCGCTCGACACCATTCAGCAGTGTCTGGATAAATTCGGTGGGGTGAAAAGAAGGCAGGAAATACGGGGAAAAGCCCGAGGCGTAACCGTAATTGATGATTTCGCCCATCACCCGACCGCAGTTAAGCTAACGCTTGAGGGGTTAAAAATGGCATATCCGGGTAACCGGCTGGTGGCCGTCTTTGAGCCTCGAACCAATTCGTCCCGTCGTTCGATCTTTCAGACCAGCTATATAGAGGCATTTGCAGATGCCGATGCCGTGGTGCTGCGCGAGCCTGTCCCGCTGGAGAATATAGCGGTGGAGGATCACTTCTCGTCGAGCAGGCTTGCTGAAGATATTCGTGTGAAAAACCGCCATGTCTGGTCTTTTCAGACCACGGATGAGATATTGGAGCACCTCGCCGGGCTTCTTGAGGAGGGGGATATTGTAGCGATCCTCTCGAATGGTGGTTTTGATAATATACACGAGAGGCTATTGCAGTTACTAAGGGCGTAGCGGAGTACTGATGGATCAGGAAGGGGGCCGGGGGTGGAGACGCCGCCCCGGATGAGGATTAACGATCATTGACTATGTCATCGACAATTTGACGCATACGGTCTATCAGCGCTGCATAATCCACAGTGGTATCATTGTCGGCTGCTCCGTATTCTATTTTCTTTGCCAGTTCCGCGCATTCTTTCAGGCCGAGGTTGAGGAAGGCTCCTTTGATAGTGTGAGCCGCTTTTTGCAAATCAATTAAACTGTCCTGCCTATAAATTCTTTCAAGGTTTTCCATATGGCTGGACAGAGTTTTTTTGAACTCCGGCAACATTAGTTCGATCTGTTCTTCCGGTAGCTTGAAATGGTGAGTAAGATACGTTTTTATTCGACTGCTGAACTTGAGGTAGCCCATGTCTTCTCCAGTAATACTTCTTCATTTTACCTTATAAAGTAAGGCAAAAAACAGAAGGTTAGTCTCTCTATAATGGAAAAGTGGATTCTACTCAATTAAAAACCATACTTACCGGCCAAAACCTGGTGCGGGAAAATGATACGGTTATCGTCGGCTGCTCTGCCGGACCTGATTCAACTGCCCTGCTCTCCCTTTTTTGTGAATGTGATCTGGGTATAAAAGCTATTGCCGTCTATGTCGACCATGGCCTGCGACCGCCGCAGGAAATCGGCAAAGAGGTAGAGCTCGTCCAAAATATTGCAGAGCGCTTGGGGATCCCGCATGAAATAGTTGCCGTCGATGTCAAAGGGCACAAGCGCAGAACCGCCTCCTCGCTTGAAGAAAGCGCGCGTGTTCTGAGATACGGAGCTCTGGAGCAGTGCCGTCGCCGGCATAACGCCCAGGTGATCGCTGTTGCTCATACCGCCGATGATCAGGCCGAAGAGGTTCTGCTCAGACTATTTCGTGGCACCGGGCTCAAAGGATTGTCTGGGATGCAGCCCAAAAATGACACCATAATCAGACCGCTGCTGCAAATCTCCAAAAATGAGCTGCTGGAATATCTCAATTCCACCGGAATTCCTTATTGCACTGACAGCTCCAACACCGACAAATCATTCCTCCGCAACCGGCTGCGTCTGGATCTTCTCCCACGGATAAAGGAACAGTTTAACCCGGCCATCCGCTCAACGCTTTTACAGACAGCGGCAATACTCAGGGAAGATGACGATCTTCTCGAAAGTATGACAATAGCCGAGTTGGCGGAATGCACACGCTTCAGTTCTGCAAAGAACGCCTGCAGGTCTGCTTCTCTTGATACCGGTACTTTTCTGCAAAAACATACGGCCATCAGGAGACGGATCATCGAAAAACTGTGCTGGAAATTCGGCTCGAGACCGCAATTTCACCATATCGAAAAACTGATCCATTTAGCTGAATCCGGGAGAAACGGTGCAGAGTTGCACCTACCGCAGGGGCTGCGTATCTATAAAAGCAGAGACCGGCTGACCTTTCAGCAGCAGGAACACGGCAAGAAATTCAGGGGGCAAATCAAGCCCGCATCCATCCCTCACCTGCGGATTACAGCACCGGCTGAGTATGGGGTAGCGGTACTGAACAGAAAGTTGAAACTGGAGTCGCTGCAGGATCCTCCGCCGCATTTAGCGACAGGCGAACTGCTCGTTGATGGGGGTAAGGTTGATTTTCCGCTTACTCTGCGGCCAGCCGAACAGGGAGAGAGGTTCACTCCGCCAGGCATGAATGGCAGAAAGAAAATTTCCAGATTTCTTGCCGATCTGAAAATACCACGGCAGCAGAGATTCGAGTTCCCTGTGTTGGCCTCTGAAGACAGGGTAGTTGCCGTTGTCGGCCTGCAGATTGACGACAGATTTGCAACCGACAGCACTACCACCAGGTTTTTAAAAATTACCTGGCGACCTCTTGAAGAAAAAATAGATGATCCCTCAACTGCAGGGCCATAATTTCCTGAAGAAAGTATTCTAATCCTGCTTTCAGGAAGCTTTCTTACGAAGAATACGTTTATCCTCGATACGATAGGTCAGTTTGATTCGATCGAAATATTCCAGGATCGGAATGGAAAACTTTCGTGTCAGACCGGACATTTCCTTGAATCGCGGTGCATCTATCTCTCCCTCTTTCTCCATAAAGGCAACAACCTTGTCCTTCAGCTCTTCCATAGCCTCTTTTTCGTAATAGAGGGATTCACTGACCTTGACCAGCTTTCCCTCACGGAGAAGGAGACCCATGACTTCTTTCAGCAAGGGAGCGGGATAATCGCTGAACTGTTCGGAGGTTTCCTTGATAGTGGCCGGGGCCAGTCCTTTTTCCCTGTACCACTTGAGCAGGTCGCGCTGCAGCTTTTCTTCATCGGCCTTAAGGGCTACCTCATGTGTTGCCAGCCTGATCAGCGATTCCTCCTGAACAATGGTTCCGCTCTTAATCAGTTCATTCAAACAGTATGAAAAAATCTTCTGATCGAGACGGCGTCCTGTTTCACTGCGCAACCCTTCTTTTGACAATCCTTCCTGGATCGGGTTGTTCTTATGAAACGCTGTAAGAATACCTACTATCGATGCGCTGACGCGTTCGGCAACGCTTAGGGCCAGGTAACGTTGAGCCGAGGAATCGACCACGACAATTTTTTTCGAGGACAGCGGTTCATTGAGTATTTTCTTCAACTGTTTGCCAAAAACGCCAAGCCGTATGGCCAATTCATCCAGGACAAGACCCTTGGTGCCGCTCTCTTCCAGAAAGAGAAGGATATGATCTTCGGGGGAACCTTCTTTCAGTATCTGTATAACTTCACTGTTCCTCTTGCGGTCTTTTTCCGTCAGCCTTTTCCGCTTCCGCAGTGAAACATTGCCAAGGACTTCTCCGCCGCCGATTGTGATAACGGGAGAGTAACTGCGAATGACATACCGGTCGTGGGGCCAGACCGCAACCGGCTCTTCCAGGAGCAGTTGAACTCCCGCCTCCTCCCCAGGCCGCAATTCGTCACAATCCAATAATGACACCCTGCCCATCACCTCGGCTGTGCCGAGATGCACCCGTACCCTCGCTCTATGCTTGAGAGGCTTGTTGTTGGAGGAGAGATAGGTAAGTGAGCAGTCCAGCATGAAATTGGGCTGCAGGGCGCCGGGCGTTGCCGCAACCATCCCTCTGGATATTTCCAAGGTCTCTATACCCTGCAGATTGATGGCGGTACGATGACCTGCTTCAACGACATCCACCGTTTGGGAATGCAGCTGTATTCCTCTTACTTTGGCGGTTTTCCCGGAGGGATAAATCCGTAGTTCCTCACCGAGTGCGACTCTACCGGAAATAGAAGTACCGGTTATCACCGCACCGAATCCTTTCATGGCAAAGACCCGATCCACCGGCAGCCTGAAAGGCCCAAAGGCATCTTCAAAATGATGTTTGGAGACAATGTCGTCAAGAAGATTCTTAACCTTATCGATCCCCTCGCCGGTGATGGAAGAGACGGGAACAATCGGCGCCTCCTCCAGAAAACTGCCCTGGCAGAATTCGCGGACCTCCTCTTCGACCATCTCCAGCCACTCTTCCTCGACCATATCCTTTTTGGTTATGATGACGATTCCCTGTGAAACACCAAGAAGACTGCAGATTTCGAAATGTTCGCGGGTCTGCGGCATTATTCCTTCATCGGCGGCGATGATGAAGGCGAGAATATCCATGCCGGTAACCCCTGCAACCATATTTTTAACAAACTTCTCATGGCCCGGAACATCGACGATGCCGAGACGGTGACCGCAGGGAAGATCAAGATGAGCAAAACCGAGTTCGATGGTTATGCCTCTTTTTTTCTCTTCTTTGAGCCTGTCGGTATCTATGTTGGTGAGGGCCTTGACGAAACTGGTTTTACCGTGATCAACATGGCCGGCCGTTCCTAATACTATTTCGCGCATCTTTTGAAATTACCGCAAGAAAGGATTACTGCGTTTTTCTTCGCCGATGGTGGACTGTGATCCGCCATAGCCATGGCCCGGCCAGATTATAGTCTCTTCCGGCAAGGTCAGGACCTTTTTTTCCAAGGACTCCAGTAAGCCGTTATAGGACCCCCCGGGGAAATCGGTACGACCGACTCCGCCGACAAAAAGGGTGTCGCCGGTAAAGAGGTTTGGAGCACTGTAGAGACATATGCCGCCCGGGGTGTGGCCTGGCGTATGGATGACACGGAGCTGCACGTTTCCCACTTCAATAAGGTCTCCGTCTTTAACTCTTTTTTGAGCCGGCGGGGAGGGTTCCAGACCGAGCATGCTGAAGTAGTTCTGGGTCTCGGGCTTTTCAAAATAGTCGGCATCCGCCTCATGCATAACGATGACGCCACCGGTTGCCTCCATGATAATCCTGTTGCCGCAGACATGATCGGGATGACCATGAGTGGCAATGATATATTCTATTTGCAGCCCCAGCTTTTCAACTTCGGCCAGGATGCGTCTTTCATCTCCGCCGGGATCAACGATCGCTCCTTTTTTGGTCTCTTCACACCCGATTATATAGCAGCAGACACCCATACTGCCAACCAAGAGTTGCTCTAATATCATATCGCCTCAATAGTGATGTTTATCGGTAACTGAAAATTTGAACCGGCATGAAAGCCGGTTCTCTTTTTGATGCACTCTGCAAATAAGCCGTAGGGGCCTAAACTCCGACTTCGAAAGTTCGATATACCTGGCGTAGTATCAGAAGTCGTCGCTCCAGATCTACAACAACGTAGATCGGGATTTTACGAGTCCATTAGCCTTTGCAGCCGCAGCCGCAGCCCGAATTACTCATCTTTAAGGTAACAGGCGGCGCCACTGGCGGATTTCTGGTCTCAATTGCAGTGACAATTGCCATGAAGGCCTCGGTCGCAGGGCTTTTTTCATCGGAGGAGAGATATGGCTTACCATCATCTCCTGCTACTACGACGCGGGGATCCATCGGTATTCGGCCGAGAAAAGGCAGGTCGAACTCCCTGGCCATCTCTTCACCGCCACCGCTTTTGAAAATATCCACTTTCTCATTACAGTTGGGGCAGACAAAGCCGGACATATTTTCCACGACTCCGACAATATCAATTTTAACCGTTTTACAGAAGCTTATGGACTTTCGCACATCAGCAAGCGCAACCTTCTGCGGGGTGGTTACCACCACCGCCTTGACATTCGGGATGGTCTGGGCCACCGACAGTGGCTCGTCGCCTGTTCCCGGAGGAGCATCGATGATAAGATAGTCAAGCTCTCCCCAGTCCATGTCGGAAACAAACTGCCTGATTGCCTGAATTTTCAGGGGACCTCTCCAGATAATCGCTTCATCCCTGTCCTGCATCATATATTCAAGCGAGACAACCTTGAGATTATCATTATAGACGAGCGGCGGAATCAGATCATCCTTCTTTTCCGGTGGTTGAACCACACCTTTAAGATCCAGCATTCTTACCACATCGGGACCATGCAGATCAACATCCATAAGACCAACCTTGTGCCCTTTTTTAGCAAGGCCTAAAGCAAGATTCACGGAAACCGTTGATTTACCGACACCACCCTTTCCGCTCATAACCAGAATTTTGTTTTTAATTTTGCCCAGAGATCGGGTAATGGCATTTTCCTGCTGCGCCATCGCGGCCTGTTGAGCTTCGTTTGTTGCGCCGCCGCCACATGATTGAGACATACTATATCCTCCTGGATACGTGAATTATAACGTGAGAAAAAAAAATAAAATATCATCCTTTCGCTTTTTCAGGCTGGAGATTTCCCCGGCCTTTCCAGCGGAAAGGAATTTCGGGGATGACAACACCCCCTCCACAGGTTGCATAAAGAGCTCCCGTGTTATAAAAACAACATTCACTACAGTAATTACACTGTCATCAATTGCAATCAAATTAATCCGAATCTAAAATAAAAATTATCATAAGAACGTGTTGTTATACCACATAGTACAGGCTTTTGGGAGATGTGATATTCGCTCGGATTCAAATTTTATCCTGGGCAGACTCTTTTTGTTGATTTCTTTCAGATTGATACGTACTATGGTATGTTCTTTTAATAAGGTATAAATTGGATAGCTAAAACCGCAGAGTTTCCATACTTCGGGAATACTGATTTTACCCTCTGCTTTCCTGGTAAAAACTCGAAACCCAATACCGGAGCAGGAAAAAGCCGTTAGCATACCCTCATCTTTTTGAGATTTCTCTCCCGGCAATGAGTGCAACTGCGTAAATGCAGATTTACAGCTGATCTATAATAGATTCATAACAGATGTTTGTGGTTCAATTTTTTCTTTTTTCCCACATGGACATTTTTTTTTATCCATTACTGATAGAGGACGATAATGCTAGGTTGGTTCAAGAAAAAGAAGGTAAAAACAGAAGAACACCCGAGTCCAATCGAAGAAACCGTTAAAAAGCAAGAAGTTGAGAATGATTCTCCACTACGGGGCACCGGTATTTTCGGTGAGCCCGAAGAAATCCGGCCGGAGCCGGTTCCGGAGGTCGAAGCTCACCATCTAGCTGAAATAGCGGAAGATGCTGAAACAGCAGATGCGGCTACGGACATTTCTGCTGCTGAAGAAGAAGCGTCTTCACTCTTCAGGCGCATGACCGAAAAGCTCTCCCGTACCAGGGATTCCTTTGTTTTTCAAATGGATTCGCTGTTTCTCGGCAAGAAAGAAATTGACGCCGAACTGCTCGATGATCTGGAGGAGCTGCTTATAACCGCCGATATTGGTTTTGAAACTGCTTCGGAACTTCTCGATTACGCAAGAAAAAAAGTTAAACGCCAAGAGCTTTCCGATCCGGAATCTCTCAAGAAATTTATAAAAGAGAAGTTGCATAGTTATATTGTCGATTCCACCAAACCCGCCGAGCTGGTGATGCCCGAATCGGGCCCTTTCGTCATTATGGTGATAGGAGTCAATGGAGTCGGTAAAACCACCACGATCGGCAAAATCGCCCATAAATTTATCAATTCCGGTCAAACCGTCCTGCTCGCCGCTGCGGATACCTTTCGAGCAGCAGCCGTCTCTCAACTAAAAATCTGGGGGACAAGAAACGGCATCGAAGTGGTGGCTAAGGGGGAAAATGCCGATCCATCATCTGTTGCTTTCGATGCAGTCCATAAAGCTGTTGAAGAAAATTATGATGTTGTTATGGTTGATACCGCCGGCAGGCTGCACACCCAGACCAACCTGATGGAAGAGCTGAAGAAAATCAAGCGGGTCATCGGCAAAAAACTGGAAGGAGCGCCCCACGAAATACTTCTGGTCATCGATGCCACAACAGGCCAGAACGGCATTTCCCAGGCGAAATTGTTTAATGAGGCCGTAGGCGTCACCGGACTTGCCCTGACCAAACTTGACGGCACCGCCAAAGGTGGTATTGTCGCCAATATCAGCCGTTATATGAATATCCCTATCCGTTTTATCGGCATAGGTGAAAATATCGAGGATCTGCGTGATTTCGATCCGGATGAATTTATAGAGGCCCTTTTTCAAGGAAAATCTTAGGATGATGGCGTCGTAAAAACTCTTCATCTGCGTCGTTGCTACAAAATTTTTATCATTACGACGTACCCTAGTACGCCGAAATAATAAAAATTTTGTGCGCCTAGCATATGAAGTTTTTTACTTAGCCATCCGAAAATTCAGGTTTTTACGAGTTTATCAAAATTCCAATTTAAAAATATTCCATGCAATATCAACGGCACCAGCAGCCCGGATGCGGCGGCTGTCTTCTCATTCTTCTTCTTATCGTCTTCGTCACCGGTGGTGCGCCAGCGCTTATAAATTTCCTCGGCGCTCTGATTTTTTCCGGCCTGGCAGGCATTGTTATCTTCATTGCAATCTTTTTTGGTTTCACCTACTGGGTGCAGAAAAAAGTTGCCAATTACGAGGCCTCGCAGTCGGAGAGCCATAACCGCTTTGTCTGGCTGCTTGTCAATATTCTCGTCAATATCTCCAAAATCGACGGCCAGGTGACCAGGGAAGAAATTGCCACCATTCATAGATTTTTTCATTATAATCTAGGCTATACCCAAACAAAAATGGCCTGGGTCAAGGAGATTACCAAGGATGCTATTTCCTCGACAGCTACATTGGAATCACTTCTTGAGGAATTTCGTTCCACCTTCGCCTATGAACCGCGACTGATACTGCTGGAGCTGGTCTATCAGGTTCTCTATACCAAAAAAGATGTTCCGGAAGAAGAACTGCAGATAGCCCGGAATATCGCGGCTTTTCTTGAAATTTCGGTTTATGATCAGCGAACAATTGAGGCCAAATATAAATATCACAGGCAACAGCGCCGCGAAACCGCACAGGAATCCGCGGATCAGTACTATGAGGTTCTGGGACTGGAACCCGGCGCTTCCATGGAGGAGATCAAGAAAGCCTACAGAAAACTGAGTATGAAATATCATCCGGATAAAGTCCGTCAGCTCGGCGATGAGTTCCGAACGATAGCCGAGGAGAAAATGAAAGAATTCAATGCAGCATACGAATATTTTAAAAAAATGAATCGCTGAGTCCAAATCAGCCGAATCCCTACTACTATTAGGTGAGGACAACAATGGCAGTGTCTGAAAAAATGCGGCAGTTTGCGGAAAAATCATCCTGGATCAGAAAGATGTTTGAGGAAGGTGCGAAACTGAAAGCAAAGCATGGGGCCGACAATGTTTTCGATTTCAGCCTGGGCAATCCCGATCTTCCACCGCCTCCTGAATTTGACGAAATTCTGCAGAGAATAGCCGGTGAGAACATCCCGGGCGGTCATGCCTATATGCCTAATGGCGGCTATCCATGGGTACGTGAAGCTGTCGCAGTCAGAATATCAAGCGAGCAGGATGTGGACGTCAGCGGTGCGGAAATGCTGATGACATGCGGTGCTGCGGGCGCACTCAATGTTGTCTTGAAAACGCTGCTTGATCCGGGAGAGGAAGTGATTTTGCTTTCCCCGTATTTCGTGGAATATAACTTCTATGTAGACAACCATGGCGGCATTTCCCGGGTGGTGCCGACGGACGATCAGTTTAATCTTGATTTCAACGCCATTGAAGCTGCTTTGAATGAGAGGACCAAGGCCATCATCGTCAATTCCCCCAATAATCCCACGGGACAGATCTATCCGCAAAAAGATCTTGATACGTTGGGAAGACTGCTGGAAGAAGCGGGAAATCGTTTCGGTACGACCATATACCTTATCGCCGACGAACCCTATCGCAAGATCGTCTTCAAAGGAAATACCGTTCCCTCAATTTTTCAGGCTTACACAAACAGTATCGTGCTCTCTTCCTACTCCAAAGATCTTTCTCTCCCCGGAGAACGCATCGGTTACCTGGCGGTGCATCCCCAGATACACGAGAAGCAACCGCTGCTCAATGCCATGACCCTGGCCAACAGGATACTGGGTTTTGTCAATGCGCCGGCACTGATGCAGAAAGTCGTGGCGGAATTACAGGATGTCACTATTGATTGCACCATCTATGAGAAGAGAAGAGATATATTCTGCGACATTCTCGAAAAAGCGGGTTATGACTTTCTTCATCCCAAGGGAGCGCTCTACCTCTTTCCCCGCTCTCCCATTGCCGATGATGTGGCATTTTGTGCTATCCTGCAGGAAAATATGATCCTTGCCGTTCCCGGTCGCGGCTTTGGTGCACCGGGATATTTTCGTCTGGCCTTCTGTACGGAGAACAAGGTGATAGAGGGTTCCGCGGCCGGTTTTGCAAAAGCAATAGCCCAGGCACGTGCATGATTATTTCTGGCGCTGTTCTCTTTTGTCCTTGAAAAAGAGCTTCACAGGGACCTTATCCAAACCCAGCCCCTCACGAAATCGGTTGGTGAGATAGCGCTGGTAGGAAAAATGCACTCCCTTATAGCTGTTGGTCATCACGACAAACCGAGGAGGGCGTGTGCCGATCTGCGAAGTATAGTAAAACTTCAGCCGCTTGTTTTTATATATCGGTGGGGAGTGGTCGGCGACGGCATCCTGCAGCAGCCGGTTAAGAGCCGCTGTCGGAAATTTCTGGCTGAACTGACGATAGACCGAACCGATGGCGGGAAACAATCGCTTAATGCCGTAACCGCTGAGCGCCGAGACCTTGAGCAGGGGAGCAAAGCCGACGAAGGGTACACTGCGGCCGATCTCTTCCAGAATCTGTTTCTGCTTTTTGGGATCATCCTGGACCAGATCCCATTTATTGACGAGCAGAATCAGCCCCCTGCCCTGCTCCTGCGTATAGCCTATTATCTTGGTGTCCTGCTCCGTCAGCCCATCCTCCGCATCGAGGAGAACCATGGCGATATCACATCTCTCAAGGGCATGCAGTGCCTTGAGAATACTAAACTTCTCAAGCTTCTCCTTGGTCTTTCCCTTGCGCCTGATTCCTGCGGTATCAATGAGAAGATAGGTGTATTTGCCATGCTCCAGCAGGGTATCGACCGAGTCCCGGGTCGTTCCCGATATCTCGGATACCACCATCCTCTCTTCACCCATAATTCTATTGATCATCGACGATTTTCCGACATTGGGCCTGCCGAAAAAGGCTACCTTGACGGTGTCTTCCGGAAGGTTCTGATCAACCGTGCTTTCCTTGAGGGAATCGACAAGATCATCCATCAGGCTGTAAAAACCGTAGGTATGTTCGGCTGAGAGCGCCCAGAGCTTCTCGACTCCCAGTTCGTAAAATTGGGAAAGTATCTCGATCTCCTGTTCCGGTCCATCAATTTTATTAACGACGTGAAACACGTTTTTCTCGGAGCGACGCAATATTTCCGCCACTTCCATATCGGCCGGGGTTAAACCCTCACGACCATCCATAAGGAAGAGTATGGTATCCGCCTCCTCGATGGCGACGAAAGCCTGTTGACGGATATGGTTCACCATGACGTCATCGACGCTGTCGTCAATGCCCCCGGTATCAACCAGGATAAAGGACTTTTCATTCCAGATCACTCTGTCATAGTGCCTGTCGCGGGTCACTCCCGGGGTAGGATCGACAATGGCCTTCCTGGATTTGGTAATTCTGTTGAAAAGTGTCGACTTGCCGACATTCGGTCTGCCGACCAGCGCAATAATTGAATGTGTTTCTGAAACCATAGTGTATCCGGGGAAAAAGTATGGGTCTGGAGATAAATTAAATGTGATGGACTCGTAAAAAGCTAAAAACCACCAGTTTAGCCGTAATAAACGGAAGCATCTACTTACAAGAGTTTACCTGCTTTTACAAGCATTGACGGCATCGCGATAAAAACCCGTGCGCATAAACTCCGACTTCGAGGTTCGTTTCCCGCATTGTCTTGTGATGGTACTATTGCGATGCCTGCTCAAAAAGTGTTTGCGTTAAAGCGATTGAAATAAATCTTGAGCTTTGTTCACTATCCCTCGAAGCTGTCTGTAAGGGCGCAGCTCTTTCTCTTCCAGGAGTCGGCAAAGATTGACTAAAGCCGGTTGAATATACTCCTTGAAAAATGGCTTCCCCCGTTTTTGAGAGAGAAAAGAAAAGGCTCCCAGTATCTGCAGGTTACGCTGCAGCGCGAGATAGGCATACTGTCTGAGGAAAACTTTTTCATCATATCCGAAAAATGAACGAAGTTCGGAGAGATAAACCGACATCAGTTCAAACTGCATCTCTTCAGGCATCTCACTATAAGGATCAATCAACAGTGAGGCAAGATCGTAGGCCGGAGGACCGAGCCGGCCACCCTGAAAATCAATTATTTTCAGCTGAGAATTGATCAGCATGACATTCCTGGATTGAAAATCACGGTGCAGAAAAAATCCGTTCAATCCTGTACCGGCTTGGAGGGCAATGTCGGCAAATTCTTCTTCAATGCCCGGACAAGGCTCCCCCTGAAGCAGATTATGCCAGAATTCATTTAAAAAATAGTGTGATTCCCTGCCAACCATGACCGAGGTGTCATATTCCGGCGTGTCATAGCACCACTGACGATTGAAACTCTCGGCGCCCCTAACCTGCATACGGGCCAGTATGGCAACAAGCCGCCGGTAGATCTCCAGCATGCTGCTATGGTCAACGGATACTTCCTTATTTTCCTGTCGCAGAACATCGTGCAGGCGGAGATCGCCGCAATCCTCGAAGAGAATTACCCCCGTCAATTCATCGCTGCCGAGTATTTCCGGAATGGGAATATTCTTTGACAGGAGGTGTCGGCCGATTGCCATGACCGAATGAGCCTCTGCCATATTTTGTGTTGAAGTATCCTGGGGCGCAACCCCGACACAGAGACTCTCTCCGGAGCGATCCACTCTGAAAAACCTTCGTGCAGAGCCATCCGCGGAAATGGGAGTCAGAGCATATCTGCTAAAAAATTCACTCCTTTCCCGATCATTTAATACTCCGGTATCGTAGAGCATTTGCCTGACATTCTCTGCCAAACCTGCATTTTTCATTTTTCTATCTCACTCCTTGGGAGAATGGGCTTTCTCGAAGTCGGAGTTTATGCCCATAAAGGTGCTTATCGGCGCCAACGGTTGTGTTTTTGCACATCAAATCCTGATTACCCCTAATCCTCAGCTCAAGGCCGGAAAGTGCTGAGTTTCACGGGAAATCAGAAATCAAATTACTATGGCGTCGCAGATGGAACTGCCGTCTGCCACCACGGCATCATCCCAGATTACCGAACGGCTGATTGTGACATTATCACCGATTTGCGCCCTGCCGATGCAGCACCACTCCTTCATCGTCACTTTCTTGCCGATCTCGGCCTTATCGTCTATGCAAAAAGGTGTGGCAATGCGGGACCGCAACTCCTCCCAGCAGGGTATGCTGTTACCAAGCAGAGCTCCATGCAGATCGAGATAGTCCTGCTCCGTTCCCATATCGGTCCAATAATTATCATCGACACGGAGTACAGCGATCTCGCCCTTTTCCGCCAATATCCGCCTGTATCTTTCTATGATGCAGCTCTGCTCATTAAGGGGAATAGGCTCCAGTATCTTCGGATCAATTACCTGAATGCCGGTGAAAGCAAGAGCCGAGGGATTGCCGGCACCTTCAAAACTACACAATCGACCGTTGTCTACGAGCAGGCTGTTAAATCGGGGACAGTCATGCACGGCGAGTGTCAACGGAGAATCACCGTCTACATGCCGGTGATAGAGATTTTTCAAGTCAACGGTATGATAGATATCGCCATTGGTCACCAGCAGCGGTTCATTATCAATGACATCGAGCACGCGACGAAGTCCGCCACCGGTTCCCAGGATGACTTCTTCCTCCTGGAGGGTGACACCCGAACATTTCCCAAGCACCTCCTTAACCTGCTCGCATAAGTGATGGCAGTTCACAACTATATGATGGAAACCGGCGGCCTGCATCCGGTCGATGGTGAGCAGCAGGAGGGGGGAATTAAGAAGGGGAAAGAGCGGCTTCGGCCTGTAGGTTGAATATGGCAGGAGCCGGGTGCCGAAACCGGCGGCCAGAATCATCGCTTGCATAAATCTTATCCCGGGTATCCTCTGCCCTCTGGGGGAAGAGGATATCCTCATTCAAAAACAGCGGGGTCTCTTTGTAGGCCACCTTGAAAAATTCTCATTTTTCAAGGTACCCCTGTAGTGAAGAAGCAATCATTCCGCGGTGCGGCGCACAACTCCCCGTTCTGATTCCTCAAAGAATTTGACCATATCGTCGACTTCACTGCAGTCGGTAATTTCCCTTTTGGCAATTTCAAGTGCATCTTTCAACAATAAGTCCGGTGATCTGAAAATGATGCGAAAAGCGGTATCGATTTTTGCTATGGTTTCCCTGCTGAATCCCCGCCTCTTCAGACCGACTTTGTTGATGCCTGAAATTCTGGAACGGTTACGGGTTCCGGTTATAATCACAAAGGGAGGAATATCAAGATTAATGCCGGAGAGGCCGCCGATATAGGAATATTTACCTACCCTGGCAAACTGGTGAATGGCGACAAGGCCGCCGATCGTGGCACAATCGCCCACCTCGACATGACCGGCAATTGTGGCGACATTCGACATAATCACCCCATTGCCGACCCTACAGTCATGGGCAATATGAATGTAGGACATCAGCAGGTTATCGTTGCCTACTACTGTTTTTCCTCCACCAGTAACGGTGCCTCTATGCAGTGATGCATATTCACGTATTCTATTGTTATCCCCTATTATCAGTTCGGTGGGCTCGCCGGCATATTTAAGATCCTGTGGATCACCGCCGACCGTTGCAAATGACGAGATCAAATTATTTTTGCCGATATATGTAGGACCGGTTATTACAGCATGGCCTGCTATGCGACTGCCGGCATCAATGCGGACCTTGCCTTCAATAATGGCATATGGCCCGACGCTCACTGATGAATCAAGCTCTGCTTTTTTATCAATTACTGCGGTTGGGTGAATAGTCATAATCCTTACTTCTCATCTTTTTATTGCTGTTTTGCCGGCTTTCGGAATTCTCCTCGGCCTGTAATATTCGTTTATGCAGAATGACGTCGTAAAAACTCCCACCTTCGATCGGCACCCGTACGGGCATACCTCCGATTTCGAGAAGTTCGACATACTCAGGCGCATCAACCCATACTCCCCCATTACACTTTTTCTCAAGTAGTGCCGTGAAGTTAAGATTGCATTAGCCGAATGAAGCCATTAATTCGGCCTCGGCGACAAGGCGGCCGTCGACATGGGCGGTGCCCTCCATGACCATGATCCCACGCTTGATTTTCAACAGGTTCAAATCAAATACAAGCTGATCGCCAGGCATCACCGGCTTGCGAAACCTGGCATTGTCGATGCCGGCGAAATAAAGCAGTTTATTACCCATCATCTCCGGCAGCGTATGGTATCCAAGAACACCGCCGACCTGTGCCATTCCCTCCAGGATCATCACGCCCGGCATGACCGGGTGTTCGGGGAAATGCCCCTGAAAAAAGGGTTCGTTTATAGTGACATTCTTGATACCGCTGATTTTTTCTCCCGGCACGATTTTTGTGATCCTGTCCACCATGACAAATGGATACCTATGAGGCAGCATCTTTAAAATCGCTAAAATATCCATATTCTCCGGTATTTTTTCCGTCATCACTTCTCTCCTCACAAATCATTCTCTTTACTGGTAAGCAATTGCTGTAGTTCATCCATTTCTTTGCGGAGTCGCCGCACTTCCGTACGCATCTCCGGGAGTTTCTCATAAATTTTCGCCGCTTTTATCCATTTTTGTATGGGAATTGCGGGAACGCCCCCTAATATCGCACCGGCCGGCTGGTTTTTGTTTACTGCACCTTTACCCGCCACCATAACACCGTCACCAAGGTGAACATGTCCTTTGGTGGATGCCTTACCGCCCAGAACGACATTCCTGCCCAGGGTCGTGGAACCGGCTAAGGCAGAGTGAGCGACAAGCAGACAATTCTCTCCTACAACAACATTGTGGGCTATCTGTACCATATTATCGATTTTTGTACCTGATTTAATCCATGTCAGTCCATAAGCGGCTCTATCCACGCAGCAGTTTGCCCCTATTTCGACATCGTCGTCAATCCGTACAGTACCGATCTGAGGGCGCTTTATGTGACAGCCCCGCTCATCTGCTGCATACCCATAGCCGTCACTGCCGATCACGGTTCCCGGATGGATGACGACCCGGCGGCCGATCCTGGTAGCATATTCTATGGAAACGTTGGGCCGGATTACAGTATCTTCTCCAATCTCCGCATCATCACCGATATATACTCCAGAACCGATATATACCCGTTCACCAATTTTGACATTGTCGCCCAGGACCGTAAAAGGTTCAATGGTTACCTCGGCTGGTATCTCACAGCCATCGCCGATATGAACGGAGGGGTGAACTCCCTTGGCCTTAAAAGGTTTTTTGAGCAGATGATTATGAATGATGGCAGAGGCAAGATAGGGATCCCTGACACGGATAATGGTTTTCGCACTCTGTTCTATCTCCAAAGGAACCAGAACGGCAGAGGCGCTTGTCTTGTCAAGCAGTTCGGTTTTGGAGGCTTTTGCCAGAAAGGTTATCTGTCCCTGTTTGGCCGCCTCAATCGAGTCCAGGCCTCCTATGGTGATGGAACCATCGCCGACCACCTCTCCTTTTACCAGTTCCGCCAGAGTATCAACTCGCTCCTGTTTGTTTTTCACGTCCACTTTTTCTCCTGCTTTTTTTGGTATTCGCCGAAAATATACCGCATTGTACCTTTCTCGGATGTAAATTCATGCTCATTGAGCATAAAGAAAATATTCTCTGCGCAGCTGATCAAATTCCTGCAGTTCTTGATGCCAGCGCTCCTCCATGCTCTCTACAGCCATTCCCTGTTCGAGCTGCTCCCGTACTTCCCTGGAGCCAAGGATAAGATCCATAGGCAATTTGGAATATTCATATTCATATGGTGGATCCTTATACTTAAAGTGTTGCGGATAAAGGTGCAGAAGGGCCTGCAGCAGGGCCAGACTGGTCCTGTAAGGCAGATAGGCATGCGGGTCCGTAACATGAAGCTGAAAACCGGTGCATACCATATCCGCCCATTTGCCGGAGGTCGGCTGAAAAAGCAGCGGTCGCAGATAACAACCCGGGAGTTCAGTCTTTTCTAAAAATGACATTACCTCGGTGTGGTCTAGGAACGGACTGCCGAAGAGCTCAAAGGGCAGCGTGGTTCCCCGTCCCTCGGAAATATTGGTGCCTTCCCAGATAACCTGACCGGGATAGACAAGCGCCGTTTCCGGAGTAGGCATGTTGGGAGAAGGAAAAACCCAGGGAAGACCTGTTTCCCTGAAGAGCATCTCTCTGCGCCAGCCCTGCATGGGAATTACTTCAAGGTCGGCACCGATTTTATATTCACTGTTGATCAGCAGTGCCAGTTCGCCGAAGGTGAGGCCATGACGCATGGGAAGGGAATAGAGCCCGACGAAGGAGCGCCATTCTTCTTTTAATAGATTGCCTTCCACTGCTACGCCGCCGCCAGGGTTAGGGCGGTCGAGAACAACAACCTGTTTACCGTATTCCCTGGCTGCCTCCAGACAGTAAGCCATGGTATAGAGAAAGGTGTACACCCGGGTGCCGACATCCATGAGATCGATGAGAAGGACATCGACGTTCTCCAGCATTTCCCGGCTCGGTTTGCGCAATTCACCATAAAGACTATAGATCGGCAGACCGGTGAGTATATCCGTGCTGTGTCCCGATTCTATCATGTTGTCCTGTTTCTCCGAGTAAAAACCATGCTGCGGAGAAAAGAGGGTGGTGAGTCTTTCGCCGAACCTGCGCTGCAGCAGGATCCTGTTGTGGATGAGATGACTATTGACCGAGGCTTGATTCGTCAATAGCCCCAGACGCTTTCCTGAAAATGACCGTGGTTGCGATTCAAGGACATCAAGACCAACTGCTATCATGTGTTTCTTCTCCAGCTTTGCCGTTATCCCTGACTATTCAACCGTAACGCTTTTGGCAAGATTTCTCGGCTGGTCGACATCGCAGCCGCGACGTGCTGCTATTTCATAGGCCAGCAACTGTGCTGGAATTGTATAGAGGATCGGGTTCATCTCTTCGTGTATTTCGGGGAGATATATAACATCATCGGTCAGTGTTCTCAACTGCGTATCTCCCCTGCTGCCCAGGAGGACGAGTCTGCCCTGGCGGGCCTTTATCTCTTCCACATTGGAGATGACCTTGCTGTATACTCCGTCCCGGGGCACGATGGCAAGAATAGGCATCTCTTTATCAATTAGGGCGATTGGACCATGCTTGAGTTCACCTGCGGCATAGCCTTCCGCATGAATGTATGAAATTTCCTTGAGTTTCAGGGCACCTTCAAGGGCGATGGGGAAATTCATGCCACGTCCGATAAAAAGAAAATCCCTGCAATCATAGAAACTGTCAATCAGGGTGCCGATCTGTTCCTGAATCAGAGGAAGCTCTTTCTCTATAACCGGTCCGATACCCACCAGCGCCTTGGCAAGTTCCTGTCTTTTTTCCAGGTCGATAGTCCCTTTTTTCTCGGCGAGGAAAAGTGCCAGGAGAAAAAGAGCGGCAAGCTGTGCGGTAAATGCCTTGGTTGAGGCTACACCTATTTCAGGCCCTGCATGTGTATAAATGGTACCGTCGGCCTCTCGGGTCATTGTGGAGCCGACGACATTGCAGATAGTCACAACCCGTGAACCGAGTTTTCCGGCCAGCCGTATACCGGCCAGGGTATCCGCTGTTTCCCCCGACTGGGAAATGGCAACGGTGAGTACGCTTTCATCAACAATCAAGGTGCGATAGCGGTATTCCGAGGCGATATCGACCTCCACGGGAATCCTGGCCCATTTCTCTATCCAGTATTTAGCCACCAGGGCGGCATGCCAGGATGTACCGCAGGCAACCAGAAAAATTCGTTTGATTTTGCCTAAAGCCTGATCATCAAGGCCGATCTCCGGCAATGTCACCTCACCGGTTTCCAGGTTGACCCTGCCGCTAATAGTATTGGCTATGGCCTGCGGCTGCTCGAAAATTTCTTTGAGCATAAAGTGTCTGAACCCAGCTTTTTCGGCCATCGAGGCACTCCAGTCGATGACGACCTCGCCCCGTTCTTTCTTTTCTCCGGTGGCAATGGAGAACAGAGTGTGACCTTTTTCCGTGAGTACGGCCAGTTCTCCATCCTCCAGAAAAACCACACGATTGGTATATGGCAAGAGCGCCGGAATATCGGAGGCCATAAATGATCCGGCCTCTTCATGCACTCCGAGGACAAGAGGGCTGTGGTTTCTGGCCGCGATCAGGGTATGCGGCTCTTCAGTCCAGATTACGCCAAGGGCATACGATCCCTCAACCCGGTCGAGCGCCACGCGGACAGCCTTTACCAGATCATCCTCGAGGTATTCTTCAATGAGATGGGCCAGTACCTCCGTATCCGTCTCAGAGGTAAATTTATGACCCCTTTCCCTGAGTTCCTCGCGCAGCGAATGATAGTTTTCGATTATTCCGTTATGAACGATTGCAAGCTTTCCACTGCAATCGCTGTGAGGGTGAGCATTATCGGTGGTCGGAGCGCCGTGAGTAGCCCAGCGTGTATGCCCGATGCCGACGCACGAAGAACTCAGATAGGCTTCGCCTACATGGTTTTCCAGATTGATCAGTTTGCCCTCGCAGCGAAACTTGACCAGCGCCTCATTTTCGAGATAAACTATTCCGGCTGAATCGTACCCTCTGTACTCCAACCGCTTCAGTCCTTCGAATATCACCGGCACGACACGTTTTGAGCCTATATAACCAACAATGCCACACATATTCTTATCCTTTTTTCAATATTGAATTATGATCAGAGATGACGAAAATATCTTTTGGTTCTCCGGATTTTCGTGAAATTCTGTCGGGGAAACACCAAAGATTTTTTAAGAATGTGATCTTAAAGAGTAACATTTCTTTTTTCGTGAAAGCGAGTTTTTTCTTTGCACCGATCAAAAAAGAAGGTACGATCTGCGGCGATAATAACCAACCCACTCATACCCTCAGAGAGTTTATTTATGAACGACCGGCAACGACTGAAAGCAATCCTTCTCGAAAAGTCATACAGAAAAGGTACATTTCAACTTACCTCGGGAAAGACCTCCGACTTCTATATAGACGGTAAACAAACCACCCTTTCAGCCGAAGGTGCATTTTTGTGCGGCAAGCTGATTTTTGATCTTATCAAAAAAGAAGGAAAAGATATAGGGGCCGTGGGCGGCATGACCCTCGGCGCCGATCCCATAGTCACAGCGGTATCCGTCGCCAGTTTTCTCGATAACAATCCAATTCCCGCCTTTATTGTCAGAAAAGAAGCAAAAGGCCATGGCACCGGCAATTATATTGAAGGGCTCGGCAATATGGAGAAGGGGTGCAGTGTCGCCCTGGTCGAAGACGTAGTTACCACCGGCGGCACCCTTATCAAGGTTATCGAGCACGTTGAAGCTGCCGGATTCACCGTAGGTCTTGTTATCACCATCGTTGAGAGACAGGAAGGAGGAGCGGCTGCACTCGAAGAGGCGGGCTACCCCTTAAAATCGCTCTATACCAGAGAAGAACTGCTGGGTGAGGACTCATGAAGTGTAGAAAATGCTCAGCAAAACTTGAAGTGCACAGAGCCTGCAAAAAGGTGCGGATGAGGTGCACCGGCTGTCGTCATGAATATCACATCCATGAAGTTGCTGCAGATATGGATCATGAAACCGAAAAAATACTGGAAAAGTACACCGCTATCATCTATGACTGAAAAATCGTATCTTAACGATACGGACAGGCTAGCTCAGCCTCTGAGGACCTCTGAGGAGACTTGAATTCGGAAATTCCTCCCGGGTCGTTTTTTTCTCCACCGCCCCCTCTTCTCCATCAATCTCCGCGAATCCCCTTCCTGACAATTTTTTACCATTGAAAATACCCGGAATAAGATGTAATAGTGTGTCTAAATTTCGCATACGGATCCCAAACTTGATTCTTCGATTAATATCCATCTTCGAAGTGAAGGATTATGAAACATACAGGTCTTATCGTAAACGGCAGCGACATTCTCCATAGAGGCTTACTATTGTGAGTCTGTCATGAAATTTCAAAAATACGAAAAATACACACCTACCAATAGCTTAAATATACCACCAGGGCACTTATCCGGCTCCGCCGGGTTGGGGGATTACAGTAATGAAATCTTTCGTCACTTCCGAAAACACGGCAACCATCACCTGTCCCAAATGTAATAAATCGAGAAACCTCCAGGCAGAAGAATACCGCAATAGGAAACATACCTTAAAGGTTCGCTGCAGCTGCAACCATGGATTTTCAGTTATGCTGGATTTCCGCAGGCACTTCAGGAAAGAGACCAATCTCGAGGGCACTTATGTGATGCTACCGCCTGCCGTTGGCAAAGGAAAGCTCCATATCCACAATATTTCCCAAAACGGCATCGGCTTCACCATTGGATTCTCGTTATACGGCTCTCATGCCCCGAAGCCGGGTCAGAAGGCACAAGTCGTCTTTCAGCTGGACAACAAGAAGAGAACCAGAATTGAGAAATTAGTGCTCATTCGAAATGTCAGCGACAATTTTGTGGGTGGCGAATTCGATCTTTCCGGGGGCTTTGACAAGGATCTTGGTTTTTATCTGCGCCCATAATCCCTAAAGCAGGTTTACAGATCCATATCCCAGCCCATGGATTTGCCCATGACGCGCTGTGCTTCTTCCAGAAACGGTTTCAGAGAGGAGCGATCGAGCGCACTTATGATGACGCCTTCCTTTTCCAGATCCTTGACTAAATGTTCAGGATTATCTACACGATCGATCTTATTGAATACCTTCAGACAGGGAATATCATCGAGTCCCAGGTCTCGAAGAAGTGATTCAACCACCTTTATATGGTCGCGATAGGAAGGATTTGAAACATCTATGACGTGGACCAGCAGATCGGCTTCCTCCAGCTCTTCCAGTGTCGCCTTAAAAGCCTGAAGCAATTCTTCCGGCAGATGACTGATGAAGCCAACCGTATCGGTTATGATTACCTCTACATCCTCAGGAAAGCGCAACCGCCTGCTGGTGGGATCCAGGGTCGCAAACAGTTTGTTCTCGGCAACGATATCGCTGCCTGTCAGAGTATTGAGCAGAGTCGATTTACCGGCGTTTGTATACCCCACCAGCGAGAGTACCGGAAGATCGTTCTTGCGCCGCTGCGAACGTCGTCTATACCTCTCTCTGCCCACGTTCTTCAGCTCTTTAGCCAGACGCGCCAGCCGATCGTTAATCCTTCTTCTATCTATCTCAAGCTTGGTTTCGCCGGGTCCTCTCGCTCCTATCCCACCAGTGAGGCGGGATAGGGCATCGTCCCGCGAGGAAAGCCTGGGCAGCATGTACTTGAGCTGGGCCATCTCTATCTGCAGCTTTCCTTCACGGCTCATGGCTCGATTTGCGAAGATATCGAGAATCAGCTGGGTTCTGTCGATTACCCGTAGATCGGTGAAATCGGTGATCGAGCGAATCTGCGAAGGGTTCAGCTCCTGATTGAAAATCAACAGGTTGGCATCGAGCTGCAGTGCCCTGATCATGATTTCAGCAAGTTTTCCTTTACCCAGGATCAAACGTGGATTAATTTTTCTGCGCCGCTGCAGGACCGTTTCCAGTACCCGGATATTATCGGATCTCGCCAGCTCAACCAGTTCGGCCATTTCTTCCTCAGCTGTCATTTTGGTCTCGGTGCTGACACTGATGAGGATGGCGCGATCCTCACCCTCCTTTATTTCTTCAGCACTGCTGATCCGCGAAAATTCATTCTCTATCGAGGTGATCAAGTCTTCAAAAGATTCCTTCTGCCTGGCAGGATGAACAGGTTCCAGAAAGGCCCAGTTGCTTCCATCCTGCCGGCCGGGAAGCAGGTGCACGCTGTGCAGATTCCCCGGCAAGCCCTCCCTGTCGACATGAAGAACGGCCAGCAAATCCAGACGCAGGAAGAGAAGATCCATCAGGTCTTCTTCAGTGATTTTCTCACCTGCAAGATGAGTATGAACGAGGCGGAGTCCGCGCAGCCTGCCGCCGGAGGTGATATGACCTATGGGAGGGATGAGTATTCCGGAATGTGTGCCTACTATCAGCGTCTCGATTTTACCTGATCGATGAATAAGCAGGCCAATCTGGCGATTTAGCTCAGAAGAGAGTCTGCACAAGGTGCGGGCGACCTCCGGGCTGATTATCTCTCCTCTGGGAATGCGTTTTCCGGCGAGCCGGTTGAGGAGCTTGAGCTGGTTTTTCTTTAATCCTTCGGTGTTTCCGCTGATGATGCTTATGGTATTTCCTCCTTATTTATTAAGATGGACTCGTAAAAAGCTCGATCTACGTCGTTGTAGATCTGAAGACGGCGATTCGCCGTACCACATGTACTGTCGAATCGTCGTTGCAGATACTACGCCTAGTAGATCAAGCTTTCTCGAAGTCGGAGTTTATGCCCGTACGGGTGCTTATCGCAGAGCCCATCCCAGAACTTCGATGACTTTTTACGAGATTATCTATTAAAACTCTTCCTGAAAATTTTGCACATTAGGATATCTCCTGCCATATCCGAAGGCCTTGCTGGTTACCTTCAGCCCAAGAGGCGCCTGTTTCCTTTTGTATTCGTTGATTCGAACCCGTCGTAAAATATCGCGGACCAGCTGTTTTTCAAACCCCTCGGCAACAATCTGCATGGCATCAAGCCCTTTCTCCAGATGAAGCTCCAGAACCTGATCGAGGATCTCATAAGGAGGCAGGTCGTCCTGATCACGCTGATCGGGTTTAAGTTCGGCCGTCGGAGGCCTGGTAATGGTGCGCTCTGGAATTATCTCCTGCTCCCGGTTGACATATCGCGAGAGTTCATAGACAAGATGTTTGGGGACGTCGGCAATAACCGCCAGGCCGCCGCTCATATCACCATAAAGCGTGCAGTAACCCACCGACATTTCACTTTTGTTGCCTGTTGCCAACAGCAGCGAACCGAATTTATTTGACAGCGCCATCAGGAGATTGCCGCGGATTCTTGCCTGGATATTCTGTTCCGTCAAATCTTCCTCTAATCCTGTGAACAGCGGAGAGAGAGACTGCCGATAGGAGGTGAATAATCCACTGATCGGGAGAACTTCGAAGCGGCAGCCGAGGGCTCCGGCTAAATGCATTGCGTCTTCCTTTGACTCGGGTGCGCTGTATTCGGAAGGAAGGGCCACGGTCAGCACGTTCTCCGGCCCCAGAGCATCCACGGCAATTGCCGCGGTAAGGGCCGAATCGATCCCCCCCGAGACCCCGATGACCACGGCGGCAAAACCGCTTTTGCGCACATAATCGCGTACACCCATGACCAGACTTTGATATACGGCGCCGACTTCATCGCCGATCTTGTCGTCGTGCATTTCCCCATGCCAGTCGCCGCTATCCACCACTACCATGTCTTCCTTAAACCCGACAGCTCTGGTGGTAATTTCACCGGTACTCTTCATGACCAGACTCCTGCCGTCAAAAAGCAGGGAATCCTGCCCTCCCACCTGGTTTACATAGATCAACGGAATATTCTGTCGTCGGCAAAGCTCGGCAAACATCGCCTGTTTCTGAGCCTCCTTATTCTTCTGAAAGGGTGATGCCGATATGTTAATGATGCCGTCCAGCATGATATTCCGCGACGCAGCCGACTGTTGCAGCAGAGCTACCGGATCGCGCTGATAATCCGCAATAACGCCGTGCCAGATATCCTCACATACGGTGACTCCGAAATGAAGACCATCTATGACATATGGTGACGGGATATCTCCCGGTTCGAAATACCGGGTTTCATCGAAGACATCGTAGGTGGGCAAAAGCTGTTTATGAGCTCTGTAAATAATCTCGTTGTTGCGCACAACCACAGCTGAATTGTAGAGTTTTTTCCCTCTGTCACCATTTCGTTCTTCAAAACAGCCGAAAAGGACATCGATATCAGGGAGCTGTGCCTGTAAAGATTTAATCGCTTCCCGCTGTTGCGCTATGAACGCCGATCGCTCCAGGAGGTCCTGCGGTGGATAGCCGGAAACGGCCAATTCAGGAAAGATTGCCAGGCCGCATCCCTCCTGCTCGGCCCTTTTGGCCCAGCTGAGTATCTTATCGCAGTTATACCTGAAATCACCAATGATTGGGTTAATCTGAACAAGTGCTATTTTCACAGCCGAATCCACCTTATTTTACTTGCCTTGATCATGAAAGCCATGGATTGATAAATTTATTTTCCTCCTGCTCTTTAGCCTATCACCATTCAGAATTCAATCAGTATTCGGGAGCTTCCATCACTCTTGAAAACCCGTGAGTAAGCTCTCACCCTGCTGGAATTGACGAGAACCTTATAGGGAGTGTTTGTATTCTTGCAAAAAACAGGACAACACGGTGCAAGATAAATGAGGCTGTATTGCTATTTCTTCTTTTTTCTCTGATATTCAAAGACAGCTCGATTATGCTCTTTAAGGGTTTTGGAAAAAAAGTGAGTGCCGTCATTTTTAGAGACAAAATAAAAATAGTTCTCTTGCGCAGGATGCAATACCGCTTGCAGTGCAGCTTTTCCCGGACTGCAGATTGGTCCTGCCGGCAGACCGGAGATCACATAGGTATTGTAAGGAGTCGGGCTTCTCAGATCTTTCTTGGTTATATCGCCGGTAAAATTTTCGATGCCGTAGATAACGGTAGGGTCCGACTGCAGCCTCATTCCTTTGCTCAGTCTGTTTTTGAAGACCGAGGCTATCGTCGCCCTTTCTTCGGGGCTGCCCGTCTCTTTTTCGACAATAGAGGCGAGAGTCACAACTTCATGACGTCCGGCCTCGCCGGCCCCCAGTTCCTCCCAGACCTGGAAGAACCTGTTGACCATCATCTTCACAATCTTTTCGGCGTCGAAGGCGGGGTAGCGCGTCAGATAATAGGTATCGGGGTAGAGATATCCTTCCAGACTTGACTGTTCCAGTCCTAACGAGGAGATAAAATCGGCATCATGAACGAGTTCGAGGATTTTCTCCCGGGTACTCCAGTTTCCTTCCTCAAAAATCGCGGCTATTTCCCTGGCCCGCAAGCCTTCGGGGATGGTGACGGGATGTTGCCTTGCCTTAGCTCTGGTGAGCTCTTCCAGAAGCTCCATAGGCAATCTGCCGGTCGGCAAAACGAACTCGCCTGCATGTATTTTGCCGGCCAGTTTTTTCCATCTGGCAAGAATCCGGAAACGAACATCTGCGCTGATCAGGCCTGATTCGGCCAGTATCTGTGAGATTTGATCAAAGGAGGATCCCTTCGGTATGATGACGACCACCTCCTGCGCTCCAGGCGGTCCGGGAGTGTTGCTGTATCGTGCAAGCCAGGTGATGAAAATCACGCTCAGGACAACCATCAGCAAGACCGCCGCCAGAGCGATCTTGCTGAGTTGTCGATATCTGAAACTTGTTACCATATCTGCACTTGAGCAACAGTACGGATTTAACTGGTTTGCGGCTGTGCTTTGGCCGGCGTCTTCCGGGGTGTCTTAACCGGTGTTTTTTTCACAGGTTGGGAAAATACCAGCTTGACGATCTCATCCATGCTCTTGACCGGGAAAAACTGCATCTTCTTCCTGATCACCTCCGGTATTTCCGCCAGATCTTTTTTATTCTGTTCCGGAATAATCACCTTATGAAGATCGGCACGAAGCGCAGCAAGAGCCTTCTCCTTGAGGCCGCCGATGGGCAGCACCCTGCCTCTCAGGGTAATCTCTCCGGTCATGGCCAGTTTTTTGTTAACTTTCTTGCCGAGAATAGCAGAATAGAGCGCGGTGGCCAGGGTAATACCGGCGGATGGTCCATCCTTGGGTATAGCGCCTGCCGGTACATGAATATGAATGTCTATAGTATCAAAATAGGCAGGTTCGACCTTGAGCTCCTTGAACCGGCTACGGCAATAGGTTAAGGCAGCCTGCGCGGATTCCTTCATAACATCGCCAAGCTGGCCGGTAAGGATCAGCTTTCCCTTTCCGGGCATTATGTTGGCCTCGATCTGGAGAATTTCTCCGCCCACCTCGGTCCAGGCCAGACCCGTGGCCAGGCCCGGTTGATCCAGTGAATCCAGATCGGTTTCAGGGATCGTTTTCGGAGGTCCCAGGTATTTATCTATGGTGCGAACCGAAATCCGGTATGGACCTTTACCGCCTTCGGCGATCTTCCGGGCAATCTTTCTGCAGACCTTCCCTATCTCCCTCTCCAGATTCCGCAGGCCCGCCTCATAGGTGTAATGGGAAATCATATGCTTGAGTGTCTCATCATCAATGAGGATGTGCTTCGGTTTGATTCCATTTTCGGTGATCTGCCGCGGCAGCAGGTATCGATTGGCAATGACAAGCTTTTCTTCAAGCGTATAGCCGGAGAGCCGGATCACCTCCATACGGTCATAGAGCGGTCCTGGAATGGTATCGCTCATGTTGGCCGTGGTAATAAACATCACCTTGGACAAATCAAAGGGCAGGTTGAGGTAATGATCGGAAAACTCAAAATTCTGCTCCGGATCAAGCACCTCCAGCAGCGCCGAAGAGGGATCGCCCCGGTAATCGGAGCCGATCTTATCAATCTCGTCCATCATGAAAATAGGATTGTTGGTGTTTGTTGTTTTCAATCCCTGGATGATTCTACCGGGCATTGCGCCTATATACGTGCGCCGATGTCCGCGGATTTCGGCCTCATCGCGCATGCCGCCCAATGAAATTCGATGAAATTTTCTTCCCATCGCCCTGGCGATTGACTGCCCCAGAGAAGTCTTACCTACACCAGGAGGTCCGACAAAACAGAGGATCGGCCCCTTGGTGGATTTGTTCAGTTTTCTCACGGCCAGATATTCAAGGATCCTCTCCTTGACGCGCTCCAGGCCATAATGATCTTCATCGAGAATCTCCTTGGCGGCTTTGAGGTCAAGGACGTCCTTGGATGATTTCTTCCAGGGAACATCAAGAATCCAGTCGATGTATGTGCGGATAATAGTAGCTTCGGACGAATCGGGATGCATCATTTCCATCCTGGAGATCTGCTTCTTCGCCTCCTTCCTGATCGACTTGGGCATCTTGGTCTTTTTCAGCTTGTGTTCCAGTTCTTCGATCTCCTGCAGCCTCTCATCGGTATCGCCGAGTTCTTTCTGCAGGGCGTGGAGCTGTTCGCGGAGGAAATATTCCCGCTGGGATTTGCTCATCTCCTCCTTAGCACTGTTTTGGATCTTGGCCTGAACGGTGGAGACTTCCAGTTCTTTACCGAGAAGTTCACTGACCAGCTTGAGCCTTTTGATCGGATCAATTTCCTCGAGAATGGACTGCGACTCAACCACTTTCAGGCGCAGATTGGAGCCCACCAGATCGGCCAGACGCCCCGGGTCCTCGATATTGTTGATGATCATCATCAGATCGGCGGAGAGAATGCCCCTTAAAGACATTATCTTTTCCGTCTGTTCCCTGACGGTCCGCATAAGTGCCTCGATTTCGATGGTAACAGGACCCGCTTCAGGCTCTTCAATTTCTTCGATTTTTACCTGATAGGAGGGTTCCGTCCGCACAAACTCGGTAATACGGGCCTTGGACATGGCCTGCACCAGAACCTTGAGCCTGCCGTCAGGCAGTTTAAGGGTTCTCATGACCATACAGACCATACCGACGTCGTAGATGTCCTCGATTTCAGGATCGTCTTTGGTGGCATCCTTCTGAGTGACCAGCATCAGGAGTTTATTCGCACCGAGGGCCTCATTGACAGCTTCCACGGAACCGGGACGACCAACGAATAACGGTATTATCATATAGTTGAAGATGACAACATCGCGTACCGCCATCATGGGGAGAACTTCAGGAATCTGCACATCCTCGTTATTGGAGAAATCGTCCATTCCTATGCTTAAAGAATCATTAAATTCCACTAAAACCTCCAAAAAGGTATTCTATCTTCAGGCTGCCTGCCATTCAGTTTTTCACTTTTCTTATCAGGACCCGGGGTCTCCGTTCCCGATAGATATCTTCGTTTTTGATAATCTAATTCATGTCAGCGATAAGTTCGATGGGCTCAATTAATATAATGCCATCTGAGACCTTCGCGGCAACTTTTTACCAGATTATCTTAATATTATTCATTCTTATAACATTAATCAAAAAGTTGGCTTAACCTAAACACTGAAACGATGTTCGTCAAGACGACTTAGCCCGGCCGATTACCGAAAATATTCTTTTTTCTTGATCTCTTGCTGCTTTTCCTCCATATTTAATGCAAATTCATAGTGTGTGAAGAATGACACCATCCTCGGGAGATCCGCCATGCTCAGCAACAAATCCTTTTTCGATCTAACTGAATATCCACATCCACAGCTTATAGCCGGGGATAAGCCTGTATGGGAAGGGCTCAATAACCTCAAAGAATACCTGCTCGACTATTCCTTTCAGTCCCTCTTCTCCCCGGTTTTTAAAAATAACATACCGCTGGACCGTACCCTTATTCTCCACAACGGCGATATAATCGACGGTGAGGAGGCTTCTCTGGTATTCGGCAATACCACCGCCGGTGAACTGAAAGTGTACCTCAATGACGAACTGCTTGACGGAGCATCCGTACTTATGGCAGGCTCGTGTTTCTGCGGCGACAAGATCGAGATCGGCAAAGGCGTACTTATTGAACCCGGAGCCATGCTCAAATCACCGATCATCATCGGCGACTGCAACGAAGTAAGACAGGGTGCCTATCTCCGTGGCCATATCATTTCCGGAAACGGATGTGTTTTAGGCCACGCCACCGAAATCAAGCATGCCATTTTTCTTAATGATGCCAAGGCCGGTCACTTCAATTATATTGGAGATTCCATACTAGGCAACAATACCAACCTGGGAGCCGGCACCAAACTTGCCAATCTCAGATTTTTAAAGGGCAACATCTTCCTGGATTACAAAGGAGAGTTTGTCGACACCGGCAGAAAGAAGTTTGGGGCCGTGCTCGGTGACAACTCCCAGACAGGCTGCAATTCGGTAACCAATCCCGGAACTCTGCTGGGAAGAGAGTCCTTCATCATGCCCAACGTCACGGCTCGCTCAGGTTTTCATCCCCCGGGGAGCATGATTCGCGCTTAACGCATTTAATATTGATGGCCTCATCAATTTTTACCTGATTACCCCGCAACTCAGCATTTCCGGCCCAGGCCGGGACCGCTCTTTTCATCGGAACGACATAAACCCGTCCACAGGGGCTTCGCTGCAGCCGTCCGGGCTGCAGAGACCCGTGAGAAGAGCAGCCCCGACCTTGAGCTGGGGGTTAGGGTTATCAGATGTTTTAAAGCGGACCGTTCCCCCTGCCCTGCTCCGGTTTTTTTCTGCGCAGGATGCCATGCACTTCACACTCCGATAATGGCGGCACAGTAGTAAGATAAACACTATTTCCGGGGTTGGCGGCAGGAATGGGTTCTCTTCCTTCTGTCTCCATGGCCTGGATAGTCACGGCCTGCAGCGCCATGCCCCTCCCCATATATTCGAGATGCTCACCTGTTTCCACGCGATTCCTGATTTCCACCAGAGTCTTCTCCCCCGTCTTGCGGACCACGGCCACCGGCTCGACGAGCTGTTCCGCCCGTGAAGTTTCATAGAGCATATCCTCCATGGTCGGTTTGTGTTTGAAGAAATTTTCACTTATTCCCCGTGTTCCTGTTTTGCGGATCTCTTCAGCAAATACATCGGGCAGCATAATTTCAGCGGGATTCTGCCAGGCAGTCTCCGGCAGAGCGGCCAGATAATCAAGAGCGGCGCGGTAAATACGGACGACACCGCCCACATAAAAAATAGATTTCATCCGACCTTCAATCTTTAAAGAATCAACTCCTGCGGCAACAAGCTCGGGCAGTCGCTGAAGCAGGCAGAGATCCTTGGAATTGAATATATAGGTACCCCGCTCATCCTCCTCCACGGGAAAATATTGCCCCGGCCTCTTTTCCTCGCTGAGGCTGTAACTGAACCTGCAGGGATGGGAACATTTACCTTGATTGGCATCCCGCGAGGTCAGATAACTGGAGAGCATACATCTGCCGGAATAAGAAATACAGAGGGCGCCATGGACGAAGACCTCGAGTTCGCCATGCACCTTTTGCCGTATCTCCTTTACTTCGTTCAGCGAAAGCTCCCTGGCCAGATTCAGCCTGGCCGCACCCTGATTCAGCCAGAACTGGGCGGCGGCATGGTTAGTGACATTCGCCTGGGTTGATAGATGAATGGGGAGTTCCGGAACACAGCTGCGGGCAATGCCGAGGATGCCCGGATCAGCAATGATAATTCCATCCACTTGATATTGCCGGAGAGAACGGAGATAGTCATCGAGCCCTTCAAGATCGCTATTGTGAGCCAGGACGTTAACGGTTACATAGACTTTTCTGCCGCGGTCATGGGCGAATTCGATTCCTTTGACCATATCCTCGGATGAAAAGTTTCCTGCTTTGGCGCGAAGGCTTAATTCTTTTCCGCCGAGATACACGGCATCGGCACCATAATGAATTGCCGTTATCAGTTTTTCCAGATTCCCGGCAGGTGCCAGCAATTCGGGGATATACGGGCCGGTCCCATTGTGCCTTTTATTTTTCGTCATACTTGAGTAGAATATAAACTTTGAGTTTGTGATAATCGTTAATCAACAACAGTACAGCAAGGAGTTATGTGAACAGAAGAAAGGTTGGAGTTGCTTTGAGTGGAGGTGTTGATTCGACCTCTACCGCCCTCTTGCTGAAGGACCACTATAATGTGACCGGCTTCTTTATGCAATTGGCACAACCCGACATCGAAAAACAAATCGAACGTGTTACTGAAGTCGCCGAGCGAATAGCTGTCCCGCTGCATATAATAGACCTCTCAGAGCCATTTGAAAAAAGAGTCCTTGACTACTTCTGCTCAAGTTATCTGAGAGGCTTGACTCCGAATCCCTGTGTTATCTGCAATGAAGGGATCAAATTCGGACTCTTTTTGGATACGGTACTGGGAACAGGCATGGATATGATGGCGACGGGCCATTATGCCAGAATAATGGAGACAGATGGAGTATTTCATCTGTATAAGGGCGTGGATAAGCGCAAAGATCAGTCCTACTTTCTCTCGCGCCTCAATCAGGTGCAGCTTTCCAGGATTCTTTTTCCCTTGGGAGAGAAGACCAAGGATGACATTTATGACTTTGTCGAGGGACACGGCTTTCACAGCTTTCGCGGCAGGGAAAGCCAGGATGTCTGCTTCCTGGAACACACCAGTGTCGCCGACTTCCTGCAACAGAAATCGGCGGCGGTGCAGCCTGGTAACATTCAGGATGAAGCTGGTACTATTTTAGGAAAACACCAGGGAATCTCCTGCTATACCGTGGGCCAGCGCAGAGGACTCGGTATCTCCGACTCCCGCCCTTTCTACGTCACCAGGATCGATGCCGCCTCGAATACGGTGGTCGTCGGCAAAAGCGAGGACCTGCTCCAAAAAGACATAACTCTCCACAACCTTCATTGGCTAGCAGGCAATGCTCCATCGCTGGAAAAAAGATATCAGGTCAAGATTCGCTATACACACCCTGGATGCGATGCATCGCTGACTGAATTGGCAAATGGACGACTTCAACTCCATTTTTCCCAGGCGCAGCGAGCTCTGACTCCCGGCCAGTTTGCTGTAATCTACAGCAATGATGAAGTAGTGGGGTCAGGCGAAATCGCCTGATTAATTCAGCATATTCTCAACAAATGAAAAGAATTCGGATACATACTTTCGGCTGTAAAGTCAATCAATTTGAGTCGGCCTCCTTCCATTCAGGATTTGAATCCCTGGGTCATGACATTGTCTCCTCAGATATGGAGACGGATGTTGTTGTCATCAATACCTGCTCGGTCACCGCCAAGGCCGGAGCGCAATCGCGCCAGGCTGTCCGCAAGGCGCTGCGGAACAATCCTCATGCGAAGATCGTGATAACAGGATGTTATTCCCAGATGGCAGCCGAGGAACTCGCCGCCATGGATGAACTGCAAAACCGGGCCGTTGCCATTATCGGCAACAGCGATAAACATCTGCTCGTCGAGACGGCCCTGCAGGACAACTCCGAGCTCACTCTCCTGCATACCCCCATCGACTCGATAAAGGAAATCTCCCACCTGCCGATTCGGCATTTCAGCAACCGAACCCGTGCCTACCTGCGCATCCAGGACGGCTGCAATGCCTTCTGTACCTACTGCATCGTACCATTCACCAGGGGCAGAAGCCGAAGCCTGGCCGTGGATGATGTTCTCCAACAAGCCAAGATATTCGCAGAGGAAGGCTATAAAGAGATTGTCATCACCGGAATCCATGTGGGCTATTATGGCGAAGATCTTGACGGTAATGAAGATATCAGCACCATTATGGAAAAACTCTGCCGGATGACACCTTCCATACGCTATCGCCTCAGTTCAATCGAGCCCCTGGAAATATCGGACAAACTTCTTGAAGTTATGGCACAAAACAACAATTTTATGCCGCACTTACATATTCCTTTACAGAGCGGGGCCGATGATATACTCTTGCGCATGAACAGGCGGTATACTACCGGCCGCTTTGCAGAAATTCTTGATGCCTGCCGGAGCAAGATAGAGGACATAGCCATTGGTATAGATATACTGGCGGGCTTTCCGGGAGAAACAGAAGATCTCTTCTCCCAGACCTACTCGTTTCTCAAGGAGCTCGATTTCACCTATCTTCATGTCTTTCCCTATTCCAGACGTCCAGGTACCCCGGCAGCTGATTTCAGTAATCAGATTGCCAAAGATATCAAAGACGCACGTGTAGCAAAACTACGTCGGCTGAGCGATGACAAGAAAAATAGCTATTACCGCCGCTTCCTCGGCAGCATCCGTCCACTGCTCGTGGAAAACTCCCGGGATAACACGGGCCGGCTCAAGGGTTTCACCGATAACTATATCCCGGTAGTATTTGAGGGCGAAGACATCTTGAAGAACAGTCTTCTCCAGGTAAAACTGGAAACAGCAGAACACACCGCTCTTCACGGCACAATCATTCCGGATATCTATGAAAGGTGAAATTATTGCCATAGGCGATGAGTTGACCTCTGGTCGCATTTTAAACACCACCAGTGGTTTTGCCGCACGCCATCTCTTCGATGCCGGATATGAAATCTACGCCATGCATACCATTGGCGATACCCCTGCTTTGATCGGAGAAGCCCTGAAACGTGCCCTTGACAGAGTCGATTTTGTTATTGTAACCGGTGGACTTGGTATTACCGACGATGACCTCACCAACGAGGCGGTATCCATCGCCCTGAATATACCGACTATGCCGAATCTGGAAATATTATACCAGATTCGCTCGCATCTTGACGGTATCTCGGGAAATCCGCTCAGCCCTCTGGAAAAACTGGCGTGGCTACCTAAAGGTGCCGAAGCATTGAACCCAAAGGCACGGATGGCCGGCTATCAGCTGGTCCATGATGGCAAACCCATCTTTTTTCTTCCCGGCATACCAAGCCAGATGGAACAACTGCTGCTGGAACAGGTTCTTCCCCGGCTGACCACCTGGTATGCCGACCCCCGAAAAGGGATGCGTCAGAGAATGCTGCGGGTCTTCAATATGAATGAGGTTGAGGTCAATGGAAAAATAGCTTCGCTCAAGCTCGACAAAACCGTCAGCATCGGCTATTACCCGGTTTTTCCGGAACTGCACATCTCACTGACCATTCGAAACACCGAGTGCAGTGAATGCACCGCCGTCCTCTCACATGCCGCCGCTTCCATTTGCGAGGTACTGGGCTCCGTAGTTTATGGCAAGAACCAGGAGACCATGGAGGCAGTTGTCGGCAAATTGCTCAAGAAAAAGAAGCTTAAATTGGCCGTCGCCGAATCATGTACCGGAGGGCTACTCTCTCATAAAATTACCAAAGTACCCGGTAGTTCCTCATATTATCTTGGCGGCATTACCACTTACGCCAATAGCATGAAAACTAAATTTCTTCGTGTGCCCAAGAAAATGCTGAATCAGCATGGTGCGGTAAGCAGGGAGGTAGCCGAAACCATGGCGGCTTCGGTACGAAAAATAACCGGAGCGGACCTTTCTCTCTCGATCACCGGCATAGCGGGGCCGGAAGGAGGTTCTGAGGAAAAACCGGTAGGGACCGTCTATATAGGCATGGCGGGTTCATCGTATTGCTCCGCCTCTCGTTTTCAGTTTGAAGGAAGCCGTGAACAGATACAGGAAATTACCGCAGTGATGGGTCTGGACCAGGTACGTCGATATTTATTGGATCAGCTTTGATGGACTCGTTGCCACGAAGCTCCAGGTAGCCGGCTAAAAAGTTCGATCTCCGACTTCCGCACCCAAAGAGAGCCGGTGTCTCCCGTTCCCCTTCCAGGGATAAACACTTTCACGGGATTTTTTCTCAACAGCAGGAATGTTCAATCATTATTCAATTTTCATCCATCCTCATTTCAGGAGTAGACAATGGCAGCATCAAGCGGCGATAAAGCAGGCAGCGTTGAAAACGCGATAAACCAGATCCACCGTCAGTTCGGCAAAGGCTCAATCATGCGTCTGGGAACCTACGAACTTGAGAATATTCCCGTCATCCCCACCGGCGCCCTGAGCATGGATATCGCTCTTGGTGTCGGCGGACTTCCCAAAGGACGGATAACGGAGATTTACGGACCGGAGTCTTCCGGTAAAACAACACTGGCTCTCCATGCCGTTGCCGAGGCTCAAAAAAGGGGTGGCACGGCTGCATTTATCGATGCCGAGCATGCACTAGACACCAATTATGCCGAACGTCTTGGTGTTGATGTGGACAACCTCCTGGTTTCCCAACCCGATTTTGGCGAACAGGCACTGGAAATTGCCGAGATCCTGATTCGTTCCGGAGGAGTTGATATAATTGTCATTGATTCCGTGGCCGCCCTGGTTCCCAAGGCCGAAATAGACGGCAATGTCGGTGATTCCCACGTGGGTCTGCAGGCGAGGCTGATGTCGCAGGCCATGCGTAAATTTACGGGCGTTCTCAACCGCAGCCACACCGTTCTTATCTTTATCAACCAGATCAGGATGAAAATCGGGGTAATGTTCGGCAATCCCGAAACGACCACCGGCGGAAACGCCTTGAAATTTTACTCTTCCCTGCGCCTCGATATCCGAAAAATCGGACAGATCAAAGATGGCCAGGAGATCGTCGGCAACAGGACCAAAGTTAAAGTCGTCAAGAATAAGGTTGCCCCTCCGTTCAAGCTCGCCGAATTCGATATTATCTATGGCGAAGGTATTTCAAAGATCGGCGATACGCTGGATCTCGCCTCCGAAAATGACATCGTTGACAAGAGCGGCGCCTGGTATTCTTATAACGGTGAAAGAATCGGACAGGGCCGGGAAAACGCCAAACGGTTCCTTGCCGATCAGCCGGAAATGATTGCTGAGATAGAAGCCAAGGTGCGCGCGGCCTATGGACTCCCCAAGGAAGAACCGTACAAGAAGGAACCGGTAGCCGCCAAGAAAGAGAAAGAAAAAGAGAAAGAGAAAGAGAAAGAGAAGTAAATTCTTGACGTTGATGGACTTGCAAAGTTGCCAGTTGCCACGAAGGTCTCGGATGGCCGGATAAAAGACAAGGCGCAGTGCTTTTTGACAGGTCTTCGACTATACAGGTAAGTATGTCGATGGCCGGCCAAAAACCTTAAAGCCTGTGATCTGGCTTTCTCGAAGTCCGGGCTTATTGCGACGCCATTATCCATATACACAAATATCACTCAGCGAATTCAGTGCAAAACAATGCGTACTCTTCACGAACATGAACATTACGACGTGATTATTGTCGGCGGAGGCCCTGCAGGACTTTTCGCAGCCTACTATCTCGGCGAACACTCCAACCTCAAAGTCCTTCTTCTGGAAAAAGGCAAGGCTCCTTTAGAGAGAATCTGCCCTATCGGCGATAAAGGCTGCATCAAATGCCGTCCCTGCAATATACTCTGCGGCGTCGGCGGAGCCGGTCTTTTTTCCGACGGTAAACTCAACTTTATCCATAAACTCGGCAAAACCAACCTCCTGCAGTTCATGCCACTTTCGGAGGCAAAAGCGCTGATCGATGAGACGGAGGCAATTTATAATCGTTTCGGCATGGATGGCCCCGTTTTCCCAACAGATATGGCTAAAGCCGAGGATATACGGAAGGCTGCACGCAAACACGGCATTGAACTCCTGCTGATAAAGCAAAAGCATCTCGGCAGTGACAATCTGCCGGGTCATATCGCCAAGATGGCTGATTATGTCGAGCGTAGCGGCATTACCTTTCATCACTCAGAGGAAGTTATCGACATACTTGAAGAGAACCAGAGAGTAAAAGGTGTGGTAACCCGTAAGAGCACCTATTCCGCCGATAACGTCATCCTCGCTCCCGGCAGAGTTGGCGCCGAATGGATCGGCAGTATCGCACGAAAATTTGGTATTAACCTTTCTCAACGGGGAATTGAGGTCGGCGTACGCGTGGAAGTACATAATGAGATTATGCAGGATCTCTGTTCCGTTATTTATGACCCCACCTTTTTCATTCGTACCAATCGATATGACGACCAGACCAGGACCTTCTGCACGAATCCCGGAGGGTTTGTGGCGCTGGAGAACTATCAGGATTTTGTCTGCGTCAATGGCCATGCCTTCGGCGATAAAAAATCGGCTAATACGAATTTTGCCTTTCTCTCCAAAGTCGTCCTGACCGATCCCGTTGAGGATAATCAGGCCTACGGTGAATCAATAGGCAAACTTGCCTCTATTATCGGCGGCGGAAAACCTATTCTGCAGCGTTACGGTGATTTAAAGCGAGGACGCCGCTCAACCTGGGGGCGCGTGAAGAACAGCTACATCGAACCGACCTTGAAAAATGTAACCTGCGGTGATATCGCCATGGCACTGCCGGAACGTATCCTTACCAACCTGATGGATGGCCTCACTCAATTAAACCATATTGTCCCCGGGGTTTCTAACGATGAAACTTTACTCTATGCCCCGGAAATCAAATTCTTTGCCACTCAAGTCGAAACCGACAACAGGCTGGAGACAAAAATCAAAGGTCTCTATGTAGCCGGGGACGGACCGGGTGTTGCCGGTAATATCGTCTCAGCGACAGCAACTGCTCTGATTCCGGCTAAAGAGATTATCCGCCTGTACTCTAAAATTGAGGTAAGTGAAAGTTGATGGTCGCTTATCGCAGTGTCTATCTCTCCCCGCAGGTTTTTGGCAGGCCTTTGACCTACTACCCGTATCGTTAAAAGCCTGCCAAAAACACTGCTCTTTTTGATGTATCTACGTTCCTGTTATCCTGATGGTCTGGTCTACACCTTTATTCGTATAATCCCCAACAGGATGTTGGGAAGCCGCAGCCAATTCCTTGTGAACCCGCCGAAACCGTGAATTGTCCTGGCCATTGGTTCAAAAATAGATAAGCAGTATTGACAGGCTGCCTTGCAGTATTATAATCGAATTTTGGCAATGATTATTATTGCCAAGGTGACACAAAGAATATTCCATATCAACCTACAAGAACTCGAGGTCATGATGATGGTAACCAAGGAAGCACCAGGATTCACAGCTACTGCAGTACTTGCTGATAATAGCTTTAAGGAAGATTTTTCACTTAAGGATTTTCGTGGTAAGTATGTCATTCTCTTCTTCTATCCGCTCGATTTTACCTTTGTCTGCCCTTCGGAAATTCTGGCATTCAATACAGCGTTTGAGGAATTTGAAAAGCATAATTGTCAATTGATCGGCATATCCGTTGACTCACATTATTCTCATCTCGCCTGGAAAAAAACCGCGGTCAAGGACGGGGGTATCGGCAATATACAATATCCTTTGGTAGCCGACCTCGACAAATCGATCTCACTCAACTACGGCGTCCTTCTTAAGGAAGGAGTAGCCCTGAGAGGACTTTTTCTCATTGACCGCGAGGGCATTATCCGCCACCAGGTCATTAACGATTTGCCGCTGGGGAGGAGTGTCAATGAAGCTCTGCGGCTGTTGCATGCACTTCAGTTCACTGAACAACATGGTGAGGTGTGCCCCGCTAACTGGCAGAAAGGTGAAGAGGCTATCACACCTTCAGCAGAAGGAATCGCCGAATATCTGACTAAACATTCCTGATTGCTTCGGCAAATCATTTCCAATCATTGCAGGCGGTAGAGACAAAAGAAAGAGCAAATGGATAACTGCTCACCGGCTGAGCTGAATATTGGGGGTCCCATTTGCTCTTTTTGTTGACCTGAGATGGCAGGTGAGATTATTTCTATTATGCTTCTTGCTCTGTGAATGTTCTTTTCGCCATTTCCATATCCAGGGCAAAAAGACCTGAGGAATCATCTCCTATCAAGGCAAGTCTGTCAACGACGTTACCTACATTGGCTTCCTCTTCCACTTGTTCGGCAATAAACCATTGCAGGAAATTATTAGAGGCATGATCTTTCTCTGCGATGGCTAAGTCGACAAGATCATTTATCATTCCTGATATCATCTCCTCATGCTTCAAGGCTTCCCTGAAAATATGCAGAGGAGAGTCCCATTCAGATTCAGGTTTATCAATTGCCTCTAGAATTACCCTTCCACCTCGTTCATGGACGTAGGTGTAAATTTTTTCGGCATGAAAGGTTTCTTCTTTTGCCTGTGCCCGCATCCAGATAGCAAACCCGGTAAGACCTTTTGCTTCCAACCACCCGCTCATGGAAAGATAGAGATAGGAAGAAAACATTTCCGCATTGATCTGCCGATTTAATTCAACATCCATTTTTTCACTTAACATATAGCTGCGCTCCTTTAAATTTAAGTAACTATTCAGCAGCACCCCATCTGCACGCGATCAGTTCAGGCTAAACTGCTGGTTTTTAGCTCTTTGCTGAAAGTTAATTTAATTTTCTAATGGGATTTTTCGGTTTATTTATACTATGCTGCCAAGACAGATAATCATCATCATAAAAAAAAGAGAAAAGTTCAGGCAGATGAACAATAATCTGTAGTTGGGACTTTTTGCGCAAAGCATGAGATGATAAAAAAGTCCAAGCAGCAGCACAGCATTGATAACTACCAGAGTTCTTGCTCCATCGTTTAATGAAGACGGTAATGTTGTAAATGTAAGCATTATTGTTGCAAGTGCCGTTATCCACGGCAAAGATATACGTCTTAGGGCGTCCTCCGACAACAGCTTCAGAATATTGGGTGAAATACCGCCGCTGTAGTCAGATTTATGGTTGAGGACAATCAGGAAAACGTGAGGCACCTGCCAGAAAAACAGAAGCAGGATCGGCAGAGCCGCATGGAAGGAAAAACCCGCTCCCCCTGCTGCCAGCCAGCCGATATATGGAGGAATGGCCCCGCAGACCGCACCTGGAATAATAGCGTAGAGTGACCAGGATTTCATTCTGGTATATATTCCGTTATAGATAAGAATGCCGGCCAGGGCTGCACCGAATACCTTGATGTTGAAAAAAAGGAGAATACTTATGAGCCCTGTGGAAATTAACAAAAATGACTGCAAAAGAGCATGCCCATTGGACAGCTGGCTCTGAACAAGCGGGCGTTTTTCCGTTCTTGCCATCAGGCGATCATGATGACGCTCCTGATAGGAGTTCAAAGATGCACCGCCGCATGCCAAGAGAAACACTGCAAAGAAAACCGACAATGCCTCAAAGGAGATAGCCTGAGATGCAAATATATACCCGAACAGGGAAGAGAAAGCGACCAACAGACAAAGCACAACTTTAGAGATTTCAACACTCAGTATGACTTTCCGAAAAACTTCCTCACGACCAAGCACTGCCATTATTCACCTCAATCACTGCTTTGGAATAAGCGGCGAATCGACCGTCTTCAGACACTACAATGATACAGATCGAGCTTTTCACGTGTCCACCAGATAAAAAATCAGTGCTGCCATCATTATTGCAATAATAATCGCAGGGACAGCCAACCAGATGACTTCAAGAATCAGATTGCAGCCGATATCTTTAGATTCGTAATCCTTGCCGCATCTTCTGGAAATTGCAAGGACAATCATTGCCGCTGTTATTCCTGCCAAAAGGAGTACCGATATTCCAAGACAACCCCAGAAGGCAATATTTTCTCCATTTAAGGAAGTCATGTTTTCTGCACACGTCTCCTGATGATATTGGACCTTGTTCCAGTTCCATCATGTTTCAAGGAACTTTTCAGTAAAATATGACCTATTAAGTTCACATGTAATTAAAAATAAACTGATATCGATTACTATTACTATTATTGAATATATACAGTTTATTTTATTGGTAATGCAGTACCATATTTCGGGATCTGAAAAATTACAATTTAATTTAAAACCACTATGGAGGAAGACATGGTAAACAGGTACGAGGTTTACAAATGCGCTCTATGCGGTAATGTCATGGAAGTTCTCACCGGCGCTGATGGCGCCCTGGTATGCTGCGGCGAGGAAAGGAAAGAGAACACGTTGATGCGGCTTGAGAAAAGCATGTCCCTGTCGTTACCCGGTCGGAAGAAGGCATTGTCGTCACGGTCGGTTCCGTAGATCATCCGATGACGCCTGATCACTATATTGAATGGATTGAAATCGTCTCCGGCAACACTGATTCTACAGTCTTTCTCAAGCCCGGTGATCCACCGAAAGCATGTTTTTCTGAACTTAAGGGTGATATAACAGCCAGAGCTTATTGCAACCTGCACGGCGTGTGGAAAGAGCAGTAGACTTTCATGATGTTGCCCAGGCAGTGCTTTCGGCACTGCTTGGAGTAAACTGACACATTCCCCTCGGCCCATTCCTATTCACTCCATTCCATGCACCTTCTGAGCAGAAGCTCTCCTTGCAGACATTTTCTGCGACCTTCATTTGTAATAAGTATATCTCTTTTGTAAACTATAAAGAAATCAAATCACCGCTGTCGTCACTCCTGACTTGGTCCGGGACTGCAGATACGCTTGGTCAAAAAACGACCTACCGGCTTCCCACCTCATAGGCCAAAGAACAGATCGGCGGATTTAAGGTTTCGGCAGGAATTATTTCCAGAAAATATTGTGTGAAATCTTGAGCGTAGCTGTATAATCATTTCAGAAACAGTTTTTTATCTTTTTCGGGGAGCAACGACTCCCACCTTGTATACTTTCAAATATCAAATGGAGATAGATATGGCAAAGATTAAAGACATTCACGCGCGTGAAGTAATCGACTCAAGAGGCAATCCAACCGTCGAGGTTGAGGTTACCCTTTCATCCGGAGCTATGGCAAGGGCAATGGTTCCATCAGGTGCCTCAACAGGGGAACATGAGGCGCTGGAACTGCGGGATGGAGGGGATCGGTATCTGGGCAAAGGAGTCAGAAAGGCGGTTGCCAATGTGAATGACAAGCTTAAACCGGAATTGATCGGCAAGAGCTGTGAGTACGAGGATATCGATAAAATCATGCTCGAGCTGGATGGGACGCCCAATAAAAACAAATACGGTGCCAATGCGATCCTGGGAATTTCGCTGGCAGTCGCCAGAGCTGCCGCGAACGATAAAGGTCAATCATTTTTTACTTATCTCGGCGGCAATGCTGCCAACCTGCTTCCTGTTCCCATGATGAATATCGTCAATGGCGGTGAGCATGCGGACAACAATGTCGATATTCAGGAATTCATGATCATGCCTCATGCTTTTTCCTCATTTTCACGAGCACTCCAGGCAGCGTGTGAGATTTTTCATACACTCAAGGGTCTGCTCAAAGAGAACGGCATGAGCACTTCGGTTGGCGACGAGGGCGGCTTTGCACCTAATCTTGACAGTAATGAAGAGGCCCTCAAATATATTATGAAGTCTATTTCCAAAGCCGGCTACGATGGGAAAATTTCCATAGCCCTTGATGTGGCCGCAAGTTCTTTCTATAACAAAGAGAAAGGACTTTATACATTTGAGAATGCTGAAGTCGATACCGGTTTCCTCATTGAGTATTATGGACGGCTGGTGAAAAACTACCCCATTGTTTCCATCGAGGACGGTCTCGACGAAAATGACTGGGATGGCTGGCAACGATTGACATCAGAACTCGGCGACAAGATACAGCTGGTTGGAGATGACCTTTTCGTCACCAATGTTGCTAGATTGAGCCAGGGTATAGAAAAGTCCATTGCCAACTCAATTCTAATCAAGGTCAATCAAATAGGTACCCTCAGTGAAACTCTTTCCGCCGTCGACCTCGCCTCAAAGAACGGCTATAGTTCGGTCATTTCCCACCGTTCCGGAGAAACTGAAGACACAACCATAGCACATCTTGCTGTGGCAACGAATTGCGGGCAGATCAAGACGGGATCGCTTTCACGTTCAGACAGGGTAGCAAAATATAACGAATTACTGCGGATAGAAGAAGAGTTGGGAGACAGAGCGGTGTATGCAGGAACCAAATTCGAGGAAATCCTGCCTAACTAAAGATCGTCTACCTTTCTTTAATCTGATTACCCCTGAAACTCAGCATCTCCTGGCCCAGGCCCGGACTGCTCTTTTC
>JADQBJ010000046.1:0-121392 GCA_016278675.1 Desulfobulbaceae bacterium | reverse complement strand
GGGCACAACTTGGGCACAAAATTAAAAATTAGGTTTTTGCGACCTTGTCAAAATTCAATAGCTACTACTATCTTAATAAAAAAGAAAGCATGGGAGGTGAATTATTTCAAGATTGGACAATATTCACCAACTTTCTCGATAACGACGAGATCAATTAAAGAGTTATTTTCAAGGCAGTCTGAAGATATTTTGATTCTGACCAACGAGAGGATTATAATCTCCTGAAGCCAAGGCAAATACGGGTGCGCGATTGGCAATAGTTGAAGCGGGATGCGAGCGAGAGTTGCTTATCTGTTCAACTGCTGGTTTACTATAAGATAAAGAGTTTTTTCTTTTGCGCATACAGGGTATCTTCCTGGTTCTGAGGCACCTGCTGCCGCAGTTAAAAACCTTCGATAAAATAGTTGCTGGCCCAGAAAAATTGATGCTGATATTTGATTGATTTGTGGTTATTAAGTAGTTTTCCGGAAAGACACGTAAATGAGGTAAATGGATGGCCTGTCAACTGGTAGACGGGGCGTGCGAGTGCTGAAGAAGTGATGACGTCGTAAAAAGCCCAATCCTTATCGGAATATTTTTTATCTGGTCATCTGAGCGCTTTGTGGTAACTTTTTTACGAGATTATCAAGAATGATTAATGCGATCTCTATTGGACCGATTCTGAAAAAGGTTGTTTCCAGCAGATCTCAGGGTTTGAGAAAATAACTGATAAAAAGTAACTTTTTCTATTGTACATTATTTTAATGAGGCTAAGCCAATGCAGGTACGAGGAAATCGATGGTTGCCGCTGGTAGCAAAATAGTGTATACAGCAACAGCATAAAGAGAATGTATGTATTTATTGTGTACAATCTGGAGTTTGTATAACCTTTAAAAGGGGGATAATGGGATAATCTGCATTGTTGCCCATTGATAGTCAACCACAGAAAAAGGAGGAAAAAAGGCAAATCGTACGTTGTTTCCAGGTATTAATTAATTCGCTTAATTTTAACCAAAGGGAGAATGTAGAATGTTCTTAAAAAAACGAATTGTTTGTGTCACCTTGATGAGCATGCTTCTATTCGGTGCAAACACAGTCTTTGCTGAACCGGAACTGACTCTAAAATTTGCGGGACAAAACGCAACTGATCATCCGGCCACCGAAATGATGAACAAGATTGCCGAGCAGATAAAGGATAGAACAGATGGCCGCATTGAAGTTAGAGTTTTTCCTGCCAACCAGCTTGGCGACTACAGTCTGGTCTATGAAGAGCAGATTCGCGGAACCATTGACATGTCCTGTATCTCCGTTCCCAGCCAGTTTGATCCCCGGATGGAACTTATCTACATCAACGGATATGTCAGCGACTATGAAGATGCAAAGAAAGTTTTTGCACAGGATGGCTGGCTTTTCGGTAAGATGAACGAGTTCAACGAAAGGCTCGGCGTCAAGCTCCTGGGTTTTTATGTTGAGGGTATGATCGGCACCGGTACCACCAAAGCGGCCAATGAGCCCCTCAATCCTGATGTAGAGAAGGGTGTCCTTGTCCGTGTTCCGGATATGGACGTATATAACCTTGCCGCGCAGGCCATGGGCTACAATACCCAGACAGTTCCTTATGCCGACGTGTATCAGGCGATTCAGACCGGTGTTGTAGACGGCGTCAATGGTTACCCTGTAGCCGCTGCTTATACCGCTCTCGGCGATGTCCTCAAGCACTGGTATATGACCAACTACTCTATCGAGGTTCTCAACTACATGATCAGCGGCCAGACCTGGAACAAGATCAAGCCGGAAGATCAGGCTGTTATCGAGGAGATTCTCGCCGACGCAACTACCGCCAGTATTGATAATGCCAAAAGCGTCGATGAACACTATATGAATCTTATGCGCGAGAAAGGCATAGAGGTTCACACCTACACCAAGGAAGAACTGAAGCCGATAATGAAGGCATGCGCCTCCACCTGGCCGAAACTCGAGGAGAACATGACCAAGGAACTCATGGACGAATTCCGAAAAGAACTTGCACCAAAATGATCCTTTTTCACCTTTCAGCGTTAGTTTAATCGAAAAGCTGGGTCCGGGGGTATGTGCTCCCCCGGCCTCAGACTACGCCATGGAGTTGTCCCGTGTCAGATATCAAGAATGAAGATGTATGTGCCGCAACGGCTGAATGCGTTACTACCGTGGACGCACCTCAAAATATCTTCGACCGCATAATCATCAATTCTTTCTCCATCATCTGCTTCTCTTCTGCTGTTGTACTTACTCTCACAATCTGTCTCGCCGCTTTTTTTCGTTATGTCCTCGAGAAGAATCTGTACGGCTATGAGGAATGGGTCAAAATACTTGCTTTCTGGCTCTATTTCATAGGAGCGGCAATCGGAGCCTATAGCCGAACCCACGTTTCCGCAGATCTGGTCAACGCCTATTTGCCCGATGGTAAACTTAAGGAGTTTTTAGTCGTTCTGAGAAATTTCATAACCGTCTGTGTAGGGGGGCTTTTTGCGTGGTACGGATATGAATTCTTTATGTTCGGGTTTATGGGTCCTTTAGGCACCGGAATAGCTATTCCCAAGACAAGCGTTTGGAGAATACCGCTGTGGCTGGGCTATTTATCCGTTTTCTTAGGCTTGCTTTTCATGGTCTACTACTTCGCCAGGGACCTTGTTCTCAGTCTGCGTGAACTGTTCAGGAGGAAAAAGAAATGATTTTTGTTGCGCTCATAATTCTTGTGCTCTGCTTAATAATCGGCGTCCCGGTCCCAGTCAGCTTCATGGCTTCAGCGGCATGGTTGATTTTTTTCGGTGGTCCCGGCGGGGAAGGTTATCAGGCTACGCAGCTGCTCCCCTACGGGTATGGCCAGATGAATTCCACATCGTTGATTGCCATTGCTCTGTTCATCGCCGCCGGCGGTATTATGGAGAGGGGAAAAATCGGCGAGAAACTGATTGATTTCGTCGACGTTTTTGTCGGCCACTTCAAGGGGGGACTGGGAATCGTCACCGTCATATCCTGTGCCATTGTCGGATCTATCGCCGGTGCTGCCTGTGCCACACTGTCCTGTGTCGGATCCATCATTTTTCCACGGTTTCATGCTGAAGGATACCCACGAGGGGTTGCCGCCGCACTTCTGGCCAACGCTTCACTTCTGGGACTGCTTATTCCGCCCAATGCAACCTTGATTATCTTCGCCTGGATAAGCGGTCAATCGGTGCTGGCATGTTTTCTCGCCACAGTTGTTCCCGGATTCATTACCATTGCACTACTCATCTCGGTGAACTGGTGGCTTCTCCGTCATAACACCACCATCAAAATAGGCGAAAAGAAAAACAGGACCAATAAAGACAGGATACGACTGTTCAAATCGAGGGGAAGGATGGCTCTGCCGGCGATGATGCTGCCGGTAATAGTTCTCGGCGGTATATACGGCGGAATAATGACCACCACAGAGGCATCGGCGATGGCCGTACTTTATGCGATCCCTGTCGGCTTGTTCGTTTATAAAGGGCTCAACCCGAAAAGCACCTACGAGGTAATGGTCGAAACTGCTGTTACCACCGGTGTCATCATGGTGATGCTCTATTCTGTGGCAATGCTGAGCCGCCTCTATATTCTGGAAGACCTCCCGGGCGTCTTACTTGGCGTGTTCTATGCCATTTCCACTGACCCGCTCATGGTCATGTTCATGATCAATATCTTTCTTGTTATCCTGGGCATGCTCATGGATGATATCAGCGTAGTGGTGCTGTCGACACCGGTCCTGATGCCTATCATACTGGATTTGGGCTTCAATCCCATTCACTATGCCGCAATTGTCGGCGTCAACACGGGTCTTGGCTGCATCACCCCACCGGCGGCGCCTGTATTGTATCTCTCCGGACGTCTGGGGGGAGCACCGATTGATGAGATGATGAAGCCCTGTCTGTGGTTCATCCTGCTATGCTGGGTTCCGGTGCTTTTTGTGACGGTACTTTTTCCGAAGTTGTCCCTGTTCCTGCCCCATTTTATAATGGGAACGCCCTGGTAAAGGAGAAAGATGAAATTTTACCGTAATATCTTCGCTGTTCTGTGCTTTGCCTTTTTTCTTACCGGCATCACGACCAATTCGCCTTTTGCCTTCTTGGTCGCCATGTTTTGCGGGATATTGTCAAGGACGGCTGAAAAAAAAGGGTGGCCCGATCCCTTCAGCCCGAAACATGATCCGTTTCGATGAATACTTCTGGGCGCAGGGTGAACTGCGTCAATATAACCGTTCGCCCTGACTCCTTACACTTATAGATCTATATTTGCGGCGAGGTAATGATGAAGGATAACTCCATACTTTTTTTCTCGGGTACCGACATATACTCTCTTCTGACTATGGAGAGTTGCATAGAAGCGATGAAAGATGGTTTTAGCGCACTGGGCAAAGGTGAAGCGGTAATGCCGGTCCGGACTCGCCTGGAGATGGATGCGGACAACGCCAACGCCTTGTTTATGCCTGTATATCTGCCGCATATCCAAAAGGTTGGCGTAAAGACGGTTACCAACATCAGAAACAATCCCGCAAAAGGGCTGCCCATGGTACATGCGATGATGCTGCTGTTCGACTCACGCACCGGCGTTCCACTTGCCGTAATGGATGGGGAAGCCATCACTGCCATGAGAACAGGAGCTGTCTCCGGACTCGCGACTTCTCTTCTTGCCGGTAAAGAGGCGCGTGTCGCTGCGATAATCGGGACAGGAACTCAGGGAGAAACGCAACTCGAGGCAGTTTGTGCTGTCAGGAAGATCCAAAAGGCCTATGTCTTCGATATACAGCCTGAAAAAGCCGAGGCTTTTGCCGACAAAATGAGCAAACGGCTGAATATCGAAGTGGTTGCTGCTGATTCGGCTGCCGTTCTTGAAGAGGCGGATGTTATCTGTACCGCCACTCCATCCCGAAAACCTGTCTTTGAAGATCGGCATCTCAAGAGCGGTGTTCATATCAACGGTGTAGGTTCTTATAAGCCTGATATGATAGAGATACCACCGGAAACCATTGCCAGAGCCAAGGTTGTTGTCGATCAGATGCAGGGGTGTCTGGCAGAAGCCGGAGACATTCTACAGCCTATTGCTCAGGGAATTATCACCAAAGAGGCGATTCATGGTGATCTTGGCGATGTCGTTACCGGAAAAATCCCGGCACGGGAGAGCGATGATGAAATAACGGTTTTTAAATCGGTTGGAGTTGCTGTCCAGGATCTGGTTACCGCCGATCTCATCCTCAGATCGGCTCAGGAGAAAGGGGCGGGGACGCGATTATCCCTGTCATAGTGCCAAAACAAGCCATGGATTATCTGGCCGATACCATTAAGCACCGGACGTTCTATTTTTTATTCGTAGAAGAAGTAAACTGAAGTCTGGATTATTGACAGGGCCAATTGAGTAGAGTATTCTTTCTTTTCGATTGTTCTTACTTGTTTGTTTTCACAGTTATTATTTATTTATGGGCGGGTAGCTCAGCTGGATAGAGTGTCGGCCTCCGAAGCCGAAGGTCGCGGGTTCGAATCCCGCCTCGCCCACCAGTTGTCAGGCATTTAACGGTTTAAACCGGTGGTGTTGTTGCTCTCCGCCGACTGCTTAACCTTCATTAGCATTTATTCTCTTTTTCACCCCCCGCAACAACTGCACTAAAGCTGCATCCAAGTTCCCAGCGCTGGCATCCGCCTAAGACTGGTCGCGGATCAGTTTTTGTTCTACATCAGTTATTGTAATTCAACTTACCTTCGAATCACGATTCTCATCGTGTCTTGATTCTCCATAATACAACGGAATAAAGAGTTGCCTGAATTAGAAGATCGATAACATTTTCCACTCGCTCATCGATATGTGGAAAGATTGATTGATATTTTGAGAAATTATCCATTATTCTCTGTCTTACTCCTACCGCAGAAGTTTTAGCCTGTATGTGAACATTGGTCACTGCTTTAAAAAACAGCAACGATGGTACTGTTTTTGCTCTAGAGGTAGCTTGGATAGTTTTCTCTGTTTGTACACAAAATGTGTAATTCGAATTACAGAACGGAAGGGGGATGAAGAAATGAATTTACAATCGATTAAGGTAAAATTGCTGACGGGTGGTATTTTTCTGGTGTTCGTGCCTTTGCTGGTGGTCGGCTTGATTTCAGTGATGAAATCATCCGAAGCTCTTCTTTCTTTAGGGAAGAACGGTGCCGAGGAAACAGCTTCGGCTCTGGCCAGACTTGCAGACAATGTCATTGAAGAAGAAATTAAAATTGCCAATATCTTTGCAGCTGATCAGCAAGTAATTGGAATTGCACAAAACATCAAGAATTCGGGTATTGAAAACACCCAGGAGGAAGCCAAAAACATTTATGACAATCTTTTACGTCAGCTCAAGAGGATGGGGGACAACTATGAAGGCATATTCTTAACTGACAGCAAAGGATTTATCTTTACCGGTGTACTGGGTCGGAATCCCGGATATCAGGGCCTGCAGGTCGACCAGCGGGAATATTTCCAGAGGGCGAGGTCTTCAGCAAAAACGGTTGTTGGAAATGTGGTTCGCTCAAAAGCGACGGATGAGCTGACTGCTGTCATTTGTGCACCAATTGTCAACAATTCCTCTGAATTCCTGGGAACAGTCGGGATAGTTATGAAAGTCGATTTTCTCGTCGAGCTCATTTCAGGGCGCAAAGTGGGGGAGACCGGCTATGGTTTTTTGACGGCTGGAGATGGTCTTGTATTGGCTCATCCAGATGAAAAGTTCATACTTGAATTGAATATTACCACAATTTCAGGGATGGAGGATTTTGTTGCCAAGATGCTCTCAGGTGAAAGCGGTGTGGATGAGTATACCTTTAAAGGTGTAGACAAAATTGCAGGATATGCGCCTTTAACCAATGTTGACTGGTACGTCAGCGCCACTCAGGACGCCGATGAATTCCTGGCTTCGACAAAGACCATTAGAAACCTCATTATCCTGGTAACGTTGATTGCCTTGGCAGCTACCGCTGTTTTGGTGGTTATTGCCTCGATATCAATTGTCAAACCCATTAATCAGGCGGTTGCCGGACTCAAGGATATAGCTGAAGGTGAAGGTGACCTGACTATGCGTCTGGTGGTGAAATCAAAGGATGAGGTTGGTGAAATGGCTCTCTGGTTCAATACCTTCATTGCCAAACTTCAGAATATCATCAGGCAGATTGCGGAAAATTCAGCTTCGGTCGATACATCTTCAGCCGAACTCCTGCGCATCTCAGGTCAACTTTCCGATGGTGCCGAAGACACTTCGCAACGGGCTGGTAATGTTGCAACCGCTTCAGAAGAGATGAGCGCAAACCTCTCCAATGTCGCGGCCGCCATGGAGCAGTCTTCGACAAATACCAATATGGTTTCAGCCGCAGCGGAGGAAATGAGTTCGACTATCAGCGAGATCGCCGAAAATGCGGAAAGGGCACGGAGCATCTCGACAGATGCCGTTACTCAGTCCGAGAGTGCAGCCCTGAAGATGGGTGAATTAAGTGTTGCCGCCGAAAAGATAGGGAGAGTCACTGAAACCATAACCGAAATTTCAGACCAGACCAACCTTCTTGCTCTGAATGCCACTATTGAAGCAGCCCGTGCCGGTGAGGCAGGCAAGGGGTTTGCGGTAGTTGCCAATGAAATAAAAGAACTGGCAAAGCAGACAGCGGAAGCAACTCTCGACATTAAGAGCCAAATCGATGAGGTGCAGAGAACAACCGGTTCCGCAGGTCTTGAAATAGACCAGATTACCAAGATAATCAGCGGGGTCAATGATATCGTGGCCACAATAGCCACGGCCGTAGAGGAGCAAACGGCGGCGACTCAGGAGATAGCCAACAATATCTCGCAGGCAAGCCAGGGGATAGAGGAAGTGAACGAGAATGTCAGCCAGAGTTCAACGGTCGCTGGTGATATTACCCGCGATATCGCAGAAGTAAATACTGCCGCCGTGGCTATCTCTGAGAGCAGTCGGTTGGTACGAAGCAGTTCGGAAGATCTTCAGAAACTGGCAGTGGAGCTGAACAAGATCGTCGGCAGTTTCAAAGTTTGATAGAGTCGTAAATAGCTTGATATACGTCGTTATAGATCTGAAACGGTGACCGAACCACGTACCACATGGTACTGTCAATTCACCGTTTCAGATACTGTCCCAGGCATATCGAGCTTGCTCTACGAGATCATCAAGTTTGACCATTTTCTGGATATAAAAACCAACAGCAGCGCTAATGAGAGCGCTGCTGTTGGAAACCTGTTCGATAAGAGTTTGTGCTTTACATCCCTCAGATTTTGAAGCGGGACACCAGCAAAGTCAGGCGCTCGGCAAGCTGGGAGAGTTCATCTGCGGATGAGCGCACATGCTGACTGCTCTGCTTCACTTCCAGCGAGCGTTCCTTGACTTGTGCGACACCTTCACTCATCTCCGTGGTCATTTGATTGCTGCCTGCAACATTTTCGTTGATCTCGGAGATTCCCTGTGAGGCTTGATTGACATTATTGACTATTTCGTTTGTGGTGATTGACTGCTCTTCCACGGCCGTAACGATACCGTTGACTATTTCATCGACATAGCTGATGACTTCAGAAATTTTCTCGATTTCCTTCACGGTCACAGTCGTTTTTGTCTGGATACCGTCAATCGCCTCTTTGATTTTGCCCGTGGCCTTAGCGGTTCCCTGAGCAAGGTCCTTGATCTCATTGGCAACCACGGCGAATCCTTTACCGGCCTCCCCGGCTCTGGCTGCTTCTATGGTGGCATTTAAGGCCAGCAGGTTGGTTTGTTCCGAGATCTCCCTGATTGTTTCCGTTATCGAGCCGATTGCCTTGACCGCCTCTCCAAGCTCCTGAATACTCTTATGCGACTTCTTGGTGTTCGTCACTGCCGTTTCAGTAGTCTGCCGTGCCTTGGCGCTGTTCTCAGCTATCTCCTTGATAGTGGTGCCCATCTCCTCTGATGCCGTCGCAATCATATCCAGGTTGACGGTGGACTCTTCCGTCGCCGCTGAAACCGAAGCCATATTATCCGAGACTTCCTGTGAGTTGGCAGAGGCATCATCGGCGATATCCGTGGTAGATGCGGCGTTTTTAACCATTTCATCGGATATTGCCGCAAGTTCGGTAGAGGCCGCCGAAAGTGATTCAGAAGATTTGACTATATCTTCCAGCATTTCTTTACCTTTGGAAACCATCACTCCCAGAGAGTTGGTGAGCTGACCGATGGCATCATCAACCCGTGAAGAAAAATTGATTGTATAATCGCCTTCTCCAACCTTGATTGCCTTTTCCGCCAATTCCTGAAGCGGCTTGTTGATTGAGCGGACCAGGAGAACAGTGACCAGAATACCGCCGGCAATGACAAAAAGCCCGACCAGCAGATTGTTACGCAGCATGGCAACATCGAGGCCGGCAACGATATCCTTGTGATTCATGTTGACCGCCAGAGTAACTCCCCAGCCATCAATCCGTTTTTTGTAGGCTGCATTATCCTGGCCCTGGTGTATATAGTCGATCATACCGTCTTCTTCTTTAAAAGACGGAATAACCGTAAAGATATTGTCGGATTCCGTCAGTGTCGGATGAACGAGTAATGAACCCTGATCGGTGTAGAGAAAAAAGTAACCGGAACCAATCTGTGTTTCAGAGACCAGTTTGCGGACCTGTGCGGAAATCATCAGCTGTCCGACATAAATTGCTCCGACAATTTCGCTCTCGGAATTGCGTATGGGTTTATAAGCCGTAAGATACCAGTCGTTAACGACAAAAGCCTTGCCCCTATAGGTTTCCCCGCGCATAATAGCCTGAAAGACCGGACTGTCGGCAGGGATGTAGGTACCGGTAGCCCGCTCTCCCGTAGTCTTTCTGACATTAGTGGAGATGCGCAGCAACTTGTCGTCAACCAGCTGAAAGATGGTGGCGGTCGCTCCGGTGATCTCCTGGATATCGTCGACTATCTCGGTGTCATCGTTGAGATAGCGCAGGCCCGCCTGCAGTTTGGGAATTCCTTTGGTAAGCGTATCTTTGGTGACCTGATTGATCAGATTTTCTTTGATCATTCTGCCTTCATCAAGAAACAATACGCCTTCTGAGCTTATCTGCCGCTCAAGCAGGAGAAGATCACCTTCCAGTTTCTCACGAATATTGCTGTCAATAGCGGCCAACGAATTGTACAGGCTTTGATGTATATCCTGCATTGCTTTCACCAAGCGTGTAGAGCCCTTGTCTGGACATCCTGATTGCATTGCCGGAGGTTATGAGAATTGAGAATATTACACCGAAATCATCGCCAGGAAAAGTTTTGTGGTAAATTTGATGTTCTTGAATCTGTTGAGCATTGATTGCCTCTCTCGCCAGTTTTATAAAGATATATTATATTCAAGTTTTGGTTGTTGGAATCAATTATTATCCCCAGTTTTCCTGTGAAAGTTCATTGAATTCAAAGACATGTACTTTCCATCATGCCATTATTTTTATCGGCCTGCGATCTTGATACCTTAAGGAGAAAATATTTAGCGGTTGCTGAAATGGCAGCAGCCCTGAAATCCGATATTTGACAGAAGGCGTCTTGCCTCATAAAATAATATATTCGTCTCAAACATTCAGTGAAAAGGAGGAAAAGTATGAGAGAGCACGCATTGAAAGTTGTAATTACCAGCCTGATCTTCACTTTCATCATTATTCTGCCGGTATCCTCAGCTTTATCGACAGACGAGCAGTCTGCATCCGAGAAGTATGGCCATCAGGATGTGCCAACCAGTCAATTGAACAAAGAGCATGATATTACCCTCAAAATAGCCGCTGCAGCCGAGGAGTTGGCACAGCGGCTGCAAAAAGGCGAAAACGTGAACCGCCGGCGTTTGGTTAATATGTATGATTTTTTTGTCAATTTTGTCGATGCCTGTCATCATGGCAAGGAAGAACAATATTATTTCCCAATCGCCCTGATTGCCGAGCCGCGATTGAAGCCCATTGTGACAACATTGGAACTGCATCATACTATTGGTAGAGCCCTGCTCAATGGCGTTGAGCGTTCTCTTGTCTTATGGGAGAGCATGCCGGAGATAGCACATCGTGAAGCTGCAGATAATCTCCGGGCCTATACCGCAATGTTGCGGCGCCATACCGATCTGGAATCAAAATTTTTTATGAGCCAGGTCGAAGCGGCGCTTGTCCCGGAACAACGCCATGTGATCAGGTCCGGGTTTCATTATATCGAGGCTGAGCAATTGGGAGAAGGTTTCCATGAAAAATATCACAAGCTGGCTATGAATATCCTAAACAAGGGCGGGTCAGGCGAGTAAGGAGGAAGGAATGCACACGGCAAAAAAGGTGATTTTCGCTTTTCGGAACGACTCGATGTGTTTTATCCATGTTCTGCTCAACGGCATCGACCTGCATGAACGCGGCCTGGGTGGAGAAATAGTCATAGAGGGAGATGCTGTTTCACTGGTTCCCGAAATGGCTGAGCCGGACCATTTTTTATATACTCAGTTTGAAAAGGCCAGAGGGCTGGGAATAGTGTATGGCGCCTGCAGAGCCTGTTCCATGAAGCTGAGGGTGGCCGAAGAGATAGAGAAGGTGGGTGTAGCTCTGGTGGGCGATATGTCAGGTCATCCGTCAATGGGCGGCTTTATCGAGAAGGGCTATGAAGTAATCACATTTTGAGAGATCTTCCTTGGTGAACAGCTGATTTCGTCTCAGGGGTATCTCTCCTTACTTTTCGGGTGAGGCATATACCCAGGAAACACCTCAATTGAGTAGATGGTCAGATGGAAAATTACCCAGCTTTTACTTGGCCATGCTAACCAGAAGCATGGGTAAATTGAGTGATTCACCCTTCAACCTACAGGCTGAATACACAGGTTCAAATAGTCGAAAAGCAACATAGGTTATGTCATTCGTTTAATCTTGCGCCACAGGGTTGATCGGCTGATGCCCAAGATTTTCGCAGCTTCAGTATGCTTACCACGACTTAGAATCAGGGCCTGCCTGATACTTTCCATTTCATCATTGCGCAGTTTGACGTGGATTTCGCTTTCATGTTGATCTTCAAGATGTTGCTTGACCATCTCGGTACTGATTTTTCTGCCTTTCATTGTTGCCAGGATACGCTCAATGATATTCTGGAGTTCTCGGATATTGCCAGGCCAGCTATACATTGTAAGTTCTTTTAAGGCATTTTTGGAAAACTCCAGTCTACGATTCATTCTGACGGCATGTGTATTGAGGAAATGGCCGACAAGGGCTGTCACATCTTCAATACGGTGCCGTAAAGGAAAAAGCTTTAGCTGCAGAACATTCAGTCTGTAGTAAAGATCGGCCCTGAATTCGTTCTCATTGACCAGCTTCTTGAGAGGCTTGTTGGTGGCTGCAACGATTCTGACATCAACTGGCGTCACCCGGTCACTGCCCAGACGCATTACCTGCTTTTCCTGCAAGACCCGCAGGAGTTTTCCCTGGGTCATGTATTTCATCTCAGCAATTTCATCGAGAAATAGAGTCCCGCCATGGGCGATCTCAAAGAGTCCAGCTTTTCCTTTCTGGCTGGCTCCGGTGAAAGCTCCTCCAACATAACCGAAGAGTTCACTTTCAAGGATCTCTTCAGGCAGGGCGGCACAGTTCAAGGCTACGAAGGGCCCTTTGCGGCGGCGACTTCCATTATGAATACTTTGAGCAAAAACTTCTTTGCCGGTTCCCGTCTCACCCAGGATCAGGATTGCCGAATCGGTGAGGGCGAAGTCTCTCGCCAGGGCGATAGATTTCTGCAATTGCGGACTTGTGCCGATGATATTATCAAAGCAGAAACTGGCAATATGCCCGGAGGCAAAAAGACGCCTCCTCACTTTGGCTTCCATCTGCTGCAATTTGGTCACATCCTGGAAATTAATAACAGCGCCAACGACCTCGTTGTTGACACGGATGGGGATTTTGTTACAGACAACCTGCTCATTGTTAATATTCAGCAACTGGGCCAAATCCTCCTGACCGGAGCTGAGTACCTTATGAAGCTCGAGTTCCGACCAGATTTCCTGGATTTGACGGCCTATTGCCAGCGCAGCATTGATCTGAGTAATTCTTTCCGCAACAGGGTTGAAGATGGTAATCACCCCTTCGGGATTGACTGCAATAATCCCGTCGTAAGCGTAGTCCAGAACCACCTTAAAGAGATTTCCCTTGGTTTTTTCCCGCTGCTTTACCAGGGCGATATTTTTGGCTTCCTGGGCAGCCTGCTGCATACTTTCCGGGCTGCTCTCTATGACGGCAAAGGGAATTCCATATTTCTTTGCTACCTTGCCTGTGACCGCCCCGCCGACAATGATGTCGACATTATCCTTGCCGGCCGCAAGAACCTTTGGCTCCACTTCGCTTTCATCCTCCAGAGGATAAAAACGGATGGATGAGCCCGGCATTGTAGCATAGAGATTGAGTCCGGATATCATCGGGGAAAAAGCAACGACCCCGATGCTCTTACCGTGCAGCTTTGCTCTTTCAATAGTCTGAAAAATATCGAGAACAGTAAAAGGGATATCTATTACGGAATATTCGGGGTTGGCTTCTTTGATCAAGAACGCGGTTCTTCCGCGGCTGATAAAGATCTCAAACCCTTCTTCAGCCAGCTTTGCTGCCTGCCTGACCCCTTCTTTCATTAGACCGATTTCGATACGGATATCTTGATGCTTGCCCTGAAACGCAAGACGTGTTTGTTCCTCAAGAGATGTATCAGGAAGAATGCAAGCAATTATTGACATATACGGCTCCTTTTGCGACTCAATGAGACAGTTTGAAACAATTATGCAACAAAATGTATATTTTTTCAATGGAATAGTTGTAAACACCTTGATTTTTAACAAAATATCTTTTTGGCATAAATATGGCAGTATAAGAGTGATTGTCAGAAAGTGTTTTGGGCGTTCTTAAACGACGGTCGTCAGAAGGTGCCTTGCAGCATTGGCTGACGGCCGAAATACGTGAATGTTTTTTGAAACTATTCAAAAAACTAAACCTGTCTTAGGAGGAAAGGATATGAAAGGATGGAGAATTGCCGCTATCTTGACGCTAGTGTTCGTCGCAGGATTTTTCTCGCTCTCAGCTGTGGCGAAAGAGTTTCCGAGTGAATCCCTGAACTACATTATTTGTTTTAACCCAGGAGGTGAATCGGACATCACGGCCAGAATTCAGGAAGGGCCGTTAAAAAAATATTTCCCAGACGGGGTTGTCATTTCCTATAAGGTCGGCGGCGGTGGGTCGGTGGGGTGGTCGGAGCTTGTCGGCAGCAAACCTGATGGCCACACCATTGCGGGCTTCAACCTTCCCCATATCGTTTTGCAGCCCCTAACCCGGGGCAATGCCGGTTACCAGACTAAGGATCTGAAGCCGGTCTATTTTTTTCAGAGCACCCCAAATATACTAGTGGTTCGCAACGATAGCCCTTTCAAGTCCCTGAAAGATCTCATTGACTTTGCCAAAGAAAATCCCGGTGTGGTCACGGCAGGTGGTAGCGGCAGCAGCTCCGCAAATGATATGGGTGTGCTTCTTCTGAATAAAGCCGCCGACATCAAGATAACCTATATTCCTTTTACCGGTTCCGGGGCGGCAACACCTGCATTGCTCGGTGGCCATGTTGGCTCACTCATGACTTATTCAACCATGGCAATTCAATACAAGGAAAATTTCCGTCCACTGGCAATCATGTCCGAAGAAAGAATGGAAGTTCTGCCTGATGTTCCAACCTTCAAAGAACTTGGCTATGATATCGTAGAAGGTGCGTATCGCGGAGCAGCCGCACCTCCGGAAACGCCAGACGAAACTGTCAGGTACTTGGCCGAATCCTTCGAAAAAGTGATGAAAGAACCAGCTGTGTTGAAGAAAATGAACGAGAATGGGTTCAAATCTGAATTCATGGGACCCGAAGCATCAGCCGCCCTCATCGATAAAAAAATTGAAGAATATACAGTTCTTCTCGGCGAAATGGGAATGTTGAAAAAGTAACCCTCTGACATTGTTAATCAATTTATTGGGGATTGACCTATCCAGGTCTTTCCCCTAAATAATCCTGCACCTTGAAGGAGAAAAATCTTGCTTGAAAATATTCTCCTGGGTTTGACCCATGTAATGACTTTTGAGAACCTGCTGCTTGTGCTGCTGGGGACAGTTGCCGGTATGATCGTTGGTTCTCTGCCAGGACTGACCGCAACCATGGCTGTTGCGTTGCTGGTCCCTTTTACCTATACCATGAGCCCTGTAACAGGCCTTGTTTCTCTCGGTGCTATCTACATGGGGTGCATCTACGGTGGATGTTTCAGTGCCATCCTGATTAACACACCCGGCACCCCGAGCTCCATCGGCACGACGTTTGATGGATATCCACTGGCTAAATCCGGGCGAGGTGAGGAAGCAATTGTCTCTGCTACCGTAGGATCGGCATTTGGGGGAATTGTCGGGGTGGTGGCCCTGATTTTTTTGAGCCCACCCCTGGCGCAACTGGCCCTTAGTTTTGGCCCTGCAGAGTATTTCTGGGTCGGGATTTTCGGTTTGACCATTATTTCAAGCCTGGCAAAAGGGTCTTTCTTGAAAGGAATGACCGGGGCAGCCTTTGGTGTCCTGATCTCGACAGTCGGGATCGCTCCCATTGGTGGCGATGTCCGTTTTACTTTTGGCAGCACGAGCATGCAGGGCGGCTTTAACCTGATTGTTATCCTGATTGGTCTGTTTTGCATTCCTGAACTGTTGAGCATGGTCTTCAAAGGCGTCAAAAACCATCAAGCCATCGAGTATCGCCGCAGAAGCGGTGTTCTCTGGGCAACAACACGACAGATTTTTGCAAAACCCGTTAATTTGATCAGGTCGTCGATAATTGGAACAGTGATCGGTATTTTGCCAGGTGCGGGAGGAAATATTGCTAATCTGGTAGCCTACAATGAAGCGAAAAGGGCTTCAAAAGAGCCTGAAACCTTCGGCAAAGGGAATATTGAAGGGGTAGTAGCGACGGAATCTGCCAACAACGCTGTTGTCGGCGGCGGCATGATTCCTCTGGTCACGCTCGGTATTCCCGGTGCTCCTCCTGATGCCGTCATATACGGCGTGCTGATGATGCAGGGATTAAGGCCCGGTCCGGAACTGTTCGCAGAACGTGCGGACATCACCTACACTTTCATGCTTGCACTGGGACTATCCGCCATCGTTATGATCCCTGTTGGAATTTATGGCGGACGGCTTCTCAGCCGTTTTGTCGGTACCTTACCGCCGAAGTTCCTTGTTCCCGGAATCGGCATTCTCACTATTATTGGATCCTACGCTATTCGCAGTAACTACACCGATGTTATTCTTATGTTGGCCTTTGGACTGGTTGGATTCGCATTACGGTATCTTGGCTTCCACGGAGCACCTATTGTTCTGGGACTTATTCTCGGCCCCATTATGGAAGAAGGGTTGGTGCAGTCGTACCTTATGGGACAGGGATATTCCTGGCCCTATACGACTCTGTTTATCAATCCCCTTTCCTGGATTCTGATTGCCATGTCTGTCTTTTCCTTTGTCTGGCCGTATCTCGGCAAATTCAAGGGACTGCTGATAAACTCTGCAGGCAACGGAAATACCAAGGCCAATTCAACAGAAAAAAAAGGATAAAAATGAATGCCAAAATGCGTGATCAATTAGGCTCTGTCTTTATGCTCGTTTTTGTTGTGTCCCTCTGGGTGCAGCGTGACTTCAATACTCCCTTTGGTGGTATTTTCCCGGACATCTGGATGGGTATTCTGCTGGCTTTGGTAGTGGTAACGATGCTTCTGACATTCACTCCGTGGCCTGCCGTCAAAGATGGTGAAGATGATAATGAAAAATCAACAGATGCTCATTGGTTTGATATGGTAGTCGTTGGAGGCATTCTCTTTGTCTGGGCTCTTATGCTGCGGCATGTGGGGTTTCTTGCCACTGGAATTATTGGCTTCACCAGTATTTCCTGGTTTCTCAATGATCGACGAAATTCTATGCGCGGATTCTTGGAGAGCACGGTAATTGGTGTGGCTATGGTTGGGGTGCTGATCCTCGTTTTTGAGTATGGACTTAAGGTGCCGTTACCTAAAGGAAATGTATTTAACTGATATTTGTTGATCAAGATGTGTTCGCATTATAGGAGGGAGTACTTTGAAAAAATTGCAAATTGCATCCATTCCCGGTGACGGTATTGGCAAGGAGACTGTTGCGGCCGGTCGCCAGGTTCTGGATACCGTATGTGAGGTCCATGGCGGCATCACCTTGGAATATATCGATTTAAATTGGAGCTGCGAACATTACCGACGTCACGGGCAGATGATGCCCGACAACGGGCTGGATATCCTGCGTCCCTGCGATGCCATTTATCTGGGTGCTGTAGGTTTTCCCGGCGTTCCTGATCATGTTTCCCTCTGGGGACTGCTGTTACCGATCAGAAGAAATTTCAGGCAGTACGTCAATCTGCGGCCAGTAAGATTGATGGAAGGAGTGCAGACCCCTTTGGCCAATCGCCATCCCGGAGAAATCGACTTCTTGGTTGTGCGCGAAAACAACGAAGGTGAATATTCCAACATGGGGGGACGGATATATCAGGGAACCGACCAGGAAGTCGTCGTCCAGAATACGGTGTTCACTCGTGGCGGTGTCGAGCGGGTGATACGGTACGCTTTTGAACTTGCTGTAAAAACGGGACGCAAGAAGGTCAGTTCAGCAACAAAATCAAACGGGATTAACTATACCATGCCCTTCTGGGATGAGATCTTTGCAGAAATAAGCAGTGAATATTCCCATATCGTCTCAAACCAGTTCCATATCGATGCGCTATGTGCCCGCTTTGTAACCCATCCCCATGAGTTCGATGTTGTGGTTGCCAGCAATCTGTTCGGTGATATTCTTACAGACCTCGGACCTGCCATAGCAGGTAGCATTGGCATTGCCCCCTCGGCTAATATCAATCCAACCAAAGAGTTTCCCTCCATGTTCGAACCGGTCCATGGTTCTGCTCCAGACATTGCCGGTAAAGGTATTGCCAATCCGATGGGACAGATATGGTGTGGAGCCATGATGCTGGATCACCTTGGCTTTCCCGAGTGTGGAGAATTGGTCATGCGAGCTCTTGCCGATACTCTTGCCGGAGGGACCACAACGGCGGATATCGGAGGTTCTGCCAAAACACAGGAGGTAACGACGGCCGTTTGTAAGAAAATAAAGAAGTTGGCAACGTCCATGGGCTCATAATAAATCGGATATTCTCTCGATAGCCTGACACTAAAGTGATCCACAGTTGTTTCAGGAAACAACAGTTGTTTCAGCAAATTGAAAGAAACTGCTATTTCTCATAGGAGAGTTCTGTCCTTATTGCATATGGCAGAATGTTGGGTGCCTCGATGAAGATCAGGAAAAATGCAATGTCTTGTTTTTCGCTTACAGTCAGGACAATTCAAAGGAACAGCTTTCTTGTACCATGCGTGATTCAATAAAAAAAATAATAGGAACATAGAGCTAACGAGGCATTTATGAAAATCATCGATATCAGAGAAGTTACCAAGCCGATCGCCTCGCCGATTCGCAACGCATACATAGACTTCAGAAAAATGACGCTCAGCATGGTTGCTGTTATCACCGATGTCATTCGTGACGGTCGTCCTGTCGTGGGCTACGGTTTCAACTCCAACGGCCGTTACGGCCAGGGGTGCCTCATTCGAGAACGTTTCCGACAAAGAGTACTTGAGGCCGCGCCCGAATCGCTGATGGATCAGGAGCGTGATAATCTTGATCCGCATAGGATCTGGGATTGCATGATGACCAATGAGAAACCGGGGGGGCACGGTGAGCGGTCGGTAGCGGTGGGAACCATTGATATGGCTGTCTGGGACGCTGTTGCCAAAATCGAGGAAAAATCCTTGTTCCAGGTTCTTGCCGAAAGATTCGGCGAGGGCAGACCACAACGCAGAGTCTTTGTCTATGCTGCCGGAGGATACTACTATCCGGGTAAAGACCATACAGCTCTGCAGGAAGAAATGAAGAGTTACATAGCACGGGGATATACCGTGGTAAAAATGAAGATCGGTGGCGCATCGCTCAGTGAAGATCTTGAGAGGATCGAGACTGTCCTGAAAGTACTTCAACCTGGTCAGCAGCTGGCAGTGGATGCCAATGGCCGTTTTGATCTGGAAACAGCAATTGCCTATGCCAAAGCGTTGAGTCAGTACGATTTGTTCTGGTATGAAGAGGCGGGCGATCCACTTGATTATGAGCTTCAGTCAAGGTTGGCGGAACACTATCCTGGCAGCATGTCCACTGGAGAAAACCTGTTCTCCATGCAGGACGCCCGTAACCTGATCCGCTATGGCGGCATGAGACCGGATCGCGACTGGCTGCAGTTTGACTGTGCTTTAAGTTACGGGCTGGTGGAATACCTCAGAACTCTCCAAATGATCAAAAGCTATGGTTGGTCTCCATCCAGATGCATCCCACACGGTGGTCACCAGATGTCACTAAATATCGCAGCCGGGTTAGGCCTTGGCGGTAATGAGTCATACCCGGATCTTTTTCAACCGTTCGGCGGCTTTCCGGATGGAGTCGCTGTTATCGATGGCCATATCACTATGCCAGATCTGCCGGGAATCGGTTTTGAGGGCAAAACTGATCTCTACAGGGAGATGCAGGAGTTGACCTGAATTATTGTAGGGGTGTAAATCGAACTAATGGATTTTAAGGAGTTACTGATGGAACATCAACAAGCTGTATCAACCATGATTGATATCATGGCGAAATTCACCAACTACATAGGAAAGCACCTGCCGGACGATATAACGGAAAAGCTTACCCAGCTTAGGGCTGCGGAGGTAAGCCCTCTTGCCAAGGTGGTCTATGATTCCATGTTTGAGAACCTTGCCAAGGCGCATGAGCTGAACCGCCCCAGCTGTCAGGATACTGGCGTTATCCAGTTTTTTATTAAAGCTGGAGCAAATTTTCCTCTATTGTCAGATGTCAGAACCGTTTTGGACGAGGCCGTTCGGATAACGACTAAAGATGCGCCGCTGCGCCATAATGCAGTGGAGGTTTTCGTCGAGAAAAATACCGGGGACAATACCGGAGATCGCATACCATGGATCGACTGGGAGATCTTTCCAAATGACTCAGGTATTACCCTTGAAGTCTATATGGCAGGCGGCGGCTGCAGTCTGCCGGGACAGGGGAAGACTCTCATGCCCGCCGCTGGTTACGAAGGAGTTGTGCAATTCGTTTTCGACGTGATAACGTCCTACGGTGTTAACGCCTGTCCACCCTTGCTGGTGGGCATCGGTATCGGGGGTTCAATAGAGGTGGCAGCCAACCTCTCCAAGAAGGCTCTGTTCAGACCAATTGGTTCCCGAAACAGTGACCCGAGGGGAGCTGAGATGGAACTCCTTATAGAAAAGGGCTTGAACGATATTGGCCTCGGTCCTCAGGGGCTTTCTGGGAGAAATTCGGTAATGGGAGTGCATATCGAAAAAGCGGCCCGTCATCCGTCAACAATCAGCGTTGCCGTTTCAACCGGATGCTGGGCGCACCGTCGTGGGACTATCCGGATCCTCGAAGACATGAGCTATGAAATTCTCTCTCACAAGGGGGTAGTGCTGTGAAAAAAAACCTTAAAACTCCAATCCAGAACAAGGACATCGAGGGATTGAATGTTGGCGACATAGTTTTTCTGGACGGCTACTTGATTACCTGCCGAGATATGGCTCATCGACGCCTCATTGATTTGGGCATGGAATTGCCGGTTGACCTCGAAGGCATGGCCATCATCCATGCAGGTCCGATAGTCAAAAAAGTGAATGATGACTGGGAAATGGTCTCCATTGGTCCAACAACAAGCATGAGGATGGAGGTTCATGAAAAAGAGTTTATTGATAAAACAGGAGTAAAATTAATAATCGGTAAAGGCGGCATGGGTCCGGAAACAGTGGAAGGCTGCAAAACTCATAATGCCGTTCATGCCGTATTCCCAGGTGGATGTGCCGTGCTTGCCGCAAGCAAAGTAGAAAAAATTGAAAGAGTCGAGTGGACTGACCTGGGAATGCCTGAGGCTCTGTGGGTCTGCCGCGTCAAGGATTTTGGCCCACTGATCATTTCTATTGACACCAAAGGGAATAACCTGTTCGAGCAAAACAAGAAGGAATTTAATGCCAGAAAAATTCCGGTCGTGGAGGCAATATCAAAGCAGGTTGGTTTTATAAAATAGCTGAAGTTTAATGTTGCATAATACAAGCTCCACATACTCTCGGAAACCGGTACCTCTCCTCTTCCGAATCAGTAACCGGTCAAGACGAGTAGCACGGTCCCCAGGGGACTCGAAATGTTATTCAAAGAGATGTTCAAATTCCTCATAGCCTTCCTGCGCCAATGAATCAGCGGGAATGAAGCGCAGAGCCGCGGAATTGATGCAATAGCGCAGGCCGGTGGGGGGCGGACCATCTTTGAAGACATGTCCCAGATGTGAATCAGCATTTTTGCTGCGCACTTCGGTGCGCGGTCCCAGCCAGGTGAAATCACGGCGCTCGACTATATTCTCCGCTACCAGCGGTTTGGTGAAGCTGGGCCAGCCGGTTTTTGAATCATATTTGGAAAGGGAACTGAAGAGAGGTTCTCCGGAGACGATGTCCGTATAGATCCCTGGCTGTTCGTTATTCCAGTATTCGTTGTCGAAAGCCGGCTCGGTTGCGTCCTCCTGGGTTACTTCGTATTGCAGCGGGGTGAGACGATCCTTTAAATTCCGGGGTGCCTGTTTATCGGTTAAGTTGGCTTCTTTCCCTTCCCAGTGCTTCTCGAGGAACGAATCGCGGCCGGATCTGGAACGATAAAAGTTATAGCGTATGGGGTTCTCTTTATAGTAGTCCTGATGGTATTCCTCGGCGCGCCAGAATTTTTCCGCCGGTTGAATAGGGGTGACGATGGGCTCTTCGAAGATACCGCTCTCTTCAAGGCGCCTTTTCGATTGCTCGGCCAGCCTCTTCTGCCGTTCATCATAATAGAATATAGCACTGGTGTATTCATGCCCACGGTCGACAAACTGTCCGCCGCCGTCGGTTGGGTCTATCTGTCTCCAGAAGATCTCAAGAAGCTGTGCATAATCTACTATCTCGGGATCATATGTTATCCGGACTACTTCGATATGGCCGCTGTCGCCGTAGTTTTCATACGTGGGATTCTCTTTCGTTCCTCCCGAATACCCGGAAACCACGGAGGACACACCGTCCAGTTCTTCAAAGGGTTTCTCCATGCACCAGAAACAGCCACCGGCGAATAGAGCTTCTGCTGTTTCCCGGTTCTTCTCCTGGTTCTGTGCCGCTGAGGAAAAGACACCAATCATGGTTGCCGCAAGGAAGGATGAGATCAGGAGAACGAGAAAATATATAGAATTTTTCATGAGTACACCATGGTAAAGGATTTATTGTCGGCTTAATTTCCAGGTAATAAATTCATCCCTGAACATTTGTTAAACAATAATCATAAGAAACATTCTCAAAAGAGAAAATAAGCGGCATCAAAGAAAATCGTATGGGAATATAAATCTATTGCATCTGCCTATCTGGTAAATGCAGAGATGTGGTTGAAGAGAGAAATGGAGAGAAGAGGAAGAAAAGAAGAAACAATGAGTTGTGAGCAGTAGCAATATCATTGCAACTCGATGGTGTATATTGCTTTTCAGAATGGCACGGAAAATGGATGGTCAGGATCTCATCGGGCAGTGTAATTTGCAGTACAAATTTTTTTATTTTTTAAGCTGTTGATTTTTGGGTGTTCTTTTCCGATTTCTACCATATATTGTAGATAGGTCTTGAGCATGCCATAAATGTGGTGTATAAGCTTGACAATGAGAGGGGGGATCATTTGCTGCAATCCAACAGCATTTGCAATGATTAGTCTCAGATTATACGCAGTCCGTTTTTTTTTTGCAATACAGAATATATCCTAGAATTGATTCCAGAAGAGGGAGTTCATGGCACCTGACTTGACCAAACAGGTATTGACCAATACCGCTGAGACAGTACTGGCTAGACGTTATTATCTTAAAGATTCCGATGGTGCTCCCATTGAGACCTGGGAAACTTTATGCCGCAGGGTCGCAAGCGCGGTGGCCCAGGTGGAGAAAGACAAGAAAGAATATGAAATCCTGAAGGATGAATTCTTTGCCTTGATCTACCACATGGACTTTTTACCCAATTCACCCTGTCTGATGAATGCCGGTACCGATCTCGGCCAGCTGTCGGCCTGTTTTGTTCTGCCGGTGGAAGATTCCATGGATGGAATATTCAGCGCCATTCGCAATGGTGCTCTGGTCCATAAGACCGGAGGGGGAACAGGATATTCCTTTTCCAGGCTGCGCTCCAAAAATGCATCGGTTCGCTCTACCCAGGGCGTCGCTTCGGGTCCTCTTTCTTTTGCCGCGGTTTTCGATGCCGCAACAGAGACAATCAAGCAGGGCGGCAAGAGGCGCGGCGCCAATATGGGTGTTCTGCGTATCGATCACCCCGATATTCTTGATTTCATTACCGCCAAGGAAGACCAGAGTAAGTTCAACAACTTCAACTTCAGTGTCGCCATCACCGATAATTTCATGAAGGCAGTGGAAGAAGATGACGTCTATCAGCTGATCGAGCCGTCAAACGGTGTGGCAATCAGCGAACTGAATGCCCGCGAAGTCTTTGATAAAATAATCGATCTTGCCTGGCTTAACGGCGAACCTGGTGTTCTGTTTATCGATGCCGCCAACAGGGCCAACATGACCCCACAGTTGGGTGAATTCGAGGCGACCAATCCATGCGGTGAACAATGGCTCCTCCCCTACGAGAGCTGCAATCTCGGCTCCGTGAATCTGGCCAATTTTGTTCATGAGGGTGCCGTTGATTATGACAGGCTGAGAAATACGGTTCATACTGCAACGACCTTTCTCGACAACGTCATCGACTGTAATCGTTTTCCCATCAGGGAGATTGAGGAGATGACCCTGAAGACAAGAAAAATTGGATTAGGCATCATGGGAATGCACGATATGCTGATCCAGTTGGCTGTCCCTTACGACAGTGAAAAGGGCCGGGAGCTATGTGCTGAAGTTATGCGCTTTGTCAGGGAGGCTGCAGAAGAGAAATCACGGGAGCTTGCCGGGAAAAAGGGGGCTTTTCCAGCGTATGATCCTGACATCAATGACTATCCTCCGCGGCGAAACGCCGCCCTGACCTCGATTCAGCCGACCGGAACCGTTTCCATGATCGCCGACTGTGCTTCCGGCTGTGAGCCTTACTATTCCATCGTCATGGTGAAACATGTTATGGACGGCGACCGCCTGATCCTGGTAAACAAGCATTTTGAGGCGACGGCGCGCGAAGAAGGCTTTTATTCCGAGGATCTCATGAGCAAGGTAGCCGATACCGGAACGGTCATCGGCCATGAGGAGATTCCCGAGAAATGGCAGGAGGTCTTCCGTACCGCTCAGGATATTAAGCCCGAAGACCACATTATGATGCAGGGAATTCTGCAGCAGAACGGGGTGGACAGCTCCATATCGAAAACTATTAATCTACCGAATACCGCAACCCGGGAAGAGGTGAAGCTCGCCTACATCATGGGATTTCGTTCCGGCTGCAAGGGGCTGACCGTTTACCGCGACGGCTCAAGAGACGCTCAGGTGCTCAACAATTCCAGGAACAAAAGTGAAGTTGAAGAAGGCACCATGATCGTCAACAGCGGCGGACAATGCAAGCGGAATTTGCCCGACACCCTGGATGCCAAGCGATATCGCCTCAAGGATCAGGATCAGAAATCGGTCTACATTATCGTTTGTTTTGATCAGGATGAGCAGCCTATGGAAGTTTTCGCCAAATTTCCGTTTGACAACAGAATAGATCTGAAGGATAAGTCCACCATGTGGACAACCACCTGCCGTCTGGTTTCCCTGGCCCTGCGTTTCAATGTGCCGATGGAAGAGATCATAAAGCAGCTGGACCGTTCCTCCGGCCATATGCACGACCTGCCGGCCCAACTGTCCAAGCTTTTCAAGTCGTTTATGGCCGGCACCCAGCATGGTTTTGCTTCCATCTGCCCGGAGTGTGCCGGATCTCTGGTATTCGAGGAGGGCTGCGAAACCTGTCACGACTGCGGATACAGCAAGTGCTCGTAATCACAAAAGGACTGTTTAGAGGTACCCTGACGGGCGTAAACTTCGACTCCGGGCACCCCATCTGCACACGATCAGCCTGAAAAACATAGGCACACGTAATTACAAAAAGGTTTAAAAGATGAAGATTGGACGAAACGATGCCTGCCCATGCGGCAGCGGGAAAAAATTTAAACGCTGCTGCTCCGGTTCCGGTGGCGGGATGGTGCCCAGGAAATCCGGGAAACAAAAACAGCCGACTCTTGGAGGCGTTATTCAACAATTTCAGAAGCTGGCCCTTGAAAAAAAGAAAATGGTACATCAGGTAGGTGTTTTTTTGCTGTACTCCGACCGCAACGGTGACGCCTGGGTACTGGAGGTCACAGATTCCGACTGCGTTCAGATTGCCTCCTCGGGAACTCCCCTGGATGTCCCGCTGGAAGAAAATGAGGAAACCATCACTGTTGAATGGACTCACACCTTCTCCTTTACCGGCAAAAAAATGGAGATTACCTCTTATAGCCATAAGAAAAAAGAGATTGTCAAAAATGCTCCGGTGCAGCAGCTTACCGCGGCCAGGCGCAACATCTGGAAACAGCTTTCTCCTGAAGTACGTGACCAGGTGCACATCGATGCTTGAACTACCTGAAAAATGAGCAAAAGAGTCGCCACGGTTTTTCGCACGATCCCCATGATCACCGTCATGGGGATCATTTTTGCTCTCTCCCATCAGTCAGGCGATCAGCTGGACCTGCCGGAAATACCTTTTCTGGATAAAATAGGTCATTTTGTTCTGTATGGACTGCTCGCCTCGACCATTCTTTTTGTTCCCTCACATGAGTTGCGCCTGTCCAGGCCGAAGACTATTGCCGTAGTAGCTGTTTTGCTGAGTTTGCTTTATGGAATCAGTGATGAATTTCACCAGTCCTTTGTCCCCGGCAGATATGTGAGTCTTGCAGACATTGCAGCCGATATTGGCGGTAGCGTGGTCGTGAGTCTTTTCTGGCTGCGATATCGCAGTTTAAAGGACAGGAGGGGTTCCTTCTGAATAGGTTTTGATGCCGGCGGTGCTGCGGAATGGGAAGAGGGTATGAAAGCGAAGCCCGGACCGGTACTCCGCTTTTCATACTTGTACTTTTTTACCCCGGATTCCGAGGGGAGAGCAGTGATCAGCGTCGCAGCAGTCGTGCCATATCCTTGGCAAAATAGGTAACGATGATATCCGCGCCGGCACGTCGCAAAGACAACAGCGTCTCGGTCATCGCCTTTTCTTCGTCGATCCAGCCGTTTGCCGCCGCTGCCTTGATCATGGCATATTCACCACTGACATGATAGGCGGCTATGGGAAGATCAAACTCTTCCCGCAGTCGTGCAATGATATCGAGATAGGCCATGGCCGGCTTCACCATGAGGATATCCGCTCCCTCGTCAACATCCAGAGTTGCCTCGCGGAGAGCCTCGCGGCTGTTGGCGGGATCCATCTGATAGCTTCGTCTGTCGCCGAACTGAGGCGCACAGTCTGCCGCATCGCGGAATGGACCATAGAAGGCCGAGGCATATTTGACCGTATAGGACATTATGGGAATGGAGTCGAAGTTGTTTTCATCCAGAATTCCTCGAATTTCGGCAACCCTGCCATCCATCATGTCGGACGGCGCCACCATATCCGCCCCGGCCTGGGCATGAGACAGAGCCGTCTTGGCGAGGATTTCGAGGGTGGCATCATTATCGACTTCATTGCCGATGATGCAGCCGCAATGACCATGGTCGGTGTATTCACAGAGACAGACATCGGTAATGACCATCAGCTGTGGGGCCTTGTTCTTCAATTCCTTGATCGCCTGTTGGATTATGCCGCTTTTGGCATGGGCTCCGGAGCCCATGGCGTCCTTCTGCTCGGGAAGACCGAAAAGGATAACGCTGTTGACCCCCAGGGAAAGGCATTCTTTAGCCTCACCGGCCAACTGGTCCACGGAAATCCTGAAGACTCCGGGCATGGAAGGAATCTCTTCACGAATATTTTTTCCCGGCAGAACGAAAAGTGGATAGACAAGCTGTGATGCGGAAATATGCGTCTCTCGGATAAGTGATCTGAAAGCTTCATTTTTTCGTAAACGGCGGGGCCGATAATCTGGAAAAACCATTGCTGCTCCTTATATTTTATGCTTTGTATTTATTGTACAATCATTACTGTAAAGAGTCATCGCTGTTGCTGTATGGACTCTGCGATAAGTGCAGACTTCGAGAAATTCGACTCCAACAACGCAGGTCGGGCGTTTTACTGGTCCATCATTACTGAATGATGTTCAGACTCTTGAGTTTCTTATGAAGATGACTGCGCTCAAGCCCTATCTGTTCGGCTGTTTTTGATATATTCCCTTCATTTTCGTCCAGCTTGATATTGAGATATTCGCGTTCGAAAGATCTTTTGGCTTCCTTGAAATCGACAGCCTGATAGGGAAAACGCATATCGTTGTTTATCACTCCCGTAATGTTTCCGGTGGGACTCTTGAGAAAGAACTGTATGTGATGATCATGGATGATTCCATCCGGGCACATGATGGCAAGCCTCTCGATGAAATTCTGCAGTTCTCTGACATTGCCGGGCCAGTCATGTTTCATCATTTCCCGATAGGCGCTTTTATCAAAGATCTTTTTAACCAGTCCCTTGCCGTTCAAGCTGTCCATGAGGTCATCGACAAGCAGGGGAATATCCTCTATGCGATCGCGTAGAAGGGGAACGTGAATGGGTACGACGTTCAGGCGGTAGAAAAGATCCGGCCTGAAATTTCCGTTCTGGATCTCGTCCTCCAGGTTTTTATTGGTGGCCGCGAGCACGCGGACATTGACGTGGATCGTCTTGCTGCCGCCGACCCTCTCGAATTTCTGTTCCTGCAGAATGCGCAGGGTCTTGGCCTGAGTTTTCAGGCTCATGTCTCCTATTTCGTCGAGAAAGAGGATGCCGCCGTCGGCCTGGTCGAATTTGCCGCGCTTGTTGGCATTGGCCCCTGTAAAGGAACCTTTTTCATGACCGAAGAGTTCCGATTCTATTAATTCTTCGGGAATGGCGGCACAGTTAACCTCCACCATTGGGCGATCGCAGGAAGCCGACAGGCTGTGAATTGCCTGGGCAACAAGCTCCTTGCCGGTCCCGTGTTCTCCGCGGATAAGAACCCAGGCATCCGTTGGCGCCACCATCTTGATTTGATCGCGCAGGGCGGAAATGATTGCGGAGTTGCCGGTGATCCTGGTTTTTTTGGTCGTGCTCTGGCGAAGAAGCCTGTTTTCCCGTTCCAACTGAGCAAAGCGCAGGCCGTTGGTTATCGAGAGGATTACCTTGTCATAGGACAATGGTTTTTCGATGAAGTCATAAGCTCCCTTGCGGGTTGCCTTGACCGCCGTCTCGATACTGGCATGGCCGGAGATCATAATGATGGGAATATCATCGATTTTCTTTATTTCCTCAAGGGCGGTAATACCATCCATGTTATCGCCGAGCCAGATGTCGAGCAGAACCAGATCCACCTTCTTCTCCTCAATAAGAAGTAACCCTTCCTCTGCCGAGGACACGCTGAGGGCGCTGAAGCCTTCGTCTTCGAGAATGCCCTTGAGCGACTCCTGAATGGAGATCTCGTCGTCTATTACCAGGATTCGTCTGTTATTCATTTTTTCTGCCGCCTGCTTATGGTGTATTCCTGACGAGCTGCATTGTTATTTTCATCTGCATTGGAAAGTATTTGACCGAACCTAAGCCCGGTCCTACTTTTCGGCCTGAAGAGGCAGTTCGATAATGAAGATTGAACCGCGTGGTTTGTTGTCCATCACCCGGATATAGCCGCTATGATCGGCGACAATGGTAGAAACGATGGCAAGCCCCAGCCCTGTTCCCGTTTTTTTGGTGGAAAAGTAAGGCTCGAAAAGCTTGCCCTTGTCCTCCGGTGTAGTTCCGGGACCGTCATCGCATACTCGAATGAAGACACTCTCCTCATTGCTCAGCAACTCGATAATAATATTACCGCCATCGGACAAAACTGCAACTGCGTTATCGAGAAGGTTGATAATGCATCGCTTTATCTGTTCTCCATCAAAAAAGAAAGTGGGTAGGGGATTCTTTTCATGAAGCTGGAAGTCAATGTGCTTATGAGCCTCCTGGTAGAGAAACAGCGTGGCATTGGCCAGTTCGACAAGGTTGCCTTGCGACTTTTGAACCTTGGGCATGCGGGCAAACTGGGAGAATTCGCTCACTAACCGTTTTAACTCATCCACCTGATTGATGATGGTGGCTGTGCACTGATCAAATATTTTGTCACCATCTTCAAGAATATCCGGATATCGCCGGCGCAACCGCTGAGCCGAGAGCTGGATCGGGGTGAGCGGGTTCTTGATTTCATGAGCAATCCTGCGGGCGACCTCACGCCAGGCCGTCATTCTCTGCACCTTCTCTATCTTGGTGAGGTCGTCGAAGACAAGCACGTACCCCAGCGCCGTTTCTTCCTCGTCTTCCAGGCGGGTGAAATTAATGAGAAGCGAGTAGTTCTTTTGCTGGATGTTCAGACGCAAATGTTCCTGTATACTTAACTTTCTGGAGATTTGCAGTTTTTCCAGAAAGCCGTAAATAATCGCGGCATGCTGCTCCAGGAGCGTGTCCTGAAAGCGCTTGTTGAGATAAAAATTCCTGTCAATGTTGAGAAGGCTCTCGGCAAAGCGGTTGATGGTTATAATCCGCCCCTCTTCATCGAAAGAAATGACGCCAGTGGAAACATTCTGCAGGATTATTTCCGTATACCTTCTGCGCTGCTCGGATTCCTGCGAACTGGAATGCAGGGCGGTAAGGGTTTCGGCAAGTTTCTTGTTGCTGCTGTTGAGATTGGCCGTCATTTTATTGAAGGCGTCCACCAGCAGGCCGATCTCATCATCTGTTTTACCTTCGATGGCAAATTCCAGATCTCCCTCGGCAATCCTTTTGGTGGCGTCCGCCAGTTTGGCGACCGGTTCGGTGATTCCCTTGGAAATATAGAAGCCGAACCAGACAGCTCCGAAGATTATGAGCATGGTGACAATCAGGAGAATGATCAGGAGCCAGAATTTAAAAGGTTCCTTGAGATACTTGAGCTGCTGGTAACCCTCCATGCCCTGCGAGATGATTTCCATTCCGGCAAGACGCTCGGTGTCGATCAGCAGGGTTGTTGTCAATATCGCTTTAATTTCTTCTTCGCCCAGCAGGGTCGCGGCAACATGGCGAACAAGATCCCCTTGCAGTGTTTCCTGAATAATATTCTCTCCCGCTGTATCCGGTTCCAGCTTCTGCAGGATATTGACAGGGATATCAGGAAGCTTGATGCCCTTAAGCCTCGTGCTTGCTGCCGTGATCTCAAAACTGCCGTCGTCGGCAGCAAGGATAAGGCTGTCTGGTCCGTAGCGCGTTTGCAGGCTCAGGATGTTTTCCAGTTCCCGTGAGGCGATCCGGGAATCCTTGCTGATCGAAGCTTCCTGAAGCCTGGTGCTGATATCCGTACCCAGCCGACTGGCCTGGTCTTCCGTATCGCGCAATAGCGCCTGGGCCAGTTCCAGAGACTTCTGCAGAGATTTTTCCACACTGGCATTAAACCAGAAATCCATACTGGTGGAGACAAACTGCAGTGCCACGAAGAAGAGCAGGATGGTAGGAATCAGGGATAGTGAGAGAAAGGAGATGACCAGCTTGGTTTTCAGTTTGGTGTTTAAGAGATTTTTTCTGCTTTCCAGGAAAAGTTCGGCAAGATTGCGGAGCACCAGGAAGAGGACCAGCAGAACCAGGAGAACATTGACGTTGATGAGAACGAATATGAGAATATTCGAATTTACCGGAATGGTAACTTCATGATTGAAAAGCAGAGACTGAAACCAGACAAAGATCGGGATCAGACAGGAACAGAAGAGAATGACAAACAGAGTGATCTTTTTCTTCTGGCGCTTTTGTTCCTGGAGAATGGCGGCATCTCCGATAAGGGTTTGCGGCAAAGGATTTTCAAGGCTTTTATGATATGTTTCTGTTTCCGGACTCATGGTTTAGAGCTTTACTCCTGAACTGCCAAAAAAAAAACGGGAAATCAAAATAATATATTTAAATAAGTAAAATAAACTCTGTAGCCAAGGTCCTGATACCCCTCAAGTGGTACTGTAATCCAGCTCAGTCAGCTGGGTTATATCGTAAATGTTATGCTGTGCCACTTGGTTTTTATATCCCACCAGGAGATAAAAGGGACCACCCGATGCAAACCCATGGGAAGGGTTTTTTTGTAGAGTTCAGCGCGTATTCGTATGGTATAGGGGGTATCCGGTTGTAACCGGCTGAGTTCCACCACTTTCAAGCCATTAAGTTCATTGATCGCTTTCTGTGCCTCATCCAGGGACTGGTAGGAGAAAAAACGCTTGCCGCTTTCCTCTATCTCTACCTTGTAGGTCTCCTTTAGGGTATCATAACTTATGACATGCCGGGTCTCCAGGGAGATGAGTGAGTTTTCACTGTCAGCTTGACTGAGTTCAATGAAAAAAGAAAAATGGATAGGAAGTCCACTGTGCAGTCCCTGCAGCATTTCATCGGTAAAGGCGTCTTTGAGCATGGCGAATAGCAGGAGATGACTCTTTGAACCGGTCACGGTAATATCAGAGAAAGCAGGATCAATGGTCCTCTTGGGAATAGAGATGGATGTCTGAACCGATAGAAGGAGCAGGACCAGGATGATTGAGGTCAGCAGGAGTGTCTTTTTCATTTTCTATAAGTAATTTACCCTCTGGAGAGTGTTTGGGTAATTGCCATTTGACGGTTGTCCGGCCCCGGCAGTGAAGGGGTAAAGCTGTGCCGGTTATCTGCTTACTGTTTCTTAACTTTACCTGAATTGACACTGCTTGTCCATCCTCGTAGTCAGCAGAAACCGGTCGAATTCCACATGAGAGAATTCAAGAAAAGAATTTAGCTTGACAGAGAAGTTCGGCAGGTATACTATATTTTGTGCATATGCAAGATAGTGCAATTAACTGATCCGGCTGAGCCGGATGGTTCAGTTCGTGCACCGATATTGGGCCAATATATACACATATTTTATCTTTGGAGGAAGAAAATAATGAAAATTGCAATACCTACGAATGCTCCGGGAGGGCTTGAGGCGGAACGGTCAGGTCACTTCGGACATTGTGATATTTTTACCGTTATTGATCTGTCATCGGGCAATGAAGTCACCGATGTGACCACGATCATAAACGAAGGTCATGAGGCTGGCGGCTGCATGGCCCCGGTTACACTTCTGCAGAAGGCCGGAGTTGAGGCTATTGTCGTGGCCGGCCTGGGTAAACGGCCAATGCAGGGATTTAACGAAGTCGGAATTACAGTATATCATGCTGATCAGGGTCAGTTGCCCGATGTCAAAAGTGTGATCGAAAACCTGCAGCAAAACCGCCTGGTGGTGATGCACCCGGCGCAGACTTGCCAGGGTTCCGGTAACTGTCAGCATTGATGATGGAGTTGCGATAAGCACCCGTACGGGTACATTTGGCACAGGTCCTCTGCTGTTGGAGGTAATAGTCGGGGACCTGCCGCAAATCCGCATCAGGGACGGGATCAAGATGATCCGTTGAACTACCACTCTTCAATAAAACAGGTGACTTGCGACGAGACTCTTGCCAAAGGTGTCGATTATGTGATATATACCACTACCAATACGACACTGTAGTCTTTTTGGATGATGTTCCGGAAAGTCTGCGCTTATCGCGGAGCATCCCGGCAACTTCGATGACTTTTTACTGGGTTATCAATTTTTATATTTTTGTTTTCTCATCCATCCGGTTTGGTTACGTGTTGAAAACACATACTTTATTTTAGTGGAAAGAAATGTCACCAAGACCTAAAAAAGCCAGAAATTGCGAGGGGAACTTTTGCGGAATGGCGTTCAAGCCAACCGGAACGCCGTTGCATGAACTGCGTCAGATTGAATTGCACCTCGATGAGCTTGAGGTATTGCGGCTGTGTGATCGGGAAAGTCTTACTCAGGAAGAAGCAGGAGAGCGTATGGGCGTCTCCAGGGGAACGATTCAGCGCATCATTACCGTCGCCCGCAAAAAAGTCGCAGCCGCTCTGACGGAAGGAGCAGCTCTTATTTTTGTTCGTGATGAAGAGGAATAACAACGCTATTTCCTCTATTCAAGAAGAAATCGCCTGCAACACGACCCGGCTGGATTTCAGTATCCTCTTGAGGGGTGCAAAAAGCAAGAAAAAGAAGAATGCATTTTATCCTTGAATCTGCCTCTATAAGCCCCCCCCAGGGGGTACTGTAAAGAGTCCGGCTCAGCTGGGTTGGGCTGACTAAGAAGTTCCCTTGTAAATCTTGTAAATCATACGTTTTCACGCGTTTTGTGGAAATCTATATCCGGCCACTTCTCCATAAAAAAGTTGAGCATCCATTCGTTCTGGGCAAGATAGGTGAGAAATCCTTCTGAGTCCCTGGCCAGAGCCCCCTGATTCTTGGATTCGAACTGGGTCAGTTTCTTTTTGTCGCTGCAGCTGACCCAGCGAGCGGCTTGATAGCTCACCGGTTCATAAATCGCTTCTACCCCATACTCATTTTTTAATCGGGCCACGGTTACTTCAAACTGCAGGACGCCTACCGCACCCATGATATAGTCGGAACCGATAAGCGGCCTGAAGACCTGAATGGCTCCTTCTTCGGCGAGCTGGACCAGTCCTTTTTGCAATTGCTTCATTTTCAGAGGATTTTTCAGGATGACCCGTCGAAAATGCTCTGGAGCAAAGTTGGGAATGCCAGTGAACTTGAGTTCTTCCTTGGGGGTAAAGGTATCACCTATCTTAATGGTCCCGTGATTATGCAGACCAATAATGTCACCGGGCCAGGCTTCCTCCACATTGGCACGGTCCTGCGCCATGAAGATAGTGGCATTTGCCAGAGTGATTTCCTTGCCGAGCCGATGATGTCTGACTTTCATACCCCTTGTGAATTTTCCCGAACAGACACGGAGGAAGGCGATCCTGTCCCGGTGAGCCGGATTCATGTTGGCCTGGATTTTAAAAACAAATCCGGAAAAATCCTCTTCTTCGGGATTGACGGTTCGTGAGGCGGCCTGTCGTGGTTCGGGAGGCGGCGCCATGCTGATAAAGCCGTTGAGAAGTTCCTGGACTCCAAAATTGTTGATGGCGCTGCCGAAAAATACCGGTGTCTGGCTTGCACTGCGGTAATGCTCATATTCAAATGGGCTGGCCGCACCCTCCAGCAGTTCGATATCCTCGCGCAGATCGTCGGCCTGTCGGCCCAACAGCTCATCGAGGCGCGGGTCATTGAGGTCTTTTATGGTAATGCCGTCATCTTCCCGTGATTCCCGGCCGGGCGTAAAAAGATGGATCTGCTTGTGAAGAATGTTGTAGACGCCCTTGAAGGTTTTTCCCATGCCGATAGGCCAGGAGAGCGGCGAGCATTCAATCTGAAGTTTGTCCTCGATATCAGCCATAACATCGAGAGGGGACAATCCTTCTCTGTCAAGTTTGTTGATGAAGGTGATAAGAGGTGTATTTCGCATCCGACAGACCTCCATCAACTTTTCAGTTTGGGTTTCCACGCCTTTGGCATTATCGATCACCATGATGGCGGAGTCAACCGCGGTGAGCACCCGGTAGGTGTCCTCGGAGAAATCCTGATGACCCGGTGTGTCCAGCAGGTTGATTTCAAAATCGTGGTAGGCGAATTTCATCACCGATGTGGTGACCGAAATGCCGCGCTCCTGCTCGATGGCCATCCAGTCACTGGTTGCCTTGCGGTCATTTTTCTTGGACTTTACCGCACCAGCGAGATTGATCGCGCCACCGTAGAGCAAAAGTTTTTCGGTGAGAGTAGTCTTTCCCGCATCGGGGTGGCTGATGATGCCGAAGGTTCTTCTTTTAGCTATTTCCTGTGCTAGATGTTTACTCATTTCTCAGTGGTATTGTTTGGCGGAATGTTGTTCTTTAAAATACTTCTTTAATTTCTGTATTCGACTTATTATAAAGTGCAGTGCTTTGAAGGAAAAATTCCCTTGAGAGTATGATCCGAGGGGGATACGCGGAGACTTCAAATGCCCTTGAGAAAAAAGAAGCAGAATATTTACGACACATCGTATTAATCAGCTAAATACAAAAGGCCACAATAGGGCTCTTTCATACAGAATGCAAACATAAAACCGAGAATATTTATGAAAAATAACAGAATAGTCCTGGTGACCGGCGGCTGTGGTTTCATAGGTGCTAATTTTATCAGACTTCTCAATCACCGGTATCCGCAGTGGCGCATTATCAATCTGGATAAATTAACCTATGCAGGCAACCTGCAGAACCTTGCTGGTATTGAGGAGGGGGAAAACTATCGGTTTATCAGGGCGGATATCTGCGACAGTGAGCGGATAGCAGAGATATTTACTGAAGAAAAAATAAACACGGTGGTCCATTTTGCCGCGGAATCTCATGTGGATCGATCCATCACCGGACCGGCTGACTTTATAACTACAAATATTATTGGGACTTTCACTCTTCTGGAAAACGCGCGGAAGAGCTGGGTGGAGAGAAATTCAGCGGATGGCGACCCGCTTTTTCTGCATGTGAGCACCGATGAAGTTTACGGATCGCTGGGGGAAACCGGTCTCTTTACCGAGACAACCGCCTATGATCCCAGATCGCCTTATTCCGCCTCAAAAGCATCCTCGGATCATCTGGTTAACGCCTACTATCACACCTATGGCCTGCCCGTGATGATCACCAACTGTTCCAACAACTATGGTCCTTATCAGTTTCCCGAGAAGCTGATTCCTCTGGTTTTGCACAACGGTCTGCACGGCAGGGAGCTTCCGGTCTACGGAGATGGCAAGAATATTCGGGATTGGCTCTACGTTCAGGATCATTGTGAGGCCATCGCCGCGGTAATAGAAAACGGTACGGTCGGCAATTGCTATAACATCGGCGGCAACAATGAAAAAAAGAATATCGATGTGGTGGAGATTATCTGCGATACCCTCGACGAGAAGCTGGGCCTCCTGCCGTCCAAGGCAGCCAGACGATCACTGATCACCTATGTGACTGACCGTCTCGGACATGATCGGCGTTATGCCATAGATGCCCGGAAGATTGCAGAGCAGATCGGCTGGCAGCCGAGAATCTCCTTCGAGACGGGAATCAGAATGACAATCGACTGGTACCTTGACCATCAGCAGTGGGTCGAAGGTGTTGTAGACGGTTCCTACAGAGAATATTATCAGGAAATGTACGGTAACAGACAAAAAATAGGTAAATGATTATGAAAGTTACACCCACGGCAATAGCGGAAGTCCTCCTGGTCGAACCCAAGGTTTTCGGTGATGAACGCGGCTTCTTCTACGAAAGCTTCAATAAGCGGCAATGGCAGGAGGAGACGGGGCTCGATGGTGAATTCGTGCAAAGCAATCACTCCCGTTCATTGCATGGTGTGCTGCGCGGCCTTCATTATCAGACTGAACAGGCTCAGGGGAAGCTCGTCCGTACTGTGGTCGGAGAGGTATTCGATGTGGCGGTCGATCTGCGCCGGCAGTCTCTTACCTTCGGCAGATGGGTTGGTGAATATTTGAGCGCCGAGAACAAAAAATCACTGTGGATTCCCCCGGGGTTCGGACATGGTTTCGTTGTTCTCAGTGAGGTGGCCGAGTTTCTTTATAAGACCACCGAATATTATGCACCGCAGCATGAGCGCTGTATTATCTGGAATGATCCTGATATCGCAATAGATTGGCCCCTGGTGGAAGAGCCTGTCCTCTCGGCAAAGGATAGTGCGGGAAAACTGCTCAGGGATGCGCAAGTGTACAGGTAGTGCCTAACCGTATATATATGGAGGAAAAACACATGCTGCTCGAAAATCTTTCTTTTAAGGAAGTGGAAACATATCTCAAAGAGAAAAACACTATTCTGATACCAGTTGGCTCAGTCGAGCAGCATAGTGAATATGGTCTCATCGGCACCGATTTCATTGCCGCTGAAGGGGTGGCCAGAGAGGTCGGCAAAAAAATGGATCTGCTTGTCGCACCCACCATTAACTATGGAGTATCACCACATCATATGAATTTTAGGGGAAGCGCCACCCTTGCTCCAACCACTTTCATCCAGGTAATAGTCGACGTCTGTCTTTCCTTTGTTCACCACGGCTTTACCAGAATATTTTTTATCAATGGTCATGGCGGCAATAAAAACGCAATTGAAACCGCTTTTCAGGAGATCAAGATGAGAGGCACCGCCGGCCATTTCGCTCTTTTTGCCTGGTATGAGGGACTCAAGGAGATCGACCTGGTGCAGGAACTCTTCGATGGCAGGGACGGCAGTCATGCCACGCCGTCGGAGATTTCTCTGACTATGCTCCTTCGTCCCGATGCTTTTGCCGAGAAAGAGGTTGAGGAAAAACAATTTGAAGATAAGGAATATTATTGGCCGCTGACAGCAGAGGAGATGCGTAAAGTTTTTCCCGATGGCAGAATGGGCGCCGCGTCCTGGCTGGCTTCTCCGGAGAAGGGCAGACTGATCATGGGGCTTGCTGTTGATACATTGGTTGAAAAAATCGAGAAAATACGAGAGATACCGGTGGTGGAATAATTCGGAGTAGTTCAATATTGACAAGGTCGCAAAAAGTCATTGAAGGTACCTCAATGGACTCTGCGATAAGCACCATACGGGCATAAACTCCGACTTCGAGAAAGTTTGATATAGTATCTTAAACGGCGAGTTGGCAGTACATGTGGTACGGAAAATCGCCGTTTAAGATCTACAACGACGTAGATCGAGCTTTTAACGAGTCCATCAAAGTTAATAGGCAAGGATGGCCAATATTGAACTGCCATGCTTTCGTTCGATAACCACCCAGTTATACCACATTTCCAGCCGCAGACTTTCCCAGGAGAGTTTATGGTTGTTCCAGGTTGTCTCGATCCCTGGAATAAGTTCTCTGATGCTCATCTCAATGTTGACTACTTCTTCCTTTTCCCTGGTGCAGCAAATATAGGAAAGCACATCGGCCAGCTGAACAATAATTGGGAATCCCCGATTTTGCTGAGAATCATCGGGACGGTGATGATATTGCAGCGCATTGACCAGTTGCTCGGGGAAATTCCATTTTCCCAGGAGCCTGCCTCCAACTTCCTGGTGGGTGATGCCAAACAGCTGTTGTTCCTCTTCCAGTTTTTCCGCCGATGAAAAGCCGCTTAACCATTTCTCTGCAGAATATTCCTCCGGAAAAGTCAGGAGCATGGCGAGCTTACCGATATCATGGATCAGGCCGCCGATGAAAAAGCGTCCGGGAGCGGTAATGGAGAAATGTTCGGCGATAATCTTTCCTGCCAGGGCGCAAGTGAAAGAGTGATCCCAGAAGTCGCTTATAATCGTATCATTCCTTTGGAACACCGCACCAAATGCATTGAGAACCGATTTGCTCAGGACGATATTCTCAATTTCATCGAAGCCAAGAACGGTTATAGCCGTCTCCAGGGAACTTACCTTTTTCGGCCTGCCGTACAGGGCGGAGTTGGCAATTTTGAGTATGGCAACACACATTGACTGATCGGGGAGTATGGCCTGGGTCAGTTCTTTGGCCGAACTCTCGGGATTGTTCACCACGTTCATTACTTCAGCGACCGTAGAGGGAAGCGAAGGAAATGTGTCGATATTCTTTTCTATGCGTGAGTAATGTGATTCTGTCATATAAGTAGATAGGTTGATAGCGGTGCAGACGGGGCGGAGAATTCAAATCTCCTGGCTGACCCCTTTCCAGAAAAAAACAAGAAGGTACTAATGTACCCTATTACGGCAGAGAGAACAAACTTTATAGGCATTTGGGTGCGCTTTTGCAAGAGCAATTGTGCGATTGACGATGCATAACAGCCAATACCGCAGTGACCTCTGCTAATTACAAAACGTGCTATAGGAGTCGAGAAGCGATATAGGCTGCCATTGGATTAGAAAAGGAGAATGATGCCACTGATCAGTCAAGACTTTTCAGATAAACGAGAATATCGGCAGCATCCTGATCATTGATTTTTTCTTTAGGGTACCGAGGCATAATGGCCGTTTCCGTCTCTCTGAGCCGGCTTAGAAAAGAGCGATAGCTCATATCGAGGCCGGCAATTTTGGGCGCTCTTCCGTCATTTCCATTTTGGCCGTGGCAGGCATGGCAGGTATGCATGCGATACCACCTTTTGCCGTCGGCAATATTACCTTCCGGCGCGCTGCAGCCACCCAGTATGAGGAAAGATGAAAGTAATAGCAGGGTTGGCGGCAAACTGAATACTATGCGAATTGGTGACACTGAAACCTCCTGTGGCAAAGCTAAAAAAGATATGCAACGGCTTGAAATAATAAACATACCACGGCAAAATCATTTTTCAAACAGATAATTTCTTAGAAGAGATGCCTCGGTCAGCTGTCCGTAGGACTGCGGCGCTGGTCAAAAAAAAGTGTTCAAATATTCTTTTCTCAGAAGGTGGAGAAGTAATTCCCTGTTGTTGTGCATCTGGTTGAGGAAGAAAACGAAAGGAGAGAAATTGCCGACCGTTCCGAAGTAGCCCACATAACAATAGACTCCGGTCAGTGTTCCCGATTTGAGATAAATATCTTCCTGTCTTTTCATAAGGGTCGCATATGGCATGAACCTGTTTAAGACGGTTAGCATCGCAGACGGTGAGATCCTGTTATCAGTGGAAAGTCCGGAACCGTCTTCCATATGAATTTCCTCCGGTTGCAGCTGAAGCTGCAGAGCTATATAATCCCGGGCGGCCCTGCCTGCCTTTTCCCAGGTAGCCGGAAATCCGTGAATTCGCGCGCCGCAGATGAGATAGAGCTGATTGGCAATAAAATTATTGGAATAAAAGAGGCAGAGACGAATCAGTTCGGCAACATTTTTTTCTGATTCATAGGCCAGGATTGACCGGGCCTCCAGTGGGGTTGTGCCTTTTTTGAACCCGTTGTTGATCTTTATTCCCTGCAAGGTGAACAGGGTTGTAATCAGTTCTCCTGAATAGCGCAGGATGTTGGAGTGATTTTTCCCTGAAGGAAAAGCACTGACGTTGACCCGATAATTTCCCGCCGGATAATTTCGGCCTAGATCTTCCATCATCGGTAGAAGAGGTGTCTGCTTTTCGGCGGCAAGCACCCTGCTGTCTGTGGTTACTTTAAAGGGAAGAGCGTTAAAATTAACAGCCAGGGCGCTGTTGTGGGCGTCATAGGGATTGCGGGTTCCGGTGGATCCCGGAGGAGGCGTTTCCAGAGCGAAGGCGCTATCGTCAAGCACGACTGTTTCGACTTCGGTAATCCCCGAATTTTTTAACTGCACCGCCATCCGGGTTACCATTTCCGAGGTAAGAAAGGGATCACCTTCGCCTAGGATATAGAGGATCTTGTCGGAATCAATAAAAAAGCGGGTGACAAAACGATACTCCGGACCGAGGATCTCCAGCGCCATAAGCGATGTCAGCACTTTGATGGTGGATGCCGGAATATAGGAGGTATCGGAATTGCCGGAGAGGACAACCTCATCTCCTAACTGCAGCGCATATCCACCGTTGGCGATAAGGGAACCGAAACCTTCAGTCTCGACGGCATCTAAAGGCATCGCGGATAAGATTACACTGCAGAGCAGGCAAAAGAGGACCAGGCCGGTCCTCTTTGCCAGTGATGGTTGGTTGTGCACTTTCAGCATAACCGGCGACTCCGGGGAGGGTGCAGGGCGGAAAATCAAATCCTGGGCAGGTTTGCCATGGATTTGAGAATCTGTTCTTCCGGGTAGTCATAATTCTGCAGTTCTCCGGAGAAGTATTTGTCGTATGAGCCCATATCGATCAATCCATGCCCCGAAAAGTTAAAGAGAATAGTCTTTTCTTCCTTGAGGTCGCGCGTTGCTTCGATTATGGCGCCGCGAATGGCATGACAGGTTTCGGGGGCGGGGATTATTCCTTCCGTTTTGGCAAACAATACGCCTGCCTCGAAACACTCCAATTGGTGAACCTTGATAGGCTCGATCATTTTCTCCCGTACAAGCGCGGAAACAATCGGCGCCATCCCATGATAACGCAGTCCGCCGGCATGAATTCCCGGGGGAATGAAGTCGTGTCCCAGGGTATACATGTAGAGGAGCGGCGTGGTTCCAGCGACATCACCAAAATCGTAAGCCAGTTTTCCCATGGTAAGCGAGGGACAGGAGGCAGGTTCGACCCCGACAAAACGGATTTTTTTGCCTTCAAGATAATCGGGAACAAAGGGCACCATCAGTCCGGCAAAGTTTGAACCGCCGCCGCAGCAGCCGATAATAACATCTGGATAATCTCCTGCTATTTTCAGTTGTTTCTTGGTCTCCAGGCCTATGATCGACTGATGGAGAACAACATGGTTCAAAACCGAGCCGAGGGCATACTTGGTGTCATCACGAGTGGCGGCATCTTCCAGTGCCTCTGAAATGGCTATTCCAAGAGAGCCCGGGGTGTCAGGGTAATCCTTAAGTATTCTTCTGCCCGTGTTGGTCTGCTCGCTGGGGCTGGGGACAATTTCCGCTCCATAGGTGTGCATCATTGATTTCCGGTAGGGTTTCTGGTCGAATGAAACCCGAACCATATAGACCTTGCAGTCCAGTCCGAATTTGCTGGTTGCAAAGGATAGGGCGCAACCCCACTGGCCGGCGCCGGTTTCGGTAGTGAGGCGCTTCACCCCTTCTTTCATGTTGTAATATGCCTGAGCAACGGCACTGTTGGGTTTATGCGATCCCACCGGCGAGACGCTTTCGTTTTTAAAATAGATTTTTGCTCTCGTTCCCAGGGCCTGTTCCAGATTATAGGCCCTTACCAGGGGAGCCGGGCGCCAGATCTTGAGTATGTCCGATACTTCCTCGGGAATATCGATAAATCTGGCTGTAGACATTTCCTGCTCCAGAAGTCCCATGGGAAAAATGGCTGAGAGTTTTTCGGGACCCATGGGCTCCTTGGTTTCCGGATCAAGGGGAGGCTGCAGTCCATTGGGAATGTCAGGCACCACGTTATACCACTGCGTGGGCATCTCATCATCACGAAGTACTATCTTTTTATTCATCGGGAATCCTCTTTAAGAGCAGTTAATATTTTGTAACTATTCAGTAAACAGTGAAAAACCAGCAGTTTTACGGTATTTTTTGCTTTATTGGCTCCAATCGAACTGAAATATCTTTCTACCATGATGGTGTCTGTCGGGCAACATTTTGATAAATAAATGAATCTGATTACCCTTAAAACTCAGCATTTTCCGGCCCAGGCCGGAACTGCTCTTTTCATCGGGACGCCATAAACCCCTCCATGCGTGAAAAGAGCAGTCCCGACCTTGAGCTGAGGATTAAGGGGAATCAGGTAAATGAAAAAAACAGGGACGAAGTGGTGGTTCTTTCCGTATCAGATCAGCACTGGTGACAGGGTAATGTTACCGCCGTTTATTCATTCAAATCCGACCAGGATGCTTTGACAATCCTGATTTCAATAAGTTCCTCCTGCCGCCAGGAAAGAATGTGTGCAAGAGCCTCCTGGACCTTGATGCCCGGAGTTCCGGCAGTGGATTTTATCCGCAACCGCAGGGTCTTGCCATTGACCATGGTTATATCTTCTACAAGCGGACGAATGTCTATCTCCTTTTCCAGACCTTTTCTTTTACGCTTTATAAGGAAATGCTCTGAATCCAGGTAGGTATCCATAGCCATAATTTCATCATGGATTAATTTCCGGGGCAGGGTCACAGTGTAAGAAGTAACGACGCTCTGTGGTATCTTGCCGGAATGGAGTCTGATATCATGCACCTGAAGGCCTTCCGGAAGGCACGAATTCAGTTGAGCAGCAGTGTCGGCAGTATTCTTCAGGGGCTTTGGCAAATCCATGATGAAAAACTCCGCCTCGCTTTGCATCCCCACGGGAAGCGCTCCGCCAAAGGAAATTTTCGGTGACGGATTGAACCCTTTGGAGAAATTGGTGCGGATCCGGGCACGGCGTAAAGTCCTGAAAAGTAGCTGGAGTATTTCCAGATGTCCGAGATAACTGATATTACCTCTGCGGGAATAGCTCACCATATATTTAAAATGAGTATCGGCTTCCTGGGGAATTTCACCTTTTTCGGGTTGTCGTGATGGCTTTTCGGGCTGCTGTTTTCGTTTGTGAACAATGGGTTTGATTTCATCAAAATCACATAAGCCACAATCCCGGCAGCCGTGGTAGCGGCAATCCGGGGTATAGTCTCCGCTATGGGCTTTTTCCAGCTCATCTTTTAAAAACTGCGGATCAATGCCACTGGAGAGGTGATGCCAGGGGAGAATTTCATCATGGTTCCTGGCCCGCAGATAATCGCTTAAATCTATTTCGCACCCCTGAGCGGCCTGCTGCCAGATTTCCAGATCGAAATGCTCCGTCCAGCCATCCAGACGGGCGCCCTTGGACCAGGCGGTCTCGATCAACTGCGCCAATCGTCGGTCACCGCGGGAAAAGACACCTTCAAGGAAACTCATCTCGGGATTGTGCCATTTCAATTTGGAACCCTTTGAGGGCATAATCCTCTTCAGATGATAAATTTTTTCCCGACTCTCTTCCAGAGACAGCTGCCTTTCCCATTGAAAGGGAGTATGCGGTTTGGGGACAAATGTGCCGACGCTGGTAGTCACCTGCATTCGCCGGTTTCCGGCGGAGCTGGTCGCCTCTTTGGTTTTTCGGGCAAGGGCGGCGATGGCCTCGACATCCTCGAGGGTTTCAGTAGGCAGGCCGATCATAAAATACAGCTTTATGCCTTTCCAGCCCATACTGCAGGCGTCTTTACAGGTTTTCAGAAGGTCATCCTCGGTGATGCCCTTATTAATTACTTGTCGCAATCGTTCGCTGCCCGCCTCGGGGGCAACGGTAAAACCTGTTTTTCTCACCCTTTTTATCTGATCCATGACAGGTTGGGAAAGGGTGCCTACCCGCATGGAGGGCATGGATACGGAGACATAGCGTTCAGCAAATTTATCCATCAGTTCAGGAAGCAGGTCGTCGATGCAGGAATAGTCGCCGGTTGAAAGAGAGAGGAGGGCGAGTTCTTCGAAACCGGAACGCTCTATTCCTTTTTCAGCGAGCTTCATAATCTGCTCAACCGTTCTTTCCCTGACGGGTCTGTAGATCATTCCTGCCTGACAGAACCGGCAGCCCCTGGTGCAGCCTCGAGCGATTTCGACACCGAGCCGATCGTGAACAATTTTCGCGTTGGGAACCAGAGGATTGCACAGGTGGGAGACATCATCGAGATCGGCGACGATTCTTCTTTCCACGCTGCCGGCATAAGCTGCTGTTCCGCTAATTTTGGTAATCAAGTGGTCTGCGTCATATTCCGGTTGGAAATGAGCTGGAATATATACACCCTTAATTTCAGCAAGTTTGCCGAGCAGGGCGCTCCGCTTTATCTTTGTTTTCTTCCCATCCCTGATCACCTCCGCAATTTCGATGATGGCCTCTTCTCCATCTCCCAGAAGAATTGCATCGAAAAAATCCGCAACAGGCTCAGGATTCATCGAACAGGAACCGCCGCCGAGGATAAGTGGATGGGATTCATCGCGGTCCCGGCTGTAAAAAGGGATGGCGCTGAGCTTGAGGATGGTGAGAATATTGGTGTAGCAAAGCTCGTAAGGGAGAGTGATGCCGAGGACGTCAAAGGAGGAAAGCGGTGTCGCCGACTCCAGGGAAAGAAGAGACAATCCCTTTTCCTCCATCACCTTTTCGGCATCCAGGTCCGGGCAGAAGCATCGCTCCGCCACCACCTTTTCCTCACGATTGAGGAGATGGTAGAGTATCTGCAAACCAAAGTGGGACATCCCTATTTCATAGAGATCGGGAAAGATCAGGGCAAAGTGGACATCCGCCTGCCGCCATTGCTTTTTTATGGAGTTGAACTCTTCTCCCAGGTAGCGCCCGGGCTTGGAAACATAGGGTAAAATAGATTGGCTCATTATATCCGGTAGATCATTTATGGAAAGGGTATCTTTTAACCCGGTGATGCTGGAATTAAACTGTAAACTAGATGAACTGTTCTTGAAGAAAGAACAGCCGCTTTGATTTAACGGAAATCAGTTGACTTTTCAAGCAGGGATACAGTATTCAATTACCTATCAGATCTCAATTTAAAGACATGTATTTAAAAAATCACAGAAAAAGAGAAGTTATAATGAAAAATATATTATCATTTTTTTTCATGATACTGGTCCTGCTTTGGACAATATCGGCGATTTCTGCAGAAAAAAATGGTGAGGCAATGATTGAATCCATTCACTTTCTGGAAGAAAATGATATTGAAACTATACAGGTGAAATTGAGCAGCAGGATTATCCCCCGGGTTTTTGAGCTTAACGGAGACAATCCTCGGGTAGTCTGTGATTTTTCCAATACCGGATATCCCGCAGGTAATAGACGGGTTATTGCCGCAGGGGGTGATTTGGTAAAAAGAGTTCGCGTCGGACTCCATCATAAGCCGGTGGTGAAAACCCGGATCGTAATCGACCTTAAAGAAAGCATTGTGTTCAGCGTTGTTCGAGATTTCAGAGAAGAGGAGAACAATCTCCTTATCAGGATCTTAAAGAAAGCCAGGCAGCCTGAAGAACCGCAGGATCCCGCTGAACCAGTCACTGCAGCGCCGATGGAGGAAGATGAAAAAACTGAGATTTCCACTTCTTCACCGCCGCCCGCCCCTGTTGACAGCGATAAGCAGACTTCCACCGAAATGGTACCACACTCAGAAGATGAGCCGGAGGGCTCTTTTGAAAAAGGAACTGATGCTTTTGAGGATAACGCCGAGGCTGATGGCACAGCGAAGGAAGAAGATACCGCAACGGAGGAAGGCAGCGATAAGCAGACTTCCACCGAAAGTGTACAACAATCAGAAGATGAGCCGGAGGGCTCTTTTAAAAAAGGAATTGATACTTTTATAGACAACGCCGAGGCAGATGGCACGGCGGAGGAAGGTGAAAATAAGCGTTTTGCCGCTCTTTACGATGTCACTTTCGAACGCAGCACAAATGACAAGGAAATGGTGCTCTTCAAATTAAACGGCTTTTATCCGCCTATCGTTTTCTCAACCGAAGAGAATAATCTTCTCGTTGTCTGTGATTTTCTCGACGCCGTTCTTGCTATCGGAATCGATCCCGTTATCGAAACAAAAGGGGAATATATACAAAAGGTCAAAATCTCAACTCATCGGGATCCGAATAAAGTTCGCGTTGTTCTTGAACTCGCGGACAGTTACAACTATGACCTGAAGCAGGTTTTTTTCAAGGAAGACAATCTTTTCGTGATTATTATCAGTAATCTCGGTGAGAAATAGGAAGTGCAACAGACATGTCAGGAATAATAATCTCGTACAAAATTGAAGTTGCCGAGATGGCTCTGGTCCGTTTCCAATCCGCAAAGACCTGGATTGAGCTTTCTCGAAGTCGGAGTTTATGCCCGTTCGGTGCTTATTGCGAGTCCATCAGGGATAATATTGTCGTAGATATCCAGGCGGAAGTTTGAGGGAGAAAGTCTCCTCGGAAAAAATCTTGTCGACCAGGATATCCTTGAGTTCAATCTGTATGTTTGTACCAAAGGATGTACCCACCACTTCAATGGACGTCGGCAGCGGGCAACCGTTTTCCCGGGTCCATTCATTATAGATAATCCGTGCTGCCTCGCGGTTGTTTTTGTCGTAGACAACTCTTTCCAGGAGCAGCCTGTCCAGGGGATCAAAGAGGAGGTATTCCTTGGAAAAAATTGGGTCATCAGGTTTTTCCACAGTGAGCCAGATCCCTCGTGCAGCAGCATCACGACGGAGTTCCGTAAGCTGCTCTTCCTCAAAGAACATTTTTCCCGTCAGCCATTTGCCCCACTCGGAATGAAAAACATTTTTGGGAATGGAGTGTCTGTCAACAAAGCTTGAAACCCTGCCATGTTTAAATACTCCCTCGACGGCGTTAATGGTCTGAAATTTTTTACCGTCGGTGGTCAGGGCAAAGAGTGGCTGTCCCAGAGGATTGATAGCCACTAACTTGAAGGAGGACGGCAGGAAGATCTGCAGATAGCCGTTTAACCCTCCATCGTAGATTTTGGAGTCCCATGTGGCGGAGATTTCCGCATCGATGCAGCAGGTGCAATTCTGCTCCTGTCTCTGCAGTTCTGAAAGTAGCAGTTCCCGGCTTGCTTTTTCTTCTTTTTCACCAAGTGGATCCTGCCAATGTTTCGGGGCACAGCCGCTGATAGCGAGAAGGAGAAAAATCATTGAGAGGGTGAGGTAATTATGGGTGATCATTGAGTGTATTGATTTTATTTTGAATGATTTCGCTTTTTTGGTCATCTGTCAGATATTCCAGGGATTTCCTGTAATAATGCAATGCCTTCTCTTTGTCGTTCAGTGCTCTGTAGGTGTCGCCCAGATGCTCATATATATAGGGATCTTCCGGTTCAAGTTCAGCAGCCTTGAGCAACTCGGTTTCGGCCTTGTCAAAAGCTCCAAGGCGATAGTATACCCAGCCCATGCTGTCGAGTATATAGCCGCTGTCCGGCTTAAGCTCCAGGGCTCTGCCGATATATTCATAGGCTTTCTGCAAATTAATATTGTCATCGGCCCAGCTGTAACCGATAAAGTTCAGGGCATCGGCATGATTGTGATCGAGGACAAGTATCTTTTCCATCAACTGCATGGCCATTTCATGATTACCCATTTTCTCCTGCAGGATACCGTATTCATAAAGAAGCGATTCATCATTTTCATAAACAACTATTCCCTCAGCCAGCGTTTCAAGAGCCTTTTCCATATTATCATGCTGCTGGTAGATCGAGGCAAGCCATGAATAAAAAGAGGGCAGCCTGGTTTGCTCATCTTCCAGAGCATTCTGAAGGAGTTTGATCGACTGCTCTGATTTATCCGAATCTTCCAGGATTCTCACCTGGAGCATTATGCTGTCGCGGTATTCGGGTGCGCCTGGTTCAACTCTCCGTAAAACCTTGATCGCTTCTTCAAAATCCGATTCATCATAGAGTATGACGCCGAGAAGGTAATTTGCCTGGGACAGCGCCTTTTCCTTCACCAGAAAAGTAAGAATTTTCTTGGCCGCTTCATTTTCACCAAGATTGATGAGTATCTGACTTCTGACAAGGTCTATTTTCTCCGGATTATTGCTGAATTGTCGTAATCTGGTGAGCTCTTCAAGCGCCGCTTCAGCTTCCTCGAGAAAAAGATAGGTCTGTACCATTCCAAGCGCAGCGCCTTCATCCCTTTCGTCTTTTTTCAAAACATCTTCGTACACCTGCCGGGCCTTGTCGAATTGTTTGCGAAGATTATAAAAGTCGGCGATTTCGTAGGAAAGCTCTTTTGACCAGTTCAGCTGCAGAGCCTCAAGATACCGCTGCTCCGCTTTATCGAGTTCGTTGTTTTCGGTATAGAGACGCGCCAGATAGAGAAGGGCGAAATACGAATTCCTGTCTTTTTCCAGAATGGCCTTAAAGATATTTTCAGCTACTTCGAATTCACCTTTTTTACCGTGTAAGAGTCCGAGGCGGAGTTGGATATTGGCATTGTCCGGCTCGACTTCGAGCGCCTCTCTATAAATCTGTATGGCTTCATCTTCTTTACCTTCAAGAATCTTGAGGCGGGCCAATATAAACCTTTGCACCGTTTTATCAGGTCTGCCGGCAATATATTTTTCAAGCCAGGCGGCTGCTTCCTCAAGTCGCCCCAGCTGGATCAGCAGTACCGGAATCTTTTCGGCAATATAGTCCGCGTCGGGATCGCAGATCGAGGCTTTCTCATAGGCCTCCAACGCTTCATCATACCGCTCATCGTATTCGGCATTGCTCCCCCAGAGAAAGTAGAAGTAGGAACAGGAGGAGTCTGTACTTTCCTGCCATGGAATTTCAGGAGCAGCGGCAGGCTCCTGCTGTTTGCCGGTGGCGCATCCACTGGAAAGCAGAGCAATGACTAAAAGCGATATACAAAGAATGAAGCGGGACATGTTCATATATTTACTCTGGCTTGTTCAAGATAGCGTATACCGCAGCCGTGACGGCATGATGAACATCTTCTATGGTTTGATCGGCATCAATATAACAAATATAAGGATAACTGAGTGAATTAAAAATTCTTTCAACCTTTTCAAGAGAATCTTCCTGTTCAAAGTCGTTGAGCCGGTCTCCTCGGTTGCTGGTAATTCTCTCGATGGATTGTCTCGGGTTCAATTGAAAAATGAGAGCCAGGTCGGGCTCAGGAGCAAATTTGTTTTTTCTGGCAATTTCATCTATGTTCATGCCGGCTGCACCCTGGTAGGCCATGGTGGAGAGATAATAGCGGTCGCAGAGGATGATTTTACCCTCGGCAAGGGAGGGTTGTATCAGGTGTTCCACATGATCACGGCGATCGCGCAGAAAAAGATCAAGCTCTTCCTCCCTGGTTACCTCATCCCGGTTGAGATAGAGTTTGCGGATCCGCCGGCCGAATTCACCTTCCGTCGGCTCTTTTGTGGTAACAACATCGTACCCGCTCGCTCTCAGGTGTGCTGCCAGCAGCTCTAACTGCGTAGACTTACCGGTGCCGTCGATTCCTTCAAAAACGATGAGGCTGCCGCGCTTCATCTCGCTGATTTCATTCTGGTCCATGGCCTGTCATTTCCAAGTCTACATTATGATGATAAGGTATAATTGCACATTTTCTTTCTGTTTTCCACAATTTCTGCAGCCATTTTCACTGCCGCGGCAAGGCTGTCGGCCTTTGCCACCCCTTTGCCGGCAATATCATAGGCGGTGCCGTGATCCACGGAAGTACGCACCAGAGCCAGACCTATGGTCACATTGACGCCGTCGTCGAAATGCAGGAGCTTAAAGGGAATGAGTCCCTGGTCATGATACATGCAGACGACTGCGTCAAACTCTTTTGCCGCGGCCTTGACGAAGACCGTGTCGGGAGGGTAGGGGCCCTCGACATTCATGTTTGCCGCACGGGCCTGTTCGATGGCAGGCAAAATAATCTCCGTTTCCTCGACGCCGAACATACCCTCTTCGCCGGCGTGAGGGTTGAGACCGGCTACCGCAATTTTAGGTTTCGGGATCGCAAAGTCGGTAATCAGGGATGTGTGCGTGATGCGGATGCGCTGCAGAATTGTCTCAATGCTCAATTGTGAGGCGATTTGCTGCACACTGCAGTGAATTGTAACCAGAGTAACCCGCAATGAGGTGCCGGCCATCATCATGGTAAAATGGTGCTCTCCAGTGAGGTCTGCCAGCATCTCGGTGTGGCCGGGGTAGGAGTATCCGGCGCGTTGCAGGGCTATTTTGGAAATAGGGCAGGTGGTTATCCCGTCAATATCTCCCCGCCCGGCCAACTCAACGGCTGTCTCTATATATCCGGCCATGGCCAGTCCGGTCTCTTTGCTGGGCCGACCCCAGTTGAGCATGTCCTGTGAAAGGCTGGTAACGCTGTAAACGGGAATGCCGGTATCAGGTAATGCTTCTCCGGGCTGCCACGGAACACACTCGATGGGTATGCCGAAATGAGTAGCGTTATAGCGCAGTACCTCAAGGTCACCGATCACGACGGCTCTATGATTGCGCGAATTACCGGTGGATCGGAAGTATCGAAGAATAATTTCGGGCCCGATTCCGACGGGGCAGCCCATCGTTATACCAATCAGTGACATGTGATATCTCCCATTTGCTGAGTCATATAAGCCATCGAAAAGACTTCGGTTAACCGGATGAAAAAAAGATCGATATGCAACGCTGATGGCGTCGTAAAAACTCTTCATCTGCGTCGTTGCTGCAAAATTTAATTTGTGAGCCTAGCATATGAAGTTTTTTACTTAGCCATCCGAAAATTTAGGTTTTTATGAGTTTATCAACGCTGATAAGACACTAAAAGTCATTGAGGCTGCCAAGCTGAAGGTCGATTTCTTGACGACGCCATCTCAAAAACCGAAGTTGAGCTCAAAAGCGTTTTCAATATGCTCTATCCGCTGGGATGTTCCACCACCGAGATAAACGGCGATGACGTCAAAACGGGCATCTTTGTCAAAAAGATTCTTACTGCTGAGATACAGCTGGGCAGCCATGCTGATATGTCGCTGTTTATTTATTGTAACAGCCGCAAGCGGTGTTTCGAGAAAATTGGTTTTTCGGGTTTTAACCTCGATGAAAACCAAGGTGTTGCAGTGATCGGCAATAATATCGATCTCGGCGTATCTGGTGCGATAATTTGTCTGGATTATGGTGTATCCCTTTGTGCGCAGAAAATGTGCAGCCGATTCCTCACCGGCCTTACCGAGTGAGATACCGTTATATGACAAATTCCCGTACTCCTTTAAACGTCAGACGGTGTACGGGGCAGGGACCGTATCCGGCGATAGCCTGCCGGTGATGGAGGGTAGCGTATCCCTTGTTCTGTCTGAAATTGTAATGAGGATATTTTTCGTGAAGAGAGGTCATGATGCGATCCCGCTGTAATTTGGCGACAATGGAGGCAGCCGCTATCGAGCCGCTCTTGCTTTCACCTTTTATCAAGGCGAGCTGAGGAACGCTCAGCGGAATTTCAAATCTTCCATCTACCAGAATAAAATCCGGTGTACCTCCTACGGTGGAATGATGAAAAACAGCAAGTTTCATGGCAAGCAGGGAGGCCTGCAGGATGTTGATGGTGTCAATTTGCCTGTGGGAAACTATGCCGATGCCGATAGTTGCACCATTTTCCTGAAGCAGACTGCCCAGCTTAAGGCGCTGCGCATGACTGGTTTCCTTGGAGTCGAGAAAAGGCGATGCATCACAGTACGGCGGCAGAGTAACACATGCAGCCACCACAGGTCCTGCCAGAGGACCACGTCCGACTTCGTCGGTGCCGGCAATACAGGTAAAGCCCTGAGTGCGCAAACTTCTTTCAAACCGAAAATTGTCATCCTCGGACGGCAAGATATTGAGCAGCGAAGACCCGTTCACTTGAGAAATCCCTTCAGGAAACTCTACTGTTGCACATGCTAGGAGGTTGTCCGTGAATAGGCATTTTCGTTCAGATCAAGGCATTTTCAGGAGATCAAGCACAGCTATATAGTTGATATTGCGAGCATTGATTTTCTGAAAATAACGCTGAGATGGGCGAAAAGGGCATTCTCGGACGGCCTCCTGGTCCCCTGAAGAGCAGATCTTCTATTAGCGGGTAGAGCGCTCGCGGATACGTGCGGCTTTGCCTCGTCTGGCGCGCAGATAAAAGAGTCTGGATCTGCGTACACGTCCTCGGGAGACCACCTCAATCTTTTCAATACGAGGATTATGCAGGGCGAATGTTTTCTCGACGCCGACACCGTGGGAAATTTTCCTGACGGTATAGGAGGCATTCATTGTGCCGCGCTTGCGCTTGATTACGACTCCCTGAAAGATCTGCACACGTTCCTTGCTGCCCTCAATGATGCGGATGTACACCTTGATGGTATCTCCAGGACGGAAATCCGGATGGTCCTGGCGCATCTGCTCTAATTCAATTTTATCGATGATTGCACTCATAACGTCTTTTTTTAGTTAAACTTTATTGGTTGTGGTTCCGTTTATTTGTCGTTCTCATCATTCAACAGTCTGTCGCAGATGATGGCAACAGCCGATCGGACGGACAAATGATTATATCCAGTCCTGCCTGCGATCGCGGGCAGAGTGTAGTCCGCTTTCGCACTCACCTCTGGAGCAAGGCCATGGGCGGTTCCAAATACTAGCAATGTAGGCTCGCCGTTGTCAATGCGCTTGCGTGATTCACTGTAGGAAATACATTTTTCCTGAGTACCTGCACTGGTGGTCACCAGCATCGGTTTGAGGAGCCTTTTGCGGGCGATGCCCTCAATGACTTCTTCAAGTGAATGTGCCAGCCTAACCAGACTGAAAGCCTCTTTTCTGGCAGGATTGTAGGTCGAACCATGACCTTTCTGCCAGTGTTCGAGTATTTCCTTTACAAGTTCCTGCTGATCCGCATAAGGGGTGACAATATAATACTCATCCACCCCATAGGTCCTTGCTATCCGTGCTATATCGTGAAGGTCGAGATTGGTTACCGCCGATCCGATAATTTCACCTTTCTTGCCAAGAACCGGATGATGCACCAGGGCTATATCAACACCCCTTGCTTTATGTTCCTGCATCAATTTATCCGACCTTTCCGTATTTCTTCTATTGGAGCATAGAGCTCATTTTTTTTCAGGAGCTTAATTTCACTTTTCGAAAAAGTCTCACGTGCAAGAAGCTCCGGTCGTTTTGCCAGTGTCTGCCGTATTGACGCAATAAAACGATACTCCTCGATGCGCTGATGATCTCCAGACAGCAAATCCTCCGGTACCACTAAACCTTCAAATTCTCGAGGCCGCGTGTACTGCGGATGTTTCAGCAGGTTTCTGCTGAAGGTATCCTTTGCCGCGGATGCCGCACAGCCAAGTACCCCGGGAAGCAGACGGGTGATCGCGTCAATGACTATCAGAGCGGCAAGTTCGCCTCCGGTGAGTATATAATCTCCAATTGAGATTTCATCACTGACGTAGTGCTGCCGGAAACGTTCATCAACTCCTTCGTATCTGCCGCAGATCATAATCAGCTGCGACTCGGCCGCGAGTTCCCCTGCTACCTCCTGAGTAAATGCTCTGCCCTGAGGGCTGAGTAGAATCACCCGAGGTGTATCAACCACCTTTTCGATACTTTGCAATGCAGCGGCAAGAGGCTCCGCCTTCATCACCATGCCCTCGCCGCCGCCGAAGGGTCTATCGTCGGTCATGGCATGTTTGTCGACGGCAAAATCGCGAATATTGGTAATATGTACTTCTATACTGCCTTTATCCCTGGCCCTTCTCAGAATGCTCTCCTCAAGCGGAGACTGAAAAAAATCGGGAAAAATCGTCAATATGTCAAAAATCATGCACTGCTGCCGCTATTGATTTCAAGAAGGCCCGGAGGCGGTGATATAACGACACCTTCTTCGGTTTGCTCCTTGATGATGGTATCGAGTATCGGAATCAGATATTCATTATCATCATCTTCCACCACCATAATATCCTGTGCGCCATTCGAAAAGATTGACGTTATCACGCCAAGTCTTTGTCCGGCTTCGGTAAACACCGGCAGACCATACAGTTGATACCAGTAAAACTCATCCTCTCCGGCAGCCGGAAGATCTTCTTTGAAAACAAGAATTCCCTTGCCGTGCAAGGCTTCCGCCTCGTTCCTGTCGTTGACGGTGTCGAGCTTGACAACCACCGTCTTGCCCTGTACCCGTGCCTTTTCCACACGAAGAGCAGGTGACAGCTGACCTGTTCGGTCCACCAGCACGATTTTGGGATACTGCAAAAGTGTTTGAGCATCTTCCGAAAAAGGAAAGATCTTTACCTCACCATGCAGTCCGTGCGGTTTGGTGACCTTTCCTACGAGAAGATATTCGTCTTCGGCAAAGCTAAACTCATCAGCCATGGAAACCACCCGCTACTCTAGAATATCAAGGCGTGTTTTCTTGTTTTCCTTATCAGCTGCAGCCGCAAGCAAAGTGCGCATGGCCCGGGCGGTTCGGCCCTGCTTGCCGATGACTTTACCAAGATCTTCCTGAGCGACGCTGAGCCCGATGGTGATGCTGTCTTCCTCTTCGCTCACGGTTGTCTTCACTTCATCGGGATTGTCAACAAGCGCTTTGGCTATGTATACCACTAATTCCTGCATACTCTACCTATTCGCCGACAACGGCTTGCTTCTTGATCAGGCTCTTTACCGTGGTTGTCGGCAATGCCCCTCTGCCAAGCCAATCTTGTAATTTGTCATTATCGATCTGCACCGCAGCAGGATTCTGCAGTGGATCATATGTTCCCAGGATGTCAAGGAACTTACCGTCACGTTTATTTTCACTGTCGGCGACGATAATACGATAGAAAGGTTTTTTCTTTCTGCCAAGTCTGGTTAATCGAATGCGAACTGCCATACCAGGTTAATCCTCCGGTTATAGTAAGTGGTAAATATCTGAGTTCTTCGTAATTAAAAAATCGTAACTATTCATGTTGATCCGTATTATTTGACCAGCCACCTGTCTGTAACTGTTTAGCAGTGCTCCATATGTCCTTAAGCAGGGTGGTTAGCTATACACTGAGCATGCTGGACGCCCTGATCATGGACAGATGGTGTGCTGCTGATAGTTACAAAAAATCTATCTTCTTATGCCTTTGGGCAACTTTCTGCGTTTTTTCCCCGATGCAAAACCCGGTTTACCACGCATTTTCTTCATCATTTTCAACATCGCCGTGTAGCTTTTCAGCACCCTGTTGACATCGGTGACGCTGGTGCCCGAGCCGGCGGCTATGCGCTGTCGTCTGCTGGCGTTGATTATGCGATGATCACGACGTTCCTTGAGAGTCATGGAACGAATAATGGCCTCGGTTTTACCAAGTTCCTTTTCGTCCGGTTTCGGGGCATCCTTGATCTGTTTCAGCTTGTTGATGCCCGGGATCATTCCCATGATCTGCTCAAGAGAGCCCATTTTCTTGATCTGCTGGATCTGATCGAGGAAATCTTCCAGGGAAAACTGGCTCTTCTGCAGCTTTTTGGCAAGCTTGTCGGCTTGTTCTTTGTCGACAACCGCCTCGGCTTTCTCGATAAGCGTGAGCACGTCACCCATACCCAGGATACGCGAGGCAACCCGGTCGGGATGGAAAACTTCAATAGCGTCGAGTGCTTCGCCGGTGCCCACGAATTTTATTGGCTTGCCGGTGACATTTTTAATGGAGAGGGCCGCGCCGCCTCTGGCATCACCTTCCATTTTGGTGAGGATAACGCCGGTGATCTCCAGATCGCGGTTGAATTTATCGGCAACCGTAACCGCATCCTGGCCGGTCATGGAATCGGCAACGAACAGGACTTCAGAAGGCTCGACGGCCGCCTGAACTTCCTTCAATTCCGTCATCATCCTTTCATCGACATGCAGGCGACCGGCGGTATCGATGATCAGTGTATCGTAGCCCTGATTCTTAGCTTCAATGACGGCCTGATTGCAGATAACCGTCGGTTTCAGATCAGTTGTCGAGGGATGAACGGGAATACCAAGCCTCTCACCGAGCACCTGAAGCTGTTCAATGGCCGCCGGACGATAAACGTCAGCCGGGACCAGGTAGGGCTTGCGGCCCTTATCCCGCAGCAGTCCGGCAAGCTTGCCTGAGGTAGTTGTCTTGCCGGAGCCCTGCAGGCCCGCCATCATGATGATGACCGGCTGCCTGCCGTCCAGTCTGATTTGCTCGGTGGAGCCGCCCAGCAGCTCGACAAGCTCCTCATGCACTATTTTAATGACCTGCTGGCCCGGAGAAAGTTTCTGCGAAACCTCACGGCCTATGGCCTTTTCGGTCACGGAGGCAACGAATTCTTTGGCAACCGTGAAGTTAACATCCGCTTCAAGGAGGGCCATGCGAACTTCACGCATTGCCTCGTCGATGTTTTCTTCCGAAAGTATGCCGTGGCCGCGGAGTTTCTTAAATACTCCTTCCAGCCTGTCTGTCAGATTTTCAAACATAATGTATTTGTCTCTCTGTTCGTTGCTTTGCGGTCTTTTCTTTTTAAATTGCCTGTAATTTTTAGTACCTTACAGATTGTTTTCTTGTTTTTTGGTAAGGAAAATAATCTGTCTAAAGGTTCTTATCCGGAAAGATTCCGGCTCCGTTTAGACAAATAAATACCAATAGCCTTAGTGTTCCCGGGTAAAAAGGCAAAACTGATTACACTCTATCTAATCTGCCCAGCAAAACTGAGTATTCCGTAAAGTATAAGACAGTAAAATTAAAAACACCAAAAATACTTTGAATTGAATGGTATGTCAAGCGAGTAACGAAATCAATCTTCAATAGTGAAAAAATGATTCGTTTTTGAGGAATTTTTCCGAAGAGGATATTCGGTAGATCGGGGTGGCCATGTCAATCAGACAATGCTGATGCACAGTTTATTATTTTCTGCCCGTCTTGGAATCCCGCCTGCCATTTTCGCCTGAAGCGGATAATCCAGTCCGGTGGGGCAAATAGAACGGTGCCATCAGGTTCGGTAAGGAGTTGAACGGTATAACCTGTAGCAGCGATATTGTCATTGCTGTTGCGGATGATATACGAAAAATCAAGGCGCATCGCGTCGTTCCAGTGCAGCGATGTTTCGATGGTGGTTTGTTCATCAAAGCGCAGCGGAGATTTAAAATCAAAATGCATTTGGGCGATTGGGGCCATTACCCGATGTTGAACGAAGGTTGAGTAGGCTAATCCGTAAGTATCTCCAAAGGCAATACGACCATCTTCAAAATAACTGGGATAGCGACCATGCCATACCATTCCGATGGAGTCAACCTCCTCGAACCGAACACGTCTGCCGATGACAACGGTGAGTGGCTGAGGGGCATCCGCAGGAGTGTTAAAGTATTTTTTTCGTGCCATTTTCGTAACTGTTCATGTTGATTCTCATAACCCCATTTGGCCGACCACCTGTCTGTAACTGTTTAACAGCGTGCTGCTGAATAGTTACCCATTTTGAGTGTTGAAAACAAAAAGTCCTTCGGCAATTGATTCCTGAGCAGCGTTTCGTAAGTGGAACTTACCCTTATATCCGCCCTCATTCGCATCGATGATAAGCTGAAAATTTACCTTCTGATCAGGCTGAATCATGGCTCGGAACTTTGTCCGGGAATATTTTTCCGCAACCAGGTGCAGCTGCAGGGCTTGCTCGGCAATACAGCGGACTGCTGCCAACTGGACAATGGCGGGAAGAACGGGATTTCCGGGAAAGTGTCCCGCAAAGCCGATAAATGAAGAAGGAAACAGGCATTCTACCGAAACCTTTCTTTTACCGCCTGCTTCTTCATCTACCTGAAGAGTGCCGATGCACTCGGGGATGGATTCTTCAATCGAAAGTTTCATTCCGGATCACATGGGATAAGAAGATGCTCAAGCACCGGTTGCATTTCCGCTATCCTTTTTGATGTATTCGGCAAGAGTCGCCAGAGACTGTAAAACGAGTCGGCTGGTATTTTCCGAGTCCATTCGCACACCATATTTATGTTGAACAGCAACTGCAATTTCCAGGGCATCGAGAGAGTCGGTTCCGAGAGGAGAATCCGGGCCGATGAGAGGATCGGTATTTGCTATCTTGTCAACTTCGATATCGCTAAGATTGCATGTGGTAATGATTAATTCCAATAATTCCCGTTCAAAAGGTTCCATAGTATTTCTATTTCAAGGTAGATAATCTCGTAAAAAGTCATTGGAGTTGCCGAGCTGGACTCGTATGGATATTTAATGCCGGCATTCTCAGTTGTACTTATCGCTTTGTTGCCTGGCCTATATCGCGCATTCGAAGTCCATTTACAGTTTCATAAAGAAGTCCTTCATTATTGAAGATATTCACATCGAATACTATTTCACGGTGTTTTATGGCGGTCATTGTCACCCTGGTCAGGTAGTGTCCACCCGGAAGAGTAGGCCGGCTGATAATTCGCCTGAAAAAACCAACCGGGAAGAGCACCAGATCCGTCAATCGTTGTCCTAAAACACAAGCTGCATGCAGAGCGCCATCCAGGGGGAACGGCGAACCAATCATATCCTGAACGGCATAGCAAAAGGAAATTTCGGGAGCTTTCAATTTTCCCCATGCTTCGTCTTTTGTAAGGAGCAGTTTTCCCTGAAGCGTATGATACCGGGAGCCCAAGGGAACAATTTCATCATACAGCTGCGCTGCGCTGATCTCAGCAGTAGTGTTTGTCGGCGGCGTCGGGTCAATGTTCTGAAGAGAGCGATTGTCTATTGTTCCTGCCGGGAAAAATATTTCGCCATGCTCTTTGATTCTGGCCATGGCTTTCAGGCGGATGTGGCTGAGCAGTTTTACCTGCATCCGGCTGGCGGTATTGGCGGAATATTCTACCAGAGTCTCCATCCTTGCCGCAGTTGGCGGAATCTCAAGAAATTTGCCAAAACAAACATCTTCCATGATTCTGATATCAGTTTCAGGGTGGATCGATGCGCATTGGGCGGCTAAAAAAAGCATGGTTTCAACGGCTGGAAGGCAAATCCTGCCGCCGATACAATGGTCCTCAAACCATGGTTGTACCGATATATTACAGGGGATTCGCTTACTGCTCATGAATCCGGAAACTGTTTCCAGAGATTGATCGTTTTTTCATCAATTTCAACAGGGATATGCTTACTGTTCACTGCGCAGTGTCGGGTAAAACCGGTGCAGCAGATTTCGCCGTTGTCAGCTCTGGTGATTAAATAATCAAACTGCAGTTTAACTAATTCCATAGCGGCGGGACGGGTATGAATGTACATCAGGTCGTCATAGAAGAGCGGCGAATAATAGTTGAGTTCGGTTTTGATAATCGGATAGATATACCCGCTCTCCTCGATTTCTTTGTAGGGATAGGCTGCCTCCCGCATGAGTTCAGCCCTGCCGAATTCAAAATAACGCAGGTAGTTGGCATGATAGACAACCTGAGAGCGATCGGTATCCACATAAAGTGTGCGCATCTCGCAGCGATGCCAGATCTTGGCGCTGTTGATGTCTCTGACATAGCAGGGTTTTTCCAGTTTTTCAGGAATAAAAGGTCGTGGTCGCATCACACTCCTCGAAAAACGATACAGCAATTGGTTCCGCCGAAGCCGAACGAATTTGAGAGGACAAATTCGTGTGGATGTCTGCGCGCTGTATTCGGCACCACATCGATATCACTGAAAGCAGGATCGGGGATATGGTTGACAGTGGGCAAAACCAGACCAAGTCTCATGGCCTCGATGGCAAGAGTCGCCTCAATGGCGGCAGATGCACCAAGTGAATGGCCTACCTGTGATTTATTCGAAGATACCGGAATATTCGCCATGGAATCGCCGAAAACGGCACGAAGGCAATCAACCTCGGTACTGTCTCCCGTTGGCGTAGAGGTACCGTGTGCATTTACGGCCCCAATATCGGCAGGTGAGATTTCCGCATCATCAATGGCATCCTGCATTGCGCGGATAATGGTGGTGGCATTTGGGCGGGTAAAATGATGGGCATCGGAATTCCAACCGATTCCGGCAACTTCGGCTTTGGCCGTCAGGCCAAGTGAATGTACCGCATCTTCGGAGGCCAAGACAAGCACGCCGGCGCCTTCAGCAAGCACAAACCCCTTGCGGTCAAGGCTGAAGGGCCGTGAGGCCTGGGTGGGATCTTCCGCCGCCCGGTCTTTGGGGCCGACCTTGATGGTGGCCAGCATATTGGAGAACCCTTGAATTATTTCCGGCACAATACAGGTTTCAACACCGCCGGCCAGAACAAAATCACAGTCACCGTCGCGAATCATTCTCGCCCCGATTCCAATGGCATGATTTCCCGAGGCGCAGGCGCCCTGAGGGGAGAAAATCGGTCCGGTGAATCCCATCAGCATTCCTGCCTTACCGGCCGGGAGATTGGCGCAGACATTGGGCAGCAGATAAGGGCTGACTTTCAGCGGTCCTTTGTTGATGTAGTTATCCATGGCGATTCGGTAAGAATCGGTGCCGTTAAGGGCGGAACCGATCAGGCAACCTGTTCTGGGACCTGTCTCGGTATTTATTTCAAGACCGGCATGGAGAAGGGCACGCCGGCAAACCTCCATGGTAAGGAAGATGTAGTCGGCATTCCAGAGAGAAGACTCTTTGCGGTTAACATATGAAAATTGGCTCGGATCCCAATCGGGAATTTCACCAACCACATTGCTGCGACTGGTACTTTCGCAGCGACTCAGTCTGCGAAAACCGGCCCGACCTTCCACGGCACCCTGCCATGTTGCGGCAAAGCTGTTACCCAGAGCAGTCGCAGCGTCATACCCTACAACATACACCCTTCTGTTTTTCGGTGCCTTCATAAATGATTTTCTATTCGATTTTTTGTAACTATCCAGCAGTGCTCCAGGTAAGCGCAGACTCCGAGCAGTCTGAAAAACTATAGTGTGCTATGTTTTCAGGCTGATCGCGTGCAGATGGGGTGCTGCTGAATAGTTACGATTTTTTAAAGATTACGCTGCTATTGCAACCACCAAACCCAAAAGAGTTTTTAAGAACAAATTCCTGTTGCAGAACCCTTTTCCCTTCGGCGACACAATCGATTTCAATTTCCGGATCAGCCTGATAGTTTATTGTTGGAGGGAGTGTATTTTCCAGCATCCCCTGCAATGCAAAAATTGTTTCAATTGCACTGGAGGCACCCATGGCATGGCCGATGAGTGATTTATTTGCACTGACTGGGGGAAGAGTATTTCCGAAAATTTCCTTCATGGCACTATATTCAACTTTGTCGCCCAGCTTGGTGGATGCGGCATGGGCGTTAATTGCCGCAATATCCTGGGGCAGAAGACCGGCATCGGTCAGGGCGTTCTGCATACACTGCCTGATGGTAGCTAGATTGGGAGCTACGAAATGGTGTGCATCCGATGTCATTCCCCAGCCGGCCAGCTCCGCATTATAGAGTAGTCCATGTGTCTCTGCAAATTCTCTGGTTGCCAGGATGATTGCACCTGCACCTTCGGAAATGACAAAACCCCGGCGATTGGCGGAAAAAGGTCTACTGGCCTTTTGCGGCACTTCCTCTTCCTGGCCTTCTGCGGGAGCGTAGGCGCCGTTCATGGTATAAAAACCTGCGACAATAGGCTCGATAAGTGCAAAATCCACGGCTCCGCAGATGGCAATGTCGGCTCGGTTCTGAGCCAGGAACATAGCCCCGATAATTATCGAGGTCAGACCGGTGGCACAGGCGGAAATCGGTGAGGTGATAGGACCCTGAGCCCCGGTTTCAATGGCTATTTTACCTCCGACCATATTGACGCAGCCATTGGGATTGGAATATGGCGGCGGCAATTTGTTCTTGGCCTGTAGCCGTCTGTCGGCATTCAGTATTGCATCCAGCCCGCCGATCGCAGAGCTGTATGTTACCGCGGTGCGTAGGGCAATTTCAGGAGACAGTTCAATATTGCTGCGCTTCAGGGCTCGGGAGACCGAAAGCAGGGAGTATTTGAAAACAGGAGACGTCCAGGCTGCCTGGTGCCGGGCGGTCAGAAAAGGATAATCCTCGCCGTCTATATCCGGAACCTGCCCGGCAATGTGGACCGGGAAATTTTCAGGTAGTGGAAACCGGGTGAGCCGGCCGATCCCGCTCATACCTGTGACGGCATTGTGCCATTGCGTCTGCAGGTCGCTTCCCAGGGGAGAAATGGCATCATAGCCGACTATGACGGCATCTTTTTTGCCCATAGCCGCTACCAGGGTATAAATTGATAGAGTTTGGCAAACATTTCATAAACCTCTATCCAGTTTTGCAGATCTTTGGTCGTTTTAATGTGCGCCCTTTTGTTCACCATAACCCAGCTCATGTGGGCGGCGCCATCCTTACATGTTGAACAATCACGGGTTTCAGAGGTGCAGCAGCGATGCATGGCCTGCAGTTCGGATGACCAGCGAATAAAGCCTATTAATCTTTTCGGACGCGGAACCCGGTTGTCGATCGGCTCTGTAACAGAGGGACATTCCATCCAGCCGAAAGATCGACCCAGCATTTTGCCCGTAGTGATGACCTCATGGTAGTATTTCGAGGAAATGACAGTGTCGGGATAGCTGTCCAGCATGCTGTCCATCTCGTCACGCACTGCGATCAGTTCGTCCGCCTGCCATGAAAAACCATCCACCTCTTCGTCGTTGGAGAGCAGCTGCATATGAACTTTGAGGCCGACATCTCTGATCTTGCGGATGATTTTTTCAGTTTTCCCGAGCTGCTTGGGGGTAATGGTATAAAGATAATAGGCATGAGGATCGCCCTGGTAATTAGCGCTGGATAGTGCAAATGTATCTTTACCGCGCAGAATTTTCTCATCCTCGGCATCACCCCACAGGGAAATCCCGACCATCAGGTCAGGAAAACGATCCCTGGGAACCTTGATCAGGCCGTTGGTGGCACAAAAAGTGGGCATTTTCTTGTAGAAGGCTTCAATCCTGTCCAGACAGAGAGTTGGCTCGCCGCCGATCAGAATTGCCAGATTGACGCCCCGATCCATCTCTTTGGCGATAAATTGATGCCATTTGTTTATGTCATTTTCCTCGGCAGCCACCTTGTCTTCACCGGAGGAGTAGAAGAAGCATCCCTTGCATCTCAGGTTGCAGCGATTGGTTACATCGTATATGGAGCTGCGGATGTTAAGTCTTGAAATCCTTTTATAACGCTCGTACCACTGTTCATCGAGAATGGAGCTGACAGTTTTCATATGTATTCTAATTCTTTGGAGGCGGAGTGATAAAGGTGTTGCACAGGTTGACTCCTTTATCATATCCTCTGACCCAGACGGCAAGATAGGTATCGACATAATCCAGCCAGGCGGAAAATGTCACTGGGTCTATGGCATGTCGGTACATTCTGGCGGTGACGAGAGCACTGCCCGCAGCATAATGGCGGCAGTCATCACAATCCGTGTCCGGGACGCAACAGGCGGCTTCCCGGTCCCATTGCAAGTCCGTGCGATATTGCCGGAATGTCCTGCCGAGGCCGACATCCGTGGAGGAATTCCTCCGAGGATAGGAACAGGAAAAAAGTTCATGCAAAGCTGATTTTTCAGTATGGGCAACAATGTTGTACGTCGAAAAGAGAACCGTCTGCGGGTAATCCCTCAGCAGTTCGCTCATTACCTCACGTGTTTTTTGCAAAGTCTCGGGGGTATGGCGGAGATGTCCTTGGTAGCCGACAGGGGCGGAAAACATGTTGAAGGAGATTTGCCGGCCGTTATCGGTGAGAAGTTTTGTTACCTGCCGGGCCTCATCAATGTTCTCTGGTGTGAATGTGTAAACGAAAACGGCCCTGGGATCGTCTTTGTAATTGGCGATCTGCCTGGCAAGCATGTTCGGAGCCTTACGGATTGTTTCACTGGTTCGGTCATTGCCCCAAACGGAGATATGAATGCGGTAGTCAATCTCCCGGGGAATCGGCTTGAGGCCATTGCTGGCTATAGCTCCCAGTGGTATCGTCTGATAACAGATCTTACATAAATTCGCCACCAGCGAGGGTTCGGCTCCCGCCAGAACGGCAAAAGTTATGCCGCGTTCTTTTTCGGACTGGAAAAGCCGGCGCCAGGAATTTTCATCACTATTCTCTACGGCAAACTGCTTCTCGCCCGCAAAATAATAACATCCCTCGCAACGGATGTTGCAACGGTTGCTCATATCGTATGTTGATTCGCGCAGAAAAAAATAGCGGCGAACCTTTTCCCAACGCTCTCTGATACGCGGATCGGCAATTATGTCCGAGAATTTGTATTGCTGGTGCTGGGCAGACATCTATTCTTCGCTGTTTTGTTTGTCGATAATGTATTCGGCGATGATACGTACAGTCTTCAATTTCGGGTAATCGTCTTCGTCAATCCGTATTCCATACTCATCCCGTAAAACCAGGGCAACAGTCGCCAGGTCCATAGAGTCGACCCCTACCTCGTCAACTAAATCAAGGTCGGCATCAAAGGTTTCGGGGGTGACATCTTCAAGCTTGAGCTCATTGATGATGATTTCGGAGATTCGGGCGATGGTCTGGTTAGTGTGGTTACTCATGAATAATTCACAGTCTTTCGTTTTTGGTGAAAAGCATCTTGCCGGAACAGACATCATAGTTCCCGCTGGTAATTTTAAACATGTAGTGATTGGGGATATCGCTGCATGAAACTTCAACGTCGAGTTTATCTCCCGGCCGGACTAATTTTCTGAACTTAACCCGACTTAAACTCATACAATACCCATTATACCCTTGAGGTCTGGTGATAAGATCGGCAACCATTTGCAATTGAGCAATTCCCGGCAAAACAGGATTGTTGGGAAAATGGCCGGAAAACCAAGGGGAATTATATTCAGCGGTTACGGATGCGGTAATCTTGGTCACTTCCATCTTTCTGCCAGTCGATATTCTGGAATATCAATCCACGTCCTCTCATGCCGATCAACGCATTGAAGCCGAAAAGGCCGGGAGGGGGAGCAAATAAGTACCATTAGTTCTGGAAAGTTTCAACAGGCAAGCAGATACGAAGTCGTTTACCGTCAAAATATAATTTAAATAGGCAATTTTGATAATCTCGTAAAAAGTCGCCACGGAGTTCTCAGATGGCTAGATAAAAAGTTCGATATACAAGGCAACGCGGGAGATCGGGCTTTTTACCACGCCATCAATTTTTAGAAAACCAAAAATATATAACATTTCCCTGATAGTTTACAAGTAAAATATCCTTCGGGTGAGATCCCTCCTCAATAGCAACAATTTGGAAAATTTTAATTCGTACACAAGCATTATTAAGGGCTTTATTGTAAGATGGCGTGGCGATAAGCACCCGTACGGGCATAGACCGACTTCGAGAAAACCCGAGCTCGCGTTGCAGATTTTTGCTAGTCTGTCAAAAATGTACCTGATCACCCCTAATCTTCAGCTCAAGGTCGGGACTGCTCTTTTCACGGGTCTCTGCAGCCCGGAAGGCTGCAGCGAAGCCCCCATGGACGGGTTTATGGCGTCCCGATGAAAAGAGCAGTCCCTGCCTGGGCCCAGGAGATGCTGAGTTTCAGGGGTAATCAGAAAAATGTATTTAAATCCTAAAATTACCAGCCTGTAGATTTTTATCGGCAATGGAAAACCATAATGAAAAATGACTTCCGGTGTGTAAAAGAAGAAAAAGCCATGAGTCGTATTCCGGAACCGGAAATTATGGATGATCCACTGCATGTTGCCGCCTATGCCGGGGCCAGCCTCGATAACGGGCATTGGTTTTTTGTGCAACAATTTCGAAAGTTTTTCCGTGGGCAGGAACCGCAGGGCGCCATTCTTGATCTCGGCTGCGGACCGGCCGATATTCCTTTGCGGCTGGCAGGACTGTTCCCGCGATGTGAACTGCATGGCGTAGACGGCTCCTCTCAGATGCTGGAACTAGGCAAAAAAAACATACAACGGCAGGGTTTGGAGGATAAAATTCATCTTTTTCAGGGTATTCTGCCCGAAAACATTCTTCTTCCACGTCAGCGCTATGAGGTGGTAATTTCCAACAACTTTCTGCACCATCTTGCAGACCCCATGGTCTTGTGGAATGCTGTCTATAAATACTGTCTGCCCCATGCCGCCATCCTGATCATGGACCTGCTGCGCCCGGACAGCGAAGAATCGGCTGAATGTATAGTCGATACCTATGTGCCGGATGCGCCTCCACTGCTGCGCGACGACATGTTGCTCTCACTCAGGGCGGCATATAGTTTAGAGGAAGTAGCGGATCAATTACAGAAAGCAAACCTGGCGGAAACATTAAATCTCACCATGGCATCGCCTTTCCAGTTTGCGGTTCATGGATATATGAACTGAAGGCCACCTTTTACGGGTCCATCAAAAACGAATCTGATGTAAGAAAAATTCAATGAAACTAAGTATTGCTGCAAATTGGGATATTGATCTACTTGAAGGTCTTGCCGGAATTCCGGAAGCGACTTCCATTTATGCCAAGCTGCCTTTCGATATTGTGGGAGGGGGCAGGGCCGGAATGGTCGTGCCTCATATAGACTGGAACTCAGCGGAAGCCTACATAGCTGCAGCCCATGAGCGCGATCTGTCATTCTGTTATCTCCTTAACGCCCCCTGTCTCGGCAACCTTGAGCAGACACCGGAAGGCAAGAAAGACATACTGAAATTCATCGCTCAGCTGGTCGACATAGGCGTTGACACGGTTTCTATCGCCAATCTTGCCGTAGTGGCATTGGTACGCCGAAATTTCCCTAATCTGGAGATACGCGGCAGCGTTCTCAGCTGGCCGACCAACCTGTCCCGACTCACGTACCAGGAAGCACTCGGTGTCAATCCGCTCATTATCCCATACAGCGAATTCAATCGGGATTTCAAAATGCTTACTAAAATCAGGTCCGGATTGTCCTGTGACCTGCAGCTCTTTGTCAACGTCTCCTGCATCTATAATTGTCACTATCTGGCAGAACATGCCTGCAGCGTTGGCCATGCATCCCAATTGGCACAGAATACACGGCAGGCCGGCTTTTTTCTCGATTTCTACCTCTGGCAATGTACCCGGCGCCGCCTGCTTCATCCGGAACTTTTGCTGATGAGCCGGTGGATTCGCCCTGAAGATCTTCATTGCTACGAAGCCATGGGCTTTGATGAGTTCAAGATTATAGATCGCTCCAGGTCCACGGCGTGGTTATTGCGGGCCGCCAGGGCATATGCCGATCGTCGCTACCAGGGGAATCTGCTGGACATCATCTCTTTGGAAATGCTTGGCGATCCTTCGGGCTTTCATCAAGATATAGATGAGCAGGTGCGTGAGCGAATGAGACACTACAACAAAGAGGAGCGCCAGCTCACCTTGCGCATGCTCAAGTTGCGGCGCAGACTCCTTTCTCTTGATCTTGTTATCGATAATAATGCCTTGGATAACTTCCTGGAGGGCTTTCAATCGATTCGCTGTGCGGAAACCTTCTGCAACGACTGTCGTCATTGCCACAAATATGCCGAACGTGCCGTCCGTTTCGATCGTGACGAAGCTGCGCTGCTTGCCGGTGATATCGGCGAATTGCTAGAAGATGCCATGAATGTGAAAATCTGAAGGTCCATCTCGTTGGTTTCGATGACTTTTTATTAGATTATCAAGATGTAAAATCCAAAAATCGCTGAACCGGCGACCTCCGCCAAATCATAAAGGGTTACGGCTTCTCAAGTTCCTTTTCCTGTTGAGAGATATATGCCTGCCGTACCTGTTGCAGCAGTCCGGAGACGGAGGGGGAGGCACTCCGGTCCGGCTGGATATCCTTGATAATTCTAACCGTAATTGTATTTTTTACCCTGGTGTTGAAGAAAAACCTGCCCGGCGTAAAAAGTCTGTCGGTATTGCGGATTTGCAGGACATATAGAGGCGCGCTGCACATCCGGGCAATTTTAAAGGCCCCCTTGTTGAATTCGCCGATTTTTCCATTTCTGCTTCTGGTTCCTTCCGGAAAGATGAAGAGATTGCCGCCGTCTTTAAGATACTGCTCCATGGTTTCCATTTGGTTCACCATCAAGCGGGAAAAACCTCCTTCGCCGGAGGCGGGGATATATCCGGACTTGGTGATTACCCAGCCAAAGACAGGCGTTTTGAAAAACCTGGCTTTCACGATAGTTCTATGTCTCGGGAAGAGTGATATCAGCAGCAATGGATCAAGGTAGGAAAGGTGATTGCAGATAATCACTGAAGATTTTATCGAGGCCGCTTCCCTGTCAATCTCTATTTTTTGCCGGGGAGCGGTGAGGCTGATAACGCGAAAAAATCCCCTGTAGAAAAGTGAGTTCAGGCGCTGATACTGAATTTCGGGATTCTTTATCCTTACCGCATAGATAAGGTAGCGCCAGGAGAAAAAAAGGATAAAACCCAGGGTAAACCAGGACCAGCAGGCCAAGGTAGCGCTGCAGTCGAGAATTCTATCCGCCAATGAACCTGAAGGGCGGAAAGTTTGCCGCGAGGGAGACATTGATAATTTCTTTTTTACAAGTCCATCATAGTTAAACCATGCTGCCGTCTTTGAGGAGCAGACAGGTATTCACTCCACCAAAAGCAAAATTTTGAATGGCTGCTATTTTTGTCTTTGTCTCGGTAAGTTCGCGGGTGTGCCGGAGCATAGCGCAACGTTCATCGATATTATCCAGGTTCAGGGTAGGAGCTATGAATCCCTGTTCCATCATATAGAGGGTTAGAATTGATTCGATAACCCCGCAGGTCCCCATGGTGTGGCCCATATAGCTCTTCAGACCCGTTACAAGCGGTTTGTCGCCATAGACCGCGGCGATGGCCTGGGCCTCGATCACATCACCCATTTTGGTCGCTGTGGCGTGGGCGCTGATGAAATCAACATCGTCCGCGGAGATTTTCGCATCATCGAGAGCCAGGCGCAGGGTAGCGGTAATCCCGTCAAGATTCGGCAGGATGAGGTCGCCGCCATTGTTGTTGCAGGCAAAACCGATTATTTCACCAAGGATAACCGCGCCGCGTTTTTTGGCGAATTCATATTCTTCGAGAAGTATGGCGCCGCCCCCTTCTCCCACCACCAAACCATCACGGTCGGCGTCAAACGGCCGGGGGGTAAGGTGCGGGGTGTCGTTATAATCGACGGAGCAGGCCAGCAGGTTGTCAAAAACCGCAACAGTGGTTGTATCGTATTCGTCGGCTCCACCGCAGATCATCGCATCCTGCATACCGTATTTGATTGTCTCATAGCCAAAACCGATGGATTGGCTGCTGGTGGTGCAGGCGGTGGATGAGGCGATGATCCTTCCGGTAATACCAAACATTCTGGTGATGTTCACCGCCGTGGTATGCACCATCGAACGGAGATAATCAACCGCTCCGATGGACGAGAAATCAGATTCAAGTTCGCTGAAAAAGGCTTTGTAGATTTCACGCTGGATTGTGGGGCTGCCATGCGTTGAGCCAAAGGCAACGCCGAGACGTCCGGAGGTGATAAATTGCTGGTCCAGCCCGGATTGCTCCAGGACATCCTTGGCAACCTGGCAGGCATAATAGGCCACCGGGCCCATGGTTTTCCTATAATACCTTTTAAAGCCGTATTCTATGGGATAATCCACAGTGCCGAAGACGCGGGAATGAATACGTTTGCTCAAAAGTCCGTCATCGCGCAGCGGCAGCACTCCGGATTTACCCTGGCGCAGATTCTTGATGATCTCGGCTTTTCCATACCCTATGGGAGTGATTGCAGAACAAGCGGTGATAACGACGCGTCTATTCATGTGCAGTTGCAATTATGAAGTTCGGGAGTTTTTGATATCTTCGATATAACCAAGGATATCATTGATAGTCCTGATTGCCATGGCCTTCTCTTTCTCTGCACGGGTGAGGGTGAATCCCAGAATCGAAGTTTCTATTTTGCTTAAAAGTTCAATGGCATCAATACTGTCAAAGCCGTGGTCGTCCCGAAGATTATCATCCGGACCGGGATGTTCGAATTCGAAATCTTCGGTGAGGATGGCTAAAATTTTACTCTGAATTTCATCTCTGGTCATAATAGACGGGCGAAGCTAAGAAAAGTTTTCGGAAAAAGAATAATTGCCGGTAACCTTGCGGTTACTCCGGAGGTGAAACCAGCAAAGATACTCTAAGGTTTTTGCAAATGCAAAAGGAAATATTGAACCACCATTAATGCCCTGTACTTCCGGGTGCCCATAGTTGAAGGTTCCTGGAGTCGTGTAGTTTTTAGGTTCAATGGATAAAACGGTCAAAATGATACCATTCAAATGGATGCTGCCGCAATGTTTTCTCCAGAAGATCGGCATATTGCTGAGCGGCCTGGGCGATAGCCTCTGCCCGGTCCCGGCGGGATTCCGGCTGGATGGGAATGGGGTCGGACTGGGTAAAAATGTAGGTATTTTTGCCGGTACGAAAAGCAAAAAACGCAAAAAGAGGGGCACCGGAGACCAGGCTGAAAATAAAAGGCGCTTCGGGAAGATACGCATCCCGGCCAAGGAAGCCGACCCGCACCTTGCGTTGATCGCTTCGCCAGACAATATCACCTGCCATTGATACCAGACCTCCCGAACGCAAAAACTGAATGCCGGCAACTGCTGAAAAGGGTGAATTGTCCTCTTTATCCACCCCGATTATGGTAATCCCGGATTGGCGCAGGGTGTCCTTTTGCATCTTTTCCACGCCTTCCTTTTCCTTTACCCCCATATAGAGAAGAAGCTGCAGGTCGTCACGCTGCTTTTTCAGCAGCGAGGCCGCCATTTCCCAGTTTCCCAGGTGAGACATAAGAAGAATCCCGCCCTGTCGGCCGATCACACTATCGAGCTGCTCCCAGCCAACGGAGGTGTAGGTCACCGCTTTATCTTGAGCTTTGAGGTATCTGTCAAGGTGGATGGTGGTAAAATTCTGGTATTGCCTGAAGGTGCACCAAAGATGAAAAAACATGCCCCGCTCGGGAAAGAGGGCGGCATAGAAGCGGCGGCTCTCCATCACGCGTCGCCGGGAAAATATAAAATACCCTGTTGCAATGATGCGGGAAACCATCACAAAAAACCATGGCCCACAGAGGCTGGTGAAGCGGACGAGCAATGTGTACCAAAAACCGTTCATGATCACAGGAGAAAGACCAGCCGGTCCAGGATGGCCGCGGCCATGCGCATATTATGGTAGCCTGCAGGAATGATGATCGGCTCCAGGGTGGTCTCCATGTTCATTGGCTGGACCGAGGAGAGGCGAAGGCCATCGACCAGGTGCCGGGTCCCATATGGATACCGGAAGTCAATGACAAAGGAGTGAGCAGGATTTCCGCTTCAGGTAAGAGGGAACGCACCTGCTGCCGGGCGACTTCCGCCACCCAGTCCTGGTTGTCGGAATACTGGAGCATGACGGTCGGCGTAGCAGATGAATCATACTGTTTCTTCAGTTTTTCAAGGGCAAAGGCGAGCTGCTGTCTGGTGCTGTGAACAACGCCGACTTTTTGTACTCCGTTTCGGGTTGGAGTTATCACGGGCTTCATGTGCAGCAGATCCCCGAAAAAGCCACCTGCCTTTGATACCCGCCCGCCGGCTACCAAATATTTGAGCTCATGAATAAAGACATATTCTTCACATTCTTCGATGACTTTTTCGGCAAAGGCAATGATATCTGCTCCACCATCGGCATTTTCCGCATAGCGGCCGGTGAGCAGGGCAATGAGAGCAAGCTTGCCCGATGCTGCTCCGGAGTCGAGGACTGTGAACCGGTCGTCAATATCATGCTCCATCTTCCAGGAAAGTGCAGTGTCGTAATTACCGGTAAAAGCCGCACCGACGCAAAGATACAGGGAAGGGCCGAATTGCCGGCTGATGTTCTGATAATGTTGGTACCGTTCAAAGGTTGAGGCCTGGGCGGTTGTCACTTTCCCACCCTCGCGCATCATCCGGTAAATCTCCTCGGAGTTGCACAGACTTTCCGGTCTGGATTCATCTCCGGCTATTATATAGCTGTCAAGCAGAGTGAGGCCGGATAGCCGGGCCATCTCCCTGGTGATCGAACCTGCTGCATCCGTCACTATGTGCAGAGGAGGCTTTGCCGCTGCCGCGGATAAGGGCCGCAACGTCCGGTTCATTGCTTCATCGGACCAGCGGACAACATTGCCGAATGAATCAAGCTGACCTCGCAGTCGGTCGGGATCGGGAGTATGGATGTGAATTTTGAGACTCGAGTCATTTTCGACCACTACCACGCTTTCTCCAAGCCCGGCGAGGTCGTCGATCATCTTCGCCCGTTCGTCCTGTTCCCCGGGGGCCGCCGCCTGTCCCTCCGGCAATTGTATGACGGCATCGACACAATATGAACTGCTGGTTTCGGGCTGAAAGGCGTGGCTGATAGCGAGTTTACCTGCAAAAAGATCAAAAATGGATACGGCCGAATTGCGGTGTTGGGTAAGGTTTCTGAAGAATCCGTCAAAAAAAACATACATGGCCAGGGCGCCGGAATCGACGACACCTGCTTCAGAGAGAATCGGAAGGCGGCGTGTGGTCTCGCCAACCGCCTTTTGCAGTTCAAGGCTCAAGGGGGAATACACTGTCGATAACGATAATGTCTCATGCGAGGCAAGAGTTGAGACCAGGCTGTCAAAAACCGTGAGCATGGTGCCGGCGCAGGGCCTGGCAATGGCCTGCCAGGCCTTTTTTCTTCCCGAAGCTGCCGCTTCGGGAAGATCAGCCATACTTTGCGCCTGGCAGAACTCTCGGAAGAAAGCCGCGGCTATATTGCCTGAGTTACCGGTGGCACAGCGGGCAAGCAGCAAACGCATGGCGCCGCTATCCTGGCCGGGATTGCGAAACGGGGCAAGACTGATACGCAGGTTGGTGCCGGTATCTCCGTCTGCCACCGGAAAAACGTTGATTCTATCGAGAAGATCGGCAGAGGCAGACAGGCAATCATAGCCAACGGCAAAGCTGTGCAGAATGTCATTCATGATAGTCTTGTAAAAAGTCATCGAAGTTGCCGAGATGGGCTCTGGAAAAAGCTTGATATACTAGGCGTAGTATCTGAAACCGGTGATTTGGCAGTACATGTGGTACGGCAAATCGCCGTTTCAGATCTACAACGACGTAGATCGAGCTTTTTACGAGTCCATCATTCATTTCCAAGGAGTTCGGCAATGGCATCGAAATCGTATTTACCACTTGCGCTCAGCGGCATGTGTTTCACGATTCTGATCAGGCGTGGCAGGGCATATGGTTCAAGTGAATCGGTCAGCTTTTTCCGGATCACGTCGATATCGATCGATTCCCCCTGAATCACCGTGCCAATGCGGTTTCCGCGGCCACCGGATTCGGGGAGGGCTATGACCACACAGTCTGTTACTCCCGCTTCATTCTTGATTAAATGACTGATTTCTTCAAGATCGACGCGCTTGCCGCCCACTTTAGTCACTGTGTCGGCCCGTCCTTTCAAGGCAAAATGGTCTATTCCTTTGTATTCCACCCGATCACCTGCGATAAAATAGCCATCTTCGTCGACGGGTAAATCCGGTGAAACATAGGGTGAGTGCACAGCCAGACGACCTTCCACAATCTTCCAGTCAATGGTGGGAAAAGGAGTAAAATACTCTGCACCGGTCGATCTGTTTCGCGTAGCGATCCCGCCTGTCTCCGTGGAACCGTAGACCTCTTCCACACCTATGCCGTTCTTCCGGTAAAAGGCTTCGCTGTCTTCTCTGTCGAGCATGCCCGCGGAAGAAAAAGCAAGGCGCAGGGATATTTTTTTATCCCGCAATACATGATAATGGGCAGGAACTCCGGCCAGAAGAGTTGCCCCATGATCTTCGGCTACTCCCAGGATTTCGTTGGGAAACGACGGCGTTTCGCTGATCACGGTCGCCGCTGAAACAAGCGGAAGGACTACCGAGAAAAGTAAACCGTAAATATGATGCGGCGGAATGGTAGCGAGAATACAGTCGTGTTCGCTTACATCATATTTTTCAGCCAGAAAAAAGCCTTCGGAGAAGATGTTTTCTGCAGTTTTGGACCAGACCCGGGGAGTACCGGTGGAGCCTCCCGTGAAGATTTTTAGCAGTTCTGTCTGTGGTGAAGCCTGCGGGGTGAGGGGTGTTCCGGCATATTCGCCCGGCTGCGGGCAAAGGACCCGTATCCCTTCTGGAATGCCGACCATATCGGCAAGAGCTGTGGTGAAGCCGCAGGTTTTCTGCAGTTGCAGGAGCGCCTTGGCCGAAAAGGAGTAGGGCAGCAAGAAGGCCGGACCGCCGGCAAGCGAAGCCAATAGTGCCGCCGCTATGGTCGCCTTGTTTTCCGTAGCCAGGCAGATAGCTGTTTCCCTGTCGGTCGCCTCGGCCATGGCTGCCTGCAGTCCTGCTGCCATGGCATATACTTCGCCGAAAGTGATGCCGCGGACAAATTCTTTATCTGCAAATTTTGGTCCGTGCAGCAGAGCCGCAATGGCTTCCTGTATGTGTGTCGAAAAATCAGTGATCATCTTCCCGTACCGCTGTTCTGCCGAATGATTGTCCGGCAAGGTTCCTGTCCCGTGGTCTGTACGAATTATCCGCCATTTCCTTTTTTACCACTTCTTTAAACAGCCTGGCCATTTTTATTGGCTGCGGCTCATCCTGATAAAAGGTGTTCCAGGCGTAGTCGAGCAGTGACTGCAGTTTTTCCGGACTCATATTCTTGGGCTGAAAAACCACCTGGTCCGCGGAAAAATCATTCCAGTCATTGGATATGATCCGGTTTTCCTTACTCAGTGCGGTATAGGCCTTGGTGTGGGGAAATGGTGTAAGGACTGTAAATTCGGCCAGGTCCAGCTCGATCTCAAGTAAGAAATCAATGAGGCGCTTGATGAAGTCTTCGGTATGATCATCCAGGCCCAGTAATATTGTGCCCTCCACCCCGATTCCATGATCGTGGTAGCGTTTGACCCTTTCCTTTATATAATCCGAGGTGTCGAAGATTGCCTGGTACACATACCAGGCACCAGCCCGGGCTGCGAGATCCAGCACCTTCGGCTTGTCCTCAATAGGATGAGAACACCACTTCTTTTTCAACGGTATCATCTCCCGAAACAGTTCCATTTCCCATTCGGTATCCTGAGCCAGGGAGTTATCAACGATGAACAGCCGGTTATTGTCGATTCCCGCCATTTCGGCTATTGCTTTTTCAATTGGCCGTGGTCGGAAGACCCTCCCGCCGAGATAGGAAACCGCACAAGGGTAGCAGTGAAAGCGGCAGCCGCGTGAGGCATGCACCAGATCAACCATCTGCACACCTTTATGATTGTATAGGCGACGGTTGAGGATATCTCTTCGCGCCGGTCCAACCAGGGCGATATCAGGCCGTTGATCGATAAAGTCATAGCGGTGCTGGAGCTTATTCTCTCTGAAGTCCTGGAAAACCTGCTCCATCCTGCCTTCGGCCTCCCCGAGAAAGACGGCATCGGCATGGGCCATGGTCTCCTCGGCATGGAGCATGGCGGCAATTCCGCCAAAGATGACCTTGATACCTTTTTTTCGGTAAAAATCGGCTATTTCCCAGCCTCTCCTGACCTGGATCGTAAGCATCATCGAAATGCCCACAAAATCCACGGGATCGTCAAAATCGATGTCTTCCAGATTCTCATCTACAAAATCTACATCGACATAGTCCGGGAGGGTTGCAGCAAAGACGACCGGACCATGGGGGGGCAGATGGAACTCCGTCTGTCTCTCCAGTTTGTTCCATTTGGGATAGATAAGTTTGAATTTCATATAGGTTGGTTGATAAGGAGGAAAGGATCAGGAAAGAGGGTGAAGTGATTGACGGCTATCCTGGTTTATCAAAATGTTTATAACATCCCGCCGTTTACTGAAATTACCTGGCCGGTTACATAGGAGGCTTCATCCGAGCAGAGAAATCCCACGACCTTGGCAACCTCATCGGGCCGGCCGATGCGGCCCATGGGGATCATTGCCTTGATCTGGTCTTTCGGGGCCGCCTGGATCATATCGGTGTCGATCAGCCCGGGTGCGACGACATTCATGCGGATGCCGAGTCGGGCAACCTCGGAGGCCACGGACCTGCTGGCGCCATTCAGGCCGGCCTTGGCCGCGGAATAATTGGCTTGTCCCCTATTAGGCATAAGGGAACTGGCAGAGGAAATAGAAACAATGGCACCTTTTCGCCTGCGCACCATTTTCTCGATTACCGGCCGTGTCATGTTATAAAAACCTTTCAGGGTAGTATCGATGACCGACTGCCATTTATCCGGCGGCATCATCATAAACAGTCCGTCGGCAATAATCCCGGCATTATTGATCAGGACATCGATCCGGCCGAAACGTGAGGCTATGTCTTCAACGGCTTGTTCGGTAGCCTCTCCGTCCCTGACATCGAATTGAAAAATTTCACCCCGGCCTCCATGGTGTTCTACTTTTTCCAGGGTCTGTTCAGCTCCGGTCTGATCGCTGATATAATTGACGACCAGATAAAATCCATGCTGAGCCAGTTCAACGCAGATCGCTCTGCCTATTCCCTTGCTGCCCCCGGTCACTATGGCGATTTTCTGTTCGTTTATATCCGTCATTTTTTACTTTGGTGTCCTGGTTGATAAACTCATAAAAACCTAAATTTCCGGATGGCTAAGTAAAAAACTTCATATGCTAGGCGCTTAAAATTTCTATTATTTCGGCGTACTAGGGTACGTCGTAATGATAGAAATTTTGCAGCGACGACGCAGATAAGCGAAGACTTCGGATGAAGAGTTTTTACGACGCCATCATGGCTGAAAAACCTGGAGAGTAATTCTGCCGATCAGGACATCATCCAATCGCTGTTCACAGAAAACCTCCCGGAGGTTATCAAAAACATTGATATTTTCGGCTCTGCTTATGATGCTGCCGCCAAAGGGCAGATAATCGATAAAAAAATCAGCTTTTTTAATACCGACAAGCCATCCGGTCGGATTTGATTGAATTCCCCTGGTCTGTATTCTGTCCCAGCCGTTGCATACTCCTGCGGTCTGGGCTGCAAGCTCCACTAATATCAAAGAAGATACTCCATTATTATCAGACATCGGCCAGGAGGTATGCACATGGCAGATTGTCAAAGCATGCTTGCGGTCAACCTCGAGAACGTCATTGACAAGCATCATATTATCACGATGCGGAAGCAGGTCTTCGAGGTTGAGATCGGTGAGAGATGGAGTATTCATAGCTTATGCTCAACACTGATACCTTATTATTTCCGAAATCGCCACCAAATTTGATGACAAAATATTCTTCGTTTTATAAGATGAGTTCCTGTGTTGCTGCTTGATTATTGAGTCTGATTACTCCCTGAAACTCAGCATCTTCTGGCCCAGGCCGGAACTGCTTTTTTCATCGGGACGTCATAAACCTTTCTCGAAGTCTGCGCTTGTCGCAGAGTCCATCTCAGCAACTCCGATGACTTGGGAGATTGAACATTTTACTCCATGCGACGCCGTCTATTATTAACTCAACCAGTGAATATGACAATTTTATGCAACAGCTTATTGAAGAACTCAAGGTCAAGCTTATAGATATCCTTAATCTGCAGGACGTAACGCCTGAAAAATTTGATGAAAATGCTCAACTGGTCGGCGGTGAGCTTGGCATCGACTCCATCGATGTTTTGGAAATGGTCGTCATGGTTGAACAGGACTACGGAATTATCATCAACAGCCAGGAAGTCGGCGAAAAGGTATTTTCAACCCTGGTAAATCTTGCCGAATATATAAAAGAAAATAGAACCAAGGTAGCTTCTTGACAAATAGAAAAGTGTATGTCGCCGGTGCAGGTATTATCAGCTCACTCGGCTGCGGATTAGCGGCAACGGAAAACACCTTACGTAAGAACCGTTCGACAATAACACCCCTCACCTTATTTCCCCTGATGCACGGCAGTTCTTTACCGGTTGGGCAGGTCGAAGGTCTGGAACAGTCCGCTCTGCCGCGGACACACCACCTGGCGCTCCTTGCCGCAACCCAGGCCATGGCCGACTCCAATGCGCCCCCTGATGCAGTGATTATCGGCACCACTACAGGCGGTATAGCCACCACAGAGCAGTTGCTGAGGGATTGTCAAAATGATAAATCATTGTACCGCTATCACGGATTAAGCACCGTCGCTCACGCTCTTGCTCAGGAGTTTCAATGTAGTGGACCGGTCCTTGCTGTTTCCACAGCGTGTTCTTCGGGAATCGTGGCTATTTCCGCTGGCTTGGCCTTGCTCCGCAGCGGCAGGGCGGAAAGGGTTCTGGTCGGAGGGGTAGATTCTCTCAGCCGTCTGACCTATTTCGGCTTTCACTCGCTGCAGCTGGTCGATCGTAACGGCTGCAAGCCTCTTGATCGGGACAGGCAGGGGATGGCGGTTGCCGAAGGTGCGGGCATGCTTCTTCTTACCACTGTACAACCGGAAAATCCCATTGCCGAACTGCTTGGAACCGGGATTACCTGCGATGCCTATCATCCTGCCGCCCCGCACCCCGAGGGCCGGGGTGCTTTTATGGCAATGGAGGAGGCTCTGGCCGATGCCGGGATTCAGGCGGGAGACATCGATTATATTAATCTTCACGGCACTGGAACACCGGGAAACGATCTGTCTGAATCCAAGGCCGTGCGCCGACTCTTTACCGTCCTGCCGCCACTCTCCTCAATCAAAGGCGCCTCCGGCCACAGCCTGGCGGCATCCGGCGCTGTCGAGGCGGTTGTTTCGACTATCGCCATATCGAAAAATGTATTGCCGGCCAATACCGGCTTGCTCAATATCGATCCTGTGCTCGGCCTGAACCCGCTGACCGAGCCCCTGGAGCAACCTGTAAAGGCGGTTCTCTCCAATTCTTTTGGTTTTGGCGGCAATAATGGGTCGCTGGTGATTGCAAGCCCCGGCTCTTTTTCACGGGTATCCATGGCGGAAACGGAGACCGTTTTGGCCATTCATGGCTATTCCTGTCTGAGCGGTGCCGGAGATACCTATTCCACCATGAGCCGGATAAACGCCGGCGGTTCAGCTGCCGGAATGGCGGGACTCGATACAATTTCAGAAAACCTTCCCCCGCAGTTGATCCGCAGGCTCAAGCGTTTGCCGCGCATGACCCTGGCACTTGCCGTAATGGCCCATAACGATGCCGGCCCGGATTCCCTGAAACCTGGTGCTGTTTTTATGGGTACAGGTTGGGGGTCTCTTTCGGAGACGCATGATTTTCTCTCCGGGCTCGCTGCCTCCGGTGAAAAGTTTTCAAGTCCCACTGATTTCGTGGGCTCGGTTCATAACGGGCCCGCCGGTCAGGTGGCAATCATGTTCGGAGCAACGGGGCCAAATATCACCGCCAGTGGTGGAGATTATTCTTTTGAGCAGGCCTTGCTGTCAGCAGAGCTTAAGTTTAACAGCCCGGCCCAGCCCGGCATCCTTCTGAGTGCGGACGAGGGGCACGATACCTTTTCTCCGCTCCTTGACCCTTCGATTGCTCCGGGATCGCCGCTTGCCGATGGCGGCGGCGCCTTTTATGTCAACAGGGACATTCGCAACGCCAAATGCTGTATCTCCTTACCGTTTTTTCAAAGCTCTGAATCCGCTGGAGTTATCGCTGCCTTGCTTGATTCTCTTGGCGGCGCCGCGGAATTGCAGAGCAGGTGTGCCCTTATTCTGGTAGGTATTCCGGCGGCCATGAAAAGCGAAGGAGAAAAGCAGCTTGAACAATTTAAAGCGTATACCCGATTAGAGGTGCCGATTATTCATTACCGCGGATTCACCGGCGAGTTCGCCTCTGCTTCCGCAGTGGCAACTGCTTTTGCCGCCTCTGTCCTTGAAACAGGCGTGGTTCCCGAAATGCTCACTTCCGGAAATAGCAGTGGGGTGGATACCGCAAAAAAATCCGTTCTTGTGCTGGGATTCGGACAGTATGTTACAGCAGTAAAGCTGTATAAGCCGTGATCTCCTGGCTCGGAGGCAATGGCTTGACGGAGCGGCTGTTTTGAAGTGGAATTGAAACAGGATGATTTCGTAAAAGGTCGCCACGATGTCAGATGGCTAGATAAAAAGCTTGATGTACAAGGCGCAGTGTTTTTGGCAGGTCTTCGACTATACAGGTAGTATGTCGAAGGCCTGCCAAAAACCTGCAACGCCGGAGATCGGGCTTTCTCGAAGTCGGTCTATACCCGTACGGGTGCTTATCGCGACGCCATCAAACAGAAAAAATATCAGGACCCTATATATTAGATGACTTACAGAAATAAGTACGAGCAGTCACCACATGCCGCAGGGCCGTCGATAATCCCGGTTCTGTTTCTCTGTGCACTGCTGTTGATAGTGAATGTGCCGAAATCCGGTTTCGCATCGGAGGCGGAAGAGTTACACAGCTTTCTGGAGGAAATTCAAAATGCATCCGAGCAGGTCCATTCCTTCTCGAGTGAATTCGTGCAGGAGAGGAGACTGGCACTTTTTTCCGAACCGGTAATTTTTCATGGCTCATTGAATGTTGTTCGACCCGACCGGCTGCGCTGGGAATTTACTTCACCGATTCCGTCCGTTCTCATCTTCAACGGTGATCAGGGAATGCGCTGCAATGACAAGGCTGCGCCTGTCGATTTCAATCTCGGTTCCGACCCTGTTATGCGTACCGTGGCAGAGCAGCTGTGGCTGTGGCTTGGAGGTGATTATTCGCGTCTGGAGGATCATTATCTTCTTGAGAAAGAAGGAACCTCCCTGCGCATAACCCCGAAGGACGAGGCGGTCGGTGAATATATCGGTGCCGTGACCATCGCTTTCAACAGCATCAGCAAACAACCCGAGAAGGTGGAAATCGTCGAACCCGAAGGCGACAGCACCCTCATCAGCTTCCATTCCTATGTCTTGAATGGTGATACTCCCGACGCATTGTTCAATACCTGTGGCAACGATGAGTAAAACCGCGGCTTTTTCCCGCTGGCTCATCATGCTTCTTGTCTTTTCCCTGGGCCTGTTTTTTTGCAGAGACCTCAGGCTGCATGAAGATGCCTTTGACCTGCTGCCGGGCGAAGCAGTTCAGGGAGATCTCAGGATGCTGCAGCAGATGGGATTGGTCGACCGGGTATTTATTACCGTTTATGCCGACCAGGAGCATATACCTCGCCCTGCCAGTAAAAAGGTTCTGCAGAAGAGCACCGAAAAACTGGGCAAACTGCTGGCGGAGAGCGGACATTTTTCCTATGTGCTGTCCCGTTTGCCTGAAGGCTATGAGACGGCCCTCTTTGCCGGCCTTCAGCCTTCCCTGCCCTTGCTGTTCAATGAAGAAGATCTTGAAAAGCTGGCCGCCAAAATCTCGCCTGAGGGAATACAGGAAGGGCTGCAAAACTCCTTCGCCCTGCTCAACAGTCCTGCCGGAATAGCCATGAAAAGACAGGTGCAGGCCGATCCTTTGGGTTTTTCCGGCCTGGCGCTCGGGAAGCTTAATCATATGCGCTCCGAGTATGCAGTGCAGATTGATCAGGGCTTTTTTATGAGCAGGGATGGCCTGAGCTGCCTTGTGGTGGCCGAAGCCGCTGATTCCCTTACCGACTCGGCACAGGCTGCCGAGATAGAGAGCTTCCTGGACGATGCTTTTCGCCAGGCATTGGATGCAGGTATTAAGGCCAGTGTCATCGGAAGCCTGCCGCATACCCTGGCCAACAGCCGGGCCATTAAGAACGATCTGCGGGTGCTGTTGCCTGTGGCCACTGTTCTTCTGATTCTTTTGCTCGGCTTTGCTCTGCTGGACATCCGGGCACTGCTGGTGATCAGCGTGCCTTACCTGGCTGCCCCGCTGGCGATAGGCCTGACTGCTTTAGCATTTGGCAAATTGAGTGGTCTTGCCCTTGGTTTTGGTATTGTACTGCTCGGCATAGCTGTCGATTTCTCCATCCACCTGTATCTGGCTCTGATGGCGGGCGGCAGAAACCAAGGCGAGGCGATGAGGAGGGTGATGAGGCCACTGTTGTATGCCGTTTTGACAACTTCCTCAGTTTTTATCGTCCTGCTTTTCTCCGAGGTTCCAAGTCACCGGCAGATGGCCTTACTCGCTTTTTCGGGAATTTTGCTTTCTTCGCTGTGTGCCTTTCTGGTTATTCCGGCCATTGTCAATTTGAGGCCCCGGAACTCTGCCCAACCCCAAACTCAGTGGCTGAAATTATCCACACCGAAACGACCCGGGATTATTCTCCTGAGTTGGTTGGTGCTCCTGATCCTGGGTGTGATTTCCTGGCCTCAGCTCCGCTACAACGGCGATCTGCGGGCTCTTGATGTTCCGGATAAGCAGGTGGAGAGCGATGAGCGTCATTTTAATCAAACCTGGGGGGGAGGAGGCGAGCAGGCCTTCATCCTCGCCACCGGTGCTAATCGGGATGATGTGCTTGATACGAATTACCGGATATACCGTTTCCTGCAGGAGCAGGGTGTGAAAAAATTTCAGTCTTTTGCACCCCTGCTGCCCGGTCCCGAGGCTCAGGACCGCAACCTCCGGGGGTGGCGGGAATTCTGGACGGATAATCAAGTTGGGTTTAAAGATCAGTTCACTATCGCAGCCGTATCCCGAGGTTTTGCTGAAAATGGTTTTGCCCCGTTTTTTTCGTGGCTGGACGACGATCCCCGACACCTGTCGCCGGGAATGTTTCTTGGTGGGCCCCTGCAGCCTCTTTTTGCTTCGATGCTGAAGATCTCGTCTGATCGGGTTACTGGAGATACTACGCATCTGGCCATGACGACTGTGGCCATTAATGACCAGATTCTGGCTAAGCTCCTCGAATTTGAGGAAGAAGGGGAAGGTGTGCATATTCTTGCCAACAAAAAATGGCAGGCGGAGGTGGAGCGGCTGCTCCGCCATGATGTTATCACCCTGTCCTGCGCTGCAGGGTTGATTATTACCTTGCTGGTCATTCTGCAGTTTCGTAACACCAGAGCGGTGGCTGCGGTGCTGGCTCCGGTTACTTCGGCTCTTGCTGCCATGTCGGTGTTCTGCCTTCTGACCGGCAGGGAACTGAACATGATGCACCTTATCATGGGCATCATGGTTATCGGCCTCAGTGTCGATTATGGTATCTTTATTGTCTGTGCAAAACTTTCCGGCGGGGAATCGACATCCACCCGGGCGGTGAGTATCTGTGCGGCCAGTTCACTTATAGGATTTGGGGTCCTGGCCTTTGCCGGACATCCCGCCCTTCATGCTCTCGGTGTGACTGTGCTGGTGGGAATAGGTGTGGCCTGGCCGACAGCGGTTCTGGTTAGTCCTTCTCTCCTGGTATTCGGTCAAAAAAAATGAATGTAAAAACCTCCTGCTTATCTCTGTACTGCTGCGGTATCTTTTTCATTCTGACTTCGTGCAGTCTTTCCCCAGCCATCCGAACCGACACCATCGGAGTAAGTAGCGAACCACATAAATTACTGACAATTCGTATCGAAAGATGGGATGAGGAACTTTTTTCAGGCCTTCTGGGGTTGCGGAAAGATGTGGAATTTTCCTATATTCTGCTGGATGCCACCGGGGTAAAACTTCTGGAAGCGGAGGTGTCAGGAGGGGGAGGGCACAATCCGCAGGTGAAAGGACCATTGAAGGAGTCCGATCTTGCCCCGTTTCTCTCTGAAGCCTTATCCAGAATATATCTGCAGGAACCTGGTAGAACACCTTGTGCCGGTTCGTGGTTCTATCGGCTCTGCCGTGAAAACCATGTGGAGACTACAGAGAAATCATGGAAAAAACACGCTCGAACAGGGTTTTTTACGATATGGCAGGCATCGGGGCGCACAATGAAGGGCGACAAAGAGACGATAAGCTATAGTCAGCCATGGCTGGGCCTGAGCATTAAACTTGAACCTATGACGAACGAGTAACAAGATACCCATCAATATTAATTAGTTGATAAAAAGGAAATCTGTTTTGCACGGAAAAAACCTTGTCACAAAGCCGCAGTCCGACGGAAAAGCCATTCTGCTCATCCACCCTCTTGGCTATAATGCCAAGTCAGCGGGGCAGGATATCTCGCGGGTCGCCAATATCATGCCGCCGCTGGGGCTCGCCTCTATTTCCGCCTATCTTTCCAGCCATGATCTTGACAATGATATCATCGACTGCTATGCCCATCCGGATTCCGATGACCTGATTGTCGACAGCCTCCGGAAAGACCAGCCGCCGTTTATCGGATTCTCATGCACCACCTCCAGTTTCTTCGACGGCGAAAGACTGGCCAGACTGGCAAAAAGTATCTTGCCGGAAATTCAGGTCGTTTTCGGCGGGGTACATGTTTCCGCCATGCAGGAGCAGGTGCTTGCTGTCTACCCCAGTATTGATTATGTAGTGGTGGGCGAGGGCGAGGAAACGCTCCGGGAGCTGCTGGAAACTCCTGCGGATCAACGGGGGAAAGTGGCTGGTCTGGTGCTGCGGGATTCCGCTGGTACTGCCTTTTTTACTGGTCGACGCAAAGAACTGCTGGATCTGGACTCCCTGCCGTTTCCCGATTATGCCAAACTGGCCGGTTATCCGGAAGCTTACACCCTGCCCATCTTCAATTATCCCAAAGCTCCCAACGGCAGTTGTTTATCCAGCCGCGGCTGCCCATACGCCTGCAGTTATTGTGACAGGTCGGTCTTCAAGAGGAGCTTTCGCTATAATTCGGCCGAATATCTCTATCGTCATCTCCGCTACCTGAATGAGACCTATGATATCCGCCATCTCAACTTCTATGACGACCAGTTCACCTTCAACCGTCAGCGGGTCGTGGATTTCTGCCGGAAGGTCATCGCAGAGCCGCTGGGAATGACATTCAACTGTGCGGCCAGGGCCGAACATCTTGACTTCGAACTGCTGGAGCTGATGAAGGCGGCCGGATGCTGGATGATCAGCCTGGGCATAGAAACCGGAGACGAGGAGTTGCTTGCCGCTCACCGCCAGAATCCCGACCTGGAGATGATGCGGGAGAAGATCATGTTGATCAAGAAAGCGGGAATCCGGGTGAAGGGGCTGCTGATGATGGGGCTGCCCGGGGAAACCGAGGCCAGTATCAGAAAAAGCCAGAAATATGTCTACTCCCTGCCGATCGACGATTTCAACCTGGCTAAATTCACCCCGTTTCCAGGTTCACCTGTATACCGGCAGATTAAAGAAGGCGGGGAAAGCATGGGGATTTTTCATGAGGATTGGGAAAAAATGGACTGCATGCAATTCCAGTTTATTCCCAAAGGCATGGAACCGGAACGACTGGAGGAGCTCTTCATCGATTTCTACCGCACTCATTTTCAGCGGCCCCGGGTTATCTGGAGTTATGTCACCATGCTCTGGAAATCTCCAGACAGCTGGCTGCGCTTTTTGCGTAACCTGCCATCCTTTATCCGATTTACCTCGACAAACAAACGAATCGGCAACGGGGACTAGAACGCTGGGAAATCATGACGATTCCAGCTGCAACGCGGGAGAGCCGGATTTCTCGAAATCGAAGTTTATGCCCATACAGGCTTATCGCGACGCCTCCTGCTCCCAGACCTTAAGCTCAATGGAGGCCACGCGGGTGGAGCCGCAAAAGACTTCACCATTCATCATTTTCATTGAGCCGAATTCCATATTTTTTACGACCTCCACACGGAAATCATTCGCCCCCTCCGGAATATGGAAGATCGAGAAGGTATCAATTCCGACAATAAAACCATCTGCGGGAGGAGTATTGTTGACCAGAGCGTCATAGCCATTGGCTGCGGCCATCGTCTGGGCCATAATTTCGATGAAATATTCGGGAAGAATACCTCTGCTCGCTGAAAAACAGAGACTATCGCTGTTTAAAGAAGCGGATGCCGCGGCGTTGTCACCTTCTCTTTCGAGCAGCTGATCGATCAGCAGCATCGGCGGTCGGTGGATAATTAAGTTTTCCGCGGGGCAGGGCAGCTCTATGGTCTTTGCAGTAGGAAGTGTCATCATTCAATCAAACCCAGTGGAGCTGGATAAGTGCCGGGATGGTATATTTAAGGTAATGGAAGGTGCTTTCCGTTTTTCATTTTTTTAATGACAGACTGCTCATGAGCAGGTCACCAATCTTGTTCGTTATATATGACAATGTCGGAAAGAGCCTTCTTTTGCTAAGATGGACTCGTTAAAGACTCGATATCCTAGGCGTAGCATCTGAAACGACGATTTGGCAGTACATGCAGTACGGCAAGTCGTCGTTTCAGATGCTACAACGACGGAGATCGAGCCTTTAACGAGTCCATCACATATACAGGCCGCCATTGACGCTGAGTACCTGGCCGGTAATATAGGATGCTTCATCGCTGAGCAGAAATCTGACGACTCCTGCTATTTCATCTGCTCTTCCCAGGCGGCGCAACGGAATGAGTCCGGTCAGCTCGTCAACGGCTAATCCATGGGTCATTTCAGTGTCGATAAGACCGGGAGAGACCACATTGACGAGGATATTCCGCCGGGCAAGCTCTCTGGCCAGGGCCTTCGATGCTCCTATCAATCCCGCCTTGGCCGCCGAGTAGTTCACCTGACCTGCCTGGCCGGTTTCACCGGAAACAGAAGAAATTGCAATTATTCTGCCACGCTTGGCCGAGATCATTGCCCGGGAAAAGATTCGTCCAAGCGTATAGTAGCTGTTCAGGTGAACATTGATGACATCGTCCCACTCTTCTTTCTTCATCATCGGCAGGAGTGTATCGCGGGTGATTCCGGCATTATGGATTAATCCGAAGGGAGTATCCTTTTGCAGGAGAGGCTCAAGGACCTCCTTGGCCTTGTGGTTGTCAGCTACATCGAAGGGCAGCAGTAGGCAGGTTTTGCCGTGCTGTTCTATCTTTTCCTTAACGGCGGCCGCTGCCTCGTGGGAACTCCGGTAATTAAGCCAGATGTCAAAACCACTTGCCGCCAGATAAACAGCTATTGCCGCTCCTATTCCCCGGCTCGCTCCACTAATAAAAATAATATCCCTGGGTTTTTCACTGTCCATTGTCATCCTTGAGAATTGGGGTACGAAGAGTCCGTCACAGCAGAGATGTTACAGGCGCTATTTGGCCAGTTTGACGATTTTCGCCTCCAATGCGACATTAACCATCATTCCTCCGACAAGGCAATCATACTGAACACTGGAAGGGTTCTTTTGGTTTTTGACGTTGGAGGTAATGTCGATAACAGCATTGCCGCCGTGTTTTACCGCACTTTCCTGGAGGTGAAGGAGTGCCGAGGCAAGAGCCCACTCGCAGGAATCGGTTTTGTCCTTCATGAAACTGTTGGTGCGCTTTGAGGTTCTGAAAATGCCGTATTCTTTCTGCACAGCAGGATGTTTTTGACCCGCGAAATAGAGCCCGATGTCGGGAAGGACAGCTTCCTTTACCTTGACGTTCTGGAGGGCAAGGTCGATATCGAGATGCCGCAGTTCATCCGCAGCAGAAGCCGCGCCGGCCAGGGAGAAAAAAAGCAGAATTACCGGTACAAATATTTTTTTCAGCATGTTACCTCCTCTAAGATTCTTGTTTTTCAACAATAAACTTCGCCAGCTTATTTAGTGTTTCAAAGGCCTTGCGACCTTCATCCATATCAATAATCTGCACGTTGAAATTTTTCTGGATGAGTACGGCAAGTTCAACGGCGTCAAGTGAATCGAGTCCCAGGCCTTCACTAAAAAGCGGTTCGTCATCACCAAATTTTGCCAGGCTGCTCTCCGAGATTTTTAAATCCTTAACAAGGATCTCCTTTAATTTTTTTTTAAGATTTTCCATTATTTTTGCAATGTGTTTGTAATAGGTGCCTTTGAGGAAGAGTCAACATCAGCCTGCTTCCAGATTTCAAAAAAGTTATACCATTGGTACGGGTATTTTTTCACATATTGTTCAAGGGCTGCGGCATATTTTCGGCAACATTCCCGAAGCACCTCATCCCTGTTTGATCGGTCTTCAAATCTGGGATAGAAGGTATTCCATACTTTGAGTTCAAAATGAGTGGTTCCTGTCTTTGCTGCCAGAAAAACAACGACAGGCGCCTCAAAGCAAGCTGCCAGAGTATAGGCAGCATCAGGTAGTCTAACCTCATTTCCTAAAAATTCAACTTCCTTTGTGCTTCCTTTTATGTGTCTGTCTGCCATGATAGTGACTATTTCACCGCGCTGCAGAGCGGCGGCGGCATCAACCAGTCCACCGAATGGGCTCTCGGTGTCAATTATATTGAAATGGCGGTTTTTTTTCCCCAGGTCAAAGAAATGTTTTGCGGCGGCGGACTGATCATATTGCATCAGCGCATGGACTTTAACCGGCAGGACATTGAGATATGCCATGGCGGTCTGCCAGGGCCCGACATGTGCGGTGACCAGCACCACGCCTTTTCCAGCGGCGATGGTGTTGAATAAATCGTCCTTGCCGTCAATGGTGCAGGTCATCTCTGCGTTTTCTTTGAGTCCCAGCCAGGCCCTGTCCACCAGAACCTGCCCGAACGCGAAAAGATTATCAAAAGTGGCCCGGAAAAGCTGTCTGTTTGAGAAATGCGGGAATCTTTTCTTCAGATACGAAGAAGTGATGCCATGGATTTTTCTACTGCACAGAACATAGAAAAAAATGACGGGGTAAAGAAAGATATAGGCGCAGCGCAGTCCACAGAATTTGAGAACCATATAAAAAAACAGATGTCCCAGCCGCTCGAGGAGGTTGGTAATCGGTGCCGCATTCATGTTTTGACGCTGGGTTTGAGATTCCGCTGGGTATGGATACGCAGAGCCATCCAGTACATTATCGACGCCCCACCCAGGCCGAGCAGCGGACCGACAAGCAGCGAACCTATAAACCACTCCCAGAGCCGTTCATGGATTTCCAGAAGCCAACGCTGCCAGGAGAGATCCAGGAGGAATTCTCCATTCCTGAGATAGTAGCCGGTCTGGATGCAAATAACAGGAACCAGGGGCGGCATACAGAACTGACTGGCGGCTACAGCCGCAATTTTGTTGAGATGCAGCCGGTGGGCAACATAAAGAATGGCTACAGTATGGCAGGCAATAAGCGGCAGGGCTCCCATGAAAATGCCGAGCCAGACTGCCATGGCCAGCCACAGGGGTGAAGTATGCTCTTTGCAGATTTCTGCCAGTATCTTCAGCGGATTCCTGCAGAGATTTTCCTTGATTGTCTCCGGCAGAGGTGGTTTGGCAACAAGTTGTCTATGAGGCCAGGGCATCAGCCTTCTCATGATAAGCCTGCTGTGCAGCAGAGAGAGGCGGATATTATCCTTGAATTTGTGGAAATGGCTGATCCGCTGACCGGCAGGCGGGTAATGCACCTGGATGGCGGCGGAGGAGACGGCAATTCCCGCCCATGCCAGTTTGACCAGAGATTCAATTTCAAAGTCGTACCTTGTCCGGGTCAGTCTGAGACTGAGAAGCTGTTTGACCGGATAAAGCCTGAATCCGGTTTGAGTATCGGCAAGATCATACCCGCATTCGAGCCGCACCCAGAAATTAGAAAAATGTTTGCCGAAATGGCTGGATGCGGGAACGCTCTCCTGGATCATTCGGCGGGCCCCCAGTACCAGACAGGGTGCGGCAATTCTTTGAGCTTCGGCAATGAGCCCTGTAATATCGGCCGGATCATGCTGGCCGTCCGCATCTATGGTGACCATGGTTTCAAACCCCAGTGAAGCGGCATATTGGGCACCATGAAGAATGGCTGCACCTTTTCCCATGTTGCGGGGTAGCTGTAAGCTCTGACATTGCAGATTTGCAAGGGGAGCCAGACAGTTGTCGTCACTGCCGTCATCTACAACCAGCACCTGATACCCGGTGGCAATAGCTCTATGGACGACATCGACCAGCGTACTCCCGTGATTATACACCGGGATGACGATGAGTGGTTCGGGTGTTTCGCTCATTGTTTGATAATTTTAGTAAAAGGTCACTCTAGGCGCCTGGGTGGACTCATAAAAGTCGCCACGAAGTTCTGAGATGGCTAGATAAAAAGCTCGAGATACAAGGCGCAGTGTTTTTGGCAGGTCTTCGACTATACAGGTAAGTATGTCGAAGGTCTGCCAAAAACCTGCAACGCCGGAGATCGGGCTTTCTCGAAGTCGGAGTTTATGCCCGTACGGGTGCTTATCGCGACGCCATCATTGTTTGAGATATCTTGATAACATACGATCCCAAAGCGGCCCGCTGTGACCCAGGGAATGAATGAGACGGACATAATGCTCCATCTCAGCCATCGGGTATATCCTGTCTCTTCTTGCCGCGAAGGAATTGCGCAGTTCGGTGTCGATGAACTCTCTGTCGATATCGGGGGAATAATAGAAGATGGGACGGATGATGTCAGTCTGTGCGGTGATGATCTTCTCGGCAACAGCCTGTTTGTAAAGACCGGTATCCGGCAGAATGCGCAGGCCGATATAGGCGAAAACAATGCAATCTCCAAGTTGGGCGATATTTTCCAGGCCCTGGCGCACCGTAGTCGGTGTTTCACCAGGCCCACCGAAAATAATAAAATGGGCACACGGTATGTTCTCCTCGGCGATGGTTCGGTTCAGGGCAAGGACTTCAGCAAAGGTAAAGCCCTTGTTCAGACCGGCAAGGGTCTGGTCGGTAGAGGCGTCGGTACCCAGTTCCATGGCCGCCATACCGCTTCTTTTCAGCAGCCGCAATTCTTCTCTGCCCATTTTCTGCGGGCGGAAGAAGGCGCACCATGGTGTGGAGTTCCCTGAACGGATCATGGCCTCGGCCACCTTGAGATAATGGTCGAAAGGGTCGTTGAAGACGCCATCGGTAAAGAAGATGTAGCGTGCCCCGAATTGCCGGCGCAGCCTCTCTATTTCCTCAACAACTTCCTGGGCCGGCCGGAAGCGCAGTTTCTTCCCTTCGATGGTCGGGTATGAGCAATAGCTGCAGCCATAGCTGCATCCTCGTTTCGTTTGAACATTGAGCATACCGCCGTGATCGACATAGTACCCGGCGATGTTTCCTTGAAAAATCGGCGCGCAACCCGGATAGTCATCCAGGCTTGTAGATATGAGACGTTCGGGTATCGCTTCTCCTGAAGCGATTTTTTCCAGCAACTGAGGAAAAGCCACCTCTCCCTCGCCTACAATACCATAATCGGCCTTCAGGTAGTCCATCAGTTCCTCCGGCATAATGGAAAATCCAGGTCCACCCAGAACTATCGGTGTCGTCCGGCAACGCTCTCTGACATAGCCGATCACCGTGGCAATATCTTCTATCATTGCCGTGGGTGAGGAACTGTCGACGCTGTCGATGTTGCGGATGGAGATCCCTATGGCATCATAGTTGTTGCGACTGAGTTTCCCGTCCAACTCGGGGTATCCCTCGGAGGCCAGCATGTCGAAATGGTCGGCGCGGTGCCCCTGTTCGTGTAGAGCCCCCATTAGATGAGCAATTCCGATAGGGTATACCGGATAAGGTGCCGAGACCAGGTTGGCGGATATCAACAGACAGTATCCCTTCGATCGAGAGCGTTTCAAAATTGTCATTTTTTCTTCCGTACGAAGTTTACTCTTTCGACCTGAGCTGCGATGTTTGTATTTGCACAGGTAGAGCAGCAGGCATTATTGACTCGGTCCCGGTTAGCCGAATAGGGGAGGATATATATCTTCATCAAAATGTCAGCCCAACTAAGAATTTCGCAGAATTGAGGGGTACATTCGGTTCTTCTATACCACCATTGGAGATGTGATGGTAGCGTGTCTCGACAAAGAAGGTATGGTCGTTTTTCATGGGAAACTGTATGCCGAAACCTATCTGGTAGTTTCCGTTCCAGTCCGATCCCATTCCCGGAATGTCGGCATCGACATATACAGGCCCGCCTCCGGCAAAGACATATGGTTGTAGAGCAAAGGCGCTGAAGGTGTAGTTTGCTAAAAAGTTTATTCCAGCCATCGGCGTGTCATAATCGAGGAGAAAGTGCAGCGGCAGTTCGATGAGCAATGAATGAGAACCGCTATACCACGACTTTCCCATATCCTCAAAGATGACAATTTTTCGCCGCAGAGCGAGATCAATGGTCTCGACCCGCGTCTCGGTCTCCCCCCAGCCCGGATGGCTCGAACCATAGCCGGTGAGGATCGCCCATCGATCTGTATCGGAATTCTCTGCTTCCCGCGCAGTAGTTTTTTGGGGGTAACTGAGCAGCATCGCCTGAAAAATGCAGATGAGAACGATAAGATATGGGAGACTGGATTTTTTCGGCATATGGATCCTATTACCTTTTTTTGAAGCCATACTTGGGGAGATAGTACAATATGGTCGGCCAGCAAATAAGAATGATGCCGATCCATACATACCTGATCGACTGATTCGGAAATTTGCGCAGAATCACGTCACGAAGCACGATGAACATAAGTCCAATATTGATTGCCACTCCCACCAGACTTACGGGCAACAGTGTTTTGAAATGCCTCGTTTCGGGATAGAGGTAAAAGACGGTAATCAGCCCGAAGACAAAGAGAACAGCAAAGACGGAATAGAATTTTTCAAGAAGAGTCATGGTCTTATTCTGGGAGATATGGAGAAAGTGTTTCGAAAAGATGACCTGTGAAGAGGAGTTTGCGGAATTTCAGCAAGTCATCATGAAAGATGCGTGTATCGTCATACACTTCAAAGTGACGGCTCAGTATATCATAAATTTTTCCGGTCCCATGCCCCAGTTTGTCGGAATTTCTAAAGGATAAAGCCTGGAGATCCGCCAGTATTTCCAAAGTAATTACATGCTTGGCATTTCTTACCAGCCGGAATGCCTTACGGGCAGCTACTGTGCCCATACTGACTATATCCTGGTTCGAAGCGTTGCAGGATATGGAGTTGACGCTCATGGGCGCGGCAAGCCCTCTGTTTTCAGCGGTTGAGGAGGTGGCGAGATACTGCGCTCCCATAAATCCCATGTTGAGTCCGACTTCTCCGGGAATCAGGTGTTCCGGCAAACCCTCGTTCAGGCTTTTATCGAGAAGCTTGTTGGTGCGTCGCTCAGAGAGATTGCATAAGGTCGAAATGGCAATACAAAGAGCATCCATGGCAAAGCTGATGCTCTGACCATGGAAGTTGCCGCCATGGATAATTTTATTTTTCTCCGGAATGACGACGGGATTGTCGTTGGTCGAATTTGCCTCGATTTCGATGGTCCTGGTGACATAATCGAGGGTCTCCCGGACCGGGGCCAGTACCTGGGGAGTGCAGCGGATAGAATAGACATCCTGAACGTTGATATTGGTTTCGAACACGGGAACATCCCCATTATGCTGGCTCCTGATTCTCTCGTGCATGTCCTCGCGCAGGGTGATGTTGCCTGTGCCTTTGTAAAGTTTTTTGATTGTTTCGGCAACCCGAATCTGACCGGGATGCGGCTTCAGAAGATGAAGATCCTCATCAAAAGCATCGTCGATGCCGCCGAATATTTCCACGGCAAAAGCGGCGTTTACACAGGCGATGTTATAAAGTTTTTCCGCGCCGGACAGAGTGAAGGCAGCAATCGCGGTCATCGCCGCCGTACCGTTCATCAAAGCCAGGCCTTCCTTGTAGCTGAGGACCAGTGGTACGAGATCGGTCTTTTCAAAAGCCTCTTCGGCATTCATCAACTCTTTGTTCAAATAGACCTTGCCCTTACCGATAATGGCAAGAGACATATGGGCCAAATGGATGAGGTCTCCGGAGGCGCCGACACTGCCGCATTCAGGAATATAGGGGGCGATACCGGAATTAATCATCTCCTGCATCAATTCGAGGAGTTCGATACGGACACCTGAATATCCCTTTACCAGGGTGTTGAGCCTGACAGCGAGGATTGCCTGAGCTATAGACGGCAGGATCGGCTCGCCCAGGCCTGCGGCATGACTGATAATGAGGTTGGTCTGTAAAGACTCGAGATCGCGGTCATTGACAATTTTATTGCACATCGGGCCATAGGACGTATTCACCCCATAGATGATTTTTTTCTGCCTGACAGCATCCTCCAGATATTCTCTGGAGGCGCGGCAGCGCTCAATCGCCTGTGATGCCAAGGCAACCTTTTTGTCGCCTATGCCAATGGCGACGATATCGGCATAGGTGAGGTCTTCACCATTGAGAACAACTGTTGACGTATTGCTCATAATTACAGGTTAAAAAAAATTATAGGTTTTTCTGAATGCCGATGAAACTCAGCCGGTTTCATGCTGCCTGCCTTGGAGATTTTATAAGAGCCCATTTCCATATCAACAAAATACTTATACCCCTTTCTGGGGAGTTAGCAGAGAACAGGCAGGATATCCGCTGTCGGGACCATATTCGGCAAGGCAGCGTTCTATGGCCTCGAAGCTCTGCCGGCGAAGTTCTAAAGTCCGGGTCTGCAGATCGCCTTTCCTGGCAGGATAGATAGGAGCAAGCAGCCGCAGCCTGACCCTGCCCGGCGAGAGGAATCTTTCTCCCGGCAGCAGCACATCGCCTGAACCAAATATACAGACCGGTTGGATCGGATAACCGGTTTCCACTGCCAGTTGAAATGCTCCTTTTCTGAATCTGCCGATTTTACCGTTCCGGGAACGGTGACCTTCGGGCCAGATAATAACCGAAACGCCTTTCTCGAGCCTTTGCCTGCATTTCTGTCGAAGAGTGTCCCAGCCATCGCTGATATTGATGTATCCGGCCAGCTTCATCAGTGGGCCGTAAATCGGAATTTTAAAGGGCCATGAGGTGACAAAGCAGTGTTCTCCGGGAATTGCGCCGAAGAGATAAGGATCGATGGCTGAATTGTGATTAGCTATGAATATTGCCGGTCGTGGGATATCATTCAGCCTTCCATATACTTTGACCGGTGCCATGAACACTACGCCACGAACGAGGATCCTGCCATAGAGACCAATGGCAAGCCGCAGAGAATGTGCAATATTTCGTCTGAGAATAATTCTGCCGACCAGAAGGATGAAGGGCAGCAGACCGATTCCAAGGAGGGAAAGCAGGGCAAAGACCGGCCAGAAGTACAAATTGAGGAGTATCTTTTTCAAGACTCTAGTCCTGCATCACTTTATCATCCTGCAGTTTGAGTAGAAACTGCAGCAGGTCATCCATTGTTCTGATGGAGCGTAATGTGTCTTCATCTTCAAGTTTCAGGCCAAATGTTTTTTCTAGTACAACCACCATGTCGACAGCATCCAGGCTGTCGAGACCCAGATCGTCATACAGGGTGGCTTCAGGCACCATTGCAGCGGGGTCAAGCTCAAATTCCTCGGCCAGAACCTCGACAACTTTCCGGCGTAATTCTTCCTCGGACATCATGATTAAATTCTCCTTAAAACAAGAGCGGTGTTTACCCCGCCCAGGGCGAAATTGTTTTTTAATGCGAAATCGATCTTATGTTTCTTCTTCCTCAGCAAAAGATCTATCTGCTGACATTTGGGATCGGGGTTGATGAGATTTCGGGTGGGAATGACTTCCTGGCGTGCCATCATTTCCACAACCGAGATGAGCTCAAGAGAACCCGCGGCACCGAGCGTATGACCGATATGGCCTTTGAGTGAACTCACCGGGGTCAAGGAGCCGACTACGTCGAAAATAGCGGATGCCTCTGCAACATCTCCCTGCTCCGTTCCTGTTGCATGGGCATTAACATAGTCGATATCGGCAGAGGAAACTTGCGCCTCGCGCAATGCCGACCTCATGGCCCGTGCCATGGCGTCTTCATGAGGACTGGCTATATGCTTGCTGTCATTGACATTGCCGAAACCGATGATCTCGGCATAAATTTTCGCACCGCGCCTGATCGCGGAGTCATAGCTCTCCAGAAGAAGAATACCGCACCCTTCACCGCAAACCACGCCGTCCCTGTCTCTATCAAAAGGGCTTGGCGTCTGCTCCGGCCTGTCATTTTTATATGATGCAGCCTTGATAACATCAAAAACCCCGGTCACGGAGTGGTGAACCTCATCGGCTCCTCCGCAAAGCATCATTTGCTGCCTTCCTGTCTGGATCAGCATATACCCAAGGCCGATGGCCTGGGCCGAAGATGTGCAGGCACTCGCAGGAGCCCATTGTTCCCCTGCAATACCGAGGGCAAGGCAGACGTTGGCGCTGCAGCTGTGGCCCATCATTTTAAAAAATTCGCCGGATTTTATCCCACTCATTTCTTTGTTGGGCAGGAAGGTTTCGTAAAAGTCTTCGTAGGCCGCAGGGCTGCCTGTGGTAGAGCCGATCGCTGTCCCGAGAAAGCCGGAGGAGATCTCAGATTGGCTGATACCGGCGTCTTTTACCGCTTCCCCGGCAGCCAGGGTGGCGAAGATTGCGGCGGTTCCCATGGTCCTGCGCAGTGGTCTGGGCAGCAGGTTTTTGATATCCAGGGGCGGGGCGGGAGCTGCCAGATGACTTTTCAGACCGCCGATGGCATGCCATTTCTCCATATGGCACACAGCTGATCTACCGGACCATATCCCGTCGCAAAGCGTTTCAACACCCAACCCAAAAGGAGAGACCGCCCCCCGTCCTGTTATTACGACCCTGTTCAGCTGCATGATCTCAGTTCCTCCCAGAAGGGCTCCAGTCCCAATATATACCCGGCGCTTGTAAATCCCGCAAGGGAAGCCCCAACGATGCCGGTCATCAGGGTCGACTGGCCGCTGAGGTAAAGCCCCGGCACTCTGGTACGGATATCAGGGGTGTACTGGTCGAGTGAATGGGATGCACCATAAGCGCAACCCTGAGGAGCGGAGAGCTCATCTCGAAAGGTAAGCGGCGTCCCTACTGCAAGTGGCTCTATCCATTTAAAATCACTGGATATGTATTTTTCTGCCTGTGCGATCATTGCTCTGCTGATTTCTTCCTTATGTACCTGGTATAGGGTCGGCCGCGTGCACGAAGTTGAGTTCTCAAACATCTTTACTTCCTCCCACCAGGCAGGCTGCAGTAAAATAACACTTTTGTAATCCTGCCGCAAGCTGAAGCTCCCTCTTGCCGTGGAGGTAACCATCAAAAGACGATCCTTAATTTTATCCAGAGGATTTGATCCCCCGGGCAGGAATATATGGTTGTGCCACTCGAGTGACGGCGGCGGTTGTGGCATGATGCCAAAAAGGACGTTCATGGAAATGGTATTCTTCAACTGCAGGAGCCGCTTGCGGTAAACAGGTCTGAAGGCCCTGGTGTCCATAAGCGGTATGAGGCTGGTGGGGTGACCGGTATAAATTATGCGGTTGCAGAAAATCCTGTCAGAAGAATCAGTTTTGACACCGGTTACCCCGTGATCGTCGAAATCAATCTCCACTACCTGCACGCCGGGCAGAAAGGAGACACCACCGGCTTTGCACACACGTTCGAAGGCGTCGACAACAGCCTGTCCGCCGCCTTCGACGGAGTAGGCACCCTGGCGATATCCATGAGCAACCATGGCATGAACATCAATGGAGGCATTGTCTGTCGGGATGCCATACAGGGCAACAGGGCTGGTCAGCACGGCCTGAAGTTCCGGATCTTTGGTCAATCCTTCGACAAAGGCTTTGACTGACAACCTGGAACTCCTGAATTCCTGCAAAAATTGCGTGAGGGAGAGGTCCTGATTATAGAACGGTATACGTCGGCAAATTGCCCGGAGCGTGTCAAAATAGCTTGATATGGCTTGTTTTTCCTTCGGAAAAAAGTGTTGCAGTTCCGGAATAATCCGCTCATAGGAGAAAAACGAATCAATCGGTCCGTCTCTGTTTGTGAGATATATCCTGTCGGAACCATGGTCGGGAAAGGGGAGTATCTGCAGATGATTGAGGATTCCGCAGAATCTCCAGAGCTTGTGGAGGATCTCGCCGTCACCTAAACAGCCGGTGTAATGGAAACCCACATCAAAAGGGATACCTTTGCGTTTAAACTGCTTAACAGCTCCACCGATACGCCTTTCCTTTTCAATAACGAGAACCTGGGCACCTTTTTTGGCAAGAAGAGCGGCCGCCGTCAAGGCAGAAATGCCGCTGCCGATAATGACGATATCAGAATGCATTTCTCAGCCGGATCACCAACACGGCGTTGACTCCGCCAAAACCGGCGGCATTGCATAGCATTATCTTGGAGGAAAAACGAGTTGTTTCAACAGGTATTTTCAGTCTGGCTGCATAATTGGACCGTGTATGGAGATTGGGATGACCCGGGATGTATCCGTCCCTGCTCATCAGCAGCCCATAGATGACCTGAGAGGCGCCGGCCATCCAGAATTCATGTCCCGTAAGGGCTTTGGTGGCGGCAATGTAAGGTCCGTCGTTCGGTAATTGTATGGCAAAGAGATCACAGAGTGCTTCAGCTTCTTTTTCATCTCCGGCCGGTGTCGATGTGGCATGAGACATCACCAGATCCACATCTCCAGGAGTAAGACCGGCATCGTCGATAGCGATCTTCATGGCCCGCCGCAGTCCCTTGCCCGTCGGCACGGAGAGGTGATAGCCATCCGATGTCGTGCCGAAGCCGCATACCTCCGCCAGGATTTCAGCGCCTCTGCTTAAGGCGGACTCTTCTGATTCGAGTATGAGGGCGGCGGCACCGCCTGAGGGTACGAGCCCGTCACGGCCGTCATCGAAGGGCCTGGAGGAAAGATGTGGTTCGTTCTCACGGGTGGAAAAGGCGCCGAGGGCATCAAAGCTGCACATTGATTGCCAGGAAATCTCCTGGGCTCCGCCGCAGATGACGATATCCTGGGAGCCCCCGGCAATGAGCTCGGCGGCCTGTCCAATCGCCATTGCGCCACTGGCGCAGGCACCGCTGACAGTCCAGGAGGATCCTCTGATCTGCAACTTTGTGGAAAGATTCAGCGAGATGGTGCTGGTCAACAGTCTGAATATATGGCCGCTGCCGATTTCTCTTGTGTTTTCAGCGTCTTTGAGAAGCTCACATTGCTCAACGGCGGTGACGGCCGATGAATCGTTGCCGAAGATAAAACCTACTTTCTCGTTTTCGGCAATTTCGCTGTGCTCCAACTTCGCATGTTCCAGAGCCTGGCATATGGCGTCCCAGGCCCAGATGCCGAAATCAGGCAGAGTTTTGCGATAACGGCGGTCCAGTGGATAACGGGTCTTAAAGTTCTCGATGGTCCCGCTCAACCCGCTCCTGAAGCCCATTTTCTTACGCTCTGCAAGATAGCAAATGCCGCTTTTTCCCGATTGCAGAGACTGTTTGACTGCTTCCGTTGTGTGGCCAAGTGAGGAAACCGTACCCATCCCGGTGATTACAACTTTTCTGTAAGGACGGGCCTGTGATAAAATTCGGGGCATTATCTGGTGTGAATATCTAGCAGCCGGGGCTGAAAGGGAAAACCTGTGCCGCCGGCGGCAGCGCTCCTCTGGAGAGCATATAGAGAGCAAAGGTACACGTCATAAAATTGATCAAAATATAAAGGCACGGTTACCGGGTGAGCGACATAGTCAGACGGCGTATCTGAAAAAATCGTTCAGGAAGGTCTTTCGCCATCCTTCCATTTGTCTGACCAGCTCTGATTTATGTGACTTGTTAAGGATTTTAACAAGTTTCTTTAGCTCTGAGCCGTTGCCGATGAGCATTGGATCAATGCCTTGCATCTGGCTTTTCAATTGAATGAACTCATTCAGTCTTTCCAGCATCTGCGAGTTCTTCGTACTAAGCCGCATTGACTGTTCCTTCTGAGGACGTTTTTCGACGGGGCAGGTCAGGCCGGCATGCACTGCGGCGACGAGATTTTCCCCCCAGCGTTCAATTGTTCTTGCCGAAAGAGGAGTTTTCTCCTGCAGTTGCTCAATGCTGGTCGTTTTTTTTCTGCTGATTTCCAGAAGGTCGGAGTCCTTGACGACATGCCCCCGGGGACGATTAATTTTTTTGGCTGTCAGTTCTCTCCAGATCACAAGTTCACGCAGGATGGCCAGTTCTATAGACTCGAGTCCTTTTGATCCGCGGATTCTCTTGTAGCGGGTATGCGCAGTCAAGCCATTATAGTTTTTGGGGTCGTTAAGAAGGTCAAGCTCCTCCTGGAGCCAGGATTTGATCTCGGGGCCGATAATTCTGTTGATCAGAATAATTCTGGCGGCGCGTAGATAGCGAACATCATCCAGGGCGTATAGGATCTGTTCCTGATCCAGTGGGCGTTTGAGCCAATCAGTCCGGGTTTCCGTTTTGGAAAGGGTGATATCGAGCAACTCCTGGATCAGATTGCCAAGAGACAACGTGGCGGTGAGTCCTGCAAACCCGGCAGCCAGGCGGGTGTCAAAAATATTTTTAGGAATATACCCGGTGGCGCTGTGAAGTATTGCCAGATCCTGAGGGGCATCGTGGAGTATTTTGACGACGCTTGGATCGGCCAGAAGTTCACCAAAGGGAGAGAGGTCCTCAACAGCCAGCGGATCAAGCAGATAACATTCTTCATCCGATAATGCCAGCTGAATAAGTCCGAGGCGGGGCAGGTAGGTTTTAGTCCAGACAAATTCGGTATCTATGGCCACAGAATTCGTCAGCCTGGCCTTTTCCACAAGATCATGTAATGCATCAGAAGAAGTAATCATATTTTTAACGAAACCTGTTAGTATGAATGGATTTTGTGCAGTGAGGAACGGGTTCGGTAATTCCTGTTAACTATAAAACCCGTTACCACCATGGAAAACCGGATTGTATTATAGACGGTATCCATGAGGGCTGCAAATGCTCCGGCAACAATCGCTGCCGCCTTAAAGACTGATACTAAATATAGAAGAAAAAACAAGCATAATGCTAAGGAAAAAGAGTCTCAATATATTTTTATTGGATCGCGAGTACTTTTTCCTCTACTGTTCGTTCCGGTGAATACCGGGAATCATGCCGCCCTGAAGAGTAGATCACTGATCAGGGAGGGCATATCGGAGCCAAAAAATTGAGGATTTTTTTGGGAAATTCTTGATAATATAATAAAAACAGGTAATCCTTCAGCTTATTCCAAAAAGGCGGGATGAGGGATATGTTCGTAGACAGTATCGTAGACAGTATTTATGGCGTCGCCATAAGCGCACTTCGGAAAAGCCCGATCTCCCCCGTTGCAGGCTTTTGGGCTGTCAAAAAACAGCGCCTGGTATGTCGAGCTTTTCTCCAGCCATTTGAGAGCCTTGTGGCAACTTCTCACGAGAAAAATTCGAATACCAGGCGTAGTATACAACAACGAAGATCGAGCTTTTAACAAGTCCAACATTGTTGATTATGCTCATTTGATAACTACAGTGTTTCCATGCAGCACTAACCAGCCGATCCTCGCATCTTACAAAAAGACCAGGTGAATTCATTATGTTCGCATATATAATCAAACGAATATTGCTGATGATACCTACTCTGTTCGGGGTGATGGTGATAACTTTCACCGTGACTCAGTTTGTTCCCGGAGGGCCGGTTGAGAAGCTGATTGCTGAAATGGAAGGGCTGGGTACCGGCGGAGGCGAAGTCGGCGGAGGCAGTTCCTCAATGTATCGAGCAGCCTCCGGTCTCAATGTTGAGCGAATCGAGAAACTGGAGGAGCTTTATGGTTTCGACAAACCGCCGGTAGAGCGGTTTTTCGCCATGATGAAAAGGTATCTGGTCTTTGATTTTGGCTCCTCATACTATTATCAGAGAACGGTGGCCGACCTGGTCATTTCCAAACTGCCTGTTTCCATGTCCCTGGGACTATGGAGTTTCGTGATCGTCTACGGCGTCTGTATACCGCTGGGCATTAAGAAAGCAGTCAGACATGGTTCCAACTTCGACATATTCAGCAGTACGGTAATTCTTGTTGGTTATGCCATTCCCGGGTTCGTCCTGGGTATCGCCCTCCTGGTTTTATTCGGCGGTGGAAGTTTCTGGAATTTATTTCCTCTCCGCGGACTGGTATCCGACAACTGGAGTGAACTTTCCCTCATAGGAAAGATCCTGGATTATTTATGGCATATGGTTCTGCCGGTTATTTCCAGTGCGGTAGGCAGCCTGGCCGTCATGACCATGCTCACCAAAAATTCCTTTCTTGAGGAAATCGGCAAGCAGTATGTCCTGACGGCCCGGGCTAAGGGTTTGCACGAGAAGAAGGTGCTCTACAAGCATGTCTTCAGAAATGCTATCATTCCCATAATAACTGGATTTCCCGGATATTTTCTCGCAGCATTCTTTACCGGAAGCCTGCTTATAGAGACAATTTTCTCCCTCGACGGTATGGGGCTGCTGGCCTATGAAGCCGTCTTGAACCGGGATTATCCCATCGTCCTGGGGACGCTCTACTTCTTCACCATACTTGGTCTGGTGGCGCGTCTGCTTTCCGATATGAGCTATGTACTTGTCGATCCCAGAATTGGTTTTGAAAGTCTTGAATCATGAGGATAAGATGACGAAAGCACTCCCGGAAAAACGAGACAGTCTCACCAGGAGAAGATGGCGTCTGTTCCGCAGACATAAACGCGGATATTACAGCCTTATCTTGTTTGCCATAGTTTTTACGCTCAGCATGTTTGCCGAATTCATCAGCAATGACCAGCCCTTTCTGGTCAAGTTTCAGGATGATTACTATTTTCCGATTTTCCAATCCTATCCTGAAACTGTTTTTGGCGGAGATTTCGAGACGGAAACGGACTATCTCGACCCCTTTTTCAAGGAATTGATGTCGAGACCCGGGAATTTTGCACTCTTTCCCTTCAATAAATACAGCTTTGATACTATTAACCTGAATATAGACGGCCCAGTGCCCTCGCCGCCGACCGGTGAGAATTATCTGGGGACCGACGACAGGGGCAGGGATGTTCTGGCCCGGATTATTTATGGTTTCAGGGTCAGCATTCTTTTTGGTCTCAGTCTGACGATAGTCGGAACACTTGTCGGCATAATGGCAGGTGCTCTGCAGGGATATGTCGGAGGGAGGACCGATCTCTTCAGCCAGAGATTTATTGAAATCTGGAGTTCGATGCCCGAGCTTTACCTCCTGATTATTTTTTCATCGATTTTCACGCCGAGCCTTCTTCTTCTGCTCATTCTTCTTTCGCTTTTCAGCTGGATGGGGCTGTCCGATTATGTCAGGGCGGAATTTCTCCGCGGCAGAAACCTGGAATATGTAACGGCTGCAAGAGCCCTTGGGGTGGGCAATCTGAAAATTATGGTAAGACATCTTCTCCCCAATGCCATGACCCCGGTCATCACCTTTCTGCCCTTCCGGATGTCTGCTGCGATCCTGGCATTGACCAGCCTCGATTTTCTAGGCCTCGGCGTGCCGCCCACCACACCAAGCCTGGGAGAGCTGCTCGCTCAGGGAAAGGCTAACATAGATGCATGGTGGCTTTCTCTTTCCAGTTTTGGGGTTCTGGTCGGCATGCTTATTCTACTGATTTTCATCGGTGAGGCCCTGCGCGATACCTTCGACCCCAGGAAAAAATAATGAAATTGTCATATCGCTCTCGATTTATTCGAAAAAGGGGTTAACATACGGAGACGTGAATTTCGGCAGCCCTGTTGCGCAAAGGACTATCGGTGAATTTCCTGTATGGAGTAACAGCTGCGCTTCCCCTTAAGGGCGTATTACCCAGTCTGGCTGAGCCTGCTGGATTGATGATTTTGAGCGGATCCACATTGACACTTTAGGGGATTGTCTTTATGCTGGTTTGCGGTCAAACGGATTTTAGAAATATGCACAAAAAAAATAAAAGCTGCAGGCCGGCATCCAGATACGCACATTGAGAAGAAATGCAAAACAATCCAATCAGAAAACTTGGCAATAATGGTCTTTACGTCCTCAAGGATCTCGGCAGGATGGGCCTTTATCTGCTCATGGCCATCAGGGGCGTATTCAAGCCTCCTTTTCGTCTTGCGGAATGCATCAAACAGATTCACTTTATTGGCGCCGGATCGCTTGTAGTCATTTTTTTTACCGCCATCTCCACAGGAATGGTATTGGGGCTGCAGGGCTATTATTCCCTGAGTAAATTTGGTGCGGAGGGTATGCTGGGATCGGCGGTTTCCCTGACGCTTATAATGGAGCTGGGCCCGGTTCTCACAGCCCTGATGGTTGCCGGCCGTGCAGGATCGGCAATGTGTGCCGAACTGGGCATAATGCGCATTTCAGAACAGATAGATGCGCTGGACTGCATGGCCGTCGATCCATTCAGATATCTGATAAGCCCCAAATTTATAGCTGCATTGATTTCGGTGCCGCTCCTTACCGCTGTTTTTGATGTCGTCGGTATTGCCGGAGGGTACATTGCCGGAGTGGAATTGATGGGAGTCAATCCCGGGAGCTTCATGGAGGGGATGAAGAGCAGTGTCACCACCCATGATATTCGCCTCGGTTTTATAAAATCAGTGGTTTTCGGGATGCTCGTCGTCTGGATATGCACGGGCAGGGGCTTTTTCGTGCACCTCATACGAGGGGCCGGATTTGGCGCGGAAAGTGTCAGCAAGGTCACTACTCAAGCCGTGGTACTCTCTTCCATTTCGGTGCTGATTTTTGATTATCTGTTAACCGCGGTGCTGTTATGAGGGAAGTGTCTATTAAATTCAGAAATGTCGTTAAATCTTTCTCCAGGGCAAATGGTGAGAGGCAGGTTGTGCTGGATCATGTGGATTTCGATATCCCCTCCGGCAAAACCACGGTTATAGCCGGTGGCAGCGGCCAGGGCAAAAGTGTTACACTGAAGTTGATTCTCGGTCTGATGGAACCGGATGAAGGTGAAATACGTGTCGGCGACATCAACATTGTCGGTATCCGCAGTAGAGAGCTGGAGAAGCTGCGCAGCAAGTTCGGTGTCCTCTTTCAGGGCTCGGCGCTTTTCGATTCCATGACGGTTTTTGACAATGTCGCGCTGCCGTTGCGTGAGCGCACCGATAAATCAGAGAAAGAGATCAGGGAAAATGTGCAGCGCACCCTGGAGACGCTTGAGCTGGGCGGTACCGACGAGAGATATCCGGCGCAGCTCAGCGGCGGTATGCGCAAAAGAGTCGGCCTGGCAAGGGCCTTGCAGCTCAATCCCGATATCATGCTGTTCGACGAACCGACAACAGGTCTTGACCCGGTGATGTCCCAGGATATCTATCAGCTGTTCGCCGGAACACAAAAAAAAGTGGGGTTCACTTCAATCATAGTCAGCCACGACATTCCCCGGGTGCTCAACCTTGCCGATCAGGTGATTATACTGAATAATGGGAAGGTGGATGTTTTCGGGAGTCCTGAAGAGATTCAATGGTCTCGGAAAGAACATATCCAGGACTTTGTCAAAACTACAATGGGGCAGATATATCAGAGCCGTTTGGTGGAAATATGAGAAAATCGAGTGTAGAGATAACCGTTGGTCTGTTCATCATAGCCGGATTTCTGGCATTAGTTTATCTGGCCTTCAATCTGGGGGAAGTCTCACTTTTCAGAGGCAGTAGAACGTACACTATTCATGCTGAATTTGATAATGTAGCGGGGGTGAAAAAAGGCGCCTCGGTACAGATCGCCGGTGTAGACGTTGGTAAGGTAGCGGAAGTTGCGCTGAAGGATCAATATGCCAACCTAGCTCTGGAGATCGATAAAAATATTGAAATACCAGATGATTCAATGGCATCGGTTAAATCCCAGGGTATTATCGGCGATAAATATATTCAGATTACCCTGGGCGGTGCTGAAGAACTGCTCAAAGAAGGGGATTTGATTGTTGATACGGAATCGTCGGTGGATATAGAATCATTGATAAGCAAATTTGCTTTTGGCAGCACCGAGTAGAAGTTGATCGGAGTCCCGGTCCTCGGATCGAAACTTCGCCCAATTGAGGTAATGAGAGGTAATGAGCTGATATGAAAAAAATTTTAATACTTATTTGTATTTTTTGCTTTGCTTCTGTGAATTCTCCGGCTGCCGATACTTCTTCGGAATCCATGGATGATATGCCGAATCTTCTCGATGAGCCTGCCGCGGAAGTACCTGATCTTCTCGATGACGATTATGAAGGTTACCGCGGAGAGTATAATGCCGAGTTGATCCACGATCCGCTGGAGCCACTCAACAGGGTCTTTTTTCAGTTTAACGACAGGCTCTACTTCTGGGTGTTAAAGCCGGTCAAGACCGGTTACTCCTATGTTATCCCCGCTGATCTGCGTGAAAGCTTTGGGAATTTCTTCAATAACCTGGCTGCCCCCATTCGCCTGATCAATAATCTGCTCCAGGGTAAATTTGAGGATGCCGGCGTCGTTGCCCTGCGCTTTGTCATAAATTCCACCTTCGGGGTCTATGGTTTGGCCGATGTCGCCTTGCGGGAATATAATCTTGAACCCAGGCTGGCCGATTTCGGCCAGACTCTCGGGGCATATGGCATAGGGGAGGGGGTGTATATCTGCTGGCCGGTATTGGGGCCGTCGAATGTGCGGCATTCAGTCGGTCTGGTCGGTGACGCGCTTGTCAGTCCTGCTGCATATATGAATATGACAACCGATCAGAGTGCATTATATTATTCGATGAAGAGGATCAATTTCCTCTCTCTCAGTCAGGATGTCTATGAGGACATAAAAAAATACTCACTTGATCCTTATGTGGCTACACGCCAGTCTTTTTTCGATTTTAGAAGAAACATAGTAAAAAAGGCCAGAAGTGAAGAGACCGATTTTTAATACGGCATATAAAGACAGTAGTCCCCGCAGTAATAAACCCATATCAAAATCAGGTTATACCATGTCAAAAATAATTAGATCGATCATTTATCCGGTAGTCCTTGTTTTTCTATTATCCGCGTTTCAAGCATATGCGGAAGTTCAAAGTCCGACGGAAGAGCTTAAACCTACGTTGCAGAGAATTATCGATATCCTGCGTGATCCAGAGCTTCAGGGGAAGGAGCATAAGGAAAAACGAAGGGATCTGATAATGACAACCGTCTCCGATCGTTTTGACTTTAAAGAAATGTCCAAAAGAGTTCTGGGGCCAACATGGAGGGAAATAGGAGAAGAAGAAAGAGACTATTTTTCCAAACAGATGACCAAACTCCTCGAAAATAACTATATCGGACAGCTTGAGAATTATTCGGGCGAAACCGTTGAGTATGTGGGTGAGCGCGTAAAAGAGGGAAGGGCGCAGGTGTCCACACTGGTTGAGACCAATGGCGAGCAGTACCCTGTCCACTACATCATGACTACCAATAACGATAAATGGGTGGTCTATGATATTAATATAGAAGGAGTAAGTCTGATCCGGAATTACCGGGCAGAGTTCAAATCGATAATCCGCACGGAAGGATACGAGGGTTTGATAAAGACTCTTGAGAGAAAGAATGCATCTTTTGAATGATAGCCCATCGCGGAGGCTTCGACGACATTTTACGAGATTATCTTGAATAGAGCAGGCCAAAAAATGGGCGGGTCATGATTTTAAAGAAGCTGAGCGAAAGTGAACGAGAAGAGGTCTCCAACTATCTGGAAGAAAGAAAAATTTCCCGCGGAGAGGTGCTCTTTTCTCCGGATGATCCTGCCGAAGGTGTGTTTTTTGTAAAAAGCGGGCGCCTTGGAGTACAGACAGGAACCGGATTCGAGGACAGGCAGCAAATTGTGGCACTGCTCGATCCGGGTTCTCCTGTGGGAGAAAAGGGTCTGGCCGGGGAAGGATTGCGAAAAATGTCCATCGTGGCTATCGAGGATTCCCTTCTCTACTATCTATCGGCGGCGGATTTTGATAGGATCGAAAAATCATGCCCCGAACTGGCCGTAAAAATCCTCAAAGAGCTGCTCGGTATTGCCGCTCTAAGGCTGCAGGCAAATTCCCAAAGACTGGCTGATGTTCTCTGATTCCCACCGGGATACCGAATTGTGCTATTTTTCGGGGCCTGCAAAGATCCTTTTAGGCAAGTTTTCCCGCTGATTTTCCACCCTATGAGATTTTTTTCTGGCCATTCCTATTAAAATTGATTACTTTTGCTTATTTCGTCTTTCTGTTCTGAAGCTATTTTGTGTCCGGGAAATTCTTCTCGCTTTTTAAGAAAGAATTTCTTAAAACGGAGAGACGAATTGAGGTTGATGTGAAGATTCCATTTAGTGACATAACGGAGAGGGGAACACGACTGGTCATCACCGAGACGGCATGGTCTGCGGATTCGGGTATGACTTTTACGAGCAAGCCGAAAGCTGAACTCTCCCTTTTCTTACTGAATGAAATTACCGTCTCACTGAAAGGCAACCTGAAGGCCGCCGTAATTTTGGATTGCGGGCGATGCGGCTGTGCCGTTCCTTTTACTGTGGATGAACCATTTGATTACATTTTCAGAGTAGAAGAAGACAGCTCTCTGTCCCGGAAGGAAGTGGAATGCAGTGACGAGGATTGTGAAACTGTCTTCCTTGAAGAACCAGTAATAGATGTAAAAGAGGTATTGCTGGAACAGCTTATTCTGTCTGTTCCGGAAAAACTGCTATGTAGCGAGCAATGCAGAGGATTATGTCCTCAATGCGGCGCCTCTCTAAATAACGGGCAATGCGGCTGTGCGGAAAAGCAGCCGGATTCACCTTTTGCCGTCTTGAAACATCTTAAAAAATAGCAGTGAACCTGCCTGAACAATATATCGGAGGAACCCATGGCATTACCAAAAAGAAGACATTCCCATTCCCGTACTCGTAAAAGACGCTCCCACGACGCACTGAAAGCACCAGGTCTCTCCGTTTGTCCGGAGTGCAGTGAGCCTAAAGAACCGCATCGCCTCTGTGGCAGCTGCGGTACCTACAAGGGACGCAAAGTGTTCCATATTGCAACGGATTTAGAATAGGAGCAAACCGTGCATATCGCCCTGGATGCCATGGGTGGGGATTATGGCCCAGAAGAGTTGATCACCGGGGCATTACAAGCCGTAAAACAGGCCGGCATAAAAGTTACCCTCGTTGGTGATGCCGAACTCCTGCAGTCCCATATTGATAAACTCCCTGATGAGAGTTCTCCTGTTTCCTCACTGGAAATAGTGCATGCTTCCGAGGTTGTCGGCATGGATGAATATCCTGTTGATGCCATCCGTCGCAAAAAAGACTCTTCCATCATGGTGGCCTTTGAACTGGCCCGCAGTAATAAAGTTGATGGTGTTGTCAGTGCCGGAAATTCCGGAGCGACAATGGCTGCCGCACTGCGCAAACTCGGAAGAGTGAAGAATGTTGTCAGGCCTGGTATCGCCTCAATGTTTCCCACGCTAAAAAGACCGGTCGTTATAATGGATATTGGTGCAAATGTCGATTGTCGTCCTTTGCACCTTTTCCAGTTTGCCGTGATGGCATCGGCCTTTGCCTCCCTCTATGATGTTGACCGCCCACGGGTTGGAATTCTTTCCATTGGCGAGGAAAGCGGCAAGGGCAACAGTCTTGTCCGGGTTACCTATGAGTTGCTGCAGAAAAGCTCGCTCAATTTTATAGGTAATGTTGAGGGAAGGGATGTCTACAAAGGTGATGTCGACGTAATAGTCTGCGATGGCTTTGTCGGAAACAATATCCTCAAGGTAAGTGAGGGACTTGTCGAGGCGGTCATGCAGATGCTCAAAAATGAAATCATCAAGTCCCCTCTGGCGAAGATCGGATATCTGCTGGCCAGACCTGCGATTAATCGTTTCAAGAAGCGGGTGGATTATACCGAATACGGCGGAGCACCTTTGCTGGGCATCAATGGGACGGGTATCGTTTGTCACGGCAAATCAAACGCACAGGCCATAAAAAACGCTATACTGGAAGCAGTAAAAATGGTTGAAAACAACGTCAAGGACAAGATCCTGAAGGACCTTGAAAAAAATCAGTTCAGCTCGGTGGATACATAATGGGAAGAATTATTTTAGGTACCGGATCATCACTTCCCAGCAAGGTAGTAACCAACAAAGATCTCGAAAAAATCGTTGACACCACCGATGAGTGGATTCGAACCCGAACCGGTATTCAACAGCGGCATATCAGCACAACCGGGGAATACACCCATATCCTCGCCGCCCGGGCTGCCGCAAATGCCCTGGAGATGGCGGGAGTGGCTGCCGAAGAGATATCCCTTATCATCGTCGGCACTATCAGTTCACATATGCTCATGCCTTCCTGTGCCTGCTTTGTGCAGAAGGAGATCGGCGCGCAAAATGCCTTTGCCTTTGATCTCAACGCCGCCTGTTCCGGGTTTTTATATGCTCTTGATTTAGCCGATAAATACATTCACTCCGATAAGGAAAAAAAGATTCTGGTTATCGGCGCGGAGACACTGTCCGGCAGATTGAACTGGGAAGACCGCAACACCTGTATCCTTTTCGGAGACGGCGCGGGAGCCGCGGTAGTGGGTCACAGCGACAGTGATCGCGGATTCGTCGGCGTCAATCATTTTTCAGACGGCAATCTCTGGAACCTTCTCTATATGCATACGGCCGAAAGTACCAATCCCGATATTAAGGTGAAGGACTGGCCCGGTGCCCATATTTTTATGGAAGGCCGGGAGGTTTTTAAACATGCCGTCAAGGCCATGGATGATGCGGTTCGCGGACTCATGCAGAAGACCGGAATAGGTCTTGAGTCCGTTAAGCTGGTTATTCCTCATCAGGCAAATATCCGAATTCTCAATAATCTTGTTGAAAGACTTGAACTTCCTGCAGAGAAGGTATTCATAAACGCTCAAAAGTATGGTAATACTTCTGCTGCTTCAATTCCAATAGCACTTGATGAGGCAAATCGGGACGGAAGGATCGAAGAAAATGATTTGATCTTGTTCTGTTCCTTTGGAGGTGGATTTACATGGGGAGCTTCCCTGTTAAAGTGGTAGATAGGAGAGAATGATGGATTATTTTTTATCTGAAGAACAGCAGATGATTGTTGATATTGCTAAACAAATCACTGACGAGCGAATTATACCCAACCGTGCCGAGCTGGACGAGAAGCATGCATTTCCTCGTGAAATATTAAGCGAAATGGCACAGGCCGATCTTTTCGGCATTCCTATTCCCGAGGAGTACGGCGGTTTCGGCGGCGGGTGTTTCGACATAGTGCTGGCGCTGGAGCAGCTTGGCCGTGGATGTATCGGTGTGGGCACAGCCTTTGCCGCAAGTTCGCTGGGAATCTATCCCCTGCTGTTTTCCGGATCCGAAGAGCAGAGGCGGAAATACCTGCCGGATGTGGCCTCGGGCAAGAAATTCGCGGCCTTCGGTTTGACCGAAGCCAATGCCGGCTCCGATGCTTCAGGTATTAACACCACGGCGGTGCTCGATGGTGACGAATGGGTTCTTAACGGTACCAAACAGTGGATTACCAATGGCGGCGAGGCCGAAATCTACACTGTTGTCGCAATTACCGACCGTAGCAAGGGACCTCGCGGAGCTTCGATGTTCGTTGTTGAAGAGGGTGATCCGGGTTTCAGCTGTGGACCGAAAGAAAAGAAAATGGGAATCCGGGCTTCCTCCACCACCGAGCTGATATTCAAGGACTGCAGGATTCCCCGGGACCGCCTGATTGGCCGTCAGGGTACCGGATTTATTACGGTGATGAAGACGCTTGATGCCTCAAGACCCGGAATTGCCGCTTTAGGTGTCGGTCTTGGTCAAGCCGCCCTGGATGAGGCTGCGGTCTATGCCAAGCAGCGTGTTCAGTTCGGCAAGCCGATCATAGGCTTCCAGGCCGTACAGCATATGCTGGCCAATATGGCGATAGATATAGAAGCTTCAAGATCCCTTGTTTACTGTACGGCCCGACATATTGACGCTCATCCGAAAAATATCTCGAAAATATCTTCAATGAGCAAGGTGTTTGCGACCGATATGGCGATGAGGGTGACCACCGATGCCGTGCAGGTCATGGGAGGATATGGGTATATGTGTGAATACCCGGTCGAAAAGATGATGAGAGATGCTAAGATTCTGCAGATTTATGAGGGAACCAACCAGATTCAGCGCAATGTCATCGGCCAGGAACTGAACAAGGAGTACGCCCGATAACTACTCACGGAGCGGTCACATCGTTGTCCGCTCTTTTCAGTACACCAGACCTTGAGGCGTAAATCGCGCAATTACTTATAAGATTTCAACGATGGCAAAGTAAGAGGCTCCATTCGTAATTCACTCACGGAGCGGATGAAGAATTTTTGCAACGCCGGGATAGGGTATTCATGAAAATAGTTGTTTGTGTTAAGCAGGTACCGGATGCTAAGGATGTCCGCCTTGACCCGGTAACCAATACGCTTGCCAGGGAAGGTGTGGAATCAATAATGAATCCATATGACCAATATGCCCTGGAAGAGGCGGTCAGGTTAAAGGAAAAGCTCGGCGGTGAGGTTACGGTAATTACCATGGGGCCTCCCCAGGCTGCAGAGGTTCTGCGTCTGGCAATTTCATGCGGTGCCGATAACGGTGTGCTGGTCTCCGACAGGGCTTTCGCCGGGTCCGACACCTGGGCGACTGCCTATACGCTTGCCAAAGCCATTGCCAAGCTCGGCACCTTTGATCTGTTTCTCTGCGGCAAGCAGGCCATTGACGGCGATACCGCGCAAGTAGGTCCGGGACTGGCCGTAAGGATGAATCTGCCTTATCTTACCTGCGTGCAGAAGATCCGGCAAGCGGACGAGAAAAGGCTTGTTGCCGAACGCATGATGGATGATGGCTATGATGTCGTCGAGATCGGTCTTCCGGCGCTGCTGACGGTGGTCAAGGATATCAATGAACCCCGCGTTCCTTCGCTGAAGGGCAAGATGAAAGCGAAGAAGGCAGTCATCACCACCTTGTCGGCCGCTGATATCGAGGCGGATTCCGGCTCCATCGGGCTGCCGGGTTCGCCGACCCAGGTTGTCAGGGTGTTCCCGCCGCAACCGCGAGGGGGAAGAGCGGTATTCACCGGTTCCCTTGACGAGCAGATCGATCAATTGGTCGAAAAGCTCAAACCCTATTTATAATCCCCACAGAGATACAAATGTTAAAACTGAATAAGGAAATCTGTATAGGCTGTGGTATCTGTGAGGAACAGTGTGCCTTTGCCGCAATAGAAATGGTGGATGGTCTGCCGGTCATCGGAGAGAGCTGTACCTTGTGCGGCGCCTGTGTCGATGCCTGCGATTCCGGAGCCCTGGTAATGGAGATCAGCGGAGACAATCTAAAAACGGATCTTAACAGCTGGTCCGGAGTCTGGGTCTACTGCGAATTTCGTAAATCCGCGCTTGCCGCGGTATCTCTTGAACTTTTAGGCATCGGCAGAAAACTGGCCGACAAGCGCGGCGTCAAACTCGCTGCGGTGCTGATTGGTGATGGTATACAGAAAACCGCTGCCGAACTCATCGGTTACGGTGCCGATACGGTCTATGCCGTCGAGCATGCCCAACTGGGCAACTTTGCCGAAGACAGCTACGCCGCAATCCTTACCAGGCTGATTAGTGAGCATCGCCCGGAAATCGTGCTTGCAGGCGCTACCGCCATCGGCAGATCGTTCATCCCCGGTGTGGCAACCACACTCAATGCCGGACTTACCGCCGACTGTACCTCCCTTGAAATCAGGGATGAAGATGGGGCATTGCTGCAGACCAGACCGGCATTCGGCGGCAATATTATGGCCACCATCGAATGTCCGCGCTCACGTCCGCAGATGGCGACAGTGCGTCCTAAGGTGATGAAGGCAAATGAATATGATCCTGCCAGGCAGGGAGATATTGTAACGGTGATCCCGCAGCCCGAAGAACTTCAAAGCCGAATCAAGGTGGTTGAATCGGTTGTCGCCTCTCAGGGCAACGTCAATATCCAGGAATCGGACATTCTCATTTCCGGAGGGCGCGGCCTCGACAGTGAAAAGGGATTTGAGCTGATTCGGAAACTTGCGGAGACACTTGGTGCCGATGTGTCGGCCTCTCGCGCGGTGGTTGATGCAGGCTGGATTCCCTACCCCCATCAGGTGGGCCAGACTGGAAAAACCGTCGCTCCCAAGCTTTATGTGGCCTGTGGTATTTCAGGCGCGGTTCAGCATGTCGCCGGGATGCAGTCGGCCGAGGCTATTGTGGCCATTAATCGTGACAAAAATGCTCCGATATTCGATATTGCCGACTTCGGCATCGTTGGAGATTTGAACGAGATCATACCCAAGCTCATCACCAGGATAGAGGAGCAACGGAAATAATGACTTTACAGGGAAAAATCGCCCTGGTTACCGGTGGCAGCAGAGGGATCGGCAGAGCTGTCTGCATCCGTCTGGCTGCTGCGGGGGCCAAGGTCTATATCAATTATGTGAGCCGGCCGGATGCTGCGGAAGAAACCAGGTCGCTAATCGAGAAGGCTGGCGGCACAGCCGAGATTATCGCTTTTGATGTTGCCGATGGTGAACAGGTCCAGAGCAGCGTGAAGGAGATTATCAGTGCTGCAGGCTCCCTGGATATTCTCGTTAATAATGCAGGAATCACCCGTGACGGTCTGGTCGCCAGAATGAAAGAGGCTGACTGGGATGCGGTACTCACTACCAACCTGAAGGGCGCATTCCATTGTTCCAAAGCGGCCTCGCGGACAATGATGAAGAAACGCTGGGGCCGCATTATCAATATTACCTCGGTTGTCGGATCAACCGGAAATGCCGGTCAGACAAACTATGCCGCCGCCAAGGCCGGGTTGGTTGGTCTGGCGAAATCACTGGCACGAGAGTATGCCAGCCGGGGCATAACCGTCAACTGCGTTGCTCCGGGGTATATTCAAACGGAGATGACCGAAGCTCTCGGAGATGATGTCAAAGAAAAAATCAAGAGTGAAATCCCCATGGGAACACTTGGTTCCGTCGAGGATGTCGCCTCCGCCGTCGCCTATTTGGCAGGTGATGATACAGGCTATATAACCGGTCAGACAATTCATGTGAATGGTGGTATGTACATGTAAGCAGGCAAGATAGTATTTTAGCTTGCTATAGTTTAAGTATATGTATTACGTTAGAGCTGATTTTTGTAACCACACAGTTGCATATTATATGGAGAAAATTCCATCTGAATGGTAACTGATTTTCTGTAAAATCGTTTTTACCGATAAAACGTGGCGGTGCCGTGAAAAACAGCATTGCCTAATATTTCAACAGTTAGGAGATTGAAAATGGCTATAGATCAAGAAATGGTCGATATTATTGTAGAACAATTAAGTGTAGAGAAAGAGAAAGTAGTTCCAAATGCATCATTTGTCGATGATCTGGGTGCCGATTCTCTTGATCTCGTTGAGCTTATTATGGCAATGGAAGAAGGTTTTGATATTGAGATTCCTGATGAGGAAGCTGAAAAAATCGCTACCGTTCAGGATGCTATTGACTACGTCAGTAAACTGAAATAGCAGGGCCGTCTCATTGTATTTCCTTGGAGATATAAGGACATAGGTACTTATGTCTCCAATATGCTAACCCAGCGGAGCTGGATAAGTACCTTTAGGGAAATTCGTATCTTCCAGTAACAAAGAAAAAAATTAAAGGTACCAAAGGAGTAATTATCGTGAGCCGCAGAGTAGTAGTGACTGGAGTCGGACTTGTCACTCCGCTTGGCATTGGTGTCAAGAAGGCGTGGCAGAACATCTGTGACGGAGTCAGCGGGATAAGTTCTATAACCCGTTTTGACACAAGCGATTATTCGGTCAAAATTGCCGGTGAAATTAAAAACTTCGATGTTTCGCAGTTTCTTGATAAAAAGACGGCAAAACATCTGGATCTTTTCGTACAGTATGGCTTGGCAGCCTCCATTGAAGCTATGGAAGACAGCGGCTTCAGCGTAACCGAAGAGAACAGCTGCAGAGTGGGTGTCATAACCGGCTGCGGCATGGGTGGCCTGCCGACAATCGAACAGTATCACAAGGTTCTTTTTGAACGTGGGCCGAAACGGGTAACCCCGTTTTTTATCCCGATGGTAATCCCCAACATGCCTTCCGGTCATATTTCCATGCATTTTGGCACGACCGGGCCAAATCTTGCCCTGACAACGGCTTGTGCCGCCGGAACCCATGCGGTAGGCGAAGCTTACAGGCATATCAAGAACGGTAGTTGCGACATGATCATTTCAGGTGGTACCGAAGCTGTTATCTGCTCCGTCGGTATTGCCGGGTTCAGCGCGATGAAAGCACTTTCCACACGAAATGACGAGCCCCAGCTGGCTTCCAGACCCTTTGACAAGGACAGGGATGGATTTGTCATGTCTGAAGGTTCGGGAATGCTTATTCTTGAAGAGCTGGAGTCCGCAAAGGCCCGCGGTGCAAAAATATACGCCGAGGTAGTCGGCTACGGCCTGAGCAGCGATGCATATCACATTGCCGCTCCGCCGGAGGATGGCGCCGGCGCCATCAAATGCATGCGCATGGCTATAAAGGATGCAAACCTTGCCGTCGATGAAATCGACTATGTCAACGCCCACGGGACTTCTACCCCTCTCAATGACCGATGCGAGACCAATGCCTTGAAGGAGGTATTTGGAGATCATGCCTACAAACTGGCCGTGAGCTCCACAAAATCGATGACAGGGCATATGCTTGGTGCGGCAGGCGGTATAGAATCCGTATTCACAGCTCTCAGCATACAGGACCAGATTGCTCCTCCAACAATCAATCTTCTCGAAGCCAGTCCGGAATGTGACCTTGATTATGTTCCCAACAGCGCCAGAAAGATGGAGATCAGAAATGCCATCTCCAACTCCTTTGGCTTCGGCGGCACCAATGGTGTTGTGGTAATGCAGCGTTTCAAAGGATAGCCTATGAAAGAGAAAAGCAGGGTAAAGATTGCAATCGCCGCGGATCACGGTGGCTTCGAGCTGAAAAAGAAAATCGTCGTACTTCTGCAAAATCTTAATTATGCTGTCGATGATATCGGTTGTCACTCTCCTGACTCTGTCGACTACCCTCCTTTTGCCGAAGCAGTCTGCACTGCAGTAATTTCAGGATCCAGCGATCTCGGCATTCTCGTCTGCGGTTCAGGTATAGGCATGTCCATGGCCGCTAACAGGCACCGGGAGATACGGGCCGCGCTTTGCCAGGATCTATATTCCGCGCGGATGAGCCGGGAGCACAATAATGCCAATGTACTTTGTCTTGGATCACGGGTTATCGGAGATGGTGTAGCCGAAGAAATTGTCAAAACCTGGCTGGCCACGGATTTTGCCGGTGGGCGCCATGAACTGCGAATACGACAATTCAGCGACTAATGGTAACATTGCAGAACGAAAGGCACTGACTGGTATTTTCAGATGAAAATACCAGTTTTTCGTTTTATACACTAAAGGGTACTTTGCAAAATGAGAATTTCACCTTTCAAGGTGGCCTGAACAACAGCAAGGCAGAGTAATCTCAAACAGGAGAAAATGGTAGAATATCGATGAAGACATTATTTGAAACAGATCCTGAAGTATTTCAGCATATTCAGGCTGAATATGATCGACAGGACCACCAGATCGAACTGATAGCCTCAGAAAACGTTGCCTCTCAAGCGGTGCTGGATGCCCAGGGCTCTGTGTTTACAAATAAATATGCTGAAGGGTATCCTGCCAAGAGGTATTATGGTGGTTGTGTACATGCCGATGCCATAGAGAATTTAGCCATTGAGCGGGCTAAGAGCATTTTCAAGGCCGAATATGCCAACGTTCAGCCCCATTCCGGATCCCAGGCCAACATGGGGGTCTATTTTGCTACTCTGAAGCCGGGCGATAAGGTTCTCGGCATGGATTTGGCACATGGTGGACATCTTACCCATGGCAGCGCCGTCAGCTTTTCCGGACAACTGTATAATTTTATCTCCTACGGGGTGCGTCGGGATACCGAACAAATCGATATGGGGGAGGTGGAAAGAATAGCCTTCGAAAATCGGCCGAAAATGATTATTGCCGGAGCGAGTTCCTACCCCCGACACCTGGATTTTGCCGGCTTCCGCAAAATTGCAGACTCCATCGGTGCGCTTTTCATGGTGGATATGGCCCATATTGCCGGTTTGATAGCGGCAGGTGTGCATCCATCCCCGGTTCCATATGCCGATTTTGTCACTTCCACCACGCATAAAACACTGAGAGGCCCGCGCGGCGGTCTTATCCTGGCCAGACAAAAATGGGCGAAGGCTCTCAACAGTAATATTTTTCCGGGTATCCAGGGTGGACCTTTGATGCACACTATTGCCGCCAAGGCTGTCAGCTTTAAAGAGGCGATGGATACACCTTTTATCGAAGACCAGAAGCATGTCATTGCCAATGCTCGGATTCTTGCCGAAAGCCTGGTTGAGAGGGGTTACCGTCTCGTTTCAGGCGGCACCGACAATCACCTTATCCTAATCGACCTCAGCAACAAGAATATCAGTGGTAAAGAGGCAGAGGAGATTCTGGGTAAAGCCGGTATTACCGTGAATAAGAATGCCATACCTTTTGACACCCAGTCCCGCTTTGTTACCAGCGGCATCCGTATAGGCACACCTTTGGTGACAACACGGGGGTTGAGGGGCGAGGAAATGAAGCTTATAGCCGAATTCATGGATAGGGTAATAGAATCCCGCGATGAAAATACCACGGGAAGCGTCCGTCGGGAGATCAGGGAACTGTGCCGGAAGTTTCCGCTGACTTCGATAGTGAAGAGGGAGGCGGCTTAAAATTCCAATTTTCGCCGGCGCTATCGCATTTAAGTAATATCTTGCCCTGCCGCAGGCAGATGACAAATTCTCATGACATCATCATTCAGGAGGTTGTATGAAGTGCCCCTATTGTGGTCATCTTGACAATAAAGTGACAGACTCGCGGTTGAACAAAGAATGCACCATTACCCGAAGACGGCGCTCCTGTCTCTCCTGCAATCAGAGATTTACCACCTATGAACGGCTGGAGTTGATGATGCCGATGCTGGTCAAAAAAGATGGCCGACGTGAAGCATGGGATCGACAGAAGATGGTCATCGGGCTTGAAAAGGCCTGTGAAAAACGACCGGTAAGTGTAGATAAGATAGACGACTTTGTGGACAACATAGAGAGAAAGCTTCAGGATCTCGGCGCTAAGGAGGTCCTCTCCAAAGTTATTGGTGAGTGGGTGATGGAAGACCTGCCGGAATTGGACGAAGTTGCCTATGTCCGTTTTGCCTCTGTGTATCGGCAGTTTAAGGATGTCAATGAGTTCATGGCTGAGCTGAAAACGCTGCTGGACGCACGGGATGAGTTGCCATCTAGCACAAGTGGTCGTCATGAGCATTCCCGGGACTGATCAGTTTTTTATGCAGCTTGCTCTGGCGGAAGCAAAAAGAGCAATGGGACGAACCTCTCCCAACCCCTGTGTAGGCGCGGTAATCGTCAAAAACGGCGCAGTGATCGCCGCCGGATACCATAAGAAGGCTGGTACTCCGCACGCCGAGATCAACGCCCTGAGAAAAGCGGGGGGCGAGGCTGAAGGAGCCACGATGTATGTGACCCTTGAGCCATGCAACCACACCGGCAAAACACCTCCTTGCAGTCATGCCGTGGCGCGGAGCGGCATCAGAAAAGTCGTTATCGGCATGGAGGACCCCAACCCGCTGGTTGCCGGCAGCGGTGCAAAGTATCTTGCCGACCACTCCATCGAAGTCGTCTCGGGAGTAATGGAAAAGGAGTGCCGCAGCATAAATCAGCCGTTCATCAAATTCATCACTACGGGAAAACCGCTGGTTGCGCTAAAGGCGGGGGTCAGTCTGGACGGCAGGTTAAATTACCGTAAAGGTACCAGCGGTTGGATAACCGGGGCTGAATCTTTGGAGAAGGTTCATCTTCTCCGTGACTGTTATGATGCCATAATGGTGGGGCGGGGCACCGCCGTCATCGATGATCCCTCTCTGACCACCAGATTAGCGGATGATTCCGGAAGGGACCCGGTCAGGGTGGTTCTTGATACTCATCTCTCCATTCAGCCTGAAGCAAAATTACTGAACCTTCAATCAAAAGCAGAGACACTCATTTTTCATGGGAAAAATACCGAGGCGGAAAGGCGCGAAGCTTTGCTGCGCCGGGGAGCGAAACTCTTTGAGGTTAGTGATGCCGGCGGTCTGCTCGATCTTGATCAGGTCCTTGAATGTCTGGGGAAAAACGAAATTACATCTGTTCTTGTAGAAGGCGGAGGAAGGGTGTTCAGTGGATTTCTCAGAAAGCGGCTTGCCGATAAGGCCTATCTCTTTCATGCTCCGCTCTTTGCCGGAAGTGATGGAGATGAGTTGACGCCGCTGTTTCCGGTGGGAACCAGAGAGGATGCCATCGTTCTTGCCGATGTAAATTATACCAGACTTGGAGATGATATGCTGGTCGAGGGCAATATCGCCTATCCGCAGCAAACCGCTTCTTCCGTTGCCCCATGAAATGTCGTCCGCGTCAGCCAGCGTGATCAATCTTTTGCCGTGTTCAGGCAGTGTCGCAATTCCTTCCAATTCTCTTTGGCATCCTTCAGGTTCCTGTAGCGGATAGCAAGGACAACCTCATCCGTTTCAAAGGAGCGTGAAGGCATGATGCTGCAGTTCTCCGGCAGCTTCAGTTCCTTGATTTCCTGGGCAAAGGTCTCTTGGGCTGCACTCAGCAGGGGCAGGCTCATTTGGGAAATCTGCTCAAAAAATCTGCTGCTTTTCTGCTGAGTGCTTATCTCGGTATTGTCGAGAATCCCGAGTATTTCCTCCCGGTTCAGTAAGGACTCCAGCGCAATATCTTCTCTTTTTACGATATCGATAAGTTGATGCAATACCTTTTTCTGGTTGTTGCCGCTGATCTGCAGCTTTTCGACAAGTTCCAGAAATTGTAACTGATCATGTTCGATGAGCAGTTGCAGGTCACGAATGATTTTATCGGAGATGACGCCATAGTGGCTCTTTTCCTGGATTTGTTCGGGGAATGAAATCAGGGGGAGGAGAAATTGTGTCCCTTTTGATATTCTTCCATGCGGCAGGTGGGAGATGAATTTTTCCCGTTGTTTTCTTTCAGGAAGGAGTCTTTGGCACAAGGAAATGAAGTGAGCCTGTTCAATAATGCTCAGGCTGCCGCGGGAATATTGGTCTTCGATGATTATCGATAATATCTGCTCGGGCGAGGTCTGCTCAGGGAGAATACGGCAGCAGCATTCGCTTGCACCCAACTCCGAGGCAACGCATTTGAGTCTCTGTCGGCCGCATATCACATCATATTTTGGCTCTTCTTGTATCCGCTGCAATAAAACTGGAGGAGACAAAAGCCCGGAGGCCTTTATAGATGCCGTCAGATCTTTAGAAGCGGGGGCATCCTGAAGGAATGGATGGATGTTGTATATTCCTGAGTCATGGATCTGGGTGATGACTATTTTGTCATAAACGTTCATCTGCTGCTCACCCCTGTAGGGAAATTACGGCGTCATTCCGAATTCTTGATGACCTGCCTGAGAGAGAAGTATTTTTGGCTAATTTTGACAAGGTCGCAAAAACCTAATTTTTAATTTTGTGCCCAAGTTGTGCCC